>DJXW01000014.1:0-73621 GCA_002449845.1 Prevotella sp. UBA6994
AAATGTTAATTTTTAGAACTTACCAAAAAACAATCGTGCATTGCCTTCATACGAGGGTCATGCACGATTCTGTTATAATTAGTAAACATCTTGTCAAGGTTTGCTTTCGCCTTCGATATATTGCTGTATGAACATGTGTTCACCATCGAAGACCGCGTATGTAAACTGCCAAATCCAATCGCCCAATATCACCAATTCCGTCTTGCGAGACATCTTCATTTCCAGTTCTATGTGTCGATGTCCGAAAATGAAATAGTCTATGTTGGAGTGGGTTTTCATGTATTCTTTGGTGAAAAGTATGAGATACTCCTTGTCTTCACCCATGAAAGGAGCCTCTTTGCCGTCAGCACGTTTCAGGCGGGAATGTTTCGCCCACTTCAATCCCAACTGCATTCCCCACCAAGGGTGTACGAAGTTGAGCAGTTTCTGGCAAGTGCGGTTATGAAACATCTTGCGGAGCAACTTAAACTTCGTGTCAGGGTCGCCCAATCCGTCGCCATGAGCCAGGAAAAACACCTTGTCGTAAATCTCGACGGTTTCAGGTTTGGTGTGCAGGATTACCCCACATTCTTTTTCCAGGTAGCCATACGTCCAGATATCGTGGTTTCCCGTGAAATAATGTACTTCCACTCCCATGTCGGTCAGTTCGGAAATCTTTCCCAAAAACCGTGTATATCCCTTGGGAACCACATATTTGTACTCATTCCAGAAGTCAAACATGTCTCCCAACAAGTAGATGGCTGATGCCTTGTGCTTGATGCTGTCGAGGAATCTTACCAGTCGGCGTTCCTGAGTGCGTTGGTGCTGAATGGCAAGTGACCCCAAGTGGGCATCTGCGAGGAAATATATATTCTTCATGCTTAATGGTTTGTTCAATCAAATCCTAACTCCACCCTTGCTTCTTCGCTCATCATGCTTTGGTCCCAAGCAGGTTCGAAGACGAGATTGACCGTGGCATTGTGTACTCCTTCCAACGCATCCACCTTCTGTCTCACGTCTTCCATGATGAAGTCTGCCGCAGGGCAACTTGGGGCGGTAAGCGTCATGTCTATCTCCACGTCCCCGTTGTCTTTCACCTCTATACGATAGATGAGTCCCAGCTCGTAGATGTCAACGGGAATTTCAGGGTCGTAAACTGTTTTCAATACATCTACGATGCGTTCTTCAATCCATATTTTCTCTGTTTGCTCCATGAAATGAATCAATTGTTTGTTTTCTTTTGTGCAAACTTACACAAAATTTTTGAATTTCGTTGTATTAGATCAGAAAAAGTTATCATTTACGGTTGGTAAAGATGATGTTTACGTTGGGTAAACTTGGTGTTTGGGTTGGGTAAAGACAGTGTTTACGCAGACGATTCCTCTCTTAGAGTCTTCCCATTTCTTGGTAAGAGTAGTATTGTCCGTCACAGATGACGAGATGGTCGAGGAAATAGATGCGCATGGTTTCGCACGCTTTCTTCACCCTTTGGGTGAGTCTGTCATCATCGCCACTGGGCTTGGGGTTGTTGGAAGGATGATTATGGCAAAGGGCAAGGACGGTGGCGTTTGACAAAAGAGCCTCTTTCATGATGATGCGAACGTCAACGGCGGTTTCAGTGATTCCCCCATGACTGATGCGTAAGGCACGAATGAGTTTGTAGTTTTGGTTCATCAAGATAATCCAAGCCTCTTCCACGTCGAGATCTTTCATGAAAGGGTGGATGTATTCATAAATGGCAGTGGCAGAACCAAGGTCTTTCCTTTGTTCAGCCATTTCCCTTTGTCGTCTCTTTCCCAATTCGCAAGCCGCCAAGATGCTGATAGCCTTAGCCTCTCCGATACCGTTATAAGAACAAAGTTCACGGATGCTTTTCTTGCCGAGCGTGTTGAGGTTGTTGTGGCAATCGCTGAGAACCCTCTTCATCAGTTCTACGGCTGATTCCTTGGCAGAGCCAGAGCCAATCAATATCGCCAATAATTCCGCATTCGACAGAACCTCTGCCCCTAAGTCACGCAATTTCTCCCGTGGACGGTCTTCCTCCGCCCATTGGTTGATGCTAAGTTTGTTTTCCATAATATGATTGTGTTCGCTATTTCATTGAAAAGCCATTGTGGTTACTTGTAGAAGTTCTTTTCAAAAGCCGTAAACTCGTCTTGTTTCAATACGATTCTCTTCCACCATGCTTTGAGGAAACCAAAACCATATCCCATGAGTTGTACGAAAGCCGCCGGAATGGAGAGAATGCCCACCCAAAGACTACGGTTCTTGATGGAAGAATCGATGAAAATGATGAGTGAGTAGAGCAGGATGGGGCAGAGAGCCAGGATGCAAAGCATAAAGCCTACGCCCTGGTGCATGTTGTCGGTAGGTCTGAGGTGGTTTGCGTCGAGCCATTCACCACAGAAATACATGGCTAATCCGAGGATGAAAAGCAAGGCAAGTCCGATTACCCCTACGGTAAACACCATGGGGAGCGTATGAACGAGCTTCATCGTGCCTGGATGACGTTTCTCCAAGTTGATTCTGGCAATACCCGAATTGAAAACCTGACGGAAGAACTTGCGGAAATCCGTGCGCCTCTTGTGCCAAACCCATGCTTGTGGGAACAAACGAGGGCGATAACCCGCCTCGCAGATACGGTAAGAGAAGTCTATGTCTTCACCAAAGCGCATCTTGGAGAATCCTCCAAGCGACAGGTAAACATCGCGCCGAATGCCCATGTTGAACGAGCGAGGGTAGAACTTATCCAGTTTTGCCTTTCCACCACGAATGCCCCCCGTGGTAAAGAAAGACGTCATCGAGTAAGAGATGGCTTTCTGCACTGGCGTAAACGAAGGGTGAGAAGCATCGGGACCGCCGAAAGCCTCGCAAGGATTGGTGTTTAGTTCCTCTTCAATGGCTTTCAGGTAATCACAAGGCAGCACTACGTCAGAATCCAAGATCAGGAGATAGTCGCCCTTGGCACGTTCCGCACCATAGTTTCTGCTCTGTCCGGGACCGCTGTTGGGTTTCATGAAATACGAAAGTCTTAGCTTTCCTTCATATTTGTCGCATACCTCGCGACACGTTTTCTGAGAGCCATCCTCCACGACTATCACCTCGAAGTCTTGGAAAGATTGAGAAAGTAAACTGGAAAGCAACTCGTCCACTTCGTCTGGACGGTTATAGACAGGAATGATGATACTGTATTTCATGGTGATTAGAAGTTAGGAAATCCTATTAATAAATTAGGAACAAGAAGAGGATGATGTTTCGCTCGTCTTGTTCCTAAATAGATGATGTTCGTATTATTCTTTTACGCGGTTCAGGTAAGAGCCGTCGCGAGTGTCAACCTGTACCAAGTCGCCTTCGTTGATGAACAATGGAACGCGGATTTCCACGCCTGTTTCCAATGTAGCTGGTTTGGTGGCGTTGGTAGCGGTGTCTCCCTTGATACCGGGCTCGCTATGAGTAACGCGCAGATTGGTCTTCACTGGCATTTCAGCGTAAAGGATCGTATTGGTATCAGCATCGCTTACCACCTCCACAACATCACTTTCTTTCATGTAATCTACACCAGTGATGAGGTCTTTCGCTATGGGAATCTGGTCGTATGTCTCTTGGTTCATGAAGATATAGTCTTCACCTTCCATGTAGAGATATTGATAAGAGCGGCGCTCAACACGTACGTCTTCGAGAGCCTCACCGATGTTGAAGCGCTTTTCAAGCACTCTTCCGCTTACCACATCTTTCAGAGTGGTGCGCATAATGGTGTTTCCCTTACCAGGCTTAACGTGTAAGAAGTCGATGCAGAAATACAGTTTCCCGTCCATGCGGATGCAGGTACCTTTCTTGATGTCTTGTGATTTAATCATTGTTGTATTATCTTGAAAATGTTATTAATTATGTCTGTGATTTATGAAAATGCGCTGCAAAGTTACAAATAAAATATAAAAAAACATGTGTTTTGCGTTTAAAAATCACATAATTCTTTGTTATTTCGAAAATTATCCGTACTTTTGCATCCCGAATTGTGCGTATCCGCCTTTTTTACGGAAAAATAATAACAATAAATATACAAAGAAGATGAAAAGAACATTTCAGCCTCACAACAAGAGAAGAGCTCACAAGCATGGTTTCCGTGAGAGAATGTCAACCAAGAACGGTCGTCGCGTGCTTGCTTCTCGTCGCGCCAAGGGCCGCAAGAAGTTAACGGTTTCTAATGAGCACCACGGAAAATAAGCGTGGAATTTCTCTAAGACGCAATGATTAAAGCAGCAAAGATATTATTTCTTTGTTGCTTTTTGTATATTTGTGGTTTTTTGTTTACCTTTGCGACAAATTATAGTGATTCAATGAAAGCATCGGAATTTTTCAAGAAGATAACAAGTTTGTATCTATGGGCAAATCTCCTCGCAATGGCATGTGTCGTTGCGGTGATTGGCATTGGTGTGAAGTATGGATTGGATATTTATACCCATCACGGTGAAGCTATTACCATACCCAACGTGAAAAACAAGAGCTTCAAGGATGCACAAGCCATCTTTGAGAATGTGGGATTGGAAGTGGTGGTCAGCGATACGGGGTATGTGAAGTCGCTTCCTCCAGGATGCGTACTGGAACAAACTCCTGAGGCTGGGGAGCGTGTGAAGTCGGGACATTTGATTTACTTGACCGTCAATGCTTCCAAGACACCTACCATCACCATGCCCGACATCATCGACAACAGTTCTTTGCGCGAGGCAATAGCCAAATTGTCGTCTATGGGCTTCAAGCTCGGAATGCCTAAGTTTGTTTCTGGTGAGAAAGACTGGGTTTACGGAGTCATCGTCAACGGTAAGAACGTATCTGCCGGAGCCAAGATTTCGGTAGAGGATTCGGTCTATATCCAAGTGGGAAATGGTTTGAGAGACTTGTCTGACTCCGTGAATTACATCGATCCCATCTATATTGACGAAAGCGACCTGATGAGTGGTGATGATTTTGAGGAGGTGGAGGCTCCCCAATCTTCAACGTCGGAAAAGAAAGAGAAACCAACGGTGACGGAGAAGAAGGAATCGACAAGCGATAAGACCACTACTTCTTCGGAGAAAAAGGTTTCTACCACCGACAAGAAGTCAACAGCGAGTGAGAAGAAACCATCTACCACTGAGAAGAAGTCATCTACAAGTGAGAAGAAAACGGAAACAAAGACGGATGTGAAATCGGAAAAGAAATCCACATCTGCTGATACGAAGTCTTCAAAGCCGAAGGCAAAACAAGGATAAGCAATGGCAATGACCGACGAGACGATACAGATAGAGGAAATAGAGGAATTGGAAGACGAGCAATCGTTGTATGAACATTTCCGAATGGTGGTAGATGTTGGGCAGGCTCCTTTGAGAATTGACAAGTATATGTTGGAGCATCAGCAGCATACCAGTCGTAACCGCATTCAGAAGGCTGCCGATGCAGGCTTCATTCATGTCAACGACCGCCCCGTGAAGAGCAATTACAAGGTGCGTCCAGGTGATGTGATAACCTTGATGCTTGACCGTCCGCGCCATGACAATAGCATTGAGCCCGAAGATATTCCGATCGACATTGTTTATGAAGACGATGAACTGATGGTGGTGAATAAGAAGGCGGGTATGGTAGTTCATCCTGGTGCGGGCAATTTCCACGGAACGCTCATTAATGCCGTAGCGTGGCACTTGAAAGACAATCCCAAATTTGATCCTAATGACCCAGAGGTGGGACTCGTACACCGTATCGACAAGGATACGAGCGGTTTGTTGGTAATAGCCAAGACACCAGAGGCGAAATCCAAGCTTGGCGTGCAATTCTTCAACAAGACCACCCATCGTAGTTATCTGGCGTTGGTATGGTGTAATTTCACGGAAGACAGCGGACGGATAGAAGGAAATATCGCACGTGACCCTAAAGACCGATTGCGCATGACCGTGTTTCCACCGGATTCAGAGATAGGCAAGCCAGCCGTTACTCATTATCGGGTAGTGGAGCGGTTTGGTTACGTGACGTTGATAGAATGTATTCTCGAAACGGGAAGAACTCATCAGATTCGTGCTCACATGAAGCACATTGGTCATCCCTTGTTCTTTGACGAGCGATATGGTGGCGATGAGATATTGAGAGGACAACGTAGCAGTACCTACAAGGCATTTGTGCAAAATTGCTTCAAGCTTTGTCCACGCCAAGTGTTACATGCGCAGACGTTGGGATTCGTTCATCCCAAGACTGGAAAACAGATGGATTTCACTTCACCATTGCCTGAAGACATGAAGGCGGTGATAGAAAAATGGCGTGTCTATATCGGAGGATTGCAGACAACGTCTGACATATATATATAATTAAGGTGTATTTTATATTTAATCATTCAAGATAAAATGAAAAGAAACATTGCCATCTTATGCGGTGGTGACTCATCAGAGCACGATGTGTCGTTGCGTTCGGCACGTGGCTTGTATTCCTTCTTTGACAAGGAACGTTATAATGTGTATATAGTTGATGTGAAGGGCGTGGATTGGCACGTGAACTTCGATAATGGTGATGTTGCCAATATCGACAAAAACGATTTCTCCTTCAAGCAAGACGGTAAGACCATTTGGTTTGATTATGCTTATATCACCATTCACGGTACTCCTGGTGAAAACGGTATCATGCAAGGATATCTGGATCTCTTGCACATGCCTTATTCTACGAGT
Organism: Prevotella sp. UBA6994; assembly: GCA_002449845.1. Taxonomy (GTDB): domain Bacteria; phylum Bacteroidota; class Bacteroidia; order Bacteroidales; family Bacteroidaceae; genus Prevotella. The sequence goes on from DJXW01000014.1 coordinate 6,666, forward strand.
AACGTACTGGTAGAGGCATTGACGTTTGACAAATACGCACTCAACAATTACCTGCGTGGGTTTGGCGTGAATGTTGCCAAGAGTATCTTGCTTCGTCGTGGTGAGGAAAACAAATTTACTGAAGAGGAGATTGAGGCACAGATAGGAATGCCTTGCTTCGTGAAACCTGCTGCCGACGGAAGTAGCTTCGGTGTGTCAAAGGTGAAAAATGCCGACCAGTTGGCTCCGGCACTTAGAAACGCATTCATGGAATGTGATGAGGTGATGATAGAATCCTATCTGAACGGTACCGAGGTTACCGTGGGCTGCTATAAGACTAAGAGCAAGTCGGTGGTGTTCCCCGTTACTGAAGTGGTGACCAACAATGAATTCTTCGATTACGATGCTAAATACAATGGACAAGTGCAAGAAATCACTCCGGCTCGCATCTCTCCCGAATTGACGAAGGCTTTACAGGATGAAACGAGTCGTATCTATGACCTTCTGCATTGCAACGGCATCATCCGCATTGATTACATCGTAACGAAAAACAGCGATGGCTCTGATCAAATCTATATGTTGGAAATCAATACCACACCAGGTATGACTCCCACCAGCTTCATTCCCCAACAAGTACGTGCTGCAGGGCTTGACATCAAAGACGTACTGACAGATATAGTGGAAAATCAGTTTTGATAAGCTCCTAAATTAGGGGCGGAAATCTGAGTATTTACCCCAATTCAACAAGGTAAACATGAAAGAAGAAGAGATAAGCTCGTTTGATGAGATTCGTCCTTATGAGGCAGAAGAGATGAAGCAAGCCTTTAATGACTTGCTCAACGACAGGCAATTTTCATTGGTGTTGAAAGGTTTTGCACCTTGGTTGCCCAAGTCATTGCGCAACGGATTGTTGAAGTTGGCGTTTACGGGAGTGAAAACGCCGCTCGACTTCCAGTTGCGTTTCATGAAACCGATTGTGAACTATATCATCCGCAAGAAATCCGACGGTGTCTCGTTTGATGAGAAGGCTTTGCCACGAGACAAAAGCTTGCGTTATACTTTTGTCTCTAACCATCGTGACATTGTACTCGACTCTGCCTTCCTTGATGTTTTGCTTGTCAATCACGATTACCCTACTACGGTAGAGATTGGTATTGGCGACAACCTGTTGATTTATCCTTGGATAAAACGTTTGGTACGGATGAACAAGGCGTTTGTGGTGCGCCGCTCACTCACTCCACATGAGATGATTAAATCGAGTCAACTCATGAGCAAGTACATCCACTATGCGGTGAACACCAAAAAGGAAAACATCTGGATAGCCCAACGCGAGGGAAGGGCAAAGGATAGCGACGACCGTACGCAAGAGTCGGTCTTGAAGATGCTTGCCATGGGTGGCGAGGGGAAACCATACGAACAACTTGCCGACTTGAATATCGTACCGCTTACTATCAGTTATGAATATGACCCTTGCGATTACCTAAAGGCTAAGGAGTTTCAGCAAAAACGCGACAATCCACGTTTTAAGAAGAGCAGACAAGATGACCTTGATAATATGCGTGTAGGTATTTTCGGCTATAAAGGTCGTGTTCATTATCATTGTGCTGCTCCCGTGAACGCAAGGATGAAAGAGTTGACTGATAAGAACATGCCTAAGAATGATTTCTATCGTGCTTTGGCAGAACAAATCGATAGTCAGATTCATGCGCATTACCGTATTTATCCTAACAATTACATCGCTCTCGACAGGTTGAATGGTGACAATGCCAATGCCTCGCATTATACGAAAGCAGATGAAGAACGGTTCAATCAATACCTTGAAGGGCAGTTGGCTAAGATAGAGTTACCCGATAAAGATGTAGCGTTCCTGACAGAAAGGATGTTGACGATGTATGCAAATCCACTGAGAAATTGGTTGAAAGCTAAAGAATAGGGATATGTGGACAACAAGGTTTTTGATTGACGATGGTAAATGGGCGAGGCTTGCTTCGACTATATGCTGTATTGCCTTGTTGTCTGTCTTTGCTTCCTGCGAGTTCAATCAATACGAAACTGGTGATGGGCAATATAGTTATCTTCGGGCAGATTTCGTAGAAGTTCATACCCTTGAATCCCAGCAAATAGACTATGCCATCAATGATGATGGTGAAAAAATTGTTTTCGATAAGCCTTATTCGGTGAAATGGGCAGAAACAAAGGATTCGCTCTATCGTGCACTTTTGTACTATAACCGTAAGCCAGATAAGGCTGAGTTGGTTAGTGTTCAGAGAGTACACGTGTTGAGACCATTGCTTTCGGATAGCGTCAAAAATCCCAAGACCGATCCCGTAACGTTGGAAAGTACTTGGACAAGCGAATGTCAGCGTACTTTTACGACAGATAACTATCAAAAAGCGCGTTATCTGAATGTTTCATTCTACGTCAAGACGGGACAACACGATGCGGAACTTGTCCATACAATCGGTGTGATGAGTGAAAACCGTAACGATACCTTGAGGCTGACTCTCCTGCACGACCAAGGCGGCATTCCCGAATATTATAGTTCTCGTGTTTATGCCAGTATCCCATTGCTCTCATCAAAACAAGAAGGAAGTGAAGGCAATTTTTCCATTGTCAGGCTTGCCGTAAATACTTATCAGGGAGAGACTGTTGAATTTTTCCCGCAATAAAATATCGGAATAGAGTGTCTGATGCTCTATTCCGATAAAATGTTTCTGTTAATAGGCTTGTTCATGTACGCCTTTAACGGCTCTTCCACTGGGGTCGTTCATGTTCTTAAAGGCTTCGTCCCACTCTAACGCTATGGTTGTAGAACAAGCCACACTTGCTTCGCTGGGAACGCTGCGAGCTGCCGACTCACTGGGGAAATGCTCGGCAAAGATACTGCGATAATAATATTCCTCTTTGTTCTTGGGTGGATTGATGGGGAAACGTTCGGCGGCATGAGCCATCTGCTCATCGGTAACTGCTTCAGAAGTAATCTTTTTGAGTGTGTCTATCCATGAATAGCCTACGCCATCAGAGAACTGTTCCTTCTGTCGCCATGCTACTTCTTCGGGAAGCATGTCTGCAAAAGCTTCTCTTACGATGCGTTTTTCGATGATAAAACCACTGTCTTCCTTGGAGTTTGATGATAGAGGTCCACACATCTTTGCTCGTGGATTGGTACGCATGGCTACGTCAAGAAACTCCTTGTCAAGGAATGGTACGCGCCCCTCTACGCCCCATGCCGAAAGACTCTTGTTGGCTCGGAGACAATCATATAGATGTAGTTTTGAAAGTTTACGCACGGTTTCCTCGTGAAAGGCTTGTGCCGATGGTGCTTTATGGAAATACAGATAACCACCAAAGATTTCGTCTGCCCCTTCACCGGAAAGAACCATCTTGATACCCATCGACTTGATCACTCGTGCCAAGAGATACATGGGCGTTGAGGCTCGTACGGTGGTCACGTCGTATGTCTCAATAAAGTAAATCACGTCGCGAATGGCATCAAGACCCTCTTGTATGGTATAGTTGATTTCGTGATGTACCGTTCCGATGTGGTCTGCCACCATTCGGGCTTTCGCTAAGTCGGGTGCTCCTTTCAAGCCTACGGCAAAACTATGCAACCGAGGCCAATAAGCCTTGGTCTGTAGGTTGTCTTCTATGCGCATTTCCGAATATTTCTCCGCAATGGCAGAAATCACCGATGAGTCGAGACCGCCACTCAGCAACACGCCGTATGGAACGTCAGACATCAGTTGGCGACGTACGGCATCTTCTAACGAATCGTGGATGAGGGTAACATCGGCAGTGTTGTCTTTCACGTTCTCGTATTCCATCCAGTCGCGTTGGTAATAACTTTTCATTTCTGGTTCTCCGCTCCAATAAAAATGACCAGGCAAGAATGGCTCGTATCGTTCACACTGTCCTTCAAGAGCTTTCAGCTCTGATGCCACATAGACTGTGCCGTCAGAATCGTACCCGATATAAAGTGGAATCACACCTATGGGGTCACGGGCAATGAGAAACTCGTCTTTTTCCTCGTCGTAAAGGGCAAAGGCAAAAATACCACTGAGTTGTTCAAGCATAGCGATGATTGCATCTTGAGAACAACCTGATGTGTTTCGCATCTCCCTGTACAATGCCAAGATAACTTCGCAGTCGCTACCCGTTTGAAAACCATATTTCCCTTCGTATGCCTTGCGAATATCTTGATGGTTGTAAATCTCCCCATTCACGGCAAGTACTTGTTGTTTGTCTGGTGAATACAATGGCTGTCCGCCAGATTCGGGATCGACAATGCTTAGTCGTTCATGTGCTAACACTGCACTTCCGCCCGTATAAATGCCACTCCAGTCGGGACCACGATGACGGATTTTCTGACTCATGCGCAGAGCCTTCTTCCGAAGACCCTGCGTTTGAGCTTTCACGTTAAAGATTCCAATAATTCCACACATAGCTATTGTTATTGTTATTTGATGTTCTTTTCTCTGATATGTTCCTCGTATTCGGCAAGTTCACGCTCACCAATATGTGCCAAGCCATAATGCTCATCGTGCTGTGAGAAGTCGAGACCAACCTTCTCGCTGTATGCTGACACACGCATGGGTATCAGACGGTCTATCAACTTGTAGCCTAACCAACTGACAGCAAACGTATAGACAAATACGATGACGATTGCCAAAAGGTGATAAAGGAAAACTACAAAGCCGTCCCATGTACCAGAAATCAATCCTTCCTGGATGAATATTCCTGTCAAGACCGTACCGAAGATACCACCTGTACCGTGTGTGGGAAACACGTCGAGTGCATCGTCAATGCTGCTACGTGAACGCCAGTAAACGGCAATGTTGCAAATGAGTGTAATGACGAAAGCGATGAAAATACTTTGTCCTACTGTGACATATCCCGCTGATGGGGTGATGGCAACGAGTCCTACTACGCATCCCACTGCTGCACCCATCGCTGACGGCTTTCTTCCGCGTAGGCAGTCAAAGAAAATCCATGTCATCATAGCCGTAGCCGAAGCGGTGTTGGTGTTGAGGAATGCCTTTACTGCCTGTCCGTCAGCATGGAGAGAAGAACCTGCGTTGAATCCGAACCATCCTAACCAAAGAAGGGCTGCACCTAACAACACAAACGGAATGTTGGCTGGTTCGCTTCTGCGTGTCTGAGCCTGACGTCTTCCAAGGAAAATGGCACCAGCCAATGCTGCCACACCTGATGATGCATGTACCACGATGCCTCCTGCGAAGTCGATGACTCCCCATTTGCAAAATAATCCTTCTGGATGCCAAGTCATGTGGGCCAATGGACAATAAATAAAGAAAAAGAAGAACATCATGAAAAACATATATGCCGAAAAGCGCACACGCTCAGCAAACGAGCCCGTGATCAATGATGGGGTGATGATGGCGAATTTCATCTGAAACAATGCGTAAAGAGCCAATGGAATCGTTGCACCACCTAATACGTTTCCAGTTGATGTGGTATAGACAGCCCCACCTACGTTCTTGAACATCAGGAAGGTAAACGGATTGCCAATGATACCGCCTATGTCATCGCCAAAGCAAAGCGAGAATCCTACTACTACCCATAACACGGAGATGAGTCCCATGGCGATAAAGGATTGTAACATGGTAGAGATCACATTCTTTGCACCCACCATTCCACCATAGAAAAATGAAAGTCCTGGTGTCATCATCAATACAAATATGGTTGCGGTAATGAGCCATGCTACATCGGCAGCGGAAATCACTGACCAATCGCACTCGAAAGAGGGTTCTCCTACGAAGATGCCAGCGATGGCAATCAGTGTCATTGCTGTCATCAGAATAATCCAACGTCTTTTAATCTTCATACTTTAATCTTTCTTTAAGTTACACTTTGAGTTCTTTCGGGTGCAAAATTAATGCAAAATGAAAGAACGGTTATTAAAATTGTAACACTTTGAATGAAGAAAATTGTTAACGATAACAGTTGTGAAGTTATTTTGTTAAAAATGTGACGTTTTGAAAGTATTTTTGATTACTTTAGTTTCAAAATGAAAGTTCGCTTATTGAATAATGAAATTATTGAAAGATATTTGTTTTAAATTCTTTCATTTTGTATAATTTTGCAGCATCAAACATAACGATTGTAAGTTTTTAATAAGGATAATATGTCAAAACGTAAACTTCAAGGATTATACCAAAGCGACTATGAGCATGATGCGTGTGGCGTTGGAATGGTTGTGAACATTCACGGAAACAAGAGCCATGCCTTAGTGGACAGTACGTTGAAGGTATTGGAGAACATGCGACATCGTGGTGCAGAAGTAGGAAAGGACGGCGATGGAGCGGGTATTATGTTGCAAATTCCACATGAGTTTATCTTGTTGCAGGGAATCCCTGTGCCGGAAAAAGGAAAATATGGTACGGGACTGGTGTTCCTGCCTAAGGATGAGAAGGCTCAGGCTGAGATCCTTTCGGTGATGATAGAGGAAATCGAGCGTGAGGGATTGCAACTGATGCATCTTCGTACAGTGCCAACTAATCCCGACTGTTTGGGAGAAATGGCATTGGGTGCAGAACCGGCTATCAAACAGATATTCGTCACTGGTGTGAATGATGATCATGTGGAGACCTTCGCACGTACATTATATATTATACGTAAGAAGATAGAACGTCGGGTTACGCACAAGGATTTCTATATCTGTTCGTTGAGCAATACGAATATTGTTTATAAGGGTATGTTGTCTTCCATGCAAGTAAGGCAATACTATCCTGATTTGTCAAATCCTTATTTTACGAGTGGTTTGGCACTTGTACATTCCCGATTCAGTACCAACACCTTCCCAACGTGGTCATTGGCACAACCTTTCCGCTTGATGGCTCACAATGGTGAGATTAATACCATACGTGGCAATAGAGGATGGATGCAGGCGAGGGAAAGCGTATTGCTCAAAGGCGAGAAATGGAAAATGGGAAATGGAGACATTGCGCCCATCGTACAACCAGATATGTCTGATTCTGCCTCGCTCGACAATGTACTGGAGTTTTTTGTGATGTCGGGCTTGTCGCTTCCTCATGCCATGAGCGTGCTGGTTCCAGAGTCATTTAATGACAAGAATCCCATCAGCGAAGACCTAAAGGCATTCTACGAGTATCATTCCATATTGATGGAACCTTGGGATGGACCTGCCGCGCTCTTGTTTAGCGATGGAAGGTTTGCAGGAGGAATGTTGGATCGTAATGGACTTCGCCCTGCACGCTACACCATTACGAAGAGTGACATGATGGTGGTGGCTTCGGAAGTGGGAGTGATGGATTTCGACCCAACTGAGATTGCCGAGAAGGGTAGGTTGCAACCTGGAAAAATATTGCTTGTGGATACAAAAGAGGGTAAGATTTATTACGATGGTGAAATCAAACAACAATTGGCAAACGAGCATCCTTACAGACAGTGGTTGGCAACAAACCGAATACAATTGGAAAAACTGAAAAGTGGGCGACATGTGGAGAATGCCGTGGAAAACCTCTTGCAGAAGGAAATCATGTTTGGTTTCGGGGCGGAGGATGTGGATGCAACCATCGTGCCAATGGCTACGAACGGACAGGAGCCTACGGCTTCAATGGGCAACGACACGCCTTTGGCAGTGCTGTCAGACAAGCCGCAGGTGTTCTTTAATTATTTCCGTCAGCAATTTGCGCAGGTTACCAATCCTGCCATCGACTCCATTCGGGAGGAATTGGTGATGTCGCTGACAGAGTATATTGGTCGTGTGGGTTCTGGCATCTTGAATCCCGATGAGTCAAATTGCAAGATGGTACGTTTGCCACATCCCATATTGAACAATACCCAACTGGATATTTTGTGTAACATTCGGTACAAGGGGTTTAATACAATCAAACTTCCGATGGTATTTGCTCTTACGTCAAAGTATTCCCCTAAAGGTGATGGTAGCGAATGGCAGAATGCGGGAGAAGACTTGCGACATGCCTTGGATAAACTATGTAAAGATGCAGAAAAGGCAGTAGATGATGGTTATAATTATATCATCTTGACGGATAAGGTACCGTCTCAAGATGATGTCAATGCAGAATGGGCTTTCATTCCCTCACTCTTGGCTGTTTCGGCTGTACATCATTACCTGATTAGCGTGGGCAAACGTGTACAAACGGCATTGATCGTGGAGAGTGGAGAAATCCGCGAGACCATGCACGCGGCATTGTTGTTAGGTTATGGAGCTTCTGCGTTGTGTCCCTACATGACATTCGCCATTCTTGATGATCTGGTAAAGCGACACAAGATACAAGAAGACTATGCCACTGCTGAGAAGAATTATATCAAGGCTGTAAAGAAGGGCTTGTTTAAGATTATGGCGAAGATGGGTATCTCTACCATTCGCAGTTATCGAGGAGCCAAGATTTTTGAAAGCATAGGACTGAGTGAGAATTTGCTCAAGGCATATTTCGGTACGGAGGTAAGTACGATAGGTGGAATAGGTCTGGAAAAGATTGCAAAAGATGCCATAGCCATGCACAGTGCAGCCTCAGGTCCTGTATGTTGCGATGCCATCGCAACAAATGAGTCCGACAGGCAAGCACCAAGCCAGCCCGCCTTTCTGCCTAATCATGGGCAATTTCATTGGCGTAAGGATGGCGTGCACCACGCATGGAATCCTGAGACGATAGCAACTCTTCAATTGGCAACTCGCACCGGCGACTATGAGAAGTTTAAGGAGTATAGCCGCCTCGTTGACCAAAAAGAATCGCCCATCTTTATCCGTGATTTCTTCGGTTTCAGAAAACAACCTATCGATATTGATGAGGTAGAGCCCGTGAGTGAGATCGTGAAACATTTTGTTGCTGGAGCCATGTCTTTTGGTGCATTGAGTAAGGAGGCGCATGAGGCTATCTGCCTTGCCATGAACAAATTGGGAACACGCAGCAATACGGGAGAGGGCGGTGAAGATACCGAACGGTTCCATGCCACCTTCGACGGTATCAGCTTGAATAGCAAGACAAAGCAGGTGGCGAGCGGACGCTTTGGCGTTACGACGGAATATTTGGTGAATGCCGAGGAAATACAAATTAAGGTTGCACAAGGTGCAAAACCTGGAGAAGGAGGACAGTTGCCTGGCTTTAAGGTGAATGAGGTCATTGCCAAGACCCGTCATAGCATTCCTGGCATTTCGTTGATTTCTCCACCTCCTCATCATGACATCTATAGCATTGAAGACTTGGCACAACTGATATTCGATCTCAGAAGTGTGAATCCCTCTGCTGCCATCTCTGTGAAATTAGTGGCAGAGAGTGGCGTGGGTACCATTGCGGCTGGTGTAGCCAAAGCCAAAGCCGACCTGATAATCATTTCAGGAGCAGAGGGTGGTACTGGTGCTTCTCCTGCTTCAAGTATGCGTTTTGCGGGCATTTCTCCTGAAATTGGTTTGAGTGAGACACAACAGACACTTGTTCGCAACGGGTTGAGAGGATGTGTACGTCTGCAAGTGGATGGTCAGATAAAGACTGGACGTGACATCGTACTCATGGCAATGCTCGGTGCCGAGGAGTTTGGATTTGGTACGTCGTTGCTCATCGTCTTGGGGTGTGTGATGATGCGCAAATGTAACCTCAATACTTGTCCGATGGGTGTTGCTACGCAGAATCCCCAACTTCGTAAGCATTTCATGGGACATTATAAGTATCTTGTCAATTATTTCACTTTCCTCGCACAAGAAGTACGTGAGTATTTGGCAGAGATGGGATTCAGAAAACTAACTGATATCGTAGGACATACAGAATTGATAGAAGTAAAGAGTGAGATGCAGAAAAAACGTGAAAACGTTCAACTTGATTTCAGTCGTATATTATTTAAGGAGAGTGATAATCATTCTGTACTTCATTATGCTGGTAAGGCTCATGCCTCTTCTGTTTCTCCACATTCTCTCGATCAACAAATGATCTTGGCTTCAACGTCTGCCATTGACCATCAAGAGGAAGTGAATCTTGATTATGCAATTAAGAATACCGACCGTGCCGTAGGAACAACCCTTTCAGGTGCAATAGCCCAGAAACGTGGAGGAGCTGGACTTCCTGACGATACCATAAACGTGAAGTTCAAGGGGGCCGCAGGTCAGTCATTTGGCGCATTCTTGGTGCATGGCGTGTCTTTTAAGTTGGAAGGAGAGACAAACGACTATTTTGCCAAAGGTCTCAGTGGTGGACGTATAGCTATCCTTCCACCGACGCGAGCCAATTTTGCGGCAGAAGAGAATATCATCGCTGGCAATACGGGATTGTATGGTGCTACTTCTGGCGAACTCTATGTCAACGGAAAGGTGGGCGAGCGTTTTGGAGTGCGTAACTCTGGAGCCATTGCCGTGGTAGAAGGTGCAGGCGACCATTGTTGTGAGTATATGACTGGCGGTCGTGTGGTTGTGCTTGGTGAGACAGGACGTAACTTCGCTGCTGGTATGTCTGGAGGCGTGGCTTACGTATGGGACAAACATCACAATTTTGACTATTTCTGCAATATGGATATGGTGGAAATCAATCTGGTCGAGGATAGTGTCAGCAGAAAAGAACTGCATGAACTGATTCGCCAACATTATCTCTATACGGGTTCTAAGCTTGCTCGCACAATGCTTGATAATTGGAATCGTTACGTAGAAAACTTTATACAAGTTGTGCCTATCGAATACAAACGTGTGTTGCAAGAAGAACAAATGAATAAGTTAAGACAGAAAATAGCAGATATGCAAAGAGATTATTGATTATGGGAAATCCGAAAGCATTTTTAGAAATACACCGCCAAGAGGCGGGTTATCGTCCGATTCACGATAGAATCCACGACTTTGGTGAAGTAGAACAGACACTCAACACTCGTGAGCGCAAGTTGCAAGCCTCTCGGTGTATGGATTGTGGAGTACCGTTTTGTCATTGGGCTTGTCCGTTGGGCAACAAGCCGCCAGAGTGGAATGATGCGTTGTATAAAGGTGATTGGGAAATGGCATATCGTTTACTTAGTGCCACCAATCCTTTCCCGGAGTTTACTGGACGCATTTGTCCTGCTCTTTGTGAGAAGGCTTGCGTGCTGAACCTCATTGAGCATGAGCCTACTACCAACCGTGAGGATGAGTGTGCTATTACTGAAGCGGCATTCCGTGAAGGATATATCACCGTGCATCATCCCATCCGTAATGGAAAGAAGGTTGCCGTTATCGGTGCTGGTCCTGCAGGACTTGCTGCTGCCAATGACTTGAATTTAATGGGCTATTCTGTAACCGTCTTTGAGAAGAATGAGGCAGCAGGGGGATTGTTGAGATATGGTATTCCAAATTTTAAGTTGAATAAGACGATTATTGACCGTCGCATGAGGCTGTTAGAGGAAGAGGGGATAGAGTTTAGGTTTAATTCGGAGGTCTCGGAGTTCTCAGAGTTCTCGGAGTTCTCAGAGTTCTCGGAGTACTCTGCCATTATCATCGCTACTGGCACCCCCGTCGCTCGCAATCTCAATATCCCTGGCCGTGACTTGAAGGGTGTACACTTTGCCCTTGACCTTCTTGCCCAGCAGAATCGAGTGCTGGCAGGTAAGGAGTTTAGCAAGGAAGAACGTATTACAGCGAAAGGCAAGGATGTGCTTGTCATTGGTGGTGGCGATACGGGAAGTGATTGTATTGGTACGGCTCACCGTCAGGGATGCAAGAGCGTTACACAGATAGAGATCATGCCTAAACCCATAGAAGGACCTGTGGATCCGAAGAATCCCTGGCCCAACTACCCACGTACATTAAAAACCACTTCTTCACATGAAGAGGGATGTGTGCGGAGATGGAATATAAATACACTTGAGTTCTTGGGAAAAGATGGTAAGGTGACGGGTGTCAAGGTACAGGAAATCGATTGGCAACCTAATCCCGAAGGTGGTCGCCCACTGATGGTGGAAAAGGGAAAGCCGGAAATCATCAAGGCTGAACTTGTGCTTTTGGCAATGGGTTTTCTCAAGCCCGAACATCCCAAATATGCTGAAAATGTCTTTGTCTGTGGGGATGCTGCCAATGGTGCTTCATTGGTGGTACGCGCCATGGCAAGTGGTAAGAAAATAGCAACTCAAGTACATCAATACCTTTCAAGATGATGAAGACACCGTTTACGAAAATGCACGGGGCTGGCAATGATTACATTTATGTCAATACCATGTCGTACACCGTTCAACATCCGGAAAAGACTGCCATCCTATGGAGTGACCGTCATAAGGGCATTGGTTCGGATGGGTTGGTTTTGATAGGTTCTCCGTATTCCCTTGCTCCCACGCAAGAAGCAGATTTCTCTATGCGTATATTCAATGCTGATGGAAGTGAGGCAATGATGTGTGGCAATGCCTCTCGTTGTATAGGAAAATACTTGTATGAGCGAGGATTGACCCATAAGGAAACGATAAAATTACAGACGTTGTCAGGCATCAAGACGCTCAACCTTCATGTCTCCGATGGGATAGTGGAGAGTGTCACCGTAGATATGTTGGAGCCTGTCTTGGAGAACAAAAATCAATATCTGCCTACTGATGGATTACGTGAGGGCGTTTTTGTTTCGATGGGCAATCCGCATTATGTGATTTTTACCCATGACGTGAATGAGGTAGAGCAGGTGGGCAGGGTGTTGGAATGTCATCCTGCTTTCCCCGAACGGTGCAACATCGAGTTTGCCGCCATTCAAGAAGATGGCTTAATCCGTGTGCGTGTATGGGAACGAGGCAGTGGCATTACGATGGCTTGTGGTACGGGGGCGTGTGCAACAGCCGTAGCTGCTTTTGTCATGGGTAGATGTGGTAGAAAGTCGCAGATTGTCATGGATGGTGGAACGCTTCATATAGAATGGAACGAATCAGACAATCACGTATATATGACAGGTCCTGCTGCCTTTGTGTTCGACGGTGAGGCAGAACAGGGAGTTCAGGAGTAACAAGGAGTTAAGTAGTTCAGATAAATGTTTTTTTAGAAGATTATTAATTAATACAAACACAAATAATATGGAAGCATTAAGATTTCAAGTTGTCGGTGAGGCTTTCAAGAAGAAGCCACTCGACGTGCAAGTACCGAGTGAGAGACCTGCCAAATATTTTGGAAAGAAGGTTTTCAATCGTGAGAAAATGTATAAGTATTTGCCGAAGGATGTCTATGAGAAGATGATAGATGTAATGGATAATGGCGCAAGGTTGGATCGTGCCGTTGCTGATGCCGTTGCAGAAGGAATGAAGCAATGGGCTACGGAAAACGGAGTGACGCATTATACCCATTGGTTCCAACCTCTGACGGAAGGAACGGCTGAAAAGCACGACTCTTTCATCGAGCATGATGGCAAGGGTGGCATGGTGGAAGAGTTTACTGGTAAATTGTTGGTTCAGCAAGAACCTGATGCCTCTTCTTTCCCCTCTGGTGGCATTCGTTCTACCTTTGAGGCTCGTGGCTATTCGGCTTGGGATCCAACATCGCCCGTCTTCATCATTGATGATACATTGTGTATTCCCACCGTATTTATCAGTTATAGTGGCGAAGCTCTCGACTATAAGGCTCCTTTGCTCCGTGCGCTCCATGCAGTAAACGTGGCGGCAACGGATGTTTGTCATTATTTTGATCCTACGGTAAAGAAGGTTACTTCTAACCTGGGATGGGAGCAGGAGTATTTCCTTGTTGATGAAGGATTGTATGCTGCTCGTCCCGATTTGTTGTTGACAGGTCGAACTTTGATGGGACATGACTCTGCGAAAAACCAACAGATGGACGATCATTATTTTGGTGCTATCCCAGAGCGTGTGGCTGCCTTCATGAAGGAACTCGAAATCGTGGCTCTTGAATTGGGCGTTCCTTGCAAGACTCGTCACAATGAGGTGGCTCCTAATCAATTCGAGCTGGCACCTATATTCGAGGAGACCAATCTTGCCGTAGATCATAATATGTTGCTCATGTCCATGATGAAACGCGTGGCTCGCAAGCATGGTTTCCGTGTGTTGTTGCACGAAAAGCCCTTTGCTGGCATTAACGGTAGTGGTAAGCACAACAACTGGAGTCTCTCTACAGACAATGGTATCTTGCTCCATGCTCCTGGCAAGGATGCTATTCAGAACTTGCGTTTCGCCACCTTTATCGTGGAAACACTGATGGGCGTTTATCGTCACAACGGATTGTTGAAGGCAAGTATCATGAGTGCTACAAATGCACATCGTCTTGGTGCAAACGAGGCTCCTCCTGCCATCATCTCTTCTTTCTTGGGAACGCAATTGTCTGAATTGCTCGACCATATCGAAAAGGCTGACAAGGAGAATATCCTCGTCATGGACGGAAAGCAGGGGATGAAGTTGGATATTCCTGAGATTCCCGAACTGCTGATTGACAATACCGACCGCAACCGCACCTCTCCTTTCGCCTTTACTGGCAATCGTTTCGAGTTCCGTGCCGTTGGTAGTGAGGCAAACTGTGCCAGTGCCATGATTGCCTTAAACAGTGCTGTGGCTGAGGCTCTTGTCGATTTCAAGAAACGCGTGGATGCTCGTGTCGCTGAGATAGCTCAGAAGTTTGAGGGAACGGGACACAATGCCACTTTCCATGCTATCATCGACATCTTGCGCGAAGACATCAAGACCTGCAAGCCTATCCGATTTGATGGCAATGGCTATTCTGATGAATGGGTTGTGGAAGCTACCAGACGAGGACTTGACGTAGAGAAGTCTTGCCCGAAGATTTTTGAGCGTTACCTCGATCCAGAGAGTATTGAGATGTTTGAGAGCCTTGGCGTGATGACCAAGAAAGAACTGGAAGCTCGTAATGAGGTGAAATGGGAAACGTACACCAAGAAAATACAAATTGAGGCTCGCGTGTTGGGCGACCTCTCCATGAATCATATCATCCCAGTAGCTACCCGCTACCAATCGCAATTGCTGAAGAACGTGGGAAATATGGCGGCTGTCTTCTCTGCGGAAAAAGCCCAAAAACTCTCTGCCCGCAATATCCAACTCATTGAGGAAATCGCTGAACGTACATCCATGATTGAAAAACAGGTGGACGAATTGGTCAACGCGCGTAAGCTTGCCAATAAGATAGAGGATGAACACGACAAGGCGATTGCCTATCACGATACCGTAGAGTCAAAACTTGACGATATCCGTTATCAGATAGACAAACTGGAATTGATAGTGGATGATAGTTGTTGGCCATTACCTAAATATCGTGAGTTATTATTCATCAGATAAGTATTGGTCATTGCTTATATTGTTAAATCTGCGTCGTAGTTTTAGTAAACTGCGACGCAGATTAATAAAACTGTGACGTAGATTAAGTAATCTGCGACACAGATTTAACTTTTTTGATGCTTTTTCTTTATTTCGATAGATGTTCCAACATGTCTTTGGTCATGGCGGTGAGGTTATATTGAGGTTGCCAATCCCATTCCTGACGAGCGGCAGAGTCATCGAGACGATTAGGCCATGAGTCGGCTATTGCCTGTTTCATGGGGTCAACGTTGTATTCCATCTCAAACTCTGGGCGCAGTTTCTTGATTTCCTCGTAAATGATTTGAGGATCAAAGCTCATGGACGCTACGTTAAACCCATTTCTGTGAATCAGTCGGGTAGGGTCGGCTTCCATCAAGGATATGGCTGCATGGAGTGCATCGGGCATATACATCATGTCTAAGAACGTGCCTTGTCGGAGTGGACAAATAAACTTTTCCTTCCTCACGGCAGCGTAGAAAATGTCAACGGCATAGTCGGTGGTTCCTCCACCAGGAAGAGTGAGGTAAGAAATGATTCCAGGGAAGCGCACCGAGCGAGTATCTACACCATATTTATAATAATAGTAATCACTCAGCAATTCGGTGGTCACCTTTGAGATTCCATAGATAGTACGTGGACGTTGGATGGTGTCTTGTGGGGTCATGTCGTGAGGTGTTTCCAAGCCAAACGAACCGATAGAACTGGGCGTGAAAACGGCACAATGTTGTTGGCGGGCAATCTCAAGGATGTTGAACAAACCGTCGATACCGATTTTCCATGCCAGTAGAGGTTTCGACTCTGCCACTACAGACAACAAGGCGGCAAGATTGAAGATTGTGTCTATCTGGTATTTTTTGACCACATCCAAGAGCATTTCGCTATTGGTAACGTCGGCGAGAGCGGAAGGTCCTCCCTCTTTCAGTTCGCCTGTGGGTTCTGCCCCGTGTATGTATCCGGCAATGACATGTTCATTGCCATAACGTTTTCTTAATTCCCGTGTGAGTTCAGATCCTATTTGTCCTGTAGAACCAATGATCAGTATATTCTTCATGTTGATAATAGTTATTAAGTCGATGTCAATTAATGCTGCAAAATAACAACCTTTTTTTTAAATAAATGAGATTCTTTGTATAAAACACGTTTAAAAATGCGCAATTTTAAGTAATTATAACAAAATAACCATTTATATCTCGAAAATTATCTGTTATTTTGCGTGGTTATTACTATTAATTCTATTATCATGTACGGAAAAATGAAAGAACATCTCAGTCAGACGCTCGCTGAGATTCGTGAAGCTGGGCTTTACAAAGAAGAGCGTTTCATAGAAAGTCCACAACGTGCTGCCATTCAGGTGAAGGGGCAGGAAGTATTAAACTTTTGTGCCAACAACTATTTAGGATTGTCTGACAATCCCCGTTTGATAGAGGGAGCCAAGAAGATGATGGATCAAAGGGGCTTCGGTATGTCGAGTGTGCGCTTCATCTGTGGAACGCAAGACATTCATAAGCAGTTGGAGGCAGCCATCAGTGATTATTTCAAAACCGAGGATACCATTCTTTATGCTGCATGTTTTGATGCCAATGGTGGCGTGTTTGAACCCTTGTTTACTGACGAGGATGCCATTATCAGCGATGCACTCAATCATGCGTCGATTATAGATGGTGTCCGTCTGTGCAAGGCAAAGCGTTATCGTTATGCTAATGCCGACATGGCAGACTTGGAAAGATGCTTGCAGGAAGCACAGGCACAACGGTTCCGTATCATCGTGACGGATGGTGTGTTCTCGATGGATGGAAATGTTGCCCCAATGGATAAGATTTGCGACCTTGCCGAGAAATACGATGCTCTTGTGATGGTAGATGAGAGTCATTCGGCTGGCGTAGTGGGAGAAACGGGACATGGAGTGAGCGAGTTCTTCCATACCTATGGACGTGTGGATATTTATACGGGTACTTTAGGTAAGGCATTTGGCGGTGCTTTGGGTGGATTCACCACTGGACGTAAGGAAATCATCGACTTGCTCAGACAGCGCAGTCGTCCTTATCTCTTCTCTAACTCCTTGGCTCCTTGTATCATAGGTGCTTCGCTTGAAGTGTTTAAGATGCTCAAGGAAAGCAATGAACTGCATGATAAGCTGGTAGAGAATGTCAACTATTTTCGTGATCAAATGATGGCTGCCGGTTTTGACATCAAGCCTACGCAAAGTGCCATTTGCGCGGTGATGTTATATGATGCTAAATTGTCGCAGGAATATGCTGCCAAGATGCAGGAAGAAGGTATTTACGTGACGGGATTCTATTATCCGGTGGTTCCCAAAGGACAGGCTCGTATCAGGGTTCAGCTATCTGCGGGTCACACCCGTGAACAACTTGACAAGTGTATCAATGCATTTATCAAGGTGGGGAAGGAATTAGGTGTTTTGAAGTAAAAATGTATCATGTTTATGCATTTTTCTTAACTTGCATATCGATACTGGCAAAATAGTACCATTATTTAGTAAGATAATATCATATCTATTTTCAAATAATTCTTATCTTTGCAAAAATTTTTCTAAGAATCTAAAGATATTTTTCATAATAAACCTAAGAAAATACTTAAGTATGAGTCTGAGTTTTAGAAAAACCCTGCTGCTAATGGGCGCATGTGCCACTGTAGGAGCCATTCCTACCCAGCAAGCCAATGCCGCCTCACCGACAGGAGCCACCAATGTGGTTCAGCAGCTAAAGAAAGTGACAGGTGTCGTCAGTGATTCCTTTGGTCCCGTAGTGGGAGCAACAATCATGGAGAAAGGCACTAGTAATGGAACGGTTACTGACGTGAACGGTAACTTCTCCTTGAATGTGAACCCGGGTGCAACGCTCGTGGTGTCTTACATTGGCTTTGCCTCACAAGAAATTGTGGTGGGCAATCAATCTTCTCTGAACATTACCCTTCAGGAAGACAACACAAGTCTTGATGAAGTGGTGGTCGTGGGTTATGGTGTACAAAAGAAGAAATTGGTGACAGGTGCTACCGTTGAGGTGAAGGGCGATGACATTACCAAGCTCAACACCACTCAGGTACTTGGAGCCTTGCAGAGCCAAAGCCCTGGTGTGAGCATCCAGGCGGTTTCTGGTCAGCCAGGTGATGGATTTAAGGTTGCCATTCGTGGTGCAGGTACCAATGGAGACACAAAACCTTTGTATGTAATTGACGGTGTAGCGGGTGGCGACATCAACAACTTGAACCCTGCTGACATTGAGCGTATCGACGTATTGAAAGACGCTGCATCTTGTGCCATCTATGGTTCTGCCGCTGCCAATGGTGTTATCCTCGTGACCACCAAGCAAGGTAAGGAAGGTAGCGTACAAGTATCTTACGATGGTAACATTGGTTGGTCAAATGTTTACCGTATGCCACAGTTGCTCACAGCTAAGCAATATATGGAAGTACAAGACTTGGTACGTTTCAATAGTGGCGTAGCTCCACGTAACTGGGCTGATTTTGTAGATGCTGACTTGCTGAAAGCTTACCAAAACGGAACCAATGAAGGTTCTAATTTCATGGAAGCCATTCGCAACAAGAATGCCGTTACTACCAGTCATGCTGTGAATGTCGCTGGTGGTTCAGAGTATTCTAAGTTCTCTACAGGTATTGGCTATCAATATCAAGACGGTGTGTTTGGAAATTTGGTGAAGTCAGACTTCCGTCGTTTCACATTCCGCTTGAACTCTGAACACATTATCTATCGTAACTCCAAAGGTTTGGATGTCATCAAGGTTGGTGAAAACGTTTATTGGCAACATCGCCAGACACAAGGTTTACAACAAGGAAACCAATATTCTAACGAAATATCGAATATGTTGCGTGCCAATCCTATGATACCTATTTATAATGCGAATGGAGAATGGTTTGGTTATGATGACATGAAAGGTTCGGGATTGTCAAAGAATGGATGGTTTGATTATAACTCTTATACCAACAACCCCATTGCTTCGATGATGTACAATCAAAGTGCTAACAACAAGAGTATCAGTTATGGTCTTAATGCTGTTGGTTACATTGAGATTCAGCCTATTAAGGGACTTACCTATCGTGGACAAATAAACTATAACCAAAGTTCATGGTCATGGCGTGCATATCTTCCTGTTTATCACTTGAATGACCAAGGTGCAAGCCGAGAGATAGACCAAGCAACCAACCAAACTGGTCAAGGTTGGGGTTGGGGTACAACCAATACTTTGAACTTTAAGTTTGATATTTCCAAGTTGCACAACTTTGATATCCTCGTTGGTACGGAGTACGGAATGTCTAAACCTGATTATGGTTTCACATTGAATGCAACTGCCAATAATTCTATTTTTGGCGACTTGCGTCACGCATATATGTCCTTCATGAAAGACAATACTCAGAAAGCCACTGTTTCTGGTTCTCCTTATGGTGATTCAAGAAGTATGTCTTACTTCGGTCGTTTGAACTACGACTACGCTGAGAAGTATATGTTTACCGCTATCTTCCGTGCTGATGGTAGTTCTGTATTTGCACCAGGACACCGCTGGGGTTACTTCCCCTCATTCTCTGCAGGTTGGGTAGTGTCTAACGAAAAGTTTATGCAAAGTACTTCTTCATGGCTCGACTTCTTGAAGATTCGTGCAGGTTGGGGACAAAATGGTAACAAGAACATCGTTGATGGTTTTGCTTATCAGGCAACATTTGGCTATGACGCTTACAGTAACTATTCTTTTGGAAACAACAAAGATGGTTATACTAATGGTGCATCTCCTAAGCGTTTGGCTAATACTGAACTTACTTGGGAAACCTCTGAGCAGCTTGACTTAGGTCTCGATGCACGTTTCTTCAACGGAAGACTTGGCTTGGTATTCGACTGGTATAGGAAGACCACGAAAGACTTGTTGCTTAACGTACCTATTCCTCCAACCACAGGTTTCAAGACACAGTTGAAGAATGCCGGTACTGTACGTAACACGGGTATTGAGTTTGCCTTGAATTGGCGTGATCAAATTGGCGCATTTAAATATGGTGCAAGTTGGAATATTGCCGTTAATAAGAATAAGGTGACCAAAGTTAACAGTGAACAAGACTATAATAATGGTGGTTTAGACTTGTTGGCTCAAGGTACAGGCTACATGGCACGTTTCCAAGAAGGTCATCCTATTGGTTACTTCTGGGGATATAAGACAGACGGTGTTATTCAGAACCAAGACGATTTGGCTGCTTATGTTGCTACTCTGAAGGATGGAAACGCTGCCAACTCTTTGCAGGGTTCCGGTCTGAAGCCAGGTGACTTGAAGTTTGTTGATGTTAATGGCGACGGAGTCATTGATGCTGAAGACAAGACCGACCTTGGTAATCCACATCCAGATGTGACGATGGGTCTTACATTGAATGCTGAATACAAAGGCTTTGATTTCAGTGTAACAGGTTATGCTGCTCTCGGTCAACAAGTGGCTCGCTCATATCGTAAGTTTACAGACGGTGAGCAAGAAAACTATACCACAGAAGTTTATAGCTATTGGAATGGTGAAGGTACAAGTAACAAGTATCCATTGTTGAGCCGTATGAACGTAGGTGTGAACTGGCAGTCTATCTCTGACATTTACGTTGAAAACGCTGGTTATTTCCGTCTCCAGAACTTGACAATTGGTTACGATTTTGCAAAGACATTCAATACACGCCTATTTGAACAATTACGTGTTTACTTCGCAGCACAGAACCTCTTTACCATTACCAAGTACAAAGGTATGGATCCTGAAAATGGTCGTGCTCTTAATGGAAATGAGCCTTGGGTAACAGGTGTTGACGTAGGTAACTATCCTCAGCCACGTACCTATATGGTAGGTGTAAACCTCAAGTTCAAGGGTAAGGGTGAGCAGAAGAAGGCCGCTGTTGCAGCCGTAGCTCCTGTTGTGAACAACAATGCAGAAATTGACCGTCTGAATGGTGAGGTGAACAGACTTCGCGCAGAGAATGACCAGCTTCGTAACCGTAAGCCCGAAAAGGAAGTGGTGAAGGAAGTGGTTGCAAGCAAGGAGTTCGTGACATTCCCATACTTGGTGAACTTCGACATCAACAAGACCGACGTGGTGAACCGTGAGATGTTCAACCTCAACAGTGTTGCCGAGATGATCAAGGCTACTCCTGGTAAGAAGTATGCCGTAGTAGGTTATGCTGACAAGCAGACTGGTTCTAACGAGCGTAATACCCAATTGGCAGAGCAACGTTCAAAGAACGTTTACGACGTGCTCATCAAGAAGTACGGTGTTCCTGCAAGCAGTCTTGTACTCGACTCTAAGGGTGGTGTAGATTACTTGTACAAGGATGATGCTCAAGTAAGCCGTTCGGTATTAATTTCTGAGGTAAAATAATCGCAGAATCGAAATCATAAATATTTAGAAGAACATGAAAAAAATAGCATATTTTTTAGGCGCATTGCTTATCACCGGAACATTCGCTTCTTGTGATATTGACAATGTAGAGAATATGGGCGAACTTTCTACAGAGAATTTCCCCGTTTCTGAAGTAGATGGTGCTGCCGTACTTGCTGGTATTTACGAAAACCTGAATGCTACTCATGCTTATCCTCAGGAGTCGTTTCTTTATTATGCTTGTTTGGCAAGTGATGACCAGTTTGGTGGTGGTGGTACTAATGATAAATTGATGCAGGCAATGGACCTCATTACCAACTATAATTCTGATATGACCAATGACTTCTGGGTGTTGCGTTATGAAGGACTGAACCGTGCCAATACCTTGATTCAGGCTTTGCCAAACACAAATATGTCTGAGGAACTGAAGAATCAATACTTGGGTGAGGCATTGTTCTTGAGAGCTTATTATTATTATGAGCTTGCTTCCATGTATGGAAATGTACCTCTCTTGACAGTACCAAGTGGCGGAACCGAAACTCAAGGTGATGTTAAAGTCTTGTGGGGACAAATGTTACAAGACTTGAGAGATGCTATTAAGATGATGCCAGCAGAGCGTAAGAATGACGGTCATGTAGATAAGTTTACCGCTGAGGCTATGTTGGGTCGTGTATGGCTTTTCTATACAGGTATGTATTGCAACGGAACAGAGATTGCCGACTTGACCAGCGAGACATATAACCCTCTGACATCAGTAGAACTTCCAGACGGAACAACAATGACAAAACAAGAAGTGATTGGATATATTGACGATTGCGTTAATAATTCTGGTTATTCTCTCGTTCCCGATTTCCGTAACTTGTGGGCTTACACCAACCGTTTCACGGCAAAAGATTATGACTATCTCAATGATCCGATTATCGTGAAGGCTTCTGATGGCGTAACTGATTCAATCGCAGGATACAAATTGAAGGAAGGCATCAAATGGGTTGAGGATGATAATGGAGAAGGAACAAGTACAAATCCTGAGTCTATGTTTGCCATTAAGTTCAATAAGTTGGCTGACTGGTCAACCACGATTGGATATGCTAACGGAATTGCCCTGCACTTCGGTGTACGTGGAGGTCAGCAATATGCAGCTACGTTCCCATTCGGTCAAGGCTGGGGTGCCGGACCTGTTGCTCCTAACCTCGTGAACGATTGGAAATCGACGGAGCCAAACGATATGCGTCGTGATGCAACTATCCAAGACTGGACAAAACAACCTTCATACACTTATGGTGGTTGGTCTGACTTTGTGCAGGAAACAGACTTCTATGGAAAGAAATGGTCTCCTATTTCTGCCAAGAACGATGGTTCTACATCAATCTCTGTTTCAGAAAACCCATACGTTTGTTGTTTTGAAAACTTGATGTATGGTTCTCAAGGATGGCCTCAAGGTGCCAATAACATGCAGTTGAATAACATCCACGACTTGGTACTGATTCGTTTTGCTGACGTGCTGCTGATGCAAAGTGAATTAAAGGAAGACGTGAGTGGAATCAATGCAGTACGTAAACGTGCTGGTCTTGAGCCAATTGCTGCATACTCACTTACGGCTTTGCAGAATGAACGTAGATGGGAGTTTGCTTGTGAGGGAATTCGCTGGAACGATATTCGTAGATGGCATATTGCTGCTTCGGCATTGGCTAAGCAGGATAGACAACCTATATATTATTGTGGCGAGAAAGGTGAAAACTTTGCTCACAATGGTGGATATGTTGCTCGTTACAAGGCTACCGCTGGTTTCCAGAAGATGCCTGAAAGCCAAGTGCAGATTGGAAGTGTAAAACAGAATGCAGGATGGACTTCCTCTGATTCTGAGTACACTGGATGGCAATAACATTTTAGTAATCAAAAAAAGATAAAACAGATATGAAAAAGAGTTTTTTTATCCTTCCATTGATGGCTTTAGCCATGACGCTTGTTGCATGTGACCCGAGTCATGACAATGAAGGACCGAAGGATAGTGCCAGTTCAGAGGCACTCACCAGTCAAATGGTAATCAAGGCTAAGAGTGAAGGCAATAATAACCTCACCGTTTATACAGAGCCTACACGATTCATTTGGGTGTATGATGCAAAAACCAATAATGTGGTTGGCAACGGTACGGCTGTAAAGATACAGGTCGCTCCTCCTACGGAAGAAGTGACGTATTACATTACTACGCATAATCAAGATGGTTCGATTGTGAAATCTGGAACCAAATCGATTAAGATTTCTGAGTACACAGACCTGCCTGGAATCTATAATCAGATTTTCGGTGACGGAAAAGGTGGTTTCACCACTACCAAATGGGGATGGGATACAGGAGCCTCTGACGGTGTTTGGGGTAATGGTGCCTATCTTGAAAATACAGGACCTGGATGGTGGGTCGTTTCTGCCAGTGACATTGATGCTCAAGCAGAAGGCAAAGGACTATCCAATGATGGCTTGAATGGTTGGATGGAACTGAGCTTGTCTGGAGTAAAAACCAGTCGTGGCGAAACCGGCAACGTGGTTGTGACACAAGATATCGTTAAGGCTGGTTGGGACATCGGTAAAATGGTGTTCTCTGGAACCACTCCTTTGATGGGTATTCAACCAAATGTTGGTGGTAATCAGTATGATTATCATATCTTGAAGGCAGACGGAACTACTCTTCGCCTTTGCGCTCCAGAGCCAGGTGCTGGTGATTGGGGTACAGCTTGGTTCTGGAACTTCAAGAAATTGTAATTGTAAGTTCTTGTGCTAAATATTACCGCTCCAATTGTCCTTATCAATTGGGGCGGTTTTCTTATGATTTTATTTGCTAATTTCATTAATTTATTATACTTTTGCAAGATTATTAAACAGGTGTGAGAAAAAGGAATATGTTGAGGAAATATGCAATATGCAGCAGGTGGGGATTGACATGTCTGTTTGGCATGGGAATCTTCTTGTTCTGGCTTTTGTGCTATCCTCATGCGCTGTCTTACCAAGAGCAATATCAGCTGTTCCTTTTTTCTCTGGATTACTTGACAGAGAGAATCCAAGTACCTGGTGGTTTTGCGGATTATATCGGTGAATTTTTTGTACAGTTCTATTATATAGAATGGGTAGGAGCATTGGTGCTTGCCGTTTGGTTGGTGATGCTGCAACGTTTGACGTGGCGCATGATGCGTTGCAACTCATCGCTATATATGCTCAGTTTTGTTCCTTCCGTCATGTTGATATGGCTGTTGGGCGACCCCAGTGTGCTGTTCTCCTACATGATAGCCATGTTTGTGGCGATGATACTTGGTGTTTGTCGTTCGCAAAAGCAAGGTTTACGATGGCCAAACATCATGTTTGACGTGGTTGCCACACCTTTATTATATTGGGCGATAGGACCGATGGCTTGGCTCTACGTTGCCTTACGTGTTGTTGATAACGGTTGGCGTTGGTCTTGGACAATCGTTTGGATGTTGTCGGTACAGTTGTCAGCCTACCATTTTATCCTGTTGCAATGGCCATCTTATACGGCTATTTGGGGAACCTATTACCGTATTCCGTTACATATCAATACCTTGATGTGGGTGATACCCCTCATCGTTGTCTTGCTTGCCATCTTGTCTAAGTTGTTGCAAGAAAGAAAAGACAATCATCCGTGGATAGGACATGCTTTACAGACGGCCTTACTTGTGGTACTCGGATTTTTTGCCATTACGAAGGGATACGACAGAGATATGTATGAACTGATTCGTCAGGATTATCTCGTTCGTCAAGAACGATGGGACGACATCATAGAGAGAGCCAGGGATTATCAGGTGAAGACACCGTTTAGTTCTGTCTGTGTCAATCTCGCCCTTTCGCAGAAACGACAATTGGCCAATCAGATGTTTGACTTCTACCAGAGTGGAGAAGATGCTCTGATGATGCCTCGCATACGCGACTTAACTTCCATGCTGCCTACGGCTGAAGTGTTTTGGCGATTGGGAATGGTTAATTCTGCCCAACGATATATGTTCGACACCCAGGAATCTATCTTGAATGCCAAGAAGAGCGGGCGTTGTACGAAGCGCATTGCGGAATGTATGATGGTGAATGGTCATTACGCTCCTGCGAGAAAGCAATTAGGACTGTTGAAGAAAAGTCTGTTTTACAGGGATTGGGCTTTGGAAGCAGAGACGTTGATAGGTAATGAAGAGGCAATCAACAGCCATCCAGTTTATGGAAGACTGAGAAAAATCAGGTATAAGAAAGATTTCTTGTATAACTACGAAGAGAGAGACAAGATGCTTGGTCTCCTGTTTGTGAACAATCCTGAAAACAAGATGGCACTCGATTATTTCATGGGGCAGTTGCTGCTGAATGTCAACCTCGTTGATTTTCAGCAATATATGTCGTGGGTGCAGCAATATGGCGGTTATCGCATGATGCCCCTCACTTATCAAGACGTGATGCTTTGCATTCAGAAGAACGGACAGGTGCAAGGTTCGCCATATAGGAAATACGTGGACAGTAAATGGAAGGAAACAGAATGAAGGAAACAGACAATTTGGTAAACGGTTCATGCAATGGCAGGCGGGCGATTCAGACAACTACTTGTTTGAAGGGATGGTTCTATACCCTCTGCCTATGTTGCTTCCTCTGCCTTTTGTCCTCCTGTTCCACAAAGCCAACTCATCCCACTCTCGTCAACGAATATCCCAAGATTTATCCCAACTATATTGGAGTGACCATTCCCGTGAACATTGCTCCATTAAACTTCAACTTCATCAATGAAGACATAGAATGTATGGACGTAGTGGTGCGTGGAAGTAAGGGAGGGGAGATTCATGCGAATGGTGAATATGTGGATTTCGACATAGAAGAATGGAAACAACTCACGGAACAAAATAAGGGTGGAACCCTCCGCTTCACCTTGTGCGTGAAGAAAGATGGCAACTGGATTCAGTATAAGGATTTCACGATGACGGTGAGCAATTATCCCTTGGAAGATTTCGGACTGACCTATCGCCGTATCACGCCTGGTTACGAAGTGGGAGGCAATATCGGTATTTACCAACGAGATCTCCATTCATTCAAGGAATTTGCAATCATTACCGAAACGACCGTTCCCGGTAGATGTTTCAATTGCCATACAGCCAACCAGACCAACCCACGACAAATCACCATGCAGATGAGAGGCGAGGGTGGGGGAACGCTGATACAGAAAGATGGCAAACAACGATGGTTAGAAACCAAAACCGACTCTACCAAGGCGGCTGGCAGTTATGCTTATTGGCACCCGTCGGGTAATTATTGTGCTTACGCGGTGAATGCCGTTCATCAATCCTTTTTCGTAGGAACCAAGCAACGCATAGAAGCCTACCATAGTTTCGGCGACTTGATGGTGTTGGATGTGCGCACCAATGAATTGCTGTTGTCTCCATTCTTGCAAACGCCAGACTTGGAAATATTCCCCGCATTCTCTCCAGATGGAAAGACCTTGTATTTCTCTACGTCCGAGTCTTGTCAAGTACCGGCTGAATACGAAAAAGTGAAATGTAGCTTGTGTAAGATTTCGTTTGATGCGGCTACAGGAACGTTTGGCAATCAGGTTGACACCCTCATCAATGCCAAGGAGACAGGAAAGAGCGTTACTTTTGCCCGCCCGTCGTATGACGGACGTTGGCTGATGTATTGCATGAGCGACAGAAGCAATTTCCCTATTTGCCAGTCGGATGCCGACTTGTGGCTGATGGATTTGACGACGGGGAAGAGCCGACCAATCAATGAAGTAAACAGCAAAGAAACAGATAGCTTCCACAACTGGAGCAGCGATAGCCATTGGTTCGTGTTCTCCTCCAAGAGAGAGAACGGTATGTATGCGCAATTGTTCTTGGCTTGCATTGACGATAAAGGACAAGTTTCCAAGCCATTCCTGTTGCCACAACGAAACCCAAGAAAGTTCTATCGTGAGATGATGGATTCATACAATGTGCCCGACTTCACCAAGACAAAAGTGGAGTTTGATGCGCATGAAGCATATCAACAAGTGTTTTATAACAAACGAGAACAAGTAATAATCAGATAAGAATGAAAAAACTATTCCTTTGTTTGATAGCGGCAATAAGCGTGTTTAATCTCAATAGTTGCAAGGAAGCACGTCAATCTTGCCATATTCAAGGTGTTATTGGAAGTGACCAGTATGAAGGGAAACGTATCTTCTTGGTGCCTCTCTACGGTCCTGCAACGGCAGAAACCGTTGATTCCATCGAGATTAAGGACCGTAAGTTTGAGTTTACCACCGACACCATGCAGATGTACAAGATACTGCTCGACTATCACTATCGCATGGGCATTCAGCCCCTTCTCGTCGTGGGAGAACCTGGTGAGGTGAAAGTGGTTATTGACAGCATTAGCCATGCTGGAGGAACACCGCAAAACGACTCATTGGAACAATGGAAGGTTCGCACGGAAATACATAATAAACAATTGGCAGAACTTCATGGCATGAGGAAGGTGATGGAACAGCAAGGAAATATGCCACAGGCATTGGCTCTGAAAGAGCACTGTGACAGCATTCATCTTGCCTATAAGAACATGACAAGACAAATGGCAGCCAACTTAAAAGAAGGCGTGTTGCATGATTTCCTTGCGGGATTATATCCCACCACCTATAAGAAGAAGTTGCCAGATGGAAGAATTGTAACGGTCAATGCTGATACCCATGAAGAAATTGCTGAGTAAATATTGGAAAATACTCTTGTCTGTCGTATTCGGCTTAGCGGTATTTCTGTTTTGGCGATACGGATATTACTTTGCCTTGAGTTATCAAGAACAATTCCAGTTGTTCTTGTTCGACTCAAGTTATTTCATGGACCGTATATCCCAACCAGGCGGTTTGGCTCGATATGTGGCTGAGTTTTTGGTGCAATTTTTTAATAGCAGTACGTTTGGAGCATTGATATTGGCAATTCTTTTTGTCGTTTTGCAATGTCTCACCTATTTAAATATAACAGGTAGAATCAAGAAAGAAGTTTCGGAAAAAAAGGGTTCTTCAACCCCCAATCTTCAATCTTCAATCCTCAATCTTCAATCTTCAATCTTCAATCCTCAATCTTCAATCTACCTCCTCAGTTTTCTGCCCCCCATCGCCTTGTGGTTTGTCATGGGCGATGAGAACGTGATGCTTACCTATACCGTTTCGCTCATTCTGGCAATGGTTTTGATGCTTGCTTGTCCGAAAAAGAAGATGGCACGTTGGGCTTATTTATTAGTGATGATACCCGTTGGCTATTGGCTCATTGGTCCCATGATATTGCTGGTGGCTTTATGCCTGATGCCATTATCCGTTGTTTACGCCTTGGCTTGTATCTTCGTGAGTGCGTATGTGGTTCCATATCCCTTGAAGCAATTGATGATAGGTATCGACTATTATCGTTTTGTAGATATCGTAGCTTATTCTTTGTTCATAGTTCCTGTCATCATATTGGTTTTGTATGGTGGAGCAAGGTATCTGCCACAAAACAAGAAAAGTGTTACCATCGGATTGGGAATATTGATGATCTTGTTGGTGTGCGTTGCCTGTCTCTATGGTTATGATAAGAAGAAATACGAGTTGATAGAGTACGACTATTTGGTCCGCATCAAAAACTGGAATGGTATCATTGCCAAGGCAGAAAAGAATATGCCCGACTTACCATTGAGCGTTTGTGCCACCAATTTCGCATTGGCAATGACCAACCAATTAGGTGAACGTGCTTTCGATTTTTATCAGCGAGGACGAGAAGGATTGTTGCCTCCCTTTGAACGGCAGTTCGTGTTGACCCAACTCACAGGTGAAATCTATTATCATTTGGGATTGATCAACACGGCGCAAAGACTCGCCTTTGAGACAATGGAAGCCTTGCCCAATTACAACAAAAGTGGACGAATGATGAAACGATTGGCGGAAACCAATATGATCAACGGACAATATGCGGTGGCGAGAAAATATCTACAGATGTTGCAAAAGACCATCTTTTATCGACCTTGGGCAGAGAAGACGTTGGAATTGCTGAATCATCCGCAACAGATCAATCAGCATCCCGTTTATGGATGGCTACGAAAGGTTCGCCTGCAAGATGACTTCCTGTTCAGCGAAGATGAGGTAGATAAGATTTGCGGACAGTTGTTCTTGCATGAACCGAGTAATATGATGGCTGTGCAATATTTGTTGATGACACCCTTGCTGGATAAAGACATCAATCGCTTCATGCAATACTTGCAGGTGGTGCAAGAAGATATCAGGTATAATCCTCGTGTTTGCCAAGAGGCTATCTGTATAGCCTTTGCCCAAAGAAACCAACAACCACCACAAGGGCTTGTTAATCCCTTGGTGTTAAATCGTTTTAGTGAGTTTGTTCAGGCATACGGAACCAATGGAAGCAACACTTCTGCATTGAGTGGTTTCAGATATTCTACATGGTATTATTTAATGATGGGGAAATAGTCATGAAAAGGATAGTGTATTTGTTTGGTTTGTTGTTGATGTTGGCTTCTTGTCAGCATCAAGTGAAAGATGCAGTGGTGGTCAATGAGCATCCTAAGATTTATCCCGATTATGTAAACGTGACTATTCCCGTGAACATTGCGCCATTAAATTTTGACTTCGCAGGTGGCGACATGGAAAGAATGGATGTGGCAGTAAAGGGAAGCAAAGGCGGAGAATTGCATGTGCAAGGTGAAGAGGCAGACTTTGATGTGGACGAATGGCATGAGATTGTGGCTCAAAATCAAGACGGACATCTCACCTTGACAGTATGCGTAGAGAAAGATGGCAAATGGACACAATACAAGGATTTCAATATCTATGTCAGTACATACGCTTTAGATGAATGGGGACTAACCTATCGTCGCATCGCACCAGGATATGAGATTTACAGTCACATGGGACTTTACCAACGCAACCTTTCCAATTTTGAGGAAGTTGCCATTATAGAGAATACACACGTGCCGGGGATGTGTGTCAACTGTCATTCTGCACGACAGACAGACCCATCTCGATTTGTCTTTCATGTGAGAGGCAATCATGGAGCTACGATGTTTCAGATAGACGGTAAGCGGGAGTGGCTCAAGGCAAAGAGTGATTTGTTGGGTGGCTCCATGGTCTATCCTTATTGGCACCCTTCAGGAAAGTACTGTGCCTTTTCTACCAATCAGACAAGGCAGGGATTCCATGTGGTTCCCAATGAACGGATAGAAGTGTTTGACCTTTCATCAGATGTGTTTGTATATAATCCCATCACACATGAGATTATAACCGACTCGCTTCTGTCAACGAAAGACTGGTCAGAAAATACGCCTGTCTTCTCTTCAGATGGCAAGACCTTATATTATATGACTTGTTACCAAAGAGAATACCCTTTGCAATACAAGGATGAGAAGTATAATCTTTGCAAGATAGACTTTGACCCGGAAACGGGAAAGTTTGGGAATCATGTGGACACCATTTTCAATGCCGTGAAAATGGGGAAGAGTCTTACCTGGCCACGTCCATCTTATGATGGAAAATACTTGTTGTTTACATTGATGGATTATGGCTATTTCTCTATTTGGCACAATGAAAGTGATCAATGGTTGTTGGATCTGAAGACCGGAGAAGCAAGATGTTTGGATGAAATCAATAGTTCAAAGGCAGACAGTTATCACAACTGGAACCTGAATAGCCATTGGGTTGTCTTCACCAGTAGGCGTGATGATGGTTATTACTCACGACTTTACTTGGCTTCGATAGATGAAAAGGGACATTTCACCAAGCCATTCCTGTTGCCGCAACGTCACCCATACGACTATTATTCCAAGTCACTCTATTCGTATAACACGCCTGACTTCACAAAAACAAAGGTGGAGTTTGATGCGTACAACGCTGCACATGAGATTCTGAGTGACGAAAGAGTGGAGACTCAGGCTAAGTAAGATATTCTTCTGCTGGCAGTTAGGGTAAGGTATTCTTCTTGCTTTGTTGAAGAAATTTGGCAATTCGTTGATTGTTAAGGAAGAAAAACATCAAAAAATGTTGCCATTTGGTTATTTTATTGTAATTTTGTAAATCATAATTATATAATGGATTCATATTAACAAATCTGTTGAAAAAGATGAGGCATCGAGTAATCAAACTATTATGTGCGTTTGTCTTTAGTGTCATTTCCCAGTCACTTCAGGCAGAAAACATAGGAGGGTATCTCTTTGCCTATTTCCGTGGCAATGCCTCATCGCAAGAGCATTTGTTTTATGCAATCTCGTCTGATGGCTTGAACTTTTCACCAATTAATGGCGGTAATGCCGTTGTTGATTTTTCGCAGATAGCAGTGTCGGGAAACATCCGAGATCCTTTCGTGTTGAGAGGTGAGGACGGAACGTACTATATGGTTTGTACAGACATGCGAAGTTCAAATGGCTGGGACAGCAACCGTGGAATCGTGATGTCAAAATCGACAGACTTAGTTCATTGGACACATTCTACGGTGCATTTCCCTACCAAATATGCAGGAACTGATTGGGCGAATGTTACACATGTCTGGGCTCCCGAAGTCATATATGATCGTGCGGCAAGAAAATATATGGTGTATTTTGCCCTGAAAACGGGTGGCAACGCACCTGCCAGTTATGATAAACAGTATTATTGTTACGCTAACGATGACTTCACCGACTTAGAAGGTTATCCTACCCATTTGTTTGACAGAGGTTCTGCTACCATTGACCTTACCATTGTCTATGATGAAGATGACGGTCTTTATCACGCTTTCTATAAGAATGAAGGGAGTGGGGGCATTTGCCATGTCTCATGCAGTAATCTTACGGCTGAAAACGGGATGGCAACAGGTAGTCAGTGGGGAACTCCAAGTGGAATCGTGCAACAAACAACTGATGCGGTAGAAGGACCAAGCATCTTCAGACGCATCAGTGACGGCAAATGGATTTTGGGATACGACTGCTATGCTGCAAGTCCCGCATATTTCCAGTTGTGCGAAGTGAGTGATGATTTCACGACATACACCAAATGGGGTGATTGTGCCAATCATGGGGCGTTCACTCCTCGTCATGGTTCTATCATCCCACTTACTGACCAAGAAATTTATGATCTTGATGTAGCTCTTGGTGGAGCATCGGATTTGTTAGCGTTGAAAGCAGAATTGCAGGTTGAGCTTTCACTTGCGTCCAACTTTGGATTGTCTATCCAGAGTGAGCAGGCGGTTTATGATGATAGCAATGCCAATCGTCTGCAAATTCAAGAGGCAATCAATAGCTTGAAGATAAAAGAATATGATTATGTCTCAACCCATTTTACTTATGAGGCAACTTCTTTGTTGGGAAATCCTGCAAATCATAATATCGTAACCAATTCCAGTCAGCATTGGGATGGCACTTCTTCATCTATTTATTATGAACAACCAGGTAGTTCGTGGGGCTCATCATCTTGGTCTTCTTCCATGACCTACACAGCCCATCTGCCCGTAGGTGAATATGTGCTTCGTGTAGCTTGTCGTTCTTCTTCAGAAGTGACGGGAACCATCTCTGCCAATGGAACAACTGTAACCATTCCATCAAATGGAGATGTAGGATATGGTATTTCTTTAGCTGGCAAAACCAGCTTCTCAGTAGGTGATACTTACGCCAATGGCAATAAGGGACATGGTTGGGAGTGGAGATATATTCCCGTTAGCGTGACAGGTGCTGCCAAGGATGTCACGTTTGAGATTTCCGCATCAACAAGAGCCATTCATCAGTGGTTCAGCGTGACGAATATCGACCTTCTTTCTAATGGTTATGTGGCAGCAGAAGTTGTTTCGGATACACAAAATGGTACGACCTCAGTTTCAAGAGTCACTTCCAACGTGACCATCTCCACGCCCATCGACTATAAGATTACAGGCTCTACTCCGTTCACAACGTCGGGAAGTGTCAACATTACCAATGACAATGCGACTCTCATTTTGTCAAAGGTGAAACCAAGTGTAACCATTCAATCATGGCTTTCTTATATCAAGATCAATGGCTCACCTGCTGTCAATGGAACAAACTGCCAAGTGAAGATTTATGGTGATGGTGCAATTGTCATGCCTCATGGAGATTCGTTCTATCCTCTTGTCGTCTATCAAGGAAACGATTGGACCGGATTGGCTAACAACAGATATGATCCTCAGACAAAATATAATCTTGCAGGTACGACATTCGATAATAGCATTCGTTCGTTTACTTTACGTCGTGGATACAGTGTATGTCTCTCTGCCAAAGTCAACGGCTTAGGATATAGTCGTGTGTGGGTGGCAGATTCCAAGAACATCAAGATAGACTTGGCTGGTACGCCTCTGGATGGGACCGTTTCATTTATCAGAATTAACAAGTGGAATGATACTTCTAAGAAAGGATGGGCTGGAGCGCAGTCCAAACAGAATAGTTTGCTCAATACCACTTGGTATTACAACTGGAATGACAATGGTGAATTAAACTCTGCCGATCGAGAATATGTGGGAATACGCCAGCAACCGTGGTGGCCTAATCCCGACAGAGCAAGCTCAAATTCGTTGGGGTATAATGAGTTTGATAATGAGGTGGAAGATTCATACAAAAACCTTGTCAATATAGCTGGCAGTTCTGATGTTGATGCTATTGTCAATGCTGCAGTTGACCGTTGGACAGACCTTCTCGTTACTGGCAAACGACTTGGCTCTCCCTGCGTTTCTAATTGGGGTAATAATTTCTCTGGAGGAATGTTGGAGAAGTTCTTGAATAAATTGGAAGAGAGAGGCTACCGTTGCGATTTCATCGTCACTCACTGCTATTGGTATAACGATTGGAGCACATGGAAATCGTGGCTTAACGACATGCATCATCTGTTCCCAGGGAGACAAATCTGGATTACGGAAATGAATTATGGTGCAAATTGGACAGGATGGCCTGGTAGCAATACAAGTGCCAGTTCAAGTAATTATGCCATTGAAAAAGAACATTTCGCTCCAATCATCGATGGATTGGAAAATACAGATTTTATCGAACGTTACGCTGTTTATAATGATGTGCAGGAATGCCGTTATATGTACAATGCCAATGACGCAAGTTTGAGCAGTACTGATTATCTTACGCCAATGGGAGTCTATTATGCCAATAAGTCGTCAAACATTGGATATAAGTCATCGTATAATACGTATGTTCCAAGTACTGCGGCTTATAGTGAACGATTGGCTAACCCTGTGCTCAATACTGTCTTGCATGATAGCAATGCCCAAGCGACTACTGTAAAATGGTCTGATTCCAATGGGGAGTATATCAAAGCAATGTA
The DNA here is from genome assembly GCA_002449845.1 of Prevotella sp. UBA6994. Lineage (GTDB taxonomy): Bacteria > Bacteroidota > Bacteroidia > Bacteroidales > Bacteroidaceae > Prevotella. Next base: position 41,532 of record DJXW01000014.1, read on the forward strand.
TGTGGAGAAATATACCAATGGGGCATGGACTGTTGTCTATACTACTACGGATATCTATTCAGAGAGTGGTTCGTATAACTATGAGACAACCCTGTCGAACAGTGATGGAGGTTCCTACCGTATTCATACAATAGACAGATGTAATGTTGACCATTATTCGGGTGAGTTGTCATCCTCTGCCTTGAATGAACTTGTGGGAGATCAGGTGGTATATAATAATACAACTTATTACCTTGGTGGGAATGTCATTGCCAATGGTGATTTCAATTATGGATGGCAAGGATGGACAGATGGTACAGGAAACCTGTCACCAGCCAAGGCAAATATGGAAATAGTTCCTGTAGCAGGACCAGATAATGGTGCGTATATGCGCACTTATGGTCATTCGGGTGCTGATGGGGTTTATTCCTTGAAGGGTGTGTTTCCCATAGCAGCCAATAGTAATTACCAATTCTCCGTATGGCATAAAAGTCATGATGGAGGTTGGCAGAAGGGAAGTCTTTCTTCTGATGGGAGCACAGAAAGTGCAGAGGTGTTAAATCTTTCCACAGCAACTGATTGGATGAGAGAAAGTGCCAAGTTTGCTAGTGGTTCTTATCAGCATTTCATCGTTAAGTATCGATGGCTCAATGGAACGGCTCAATTTGATAAGTTTGTTCTGCGTAAACTTTGCACTACTGAACGTGCGGCATACGAAGACGGATTTTCGCAAGTACAGAATGAAGCGGAGGCTTTCATGTTGTGGAACACGTCTTCTAATGGATACGATGATATCAATGAGGAATTGACAAGGCGAATCAGTTCTGCCAATTCCATGTCGCATCTTACCACGGCAACCGCAAAAGAACGTTATCAAGTGGCAGCTACTGCTCTGCAGGAAGCATATCATGGCGTGAGAACCAAGAAAACACTCGACTCTTTATTGGTTGTGGCAAATGCTGTCATTGATGCAAGTCATCCTTCATATTCTATATTGCATTCTGCTATAACAGAAGCCACTGCTGCCAATACCGTAGAGACCTATACCTCGGCACTCAGTGGGTTGAGAGATGCATTGTCTGAATATCTCGTTTGGGCTGATAAGACAGAACTTGTGCAAAATCCTACATTCACTGCTTCTACTGGATGGACTACCAAGGCTGGGTCATACACTGGAGGTGACCAACGTCTTAATAACGTATGGGGTAAATCTTGTTGGAATGCGTGGTGGAGTACGGCTAATGACGGTACGATGGAAGTCAAGCAAACATTAAGGAATCTTCCAATGGGCTATTATAGTATGTCGTGTTCGGCTACCACCCAACCATTTTGCATAACAGATCAACATGGGTATGTTACGGGAACGGATAAGACAGAGAATACACCTGTATTGACCTATGAGCGATTTGATGCACCAGGAATAAAAAATGAAGATGTGTGGGAAACACTGACCACCAAGCCTGTATGGGTGGGTGAAGACGGGACGTTGACCATCGGCTTTGTTGGTTCAAAGAAAGATAAGGTATCAGCCAATCCTGTTTATTCAGACAACCGAGAAGGATGGTGGTGTACCACAGATTTCAAACTCTATTATTCTCCCGTTTATCACCGTACTTCATTGGATGGACATTGGGGAACCGTTTGCCTACCTTTTGCAGCAAAGGCAGGAAATGGTGTCTCTCTATATGAAGTGAGTGGAATCAATCCCCGCCATACGCAGATGTATCTCACAGAGGTGGATGAGGTTGCCCCTGGTATTCCTTGTGTGTTCTTTACCGAGAACGAATCGGCTCATTTCTATGGAATGAATGGTGAGATAGTTGATGCTGCATCAAACGGAAGTAATGGTCTTAAGGGAATATTCAAGAATAGTGCAGGATTAATCAACCATGGAGCATATTATCTTTCTGATGGTACTTGGGTAAAAGTACCTGATGATGATAATTTCAACTTAGGTGATTACCGTGCTTACATAAAGGATTTATCAGCCATTCCCGTTGTTGTCTCAGTGCCTTCTGAAATCAAACGAATGGATGTGGTCAGTTACGATACTTTGCTGAGGGGCGACATCAATCTTGATGGCTTGGTCAATATAACAGATGTGGTATGTCTTGTTGAAAAGGTGCTTTCACCGGAATCATCCGACATCCATCTGTTGATAGATGACTTAAACGAAGATGGTATCGTGAATATTACAGATGTGATGTTAGATGTAGATTTAGTTTGCAATCAATAATTTAAAGAATAATGAAAAAGAAAGTTTTAATGACCTTATTTGTCCTGTTGGGCATGTTGCAAGGAGCGTGGTGTCATGAATATCCTTATTTGACATTTCAATCAGCAGATGGAACCACGAAGTCTCTTTCCGTGGAGTCATTGAGAATGACATTTTCTGACAGTCAGTTGTTTGCTTCCAATGTCGATGGAGAAGAAGTATTTGATTTGTCAGACTTGAACAAGATGTATTTTTCCGCAAACGTGAGTATGCCTGTTGGTGATGTCAATAGGGATGGCTTTATCAATGTCACCGATGCCGTTTGTGTCGTTAACGAGATATTGAAACCAGGAATAGAAGACATAGACTTGGTGGCAGCGGATGTGAATGGAGATGGAATAATCAATATCACAGATGCTATTATGCTTATCAATATAATTCTAAAATAAAATCCGAAGTGGATGAAAGACTCTTCAGATTGACTAATTAAAACCTTATACTCATTTTAAATTACCTAATTTTTTTACAAAATGGCTAACAGATTTATTTTAAACGAAGTTTCTTATTTTGGACCGGGCGCACGCAAGGAGTTGCCTGGCGTAGTGGCACGTCTTGGCTTTAAGAAAGCATTGGTAGTAACAGACAAAGGCCTTATCAAGTTTGGTGTTGCCAAGCAAGTGACTGATGTCATGGATGAGGCTGGAATCGCATACGAGATCTTCAGTGAGGTGAAACCTAATCCTACGGTTACCAACGTGAAAGATGGTATTGAGGCTTGTAAGAAAGCTGGTGCCGACTTTATCGTTGCCATTGGTGGTGGTTCTGCTATGGATACTGCAAAAGGTATTGGTATCGTGGTACGTAATCCTGAATTCTCTGATATCGTTTCCTTGGAAGGTGTAGCTGATACGAAGAACAAGTCGTTACCTATCATCGCATTGCCTACAACAGCAGGAACAGCTGCCGAGACTACCATCAACTATGTGATTATAGATGAGACTCGCCAAGCTAAGATGGTTTGTGTGGATCCTAATGATATTCCATGCGTTGCTATTATCGATGCAGAGTTGATGTATTCTTTGCCAAAGAGTCTTACTGCTGCTACGGGTATGGATGCAATGACTCATGCTATCGAGGGATTGATTACGAAAGCAGCATGGGAACTCTCCGATATGTTTGAGATTAAGGCTATTGAGATGATTTACAAGTATCTTCCCATCGCCGTAGAAGAACCAACCAATCCAGTAGGACGTGACGGTATGGCTGTGGCACAGTATGTGGCTGGTATGGCATTCTCCAACGTAGGTCTTGGCGTTGACCACGGTATGGCTCACCCATTGTCTGCTCTCCATGACATTCCTCACGGTGTGGCTTGCGCTATGTTGCTGCCTACGGTGATGCGTTTCAATGCCCCCGCTGCCAAGGCTAAATATGTAGATATTGCTAAGGCTTGTGGTGTTTACAAGGATGGAATGACGGTAGATGAGGCTGCCGATGCTGCTTGCGAGGCTATTGCCGACTTGAGCCGTCGCGTAGGTATTCCTGAGCATCTTACCGAACTTGGCATTACCGAGAAAGATATTGACGCTTTGGCTGATCAAGCTATCGTTGACGTTTGTACTCCAGGTAATCCACGTGAGGTTACTCGTGACGATATCGTAGCTCTTTACAAACAAATTCTGTAATATTCATACTCTCTTCGTGCATGTGTTTGGTACTTGATGTAGCAAATACATGCACCTTTTTTTAAAAGAAATAAATAGTATAACTTATAATAACGTAAACCATGACCAAAGAAGATTTGATGCGTAGGGCAATACTCTTATCAGAAAAAAGTGTGAGAGAAGATGGTGGACCTTTCGGTGCGGTCATAGCCAAGAATGGAAAAATCATTGCAGAGGCATCAAATAGCGTGACCATTGACAACGACCCAACTGCCCATGCAGAAGTGAATTGTATCCGTAAAGCTACTCATTCGTTGGGTACTTTCAATCTTGAGGGATGTGAAATCTTCACGTCTTGCGAACCTTGTCCCATGTGCCTTGGTGCTATTTATTTGGCTCATCTTGATCATATCTATTATGCCAATGATCGTGTAGATGCCGCAAAGATTGGCTTTGATGACAAGTTTATCTATGATGAAATAGTTTTGCCACCTCAAAAACGTAATAAACCCATTGAGAGTATGCTTCGTGATGAAGCCATTCGTGCGTTTGAAATGTGGGATGAAAGTACTGATAAATCAGAATATTGACGGTTAACAAATGTCTGTCATGATAAAATTCTTGGATTTGAAAGCCGTTACCGACATACATGTTGATGAAATCAAGAAAGCAGTTTCGGAGGTAATAGACTCTGGTTGGTATATACGGGGCGAAGCGAACAAGCGGTTTGAAGTTGACTATGCACGTTATATTGGTACGGAGTGTTGTGTAGGTGTGGGTAATGGTCTTGATGCTCTTGCCTTGATTTATCGTGCTTATATAGAGATGGGGTTGATGGATGAGGGTGATGAGGTGATTGTGCCCGCCAATACTTTTATCGCCTCCATCTTGGCGATTACCGAGAATGGATTGAAGCCTGTTCTCGTGGAACCGCGTATGGATACGCTTGAAATAGATGATGAACTCATTGAGCAAGCCATTACATCTAAGACCAAGAGCATCCTACTCGTTCATCTTTATGGCAGATGTGCATATACCGAAAAGATAGGAGAGTTGTGTAAACGATATAATCTCAAGTTGGTTGAGGATAATGCACAAGCACATGGTTGCCGTTTTACATCATCACATCCAAATTCCTCCATTGTCCTTCCTCCATCCAAAACAGGTTCTTTAGGTGATGCAGCTGGTCATTCTTTCTATCCGGGTAAGAACTTGGGCGCATTGGGTGATGCTGGTGCCATTACCACCAATGACAGACAGTTGGCAGAAACAGTTAGGGCATTGTCTAACTATGGTTCACACATTAAATATATAAGTGAATACAAGGGTAGAAACAGTAGGCTGGATGAAATACAGGCTGCTGTGTTAAGTGTGAAATTGAAATATTTAGATGAAGAAAACCACCATCGTCAAACTATAGCTAAATTATATATTGATGGAATCAAAAACCCTCTTGTAAGTCTTCCTCAACGAATGGACGATGCTAACAATGTTTATCATATATTCCCCATATTCTGTGAACGGAGAGATCTATTGCAACAATATTTATCAAGTCAAGGCATACAAACTCAAATCCATTATCCCATACCTCCCCATCTGCAACAATGTTATGTGGAATGGAGTGGGTTGCATCTTCCCATTACAGAGAAAATCCATCAAACTGAATTGAGCCTTCCCATCAGTCCTGTCCTTTCCGTTGAAGATGCTACGACCGTCGTTCAGGCAATTAATGCTTTTTGCCAATAAATAAAGGCTGAAATAGCCCATTGTTACATGTTTTCATGTTATTGATACATGATTGAATCGTCTTTTCAGATGATGTAATTACCTTTGCAGAGCAAATGAATATCATCTAAAAACGATTTGTTATGAAAAGAAGACTACTGCTAACAATGGGAGTATTTGCTCTGTTGGTAATGGGGATGGGCAACCAAGCGAAAGCCGAGACCGTTACCGATACTATTTTCGACCGAAAGCTACATGAACAAGATTTCGCTTTCGGTGCAGATATTAGCTTTGTTTCTCAGATGGAGAGTTGGAATACCGTTTGGAGAAATAAGGAAGGAATAGCCAAAGATATTTTCGAAATTCTGAAAGAACAAGGAATAAATAATGTACGCCTACGTGTATGGGTGAACCCAGCTGGTGGATGGTGTGGCAAAAATGATGTGGTGAAACTTGCCAGACGGGCTCATGCGAAAGGTATGGGCATAATGTTGTGCTTCCATTATAGTGACACATGGGCTGATCCTGGTACGCAGGATAGACCTGCTGCATGGGCAAACCACACCGTTGCTCAATTAGAACAAGATGTATATGATCATACACATGATATCATCTCAGCCCTGAAAGCTGTGGGCATTACTCCACGATGGGCACAGATAGGCAATGAAACTAAACGTGGCATGTTTTATCCCACTGCTCAAACCAATAAAGGTGGAACGGATAACTTCGCCAAGATGTTGAAGGCTGGTATCAAGGCTGTCAAGGATATAGACCCTGAGATTAAGACCATCATACATCTTCCCGATGGCCATGATAACTCTCTTTATCGTAGTATGTTCGACCAATTGAAAAATCGTGGTGTGGTATGGGACATTATCGGAATGTCTGCTTATCCTCGTTGGTCTCACTTAGATGGTCCAACGATGATTACAAGGGTAATGGCTAATATCAGAGACCTCAAACAGAGATATAAGACACCTGTGATGGTAGTGGAAACGGGGCATTACTGGAACAAGCCAATAGAAGCTAACAACTATTTGGTGGGATTGATGGATGCGATGATCAAAAATGGAGACCCTGGTGTGTTCTATTGGGAACCTGAGTCGTTAGGTGGATATGAATTGGGTGCATGGGATACGGCAACCAACAGACCTACCGTTGCCATGGACGCTTTCCTTGGCATAAAGTACACGGAAGTGTCGTGGGTGATGAAAGCAAGTGTTTCTGCTCCACAAGACAACGAAACAGTTGTCTCTATTGAAGATTTGCTTTTGAAGGCTAATATCAGCCATATTCAAAACAAGACAGTCAATGTGGAGTTTTATATAGACAATAAGAAAGTGGGAACGGTGAATACCAAACCATACGAATTGCAAGTATCTGACATCAAGAATGGAATGCACACTCTATGGGCTAAAGCCATAGACGATGCAAAACACGTTCAAGCCTCTGATACCATTACGTTCTTCTTGGGTGAATCGCAAAACTTCACGGAAGCTGCGGAAATCGTAGATGGTGACAAGAAAGGTGGAGTGATGAAATGGAATGTGAACTTCCGTGAAAAGGGGAAGTATGCGTTGCTGTTCCACTATGATGCAGACAAGATTAAAGGAGTAACCATCAAGGCTGGTGTCGACTCCTTGGGTAAGTTGTTCTTCTCAAAGGGAATGGATGAATACATGACCAAGGAAGTTGAAATCAACGAAACGGGCAACCTCTCTCTGACTCTTACAGCCAATTATTCGGCGGGTTTGCCTTCTGTCAAGTCGTTGCGCATCTTCCCGTTAGAGGGACAAGCCGTTCCAGAGCAAGGCGTGATAGATGCTATTCATGCTTATGGTAATGATAATTCTCCTGCTTTATACGACCTATACGACCTTTCAGGCAGATATATAACTACTTTGTCCCAACATCAGCTTGGAGTGTCGTTGGGTTCAAGGGAATCGGCGGTTGTTGTTTTACCGAATTGCGTAGGTGGAACGCCAAACATCGTACGGAAGCATCGGCTGAAATAACTCACCGATGAGAAACCTGTAGCAAAACTGATTTCCTTAATATTCATTTTCCCTTCTTTTAACAGGGCAGCGGCTTGCTTGAGACGGATGGTACGTACAAACTCGGTTGGCTTCTGTCCTGTTAATGATTGCAACTTTCTGTAGAAGGTCATCCTGCTCATATACATATCGTTGCTCAATTGCTCCATCGTGTAGTTCTCGTTGCTGATGTTCTTTTCCACGGTGGCGATAGCCTGCTTTAACCATTCTTGATCTGAAGCGGATATGTTGGCTTCCTGTAGATGTTCCTTTTCTTGCTGTTTCCCTTCAATGCCTTGCTTCATGCTCTTCATGAATAAACGGCGTAGCTTGCGCAACTTTTGGTATTGATAGATGAAAAATGCAATGGCAACAAGTATGGCTATGTAGATGCACCACATCCACCAACTGTTGAGCCATTTAGGCAGACGCTCTAAAATGATGTTACGTTGCGGACTTGTCCATTTATTGAAAGGTTTTGTTTCGTTCAGGATAATGGAGTAGGTATCTTCCGCACACATACTTTCTTGGGTGAGTGTGTGTTTCTTGGTGTCATAAAAACGGGTGTAATGTTCATAGGCTATGACCAGTCTTCCTATGCTGTCCACGTTGAGGTCTATTATCGCATCCCCATATTCGTTGCTTCCATATTCATCCAATACCAGTTTTCCATCGACGTATTGATACAACTGACCGTAGATGTTTCCTAACCATAGTTTCCCGTCAGCTGTAAATGAGAGGGCAGAGATGTCGTTGGCATTTGGGCTGATGGTCTTAACCTCTTTGGTTTGAATATTGACGCATTGCAGTTCTTTTCCCGTGCTCAACCAAACCTTTCCTTTGCCGTCATCAGCCAAGGCTTCGGCTCGGTTGGGCAATACGGCTGCAATTTGGATGGAGTCAACGGTACAATACAACAAGTTGTTTCCGTCAGTTGTCCATATTCCTGGTTCTCCTTTTCTTTTCTCCATGATGGGAAGAAGTGGGGCTCTTCCGTTACCCATCGTTATTTCTTTGCCATTCAGAAGGTCTTTGACAATGATGCCTCTCCTTTCATGGTATTGCCACAAATAGTTTCCATCGATGATGTTATTGTGAGAATAGGGCACTTCAGATGAAAGTTTTATTGCAAAAGGACCAGGTTGGTTGCCTGCCACTAAGAGATTGCCACGTTTGTCAAAGCTGATTTTGTTTAATGCCTTGATGGAAGTAGGTAAGATGTTGGACAGGGATTGTTGCCTCAGTGTCCCATTGCTGGTGTCAAACAACAACAAGTCTTCTGTTGAAGTCATCCATAGCAACTGCCGTTTGTCATCAAACTTTAGGTCAATGCATACAAATGATTGTGAGGAAGCTCTTGTTGGCAGCTCTTGTGGTTGAGTAATGATGCTTCCTGATTTCGTATCGTACTTGACAATTCCCTGTCCGATAGTTCCAATCCATAAACAATGGTGAATGGTGTCTTCAGCTATGCAGGATGGAGGAACTTGAAGAGACCAAGGAGCCTCTTCAAATCGGCTGCTTTGCGAGTTGAAACGGAGTAGTCCACCTGACCATTGCGTTACCCACAATTGCTGATGACTGTCTTCAAAGATGTCCGATACGTACTTGTTCTCTCCTTTCCATAGAGAGGGAAAGGTGTTGAGCAATTGGTGGTTATGGGAAAATTCGTAAAGTTTTTGGTTCGATGTCAGCCAGTAATGTCCATCAGAGGTTTTGCAAATGTCATCTATACGCTTGCTATCTACCATGTTTAGCACACGTATAGAATATGTTTTCTTATCGAGAACATAAGCTCCGTGGAAAGTTCCGATAACAATGCTTCCGTCAACATCTGCCAGACAAGCCACGTTGTTGCTTCCCAACAGATCGGGTTGCTTGGCATTCGAGCGGAAGATGTCCGTTTGACTACCGTCTTGTCGGCAGATACCTCCGCCCTCTGTCGCATACCAAAGAAATCCTTCTTGGTCTTCGATGATGTGCAACACTCTATTTGCCGACAATTGCTCTTGATGGGGCAATTCTAATATGCTCATTTGCTGCGCAATGCAAGGTGCGGCAAATAATAAAAGTATTGATAGATATATGTAGCGTAACGTATTTCGGTTCATTATAAGGTTTTCATGGATTTTCCTTGATGCAAAGATAATAAAATTTGTAATTATTTACTCTTTTTTCTCATCTATTTTTCGTAAATTTGCACAAAATATAATTCTTCACCTAATAACAATCAAAAAATGAAACATTACAAAATTTTGATGTTGGTAGCTTTTTCCATGTTTTTCTTTAGCGTGGGAGCCCAACGAAAGAATGTGCGACGAGTAAACACTCAACGGATTGTCAATCCATACGCCAAGTACACACGCAACTTGCCCTTTAGCATGAATGGGATGGCAGCTCCTGTCATTCCCAATAATCAAGTGAAACTTTCTGACTTTGGTGCAAAAGGTGACGGGTCGGCTCTTTGTACGGAAGCATTTCAGAAAGCTTTTGCTGCATTAGTGGAAAAAGGAGGTGGAAAGTTGGTCGTTCCGCAAGGTGTTTGGTACACAGGTCCCATTGAATTGAAGAGCAATACGGAGTTGCACTTGGAGAAAGGTGCCGTGATTCTCTTTGCGGCTGACGAATCTCTTTATCCTATCAAGAAGACTTCGTTTGAAGGACTTGAAACCCGCAGGTGCCAGTCGCCTGTTTCTGCTACAAACGCAACGAACATTGCCATTACAGGACAGGGTGTCATTGATGGAAATGGCTTGTATTGGAGACCCTTGAAGAAATCGAAGGTTACTGATGGTCAATGGAAAAAGTTTACAGGTATGCAGAAGGGTGTATTCAAACGCAATGACCTTTGGTTCCCCTCTGCTGGTTATGCAAAAGGTGATTCCATTGCAGACATGAACGTGCCCAAGGGATTGGAAACAGATGAGCAATGGAATGAGATTCGTCGTTTCTTGCGCCCTGTGATGGTGAGCCTCGTGGGATGTAAGAACGTATTGCTGAAGGACGTGATTTTTCAAAACTCTCCAGCTTGGAACATTCACCCATTGATGTGCGAGAACATTATTATAGATCATGTGCTTGCCCGTAATCCTGATTATGCACAGAATGGCGATGCGCTCGACTTAGAATCATGCAAGAATGCGTTGATCGTTAATTCTACGTTTGATGCAGGTGATGATGGTATTTGCATCAAGAGTGGAAAGGACGCGGATGGTCGCAAGAGAGGTAAGCCATGCGAAAACGTGGTGGTAGATGGCTGCACCGTTTTCCAGGGACATGGTGGCTTCGTGGTTGGCTCTGAGATGAGTGGTGGCGTGAAAAATATCCTCGTGCAGAATTGCCAGTTCCTCGGTACTGATGTGGGCTTGCGTTTCAAGAGTTGCAGAGGACGTGGCGGTGTGGTTGAGAATATCTTCATCCGCAATATCTCCATGTTCGACATTCAGGGCGACGCTATTACGTTCGACCTCTACTATGGTGGGAAATCTGCAATAGAGGTTCTTGAAAGTGGCGAGAAGGTAAACAATATCGAAGCTAAACCTGTTGACGAGACCACACCAGAGTTCCGCAACATTGATATTGAGAATATTGTCTGCAGACATGCTCGTCGTGCTATGTTCTTCAATGGTTTGCCAGAAAAACCTATCACGAATATTCGCTTGAAGAATATCAATATTTCTGCTGAGGTTAATTCAGACTTCTTCAATTGCAAGAACGTCACTAAGGATAATGTGAATCTCTCGATAGAGAAGTAGTAATTATAATGCCCCTAAGTATAAAGACAATACTCAGGGGCATTAAATTTTAAAGATTAGTTTAAAAGGAGAATGCTGCTCTATGCAGCTGTTCCTATCTCATAAAGATATTCAGGTGCAAAGTCAGCGCCATTCTCCCACTCGATAGTGTTGAACTTGATGGAGAATCTTTTAAAATATCCTATGTCTTTCAGTGGTTCAAACACTTTACCATTAAGTGACTGGCTCAAATCTACGATTCGTCTTTCGCCATTGTTGAACAGCAACATTATTCTGTAGCCATCCAAATATTTTGCTTTTGTTACTTCTAAAAACATAATCGGTTTTAATTGTGGCTCAGCAAATATAGGTATTATTATTGAATTTGCCAAACATTTGGGTAAGATTCATGGTATCTTTATTAGAAAAGGTCGAATCCCCACATGGAATCCGACCTTAACTTTCAAACTTGAAAGGCTTATTTAAAGCTGACAAAGGTTTTTATTTAACTAACCTTCTTTCTTGTCTTATGCTTGAGGCACGTCTTTCAAGTTCTTTGCGATGTCTTCGTCAGACACGCTGTAGTTCATCAGGTCACCGTTGATAAATTGATCGTATGCTGTCATGTCGATAAGACCATGACCACTAAGGTTAAAGAGAATCACTTTTTCTTCGCCAGTTTCCTTGCATTTCTTCGCCTCACGAATGGCGGCTGCAATAGCGTGACTGCTCTCGGGAGCAGGGATGATACCCTCTGTTCTTGCGAATAAGATACCTGCCTCGAATGTTTCCAATTGTGGAATATCTACTCCGTGCATGTAGCCATCCTTGATTAACTGACTGACGATTACGCCTGCACCATGATAGCGTAAACCACCGGCATGGATGTTTGCGGGCTTGAAGTTGTGACCAATGGTAAACATGGGAAGCAGAGGAGTGTAACCTGCCTCGTCTCCAAAGTCATATTCAAACTTACCGCGTGTGAGCTTAGGACAACTCTCTGGCTCTGCGGCGATAAATTCCGTTTTCTTTCCTTCTAAGATGTTGTGACGCATGAAGGGGAAGGCAATACCTCCGAAGTTACTGCCACCACCAAAACAAGCAATCACGGTGTCTGGATATTCACCTGCCAATTGCATTTGCTTCTCGGCTTCCAATCCGATAATCGTTTGGTGCAATCCTACGTGGTTGAGAACAGACCCCAAGGTGTATTTACAATTAGGAGTGGTGGTTGCCAATTCCACTGCCTCTGAGATAGCTGTACCTAATGAGCCCATGTGGTTGGGGTCTTTGGTGATGATGTTTTTTCCTGCACGGGTTGACATAGATGGAGAACCTGTTACGGCAGCGCCAAATGTACGCATGATACTGGAACGATAGGGCTTCTGCAACATGGAAATCTTCACTTGATATACGGCTGCATCGAGACCGAAAACGCTGGCTGCATAACTCAGGGCTGCTCCCCACTGACCAGCACCAGTCTCTGTGGTAACGTTGGTCGTTCCTTCTTGCTTGGCATAATAGCACTGTGCCAAGGCTGAGTTGATTTTATGTGAACCTAATGGATTGGTACTCTCATTCTTGAAGTATATATGGGCAGGTGTACCAATGGCTTCTTCCAAGGCGTATGCACGAACGAGTGGAGTGGCACGATAATACTTGTATTTCTCAAGCACCTCTTCTGGGATGTCTATCCATGCGTGTTCGGTGTCAAGTTCTTGCTTGCAGCACTCGGTAGGAAAAATGTGGGCTAAGTCTTCCCATCCTAAAGGTTGGCGAGTTGCAGGATGAATAGGAGGTAAAGGCTTATTAGGCATGTCTGCCTGAATGTTGTACCATTGTGTAGGGATTTCGTTCTCTTGCAGAATGAATTTTTTTTGTTTACTCATAATGAAATATTTTTAGTTTACACTTTCTCGTAATAACTGGGAATATTATCCAGAATATCAAATGTGATGTTTCAATCTGATGCAAAAGTAATGATAAAAATAATAATATGCAAGAATTTTTACACTTTTTCTTGTGTGATTGTAAAATAGTTGGGTAATTCCAGTTATTTTATGTAACTTTGCACCATTATGGTCATGTTATTAACTATTTTTGGGTATATAGCCTTGTTGATGTTGATTGGATATTCAACAAGTAAGAAATCCTCGAACGATGCTTTTTATCGTGGTGAACGTAAGAGTCCGTGGTATTTGGTGGCATGGGGAATGATTGGCGCAAGCATATCGGGAGTGACATTTGTGAGTGTACCAGGTATGGTTCTTCATTCTCAAATGACTTATCTACAAACGTGCATAGGCTTTATCTTCGGTTACCTCCTGGTGGCTTTCGTTTTGCTTCCTGTCTATTATAAGATGAATCTCACTACCATCTATTCTTACTTGTCTGGTAGGTTGGGAAAGTGTTCTTACCATACGGGAGCATATTTTTTCCTTTTGTCAAAGATGACGGGTGCTGCCGCTCGTTTCTACGTGGTGTGTATCATTTTGCAGAGATTTGTCCTTGATGAGTGGGGTGTTCCTTTTTGGATAACCGTCCCGCTCATGGTGGCACTTATTTGGCTCTATACACGAAAGGCTGGTATTAAGACATTGGTATGGACGGACAGTCTGCAAACCCTTTGTATGTTCTTGGCTTTGGGATTGATAATCTACGAGGTTATGGGGCAACTCCATTTAGGATTGGCAGATACCGTCAAGGTCATTGCCAATGATGAGCATAGCAGAATCTTTGTGTTGGATGATTGGTGGTCGAAGCAGAATTTCTGGAAACAGTTTTTTAGTGGTATCTTCATCGTTATCGTCATGACGGGATTAGACCAAGACATGATGCAGAAAAACCTTACTTGTTCTTCCTTACGCAATGCTCAAAAAGACATGTGTACTTATGGGCTGGCTTTCGTTCCAGCCAACTTGTTGTTCTTGTCGTTGGGCGTTTTGTTGGTGATATTGGCGAAACAGAAGGGAATGGTTCTTCCTACGGTTGGCGATGAACTCTTACCCATGTTTGCATCAACGGGGACATTGGGACAGTCTGTCTTGGTGTTGTTTTCGTTGGGTATCATTGCAGCTTCTTTCTCCAGTGCCGACTCTGCCCTGACCGCCCTTACCACGAGTTATTGTGTGGATATATGTGGGCGTGAGGGTGATGAAACCCTTCGTAAACGTGTGCATGTAGGAATGGCAATTGTGTTTATAGCCTTTATCCTGCTGTTTCGTTGGGTTGGTTCGTCAAGCGTGATAGATGCTATATATATAATGTGTGGATATACGTATGGTCCATTGTTGGGATTGTTTGCATACGGATTGCTCACCAAGCGTCACACTTACGACAAGTTTGTGCCGTATGTTTGCATAGCTTCGCCATTGATTTGTTTTTGCTTAGACTATGTGGTAGGAGAGATGTGGGGGTATCGGTTTGGCTATGAATTGCTGATGCTGAATGGATTGCTGACGTTCTTGGGATTGTATGCTTTGTCCGAGATCTCCGAGAACTCCGAGCTCTCCGAGTCCTCCGAGCCTCGCAATCTCTAACTGTTCAGATACCTCTCTGCTTCCAAGGCAGCCATGCAGCCACTTCCCGCAGCTACGATCGCTTGGCGATAGTGTGGGTCAGCACAGTCACCAGCGGCAAACACACCAGGGATATTGGTGCGTGGTGTTCCGTTGATGGTGCGTATGTATCCCGTCTCGTCCAAGTCGAGCCAATCCTTGAAGATGTCAGTGTTGGGCTTATGTCCGATGGCAAGGAAGAAACCGTCAATGGGAAGGTCGTAACGCTCTTCATCTGGTTCGCCCTTTCTTCGTACAACGTGAGCACCCTCTACACCATTATCGCCGTAGAGTCCTACGGTGTTATGCTCGAAGAGTATCTCAATCTTCTCGTTTTCTGCCACCCTGCGTTTCATCACGTCGCTGGCACGTAAGTAAGGCTTGCGCACAATCATATAAACCTTCTTGCACAACTGTGCGAGGTAGAGGGCTTCTTCGCAAGCAGTGTCGCCTCCACCTACAACGGCAACGGTCTTCTTGCGATAGAAAAATCCGTCGCATGTGGCACAAGCAGATACTCCTTGTCCGTTGTATTTCTTCTCATCGTCCAATCCCAAGTATTTGGCACTGGCTCCCGTGGCAATGATTACACTGTCGGCTTCCACCTCCACACCTCTATCTGTAGTGATGACATACGGTTTGTTGGAGAAGTCAGCTTTCACAATGATGCCGTCTCTGATGTCAGCACCAAATCGTTTAGCTTGCTGTTGCAAGTCCATCATCATCTGATTGCCATCCACACCTTCTGGATAACCAGGGAAATTTTCGACGATGGTGGTTTGTGTGAGTTGACCTCCCATTTGCAAACCGCAATACAATACGGGTTGTAAATTAGCCCTGCCTGCATAGATGGCTGCCGTATAGCCAGCAGGTCCGCTACCTATGATGAGGCAGCGTACGCTCTCTCTTTGTTCCATATTCTTGTCTTTTAAATGAAGAATAAAAAATGAAGAATGAAAAATCGGCTAACACATCAATTACATGAGAGAAAACTCATTGAATAGATGTTTGCTTGCGCAATCCTTCATTCTTCATTTCAATTATTTCAGCAACTCCTCGATTTGTGCTGCAATCTTCTCAATGTTTTCCGTAGGTTCGAAACGTGCTACCACTTGACCTTTCTTGTTGATCAAGAACTTGGTGAAGTTCCATTTGATGTCTGGCTTCTGCTTGTAGTCAGGGTCAGCTTTTGAAAGCATGTCTTCAAGAATAGGAGCGATAGGATGACTCATATCCCATCCGGCAAATCCCTTTTGTTCTTTCAAGAACTTAAACAAGGGGTCAGCGTCTTCGCCATTCACCTTTACTTTCTTGAAACGTGGAAATTCCGTACCAAAATTCAACTTGCAAAACTCATGGATAGAGTCATCTGTGCCAGGAGCTTGCTGTCCAAACTGGTTGCATGGGAAGTCTAAGATTTCAAAACCTTGTGCATGATACTTTTCATAGAGTTTCTCCAATTCGTCGTATTGGGGTGTGAAACCACATTTTGTGGCAGTGTTGACAATGAGGAGCACCTCGTTTGCATACTCTTTAAGCGATACTTGTTTACCTTTTCTGTCTTTAACAGAGAATTCATATACCGTTTTCATTATTTAATATGTTGATAAAAATGTATCGCAAAGATAGCGATTTTAATTTATAATTCATCATTCCTAACGCATAATTAATGTTTATTAGGGATTTTCCCTTTCAAGAGTAGGAAAATACCTATATAAATATATGTAAAATCCATTTGCAGATACAAATTAATTTTTTTAACTTTGCAAATAAGAATGGAAAGAGTATGTTTTAAAGAGAAAAATTATGAAAAAGATTACTACAAAATGGGTGTTCATCATCATGGCTTTCTTCATGCTTACAAGCTGTGACAAAGACCAGGAAATGGCTTATTATCTTGATGGCATTTGGCATGGAACAATCCGAGACAGTCGTGATATGTACGACGTGACAATGGAATTTATACAGTCGGGCATGTTCTCTTCATCGGGTTATGGATATGAGAAGGATTGTAGTTGGAGCGGACACGTCTCACGGGTGAGATTCGATTGGACGGTCGGCAACAGAAATATCTACCTGCGCTATAGTGATGGTACGAGATTCGTGATGGAATGTGACTATTTCCCAAAGTATGCAAGAACAGGCGAGAACTTTAGGGGAAGGATTTACGACGAGCGCTCGAAGGCTGACGTGGCTGACTTCCTCCTTACGAAGATTTATCTCCATGATGACAGGAGTAACAAGCAAGACTCCACCGTCGTGGTTGACAATAATAATGTTGAACTTAATCAAGAAGAAGTAAAATGAAAAAGTTTTTGTATGTAGCACTTTTTGCTTTTGTGGCATTTGCACCGGTTTTGTTCTCCAGTTGCGATGATGATCATTGGTATGATAATAACTCTTGGAGAAGGTCTTGGTACGGCAGAAATGGTGGAAACAACAATAACAACAATAATGGTGGTTCTACCATTGAAGATGAAGGTGCTTGTCTGCTGGGTACCTGGGTGGGTGAGATGATTTACATGTATCCCAATGCTGATGGCAGTACGGGAAAGGCTCGTTTTAATGCCGAAATGGTGTTCCAAATGAATAAGAACAATTCATACACAGAAGGTGTGGGAACGGAGATTGACAGGGCTGGAGAACAAACACAGACATTGTCTTTCACATGGTATATTGATAAGTCTGGCAATATCTACGTCAGATATACTGATACAGGAAAGACCTTTATGCTTGATATCCTGAGCTCTTCCAAGGGATTCTATCTCGATAACTCGAAGTTTAATGGATTTATGGTTGCCCAAAAGGACGTGGAAGAGATTGAGTTCAACTTTACACGTAGTGGCAACAACAATTCAAGACGTGCGCCTGCCAAATATACATTCAAGACAGACCTCACGGATGTTCCCTATCAACTTGTGAGAAGATAAAAATAAACTTGATAACATGTTATTTGAGCTATGTCCCACAGCCTGGGACTTTTGTCCCACGTGTTGGGACATTTATCCCAGGCTGTGGGACATTTCATGAATGTACGAAAGGAATGTCTTTAGAAATAATGTCTGAAACCTAAAGACAGTCCGATGGTGTTGTAACCATAATGTTCATTTTTCTTCAGTTGGAATCCCTTGGGCCTGGAGAAACGATGGGAGATGAGATTTGCCTCAATTCCTATTCCCCATCTTTCGGAAAAGAGGTAGTCAATACCTACTTTGCTGAGAAATCCGAAACCAGATTGATTTGAACCTGCTATATCGGATTCGTTATAGTGTGAATATCCTAATCCAATAGCTAAATTCCATCTGAACTTTGCCGTTGTGATGTAACTATAAACGAGGCTTGGACCGACATAAATCAAGTTGGCATCTATACCATCTCCAAATGATGTTCTGTTGTATTTGGCATTGATGCCAAGTCCGAGTCCTGATGTTCCTATGTGCTCATATTCCAAAAACAAGTCCATTCCGCCTTTGCTGTGTACTTCTCCATAGTTTGACAATACCTTTGACGTGATTCTTGATATACCTATGCTGGCCTTGATTACGTTAAACGCTTTCCTCTTCTGTTGGTTGTAATATATTTGTGTGCCAAATGTTTCTTCATGCAAGAAGAGTGATGTAGAATCAATCTCGTGATTGGTGATGTTAAGCATATTTCCCACGATTTGATGGCACGTGCTTGCCCAACTTGGTTTCTGGTGATTGGTGATTTGCAATCCATTGCCACCAATGGCAGCAGTCTCCTTTTTGGCAAGATACAGCACATAATCGTAATTGCACTTTGTGGTCGTACCGCGGTCTTTGATTTCTATATTGCCTAATATTTCGTGGGGTGGAAGAGGTTCGTTTTCTTCAAATACCTCTACCGAATCGATGGGAAGGGCAGGGTAGGTCTGAATGATGGAGGTGGTGATGCGGGGTGTACAACTTGTGATGGTGGCGCAAAGACATGTCCACGCCGTGAAATGTTTGAGACTTTTTCTACTTGTTGTCTTGATATATGAATTGATTCTCATGTCTGTCATTTGTTAAGGTTGAGCTTTTTTATTTTTTTAATTTGATATCTCAATATCGATTGTATGTCATTGGACGGATGTGGGATGGAATCAAAAGTTTTTTCGATGGAAAACAGTTGATTACCGTATTTATCAAACCCTTTCTTGACGGTAATGTCTTCATGTGTGTCTTCGATGTCTATTATGAATTGTGGTCCAAGGGCATATTTGTATTGTTGATATAGAATAGGAGGACTGTTGGTGAAAAGCATTGTCTTTTCACCTGCCTTCAATGGAGCATTGATTCGCTCGTAGTACCAAAATAAGTCGAGAATATCTCCTCGGTTGAGATGTTTGATAGGTAAGTCTTTTGGGCGTTTCTTGATGGGATTTTTCCAAGTGCCAGGACAAACATATTGATCTACGTTAACGTCTATCACCTTACCGTTTGGCTTGATGATTCTCACTCCCATAAACGTCCTTCCACGTTTTTTGAGGTAGATTTTTTTCTTGTATTCCTTGAGGTATGACCATTCGTTTACACCATTAAAGTCATTAATCTTTACCCTGATTCGATAAAGATATGAGGTATATGAACCTGCTCCTTTGGAGAAAAATGTTCCAGCTAACCCCGTCATGATAAAGGGAGCCCATTCAATGTGCTTGTCACTGTTTGGGATGATATTGGTCTCAAAATATTTGGCAAGAATGACAGAAGAACTGTCTCGGAACTTTTTGGGACAAACGGTATCAACGAAGTGAGGTAAATTCATTTCCCATACCTTTTGGCGAATATGGTCTGCGTATTGTGAATAATCGTCATCCAAATACATTCTGTATGCCTTGATGCCTTGGCTCACGTCAACGTTGTTGATTTGCGTGATTTGGTCTTGCATCCTGATGATACCTATGTTCTTGATAGCCATGTTACGATGGATGGTGACAAATCCGACGTGGCTGATTTTGACGATTGCATTTTCTATTTCACATGGGATGGTGAACCATCCGCTTTCATTGCTCACACCCGTGGCTATCTTGGAAGTGTCATTGGGCGCGGTAATGCTGATGTTGGCATAACTGATGGGGCTGTTTCTGGTATCTACCAATCTGCCCATGAGTTTGTATGGTCCTTTTACCCTACTTTCCACATAGATGGTGTTGCCTTCTAAGGAGATGTCCATAGGATAAAAGCCTACCACCGTATGAACGGCATCGGGTACACTCTGATTGTTGATGTCGCATGTAACTTTGAAATCTTCCAATTCATCATAGATGAAACTCACGTGCCAGTCTTCGCTTGCCTTGTCAATGGCGATAAGTGCATCCGATAATGAAACGTTTCGGAACGACTTGTTGATGCGCTGTGCCATAGCATGTGATGCGGTCAACAAGCTAATCAGTGTAAGTATGTAAATGGCTCTTTTCATTCTATGATTAATTTTTCTTGTTGACCTATCCGAATATGAAAGTGATTGAAATGGTTGAGTTGCTTAACCACTTGTTCAAGGCTTTCTTCTTGATTCCATTGGAAGTATAGGCGCAAGTTACTTGCCTCCTTATTTTTGACATCAATTTCCACCTTATAATATATAGCTATCTGTTGGATGATTTGATAAAGTGCCTCGTTCTCAAAAATGATGGTGGTTGGCGGGGTAGAAAGGTTGTCTTCCTTTTGGATAATACCACTTGGATGGAGTGGGGTGGATGGTGTGGAAATGGCTTGACGATGGTGATACCACCGAATGCCCATTGCCACGGCAATCACCATCATCGTTAATGCTAATAGTATGCCTATGAAACGGGCGGAAATCTTGTGACGGGCTTGTAAGATGTGCTTGTAAACGGCTGGAATGCTGATACCCATGATATGGGAGATTTCCCGATAGGTCATATTCTCGCCGTAGCGCAACAGAAAAATCTTCTTGGTTTTAGGCGACATCTTGCTTTCTGCATAGTTGATAATGTCTATTGCATCAAGGGTGTTGGGAGTTTCATCGGGCTGTTCGTAGTTTGATTCCGTAATGAGATACGTGCGTGCCTTTTGTTGTACTTGTTTATGCTTGATGATGTCTTGGCAGCGATGGCGAACACTTGAAAGTAAGTAACTTTTCCACTGAGTAGCATCACCATCATCAATGTGGTCAACTAACCAAGTGAATATGTCACTTACCACGTCTTTGGCCTCTTCTTCATCGTGCAGAATGGAATATGCCAATTGATACATTTCTACATTATAGAGATTGTAGAGATGTTCTATCTTCGTCTGTTTATTATAACCGTTTTTTCCCATAATCTATATATAAGACGAGAAACAATCCGAATTTTAACCTCCTATAAGATAAATTTTTCAAGAAAAAACGGTGGGCGGGATTTATGTTTAGTGTTTAATGTTGAGTGTTTAGTGTAAAATAGTCATACTTTCACTAAACACTCAACACTAAACACTCAACAATTTAAGCCTTCTTCGTCAGTTCCATGGTGTCGCGAGCGATGACGATTTCCTCATCGGTAGGCACCACCCAAACTTGAACCTTTGAGTCAGGAGCAGAAATGAGCTTTTCTTCGCCACGGCAGTTGTTGGCTTCCTCGTCCATCTTTACGCCAAGGAATTCCAAACCAGAGCAAGCACCCATACGTGTGCTGATTTGGTTCTCACCAACACCAGCTGTCCATACGATAACGTCAACACCACCCATTGCAGCTGCGTATGCACCAATGTATTTCTTGATGCGGTAGTTGTACATGCGCAATGCCAATTGAGCGCGTTCATTGCCTTCCTTAGCAGCATTCTCTACGTCACGCATGTCGCTTGAGATACCCGTGATACCGAGAACACCACTCTCCTTGTTGAGGAAATCTGCCATTTCCTGTGGCTTCTTGCCCAACTTCTCCATGACGTATGTCACGGCACTGGGGTCGATGTCGCCAGAACGAGAACCCATCATCACACCAGCCAATGGGGTGAGCCCCATAGATGTATCGATAACCTTACCGTCTTTGATAGCAGCAACGGAAGCACCGTTACCGATGTGGCAAGTGATAATCTTCAAGTCCTTGATGTCCTTGCCCATCAACTCTGCTACGCGGTGAGAAACATAGCGGTGGCTCGTTCCGTGGAAACCATAACGGCGTACGTGATATTTCTCATACAATTCGTAAGGAATGGCATAGAGATAAGCCTCTGGTGGCATGGTAGCGTGGAAGGCATTGTCGAACACCGTAACCTGTGGTACGTTAGGCATCAGGTGATCAACGGCACGAATACCCTTCAAGTGACCGGCGTTGTGAACAGGTGCTAAGTCGCAAAGACTCTCAATGCCAGCTTCTACACCTTCGTTGACGATGCAACTCTTCTCAAAGAGGTCGCCACCTTGCACGATGCGGTGACCTACAGCATCAATCTCGTCGAGGCTCTTGATTGCTCCATACTCTTCGCTAAGCAATGTCTGGAATACGAAGTTCACGCCTTCCTTATGGTCAGGCATGTCGTGCATGAGGATTTTCTTCTCTCCGTTGGGTAATGTTAATTTCAAAAATGCGTTGTCGAGGCCAATACGTTCTACGCCTCCTTGTGCCAATACAGACTCATCATCCATATCGTACAATTTGTACTTGATGGAAGAAGAGCCGCAGTTTAATACTAAAATTTTCATTTATCTGATGTTTGATGTTTGAATTTTGAATTACGAGGTAATTGAAGTTTGATGTTTGAATGATGAGGTGAGAAGTGATGCCGTATATGCAAGAATTGATATGGGAAAGACATTTTTGAAGTTATGATGTAAGTGCATCATTTTCGCGAGAGGTCTTGGTTATTGTTACCAGAATTTTTTTCAACTCTTCACAATCGGTATAAATGGATTCATACTGTTGTGAAGTGATGATGTGGGTCCTGTGTAGCAATTCTATCCAATATAAGGACTCGTTGCACTCTTTCAGTGAGATATAGACCTTAGCGATGAAGTCTTTTCTGCTAATGGCATTCTGTGCTTCAGCATAATTGGCACCAATACTTGTACCACATCTAAAGAGTTGGTTTGCAATATTGAACTCATGCATTTCTTCATTTAAAAAGTGACAAAGATTTACCACTCGGATGGAGAAATTCATACATTTGTCCATCATAATCTTGCTGAACTCACTCATTGATTATTAGTACTTTCTTGTTAGTTTGAGATGATCCATTTTACACTTCAGTCTATTGCTTCATGTTACATCACTCCTTGCGTAGCAAAGCCTTCCACCATCCAAATTCCACCTTCCTACTTACAGGTGTCCTTCCTTGAAACATGGTTCCTTGCGTAGCAATAACTTCCACCATCCAAATTCCACCTTCCTACTTATAGGTGTCCTTCCTTGAAACATGGTTCCTTGCGTAGCAATAACTTCCACCATCCAAATTCCACCTTCCTACTTCTTAGCGTCCATTGCTTGGCAAGCGGTGATAGCTACCATATAGTAGATGTCATCTACCGAACAGCCACGGCTGAGGTCGTTTACGGGACGGGCGATACCTTGGAGGATAGGGCCAATGGCGATAGCGTCACCTAAGCGTTGTACGAGCTTATAACCGATGTTACCCACTTCGAGGTTGGGGAATACCAATACGTTAGCCTTTCCTGCAATGTCACTGCCTGGAGCCTTTTTAGCACCTACGGATGGAACCAATGCAGCATCAGCCTGCAACTCTCCGTCAATCTTCAGGTCGGGAGCAGCTTCCTTTGCCAAACGAGTGGCTTCAATCACTTTGTCGCATACCTCATGCTTTGCACTTCCCTTGGTGGAGAAACTCAACATGGCAACACGTGGCTCTGCAAATCCTGCCACGCTCTTGGCTGTCTGTGCCGTGCATATTGCTATCTGTGACAATTGTTGGGCATCGGGCATTGGAGTAACAGCTACGTCACCTACCACGAGTACGCCATCCTCACCATATTGCTTCTCCTTGGAGATAAGCAGCAATCCGCCTGATACACAAGTGATGCCAGGAGCGCATTTGATAATCTGAAGAGCAGGGCGAAGGGTGTCACCAGTGGTGGAGAGAGCTCCGGAAATCTGACCGTCAGCACCTTCGGTCTTGATAATCATACAACCTAAATAGAGTGGATTCTTCATCAATTCACGAGCTTGCTCGATGGTCATACCCTTCTTCTTACGAAGTTCTGCAAGCAATTGTGCATATTCCTCGCTCTTAGGATTGTTCTCAGGATCGATGATGGTGGCCTTGTCAACACAGTTGAGTCCCCATTCTGCTGCCAATTTCTTGATTTCATCGGGGTTACCAATCAGGATGATGTCTGCAATGTCTTCTGCCAATACACGGTCGGCTGCACGTAAAGTGCGCTCCTCGGTTGCTTCGGGGAGAACGATGCGCTGCTTGTTAGATTTTGCACGCGCAACAATTTGTTGTAATAAATCCATAGTTTGCTATTTTTTGAAAATAAATATTGTTTCAAAGGTTTGATTTGCAAAAGTAAGAAAATAAATCGACATACATCACCAATGCATCATAATTTTTCCTAAAAGTGTTTTGTCAACCACATTATTTTATTACTTTTGCATGTAAATAACTGAAATGATATGAAAACATTAGCTTTGATTGTTGCTGCATTGTTTTGTGTAGGAGCAAACGCCATCACTCTTCCAGTGAAAGGACACATCGTAAAACCTTCCGATCCCATGATTCAATACGTGGGACGAGTGAGTATGCAAAATCCATTTGTTGCCAGATTTAATTATCCTGGTACACAGATTATCGCTGCCTTTGAAGGTACGTCATTGAAAATGATGGCAAGACCGGAGAGTGGTTATTTCATGGCGCAGATAGACCAAGCAGAACCGTTTAAGGTGGGCTTCAATGCCAAAAAAGATTCTGTGGTGACGTTGGCAACGGCTCTTCCTAATGGCAGACATACTGTCAAGCTTATGTATATCATCGAAGGCTTGTTCCGCCAACCGGAGTTTCATGGATTCGTACTTGATGAAGGGTGTTCGTTGGTACAGCCAAATGCTTTGCCAGAGCGAAAAATTGAGTTTATTGGTAACTCCATCACGTGTGGCTATGGTGTGGAGAGCATCACGATGAATGACCCCTTTGAAGATGAAACGGAAAATCACTACCTGACATACGCCACGCTTACTGCCAAAGCATTGAATGCCCAACACACGGCAATAGCAAGAAGTGGCATTGGCGTGTATCGCAACTATGACGGACCTAAGACGGGGTCTAAAGAGAATATGCCTTGGCAATATGAATATACCTTGTTCAACCAGCATGATGAACAGTGGGATTTTTCTCGGTACCAACCGCAACTTGTGTGTATCAACCTGGGAACGAATGACTTATCTACCAATAATTACGATATTCGTTTGTATGAAAAGGCTTATCGTGGATTCCTTAAAACCGTTCGTCAACATTATCCTAATGCCAAGATTGTCTTGCTGACGGGACCGATGTTGGGTGAGAAGGAGGCTTCGCAACAACGAAAGGTGCTGAATGCCATCAAAGACGATTACAATAAGGCTGGTGACAAGGAAATTTATCGTTTCGACTTCAGTTTCCAAACGGGTGATTTGATGTATGGTGCCTCATGGCATCCCAGCTATTGGCAACATCAGAAAATGGCTGGCGAGTTGATTGCCTTCCTCCGTCCATTGATGGGCTGGTTTTGATGGTGTGGTAGTTTTACCTGAATGTCTGGATGATTTGGTAGTTGAAGACCATTGCTTGTAAAATCCTCCTTACAATGGGTCAACATCGAAGAATATTTGTATGGCAGCATATTGCTTGTCTTGCATGAGTTGTTTTTGGCATAGTCGGAGATATTCGCGCACTCGTTTCAAGTCGATTCCATTTTCTAATTTAATCATAATCTTGCGAATGCTCAGCGATTTCACTCGTGCCACGGCGGGTTTGTCTGGACCTAACACCCTGTCTGCAAACCAATGGCGTAACAATCCACTCATGTAAATGGCACCAGACTCTACCACGTTTTCGTGTCGGTGTTTCATGTAAACATATACCAAATGGTAGAATGGGGGATAGTGGAATGCTTTTCGCTCTTCCAATAAATCCTGATAAAACGACTGATAATCGTTGTTCACAACTTGTTGAATGACAGGTAACTCTATGTTCTTGGTTTGCAATAATACCAAACCACGTTTTCCCTTACGTCCTGCCCTTCCGCTTACCTGCGACAACATCATAAACGCATGTTCGTAGGCTCGAAAGTCGGGGTAGTTTAACATGCTGTCAGCATCAAGGATGCCAACCACGGAAACATTGTCGAAATCTAATCCCTTGCTTATCATCTGCGTTCCTATCAGCACGTTGGTGCGCCCCGTAGAAAAGTCTCGGATGATACGCTCGTATGCGTTGCGGGTTCGGGTGGTGTCTAAGTCCATTCTCGCCACACGTGCTTCTGGAAATATTTCCATGATTTCATCTTCCACTTTCTCCGTGCCATATCCTCGTCCCTTCAAATCCTTATTTCCACAACATGGGCATTCGGTAGGTACGGCATAAGTAAATCCGCAATAGTGGCACGTGAGTTGGTTCATGTTTCGATGAAAGGTGAGACTCACGTCGCAATGCTCGCATTTAGGAACCCATCCACAGGTCTTGCATTCTATCATGGGAGCAAAACCACGACGGTTTTGAAATAAGATGACTTGCTTTCCTGTCTGAAGGGCTTCACGCACGGCTGCCAACAACTGTGGAGAAAACGACCCTTTCATCATCTTTCTGCGCCGCAGGTCTTTTACATCTACCAATTGTATCTCTGGTAATGCGATATCCTTGAAGCGTGATTTTAGTTCAACCAATCCATATTTGCCTTGCATGGCATTGAAATAGCTTTCCATGGATGGGGTTGCCGTTCCTAATAATACCTTTGCCTGACAATCCGAATACATGTGAGCCAACATGATTGCTGCACTACGGGCGTGGTAGCGGGGAGCGGGCTCTTGTTGTTTGAACGAGGTCTCATGTTCTTCGTCAACTATCACCAGTCCTAACCGATGGAATGGGAGAAAAATGGCACTTCGTGCTCCTAATATCACTTGATAGGGATTCTTGGAGAGTTGTTTGTTCCATATCTCCACCCGCTCATCATCGCTGTATCTGCTGTGGTAAATGCCCAATTGGTTGCCAAACACCCTCTTCAATCGTTCCATCATCTGAACCGTAAGAGCTATCTCTGGCACGAGGTACAACACTTGCTTCCCTTCTTGCAGTGTCTTTTGTATCAGGTGAATATATAATTCGGTCTTACCGCTTGAGGTCACTCCATGAAGCAGCACCACATTCTTTCTCATCATCTGAAACACCACCTGATTATAGGCATCTTGTTGGGCAATATTCAGTTTCTTGATGTTTTCCAAATGTACCTCTCCGTCGTTGGGCAATCTTCCCACTTCTCGCTGATATGTATAGAGAATGCCTTTGTCTATGAGTGACTTGATACTTGGAAGTGTGCAGTGACTCGCATTCATCAACTCTTCTCGTGTTACTTCCTTGATGACTGGGACAACTTGCTTGTCATCATCAATGCCATCCCATCCTGTTATCGATAGGAAGTCAATCAGTGTCATCCGCTGTTTGTCGGCTCGCCCCAACATATTCAAGGCTATGTGTAAGGCTTGTTCACTGCGAAACTTTTCTGCCAAACCTATATAAGTTTCCATCTTGGGGCGATAACCTTCTTCAGCTTTTAAGCCAGAAGGCAATGCAGCCTTATACACCTCACCGATGGGCGACATGTAATAATCTGCAATCCAAGTCCACAACTGATATTGCTGGGGTAGGAGAATAGGATGTTCATCTAAAATGCTTACGATGTTTTTTACGTCAAATGCGGGCTTTTCATCGTGTACCTTCACCGCAATGGCAGTGTACATCTTGGTTTTACCCAATGGCACAAGTACGCGCATTCCCAATCTTACCTTTTCCGCCATTTCATCGGTAACGGAATAGGTAAAGAGTCCTTCCAAGGGCAGTGGTAATATGACATCAACATACTTCATCAACTGCAAAGGTACAAAAAAAAAGCAGATGACAAATATGCGCATCTACTTTTTTATGGATTGGTGATGGTAGTGTATCGTTTACGCTTGGCAAACATCATGTTTACCGTAAGCAAACATGGTGTTTAGAAATAGTATGCGGCACTGATTTGCCACGAATTGTAATTGCCGTTCCATCCATCAGCAACAGCTTGGGTGGCAGTCTTCCACGTTACCTCACCCGTCTTGCTTACTCCTACGTTATAATTGGCAGACAGTTGCAGATGTCCTAACGCTACGCCAGCTCCCACATTTACGCTAAATGTAGAGTTCTTCAGTCGCCACATTGCTTCGCTGTCATCAGACAGGTTTTGTTCTTTGTCACCAATGGCAAAGCCCAACTGGGGACCGGCAAATCCAAATAGACTGAAATTGGTTCCCAGACCAATGGTATATCTCAATGCCACCGGCACGATAATCTGCTTCGTCTTTAGTGTGTTTGCTTGTCTTGAACCTGCTGATACATTGGCGAAATAGAGGTCTATTTTTGCCTCACGTTGATTATACAGTGCTGCTAAGTCGATACTCATACCAGGAAGAGGGATGGAAATATTCAACGTGGGACCTACATACCATCCCATGCGGTTGTCTGAATTGAACACGTCATTCTTGAATGACAGTTTCGCCAGATCCATTCCACCCTTTACTCCAAATCTTACTTGGGCATTGGCAGTAAGTGCTACAAGCACCAGACAAAACGAAAATAATATCTTTTTCATCATTAATTATATAAGGAATAAAGATTATCAGAAGTTAAGGAGTATAGACAGATGTCTGTTAATGTCTCTCTCTTCTCACGGTCACTCTTGCTGAACCGGAACTTGACGAACTCTTTGAGCGTCTGTTAGAACTCTTCTTCACTGTCGTTCCTGAAGAATCACTATTCCTGCGAGTAGATTTCTTGCTCTTCTTCACCTTCACGTTAGCTTGCGCATTGGCGATGGAATCGAGTGAATCTGCCTTTTGCGGGTCGCCCCATATATGCTTCTCAAACTCTTTCAACTCTGCCTCAATGCGACGTTGTTCTTTCGACATGGCTGTTGAGTCGTTATTGCAATATTGTGCCAGCGTCTGTCCCAGCATATTGGTGGTCTTGTAAATCTTTCCACGATATTTGTTCATGGCGAAGAAGTCATCTACGCTCATCGTTGCGGCATTATTCAGATTGCTGGTCATGATGGTCTGCTTGGCAAGAAATGGTGCCAAGTCGTCATATTTTACCCAAAAGAGTGGATACTTGGCTGCGCCATCACCGAAATCATCTTCTCTCACCATGATGGGGCAGAGTGCTAACACCTTGGTATGGAAAGAAGAGGTGGCTTGGTCGTAATAGGCACTCTCTTTCAGATAATAGGCTGTTACTTCTTTCGATGGGATATCGCTGTCGTCTAAGTGTACTCCTCTGTTGGTACGCTCATAATATATATGGTAATCATCGAGAAACTGCAACGGTTTAATTCTCGCAGAGTCTGTAAACACCTCGTTTCCATCCATTCTATATTCGTATGCTTTCACCATTCCACGCATAATCAACCTGAACATATAGGTAAACAGATTCATTTGCGTGCCTACGGGCTCTGTGGGGTAATACAATCCTGCATTGGCATCTTCCGTGAGTACTATCTCCCGATAGATGTCGCGTCGCCACACCACGTCTTCCGACATGGTGGCTTGCGTAGGGAATGAAATCTGTGCACGTGTGGTGATGGTATTTGCATTCGACTTATTCTGTTGGCTTGCCGCTTGTTGTTGTGTACGTCTGCGTTGCGGTTGTGCCATCATGCTCATCGGTAAGAAAGTGAGTACGTAAAAGAGCAATAATGCCTTTGCCGATACTCCAAACTTAGAATGACAAACTGACCTCTTCATATTTCTGTTTTTATTTAATTTTCGTTTTCCATCAACTCCTGTTGTCATTGAGTTGCATTATTTCACGATAACTTCCATCGCTCCAGGCAATGTACGTGTGATACCGTCGGGACCGATGGCTTGAACGCCACGGATATAGAATCGACGACCACGTGACAGCTTGCGGAACGAGTCTTTTTGTCTGCCAGAGAAATGGTTGCCGTCAGATGCGAGTGGTACTGCATTTCCCATGTTGTCGAAGAACACGGTTTCAAACGATAACACCTTGAATGGGATGTCGAGCAATCCGTCATCTATGGCGGCACTCAACGTACTCATGCCCATCAATGAGGCTTTAGCTAAGCCACCACCTTTATATCGGTCGTCACCGATAACCACGTATGGCGTTGGATCGGGCAACTTACGCACTTTAAATGTCACCTGTGCCATCTGCCTGCTCTTTCCCTTGTCGTTGGCAGTTACGGTAAACGTTACGTCTTTTCCAACTGCAGCTGGCACGGCTACATAATGACCGTCACCTTTGGCAGAAAGCGTTCCGCCACTCATCGATACCGAAACGGCATTTTGTGGTACGCCTGGCACACTCACGCTCATGGGGTTACTGTATCCCGCATAGAGCACGTTCATCAAGTCGGCTGCCACGGTAGCTCCGCTTGGTGCAGGTATCACGCTGTACTTCTGCAAGAAGTCGCGACGGATGCTTTCGCCCGCTGCGTTGTGTGTCAGCAGATAGCCGCCAAACGAATGCTCGCCTACACCACCTGCGGTAAACGAGTATTTGCCTGTGGTGTTGATGCGGTTGCCGTTGATATAGATTTCTGGTGTCTGCGTGGTATCTACTGCTGCCATCACGATATTGGCAGAGAAGGTCTCGCCAGGGTAGAGGGTGGTCTTTTCGGGAATCACGAAAGCATCCAACTTGTTCACACGGATGTCTTTCACGTCGATGTTTGCCACTAATGTATGCAGCACCTCACCTTCTGCATAGCGGATGTCGCTCTGCAATTTCGACAACAATGTCACTGCTGCTGCCACGGGCATGTCTTCAAACATGTATTCCTGCCAGTTCTTACCCATCGTGTGGGCGGTCTTGGGCAGTTCCGTGGTCAGGTTGTTGGATATGATGTCTCGTTGTTGCTGGTCGGGAACCATCTTCAATATACGTTCACGATATGAGTTGATGGCATTATACAATTGTCGTCCCTTACCCGTGCCTGGAGCCAGCATCACGAACGATGCAGCCTCTAAGTCTTCCTTGTTTCTGATATTGTGTATGTCAGCATTCTTCCCGTCGGCTTCCTTGACGATGGCTTCCTTCAACTCTTGGGCAAAGTTGTAGATAGAGTCACTCATCTGCCTCACTTGGCTGGCTTTCTCATACCAAGCCTTCACCTTCGAGGGGTTGAGTTTCATCTGCTCGTCAAAGTCCTTGTATATCGACGCATTCTCCTTCGATGAGTTGGTTGTCGTGCGGTTCAGGCTTTCTTCCACAACGGAGAATCCGTTGAGCACTTCCGTAGAGACGTTCAACGCAAGCATCGCCATCAGCACCACATACATCAGGTTGATCATCTTCTGGCGAGGAGATACGGGTCTTTTCTTGATTGCCATATTATATTGTTTTGTGGGATATTATTGTGGAAGGTTGTCCTGTCCTCCAAGCCCATCTTGTGCGTTCATCTTATTCAGCCCGGTTCTTGGCATGTTCACGGTCATAGCCTCTATCATTCGGGCGTATATCTTATTCAGCTCGCCAATCTGCTCTGCCATCTTCCTGCTTTGCTCGTTGATTTGGTCGATGGTACCGATTTGCTGACTGGCTCCCTTGAGTTGCATTTCATATACTTTGCAGATGCCGGTAAGTGTACGGTTGAGGTTCTCCATCTCCTCGCTGTCGCGGGTGAGTCGTTCACTTTGTTCTGAAACCTTACCCAACATCTCGGTCAGTTTCTTGAGCTCTTCCACATAGTTGCCTTGTGCCTCTGCCATATCGGGTGTAATGTCTTGGTTCTCTGAAATCCATGCTCCAGAACCGCCAATGACTGTACCGCCGATGTTTCCAGCACCACCGATACCGCCAATATTACCTGTACCTCCGATATTTCCCATTCCTCCGGCAACGGCAGCTGCTATGGCCTCACCGCTATCACCAGTTTCAGATGGTTGTATAGAGCCCATGCCGCTACCACCAGCATTGCCACCGCCGCCGATGATAATGGTACCGCCAATTCTTGAGTTCTCCGAGCTCTCTGAGTTC
>DJXW01000014.1:73697-84087 GCA_002449845.1 Prevotella sp. UBA6994
TCCGAGCTCTCTGAGTTCTCCGAGATCTCCGAGTCCTCCAAGTGTGTAGGCAGGTCTCTGCCCTCTGCAGTCTTGTCGAAGGGTCGGTCAAAGGCTGAGATAAAGAACACAAACACCTCCGTTCCCATTCCGAGGAACAAGAAGAAGTTGGCTCCAGGCAAGTGGGTGAGCTTAAACAACGTACCCAAAATCACGATAGAGGCACCCCAGCTATAAGCATAGTTCAGGAAGGTCTGCCCTGGAACGCTATCCATCCACTTCTGCAGACGATAGACGATATTGAATTTACTGTACTTGGTCATCTTTTCTTGCTCTTTGTTTGTTTCTGTTTTGTACTTGTGGTGTTAGCCAAGCTTCTCACACAACGGAAGCCGATGTACGAACGGGGTTGGTTTTGGTATTCCCATGTGCGCCATGCACTGCGGATATAGCTCTCCGGGTCTTTCCACGAACCGCCTCTCACGCTCTTCTTCTTCAGTCTGTATGGGTCTTCCTTTGCTGCCTTGTACTCCAATTGCGGATTCAAGTCGTTCATGGCATCTACGCCCGCCTCTGTATAGATGGTGCTGGTCCATTCTGCCACGTTACCAGCCATGTCAAACAAACCGTTCGAGTTGGCAGAGTAGATACCCGTCTTACTGGTTATGAGGTTTCCGTCCTTCGTATAGTTACCACGGTCGGGCTTGAAGTTGGCAAAGAAACATCCGTCGCCACTCTTCACAGTGGGATTATCCCACGGAAACTCGTTCTGGTCTCTGCCACGTGCGGCATATTCCCATTCTGCTTCCGTTGGCAGACGATAGCGTTGTACGTATCGTGCCTCTGGTCCGAGTCCTTTCAGCAGGTAGTCGGTACGCCAAGCACAGAAGGCATTGGCTTGTTCCCAACTCACTCCCACCACTGGATAGTCGTTGTAGGCTGGATTAGAGAAGTAGTTGCGCAGATACATCTCATTGTCGGAGTTCTGGAAATCGTTCACCCAACAAGTGGTGTCTGGGTATATATTTATAATATAGGTGTTCAAGAAATCCCACGGTCCGCTCAATGGTCGGTTGATGGTTTGTCTGACAATACGCCCCTCATCGTCCACGTAAGCCGTATCCTTAGAAATCATCACCACCTCGTTGGGATCTACTACCACGTCAGTATTCAGGTTACGTTCCTCTGGGTTCAACCTGTTCCTTCTCAATGCGGCAGTGGTATAGTCGTACACCTCGTAGCGATAGTTCAACTGGTTGCAATCCAGCAATTTCTCTCCTGTTACGGGATTCGTCTTATACAAGCTCTCTATGGCACGTTGCTCATCCTCGTTGGGCTTGCGAGGCAATTGCTTCTTCCAGTTCAGGTGTGGTTCCACGGGGTCACCGTTCTTGTCTTCGGTAATCATGTAACTCTCGTCGCCACCGTAAGAGGGGTCGGCGAGGCGAGTGCGTAAGATACTGTCGCGCACCCAATTCACAAACTGCTTGTATTGTGAATTGGTAATCTCCGTCTCATCCATCCAAAACCCGTCAATAGACACATCCTTCACAGGGGTTTGCTTACCCCATAGGCTGTCTTGCTCCTCTATACCCATGCGAAGCCAACCGCGGTTGATGCGGGTCATGCCGTATGGCGTGGGTTCGGCAAACGCCTTGCCACCTACGCCCACTACCTCGCCGCCTCTTCCCGACGACGATGCCGACTTACTGCCCATACATCCCGTGATAGCCATCGTGAGTATCACTGCGCAAAAAGCCAAAGCATTTCTTCTCATATATATTTAATTTTCAATCTTCAATGTTCAATCCTCAATCTTCAATCTTCAATTTTCAATTTTCAATCTTCAATCAAAGAATCCTCACGCTCTTATGGCGATTCCTGCCTTTCTTTACCAAGTTGATATCGGTCTGATACCCGATAAAGATTTCGTGGCTGCCATTGCCGGGGTTGATAGCCGAGGTGTACAACTCATAGCTATATCCCAACTGGATGCCATGTACATTGCCGCCAATAAGGAATGTCACCGAGTTGGTTGGACTATAGGCAACACCCGCATACATCATCTTCTTGTCGTTGGTGTAAATCACCCTTCCCGTCACGTCGCCACGGTATGCCACCATGTCGGTACGGAACAAGAACGATGTCTTTATTGCTAAAAACGGATTTCTCAACTTAATATTGTATCCGCCTGTCAAATAATATGTACGGTCTATCTTCAGCTCGTTTGTTTCACCCAATTCTACGAGGGGTGCCGTGAGGTGCTTGCCAGATACACCTACATACCAGTTTTTGCGCAGGTAATACAGTCCGAAGTCTAAGTCAAAGGCGTTTCCGTTTATATCTGCCTTGGTGAACACGGGGTCTTCGGTTCTCTCCACGTCCGCCTTCGATCCGTCAAACTTCTCGCTGAGCATTCCCAGCTGTACGCCATACGCCAACATACCACCAGCCAACTTATGGCGAATGGCATATTGCACCGCCAAACGCTGGTGATTAAACAGTCCAATCTTGTCGCTCATCAGTTGTGCGCCCACGCCGTGATAGGTCTTCAGGGCATAGAATGGCATGTCTGCGGCGAAATACATGGTCTGTGGATTATGGGTAAAACCAGCCAAGTCGAGCGCATAAGCAGCGGTCACGTTCAGTACCGACTCCTTACCCACCGACGCAGGGTTGAACGATGGTTCCATGTCGAAGTAATGTGAGAAGGAAACATCATATTGCGCATGTCCCAATGAAGACACCGCAACAACCATCAGGATAAGTAATTTGCGTTTAAACACGAAATAATAACGCAAGCCCCCTCCCTTTTATTGTATCGTTCCCCCATTTTTTTCCTCTCATACTCCTTCGGTCAAGAACTTTCTTAGGTGTAGGTGGATAATGCCATTGTCATCAGCACGTGTAACTAATGGAGTCATGGAAATGACATACTTGGGATAATTATCTTTGATGGCACGAAGACGGCCAAATTCTCGTTCACGTGTGGCATTATCGGCAATGATGTATGATGCTTGAATGTACACCTTTCGTCCTTCTGGTTTCGTACAGACGAAATCCACCTCACCAACTTTCAGTTGTCCAACCGTTACGTCATATCCAAGACGGATAAGATGATTATAAATGATGTTTTCGATAACCTTCTCAATGTCACCTTCACGAGAACTGCCCGCCAGCGCATTGCGAATGCCATTGTCCTCGAAATAATATTTGTCGTTGCTTTCAAACAATTTCTTTCCGTGAATGTCGTATCTGTTTACTTTATGGATGATGTAAGCATCGCATAAATATTTGATGTAATTGATGATGCCCGTAGAGGTGATGCTTTCACCATGACTCCTCATAAATTTGGCAATGTTGTTGGCTGAGATAATCTTTCCTGCATTGTCGGCTATGAAATGCACGAGATTTTCGAGAAAAGGCACATTGCGAATCTTGTTACGCATAATACGTCTTTCAATAGTACGGTGTGGTAAACATCTGCTTGGTATTGTCGTGCATCCTGTTCGTCAAGTCCTATCTTCAATAGCCCAGGCAATCCTCCAAACTGAAGATACAGGGAAAGCGTGTCGTCTGAGTCTGTTAATTGGTAAAACTGCATGAATTCCTCATAGCTCAAGGCTTGAACATATATTTCCTTGTATCTTCCTCCTATCCGTGTACTGAGGTTACTGCTGAGCATGTTGGAATTAGAGCCAGTGATGATGATTTCCACGCCAGGCTCCTCATAAAAACTACGAATGCTTTTTTCAAACTCATCTATTTCTTGGATTTCATCTATAAGAATAAAATTACTCATTCCCTTGACAAGTCGCTTGTCGATATATGCATTTAAGTCTTGATACGTGTTGATGTCATCAAAGTCTTTTTTCTCTTTGTCAATGAAAATAACATTTGTTCGACTGTCTTTTTCTATCTTATTTCTGAATAGACGTAAGAGGTAACTTTTTCCTATTCGTCGCTGCCCCGTCAAAATGATAATTGTGTCTTTGCCGAGATACTTCTCTATTTTATCCAAATATTGTTGTCTTACTATCGCATTCATATATTTTTCATTGAAATACTTCGCAAAGATAACAATTTTATCTTTTATAAAAGACAAAATCTGTGATTATTTTCATTTTGTAGTCTAAAGAAGATGCTTGTGTGGTGTTTGGCGCAAAATCATATCTCTCACCTCTCAACCCTTTTTATCTATCAATCATATTAAGAGGCAGGAAAGTTAGGAGCAAGAAGCAAGAGATTAGACTTGTTTAGAGGTGAGAGGTGAGGGGTAAGAGGTAAGAGAAAGTTAGAAGCAAGAAGCATGAGATTAGACTTTTCGATTGAGGGGAATCTTCAATTTTCAATTTTCAATCTTGGAAAATCTTCAATCTTCAATTTTCAATTTTGAAAAATCTTCAATTTTCAATCTTCTCCCCCCCAAAAAACTTTACTTTTTCTTGTGGAATCCAAAAAAATGATATAATTTTGTACCGATATATCGCCTTATTATAAGGTACGTGTGTACAATTATATATTTGATGAATAAAAATACAATATTTCCAAGTACGAAACTTCACAAAAAACATAACAGAGAAAGAGAATGAGAAGACTTATTTTGATTTTAGTTGTCATAGGTACGACTATCACGAGTATGGCGCAAAACGTGGAAGACAAGCTGTCTTCCAGCACCATGATGTTCCTCAGTGAGTTAAGGGGTGAAATCACGCTCCCCAAAGTTGATGACAACTCTCAAGCCAACATGAAAAAGGCTAATGCACGTACTAATAGCACGGAAGATAAAACGTCTCGTTTCGTTCGCCCCATCGTAGAACCAGAATATGTCAATGGCATACAGATGATTTCTGCATTCCTCACCGTTTCTGACGGTGACTACTCCAAAGCGCAAGCCCACGGTGTTATCATCAGCGAGAAATTTGGAAACGTGGCTACCGCTCTTATCCCCACCGACAAAATCATGGAAGTGGCTGCTCTGCCTAACGTCACCAATATCGAAGTGGGAGAAATCATGCAAACACATAACGATCAACAGAGAACGCTCACTCGCGCATACGACGCTATCACCAATAGCAGTGCAGCGCAAGCTCTTGGCATCACCTCTCCCTATACGGGAAAAGGGGTGATAGTGGGAATCATTGACCAAGGTATCGACTTCCAGCATATAGCATTTAAGGACAAGAATGGTAAGAGCCGTATTATTAGGGCATTGACTTTAAGAGCAGGTTCAACTTTAAGTTATGACGTACACAGTACGGAAGAAGCCATCAATAATTTGACATACGACACTAATAATGCTGACCACGGAACGCATACCTCTGCAATAGCAGCGGGGTCGAGTGTCATCGTCAATGGCAATGATGTGACCGTTACCGATGACCATGCCAATGCCACATACGGGGGAATGGCTCCAGAAGCAGATCTCGTAATCATTGGTTTAAGGACAATCTCTACCACCAACATGGCTAATTCCATTAAACAAATATGTGCTTTTGCAGACAGACAAAATAAACCATGTGTCATCAATTTGAGCATTGGGTCTTTAGAAGGACCACACGATGGTACTGGTCCTCTTGCTTCTGCATTGGCAGATTGCGTGGGAGATAATCACATCATTGTGTTCTCTGCTGGTAATGATGGCATGAGAGCCAATAGATACGTGAAATTGGGTACTTCTAACGGTGGAGGATGCTACGCTACTGGAATATCTACCCTCAGTAAACCTATGATGGCAAACATTCAACGTTCTTACGAAGATGCGGATGGTAACGTTACCTTAGATGCTCCCACATTTTTGGCATACGCTCGTACACCCAATGTGGCAACGTCGTTGAAATTCCACGTTGTAGATACCAGCACGGGGGCTGTGGTTTATAGCTCGAATGCGTACACTACCACCTCTGGACAAACCATCGACATCACGGGTTCTACAGGCTTGGCGCAATATTTCAAATCTACAACAAGCGATGCTAACCATCATGGAGATAAGGGGAGAATTTATATATTGTCAAAGCAAAATTCCACCAATAAAAAATATTATTGGGAAATTTACGCTCCTGTGATGAGATCTACCTCTTTTACCACTGCCAACGGAATCAAGAAAAGTAAATATGCCTTCTGCGTATCTATCTATCCTGCCAGTGGCAGCCAGTCTTCCATCATTGACTTATGGGAAACGGCTGAACATGGATGCTGGTTTGGAAATGACCTCACGCTGAACTCGTCTGCATACAATCTTGTCAATGGAAGCGACGACTGCTCTGTTAGCAACAACGCTTGCTATCCTAACGTGATTTCTTGTGGTGCTTACACCTCCAAGAATGTCACTACCGACTACACAGGAAATACAAATGACTTTACCGACTTGTTCCCCAACATTGGAGACCACAGCTATTTTTCGGGATGGCAAACGGATGAAAGTCCTTTAGGCGTAGCCCTGCCTACTATCATGGCTCCTGCTGCAAGGGTTGTGTCGGCTGTCAACCATTATCATACAACCACAGTTGACAATGCCAGCTTTTATAACGTCAACAAGAAAGAAAACCTCATGGTCAACAACCAAAACTACCCATACGGCTTCATGGGTGGTACTTCTATGTCTGCCCCCTGCGTGTCGGGTATCATTGCACTATGGATGCAAGCGTGTTTGGAGAAGGGCATTACGCCCACACCTGACTATATGAAAGAGGTAATGCAAAACACGTGGATTACTGACGAGTGGACCAATGGCACAGCTGAAGGCGCACATGGTGCCAAAACTTTCGGTACTCATGGCAAGATTAATGCCATTGCTGGATTGAGGTATATCTTGGGATTGCCCGAAACTCCTATCATTGCAGCCTCACCCACCACTCTCAATTTTGAGACTACCGTGGGCAATAGCGAGGAACTGACTTTCAATGTGGCAAGTGCTTATGTGAGAGATAACATCACGGCAACCTTGTCTGACGAGAGTGGTGTATTTACCGTTTCTCCAACTACTATTACTCCAGCCGAGGCTAAGGAGGGCAAGACCATTACCGTGACGTTTTCCCCTACTGCCATAGGCACCTATACGGGTACGATAACGCTTGCATCTGATGGGGCAGAAAGTGTGAACGTCAACCTCAATGCCACCGCTACCAAGGCTTATCCAAACTATTTCGACGTGGCTATCAGTAGCATGGGGCTTTCTACACTCTATCTCGACTTCCCAGTAGAAATACCATACGAGACCGAACCCGACTTGTTGGGCGTGTATTACATCATAGGCATCAATGGTAAGGAACTGCGGGCGGCAAGGCTCAATAAAGACATCCCTGCCAATACGGGTGTCATCATACAAGGTAATTCGGGTACGTATCGATTCTACAAGACTGATTCTCCATCACCACTGAAATATCCTTCACTTCTCTCTGGTTCCATCGAAGACATTACCCAAGCACAAGCTTTGGAGCAAGCACAGAAGAGCGGAACCATCTATACCTTGGGAAGGGGAACGGATAGCTATATCAACTTCTATCCATACGCTGAGCCTACGCTTCATGCAAACAAGGCATTCTTCATCTACGAGGGTGAAAACAATGCAAAGCGTTTCACGCTTAGCTTTAGAGGTGATGCAACAAGCATCAATCAGATAGACAACGACCGCAACGATGGCGCATGGTACACCATACAGGGCATCAGGCTCAATGGCAAACCTAACCAAAAAGGAATATATATATATAACGGCAATACACACATTATTAAATAATAAAACATTAAAAGATTATGGAAAAGATTGTAAAGGAGTATGTCAAGCCCAATATCAAGGTGAATGACTTTGTGTCGAGACATCATGTGTTGGGTTGGGAACTTGCCAACGGAACCACAGATCAACAGTTGGGAAAAGGAAACAATACCTTCGACGAAGAGGAAGAATACGATTACGACGTAAATGTATGGGAACGATAACACAACAATAAATAGAGTATTAACATTAAAAATTTAGTGAATATGAAAAAAGTATTTTTGTTCATGGCATTCTTGTTGGGAATGAACATGACGGCAGGAGCGCAGACTGCTTCTGACCATTATCTTGATATTGCGAACCATCAATCTGTTAATGATTTGGGATTTACTGATGCTAACGATCGTTTAAACAACTTGTCTTTATACACTGAATATCCAGAAAATGGAGTGGCATGGCTGACAATGCCTTTATATGGAGCGCTTATTTCAGCTGGACAACAAGGTTGGATTGAGACTTCATCAGGAACACATTCGACATTAACGGGATGGGGATCAAACCGATGGACGGGTTCCACCGGAGTTAGTACCGTTTATCCTTTCGTAGGAAGTAATGCTTACTTTGATACGTCAACTAATACGACGCGATGGGGATGTAATAGTAGCAGTACCAATAGTAAGCAGCAGAGCATTACATTTTATGTAACCAATACCACTCAAATACAAATATTTGGTAATCTGGGGAATGTAAATAATACTCGTCCAATGACTATTACAATATATGAATGTACAAAAAACTCAGATGGTACACTAAGCCGTTCAGCAGCTGATCCAAACCAAACACAATACAAATCTGGTAGTGGTAACTTTACCTATAAATCAGAAGATTTAACAACATCTAAGTATTATGAAATAGAGTGTGCCTTATATCGAGGTAATCTTTGCGAAATTGCTTTCGCCACCCCACTAAATCCCGCCGTTATTACAGCAGCCCCCACTTCACTTTCTTTCACCACAACGAAAGGAACACCAGTGACAGAGACGGTTAATGTGAAAGGTGTAAACTTGAAGGATGTTATTAGCGCAACAGTCACCAATTCGGAAGGAAATGTTTTCTCTATCGATAAGACTTCTATTAGCATTGATGATGCAAGCGGTGATGGTGGTAATATAACCGTTACCTTCAATCCAAGTGAAGAAGGTGATTATTCGGGTACACTTACCTTGACTACTCCCAGTGCTCCCAGTGTGGAGATTCCTCTTACGGGTTCGGTTACATCAAGAGTATTCAAGGTAAATATCAGTTCCGTAGGTTTGACGACACTCTATCTTGATGAACCTTTGTTTATTCCATACGATAAGTATGACCCAGACCTCTTGGGCGTGTATTACATCTATGCCATGAATGGTACGGAGATGAGGGCTGCCCGTCTGAACAATACGATTCCTGCCAACACCGCCGTTATTATTCAAGGAAACTCTGGTAGCTATGACTTCCCAGTGATAGGTGAGGCTGACCCATTACCATCATCAAGACCAAACAGCTATCTCTCTGGATGCTTGGAGAATACTGCTGTTGCTGACGTGATAGCAACTACACCTGGAACAGTCTATACTCTCGGAAAGGGTAGCGACCACTATATCAACTTCTACAAATATACAGGTTCTACGCTCAATGCTAACAAGGCTTATTATCTCTTGCCTTCTGGCAACAGTGCCAAGGCTTTGACGTTGACCTTCGATGATGCTGAGAGTGAGGTGACTGGTATCAACACCGTAGGTGCAAGGGCTGAGAATGGCGCATGGTACAGCATTCAGGGCGTTCAGCTACAGGGTAAGCCCGCCACGAAGGGTATCTATATCCACAACGGCAAGGCGGTAATCGTGAAGTAATATCGTCGGTATATGAACAACAAAAGAATTTATATCAAACCACAGACTGACTCCCTCGACTTCGTGTCCTCGGAATATGTCATGGGATATGGGCTCGGCGAAGGCTCTACTCACGACCAGTTCGCCAAGCCCAATAACCTCCCCGATGCTGACGAAGACACGCAAATGATGAACGTCAGCGTGTGGGATGAGGAGTGAGAATGTAGAGAAGGAGGGGTGTGAGGTATTTAGAGGTGAGAGGTGAGGGGTGAGAGGTAAGAGATATGTCTTTGCGATTGAGATTTTACGGGAAAAGCATATCTCTCACCTCTCACCCCTCACCTCTCACCTCTTTTTCTCTACGTTCTCACCTCTCACTACTTGTAAAACAAACTGACAATTTACCCCTCAAAATACGGGCGTTTTTTCAAACAACTATAGAATTGGTTGAAAAAACGCTTATTTTTCGATGTTTTAGTAATGTGCTGAAAATCAGGTGTTTGTGATTTTCTGTCTTTTGATGACAGCGGGATAAAGCATGTTTTTACCTCAAAACACCCACTTTTTTGCCCTTCATAACATATAAAGTTAGCACCCGTAACATATATAGTTACGGTCATAACTCATATAGTTACGCTCGTAACATACATAGTTACGTGCGTAACATGCTATGTTACGATGAAAAACACGCTTTTTCTCCCGTTTTAACCCAATTTCCCCGCTTCCCATTTCTATTTTGCAAGAAATCCCTAACCCTTTTTTGTCGGAATAATTCTGAATCTTTAATTTTCAATTTTTAATTAAAAGTCTAAGGATTTGGGGATTTTAG
>DJXW01000014.1:84187-155633 GCA_002449845.1 Prevotella sp. UBA6994
CTAAAATCCCCAAATCCTTAGACTTAGTATATTGATTATTGAATAATAATCTCAATCGGCAAGATATATCTCTCACCTCTCACCTCTTTTTCTCTCACTACTAACTAAATCGTCACTTCTACACCTACGCCAACTACGCGGTTTGTACGGGTGAAGGAGTTCTTGCCAGCAGGGATGGTCAAACCAAGACCACTCATGCTCTGTTGTGGCGTATTCATGTCGTAGTTGCTGTAGTTCGTCTGGAAATAAGCGGCATTGAGCTTCACCATGTTAGATACTTGATAGCCTACACCGAGACCGAATGTCCAAGAGTTAACCACGAATGACATGTCGTTCATATATTGGTCGGAGAGTCCGTAGCGAGTGATCTGTGCACCACCACTCACTTGCAGCTTGTCGGTAATATCCCATTCTGCACCTGCCAAATACTCATTGGTGTCACCATCCAGCAGTTTCTCGCTATGTTGATACCAGTGAGCATCCTTATCGAAGAAGTGATGATAGCCCAAGTTCAGTCTTACGCCAGGAACCATTTCCCACTGTGCGCCGAGAGCCAATTGCGCGGGAGAATCCTCTGGTACACTCGTGCCATCGACAAACTTGTTGGTTGCAGAAATCACGGTAGCTTCCTTCAGGTCAGAATTGTTTTTCATGCGCATACGTGTCTTAAACTCATATTTAGCGGCAAAATTGAAGTTGCTTATCTTATAGTCGATACCAAGGACAGGAGCGATACCCCAACCCGTTTGGTCACTCTTCAGGTTCATACCATTGGAGTAGGGGGCGAGAGTCTCTGCGCTGGCAGTGAGTTGGTCACTTGCTGCCTGCAATGATGCACCGGCAGTTTGTAACTGTTGCCCTTTTTGTACGAGAGCTTGCACTTCAGGAGTAGCCATTGCTTGTTCTTGAGACATTCCAGCTTGCATGAAGCCCTGAACATATTGATTAATGCCAGCTTGAATTTGGTCACCCATGTGTGTGATATTCGTCTTGGCATCAACAAGTCCTTTGGTTATTCCCTCGAAATATTGAGGAAGGGTCATTCCCGTGTTGCCATTCATCACGCGGATGTTGTTGAGGCGAGCCTCGTATGAAGCCGTACCGTAAAGCAGACGCAAGCCACCATAGACA
Source organism: Prevotella sp. UBA6994 (assembly GCA_002449845.1). Taxonomy (GTDB): domain Bacteria; phylum Bacteroidota; class Bacteroidia; order Bacteroidales; family Bacteroidaceae; genus Prevotella. Next base: position 85,319 of record DJXW01000014.1, read on the forward strand.
GAAAGATGCTCGTTGATTTTACGTGCTGCACCGATTTGTAATCCAAAGTAGAATTGCTTGCCTTTCATGTAAGCATCCACGTCGTAGCCAGTAACGTTAGGAACGCTTGCTCCTAATGCTGAGAGTTGTGAGTTGAGAGAGGTGGATGTTTGGATAAGGCGGTTGGCAATGGCACCAACGACCGTTTCAAAAGAACCGATACCCTGGTCAAACTCACATTTTCCTCCACCACCAGGTACGGAGAAGTTGAATTGGAACGACCAATTGTTTTTGTTGTATGCTCCTTGCAATGAAGGAATGATAGGAGCATTGGCAACGCCCTCGAATGATTTGGTCGTTTGTCCGTTATTCTTTTGACCCAATGCGAAAAGCTCATTGGTAGATGTAATCGTACGAGTTTGGTGAGCATATTGCCAATTGAAGCCTAAGTGAAGACCGTCGCTGAGGAATGCTACACCAGCGGGGTTAGAATAGACGCCATCGAGACCGATGGCAGCGTCGCGAGCTGGATTACGTAAGAAGTTTACACTTTGATTTGTGTTTGTTAAAATACCTCCAGCAAAAGCTGTGTTACCTGATAAAACAATCGTCAAAATGACTAATTTTAACTTATTCATCTTAAATACCTTTAAAAAATATTTGCAAAAGTATCTATATTGCCGCATATATCAGATATTTTTACTTTACATTTAACTCGCGTTAACAAAATATCTGTAAAATCTTGCACAAAAACATGAATGTGTGCGAAAAAATCTTGCACACTTAACCCTTGTAGTGTGCGAAATGATAATGGCATAATTTATAATTCACAATTTATAATTCACAATTTATAATTCACAATTTATAATTCACAATTTATAATTCACAATTTATAATTCACAATTTATAATTCACAATTTATAATTCACAATTGATAATTCATAATTGATAATTCACAATGTATAATTGAAGATTTGGCTCAATTTGTTTGCCACAATGAAGGAGAAATGCCTATCGGCATCTTTCCTTGATTGCGGCAAATAAATCCTTAGACTTAGAAGATAGAGAATCAGGGTTTATGCCGACGGCATTTTTAGAACCTTCTTTTCTTTTTCTTCTTGTTCTTATCCAGTTTAGAGGGGTCTGGTTTGGTGTTTAATTCAGGATACTTGATGCGAGTATGATAAATAGCCATCAGTTTCTCTGTCAATACATCCTTGGCAGTGGCAATCTCACGGAAAGTGATTTGACACTCGTGGAAGAATCCCTCGTTCATTTGGTTGTCTATCAACTTGTTGACCAATGCCCGAATGCTCTCCTCCGTATAATCCTGTAAGGAACGTGAGGCAGCTTCTACGGTATCTGCCATCATCAGGATGGCTTGCTCACGTGTAGAGGGATTAGGACCAGGATAAGTGAATGGCTCAGTGTCCACCTCCTCGTCGGGATGCTCGTTCTTGTATTTGATATAGAAGAACTTTGCCATACCCTTTCCGTGGTGGGTGAGGATAAAGTCTTTGATGTCGGCAGGGATATTGGCTTTCTCTGCCAGTTTGATACCTTCTGTGACATGACTGATGACGATTCTCGCACATTCCTGGTACGGCATATTATCGAGAGGGTTCACACCCGCTTGGTTTTCGATGAAAAAAGCAGGACTGTTCATTTTTCCGATGTCATGATACAAAGCGCCGGTACGGACCAACAGACTATTGGCACCAATCTTATTAGCAATCTCTGAGGCTAAGTTGCCCACCGTGATAGAATGCTGGAAAGTACCAGGAGCCACCTCACTCAGATGGCGCAGCAATCCCCTGTTGGTGTTTGCCAATTCAAAGAGTGTGACACTTGAAATGAAGCCAAACATTCGTTCTATTAAGTACATCAACGGATAGGCAAGCAACAGCAAGATACCATTGACGATGAGGTAATAAAACATGTCGGTGTCTATGTTCATGATGTCGTAACCCTGCATGAGTTGCATTGCCACGTAGATGGCTGCGCTCGACACCGTTACCAAGATAGCAGTCTTGAACACTTGAGCCCTGCTTGACAATTCGCGCAATGAATAGATGGCTACCAATCCAGCCACCAATTGGATGATGATAAACTCGTATTGGTATTTCACCGCCGCCGCACAGATGAGAATCATGACGAGATGAGACACGAATGCCGTTCTGGAGTCTAAGAAAATATGGATGAAGATTGGCACGATGGCAAAAGGCAGGATATAGATGCTGAAAAAGTTGTGCGACACCATTAGCGACACCAAGACAGGGAAGATGATGATGAGCGAATACAGCATCAAGATGCTACGCAGTTTGTCAAAATAGGCGTGATGGAACAATATTATATATAAGGTGAACAACAATATCAGGAGTGTTACGAAGATGATTTGTCCGCTCAACGTGATAGTCATCTTCGAGTCGGCATCGTTGAGTCGTTTCATCTCTCGCTCCAAGGAGTTCAGCACCAAATATGTATGTTCATCCACAATGTCGCCCCTGTCCACGATTTTCTGTCCACTGAGCACCAATCCGCTGGCTTGAGATATACCGCTGAGCAAGTCGTTGAGTTCGGTCTCACTGCGTTCCTTGTCGTAGATTAGGTTAGGTTCGATGTAATTGTTGAGGTTGCACCGTTGCAGCAGTTGTTTGTGAGGTTCTAACCGATGGTCTTGAAACAACTGCTCGTAAGCCGTGAAGACAGAGAAAATCTTATTGATTTGCAGACTGACGGCTTGCTTGTTAGCCACCACTCGAACCATATTTGACGTATCCTTGTTCAAAGTATTATATTCAGGTGTCTTAATGATACCCTTTTGATACAGCAAATGTAGTCTTTCGCAGATGATAGACTTATAGACGGAGGGCAGTCCAGGAAGACCGTCGTGGAAATCCTTGAGAAACGTCTCTATTTGCTTTTTCTCTACGTTATTGTCGTAAAAGTAATAAGGTTGGAACTGTTTGGTAAGCGAGTCTTGTTCTTCCTTGATCGTTTCGTCGGTCTTGAAGATGGGGAAGTCAAAACTGGCAATCAACGAACCATACATCCACGGTTTGCCCACGTCGTATCGGAATACGGGCCCGTCGTTTCTTGGAAGGAACCAAACGATGAGCAACACCGTGACGAAAAGCAAAATCACTTGAGTGAAGAAATTTCTCCAAAAATGTCCGTTTGATGTATTGAAAGTGTACATTTGTTTCTTATTCTGGCTTTTATGCTGCGAAAATACCAAAAAAATATAGAAAACTGAAAAAAAAATATTATTTTTGCATAAAATTTTCGTCTTGGGCATTGATTTTCGTCAATTTTTGCCCCAAGCTAATTAATTGTTATGATGACCGAAAGAAAAGTTAGGGTGCGCTTTGCACCAAGTCCTACTGGACCATTGCATATTGGTGGAGTACGTACGGCGTTGTTTAATTACCTGTTTGCCCGTCAGCATCATGGTGATTTTGTGTTCAGAATTGAAGATACAGATTCCAATCGTTTTGTTCCTGGAGCAGAAGATTATATCATCGAGTCGTTTAGGTGGCTCGGTATCAAGTTTGACGAGGGTGTGAGCTTCGGAGGAGAGCACGGTCCTTATCGCCAGAGTGAGCGACGCGCCATCTATAAGAAATACGTGGACCAACTTCTTGCCGCAGGAAAGGCTTACATTGCCTTTGATACACCAGAGGAATTGGAAGCCAAGCGCAACGAGATACAGAATTTCCAATACGATGCTCATACGAGAATGCTGATGCGCAATTCATTGACGATGGAGGCAACGGAAGTGCAGCGTCGCATTGACGAAGGCGAGCAATACGTGGTGCGCTTCATGGTAACACCAGGAGTAGAGGTGCATGTACACGACATGATACGTGGTGAGGTGGTCATCAAGAGTGACATCATCGACGATAAAGTGTTGTATAAGAGTGCTGACGAGTTGCCTACCTATCACTTGGCAAATATCGTTGACGACCACCTGATGGAAATCACCCACGTCATTCGAGGTGAAGAGTGGTTGCCCAGTGCTCCGTTGCACGTGTTGCTGTATGAGGCTTTCGGTTGGCAAGATACCATGCCTGCCTTTGCCCATCTGCCCTTGTTGCTGAAACCAGAAGGTAAGGGTAAGTTGAGCAAACGTGATGGTGACCGTCTGGGATTCCCCGTGTTCCCATTGGAATGGCACGACCCCAAGAGTGGTGAGATTTCAAGTGGCTACCGCGAGAGTGGCTATTTCCCGGAGGCTGTTATCAACTTCTTGGCTTTGTTGGGATGGAATCCCGGAACGGAACAAGAGATGTTCACACTCGATGAATTGGTGGAAGCTTTCGACATCAGCCGTTGCTCTAAGGCAGGAGCCAAGTTTGACTATCAAAAAGGCATTTGGTTCAACCATGAATATATCCTCAAGAAAAGCAATGAGGAAATTGCCGCACTCTTCGCACCCATCGTTGCCAATAATGGCATAGACGTACCCATGGAACGTGTGGTGAAGGTGGTAGAGATGATGAAAGACCGTGTGAGCTTTGTCAAGGAGCTATGGCCACTCTGCTCGTTCTTCTTTATTTCTCCTACGGAATACGATGAGAAGACCGTGAAGAAACGTTGGAAGGAATACTCCGCACAACAGATGTCGGAACTCGCCGAAGTGCTCAAGGGCATTGACGACTTTACGGTAGAAGGCCAAGAACCTGTGGTGATGAAGTGGGTGGAAGACAAGCAATATAAGCTTGGAGACGTGATGAATGCTTTCCGCTTGGCTCTCGTAGGTATCGGTAAGGGACCAGGTATGTTTGACATTTCCGCTTTCCTCGGCAAGGAGGAAACGTTGAAACGATTGAACCGTGCCATTGAAACATTGAAATAAAAAGGAAGAAATGTATCAGATTGCTATCTACTTGTTCCAGTTGGGTGTTGCCGTAGCGAGTCTTTTCAACAAAAAGGTGAAGACGATGTGGCAAGGAGAGCGCAATGCCTTTAGCGTGTTGAAGGAGAAAGTAGATCCGCAAGCAAAGTACGTGTGGTTTCATGCCGCGTCATTGGGTGAGTTCGAGCAAGGTCGCCCATTGATGGAACTATTGCGCAAGAATCATCCTGAATATAAGATACTGTTGACATTCTTCTCACCATCAGGTTATGAGGTGCGAAAGAACTACCAAGGAGCAGACATCATTTGCTATCTGCCGATAGATACCATAGGCAACTCGCGTAAGTTCTTGAGAACCATCCGACCCTGCATGGCATTCTTCATCAAGTATGAGTTTTGGTATAATTACTTGCATATCCTGAAGCACCGCAATGTTCCAGTTTACAGCGTTTCGAGTATTTTCCGTGAAGACCAGATATTCTTCAAGTGGTATGGACACCAATATGCCTACGTGCTGAAGTGTTTTTCACGTTTCTTCGTGCAGAATGAGGAAAGTAAGGATTTGTTGGCAACTATCGGTATCACCAATGTGGACGTGGTGGGAGATACACGCTTCGACCGTGTGTTGCAAATCAAGGAACAGGCAAAGCAACTCCCCATCGTTGAGGCATTCGTGCGTGGCGACTCTCCATGCAAGGTGTTTGTGGCAGGATCGAGTTGGCCTCCTGATGAGGATATCTTCATCAACTTCTTCAATGAACATAAGGATTGGAAACTGATAATTGCCCCTCATGTGATTGGTGAAGACCATTTGACGCAGATTTTGTCGAAACTGAAGCGGAATACCATCAGATATACGCAAGCTACACTTGAGAGTGCTGCCAAGGCAGAATGTCTGATAGTGGATTGTTTCGGTTTGCTGTCGAGCATCTACCACTATGGCGATGTGGCATACGTGGGCGGTGGCTTTGGCGTGGGTATTCACAATGTGTTGGAAGCCGCCGTATGGGATATTCCTGTTATATTCGGTCCGAACAACAAGAAGTTCCAAGAAGCACAAGGCTTGAAGGCTGCTGGCGGTGGCTTTGATATTTCTACGGCAGATGACTTCCGACAAGTGATGTCTCGTTTCATGAACGATCAAGAATATCTTTCTACGGCTGGCAAGAATGCCGGCGCATTCGTACAGAGCTTGGCAGGAGTAACAGATAGAGTGTTCCGCTTGTTGGGATTCTAAAAATGGCGAACCAATTGGCTCGCCATTTTTTATATAAAATCTTGGGTGTGAATGATTATTGGTAGTTACTGAAGCACATTTGCTATTCTTTCCAATCCTTCCATCATCCTACTTCGAGGACATGCGATGTTGATGCGAATAAAACCTTCGCCAGCGGTTTTTCCATACATCGTTCCGCTGTTTACCATTACCTTACCTTCTTTCAATAAAAGATGAGTCACTTCGTCTGCGCTTTTTCTTGTGGCTGTGATGTCAACCCATACAAGATAGGTGCCTTCTAATTGGAACACTTTCAGATGGGGTAGGCATTGCTTGAAAAATGTGCGTAAGGTCTTGTAATTCTCTTCTAAGTATTGATTGAGTTCCAAAAGCCAAGGCTCACCCTCATTGTAGGCAGCTTGTAACGCAACGACACCGAAGGGATTGACATCGCAAATCTCGTTGTCGTTGATGGCGCGGTCTATCTTCTTGCGTGTTTCTTCATCATTGGAGATAATGTTAGCTATTTGCAATCCGGCGATGTTAAACGATTTGGATGGTGAGTTGCACGTGATGGAATTATCCTGACATTCCTTGGAGATAGATGCAAATGGGATGAACTTGTGATTGCCAATTGTCAATTCGCAATGTATCTCGTCGCTCAATACCTTGACACCATGCTTCATGCAAATGTCGTTCATACGCTCCAGTTCATCTCGCTTCCATACCCTTCCTGCCGGGTTGTGAGGATTGCAGAGGATGAATAACTTCACCGCAGGGTCTGACACCTTTCTTTCCAAGTCGTCAAAATCTATCTGATAAGTAGGAGCGTCTTCGTGAGAGTAATCAACCACTAATGGTGACTCCACGATTTCGCATCCGTTGTTGCGAATACTGGAGAAGAAACAATTGTAAACGGGAGTTTGGATAACCACCTTATCGCCAGGCTTTGTCATGGCTTTGACAATGGCAGAGATAGCAGGAACTACCCCCGTGGTATAAATGATCCATTGACGTTTGATGATCCATTGGTGTCTTCTCTTAAACCAATTGATGATAGACACGTAGTAAGAATCAGGGACTAACGTGTAACCGAAAATGCCATGTTCAACTCGTTGCTGAAGAGCCTTTGTGATACATGGAGCTGCTTCAAAGTCCATGTCAGCCACCCATAAAGGAATCACTTGTGCGTCAGTGGCCTCATCCCATTTCACGGAATTGGTGTTGCGGCGCAGCGTGAGTTTGTCAAAATCGTATGTAGGCATGGTGAAATATCGTATTTGTATGAATGAATCGTTAAAAAGTCATTGCTTTCTTGTCTCGATGATGCAATTGGCTGGTTGGCGAATGTTCTCGTCGATGGTAACAGAGCCAATCTCATCGGCAATGATATGTCCGCTTGTGGGATTCTTGATGTTGGTAATCTTTCCGCGAATGTCTGCGTTTACGGTAGAATACTCAAAGGTACGGTCGCAAGCCTCATCGAAAGTGCAGTTTTCCAGTACCAGATTGTCGGCATAACAGAGTAATTGCTCACCTGCAAGATGACAGTTTACCAATTTTACGTTTTTGGAGTGCCAAGCTAAATATTCACCATCAAGTTCAGAATCATAGATGGTGATGTTCTCACATTCCCAGAAAGAATCTTTCGTGACAATCTTGGCATTGTGTAATTCTACGTTCTTGCAATATTGGAAAACATACTTGGAATCCGAAACCAATCCGTCGATATAAATGTTTTCACTGAACATGAAAGGATATGTACCATCGTGAAGAGTAAGGTCCTTGGCACGAATGCCGTTGACTTTCCAGAATGTTTCGTCAGCATCGTTGATGGTGACGTTTTCCAATTCCAAGTCGTTCATCTCACGAAAGAACTTAGGGCCGTCTATCACACAGTCTTTCATCTTCATGTGATTGGAATACCAAATGGCAGACCTACTGCCAGGGGCAAAATAGCAATTGGTGATAACGCTTCCATCTACGTGCCACCAAGGATATTTTCCATAAAACTTGCAATTGTCTGCCTCAATGTCAGAACATTCCTTGATGCCAGATTCGCCGTCGGTAATTGTTACGTTCTCTAATCTGAGATGATGGGATTCAAAAAGAGGGCGCTCGCCTCCGTATTCTTTATCTTTTATGATTTGCATATTAATAAATGTATATAGATAATTTAAACAAAAAACATGCCAAATAACAAGATGAAAGTTATTTGTGCTTGATGTCTCGTGTTTTTTAGAATCATTTTGCTATTTTCCTTGGTAAACAATCACTTTTCCCTGATGCACATAGATGTTACCTTTGATAGGATGGGTTATCGGCCTTCCCTGTAAGTCGTGGTAACGATGATCGTGCGACATGCTGATTGCATGAATGCCATCGACCAAACTTTGTTGTTGGTTTGCCAAAGCATGGATTTCGGCTGCTCCCCACAGCCAACAACCATAGCCAAAATCCTCGAAATTAGGAATGGAATTGTAGGTGATTATACCTCCATCTTCAGGTTTGGAACCCGTGCCTTGCAAGTAACCAATAAAGCCAGTGTCTTGATGAACAGCATGATTCATGGATTGCCAACCTCTACAAATAGCTGGCATATACTTGGTGCTGTCGAGCAATCCCGTGCGCACCCCATAAGCCATACCTCCGACAAAGAGAGATGTACCAGTCATTTCTGGTCCTTCACTGCCTTCTGCTCCATAGTTGGTGGGAGCAGCCAAACTTACGTTCCATGACCCGTCTGGGCGTTGGCAGTTTAACAAAGCCTCGCTCATGAGAATAAAATCATTGATGTATTCTTGTCGGTGACGCTCATCATTGGGCGTAAATTGTAAGACACGCGCCAAAGCCATGTAAACCCAACCATTGCCCCTGCTCCAATAACAGTCTTTATCAGTCTCTTTCAGGTCGTGATAAGGCGGGTCAAACTGATAGTCACGATACCATAGTCCGGTGGCAGTATTGAATAAAGGCTTGCCTCCTCCCTTTCGTTCCCCTCCATGTTGGTTACGAGTAAACTGGTACATCTCATACATGCGCTCCCAATAAGCATCATCGTCCGTGATGGTGCCCAGCATGGCGAAGACAGGCATTGCCATCTGTATGGCATCTATCCAGTACCAATCGTCAATTTTGTTGGATTTCAGCATGTCGTCAATACGCATCTTGATATGTGACATACGTTTAGATTGCGTCTTGTCCATCAAATACATTTGCAAGTATGCTTGTCCACAACATTGGAAATCCGCATGTCGCTTTTGGGAGTCAGAACAACTGTACCAATCATGAAAATCACCCCAGTCGATAGTGTATTTCAACCATTCCTCCTGTTGTTTTTCACGATAGATATTGAGCAATCCTTCATAAAAGACACCACGTGTCCATATTCTGCTATTTCGCTTTTTCCCACCTACATAGCTATCGGCTCCCACATCAGGGTAGTGAGTCATGAAGTAATTCACTACTTTTTCGGCAGTTGCCATGATACTGTCTGTGTTAAGAGTCTGTGAAGAACTGCTGAGTACCATCAGTGAGGCAATGAATACAATCAATAATCTTTTCATAAATACTTATGACTTATTCTTCTAAGGCATTCACCAATTCTTCTAACGTACAGCAAATTCCGTCGAATAACTTATACATCAGTTCGGGCTCTTGTTTCACGGGGATGTAAACCAATACCCGTTTCCATTTTCCTGCAAACCAACCAGCTTCGGTATGGGCGCTTCTGCCACAGGGTAACACCAAGACACAAGTATCACATGAGAGCATAGCCTTGATGTCGTTGCTGAATTGTCGTTCTGCCTTGGGATCATGTAATCGCTCACGATATTCTTGTGGAGACCAATCCATGTAATCTTCTCCTACATGACTCCACTTGAATCCTTCATCGCCAGATGGTGGGTTTCTGAAATCGTAAACATCATGCCCAACCTTGCGTAGGCATTTCACAACTTCATCGTAGTATTCGTTTCGCCAACTACTTGCTACATAAATCCTTTTGTTCTTCATGAATAAATGATCTACTTTGCATAGAACAGAGTCTCGTCATGATGGCACTCTTTTCTATTATGTATCAATTTTGTCACAAATATAGGCTATAATCAACAAAAAACATTATCCATGCGACATAAATAAAGTTAAACTGACCAAATCGTAATATATCGGTAAAGGTTAGAGCAGATACAAACGAAAAACGACCGCAACGAAAGTTGCGGCCGTTCCCTGAATATCAATTTTTTACTTTTGCTTTTTCATTAGACAGAACGTTAGCGTTCTTCAGTAGTTCTGTCAACTAATAAAATCACTGCAGTAGTGATCATCATCAATGTACAAATACCTGTTAGTGTCATTTTGTTATCCTTTCTTTACTTTAAATTAAACATTGTCCGAGCTTCACAGCTTGAGACTTTTTCTAAAAACAATCTTTTATTATTAACTAAAACCTAAATGGAAATTGAAGTCTGTTATTTGTTATCTCTCTATGCTTTCTCTATTCTCTCAAAGATCACCTTTTGTTCCTTTTGACGATGCAAAGGTACTACTGTTTGCGGACACAGACAAGCTTTTTGAATAGATTATACATAAATACTACCCCTTTTTTGATATAAATCAAATAATTGTGTTCGCACACAATGTGTTTTTTCACCAAAAAAATATGGAATATATCGTTGAAAGATATATTCCACATTTATATAAGAGTGTTTATTCCTCGATCCAACCGTTTATTTGCTTGGATTGAAACGATGGGGGAGTTTCATTTGCCCGATAGAAAGCTTTCAGTGTAACTTCAAATATCAAGGTTGAATAACCTGGAATGAGGCTTTTCCCGTTGCTGTCAGTAGAGCCGTTTACTCCATATCCCAATTGATACGGTACATAAATCTCCCAACGGTCTCCTATTCGCATATTCATGATTGCCGTAGCGAAACCTGCCGTCAGCGATGAACATCTGAAGGTAGAGGGGACGGCGGTAGCTGAGTTGAACGTTCCTACGTATGATTTGTTGAATATATATCCCGTGGGGAAATTCGTGGAAGGGAGAAGTTTACCGGAATAATGAACTCTCACGGAGTCTGTGTACATAGGATAGCCACTGCCACTACCTTCTTCCAATACATGAACGATGATGTGATTGTAGGATTTCTTGGCAATGCTGTCTTGCAAAGACCAATTCGTGATAATTTTCCAATCCTTGTCGTTATTGGCAATCTTCTGTTGGGTTTGCGTGTAGAGATTCTCGAAATACTTCTCGTTCTTCTCTTTCCAATTGACAAACTCCTCCTCTGTGTTGTTGTGTTCGCTACAGGAAACCAAGAATGAAGAATGGAGAATGATGAATGCTGATAACAACATCCTGAACACTCCTTTCGTATAGGTGGCTATTTCCTTGTTTTTTCCATTGGTTGGCAACCAATGGCACATTACTTGGTTGATAAGCGTTCCTTTCTTCATTCGTTATTCTGTGATTAAAGTTTCTTGAGTAAACTTGAAATGCTCACTTGGTCTTCGATGATGGCACGCAACTCATTGATAGGCACACGTTTCTGTTCCATCGTGTCACGATAGCGCAACGTTACGCAGTTATCGTTGAGCGAATCGTGGTCAACAGTCACGCAGAAAGGAGTTCCGATGGCATCATGGCGACGATAACGCTTGCCGATAGTGTCTTTTTCCTCGTAATGTGTATTGAAATGGAATTTCAATTCATCCACAATCTCGCGAGCCTTTTCTGGCAGACCGTCTTTCTTAACCAATGGGAACACGGCGCATTTCACGGGAGCCAACGCTGCTGGCAACTTCAATACTACGCGTGTCTCTCCATTCTCCAACTTCTCTTCCTGGTAAGAGTGGCACATGATGGAAAGGAACATACGGTCAACACCGATAGATGTCTCAATCACGTATGGCACATAGCTCTCGTTGGTTTGTGGGTCAAAGTACTTAATGCTCTTGCCTGAGTACTTCTCATGTTGTGATAAGTCGAAGTTGGTACGGCTGTGAATACCTTCCACTTCCTTGAATCCGAATGGCATCTTAAACTCGATGTCGGTTGCAGCATTGGCATAGTGAGCCAGTTTCTCATGGTCGTGGAAACGATAGTTCTCTGCGCCAAATCCCAGAGCTTGGTGCCAAGCCATACGAGTTTGCTTCCATTTCGGGAACCAGTCGAGTTCAGTACCTGGTTTCACGAAGAATTGCATTTCCATCTGCTCAAACTCACGCATACGGAAGATAAATTGGCGAGCCACGATCTCGTTACGGAATGCCTTACCGATTTGGGCTATACCGAAAGGAATCTTCATACGGCCAGTCTTCTGCACATTCAGATAGTTCACGAAGATACCTTGTGCGGTCTCTGGGCGTAAGTAAACTTTCATGGAAGCATCGGCAGAGGCTCCCATCTCTGTAGAGAACATCAAGTTGAACTGGCGAACATCCGTCCAGTTCTTCGTTCCGCTGATGGGATCTACAATCTCTTCATCGAGGATGATTTGCTTCAGCATCTCAAGGTCTGGTCCTTGCATAGCCTCAGTGAAACGGGCGTGCAGGGCATCTCTCTTGGCTTTGGTCTCTGCCACACGTGGAGAGGTCTCCAAATACTTAGCTTCATCGAAAGCATCGCCGAAACGTTTGCGGGCTTTCTCTACCTCTTTCTGTATCTTTTCGTCGTACTTGGCGATTTGCTCCTCAATCAGCACGTCAGCACGATAGCGTTTCTTCGAGTCGCGGTTGTCAATCAGTGGGTCGTTGAATGCATCTACGTGTCCGGAAGCTTTCCAGATGGTAGGGTGCATGAAGATGGCAGAGTCAATGCCCACAATGTTCTCGTGGAGCAATACCATGCTCTTCCACCAATATTGTTTGATGTTGTTTTTCAGTTCCACGCCGTTCTGTCCGTAATCGTAAACGGCAGCCAGTCCATCATAAATTTCACTGCTGGGGAAAACAAAACCATATTCTTTGCAATGGCTTATTATTTTCTTAAAAACGTCTTCTTGTGCCATAAAATGATTATAATTTCGATAATTCGGATGCAAAGTTACTATATTTTTCCGAAAATATGTACCTTATTTATTTAATAATTGTCAATATCCAAGATTTGCCTTTTTATCTTCTGTTTGGCATTTGTCAGTATGGGCTGTTCTTTGTGCTTGCGTAAACATGGTGTTTGTCGTTCTCATCCCTTATGTTTGTTGTCGGTAAACATGGTGTTTGCGTTCAGTAAATCTAATGGAGAAGAGATGCAAGTAGTGGCTCCATGAGCCATCAGAAAGTCTTTGTCCCTGAAGCCCCATAACACGCTGATACAGGGAATGCCACAGTTGTGAGCTGTTTCAATATCCACGTCGCTGTCTCCCACATATACGGCACCTTCCTTCTTCGCATTCAGTTGGCGTATGGCTTCCAGTACCGTATCGGGTGCAGGTTTTTTCCTGATGTCTTCCCGTTCTCCGATAGCCACATCTATTGTTTCGCTGAAGAAATGTTGGCATAAATCCTGCGTTGCCGCATAGAATTTGTTGCTTACCACAGCCAGTTGCTTTCCTTCTCTCTTGAGTTGCCTCAATACATCCATGATGTCGGGATAGGGGAGAGTGGTGTCTAAATTATGTAAAAGATAATGTTGGCGGAATGTCTGTAATGTTTCCTCAAACGCTGGATGGTCTGTTCCATGGGGAACAGCTCTTTCCATGAGTTTCCTCACGCCGTTTCCTACAAACATCCTCACCTCTTCCAAGGTTCTCTCTGGCATTCCGTGGGTGCGTAGGGCATAGTTGCAACTGGTATATAGGTCGTTGAGCGTATTGAGCAACGTGCCGTCTAAATCGAATATGTAAGTGTCGTAAGTGTTCATGATTCTATTTCGCTCAGTTCTAACCATCTCATGGTCTTCTCGTCTATTTCGTCTTTGATGGCAGACAGTCGTTTACTCTTCTCGGTAAGGTCATCTACGGAGAGCGTTCCGCTACAAAGTGCTTCCTCTATACGTTGCTGTTCTTCTTCGAGAGTGGCGATGTCTTTTTCCAATTGTGCAAACTCCAACCTCTCCTTATACGTCATTTTGCGTTGGGAGACGTCTCGTCTGGACTTTTTCTGTACATTGTTGGTTTTGTTGTTTTCTTTCTTTTGCGCATTCTCTTCGTCAGAGTGAAGGCTTTTCCATTCCCTGTATTGGGAGTAGTTGCCTGGGAAATCCTGAATGTCTCCCTGACCGTGAAACACCAAAAGATGATCTACCACCTTGTCGGTGAAGTATCTGTCGTGGCTTACCACAATCACGCATCCGGCAAAGTCTTGCAGATATTCTTCCAATACTTGCAGGGTCTGAATGTCGAGGTCGTTGGTAGGCTCGTCGAGCACCAGGAAATTGGGATTTTTCATCAAGACGGTGCAGAGATACAACTTGCGTTTCTCTCCACCACTGAGCTTATACACATAATTATATTGTTGCTCTGGGGTGAACAGGAAATATTGCAAGAATTGTGAAGCACTCATCTGCTTGCCGTTGCCCAAGTTGATGTATTCGGCAATGCCCCGCACGATGTCTATTACCTTTTGGTCTTCGTTGAACTTCAGTCCTTCTTGCGAGAAATAGCCGAAACGGACGGTCTCGCCAATGTCGAATTTTCCCGAATCTAAAGGCTCCAAACCCAATAGGAGTTTGATGAAAGTAGATTTGCCCGTGCCATTTCTGCCTACGATTCCCATCTTCTCGAAACGGGCGAAATTATAGTAAAAGTCCTTCAAGATGACGTTTTCGCCAAACGCTTTCGATACGTATTGGCATTCGAAAATCTTGGAACCGATGTAAACCTTACTGGCTTTCAGTCGGATTTGCCGTTCTTCGATGCGTCTCTTGGCAACTTTCTCCAGTTCGTAGAATGCCTCTTCACGGTAGCGAGCCTTATGTCCACGAGCCTGGGGCATACGCCTCATCCATTCCAACTCTGTGCGATAGAGGTTGTTGGCGCGAGCCACTTCTGCCCGAGCATTGTCGATTCGTTGTTGCCGTTTTTCCAAATAGTAACTGTAATTGCCACGGTAAGTGTACAATTGTTGGTCGTCTAACTCGATGATAATATTGCAGACACGGTCGAGAAAGAATCGGTCGTGCGTTACCATCAGCAACGTTTTGTTACCTCGTGACAGAAATCCCTCCAACCATTCTATCATCTCCAAGTCTAAGTGGTTGGTTGGCTCGTCGAGAACCAGAAATTCGGGCTCGGTGATGAGTACGTTGGCGAGAGCCACGCGTTTTTGTTGCCCGCCACTCAATTGTCCCATCGGTTGGTTCAGGTCCTTGATCTTCAGTTGGGTAAGTATCTGCTTGGCTCTCAGCACCCGTTCCTCATTGCCTTGGTGGTTGAAACAAGCATCGAGTACAGATTCGTTGGGGTCGAAACGTGGCGATTGTTCCAAGTAACCAATCTTCAGGTCTCGCTTGTAGATGATGTCTCCAGAGTCGTGACCTTCCTTTCCCGTCAGCACGGAGAGCAGCGTAGATTTTCCCGTGCCGTTTTTGGCAACGAAGCCCACTCTCTGTCCCTCGGCTACAGAGAAAGAAATGTTCTCAAAAAGAACCTGTGCGCCGAAGGATTTGCTCAGGTTTTGAATGTCTATATACGGAACTGGCATGGTGCTAAGTTGAACATGATACTTTACTACGTGTCTTCTCGCTGTTTCCTCATTTTCGTCTTCAATGCTTATTGATTTGCCTCTTCTGGTTCAGCCTTGAAGTCAGACAGGGTGAAACTGCCGTCTTCAGCCATCTTGATGCTTGCCGAGAGGGTAGGCATATCGTCGTAGGTCAGCACCAACCCCGTTGTAAACTTCACACCTGGCACAAAGCACACACGTAGATTGCCGTTGTCCACGTTGTAGCTGATCTGTTCGCCTATCCAAATGGGTTTTTCTTCGTCAAATCCCCCCATGTCCTTGACGGTGTTGGTGGCAGAAGCAATCTCTGTTTCGTCGGCAAAGAAGGTGATTTCTTCCCCGTCAACGGCATATTTCAGATGTTCCAATATTTTTTGTTGCATCTGATAAGGCTCGATGGTAGCCACTACTTGGGCAATGTCGTTCGAGCCAAAATGCAGTTTGTAGAGTTGTTCCACATTGATTCCCGTTCCTTCCATCACGCAAGAAGTCAGCCAAAGGTCGCTGGTAGATGCGTCATAGAAACCCCGTGGCTGTCGGGTGTTGCGGATGTCGGTAAACGTAGTGGAAGTGGCATTCTTGGTCACCATTATTCCAAATCCTTCGGTTGACAAGCCACCGTCTAATTCGCCAATGCCGCATACGTTGATGTTATTGATAGTGTCGTTCAAAATATCAAAGGGATGGACCTTGATAGTCTTCACATATCCCTCTTCCACTTGCTTGGGTATTTTGTTCACTACAGGTTCTTCCAATACTCCACTCACATTCTTCAATGTCTTACTGCCTGTGCAAGAAGATGTTAGCACACTCATGCCGCAGATGAAGACGATGGCGGCAATCATCCAAAAATTCTTTCTGTTCATACGAATCACGTTAGATTTAAAAACAAGAGGCAAAATTACAAAATAAATCGGAGAATAACATGTTTCTTGAATTTTTTGTTTATCTTTGCATAATCATAACAATTAAAACGGTAATATCGTTTTTGAAATACATACATGTTAAATTGTAAAATGATTGCCTATGATGGAATAAAATCATGATGACATATAGAAATTGAAGCGTTAGCTTTGTATTCTTGTTTTTCGGACAATTGGGGAATTAGAAGAAAGCAGTCAAGGGTAAAAGTTAATGCTCACGTCGTAAGGCGTGGGCTTTTACTCGTTTAAGATAGTAAGGTTATCCCCAATACCTCCAATAGCATAGACGAAGTTATTAGTCCACGTTTCTTTTTCTGTCTTTTTTCGGGGTATTGGACTTATTTAAAACTATTAACTAATGAAACAAAATAAACGATATGATGAAGAAATTATTATTTGTATGTCTCTGCTTTCTAAGTACCATAAATGCAGGGGCTCAATCATTTGTATTTCCTATGGGCTTTGTGTTTCCTTTTTTTGATTTAAATATTGATGTGAAATCTAATAAAGTTTATTTTCGCATTGCTTCTTATTTTGATAAGTACCCTTATAACAATATTATTAAGAAAGAAACCTTTTTCAAGAGCTATATTATTACAGAATTGGAACATGGGGTTTTAAATGAAAAGGTTTGTATTAGAATGATTTTAAAAGAAACTAAATCAGGAAAACTATTAGGCACTGTTCTTTATTTATATGAATATGAAAATGGAACAACAAGTGTTCGGTGGTTTGTAAAAGAAATGGATAAGGAAAACTTTCAAGCTTCAGATTATGCCATCTTTGAAACGCCTTCTGGGGGTGTTGGTGAAGATGGACCACGTTCTGTACAGGAGTTTAAAAAATTATTAAAATATGTAAAGACGCATCCTATAGGTGATTCTTCCTCGCAATCAAAGACCACACCATCACAAACACAGCCAAAGACAACAACATCTCGTGCTTATATCAGTTGTCCAGACAACAACCATCCTCATGTCATTGACCTTGGACTTCCCAGCGGTACGAAATGGGCATGTTGCAATGTTGATGCCAAAAAGCCAGAAGATTATGGTGGGTATTATGCGTGGGGCGAAACATCTACGAAAACAGAGTATTCTTCGTCAAACTATCGTTATGAAGGTGTAAACATAGGTAGCGATATTAGAGGAACTCAATATGATGTGGCTCATGTAAAATGGGGAGGTAAGTGGCAAATGCCCACCCAAGAGCAAATCAAGGAATTAGATGATAATTGTAAGTATGAATGGACAACATTGAATGGTGTGAAAGGAGGAAAGTTTACTGGACCAAATGGAAAAAGTATATTTATTCCCGCTGCTGGCTACCGCTCGAACGGCGACCTCTACATCGCTGGTAGCTACGGCAACTATTGGTCGTCCACGCAGTACCCGGACTACTCGTACTACGCCTACGACCTCGACTTCTATTCGGGCCTCGCCAGCTGGTACTACTTCGACCGCTTCTACGGTCAAAGTGTGCGCCCCGTGGTCAGAAATTAGTGCATCCTTACCCAAATGAAAACGCAAACCAATGCCATATTTATCGCAGGGGGTGTGGTGGGGTGCAGGCTCCCAAGCCTGCGTGAAACCCCACGACAACCCCTGCGACAAATATGGCTCAAACGAAATGAATGGGAAACAATTCACAATTAAAGGTCTAAGGATTTATGGATGAAAGGATATTCGTAGTTTACATCATTAAAATCCTAAAATCCCTAAATCCTTAGACCTTGAAGACTTGTCTCGAAGAGAGGAAGTAAAGTGGTCAAATTCGACCACGTTAAAATACGGGTTGTGTATCATCTCCCAAGTACCAAGAAACTCAATCGTGTATCTTGTACGAATCTAATTCATGATGATGTCTGCTGTTCGACTTTCAGACCTATTTTAGAAGATTTCTGTTACTATTTCCCTCTAAAACCATCATCTGCTGAATAGCAATCTGATTGAGTTTCAGAAGTCTTTCTCCTTGTGGAACTCCTTCATTGATAAGTACGGCATTAATGTTTTCCATGTTTGAGAGGCAAATCAACTCATTGATGGTTGCATAATCACGGATATTGCCCTTCAAGTCTGGATTTGCTTCGCGCCATTGCTTGGCTGTCATTCCAAACATTGCCACATTCAGCACGTCAGCCTCTTCTGCATAGATGATACTGGCTTGTGCAGCGGTTATCTCTTCTGGTATCAGATGGCTCTTGATAGCATCCGTATGGATATGGTAGTTGATTTTGGAGAGTTCTCGTTTGGCAGTCCAACCCAATTGCTTTTGTTCCTCAGCTTTCAGTCGTTGAAACTCCATGACAAGATAAAGCTCAAACTCAACTGATACCCAATTGGCAAATTTGAAGGCAATATCACGCTGGGCATAAGTACCGCCCCTTGCTCCGTTTTTTGTAAAAATACCGATAGCCGCAGTTAATTCTATCCATTTAGTTGGGCTCATGGTGAAAGAGTTGCTACCAGCTTGTGCCAAAAGGGGGTTGAATTCGACCCCTTTAAAGTTTGGGTTATTCAATTTTTCCCAAAGCCCCAAATACTCCAGTGTATTCTTTTGGCGCATCCAATTCTTAACAACATCTTTCGGCTCTGTAGCATTTGAGGTTATTGTTTTGAGTCTATATTAATTTCCTTGCAAAGTTAAGCATTATTATTGAAATCATATCATTTTGTATCAAAAATTGATGAATTGTTGGCGTTATATTTTGAATTGTCAGTATATTTGTGTATTTTTGTGAAGAATTATAAGTATCATGAGGTAACCATGTAAGGAACCGTTGGTAACCATATAAGAAACCATCGGTTACCATGCAAGAAACCGATGGTTACATAGTAAGGAAACAAATCGAAAGAAAATGATAGCATTTGTACCATTTCTCGTTTTAATCGTCTTGCTTATTTGCTGCATCACGGTATTTGGCAATTCCACGCTTGATGGAGCCAGTCAGGTGGTCTTGTTGATTGCCTCTGCATCCTGTGTCCTTGTGGGGTGGATGCGGAAACGGTTGGAATGGGAGACGTTAGAACGAGAGATGACGGATAAGGTGGCAAGTTGTACGCCCTCCATCATCATCCTCCTGCTCATTGGAGCCATTAGCGGAACGTGGATGGTGTCGGGAATCGTTCCCACCATGATTTATTACGGTATGCAAATCCTTCATCCCCAGTGGTTTCTCGTCAGTAGTTGCTTGCTTTGTGCCATCATCAGTCTGTTAATCGGTTCTTCTTGGACAACGATAGCCACCATTGGCGTTGCCTTGATGGGTATTGGCAAGGCTCATGGGTTTGATGACGGGTGGATAGCGGGCTCTATTATCAGTGGAGCATATTTCGGCGATAAGCTCTCACCTTTGTCTGATACCACCGTACTGGCATCAAGCGTGGGAGGAACACCACTTTTTACCCATATCAAATATATGATGTACACCACGGTACCTACCTTTTGCATTGCGTTGTCCATCTTTCTGATTACAGGATTGTCGATGAATGTGACCACGGTGGGTAATGTTGGCGAGTTTTCGGAAGGATTGAGCCATACCTTCCTCATATCCCCTTGGCTATTGCTGGTTCCCATCATTGTTGGAGTAATGATTGCTCGCAGATGGCCATCGTTGGTGGTGCTGTTCATTGCAACCTTAATAGCTGCTTTCGTGGCATTGTTTTTCCAGCAAGACCTACTTTGTGAGATTTCCAACAATGGCAACGAGCCCGAATTTATGATACTCTATGAGGGCGTGATACGTGCCTGCTATGACTCTACCAACATCGATACTGGTAATGAGATGCTGAACCAATTGGTTAGAACGCGGGGAATGGCAGGAATGATGCCTACGGTATGGTTGATTATTTGTGCACAGGTGTTTGCCGGGGCACTTACCGCTACGGGATTGTTGAAGGAAATGATGGAATATATACTCAGAATGGTGCGAGGCACGTTCTCGTTGGTGGCTTCTACCGTGATGAGCGGAATATTCCTCAACATCACCACAGCCGACCAATTCCTGTCTATCATATTGACCAGTTCCATGTTCAAGGAAACCTATAAAAAACATGGATTGGAAAGCAGACTGCTCAGTAGAAGTTGTGAGGACGGAGGTACCGTAACGTCTGTTCTCGTACCTTGGAACACGTGCGGTCTAACCCAAAGCACAGTGTTGGGTGTTGCCACGTTGACTTATCTGCCTTATTGTTTCTTCAACATTCTCTCACCTATAGTGAGCATGATAGTGGCAGCTTTAGGGTGGAAGATTTATAAGAAGTAAGATGGAATTAGCGTAGCATGGTGATGGATACAAAAAATGAGAGACCTTGAGCCTCTCATTAGATGAAGTGAATCAACATGTTAATTCTTTATTTCAAAAAGGTTTAGGAATCCCGTAATCTTGAAAACCTCCTTGATGTCTTCGTTGACGTTGATAACCGTTAAGTGACCACCTTTCGCTGAGGTCTCCTTACGGAGCATCAAGAACAAACGGAGCCCCGAACTGCTGATGTACTTGAGTTCAGTGCAGTCGATGGTAATTTCTTGGTCGGCATTTTCAATGAGTTCCCCAAAATCCTTTTGGGCTTCCACAGCGGCAGGTGTGTCGAGCCTGCCAACGAGATTTACTTGATAACCATTATCTGTCTTTTTGATATCTATTTCCATTCTATCTTTTGAAATTAAAGATTAAAGATACCGTCAAATCCAGTCATCTTGAAAACTTTCAGGATTTCATCGTTAAGGTTCACGATGTTCACCTTGCTGCCTACGGCAATGGCATTTTTCTTGATGGCTAACAAAATACGAAGACCAGAGCTACTGATGTATTCCAGTTTCTCACAGTCAATGATGATGTCGTGTCCCGTACAGTCTTTCAGTACTGACAATTCCTTTTCAGTCTTTTCTGCGGAGGCAGTGTCGAGCCTTCCTTCCAATGTGGCAACATACTTGCCGTCTTTTTCACAAAATGTAGTTTTCATATTATTAATGTTATTATGTTATATCGGATAAATGATGTTTACGATGAATAGACACGCAGTGAGCAATATCACGTGCATGAGTAAGCCAATCTTCATGAAGTCGGTAAACTTATAGCCGCCAGGACCATAAATCAGCATGAGCGTGCTGGAACCAATGGGGGTGGCAAAGCTAATGGTTATTGAAATCATCAAGGAGATGACAAATGGCAGAGGGTTACATCCCAATACGGTAGCTTCTTGAAAGACGATAGGGAAGAATACGCCGCTTGCTCCAACGTCGCTGATAAACTCGCTTACGATAGAGGCGAGCAGACACATTACAATCATGATAATATATGGGTTGTGTCCACAGATGTTTAACACCCCCATAGCAATGACATCGGCAATGCCCAACTTGGTGATGGCGGTACTGATGACCATCGTGCAGCCCAAGATGAGCAGCAGTTCCCATTCTATATATTTGGTCACTTTCTGAATCTTGCAGCATTTAAATAACAACATGGCTCCAGCTGCCATCATGGTCGTAGCCATCAATGGCATGATATGAAACGAGGAGAGAATGAACATCCCTAAAAGAATGATGGCAGAGATGACGGTCTTCTTGCCTAACTGCGGAACAAAATGAGAATCGAAGAAATTCAAGCTGCCTTTTGTCAGCATCTCCACCTTTTGTTCGTTTTTTTGTGGACATTCAAAAAGCAAGGAGTCGCCTGCCCTTAATTCCACTTCGCGAGGTTGCATGTCGATACGGTTTCCTTGACGGGCAACGGCAACAAGCACCATGTCCATGCGATGCTCAAACTCGTTTTCACTCATCTTCGTTCCTATCAGGTCACTGTTGAAACCAATGTAGGCAGTGCGCAGTTTACGGTTGGTGTCGATTTCGCTCATGCTAAACACGTGATGGTCGGCAGCTACCAATCCATGTGTGTGCTTCAATTCCAGAATCTCATTGATTTGACCTGAGTAAATCAAACGGTCGCCTCCAAAGATGAACTCGTCTTGGGGAACGGGCGAGATAATCTCTTTGTCAAACCTGACAATCTCTATCAGTGAACCACCCCTGACGTTCATCAATCCTGTTTCAGCAACGGTCTTGCTCACTGCATCGTTGTCTGAGGGTACCAACAGCTCAACGGTGTAGTCGCTTGTGGATTCAAAAGAAGACTCTGGCGACCGACGGCTTGGAATCATGTTTCGGAACAAGACAACCGAGATGATTCCCACGACGGTACAGAATAGTCCAGGAATAAACGGTACAAATAGGTGCATTGAAGACCCTGTTTGGTCAGCGTAAAGACCAGATATAATCAGGTTAGATGAGTTCCCTATCAACGTACATGAGCCACCCAATGTTGCAGCATAGCTCAATGGAATCAGCAGACGTGAAGGTTCTGTTCCCAATCGTCGAGCCCAAATCTTAACCACGTCGATAAACAGAACCACCACATTCACGGAGTTAAGCACTGCTCCCAATGCTGCCATCGGAACCATGAGCTTCACGATGGCCATCTTGAAGTTCTTAGGTACGCCTAAAAAGTTCTTTGTCAACCAATACAAGAATCCCGATTGCATCAAGCCCGCCATCACCACGAAGAAAGCGGCATGTACCACCACCGGCTCGCTTCCGAATCCAGCCATTCCCTCTTGTTCGGTTACAATCCCAAACATCAAGAGAATCGTAATGGCACCCAGAAACGCCACTTCCGCAGGAATATGGGTACGTGCCATTACCACAAAGATGCTGAAAATCGTGACAATGGTAATCCAGGCGTAAAGGTTCAGACCTAAGTAAACGATGCTCTCCATAGTTTATGATTCATTGTTGGGGGTGTTGAGAAACTTCCGCAACGTGAGAACGTTCTTACCGTCTATGCGCTCATAGTTGACGGAATCCATGATTTGACGAACCAGATAAATGCCCAATCCTCCTATTGGGCGTTCTTCTACAGAGAGAGTCACATCAGCATCTTCCTTTTGGGTGGGATCAAAAGGAGTACCGTTGTCGGTGATGATGAATTTGAGCCTTTTAACATTGGCTTTTGCTTGAATATAAACAGACCCCACCATTCCTTGTGGATAAGCGTAGCTCATCACGTTGACAACAGCCTCTTCCATTGCCAAGTTCATTGACATGGTTGTAGCCATGTCGAATCCCATCTTTTCGCAAACCTCATCTACGAAGACATTCAGTTGTGGAATGGTGGAAATATCGTTGGGCAACTCTAATGTCTTGCTAAAGGTGTCAGGATAATCCACCTTACAATAGCGCAAAGCCAGCATGGATAAGTCGTCACTTTGCTCGGCATCTTTCACGAAATTGTTGATTTCTTCACTCATTTTCTTGATCAATGACATGGGTGATACTTCATTGCCTTGGCAAAAGGCTTGTCCAACTTGAATCATACGTTCCTCACCAAAGAGTTTCTGATTGGGGTCTTCTGCTTCAGTGAGTCCGTCGGTATAGAGGAATATGGTCGTATTATACGGAATCTTGGTTTCTTCCAATTGGTATTTGTATGCTCGTAAGATTCCCACGGGAATGTTGGCTTTCACCTTCAACAAGGTTGCTTCTTTCCCTAATAACATGGGTGCGCAATGACCTGCATTGCAATAACGGAAACGACCTGAAGGTATGTCGAGAACACCGATGAAAAGGGTGACAAACATGGAGGTCTCATTGTTTTCCGCCAAGAAATCATTGATTTGCGATACGATGCGTTGGGGCTGACTCTCATGAGTGGCAATGGTATGGAAAAGACTGCTGGTTACTGCCATGACCAATGAGGCTGGCACACCTTTTCCACTGACATCTCCTATGCAGAAAAACAACTTCTCGTCGCGAATGAAGAAATCAAACAGGTCTCCTCCCACTTCCCTTGCAGGTGTTAACTGCCCAAAGATATCTACGTCGTCCCGCTCTGGATAGGGAGGGTAAACCTTGGGAATCATGGCCCTTTGGATATTGGTGGCAACATTCAGTTCTCCCTTGATGCGCCCTTTCTCCTCGTTGACGGTTTGTAGCTTTTGGATATAATCGCTCAACGACTGTTGCATGAACTTGAAAGAGTTGTGCAACTTAAACATCTCGTCTCTTGACTTGATTTGAGGCAATGGGGCATTGAGATTGCCTTTAGCGATTTCTTCGGTAGATTCGGTAAACCGTTCCAGAGGGTACAAAAGACTTTTTACTTGTATGGAACAAAGGAACATGATGAGCAGTAATCCAATGAGCAATAAGATAATGATGATGATGCTACTTGCCAGAGCTATTGCCATGAAGCTATGTTCAGGACACACAATGCCTATCGACCACTTCATCCGTTCTACAGGTGAGAAGAACACGTAGCATTCTTCATGGTTGTAATACAACTTTTGTGTTCCACTCTTCCCTGATATCATGTCGTTGACTACCGAATTAAATTTGGCGTCTTTGCTTTCATTGGCAAAGTCGAAAATCTTCTTCGTGAATAATCTGGTAGTATCGGGGTGTACGATGTATGTTCCGTCATGGGTAATGGCGAAACTGTAGGCATCATCGTAATACTTGATGTTATCTATCAACAT
This sequence comes from Prevotella sp. UBA6994, assembly GCA_002449845.1. Classification (GTDB taxonomy): domain Bacteria; phylum Bacteroidota; class Bacteroidia; order Bacteroidales; family Bacteroidaceae; genus Prevotella. Next base: position 110,489 of record DJXW01000014.1, read on the forward strand.
ACTTAGCTTGTCGAGGGATAAGTCGGCAGTCACCACGGCTATCAAATTGCTGTCGTTGTCTAAGATGGGATGAGAGTAAGTGGTCATGACCATGTTTCCGCCACCCTCGTCATAGTAAGGTTCACTCCAACTCTCTTGCTTCTTTTCTTGAATTTTCTTAAACCAGTTTTGGTTGAGGTAGTTGTAGTCTTTGGAACCTAATTGCTTGGTATGTATGCCCATACTATCCTGAAAGGCGTATGGTGAGAACAATGAACCCTCATCAGAGAAATAATCGGGTATAAAGGCTATAGCAGAACCGGAAATCATGGGATTTACCCTTACGATACGGCGTACCACCTCATAAATCTTGCCAGGATCATCCAAGTTGTTCTCTATAATAGGTATGTTGTTTTCTATTGCCACTTCCACAGAGTTAAGTATGTTCTCTATGCTCTGGTTGGTCATGTGCAAAGCTCCTACGGCTCCTCTCTCTGCCTCTATTAACAATGCTTTTTTGATGAAAATATTGATGACATATCCAACACAACCAAAGATGATTGTAACTATCAGGATAACTCGAAGGGTGAGCCTGTGCCTGAAAGATGTTGACGTTGGAAAATATCGTTCAATTATGTTCATTTTTCTTTCACAATCAAGAGAAACACTTAAATTGTGCTAAATTATAAATAAAAACTGGATTAAACAAAAAATAAAGATTGTTTAACAAAGAAAAATGTCTCTCACTCTCATCGTCTTGAGTGGATGAATAATCATGAACGACCTTTAAAAACCTTCGTGACTTCCTTAAAAAACTATTTCACAATATCTGATAGCCAAAATGCTTGCCTACAATCAAGACAAGCCCAATGTGGCGTGATGACAGGACTGTGTCGTTGCTGAGTATGGCCGAACACCTGATAAATATGAGGGAATGGCTTACAGGTTTCCATCTCGTTGATGTCAGCCCAGACCATACTGCCATATTGGTATCTGCCGCCACGTTCATAGCCAATCTGTGCCAAGGCATTGATACCTTCCGCAGAAAGAAGTAATTGATTGAGGTGACTGGCATTTAGTTCGCCAATGGTCTTTTCGTTGTACTTAAACCATCCTTCATTGACACCTGCATGGGTGAAGAGCACTTGCCTGCCGTTGACTTGACATTCCCAACTCAGGCAAAAGAGAGATAGATGATTGGTGAAGACACGATGGAAATCGCTTTCCATGTAATGGCAAAACCTACTGGACATAGCTTTTTCCTGATAAGATTGAAAGATGTAATGCAAATCATGATTGCCCAAGAGCATGGTTACCCTTGGAGCATGTTCCTTGGCAAATACGATGATGTCAAGAAGGTTTATCCACGCTTCCTCGGGAGATATTCCCTCATGTGGATAAGGGTCTGCATAATCGCCGAGAAAGATAGCGTAATCATCTGGAGAAAGATTCTTAACGGCTTCTCTCCAAAAGCTACGTCCATGAATGTCGGGTAATATGAGAACGTCTTTCATGTTTTTTGCCAAGAAATAATTGGAAGTGATTTATTTCCCCAGAAACTTACTGTCTAAGTATTCGTTGAAAGCAGATCGGTAGAGGTCTCCAATGGGCAGGAAGGTGTCTGCGTCAAGGATAACCCTGTTCTTGTTGACTTCTTGAATGTATTTCAGATTGACAATATACGACCTGTGAATGCGCATGAAATAGTTGGGAAGGCGTTCTTCCATCTTTTTCATACTCAACAGTACCACTATTGGCTTTCTGTCGTGGAGATAAATCTTCAGATATTCACTCATACCCTCCACGTATCTGATGTCGCTTACGTTTACCCGTACTACTTTATAGTCGGTCTTGAGAAAGAGGGCATCATCTTCGTCTGGCGTGGAGATAATGGTGGGTTGAGCATTCTGTAATTCGTATTGTTTCTTTACTTTCAGTGCAGCACGTTGGAAATCGTCTAAACCAAAGGGTTTAAGCAAATAGTCAACCGCATCCACCTTATATCCTTCCACTGCATATTCTGAATAAGCGGTGGTAAATACCACGATGGGCGGAACAGACAACGAGCGTATAAAATCCATTCCATTCAAGTCGGGCATGTTGATGTCTATAAAGATGGCATCAATAATGTCTTTTTCCATGATGGCTTTTGCGTCAAGTGCACTTTGACATTCTCCCACCAGTTCTAAATAGGGTATCTTCTTGATGTAAGCAGCCAGTTGTTGCAAGGCTAATGGTTCATCGTCTATGGCTAAACATTTGATCATCATGATTCTATTGCTCTTATATCCAGTTTTACGTCATATTCTTTCTCGTTGTCATTGATGTCGAGCGTGTAATTGTCTCCATATATCAATTCCAAGCGTTTTTTCACATTTGCCAATCCCACACCTCCTTGCTCCTTATGACCTTCTTCATGTTTGCTGTTGGCACAAGCGAAATGCACATGGTCATCGTCAAACTTCATTTCTACATGGATGTAGGATGGTTCCTTGTAACTAATGCCGTGTTTGAACGCATTTTCCACGAAGGTGATGAACAACATGGGGGGGATTGATTTCTCTGGAATTACCGTCGGAATGTTGACATTGATTTTCACTTTCTCGGAAAAACGCAGTTTCATCAACGTGATATAATTGTTGAGGAAATCCACTTCTCTGCTCAATAATACGGAAGATTTGGCCCCCTCATACAACACGTATCTCATCAGCTTAGACAGTTCCAGGATCGTGGATTTTGCCTTGTCTGCATCTATATCTACGAGGGCATGGATGTTGTTGAGGGTGTTCATGAAGAAATGCGGATTGATTTGGTATTTCAAGTATTCCAGTTGATTTTCCAAGTTCTCCCTTTCCAACAATTGCATTTCCATGGCATCACGTTCAGACTTAAAATAAAGTTTGATGCCTAAGTTCATGCCTAACAACAAAACCACCATAATGGAATGGATGATGTCAGTTGGTCCCATGGGGAAAGGAGACCTTTCCTCAAACCTTTTGTGACGAGGATGATTGAATGCGGGTTTCTCTTTTGGGGGATGCATGGGAGGAAATATCTCGTCATGCTTGTCATTGAATAGTTCTCGCTCTCCTCTCTCTGACATGTCTTTTGGCATTTCCCTCATTTCTTTTTGTTGGTGCATCCTCCCGTGTCTCTCAGGGCCATGAGGTCTTTGGGTGCATTGGTAAACGACAAACACAGCCAATAATGCAATGGTCGTAACCAGATACATTAATTTCTTGTGCTTATAAATCAGTAAGGGTGCAAGTATAAAATTATGAATGAGGAAGATAATCAAGTAGATGCCCCAAGTCTTCCATACATGGAATACATGAGTCCATTCAAAGGTGAAGTCTGCATTGGAAGATGCACGAATCGCCATGCTCACGAATGGCGTGAGAAAAAGTAGTAGCCAAAGGGCAAGGTATGTGAGATTTTCTTTAAAGTCGCGTATATGTGATGTCATAGGCTATTTCTTATATTATTAACGTGAAAAGATGGAGATTATTTTATAAAATGGGTGTCGAACGACGTATGTCCCAGCTGTACTCGCTCGACACCCTGGCCATTTAATGCCATCCAGGCATTCCACCGCCCATGTTTCCCATGCCTCCTGTAGAATTTCCGCAAGTGGAGTATGGGGTGCTTAATGAGCTGATGGTGGCTGTTGAAGTGCCAGTAGAACTTAGTGTGGCAGAAGTGACAAGTCCGTACCAATCTGTACCAGTGGCAGAAGCACCATTATATATCGTGTATGAGCTGCCTTTTTTCAAGTTGGGTGAAGTGATGAGGAAACATGATGAGCCATTGAAGGATCTTCCCATCTTAAAAGATAGTATGTTGCTGTCTCCGTTGTTGAGGGCAAGGGTCGAACCGCTTGATATGTTTCCACCAAAGACAATACTGGGTTGTGTGCTGGATGAAGATGGGTAAGAGGTTCCACCGCCTATGCCTATCAATGTGCCGCCTGTGACAATCACTTCATATCGTTGTTCTTCGTTGGCATCAATGCCACATTCTGGTTGACCACATCCGTATGCTACGGTAGTTCCTCCCTTGACATAGACGTTTTTATTGGCATCAAGTCCGTCATTGTTGATGGCAAATGCATACGTATAACCACCATTGAGGGTGAGGTCATAGGCTGAATTGATGGCATCATCGTATGAATATACTTCAACGCTTCCGCCATTGATGGTGATGGCTTTCTTGCTCTCGATACCTTCTGAACCACTATCGCCTGTGGCTCTGACCATCACGCTTCCACCGTCAATGGTGATATTTCCATCGGCTTTAATGCCCTTTGCTTTCGCGCTGTAGCTACTGTATGAATAAGTAGTGCCAGTAGTGATAACTTTCACGTTTCCGTCTTTCATGTTAAATTCCTGGTCAGTGGAGATTCCCTTTCCACCTTTTCCTGTGCTTTTGCAGAACAATTCACCACCATTGATAGTGATGGCATAGTCGGCTTTTATTCCTGCTGCTCCACTCACATCGTTCTCATCGCTGTCGTATTCTCCTTGTCCTGTGGTAATGGCAGTTACGCGTCCGCCGTCCATCACGAACACACTGTCAGTGGTGATTCCCTTACTTGCCTGTGCCGTTGTTTCACAGTTGATGATGCCACCTTTCACGAAAATGCCATCGTTCGACTTGATGCAATTGCTGGAAGTGGATTTCACGTAGATATCGTTGCCCGGGCGAAACATGATGTAATCGTCTGAGCATATTCCGTTTTTGGTGTTCGAGTAGATTCGTAGCTTGCCACTTCCGTTGAAGAGCAATTCACCCTCGCTGAACAGTGTTGCTTTCTGGTCTTCACTGCTGGTGGCATACGAAGTACCATCGGTAAGTGAGTTGAAGGTACCATTTGCCAATGTCACGTAGCAACGTTTTCCCACCTGAATGTTAATAGCTGGACCATCGTTATTCTTGATGCTCACGCCATTCAGTGTAAGTTGAAACTTCTTGTTGTCGTCTCCGCTTGCCATCTTGAACATTCCGTCATTGGTGGAACCGCTCAATACGTAGTTTACGCCTTTTACGGTGGAGGTCACTATGACATCGGCACCATCAATGTTTACGTTCACACCTTCTACCAGACCGCTGCAACTTGCCGTAGTACCATCGTAGTTGATGTAAACATTGGTGTTGAAAGTGTTGTTTTCCAAATAATCCTCATTGTCAGATGGTATGTTTTCTGTTTCGCTCAATGCCGTAGAGTCAACGGCTATTTCAAATGTTGTCAGGTCGCCAGCTGTTTCTGGGGTTGAGCCAGCTGAACTGGAGCCATTGGTAGTGTTGCTCCATGTGTTTTCGTTAATTGTCAAGTCTCTGTAATAATCATCAGAGGTTGAACACGATGCTGCAATCATTGTTGCAATGGCAATTACTGTAAGATTCAAATTTTTCTCCATAATTCACATCTTTTTCGTTTAACTCATTGCAAAGATAAAGATAAGACGCTGAATGGGGAAAAACATTCAACCAATTACCAATTTTGTTCAGTAAAATTATGTGATAAAAAAACATGAGGTCACACATTATGCGACCTCATGCTTATAATAATTATATAAGGTGTATGGTTACTTGATGTTTGGTTCTTCCAATCCAAGTCCTTTTTTCTTGTCAACCACTTTCAGTACCAAGCCTAAAATCAGTGCAGCTACGCCAAGACAGGCTAACATGACAAGTGGGGCAGTGTAATCAAACTTCGTGGGGTCGGTCACTCCCTCGTTGGTGCTGTCGAGCACCTTACCAATGAGCAGTGGGAAGAGCCACAAACCAATGTTTTGTATCCAAAATATCAGGGCGTATGCTGAACCAATCACCTTGGCATCAACGAGCTTGGGTACGCTTGGCCATAAGGAAGCGGGTACCAAAGAGAATGAGGAGCCCAATACTAATATCGTGACGTATGCAATGATGATTCCACCAACGGCGTTGCCCTTGAAAAGAGGCAATACAAAGGCAAAGGTGAGGTGACAGGCAATAAGTAACAATGAACCAAGTACCAACATGGATGCAGCCTTTCCCTTGTGGTCAACATAACTGCCGAGGATTGGGGTGATAAGTACTGCCAACAAGGGGAATACGGCGAAGATGGATTCTGCCGACTGACGCATGTAACCCATATAACAGTAAATAACGAGCGATGCAATGGAGAGGGTGAGCAATCCGTACTTGCTGGCAGCTTTCTTTTGGAAGTTGCTGGCAAAACCTGCAGCCGCTACTACGAGCATGATGATATATTGGACGATGGTAACGGAAGAACTTGCCCAAAATGAATCTGCTGACGGTGGGGTTAACGTCAGGTTGCATTGCAACATGTTTACCGCATATTTCTGGAATGGGAATATGGCAGAGTAATAAAGTACGCAAAGCAACGCAACAATCCAGAAACCACTGTCGGTAAGTATCTTCCCGATGTCGCTAATCTTGAATGGGTCGTCTTTTTCTTCAGCTTCTCCTGTCTGCGCATCAAGTTTCTTGTCCATGAAGAAATAGACAACAAACATGATAAGGGCAATACACATCAATACCACTCCAAAGGCTACAGAGCGTGATACGCTAATCTCACCACCCAACTTGGCAAAGAAGGGGGAAAAAATCATACAAGTGGCAACGCCCAGTCGAGCCAATGCCATCTCTGAACCCATTGCCAAAGCCATCTCACGACCTTTGAACCATTTTACGATACCACGGCTCACGGTGATGCCTGCCATCTCGCAGCCACAACCGAAAATCATAAAGCCACATGCGGCAAACTTAGCTGAGGCGGGCATTCCTTCATAGAAGGGTGCAACACCTAATTCTTGGAAAAGTGGGATGTAATTGAGGTTGTTGGTAAACCATGTTTCAAGTCCACTACCCATGAACGACTCACTTACGGCGTACCACTTGATACATGCTCCAATGAGCATCACGGCTCCAGAGAGTACAGCGGTGAAACGTACGCCCATCTTATCAAGGATGATACCTGCGAAGATGAGGAAGAATACAAAGACATTGAGGAACACTTCGGAGCCTTGCATGGTACCAAAGGCGGTGGAATCCCAACCACGAGTTTCCTGCATGAGGTCTTTGATGGGTGAGAGAATGTCCATGAAAATGTAGCTACAGAACATGGCGAGTGCCAAGAGCAATAGGGCTGTCCACCTCATGCCTGCAGAGTCGCGAAGGGTTTTTACAGTGTTTGTCATTATGATATTATTTTTGTTGTTAATTTTTGTGATTCTCGGAGTTCTCGGAGTTCTCGGAGTTCTCAGAGTTCTCAGAGTTCTCTGATCTTTCCTATTACTTCAGCCAACGGTCAAGCCAATTGAAGAACGTGCGCTGCCAGAGAATTCCGTTTTGTGGTTTCAGCACCCAGTGATTCTCATCAGGGAAGAGCAACAGTTCGGCTGGAATACCCTTGAGCTTGGCTGCATTAAATGCACCGAATCCTTGGTTGGCATTGATGCGATAGTCCAGTTCTCCGTGAATGCAGAGGATAGGGGTGTCCCATTTGTCCACAAACTTATGTGGGGAATTGTCGTATGTGCGTTTGGCATTTGCCGATAAGTCCTTGTTCCAATACGCATCTTCGTATTCCCAGTTAGAGAACCATACTTCTTCGGTGTCGGTGTACATAGACTCAAGGTTGAATGCTCCGTCATGGGCAATGAAACACTTGAATCGCTTGTCGTGATGACCAGCAAGATAATACACGGAGAAACCACCGAATGAGGCTCCTACACATCCCAAACGGTCTTTGTCCACGTAAGGCAGGTTGTTGGCAGCATCGTCAATGGCTGTGAGATAGTCGTCCATGCACTGTCCAGTCCAGTCTCCTGAGATTTCCTCACACCATTCTGAGCCGAAGCCTGGCAAGCCGTGGCGATTGGGAGCCACTACGATGTATCCTTGAGAAGCCATGATCATGAAATTCCAACGATAGCTCCAAAATTGAGATACAGGACTCTGCGGACCTCCTTCACAGAAGAGTAGGGTAGGGTATTTCTTCGTTTCATCGAAGTGCGGTGGCAAGATGACCCAGTACATCATTTCCTTACCATCGGTAGTCTTTACCCAACGTTGCTGTATCTTGCCTTTTGCCAGTTGGTCAAAGATATGCTTGTTCTCCTGCGTGATTTGTTTCACGTCAGTCTTTTCTGGCTTCTTGAAATTGGGAGTAATCACATAGAGATCGGCAGCATTCATGTAATCATGTCGCTCTGCAATGATTTGCTTTTTGTTGTTAAGCATTTGCAGGCTACCAAAGTCAGCCCAATCGTTGGTGAGTTGTTTCAGTTCTCCTTTCCAATTGATGGCATAAAGATTTTCTGTTCCGTGCCAAACGCCAATGAAATAGATGATGGCGTCTTTGTTGTCACTCCAACAGAAATCGTCAACGTTTGAATCAAATGACTCTGTCAGATATTTCTTGTCTCCCGTTTGCAGGTCAAAGCAACAAAGACGTTGCCTGTCGCTCTCGTAACCGTCTCGCTCCATAGAAAGCCAAGCTACATAACGACCATCGGGAGAGAATTTCGGATTCTGGTCGTATCCCACGTTGAGGTCTCCCTCTAAGTGATTAATACGTTGGTTTTTCATCGTCTTCGATGGGTCTATGCGCCAGTTGGCATCTTTGGCGTGGATGCTGGGTAAGTTCACTCCCTCTTTACAGAGGTTCTTATTGCGGTTTGTGGAGCCTTCTTCTGCTTCTAAGTCATAGAGGAAGATGTCGCTGTCGGTAGAGATGGCATATTCCACGCCTTCCTTCATCCTACACGTATAGGCGATTTTCTTCGAGTCGTTGCTCCACGCCAATTGCTCGATGCCACCAAATGGAGCCATCGGACACTCGTATGGCTTTCCCTCTAAGATGTCTTTTGCCTCGCCAATCGTACCATCGCCATTGACGTTGGCAACGAATGGATGGGCGATGCTCTCCACATAGTGGTCCCAATGACGATAGTTCATGTCGGTAATCAGTCGTCCCGTAGCCTTTGGCAAGTCTGCGGGATTCTTTTGGATACTGCCATGATAAGGTATCGACTTGATAAGTATGACTTTCGTCTTGTCGGGTGAGAACAAGTAACCTTCTACCTCACCTTTGGTATTGCTCAGTTGTTTGCGGTCAGTACCGTCAATGTTCATGCTCCATACCTCTCCGCCAGTGATAAAGGCAATGTGGTCGTTGCTGAGCCAAGCCACATCAGTCTCGTTAGCTGCAGAGGTGGTGAGTTGCTTTTGGTTCTTTCCGTCAGCATCCATCATATATAATATATGGTGGCTCTTGTTTTCGGCTACGCTATAATATCCCACTTGATAGGCAATGTGTTTGCCATCGGGAGAAGCTGCATATCCCGAAATCCTTCCCATAGCCCACAAAGCTTCGGGAGTCATGAGGTCACTACTCAGTTGGATGTTGTTCTTTTGAATCATCTTTTGTGCAAATGTGCTACCCAATGTCAGTGAGATTGCGGTAAGCAGAATAATAATCCTTTTCATACTCAACGTCTTTGTTGGTTGCAAATAATTATTTTCCTAAGTTTCTTTTCTTGCGCTCCAACTCTTCACGTTGCTTCTGCAATTGCATTTGCTGTTCTTGCATCGCTTGCAGACGAGCTGCCAAACCACCCACTTTCTTGTTCGGGTTGTTCTTGTTTTCTTGGTAACGAGCCTCTAAGATAGCCAAGAGTTTAGCGTCGTTGGTTGTCTTGCGAAGTGTCCACATGATGGCTGCACTGAAGAATAAGCTGATAAAATAGTAGAAGTTAAGACCGGATGAATAGTCATTGAACATGAAGAAGAACATCAATGGCATCAGATACATCATCCATTGCATCATCTTCATTTGTTCTGCTTGCTGACCCACCATTTGGTCTTTCTGTTGGCGCATGGTCATCCAAGAATAAAGAACGTTAGCCACGCAGAAAAGGATACAGGTGAGAGAGAGGTGGTCACCAATCATCCAGATGTTCGTTCCCCATTCAATGATCGGGTCGTATGTACTCAAGTCATCTATCCATAGGAAACTCTCACGACGTAATTGAATGGCATTTGGCACAAAGTTGAACATGGCAATCCAGATAGGCATCTGTATCAGCATGGGCAAGCAGCCAGAGAGAGGGCTTACGCCATATTTAGCATATTCAGCCATCATTGCCTGTTGCTTCTGCATTTGGTCTTCAGGCTTGTTGTATTGTGCAGTGGCAGCGTCGAGTTTTGGTTTCAACACACGCATCTTGGCAGAACTCATGTAACTTTTCTTCACCAATGGGAAGGTAATGAGTTTCAGCAAGAGCGTAATCAGTATCAAGACGATACCCATGTTGATATTCAAGCCCGTGAGCCAGTCGAAAACATACAAGGTAAACCATCTGTTGATGATGCGGAACAATGGCCATCCTAAATATACCAAGCGTTCCAACTCCAAGTCTTTGTCAAACTCACTTTGTTTCTCTACGCGCTTCAGCAAACGGAAGTCGTTGGGACCATAGTAGAAGTCAAATTCACTGGGAGTTACACCCTTTGGGTCGAAGAATGTCTTCAGTTTTGCCTCATATTGCTTGAGGAATCCAGAACCCTTCTCTTGTGGCAATGAAGTCATCAGAGCATTGCTTTGGAAGTCGTTCTTGGCAATGATGACAGCAGAGAAGAATTGGTTCTTGAATGCCACCCAGTCTATTTTTTCCTGCACAGGCTCATCGGTAAATTCCTTCATCTCGTTCAGATAGTCGGTACCACCTTCTGTCTCGTGCCAGGTAAGCGTAGCATAGCGATTCTCGAACATGAATCCTTTCTCTTGTTGGCGACACTTATCCTGCCAGTTGATGTCCATCGTGTTGGTGTTTGGCGCAAACATTCCTTCCATTCCCGATACCAGCATCTTCATGTGCAGCATATAGTCTGGTCCCAGACGGTAGCTCAGTGTGATATCCTTGCCTTCGCCAGCGACAGCCTTGAAGGTTACGGTACTGTCAGACACCTCAGAAGGTTGGAAGAACAAGTCTTGCGTAGAGATGTTCGACTCTTTTGCGACCAATGTATAGTTCAACTTCTGGGTCTTTTCATCAAACAAGGTTAAATTGGGATGGTCTTCTCTGTCCTCGAAATTCTTGATAATGGCCTTCTCCACGGTAGCCCCTTTGGTGTTGAACGTGAGTTCAATTTTCTCATTCTTCAACACAATCTTGCTCTCTGTGCCATTCAGGGCTTGATGGAAAAGAGCTGCTGTATCGTTTTTTGCTTTCAGTTTTGCTTCAGCTTCCTTGGCGGCAGCATCGGCTTGGCGTTGCTTCTCAGCATTCATCCTTGCCACTTGTGCGATAGAGTCTTGTACGAAAGCGGCACGTTGCTCTTCCTCTGAAGGACGTGTGTACCAACTGAATCCGATCAGTACAATGGCGATTAATACAAATCCAATTAAATTGTTTTTATCCATTTTTCTTTACTTAAAACCTAATTATTTGGAGCATAAAAAGCTCAGTTATCCTTTAATGTTGTCGATGGCAGTCTTGATGAAATCTACGAACAATGGGTGAGGATGTAAGACCGTTGACTGGTATTCGGGGTGGAACTGTGTGCCGATATACCATTTCAGACCAGGTATCTCCACGATTTCCACCAAGTCGCTCTCAGGGTTGCGTCCCACGCATTGCATTCCTTCACGTTCATACTCTTGTTGGTAAGAACTGTTAAACTCATAACGATGGCGATGGCGCTCATGGACGATTGTCTTTTGGTAAATGTTGGCAGCACGAGAATTTTGTTTCAGTACGCATTCGTAAGCGCCCAATCGCATGGTGCCTCCCATGTTGGTGATGTTCTTTTGCTCCTCCATGATGTCAATCACGTTGTGTTCGGTCTTTTCGTCCATCTCCCGTGAGTTGGCATCTTTATAGCCCAGTACGTTGCGTGCAAACTCAATGACCATCATCTGCATTCCCAAGCAAATGCCAAAGGTGGGAATGTCGTGGGTGCGAGTGTAGTGAGCGGCAATAATCTTGCCCTCAATGCCTCGTTGACCAAATCCAGGACAAATCACGATACCGTCTTGACCTGCCAGTTTCTCTTCCACATTGCTTTCGTTGATGTTTTCAGAGTTGATGAATGTCAGCACCGTTTTATAATCGTTGTACGTACCAGCTTGCGACAGACTCTCGCGGATGCTCTTGTAAGCATCTTGTAAGTCGTATTTGCCCACCAAGCCGATATGCACTTCCTTCGTAGCCTTATTGCGACGGTCCAAGAAACTTCTCCATGGTCCCAGAGCTGGTTTCTCGCCGATTGGCTCACCCAGTTTCTTCAAGATAGCCACGTCAAGACCTTGGTTTTGCATGTTGACAGGAACCTCGTAGATGCTTGGCAGGTCTTCGCTCTGGATGACGCAGTCTGCATCCACGTTACAGAAGCTTGCCACTTTCTTCAAGATGGCTTCGTTCAGATGCTTCTCTGTGCGAAGCACCAGCACGTCGGGCTGTATTCCCACGCTCTGTAATTCCTTCACGCTGTGTTGGGTAGGTTTCGTCTTCAGTTCACCGGCAGCCTTGAGGTAAGGCACGTATGTGAGATGTACGTTGATGGCGTTCTTGCCCATTTCCCATCTCAGTTGTCGAATGGCTTCCATGAATGGCGCACTCTCGATGTCGCCAATCGTACCGCCAATCTCGGTGATGACAAAGTCGTAATGGTATTTCTTGCCCAACAGTTTTACGTTGCGCTTGATTTCATCTGTGATATGTGGCACCACTTGGATGGTTTTTCCCAAATAATCGCCACGGCGTTCCTTGTCTATCACGGCTTTGTAGATTCTACCCGTGGTGAGAGAGTTTGCCTTGGTTGTCTGAATGCCAGTGAATCGTTCGTAGTGTCCCAAGTCAAGGTCGGTCTCCATACCGTCAACGGTGACGTAGCACTCGCCATGTTCGTATGGGTTGAGTGTACCTGGGTCTATGTTGATGTAAGGGTCAAACTTCTGGATGGTGATGTTGTAACCTCTTGCCTGCAAGAGCTTACCGATAGATGACGATATGATTCCTTTTCCCAAAGATGAAACCACACCGCCAGTAACGAAGATGTACTTTGTTTCTGCCACTTTTTCCTATTGATTATATGGTATAAATAAAATAATGTGCAAAGATACAACATATTTTCTGACTTTTCTCCACTTTCTTCCAAAAAGATGTGAAAATCACGAATTATATTGTCTAATGCCGTTTGTTTGTAGATAAAAGTAACATTTTTATCAACATCTGATTTTTTTCAAATAATTATATTATCTTTGCAAACAGAATAAATCAAAGATAAGCTTATGAGACATTTAAGACCAATTATCCTGACCTTTGCCTTGATGGTGTCTATGGGAATGTGGGCTGCCAACTATGGGGCGAATGCTGACACGTCTATCGTGAAAAAGTACCAAGACTCCTTGGCTTTGTACAAGGCACGTTTTGACAGTATCAAGAACGTACATACCCAAAACGGGTTTGCTTCTGTTAATCCCAAGTTTTACCAGTTGTTCTCTCCCTTGCACTTCTACAATGGGGTAACACATGACTTGTTCGGAATGGAAACGAAGAAGAACGAATCTCATGACGTAAACATGGCATTGGCAAAGGTTTATTTAGACAGACCTGATCTCGTGAAAGGAACGCTGACACAATTGGAACAGGCAAGTCTGCCAGTATCTGCGGTGAATGCAACTCCTGCTGTTGCGGCTACCATTGAGGAGCTGAGCAACGAGGCTCCCATAGAGGCAGACCCCGAACCTGTGGAAGTGGTGGTGGAGAAACCTAAGTTCTGGACTTTCAAGGGCGATGGTTTCTTGCAGTTCTTGCAGAACTTCGTGTCGGGCAACTGGTATAAAGGTGGTGAAAGCAACTATTCTTTGTTGTCAAGCCTTACCCTTGAAGCCAACTATGACAACAAGAGCAAATGGAAATGGGACAATAAGTTGGAAATGAAACTCGGATTCCTGACCTCTCGCTCTGATACGGTTAACAAGTTTAAGTCTAACGAAGACCTCATCCGTCTCACCAGTAAGGTAGGACTACAAGCTACCAAGCATTGGTACTATACCTTGCAGATGATTGCACAAACGCAGTTTACGCGTGGCTTGAAGGTAAACGATTCCCGCACCTATTCCGACTTCATGTCTCCATTGGATGTTAAGTTGGGTCTTGGTATGGATTACAAGGTGGAGTGGCTTAACAAGAAACTCACGGGAACAGTCAACCTTTCACCGCTTGCTATTAACTATCGCTATGTGGACCGTACCATTTTCGACAATGGAAACGGCAAGTTCTCATGGTTCCCCTCACGTCATGGAGTTGACGAAGGCAGACATCACTATACCGATTTCGGTTCTCAGTTTACGATAGACGTTACTTGGGTGTTGGCTGAAAACGTGAAATGGAAGAGCCGTATGTATGGTTTCACCAGTTACAAACGTGTGGAATATGAATGGGAAAACACGTTTACGTTCCAGTTCAATAAGTACATTTCCGCCAATGTATTTGTCTATCCGAGATTCGACGACAACCGTGCTCGTGACGATGAATACGGGTATTGGATGTTCAAGGAGTATTGCTCCATCGGATTCAATTACAACTTCTAATCGTCTCACGTGAACAGTCGTTTGCAACTATATCCATTGCCAAGAATCGGTATTATACTGATTCTTGGCATTGTGTTTGGAGATTGTTTGCGTCCTTTCATACCTTCCTTTGTCTGGCTCTTATGTGTGTTGGTTGGCTTGGTGGCTTATTTCCTGTCGCAAAGGCAATCTCTCTTGCAAAGTTCCATACTCCTTATATGTGTTTTCTTTCTCGGTTCGTGGTTGGTTCAAGTGCATGAAGACAATCGGAATTTTATTGACACAAATACGGAGATTACCTATCAAGCTGTGGTTGCAAGTAAACCTATTGCTCATGAGCGTGTGACAACGTTTGATTTGTTAGTAATAACCGACAAGGAACCGCTGAAGGTGAAGGCTTCTCTACTACATACTTCCCATGAAACAGGTAGTTTGCCATCATTGGGAAGTGGTTTGACCGTACACTCCCGTATCAAGCCCATCACGCCTTTCGTCTCTTCATCACGATTTGATTATGTCAGGTGGGCACAGGTGCATGGATACAGAGGACAAACATTTATATATGATGAAAAATGGCAACAAACAAAAGTGAGCTTAGCTTCGTTGTCTTGGTTGCAACGAACACGTTTGAAGGCGCTGGAATGGCGAGAACGTTTGCTCCATTCACTCGTTGTGAAAGGGAAGGATTCTTCTGCCGCATCAGTCATGGCAGCAATGGCGTTGGGAGACAAGAGTGGGTTGGACAAAACCACACAATCTGTTTTTTCGCTGACGGGAGCCTCTCATGTGTTGGCGTTGTCTGGCTTGCATTTAGGCATTCTTTATGCGGTATTGATGATGTTGTTTCCTCGTAGGAGAATGCGAGCATGGAGTCAAACGATGGTGATTTTGGTTGTCTGGACATACGTATTGCTCACGGGTTTCCCCACGTCGCTTGTCCGTTCTGCCACTATGTTTACCATCATGGGATTGGTTTCGTTAACCTATCGCTCGTCAGTATCTCTCAATACATTAGCTCTATCCGCAATCATCATGTTGGTGGCAAATCCGTTGTCTTTATGGGACATAGGTTTTCAATTGTCTTTTGCTTCCGTATTCAGTATCTTATTGATATTCCAATGGCTCGATAGTTGGGGATTGATGTTTCGTTCCACCGTTCAGAAAGGCATTGCCACGTTTGTGGTTCTTCCCATTGCAGCCCAAATCGGTACGTTCCCGTTGGTGTTGTACCATTTCGGACAGTTTTCTTGTTATTTTCTAATGTCCAATTTGGTGGCTGTTCCCGCTACGATGTTCATCCTTGTCGGAACAATGATGTCGTTTGTGACTTTGCCTTTGCCGTGGTTGCATTCCTATGTGTTCCAGTTGCTGGCAGGAGTGGTGGATATGCTCCAACGCTATTTATCTTGGGTTGCATCATTGCCCTACGCTACATTTACGGAAATCAAACTATCCTCGTTGCAAGTGATGCTGATATACTTGTTGATAGCCAGCTTGTTCGGCATAGTACACCACGTTTTCAAGGCGTTGGAAAATGGAAAGACTTTGAAAACATTAGGTTTGGAAAGAGCAAAAACCATGTATGGATGAGTCAAACATGGTCTTTACACCCGTCATATTTAAGGTTTACCGACAATGTTTTCCGTTTTTTTTTCGTACCTTTGCAAATCATTCATAAACAGAAAGAAAAATATCAAGCATGAATATGGCAGATAACATCATTACAAGCGTACAAAATCCGAAAGTGAAAAAGGTACTCGCCTTACAACAGAAGTCGTCTGAACGCCGAAAGGAAGAATTGTTTGTGGTGGAAGGACAACGTGAATTGGGACATTGCATGGAGGCGGGGTATGATATAGATTCCGTCTTTGTTTGTCCTAACTTGTTGGCTAATTTCTCTTGGGATGATATACGGGTGAAGTGTCACTGCTTTGAAGTGACTCCCAACGTCTATGAGAAAATGGCTTATCGGGGAAGTACGGAGGGGATGTTGGCTGTAGTGAAAGCAAGAAAACTACGACTTGATGACCTGAAGTTGCCTGCCCATCCGCTCATCGTGGTGTTGGAGAGTGTGGAAAAACCTGGTAATCTTGGGGCAATCCTACGTAGTGCAGATGCGGCAAGTGCGGATGCGGTAGTGGTTTGTGACCCACTGACCGACTTGTTTAATCCCAATCTCATCCGTTCAAGCATCGGAGCCATCTTCAGTGTGCCTTGCGTGGCTTGTAGTTCTGCTGAATGTATCTCCTTTCTCAAGGCTCACGGCATCAAGATACTGACTGCCCAATTGCAAGATTCCCATTTGTATTACGATACCGACATGAAAGAGGCAACAGCCATTGTCATGGGAACGGAATCGACAGGCCTTACCGACCAGTGGAGAGAAGCTGCCGATGCGCATATCAGGATTCCCATGCTTGGAAAGTTAGATTCCCTGAACGTTTCGGTGAGTGCTGCCATCTTGCTTTTTGAAGCTGTAAGACAACGAAAAAGTGGGATTTAGAACGAAAAAAATAATATTTAATGTGTCAAATAACATTAAATTAGGTGTTATCTTCTTGTCTTTATTCGTTTTTTCGTACCTTTGCACCGCTTTTAGAAAACGCGAATAATAAAATATTTATGAGTAAACAAACAGAAAAAATCAAGGAACTGATCGAGAAACGCCAAAAGGCGCGTCTCGGAGGTGGCGAGAAAGCCATCGACAAACAGCATCAACGTGGTAAATATACCGCACGTGAACGCATTGAGATGCTGGTGGATGAAGGTTCGTTCGAAGAGTATGACATGTTTAAA
Organism: Prevotella sp. UBA6994; assembly: GCA_002449845.1. Taxonomy (GTDB): domain Bacteria; phylum Bacteroidota; class Bacteroidia; order Bacteroidales; family Bacteroidaceae; genus Prevotella. The sequence goes on from DJXW01000014.1 coordinate 127,848, forward strand.
CTCCATCGTTGCCACAACTTCGGTATGGAAAAGAAGCAATACATGGGCGACGGCGTAGTAGTGGGAAGTGCCACTATCGACGGTCGTTTGGTGTATGTGTCTGCTCAAGACTTTACCGTTAACGGAGGTTCCTTGTCGGAAACCATGAGTCAGAAGATTTGCAAGGTGATGGACATGGCTATGCAAAATGGCGCGCCAATGATTTGCATGAACGACTCTGGTGGAGCTCGTATTCAGGAAGGTATCTGCTCTTTGGCAGGATATGGTGAGATTTTTGAACGTAATATCCTTGCCTCGGGTGTAATACCACAAATCTCTGCCATCATGGGTCCGTGTGCCGGTGGTGCTGTGTATAGCCCTGCACTGACCGACTTTATCTTGATGATGGAGAATACCAGTTATATGTTCTTGACTGGTCCTGCCGTGGTGAAGACGGTGACTGGCGAGAATGTTGACGCAGAGCATCTTGGTGGTGCTTCTGTTCATGCTACCAAGAGTGGTGTTACCCACTTCACGGCTAAGAGCGAGGAAGAGGCAATGCAGATGATCAAGACTCTGCTGAGCTATATTCCATCTAACAACATGGAAGAGGCTCCACGTATCGAGTGTACTGACCCCATTGACAGAAAGGAAGACTTGTTGAACGAAATCATTCCCGATGATCCTAATAAGGCTTACGATATGTATAAGGTAATTACGGCATTGACCGACAATGGCGAGTTCTTCGAAGTACAACCTAAGTTTGCCAAGAACATTATCACTGGCTTTGCACGTTTCAATGGTCAGAGCGTAGGTATCGTAGCCAACCAACCAGCTGCATACGCTGGCGTACTCGACACCAATGCCTCTCGTAAGGGAGCTCGCTTCGTGCGTTTCTGCGATGCTTTCAACATCCCAATCGTTTCTTTGGTTGACGTACCAGGTTTCTTGCCAGGTACAGGACAGGAGTACAATGCCGTAATCTTGCATGGTGCACAATTGCTTTATGCTTATGGAGAAGCTACTGTACCCAAGATTACGATTACATTGCGTAAGAGCTATGGTGGAAGCCACATCGTGATGGGCTGCAAGCAATTGCGTGCCGACCTAAACTTTGCTTGGCCATCAAGCGAGATTGCCGTGATGGGCGCAAGTGGAGCCGTTGCCGTGCTCTATGCAAGAGACGTGAAAGCCAAGAAAGAGGCTGGCGAAGACGTGCAGGCATTTATCGCTGAGAAAGAAGATGAATATAGCGAACTCTTTGCCAATCCTTATCAAGCTGCCCAATATGGTTACATCGACGATGTGATAGAGCCACGCAACACGCGTTTCCGCATCTGTCGCGGCTTGGCACAGTTGGCTTGCAAGAAACAGGGATTGCCCGCCAAGAAGCATGGATGTATGCCCATGTAATGGAATGTCTGACTATTTAAAAAGGTAAGAGATGGACAAGAATATCTATGCTGCCATTGCGCTGGCTTTACATGAATACAGAGGCAACAACGTTCACGACAAGGAGCCTGGTATCATAACGATTAAACCACGTCATACTCTGTGGAATGCAAAGTTCTTGAGCATGACTCCAAAACCATAATGGATGCAATAAAAAACAGATGATTATGAAAGAATATAAATATACGATAGACGGAAAGGAATATCAAGTGGCTGTAGGCGAAATCGTTGATAACGTGGCTACGGTTACGGTGAATGGCGAGGACTTTAAGGTGGAGATGGAACCAGAGGCTGAGCCAGAGAAGAAGAAAGTGGTGTTGGGACAACCTACCGCTGAACAGGCATCTTCTGATGAGGCTACTCCCGCTGCCAATGTCAACACCGCCAATGCAGTAAAGGCTCCTCTGCCAGGAGTGATTACCGAAATCAAGGTGGCTGTTGGCGACGACGTGAAAGCTGGTGACGTGGTCGTGGTGTTGGAAGCCATGAAGATGGCAAACAATTTGGAAGCTGAGAAAGACGGAAAGGTGACTGCCATTTGTGTGAAAACAGGCGAAAGTGTACTCGAAGATTCACCCCTTGTTGTGATAGAGTGAGTTAATTCTTCATAATAAAACTATCATTTTGTTCTCTTTGAGCAAGATTTTCGTCATTATTCAAATATTTTTTGTATCTTTGCATGGAATTGTTTGGTGGACATTGTCTATCTGCAATTCCATGTAATTGTTAAAACGAAAGAAAATGGCAAAGAAAGTATTGTTCGTCAACCAAGAGATTATGCCCTATGTACCTGAGTCGGAAATGTCGATGATGGGTCGTGAAACACCACAAAGGATACAAGAAAGCGGATATGAGATACGCACCTTTATGCCTAAGTGGGGCAATATTAATGAACGTAGAGGGCAGTTGCACGAGGTGATTCGCCTTTCAGGAATGAACCTGATTATAGATGACACTGACCACCCCTTGATTATTAAGGTTGCATCAATACCTTCCACCCGTATTCAGGTGTATTTCATCGACAATGACGATTACTTCATGAAACGACAGATGTCTGTCGATGAGACAGGTGCTGAATATCCTGACAATGGAGAAAGGGCTATTTTCTTCGCTCGTGGAGTGTTGGAAACGGTGAAGAAACTAAGATGGACTCCTGATATCATTCATTGCCAAGGGTGGATGAGTGCCGTTATCCCTCTTTACGTGAAAACTGCTTACCACGACGAACCTTCGTTTGCCAATACTAAAGTTATCACTTCGCTCTTCCAAAGCCAATTGAAAAATGATTTAGGACAGAAGTTCAAGCATTGCGTGGAGTTCAGAGAGGCTAAATTGGAATTGCTCAAGCAATACAAGGATGAATTCGACTTCATCGAACTGGGCAAGATGGCTATCGACTATAGCGATGGAGTGATAGAGGCAGGCAAAAAGGTAAATTCTACATTAATTAAATATGCCAACACCAAGAATGTTCCCGTATTGAATTATCCTGGTGAAGACTTTGCAGGTGCTTATAAGGACTTTTATGAGCGCATCTGTCCTAACAATGAATAGGTAAATTGATTCGTTACAATGAAATTTAGATTCCTCGCGGGACTTTCTTTTCTCGCTTCTTTCATGTTTACTGCTTGTGATGATACTACCGACCAAATAGGAATATCATTGGTAAACAATATGGATAACCTCAATGTGTTGACAGATACATTCACGTTATCTACACGTTCCATCGTTGCCGACTCGGTGCTTTCCCGTAATTCGATTGGATATTTGGGTAACATCAAGGATCCTGAAACGGGAAGCTATATCACTGGTGATTTCATGACGCAGTTCCATACGTTCGAGAACTATGGCTTTCCAAGCTCTGATAAAATACTGAGCAAGAGAGATGGGGAAGTTATTGCCGACTCTTGCGACTTGAAATTGTACTATACGAGTTTCTATGGGGATTCGCTCACTTCGATGAAGTTGCGATTAACAGAGATGGCAAAACCGATGTTGGAGAATCAGTTGTATTACTCTAACTATGACCCGAAGAAGAATGGCTATCTGAGAGAAGGGGGAATCGTGAAGGAACAGGTTTACACATTGGCAGACTTAAACGTACCCAAGTCAACTCGTAATAGATCTTCCTATTGGCGTAACGTGTACCTGAAACTGAATGACGAATATACTGATAAGAATGGAACTGTTTATAATAACTTCGGTACTTATTTAATGCGTACCTATTATAAACATCCCGAATATTTCAAAAACTCTTTGACGTTCATGAAAAACGTGCTGCCAGGCTTTTATGTGGAGCACGTGAATGGATTGGGAGCGATGGCATACGTTTCCATGACCCAACTGAACGTGTATTTCCAGTACAAGGAGCGTGTGAATGGGAATGATACCATCCTTACGGGTGTTACTTCTTATTCGGGTACGGAAGAGGTGCTTCAACAAACGAGGATTGTCAATGACAAGGCTACCATCCAAAAATTAGCTTCTGACAATTCTTGCACATACCTGAAGACTCCTGCCGGGATATTCACGGAAATGACAATACCTGTTGATGACATATTGAATGGTCATGAGAAGGATTCTATCAATACGGCGAAAATCGTGCTTTCCCGTATCAATGACAATAATTATAGCAAGTATGCACTTCCCGTTCCTACAGAGCTGCTGATGATTCCCGCAGACAGTCTCTATTCTTTCTTTGAGCAGAGTAGGGTGACCAACAACAGAACTTCTTACTTGGCTACATATTCAAAAGACCAGAACACTTATACCTTCAGTAATATCAGCGGTTTGCTGTCTTACATGAAAGCGCGTAGGGGAAAGCCAAATTGGAATAAGGTGATACTTGTTCCCGTAACCAAAACCACCAATACTTCTTCCGGAGAGGTTACTAAGATAGCTCATGACATGGCTCTCACAAGCACTCGCTTAGTGGGTGGAACAGAGAATCCGCGTGAACCGGTGAAGATAAGTGTCATCTACAGTAAGTTCAAGTAGCATTGTTTCTTTATGGCTGATAATTTCTTGGAACGACATCAAGAGGAATACGAAAGGCGCAAGGAGATGTGGCTGCGTAAAAAGAAACATCTGCCAAGGCTCAAGAAGAAATTGGATAAGCCTGACGATGAGGCATTATAGCTTGATTCGTGTCGTATCAAGCTATTGCCAAGACAGCCCATCCTGCCGCACCAACATTCGATAACATTCAATGATTTAGATACAAACAAAAAAGCCTCGAATATTCGAGGCTTTTTCTTTTTTCAAGTGGTACCTCCAGGAATCGAACCGGGGACACACGGATTTTCAGTCCGATGCTCTACCAACTGAGCTAAGGCACCATTTGTTCATTTGCGGTTGCAAAGGTAATGCTTTTTTTGTAATCCTGCAAATTTTTAGGCAAAAAAATTATTTTTTTCCATAATTTTGTATTACCTTTGCATTCGCAAATCGGGATGTAGCGCAGTTGGTAGCGCACTACGTTCGGGACGTAGGGGTCGGGCGTTCGAGTCGCCTCATCCCGACTTCAAGCAAAAAGGAAGAATCAGTCACGCTGTTTCTTCCTTTTTTTCTTGGCTCTCGCATGATGGGTTCAAGCGAAATGTCATTATGCCGATGCCTCCTTATAGCTAAACAGTTCGTCATCTTTCAGGTCTTGTTGCTTGGTAACGTTTCTTACGTACTCGCCTACCAAGTGCCGCCATTCGTTAGGTTTCATGTTGAAATACTTAGTTCCAAACTGATGAATACATTCTAAATATATGGTGTGGATGGTTGTGCCACCTTCCATTTCCATCTTGTCATGAATCAGCTTGCGTACCTCTTTGTCATCAGGTACATGGGTGAGGATAGAGCCTTGCGCAATCAAGTGTATCTCTTCAGCTTTTTTCTTCAAGTCACTGCTGTTGACACGATGGATACGGTTCCTATGTCTTTTTACAGGTTGGTTCTCTCCCTCAAAACTTTCTCCGTTTGCCACCCTCACGATGTCGTGCAATTCGTTCACGTAGTTTCTCACCGCCACGAAGTTCTGCCCAAACGTATCTATCCATTCATAGGTGCTGAAGGGTTCTTCTTCTATCAGCGTGCTTGGCGTAATGTCACCGTTGTTGCAGACGTATGTAATAATCGATTTGATATATTCTTCCTGTAAGGAGTTCAGCGAGGCATTTGACAGGAATGCCGAGAAACGTTCCATCGCAATATGGCGATCCACGCCTATCTGCGAGCGGATAAATACGCCCACGCTGTCGCCGCATATCATGTTGCTGTTGGCAACAAATTTCTCGTAGTCTTCCTTGGTGCCTAATTCCTTCCAGCATATCGTTTCCAGTTCTCTGATGTCGTGAGATGTCAGTTTCTCCATCCTCACTATCTTCTGAATCACGGGTAACTCTTTGTTTTCTCCCAGAAAGTCCATCACGCGTTGCTTGTATGAGATTTGCATGGGACTGTCTTCGGGTGTGTCCTTTACTTCCACGGTGTCTTTGATGTTGATGTTGAATGTCTGGTTCGCCCCTCCCAAGATAAATTGCACCAAATCTCTGATTTCCTTGCGCACGTATTCCAGTCGGTCGAGCGTTGCCGTCTCCCAAAAGTCATGCTTCGAGAGTTGTCTGATGAGGTCCATCTTATCATTCACCTGTTTGATGCTGGCTTTCTCTTGTAGTTTGTTGGCAATCCTCTCCACCACTTTTTTCGATTTCTCTCCACTCACTGATTCGTCAATCGTCGATAACTCGATATTCAGCATCAGAATGTCAAACTTGATGGCTCCCACGTTGGCTTTTGCGTTGACAAGCAAGGGAGAAATCTTCCCTTTCAGTTCCAAGCCATCCGTATTCGATATACAAACCCACGATTCATCCTTCCGATACTTATCCACCACGTCCCAGTGTTCCCTCACTGAAATATGCTTGTCGTTCAGTTTTCTCACTTCATTGATAAGGGTTTCCTTGGTCTCATCGTGCAGGGCCTTTGCTGCTTCGTCATTCTGGAATTTCTCATGCTGTAAGGCGATAGCCAAGTCCACGCGCAGGTCAAACAGTCGCTCCGTGAGCGTGAGCGTTTTCTGCGGTTCCATTCCTTTCGTATATTGTCCGAAAAACTCGAAGTTGCCGCACCAGTCGAAGATGTAGAAGAACTTCTTGCTCCGCTCCTCTGCCGTCTCGCCTTCGTCAAATATCTCTTCCGACAATCGTGTGCCACGTCCTATCATCTGCATGAACTTAATCTTCGAGCGTACTTGCTTGAAGAATACCAGGTTCAGGATGTCTGGCACGTCAATGCCGGTGTCCAGCATATCTACCGACACGGCTATCTGTGGCATCTTGCCTCTTATCCCAAAGGTGTCGATGATGCTCTGCGCATAGCTCACCGTGTTGTCTATCAGTTGGCAGAAGTCATCGCCCAATGATGGGTATAGTTGTTTGAATCTGTCAACAATCATCACGGCGTGTTGGTGGTTGTAGGCAAAGATGATGGTCTTTCCGATGGTGTCACCGCCATTTACTTTCAATCCGTTGTCCATGAGATCCACCAATACCATGTCAATGGTGTCTTGATTGAAGATGTAGTTGAATATTTCTTGGCGCTCGATGTCTCGCTGATAGTCTTCCTCGATAGGAATGTCCTTCTTTGCCTTTTCGTAGTTCCAGATGCTTTCCATCTGTTTCTTCTCTTCCTCAGACAACTTGTCGTATCTGATGCCGTGCTTCAGAATGTCGGTTGTTCGCGAAAGTACTACCTTGTTTACCAAGTAACCGTCTTTCACTGCTTCTTCCAACAGATACTCAAAGTTGGGCTCGCCGCTTTCGCGTTCAAAGAGGTCATACGTGCTTCGGTCGTCATCTTCTCTCGGCGTGGCGGTCAGTCCTACCATCAACGCATCAAAGTAACTCAAGATAGATGTGTACTTGCCGAAGATGCTGCGGTGTACCTCGTCTATCACTATCAGGTCAAACCTTCCGATGCCAAACTCCTTGTCTTCGGTGTCTATGTAGTTGATCATTGTTTGGTAGGTGCTGAATAGTATTCGTGCATTCATCACGCTCTCTCTTTCCGTCTGTCTGAAGTCGTCGAGCCTTGCGGTGGTGGCATTGGGCAACAGTTTGGTGAAGTTCTTGTGCGCTTGCTTCACCAATGCCGTGCGGTCTGCGAGGAAGAGAATGTTCTTCGCCCATCCGTTGCGCATCAGTACGTCGCAGAGTGAGATGGCTACGCGTGTCTTCCCTGTACCTGTAGCCATCACTATCAGTCCTCTTCTGTGCCACTTGTTGAAATGTTCGCACATCGCTCTGATGGCTTGTTTCTGATAGGCTCGGTTGGTGATGTCGTCGCTTATCTGTAGGTCGGTAATGCTGTTGCGTCCACGTCTCTGTATCAGTACCTGCAAGTCTTCTTCCGTATGAAATCCACTTACTCGCCGTTTGGGATAGCCCAGTCCGTCAATGATGTAGGTACTGAATCCATTGGTGTAGTAGATGACAGGTCTCACGCCATATTGCTTTTCCAAACAGTCGGCATAGAGGATGGCTTGCTTGCGTCCCACCTCCGGGTCTTTCGTCGTGCGTTTGGCTTCCACCACCGCAAGTGGCTTGCCGTTGGCACCAAACAGTACGTAGTCGGCATAGCCCACGCCGTGGTTGTTGGGCATTCCTTCCACTTCAATCTCTATACAAGCCTTGCTTGGCACGATGGCTCCTTTCTTTTCTATCACCTGCCATCCCGCCTCTTCCAGTAGGATGTCGATAAACAGCCGTCGGGTCTCTGCCTCGCTGTAGTCTATCTTATCGGTAATGTCCTGTGGGGCTTTCACCGTTTCCGTTGGAATGTTGTGAACAAACTGTTCCGTAGGCAGAGGAACGGTGGGTTGGGGTAGTACGGTCAGGGTGGGAGAGCGTGGTATCAGCTTCTTGTTGAATGGTGCCAGTTTGTCGATTACTCTTAGCTTCAGCAGTATGCCTCCCACCACATTATATATATTAAGTAGGGAGAAGTAAGCCTCGCTGCCTCTCACGCCACCGTCGTGTGCAGCCTTGTTGCCTATCTTGCGCACGTAGTGTGCAGCCATCAAGAGCCTTTCGTCATTGCCAATAAAATCGGTGAAAGGCTCGCTGTTCATCAGTTCAAGGAGTGTGGTGCGTTTCTCTATCTCTATGCCCTTGAGGGTGTAGATAGCCTTGACGATCCACTCCAATGCCCTGCGCCCATTCAGCGCACAGATATCACGATTGGTTTCCAGCGTGTCTTCCGCTGCGTTGCAAAAGACGTATAGGTCTTTCAGCGGCTCGATGTCTTTCAGATAGTCAAAGTTTTTCATCTTTTATTGCAGGTTTTTGATTATTGTCTTTAATTATTATAGGTTTCTAAGATTCCCTAGAATTTCTAGGATTTCTAGGATTTCCTAGGGCTCTCCTAGGTACTCCCTAAAATCTCTTCTATCTGCTTCTTCAGCTTCTCATTCTCCTCTTTCAGTCGCAGGTTCTCCGCTTCCAAGGCTTTCATATAGGTATCTTGCTCTTTGCGGTAGCCTGTGCGGGCTGCGTACATACGCTCTTTGATGCCGCCCTCTTTCACAAAGCGTTCTTCCAGCTTGGTGATGTACGCGCACATCATCTTGTCGGTCTGGTGGCAGAGCGTCAGGGCGAGGTTTGCCATCTCCTCGTCGTTTATCTTTCCTAAGAGCGGCTCGTAGTCGCTGTAGTCATTATGTTTGCTGCAGAAATCTCGCAGGCGTTGTTGGCGGGGATTGTCTTTCTCCCACGTCTTTAAGTGGTGGGTGTTCAGGTAGTCTTGGTAGTCGGAGCGAAGCTCTTGCAGACTGCCACGGGCTACGTTCGGCAGTTTGATTTCCATCTCTGAGCTGGTCTGTCCGTCTTCGCTGCCCTCCACGATGTTTTGTTTTCCTGAGCGGGCTGCCTGCACCATCTGATCTACTGTACGGTCGCCGTGGACGGGCAGGAAACGGTGGCAGAAATCTACCGTCAACTGATATAGCACGTCGCTCTTACGGTAGAAGTAGAGGTCTTTCCAAATCACAGCTTTCTTCAGCACTTTTCCTTTGGTGTCGTAGTTTTCCATAGTTGTTTCCTTTCTTAATTGAAATAATAATCCATTCGACTGTTGAAAAGGGTCTCTACCTCCGTGAAGGATTGCTTGATAAGTGCCTTTTGATGCTCGATGGATTGTATTTTTGAGGCGAAAAGATTCTGGAGGGGGAGAGGAGGTAGAGGGATGGGTATTTTTTCTATTTCTTTTGTAGAAATATGCGTTACCTTAAACCCATTTGCATATCTTGCTTTTTCATTAAAGAATGCTTTTGTTTGTGTATAATATGAGATATAAACCCCATTTATGTTATGGTGGAATATCGCAGCATCTGAACCAACAATGATGTCATAATTGCCTAACCATGCAGTGCTTTTGCATGATCCCTCAACATCTTCGCTGGTAATAGCCATCACGACATCTCCTGGATGAGCAATCTTATATTTCGGCAAAAGATCGTGAGGTATACATGTCTTATGTACATGTGTGGTTGCGCCAAATATCGTATGTAGTTGCCCATAATGGATGCATGGTATACCTTTTTCGACAAAGTCTTTTTTAGATATTCCTGCACCTCGTTCTATAGATCCAATTTCTCCCATTTTCTTCACTTCCCACCCCTTTTCATTAATAATCGGGTCTCCAAACATTTCATAGAAGATGGATTGTGCGAGATTATCAAGCTCTTTCAGTTGAGCCTTTTTCTTCTCAATGATGCTGCTTAGCAAATCCAATTCCTCGACGATATGCTGCTGCTCGGAGAGAGGAGGAACGGGAATTTCTATTCCTTCAACAACTTTCTTTGATATTTCTTTAAATGTTGCACCAGTTCCTAAACTCTGTATGTAGCTTACATTATGTTTCAAAAAATAATAGGCATATTCATTGTATAGCCTTTCTCCACAAACGAGATTTTTAAAACCTTGATTGCAGTACATTGCTTTTTTCGTAATGCAAACCTTACCTATCGGTGCCCTTGATGATAGCAAAACCGTACCAACAGGTAACAATGATAGATTCGTCTTTTCTACAGCTTTGTCAGTTATTGTTCGTACAGTTTTTGAAATATATTTAGAACCATCAAGTTCTGCAGGAGTTACCCAAAAATGACCTTCACCCCAATAACTATCTATATTTGTTTTTGGAGTACTCCCACCAACAACCAAGGCAACGTCTTTAATCTTCTTATATTCCCAACCTTCTTTCATAGATATTTCTCCTTAAACTCCGCCATAATAGTTTTACTCAAACTCACTTTCAATCTCTTCAATTGTTGGGAGACTACCCCTGAAATCATTTGGCAGTGCTTGTCCTAATTCATAATCGGAAATGCCGATGGGCTTTACTACGTCGCGCAATGCATATTCTGCCTTGACTTTGTCTTTGGTTTTACAAAGTAGTAAGCCGATAGTGCGGTTATCGCCTTTACGACAAAGTAGATCATCAACAGCAGAACAATAGAAATTGAGCTTGCCAATGTATTCGGGCTTGAACTCCGTATTCTTCAGTTCCACAACCATATATCTATGCATAAACGAATTATACATCAACAGGTCTATGTAATAATCATCGCCTGATACTTCTATATGGTATTGCCTGCCCATAAATCCAAACCCCGCTCCCATTTCTATTAGAAACTTCTCTACATGTTTCACCAACCCTATTTCTATGTCACGCTCATTGTATTCTTCTGTAAAAGTCAACATGTCGAAAATGTATGGGTCTTTTAGCATAGATGATACTTCGTGGGCTTCACCCGATGGTAGCACTTCTTCAAAGTTATTCGCCAAGGCACCGTGCTTATTATAGTAGTCAAGATCTATAACTTCCTTCAGATAATCAACTTTCCAGTTTGACTTTATACATTGAATCATATACCAATAACGGGCTCGAATATCCTTCACTTTCTGGATAAGAACAATATTATGAGTCCATGAAAGATGTATCACAGGCAAATGAAAATTGTATGTAGGCAATTGCGCAATTGTCGATTGCGTAATTGGATATTCATCTTTTTCTGTATATTTATTCAATTGCGCAATTGACGATTGCGTAATTTCAGGTAAACTACGTTTGGACAAAGTTAGTTCTTTGTTATACTCTTCGTAGAATTGTATCATGCATTGCATATTTCTGACAGAGAATCCTTTAATTTTAGGAAACTCATTTTTCATATCGACCGATAGTCGCTCAAGAGTCTTCTTTCCCCATCCATTAGCCTTTTGGCTTTTGGTCAGCATGTTGCCAATATCCCAATACATGTGTAGCATCTCTTCGTTTGCAGAATAGATTGCACGTTGCTGGCCTTGAGTTACTCTTTGCTTGATGTGACGTAAAAGCGTTAGATATATCTGTTCCTCCGTTTTCATAAATCTATTTCAATTGTGTATTGAATCATAGATATTTCTCCTTAAACTCAGCCATTGCGTTTTGGATTTCCTCTTGAAGCGTGGCAATACGGTCATAAATCACCTCTGGCGCATCATAAACAACCTTTTCACGCTCCACCTCTTTATATTTATTGATGGAAAGCACGTAGTCGTTGTTGCGGATTTCATCGATGGGAACGAGGAATGATTGGTCCTTGCGACTGCGACTCTCCTCTGCTTCGAGGTTGCGGAAACGGGCAATAACGTCGGGAATGTCGCTCTCGGCTATCTCCGTGCGCTTCTGGTCTAATGAGAATCCATCGGCTTTCATGTCATAGAACCATACCTTGTCGGTTCCACCAGCGTTGGTCTTGGTGAAGATAAGAATGGCGGTGCTCACGCCGCTGTAAGGCTGAAACACACCGCTGGGCATGGAGATGACTGCCCTCAGCGTGTGGTTCTCCACCAATTCCTTGCGCAGGGCAACGTGGGCATTCGAGTTGCCAAACAGCACACCGTCTGGCACGATGCTGGCACACCGTCCACCCGTCTGCAACATACGGATGAACAGCGACACAAACAGCAATTCGGTCTTCTTGGTGTTGGTAATCGCCAACAGCGACTTGTTGATGTCCTCGCTGTCTATGCTGCCTGCAAAGGGAGGATTGGCAAGACATAGGGTGTAACGCTCCGTGTCGTTGTTGCTTGATGAGAGACTGTCACGGTAAGCCACGTCGGGCTCCTCCACACCGTGCAACATGAGGTTCATTGCACCGATGCGCAGCATGGTGCTGTCGGTGTCGAAGCCATGAAACATACTGCCCTTGAATCGCTGGGCATTGTCTTTCTTCAGGAGTTCTTGCTTGTAGTGGTCGGCAATATACTTCGCACTTTCCACGATGAAGCCCGCACTGCCCATAGCAGGGTCGCAGATGTCGTCTTTCAGCGTGGGCTGCATCAGTTCCACCATCATGCGGATGATGTGGCGGGGAGTACGAAACTGTCCGTTGTTGCCACTTGCTGCCATCTTACCCAAGATATACTCATATACATCGCCCATGGTGTCGCGGTTGTTCATGTCTAACGCATTGACACCATCCACAATCTTGGTCAGCGTCCTTGGACTTTGAATGAGAAACACCGCGTCTTTCATGAATTTCCCGTAGGCAGAGGCTCTGCCGTTGCTCAGGTTCTTGATGAACGAGAAAGCATCGTTGCGGATGGTGTTGAACATCTGTGTGGCTTCCATGTTCTTGAACACATGCCAGCGTAGGTTGTCGTAAGGCACATCCCTGTCGGTTTCGGGATTGTGCCACATTCCCTCCTTGAAGGTGGGGTTGGCTATGCTTACGCCTAAGAAGTTTGCTTCTGCCTCTTTCTTCTGTTGCGCATCATCGAGCATCTTCATGAAGAAGAGGTAGGTCATCTGCTCCAATACCGACATGGGATTGGTCACTCCGCCTACCCAGTAGGTGTCCCAGATGGCATCTATTTGGTTTTTAATCTCTCCTGTAATCATAATAGTGCGGGTAACTCATATAGCTTGATGCTGTTGCTGCCTTTGATCAAGATGTAATACCCCTTGATAGCCTCACTCTTGATGGCTGCTTTCACCTCTTCGGCGGTTGCGAATTTCCGATAGTTGCAATGGGTCTTGCCAAATTCTTCGCCCACTAACCATACTTGCTCAAATCCGTATTCGCGCAAGAGGTCAACCGTGCGCTGGTGTTCTTCGTCGCTCACTGCACCCAACTCTCTCATGTCTCCCAATATCGCCATCTTGGGCGATACTTCCATCAGGTGGAAATTGTCTATTGCCGCCTTCATGCTCGACGGGTTGGCATTGTAGGCATCAACGATGAGGTGATTGTCGTGAGTCACCTCCATTTGCGAGCGGTTGTTGCTGGGAACGTAGTTGCTGAGAGCATGGTGAATCTGTTGGGGAGATACGCCGAAATGCAATCCTATCGTGATGGCAGCCAACATATTGTCGATGTTGTATGAGCCAATAAGGTGTGTCTGTATTTCTTGGCTTACGGAAATCCCCGATGATTGTTGGGCTTGCCATTGGAATTTCAAGAACGGAGCGCAACTGATGATTTGCCCGTTCACTTGGCAGTCTTCCTGTGTGCCGTATGCAATGGCTCGTGATATTTCTCTGCTTTGCGCCATTTCCAAAAGATGCTCATTGTCGGCATTGATGAATACCAGTGCGTCGTGAGCCTTGAGATAGTCGTACAGTTCTCCTTTGGTTTTCTTCACGCCCTCAAACGAACCGAAGCCCTGCAAGTGCGCTTTTCCCACGTTGGTGATGAGTCCGCAAGTGGGTTCGGTTGTCTCCACCAATGTTTGGATGTCGCCCGGATGACTGGCTCCCATTTCCACCACTGCTATCTCATGTTGCTCGTTGAGTCGGAAAAGGGTCTTGGGTACACCCACGTCGTTATTGAAGTTGCCTTGCGTGTAGAGCGTGTTGTATTTCTCCGACAGCACCGTGGCTATCAGTTCTTTTGTGGTGGTCTTCCCGTTGGTGCCTGTAATGCCAATCACAGGGATATCGAACTGCCGACGATGTTCGCGAGCCAGGTCCTTGAAGGTTTGCAATACGTTATCTACCAAGATGAAACGCTCGTCTTGCCGATAGTCGGCATTGTCTATCACGGCGTATACGCATCCCTTCTCGATGGCTGCAGCGGCAAACTTGTTGCCGTCAAACGATTCGCCTTTCAGTGCGAAGAAGATACTCCCTTCGGGGCAGTCGCGTGAGTCGGTGGTAATCACGGGATGCTGTTTGTAAATGTTGTATAGTTCTTGAATACTCATGGTTGTAGTTATTTCATAAAGACAAAATACACGGCGGCTATCAGGCAGAGAAAGGCAGCCACGTGGTTCCAGTGAATAGACTCATGCTGAAACATCAGGTTGGCTATCAAACCGAACACTACCAATGATATGCATTCTTGTATCACTTTCAGTTGTACCAAAGAAAAAGGTCCTCCGTTGCCAGAGAAGCCCATCCTGTTGGCTGGCACTTGGCAACAATACTCAAAAAAGGCGATTGCCCACGAAAAGGCAATCACTCCTATCAATGGCCAATTGGCACTTGTACCCGTTTGCTGCAAGCGCAGGTGGCCGTACCACGCCAAGGTCATGAACACGTTGCTCAGCAAGAGCAACAAGATAGTATATATTCCGTTTGTCATATTGATATGATTTCAAATGTTCTCTTTTTTTGCTTACCACTCTGTTTGCAGAAATGCCCGAACCTTGGCAATATACTCCTTGGGATATTTGTAGTAAGACATGTTGTGGTCGGCTCCCTTCGTTATCCACAGTTGTTTGTTGTTGGGTTTCGCCTTATACAATACGTGTACCATCCACGAAGGCACGAAATGGTCAGAGTCGCCATGAATGAACAGCATGGGATAGTGGCTCTTCTTCAGTTGGTCTGTTGGCGAAGCCTCGCCGAAACTCCATCCGTAGCGCATCAGGCACAGGAGGCTGGAGGTGTAGAGTAGGGGGATGTCGGGCAGGGAGAAGTCGTCCCAGATACGCATGTCAAACTCGTCCCACACGCTCGTATAGCCACAGTCCTCCACAAACTTCAAGTCTTTGATGTTGGCGGGCATTTCTTCACCCGATACGTTCATAGCCGTAGCCGCTCCCATCGATACCCCATGAACCACAATCGAGTCAGTATGAAAGGCTTGCGTTGCTACGTTCATCCATCGCATCACATCAAACCGCTCCTTCCATCCCATGCCGATGGTCTCACCGTCGCTTTGCCCGTGAGCATGTAGGTCGGGCAGCAACACGTTATATCCAAACTGCTGATAGTAGAAACTGGCAATGTGCAGGAAGTCGATGGCAGAGTTGCGCCATCCGTGTATCACCAGTGCGGTGTGGTTGCTGCCGTTGGGTTGGAGGGCATAGAGGGCGTGGTGTCGCTCTCCGGAAGGCATGGTGATAAACGTGTCTCTGAGGGCTTTTGCCTTTTGCAGACTGTCTATCCACGGTTTCACTTCGGGATGGCGGGCATAGAGCAACTGGTAATGTGCTTTCACGTGCTGCTTGCCTGGGTTGGGAGCCAAGGCGAAGTTGAGCATGAAAAAACTCGCCCCAATGGTAATCAGCACGAGCAGGATGACCACCGTGAGACAACCAATATTCATTATTCTTTTCATGATGTCTTTCTGTTTTCTTGAAGATGCAAAGATAGGGAATTTATTTGAGAAACGGGAAAATGGGGAGAGATATTTGCTTTTTCGTTGTCGTCTGTCAGAATTATCTTGGTTTTCAGAGGATGACAATTGTCTTGAAAAATGACATTTTAGGGCTCATTTTCAGGCGATATTTTGCATCAACCTTTCCGTAGGTCGTAAATACGCGATTCTGGGATGGTTTTCTTAATGGGTTGATAATCATTGTGTTAAAGATTAGTTATTTGTTTTAATGAATGTTTCTTGGTTGTTTATGCGTAAAAACAGGCTGTTTTTGCCTCAAAAATATAATATTTGAGCGGTCGTAACATATATGATTACGGTCGTAATATATAAAGTTATGCTCGTAACTCATATAGTTATGCTCATAATGTATATAGTTACGACAGAAAACACGTGTTTTTACGATGAAAAACCATTGTCTTGGGCTTGTTAACATCTCATTGAAGATTTTTCGTGAATAATTTTTGTCGTAGTTTTTGAGGGGTGTTTAGGGGAGAGAGGTGAGGGGTGAGAGGTGAGAGGAATGTTTTTAGAGGTGAGAAAGTAAGAAGCAAGAAGTAAGAGATAATATTCATATATTTTTTGATTATCGATTTTTTTTGTATCTTTGCAACGTATAAATATTAATGATTCGGTATGGAAACAAAACAAACGATGCATAAGTGGACACAGGAAGATTTTCTTGCTTTACTAAAACGTGGTCATGAAATTAAAGCAAGGAGACAAAAAGAGGCTGATGAATGGTATGCCGAACGTCTGAAAAAACAACAAGAAGCAGCAAAATCAGGCTATTATAATATAGAATGGGGGTAAAAGATGAAAGCTTTGGACACAGACCATATCAATTTACTCTCTCCTTACACTGTGGTTGAGATTTCAGGACGTTTACATTTTAGGACTGATCATGGAATTGAATATATAGTAACTTTCGACCAAGAGGATAACCCGTTTTTTAATGTCTATTGGTTTAACCTGACCAATCCCAATCATGTAAAATCGCCTAATGACCCGAAAATTCCGCAAACGGTCATTTGCATTATAGAGGAGTTTTTCTGTCAGAATCCAGACATTCTGCTCTATTTGTGTAGCACAGAAGGTGGAAAACAGGCTCAACGGGCACGACTATTTCTACGTTGGTTCAATGGTACAGAGCAACAAAAACATTATGTCTGTCGTACTGTTGAGGTTAAGGGTGAGGGACACGTTGAATATGTGGCTATCATAGCTCAACGCTCAAATCCTAATATCGCAGAAATTCTCCAACTTTTTGATAGTGATACGGAAATGTTCAATGAAATGAAGCCTTGAAATTCTTTCTTTTTTATGTATAAATGTTGGAATACATCATTAATGGTTTCAATTTTTTTATAGTCCGTAAAATGCATAAAAAAGACAATATTTATGATGTTTATGCAAAATCAACGAGCCGTGATGGCTCATCTCAGTATGTTTGGAGCCTGTGCCGGATGGGGATTGATGGCTCCCGTAGGCAAGGAGGCTATGATACATGGCGTTAGCGGTTTGTCAATGGTCACGTTTCGCGTGGTGGGAGCGTGCCTGCTCTTTTGGGCGGCTTCGCTGTTTGCCAAGAAAGAACAGGTGCTAAGACAAGACAAACTGATGTTTGCCGGTGCTGCCATCTTCGGATTGTTGCTCAATCAGTGTTGTTACACGATGGGCTTGAGCTTCACCTCACCCATCAATGCGAGTATTGTCACCACCTCCATGCCCATCTTTGCTATGTTGCTTTCGGCATTGATATTGAAAGAACCGATTACGGGCAAGAAAGCCATTGGAGTGTTGATGGGATGTTCTGGAGCGCTGATGCTGATATTAACCTCGGCAGCTCACGTGAGCAATAAGGTAGGCGACATCCGCGGCGACCTGCTCTGCCTTTTCGCACAATTCTCTTTCGCACTCTATCTCTCGCTGTTCAATCCCCTCATCAAGCGATACAACGTGTTCACCATCAACAGGTATATGTTTACGTGGGCAACGCTGATGTTGTTGCCTTTCACGTTTGGTGAGACGGCAGCCACCGTGCACAGTTCTCTTACCATGAAGACGTGGTTGGAAGTGGGATATGTGGTTTGCGTGGGTACCTTTTTCTGTTATATCCTCACGATGGTGGGGCAGCGCACGTTGCGCCCCACGGTGGTGTCGGTGTACAATTACGTGCAGCCTATCGTGTCGGTGCTCGCCTCATTGCTGATGGGCATAGGCGTGTTTAAATCTACCCATGCCCTCGCTGTCATCTTGGTGTTTACAGGTGTGTGGCTCGTCACGAAATCAAGAGCGAGGGAAAAAACGACATGATGGTTTTAGGAGTTCAGGAGTAAAGGAGTTCAGGAGTAAAGAAGTTCAGGAGTTCAGACAAATGTATTTAACTATGAGATTCAACCAAAAAGACTATTGTCTTTACTCCTTGACTCCTTGAAACTCCTGAACTACAAAGAAGTTGAGCAATGTAATAAGGCAAACAGTGAAGGTAACAATTTTGACTACTGGACGGTTAAATTGGCTAATGACATGGACATGTCAGCACACCAATGGGAGCCTATCATTACCTTTTCGGGATTCTTGAACGGTGAGGGACACACCATCAGCCATCTCAACGTGAGCAAGTATAGTCAACAGTGGGAAGAGGTATATGTGGGTTTGATAGGAAAACTTTCGTCACCCGATTATAAATTTGAAGCCAAGGTGGCCAATCTTACTATTAAGAGCAGCACCATTAAAGGTGGCACAAATACGGGAGCCATCGTTGGCAGATGCAGTGGGATAGTGGAATATTGCTTGGTAGCTAATGATGTCACCGTGGAAGGCGACTTGCGGACAGGGAATTTTGCTTTCTGTGAACTCTCGGCAGGAGGTATTGCGGGGACAATTACTTATTCGAATCGTATCAATGGTTGCGTCAGCGGAGCCACTGTGAAGGCTGGATCTTGCGCTGGTGGCATAGTCGGCTATATTGACGGTAATCAGATAACTATTGAGGATTGTCTTTATTTTGGCAATAACATTTCCAAAGTATCGTTAGAGGGATCTGATATTCAGTATAGCAGATGGGGATGGATCGTTGGTGAGTATGGGAAAGGCAATGTCGTGCACTCCTATTTCACCGACCAGAGCCTCACCCCCAAGCAGCCCACTGACGTAAAGAGCCTCTCATATACGAAAGAAGAAGCCATCAACCCAGGCAAGTTGTTGTCAAATTACACTGGTAGTGCTCTTAAAAAATATGAATACGGCTTGGAGTACGATGGAAATTTCTATGTTTATGGTGACAAGATTGTGACCATCTATGGCAGGGGAACGGCAGACGAGCCTTATCTCATCAGTTCTACCGACGATTGGAACAAACTGGGTGCTGCCATCAATAGGCTCAACTTGTCGAGCGACCTTTATTATCAACTTACCAACGACATCACTGTGAGCACGATGTTGGGAATAAACGTAAAGCCTTTCAAGGGACACTTTGATGGTAACGGTCATACGCTGACCTGTGATATTAACCATAACTGGCAGACAACCCAACCTACCGCCAGTGTAGAATATTGCGCACCATTCAGTTGGATTAACACTGCTACAATCGAGAACCTTCATGTCAGTGGTACCATCAAGGGTGGAATGCATTCGGCAGGATTGGTAGGAACCATGAACAATGGAACGACCAACAGCATCATCAACTGTTGGGTTGATGCAACCGTACAATGCGACCGCAACAACGAAAATGCCGACCACGGAGGCGGCATCGTGGGACATGCAGGAACAGCAAACCTCACCGTCAAGGGTTGTCTCTTCACTGGTTATGTGGTTCCCAGTACAGGTGAAAACCCCAGTTGTGTAGGTGCCATCGTGGGTTGGGCAGATGGCTCTTCCAACCTGACCGTTGAGGACTGTATGGAAGCTGGAACGTATGGTGAGTATTTCACCAACAAGGGCATGAATCTCTATAATGACAATTCTACTATCAAGACCTTCGCTGCCTCCAACAGCTACAGCACCAATCGCCTTGCTGGTGCAGCACCCTGCTACAGCATCAAGAGCGGCAAGGAGGGTGCCGTTGTCAACGTCAGTGTCGGCGACGCAATGTCATCATATAACGTGAGCAAACTCGAGTTTTACTTTAGTGGCGTGAAAAAGGACGGTGTCTTCTATACTGCGAACCAGAATGCCGTATCTTTCACCTTCACCCAAGACGGTATGGAATATACGGAGGCAACGGCAAAGGACGAGGCTGGCAATCTGGTGGACTGCGTTTACAACAATGGTAAGTTCACGCTGATCATGCCCACGAGCAACGTCATCGTAACAAGTGACATCATTACTGTTGCGTTGAAGGACGGTGAAGACAATGCCGCCGTTCTCGGACAGTACCAAGACAAGAATGTGAATGTGAAGCTCGACGGTCGCACTCTCTATAAGGATGGTTCATGGAACACGCTGTGTCTGCCGTTCAACATCGACAACATCAGTGACCAGCCTTCTGACATCTCAAGTGCATTGACAATCAAGGAACTGGAGAGCAGCAGCTTCGACAGCACCACGGGAACGCTGACGTTGAACTTCAAGGATGCTGAGAAGATAGAGGCTGGCAAACCATACATGGTGAAATGGACGAGTGGTGACGACGTGACCAATCCAGAGTTCAAGAAGGTCACCATCGGCAGTACCACACCGCAAGACGTGATGGTGAACGACCTTGTGACGTTCAAGGGCACATACGCTCCTACGACCCTCGCTGCCAACGACAGGACGAAGCTCTATCTCAGTGCAGACAACAGCCTCTATTACCCAGATGCTGATGTTCCCATCAACAGCTTCCGTGCTTACTTCATGCTGCATGGCATTACCGTTGGCAATGCCAGCAACCAAGCCCACAGCTTCGTGCTGAACTTCGGTGACGAAACCGATGGCATTGCTGGAGTCATCAGTAATGATGTAAAGACGAACGGTTGGTTTACGATAGACGGTCGCCGTCTGAATAGCGAGCCCACAGAGAAGGGTATCTATATCCACCAAGGGCGCAAGGTGGTTGTAAAATAAAGAATGTAGAATGAAGAATGTAGAATCACTTGCTTGAATCCCAAAGCGTGAGGTGATTCTTCATTCTTCATTTTTTTGTCGAATTTTATTATCAAATGTTCTTCTAAAGAGATTCAAATTCGTTCTGGTTGTCCCCGTCACGATGGTTCCATCTGATGCTACCGTCGATTTTCAGTTTTTTTCCGTCATCATAGTTGATGTTAGCCCCCAGTGTCTTTTGAGCGTTCAGCCCTCTGCGGTTCCACCATCCCCCATTCTCCTCCTTGTTGTTGGCATTGCCCAAGATGACCAGTCGGGTATTGTCAGTAAAGCTACTGCCCATCACCCTGCCCGAATATCTGTGCTTGGTACCCCAGGCAATGTCAATGTTGGTCATATATCCCCTGTTCATACCCTTCTTCACGGAGAAGTCGAGAACCGTTTCCTTGTTACCATCCTCAATGCCCGTGATACGCGCCTGGTCGCTCTGCCTGTCGTAGAACTTCACATTCTGTATGATGGAGACGGGCAGATCATCCAAAATAATTGAATGGTAGCCTGATCCATAGACTCCTTGGAATCAATGTCTGTCAGTCGCCCGCTAATGGTGGGATTACTCCGTGGTGATTGTGCTTGTGTCTGTAAGAGTGTGACTCCCAAGAAGAGAATCAACAAGAAATTGCGCAAATATGATTGGGGTTGTTATTTGTTCAAGTATTTATGTCCTTTATAGATGACGAACCCTTTCTGAGACTTCTCTACACGTTGTCCCAACATGTTGTAAACGGGAGCATCCACATCGTACATCGTTGCGGGAGTTGCCTCACGATGCCCATTCATGCTGATGGCGTCGATACCGTCAATACTCAAGATATATTTCAAGCCAGCCAAAGCATCAATCAATCCGTAGCCACTCTGCGCGATGTCTTTTGAAGGACACTGTGCGGCGGAGAAAGGTAAGCAGGTATTCATCAACACCTCCTTGATCTCGTTGACAGACAGTGTAGGTTTCGCCTGCATCCACAAGGCAGCGATACCGGCAGCGTGAGGAGTTGACATGGATGTGCCACCCAACGTACCATACCACTGTTTTCTGCCAAACTTGTAAACCTGCTCTGACTCAGGCAGCAAATCCATTTTCGTTGCATTTTGATTGACAGTGCCCATTCCTTCATTGAAATACGAATTGTCGTACCAATTGAAGGCAGAGTGGATGTTTTGGCCAGGAGCAATCAATGTGGGGCGTGGCTTCCCGTTGTCATCAGCGATACAATAAGACGAGAAGTCGCTGACATCACCCAACACTGGGCGTTCACCCGTGATAGCAGAAACTCCTAAGAGAGCCACATAGCCATCCTCTGCATCAAGGTAATTCCATTTATTCCTACTGACAGCACTTCCCACGCTGATGACAGCATCGTCGCAGACAGTGCTATTGCACGACAGAGCGTTGTTTCCGGCTGAATACCCCTGATCTGCGAGATTGTCAGGAATGAAGAAGTTATGTTCTCCACCATTAGATTCACTATTGAGCATGGTGATGGTTTGTCCGGTGGTACCCTTCACAAAAACAGCCAGGCGATAATTTCTATCATTCAACTGAACATTCGTATTAGTGTGAATTCTGTAGATCACCGAAGTGCCACCCTTGCTATTGGCCCAGTCGTTGAATTTCGTAAACGCAATTTGGATAGGTTTAGGATTAAGTCCATCCACGTCATACAACTGCCCGTCGAGATTAGAGATGACCTCTCCAGTCTGGATGTTGACGATTTTCAATTCTGCGGTGAAATCCTTGCCGTCAGCAGCATAGGCAATGAGTTTTATACCCTTGTATATCGGGAGAGCAGTGGCAGACTCAGATAAGTTGATGTCATTGCCCAGAATGCCTTTCAACTGCCATCCGTCGTTTCTCGGTTCGCCCAGTTTCTGGATGACGGTACCAAAATACTTAGCTAAGTTGCCCGAAGAAATAAATACGGCTATTCCAGGCTTGGTGCCATTTTGCGTCAGTTCTTTTACCGTTTTGCAAACCAAAGAACTACCGTCGTGGAGGTCGTTAGCCAATCCCATGCTCATCGAGATGACACAAGGCTTGCCCACTTCTGCAGCATATTGAGCCACGCGTCTGATGCCATCAGCCATGTTCGATTCAGAAAGCGTTTGTCCCATACCCACAGCCATGATGTCCACCTCAGGAGCCACACCCTGATAACCGTTGCCCAGCTCCGTGCCAGCGGCGGTAGCGAGGGTGTGCGAACCGTGTGACAGAGAGTTTAAGTCGGTGGTAAGCGTCTGAATCTCCTCAGGAGTGTTATAAACCAAGGGAGATATAGAACCGTCGCTTGATTGGAATATCACAGCCCGTTTGATGCGAGTGTTGCCCTGCTTATCACGGAAGGCAGCATGATTGAAGTCTATTCCACCGTCGATGATGCCAAATACAATGCCTTTGCCCGTATATGCTTGAGGCAATCCTTCTGATGTGGCAGCATTCTCATCCGTTATTGGGTAAGAGTTAGACATGGAGCGAGCCGCATCATTGTCCATTTCCTGCAACTCGTCGGCCTTGGCAAACAAGATCTCATCGATATTCTCTAACTCAGCCACTTTGTCGAGAGGTACAGACAGCACGGCAACATTGTCAACCACATAGCGAACCGTGATTCCCTTTTGCTCCAGCAGTTTTGTGGGACACTCAGCGTTTGCCTTCAAATATGCTTGTACGCAGACAGACCCGATTTTACCATCCTGGGTGTAGCCGACGCTGAGACGGTCGGTTAATGCCTTTAAACTGATTTGCTTTCCTTGTACACGATGTGCAGATGTCTGCGAAGCCAAGCGAGTTAACCGCTGGTCAATCTTTTGTGCCATTGCCGTTTGTCCCAGCATCAGCAGAGCGGCAAGCATGAATGTAAAACTCCTTTTCATAAAATATACTTTTTAAGTTTCGTGTTCGCTCAACTTCTTGAGAGGTAAGGAGAGTTTAAAGGAGATTTTTTGGAGTTAAGGAGTCAAGGAGTTAAGGAGTTAAGACAATGGTCTTTCTTGTTGAATCTTATAGTTAAATACATTTGTCTGAACTTCTGAACTCCTTTTTTTCTTTTCTCTACTCTTTCTCTACTCCTTCCATTTGCGGAAGTTGAGTAAACTTCAATAACACAATCTTTTACGATTTGCAAATTTACATTATATTTTCCTATTTGTAGTCGAATTTGAAAAAAAATAATAAGTATCTGTACAATTTATACAATAAGCAGATAATATGATGATAATTTTTTTATATCTTTGCAAAATATAAACCTATTATCAATGAAACAATTATTCCTTACCATTATGTTGACAATTGCCATTTCAACATCAGCCCAAGACGGATTGCATCGCCTTGAGCAACAAGCAAACGACATCATTTCAAAAATGACGTTGGAAGAAAAGTTCTCACAGTTGATGAACGAAACACCAGGTATCTCACGCTTGGGGATAGAACCGTACGACTGGTGGAACGAGGCTTTACATGGCGTGGGGCGCGACGGGCGAGCAACAGTGTTTCCACAACCCATCGGATTGGGAGCAACCTTTGACCCCGTTCTGGTGAAGAAAATCGGAGATGCCATTGCCACGGAAGGACGTGCAAAATATGAAGTGGCACGAAAGAACAAGAATTATTCACGATATACAGGACTGACGTTCTGGAGTCCGAATGTCAATATTTTCAGAGACCCTCGATGGGGTAGGGGAATGGAAACATACGGTGAAGATCCATATCTCACGGGAACGATGGGAACCGCCTTCGTACAAGGAATGCAAGGTGATGACCCAGTCTATTTGAAGGTGGCAGCATGTGGTAAGCATTATGCCGTTCACTCGGGACCGGAGGCAACACGCCATACCGTGAATGTAGAACCTTCGAAACGCGATTTGTGGGAAACCTATTTGCCGGCTTTTAAGATGTTGGTGCAAAAAGGAAACGTGGAAATTATCATGGGTGCTTACAATCGAGTGTACGGTGAGAGCGCTTCAGGCAGTAAGTTCCTGCTTACCGACATCTTGCGCAAGCAATGGGGTTTTCAAGGACATATCGTGAGTGATTGCGGAGCCGTAACAGATATTTATGAAGGTCATAAGATAGCCAAGTCGGAGGCAGAAGCATGTGCCATAGCCATCAAGGCAGGTCTGAACGTGGAATGTGGCAGTACGTTTAAGGCAATGAAAGATGCGTTGGACCAACAACTTATCACAGAGGCAGAGATAGACCAAGCCTTGAAACCACTGATGATGACCCGTTTAAAATTAGGCATTTTGCAGCCCGATGACAAATGTCCATATCGTCATGTGGGCGAGGAAGTGATAGAATGTGACAAACATATCTCGCTTGCCAAACAAGCAGCTATAGAGAGTATGGTATTGTTGAA
The DNA here is from genome assembly GCA_002449845.1 of Prevotella sp. UBA6994. Classification (GTDB taxonomy): domain Bacteria; phylum Bacteroidota; class Bacteroidia; order Bacteroidales; family Bacteroidaceae; genus Prevotella. The sequence goes on from DJXW01000014.1 coordinate 153,357, forward strand.
AAACGACGGTGTGTTACCATTGAAGAAAGACATTCATACGTTGTTTGTGACAGGTGCCGGAGCTGCGGACGCATTCTGGTTGATGGGAAATTACTTTGGCATTTCCGACCGATATTGCACCTATCTGCAAGGAATCGTGTCTAAGGTCAGCAATGGAACGGCAGTGAACTACCGTCCTGGAGTGTTGGAGAGTACACCAACACGGAATAAAATCAATTGGGCAGTGGATGAAGCTGCGGGAGCAGAATACACCGTAATCGTGATGGGAAACAATGGTAATCTGGAAGGAGAAGAAGGCGAGGCAATAGACTCGGAGCGTGGTGATCGTGACGGAATAGGATTACCTGAAAGCCAGATGCAGTTCTTGCGCGACATCAGAGCTCGCAAGAAGAGCGGCATTATCGTGGTATTGACAGGAGGCAGTCCTGTTGACATGCGTGAGATTTCCGAATTGTCTGATGCCATCATCATGGCTTGGTACCCTGGTCAAGAAGGCGGTTATGCTTTGGGAGACTTGCTCTTTGGAGATGCTAATTTCTCAGGTAAGTTGCCCGTGACATTCCCCGAAGATGGTGAACGGTTGCCATCGTTTGAGGATTACTCGATGAAGGGAAGAACCTACAAATACATGACAGATAACATCTTTTATCCGTTTGGCTATGGGTTGAGTTATGGAAAGGTGGATTATAGCAATCTGCAGGTAACAGTCAATAAGAAGACAGGTGCAACCGTATGTGTGACATTAACCAATCATTCTTCTTGGAACATTACGGAAACTCCGCAAGTATATGTCTCTGCCCCTGGAGCGGGCGTGTCGGCACCTATCCAGCAATTGGTGAATTTCAAACGCATACATCTTGCTCCTGGAGAGAGTGAAGAGGTGCAGTTTGATGTTCCCATCGAACAAATGATGACCATTCAGGAAGATGGAAGTGCGAAGTTGGTTCGTGGCGAATACGTCTTTACGGTGGCTAATGCCGCTCCTTCAATAAGAAACGAGGCTCTTGGCGTTTGTGCCTTGAGTGTGAAGGAAAGGGTGAAGTGAGAGTTGAACGAAATTTACCTATAAAATAAAGAGGATGCACTATCTTGATTGAAGTGCATCCTCTTTCTATTGTCGTTGATGATGTTCCCAAAATCATTTGGGAAACATATCATATTATTCTGCAACTGGAGCTTCGGCAGCCTTGAAACTATCGAGATCTTCCACTTGGAAGTTTTTGATGTAAGCAGCCTTGCCAATCACGTTTTCTTCAGCCATTCTCACGTACACGTTAGCCGATTTCTCGAAGAGCTCAGGAGCTTCAGCAGCATCGCGGATAATCAAGAGAGACATCACGAGTTCGCAAGTCATGTCGTAGAGACGACGAGCAAGGAAGTCGAATGCGTCTTGGTTGTTGAGACTCTTAGCATAGTTAAGAGCATCTTCGTAGATGGGGATAAGTTTTTCTACACGCTCTTTAAGAACGGTTAAGTTTGTTGTGGCTGTACCACAACATATAGAACTTGCCATTTCCTTGATGTTGTTGAGCATCGTACCGTTGCTGATGTAACGGATGGCAGCTACTACCTGAAGCTGAGTGGTTCCTTCGTAGATAGAGAAGATACGTGCGTCACGATAGAGGCGCTGGCTCTTGTATTCCATGATGAAACCAGAACCACCGTGAATGCTGATAGCATCGTAAGCGTTTTGGTTGGCATACTCAGAGTTCATACCTTTCGCTAATGGAGTAAAGGCATCAGCGAGACGTTGGTATTTCTTCATCTCCTGCTTCTCCTCTGGCGTAAGCTTACGGTCGCGCTCGATGTCTTCCAGACATTTGTAAACATCAACATAGCAAGCTGTCTGATAAAGCAAGGAACGACCTGCATCGAGTTTAGCCTTCATACGGCTCAACATATCGTAAACAGCAGGGAAGTTGATAATCTTTTCTCCAAACTGCTGACGCTCCTTAGCGTAAGCCAATGCTTCATTGTAAGCCTCTTGCTCTACGCCAACAGATTGTGCGGCAATGCCCAAGCGAGCACCATTCATCAAAGCCATCACATATTTGATAAGGCCCAAACGTGTACTTCCGCAGAGTTCTGCCTTGGCATTCTTGTAAGTCAACTCACAAGTAGGACTTCCATGAATACCTAATTTATGCTCGATGTGTCGCACGTCAACACCACCGTTGCGCTTGTCATAGATAAACATAGACAATCCACGTCCGTCTTTGGTTCCTTCCTCAGAACGAGCCAATACAAGGTGAATGTCAGAGTCGCCATTGGTGATGA
>DJXW01000014.1:155702-156237 GCA_002449845.1 Prevotella sp. UBA6994
GTGATGAAACGCTTCACACCATTCAAACGCCAGCAATTCTCCTTCTCATCGAAGGTTGCTTTCAACATTACGCGTTGCAAGTCGGAACCAGCATCAGGCTCTGTCAAGTCCATAGACATTCCCTCTCCGGCACAAACGCGGGGAATGTATTTCTGGCGTTGCTCTTCGGAACCAAACTCATAGAGCGTGTCGATACAACTCTGCAAGCTCCAGATGTTCTGGAAACCAGCATCAGCGGCAGAGATAATCTCTGAAAGCATGGAGAACACGGCGTTTGGTAAATTCAAGCCGCCGTATCTACGAGGCATAGACACACCCCAAAGACCAGCCTTGCGAGTAGCGTCAATGTTTTCAAATGTCTTAGAGGCATAAATCATTCGTCCGTTTTCAAGATGTGGGCCTTCCAAGTCAACACTCTCAGAATTAGGAGCAATGATATTGGCAGCCACGTCGCCAGTGATGTCGAGAATCTGCTTGTAGTTCTCAATCGCATCACCCAGGTCAACGGGTGCGTAGTCATATTCTTTCGCATCAG
>DJXW01000014.1:156357-156724 GCA_002449845.1 Prevotella sp. UBA6994
AGTAGAACCCGATCTCAGGATGATCACTATAATAGTTTGCCATAATTATTTCTTTATTCTATTTCTTATTGCGTTCGTAAGACTAACGCCTAATATATAGCCAATGCAACCACCAAAGGCATAAGCGATAGCAGGATTAACGACTCCTCTCAGAAGTGCCACTATGGAGAACATAATGACAAGAATCAATACGATAGTTGCAATATGCCAATAGATATTTTTCATTTACTTACTATTATGCTTATAATACTTGATGAGTTTGGGAACTACCTCTTCCACAGTACCAACAATCACGTAGTCGGCAATCTTGTTGATTGGTGCATCGGGGTCGCTGTTCACAGAGATGATAATACCAGAATCCTGCATA
>DJXW01000014.1:156805-166397 GCA_002449845.1 Prevotella sp. UBA6994
CGATGTGCTGAATCTGTCCAGAGATTCCGCAGGCAATATAAACCTTTGGATGAACGGTAACACCCGTTTGTCCAATCTGACGGTCATGGTCAATCCAACCAGCGTCCACGGCAGCACGGCTTCCGCCAACCTCACCATGAAGAACCTTTGCAAGTTGGAAGAGTTGGTCGAAACCTTCTTTAGAACCAACACCATAACCACCGGCAACCACGATAGGCGCACCTTTCAGGTTGTGCTTGGCAGCTTCTACGTGGTGGTCGAGCACTTTCACGACGAAAGCTTCAGCAGATACATATTTAGAAACTTCCGGATAAACCACCTCTTTCTTGCATTCACCCTCATAAATAGCCTTCTGCATCACACCACTACGCACGGTAGCCATCTGTGGACGATGGTCGGGATTCACGATAGTAGCCACGATGTTTCCACCGAAGGCAGGACGAATCTGATAGAGCAGGTTCTCGTAAACCTTATTGTTCTTTTTGTCCTCATACGAACCAATCTCCAATTCCGTGCAATCAGCTGTAAGACCACTGGTCAGTGAAGAGCTTACACGAGGACCTAAATCACGGCCGATAACCGTTGCTCCCATTAAGCAAATCTGTGGTTGTTCCTCTTTGAAGAGATTGACAAGAATGTCGGTATGTGGTGCGGAAGTATAAGGGAATAATCCTTCTCCGTCGAAAACAAACAGTTTATCCACGCCGTAAGGTAAGATTTGTTCTTCCACTTGTCCCTTGATACCAGTACCGGCAACCACGGCATGAAGTTCTACTCCAAGTTCATTGGCCAATTTGCGCCCCTTTGTCAAGAGTTCCTGTGAAACCTCCTGTACTAAGGTTCCTTCGATTTCACAATAAACAAATACAGTCTCACCCCCAGCCCCTCTCCGAGGGGAGAGGGGAGTAGATACTCCTGTATTCGGATTGTTTTCTTGAGTATTCATATCTTATGTTTTATTTAATTCGTCTTTAATCTTATTAATTACATATTTGATATCAGATATCACTTCTTCATTCTTCAAGCGAATCACCCTGAAACCTCTTTTTTGTAGATAGTCTGTGCGTATCTGGTCATCATGTTGTTGCTCAAGTTCTTCATGATATCCACCATCAACTTCTATGACCAATTTTTCGGAAAGACAAACGAAATCAGCAATATAATCCATGATAACATGTTGTCTGCGGAACTTATATCCTTGAAGATTCTTTCGGAGAGCATTCCAGAGTATATCTTCACTCTTTGTCATCTCCTTTCGATTCTTCCTTGCAAAGTCCTTTAGAATATCATATATATCAGGCGAAGCTGTTTCATATTCATGTCCCATTTTCCATTATTCAATTTGATTTCAAAGACTATCTACTCCCCTCTCCCGTTGGAGAGGGGTCGGGGGTGAGGCTAAATAATCTTTTCTCCTACCAGTTCTTTTACCAGTTCTTCTATGTCAGTATCAGATGAGGTGAGAGTCTTTGATTCCTTTGCTTGGAACACGATATTCTTCACAGCCTTTACCTTGGTGGGCGAACCAGCCAAACCGCATTGTTGTGGGTCGCCATCAACATCGGCAACGCTCCATTGATTCAGCGTCAAGTAAGGACGCTCTTCGTAGAGATTATCGTATGCTGTTCCTTCAGCTGGTCTTTCCATCGGACAAGTAGCTCGTTTGTACTTCATCACGAGTTTCGCATTCTGTGGGCGACAAGGAGCTGCACTTCCGTTCACGGTGATAACCACTGGGAGAGGTGCTTCTACTGTCTCAACGCCACCATCGATGACGCGGCGGATAAGAGCCTTTCCGTCTTCCACTTTCAGTATTTCCTCAGCGTATGTAACTTGGTTGAGTCCCAGTTTTTGAGCTACTTGAGGACCCACCTGGGCAGTATCGCCGTCAATAGCTTGGCGACCGCCAATAACAATGTCAACGTCGCCAATCTTCTTGATAGCCGTTGCCAGCGCATAACTGGTGGCAAGTGTGTCGGCACCGGCAAACAGACGGTCGGTAAGCAACCATCCCGTATCGGCACCACGGTATAGACCTTGACGAATGATTTCACCTGCACGTGGAGGACCCATCGTGAGGATTCCTACTGTTGAGCCTGGATTTTGCTCCTTCAGACGAAGGGCTTGCTCCAAGGCATTCAAGTCTTCTGGATTGAAGATTGCGGGCAATGCAGCACGGTTTACGGTTCCTTCAGCCGTCATTGCGTCTTTGCCCACATTTCTTGTGTCGGGTACTTGTTTTGCAAGTACTACAATCTTTAAAACCATATAAAATATTTATGTGATGTAAAATAATATCCCAAAAATCAGCGGCAAAATTACTAACTTTTTAGGGAGTGACAAAATAAATACGGCTAAAAACGTCTGAATGGGCTGTTTGTATGCACAAAGTGAAAGGATTGTGCAATGATTTTGAGGTTTGTCTCATACAAACATGGTCTTTCGTCTTCCCAAACCTTATCTTTCATTCACCTAAACATGATGTTCTGCATCCTTAAATGTGAGGTTTGTTCGTATTTGCCTTTAATATTCATTTCATTTTTTGGTTTTTCCGTTGAAATACTGTAATTTTGCATCAAGTATTTTTAAATGATAAAAGAGATATGAAAAGGATTAGTTTGGCTATATTCATGCTTACCTTGATGATGAATGGCGTTCATGCGCAGGTGTTTGACAATCTTCCAGATCCCATTGAGGATGTAAACAAAGTGGTGGATAATACTCCCGACTCTATTGCCAAGGCTTTGATGAGCCGACCGGCACCTGGCTCCACACGCATAGGCAATCATCCTGTCTTATTCCTCATTGGCAATTCCACCATGCGCAATGGTACCAAGGGCGATGGTTCTAACGGACAGTGGGGATGGGGCTATTATGCCAACCAATATTTCAATGCGAACAAGATAACGGTGGAGAATCAAGCTCTCGGCGGTATGTCCACCCGTACCTTCTATACCAAATTGTGGCCCGCGGTGAGAGAGGCGTTGAAGCCAGGCGACTGGGTTATCGTCTCTATCGGTCATAATGACAATGGCCCGTTCGACCAAGGTCGTGCCCGTGCGGTGATTCCCGGTATCGGACCAGACTCCTTGAACGTGACCATCAAGGAGACGGGTGAGAAGGAAACCGTTTATTCGTATGGTGGATATATGCGCAGGTATGTGTCGGAGATACGTGCCAAAGGTGCCAATCCCATCTTGATGTCGCTCACTCCCCGTGACGCTTACGATGAGAAAACGGGAAAAATCGTCAGAAAGCCACAAGGCAAGTGGTTGGAAGAACTGTCTGTGGAATTAGATGTTCCGTATATCGACCTGAATGAGATTTCTGGAGCTAAGTTGGATTCATATAGCCAATGGAAAGAGAAATATCATTTCTTCGGTGACCATATCCACACCAGTTATTTCGGTGCTCAGATGAACGCGAGAAGTGCAGCTGAGGGAATCATGGCTTCACAAAATACCAAGCTAAACCCATTGAAGGAAATGATGATGAATGTGTCTCTGAAGACCGTAGATGTCAAGAGAGAACAAGGAAAGCCCATCGTTTTCATCACCGGAGACTCTACTGTGAAAAATGCGGATAAGGAAAAAGACGGTATGTGGGGATGGGGAGCCTTTGCCAATACCATCTTCAACGAGAAGAAGATTACACCTGTCAACGTTGCTATTGCGGGAAGATCTACGCGTACCTATCTGCGAGAGGGTAGATGGGATGCTATCTATAACACACTTCAGCCAGGCGACTTCGTTTTGATTGAGTTCGGACACAACGATATTTGCCCGATAACCGACAAGAAAGCTCGTGGCGTGATTCCTGGAACCAAGGATACCTGTCATGTGTATAAGATGGAGGCAGACGGTTCGTATGTCGTGGTTTACTCTTTCGGGTGGTATCTGAAGAAATTCATTGACGATGTGAGAGAGAAAGGTGCTACTCCCATCTTGGTTTCGCTCACTCCAAGAAACGAATGGCCTAATGGCAAGGTGGAAAGACGCAACGACTCTTATGGTAAATGGTATCGTGAAGTGGTGGCTGAGACGGGCGTGGACTTCCTCGACCTGCACAATATTGCCGCCGACTATCTCGACAAGAAATACAAGAGCAAGGAACAAGCATTGCCTTATTTCAAGAAAGACCATACACACACCAGTATGATGGGAGCTAAAAACAATGCCAAGTGTGTGGCTAAAGGCTTGAAGAAGATGAAACACCCATTGGCTAAATACCTCAAATAATCGTGATAGACAGGGCTACCGTAGAGAAAATCAAAGAAGCTGCCAACATCGTGGATGTGGTGGGTGAGTTCGTGACGTTGCGTAAGGCGGGAATGAACTATAAGGGGTTGTGCCCGTTTCATAACGAGAAGACTCCTTCGTTTATCGTTTCCCCCTCTCGTGGCACGTGCCATTGTTTCGGTTGTGGAAAGGGTGGCAATCCCATCAGTTTCATCATGGAACATGAGCAGATGACTTATCCAGAGGCTTTGAGATGGTTGGCCAACAAATATCATATTGAAATCAAGGAACGGGAACTCTCTGATGAGGAGAAACGCGAACAGAGCGAGCGTGAGTCGATGTTTATCGTCAATGAATATGCGCTGAAATATTTCGAGGACATATTGCATCATCACGAAGAAGGACAGTCTATCGGAATGCAATATTTCAGAAGTAGGGGATTCCGAGATGATATTATCCAGAAGTTCCAGTTGGGATTTGACCTCACTAACCGTTACGCCTTTGCCAATGCTGCCTTGAAAAAGGGATATAAGGGAGAGTTTATCGAGAAGGTGGGCATCTGCTATAAAAACGATAGAGGCGAACTGATTGACCGCTATTCGGGCAGGGTCATCTTCCCGTGGATTGGCGTGAGCGGAAAAGTGGTGGGCTTCGGTGGGCGAAAGCTCGACGCTGCCACGAAGGGCGTACAACAGAAATACGTGAACTCTCCCGATTCAGACATCTATCATAAAGACCGTGAACTCTACGGTATCTATCAAGCCAAGAAAGCCATTGCCAAGGAGGATAGGGTGTATATGGTAGAGGGCTATACCGACGTGATTTCCATGCACCAATGTGGCATTGAGAATGTGGTGGCTAACTCTGGAACGGCATTGAGTCTGCATCAGATTCACGTCCTTCATAGGTTTACTTCAAACATCACCTTGCTCTACGATGGCGATAGTGCCGGTATTCATGCTGCCTTGCGTGGAACGGATATGTTGCTCAGCGAGGGAATGAACTTGAAAGTGTTGCTGTTGCCAGACGGAGACGACCCCGATTCTTTTGCCCGTAAGCACACGGCGGCGGATTTTCGGCAATATATAGAAGAAAAACAAACGGATTTCATCCAGTTTAAGACCGACTTGTTGCTGAAGAATGAACATGATCCGTTGAAACGAAGTGAAGGAATCAACTCTATCGTGCAAAGCATTGCCGTGGTGCAAAACCAAATTCTTCGTGACACTTACTTGCATGATTGTGCCCAACGCATAGGTATCAGTGAATCTACGCTGATTAACCAGATGAACAAGTTTATCCGTGATGGGCGAGAGCAAAAGACTCGTACCGTTCAACCTGACACACCGAAGGTTGCTCCCACTGTTATCATACCATCGTCTGCTCCTTCTTCTCATGCAAGTAAGGTGCAGCAAATGCTCATTCAGATGGTTGTCAGACACGGGAATAAGATTATATATAATAATGTGGAAGATGAGGAGGGAAATCTTCAAAATATAAGTATCGCCCAGTATGTGTATTTGAATTTAAGTGCTGATGAATTGCGCTTCGATGAAGAAATCTACAATCGCATTCTCGATGAGGCAATGGCTCATTCTAATGAGGATGGGTTTCAGACGGAGAGCTATTTCATCAATCACGACGATATTACAATCAGCAATCTGGCGGCTGACTTGAGCCAGGATAAGTTTCATCTGTCGGAGAGTCAGCAGGTGAGAAACGATCAGGAGTCGTTGCGCAACCGAACGGTTCATTTGTTGTTGGATTTCCGTATGGAATATGTGGAGAATCGACTGAATACACTGAAGCGAGAGATAGCACAGGCTACTGGTGATTCGGAACGAATGAAATCGCTGATGACTGAGTACATGGAGAAAATGAGTCTTCGTAATGAGTTGGCGAAGAAATTGGGCAACAACATATTGGTTTAATCCGTATGTTTTGCCTGGTTGTTTGAAACGAAAGAAAGATAATTGATTATTGTGTAAATATGTATTATATAGAGAAAACATTTGAGATTTCTGCCAGTCATAGGCTTACGTTGTCGTATGAGAGCAAGTGTACGCACTTGCACGGTCATAATTGGCTGATTACGGTGTATTGTAAGTCTCGAGAACTGAATGATTGCGGAATGGTGGTGGACTTTAGCGAAATCAAGAGAATGGTGAAAAAGGTACTTGATCACCAAAACTTGAATGAGGTATTGCCATTTAATCCCACGGCTGAAAATATCGCACGGTGGATTACCGAGCAAATTCCACATTGCTATAAGGCAAGGGTGCAGGAGAGTGATGGCAATGTTGCCATTTATGAAGTGGATGATTGACAACGGGTAAGTAATGAAAAAGTGTTATCGGGTAAACGATCTGTTTTACTCTCTGCAAGGGGAGGGACATAATACGGGTAGGGCTGCCGTGTTTGTAAGGATGGCTGGCTGTAACCTGCGTTGTCCTTTCTGCGACACTGACCATTCTTCATTCGTTGAAATGACTGCCAATGAGATTGTGGAGCGTGTGCTTGCCTTGTGTGAAGATGCTCAACAGGTGAAACCGATGGTGGTTCTCACGGGTGGCGAACCAGCCTTGCAAGTGGATGAGGCTCTGATAGACAGGTTTCATCAAGAAGGTTTCTTCGTCGCAATGGAGAGCAATGGTACTATCAGGCCGCCTGCTAACCTTGATTGGCTTACGGTTTCTCCCAAGGAGAGGGTAACGGTGAGGCAATGCAACGAACTGAAATGTTTGTTTGACGAATCTGGACAGGTGGATGATTGGGGCATTGTGGCTGATGAGTATTACCTGCAACCTTGTGATGTGGGGGATGAACGAGTGAATAGGATGATAACTGAACGTTGTGTGGAGTATATCAAGACTCACCCACGTTGGCGGTTGTCTCTTCAAACTCATAAATTGGTAGGGTTTAAGTGATTCGTGTAACAATCGTCTTAATATGATGTAATATGACTTTTCTTTATTGGTTGTTCTCTTTTTTGTACGTGATGATTGTGATTGGCACAATGATTACTATCATCATGGATAATAGACAGCCGGTAAAGACTATTGTCTGGATTTTTGTTTTGTTCTTTATGCCTGCTATCGGCATTGTCTTGTATTACTTCTTCGGTAAGAATACCAGAAAGGAAAAGTTGATTAGCCAACGAAGTATCGACCGTCTCACGAAGCGTTCCATGATGGAATATATCGAACAGAAAGACCTTCGGGTGTCTGAAAGATACAAGGTACTGGTGAGATTGTTTTCTGAACAAAACTGGGCGTTCCCGTATAAGGACAATGAAGTTGACATCTTTACTGATGGGTATGCGTTTTTCCCTGAATTGTTGGCAGAGATTGCCAAGGCTAAAGACCATATCCATCTCGCTACGTATATTTTTGAGGACGACCCCTTAGGGCATTTGGTAGCTGACGCGCTGATCGCCAAGGCAATGGAGGGGGTAGAGGTGCGTGTAATCTATGATGATGTGGGATGCTGGAAGGTGAGAAATTCTTTCTTTGAACGTATGCGTGAGGCTGGAATTGACGTTCACGCCTTTATGCCTGTTCACTTCCCGATGTTTACCAGTAAGGTTAATTACCGCAATCACCGCAAGATATGTGTCATAGACGGAACAGTGGGATTTATCGGCGGCATGAATATTGCTCTGAGATACGTGAAGGGAAATGGCAAGCAACCGTGGCGCGATACGCATCTGCGCATTCGCGGTGCATCGGTTTATGGTTTGCAACGAGCATTCCTCATCGACTGGTATTTCGTAGATCGTACATTGATTACCAAACGTAAGTATTATCCTGAATACGATGCTTCCATCAACAATAACTGTGTGGCTCAAGTAGTGACAAGCAGTCCTGTAGCCGAGTGGCCAGACATTATGCAAGGATACGTGCGTATCTTGCTCGAAGCTAAACGTTATGTTTACATTGAAACTCCTTATTTCTTGCCTACAGAACCTGTGCTTTTCGCCATGCGCACGGCGGCTTTGGCTGGCGTAGATGTAAGATTGATGATTCCTCTTTATAGTGATGCGAAAATTACGGAGTTAGCCACTCATTCTTATTTCGTGGAAACCATCAAGGCAGGGGTGAAAGTCTATTTGTATAAAGCAGCATTCAACCATAGTAAGTTGCTCATTAGCGACGATTCCTTGTGTACTTGTGGCAGTACCAACGTTGATTTCCGTAGCTTTGAGAATAATTTTGAGTCTAATATTTTCTTCTATCACGAAGGTACAGCCTTACGTTTGAAGAAAGTGTTCCTTGATGACCAGAGCCAATGCCTCTTATTGAACGATAATATAGATTGGGCTCATCGTCCTTTCTATAAACGTTTGGTGGAGTCTGTCATTCGTTTGGTTTCACCATTACTTTAAAAACACTAAAATCGGTTTTGCTTTCGCTCAACTTTTTTGTTGTTTAGGAGTTTCATGGGGAAATGGAGAAAAGACGGTAGTCTTGCTGGTAGTATCATACGGATGAAAACAATAGTCTGAACAACTGAACTTCTGCGACTGCGAAAGATGAAACATGAAGCAATCCAACTCTATAAAAAAGTTGAAGAGCCTCCTTTTTCTCAAAGAAGACCCTTCCAGTTTAATCATAGTATAGATTAATATATCTTATAAAAAATTATTTCTCTGCAAAGGTAGCGATTAATATTTATCCACCAAATTATTTTGGTACTTTTTTTTCAAAATACGCGAAATTATTTTTATTATTATCGTTTTGCAAAGCGCAAACCAGACAAATAAGGGAATTGATGAGGAATAAAAAGGAGATGAAAGTAATCATGGAAAACTGTTAGATTATTCTATTGAGTCAGATTCCTTTTTGACATAGATTGCTGCAATTTTAAAAATCCACGATCAATCAAACTCTATAAAAAGGTGAAGAGCCTCCTTTTTCACAAAGAAGACTCTTCTAGTATTTTCATAGTAAAGATTAATATCTTATAAATTTATTATTTCGTTGCAAAGGTAACGATTAATATTTAACCACCAAATTATTTTGGTACTTTTTTTTCCAAAAACGCGAAAATATTTTGGATTAATTGATTTTTCATAGGGGAAAGGTTGAAAATTGAAGATTGAAAATTTATTTTTTTGGAGAATGATAAACTTGTTGATATCAATTATAGCGTTTATTATTGTAAGCCCCGACTTGGGCATTAAGATGACAGGCAGGTAGTGTAGCGGAGTGAACCCTTGCCTATGTTCTGCTGCACTTTCAGTGCTCTGTGAGCCAGATCATCATTCAAAAGTCTAAGGATGACGGGATTTAAGGATACTCATTTGATAAGAACCATTAGTTGATTATGTATTATTAGTGTCCGCTAAAACTTTT
>DJXW01000015.1 GCA_002449845.1 Prevotella sp. UBA6994
AGTATTTGCAAATCGCTTTATATCAGAGATTTGCTTCTTAAACGGTAGAAAAGTGATGACGTGCATTCTAAAGAAGCTAAAAAAGGAGAAGATTTAACGTTTTTAACTTTTGTATACGAAAGATTGAACACATAAAATACTAAGGTGAAGATCTCAGAACATCAATCTGTAATATATGACAAGAAAAAAGCCATAGTGAATTTCGCCATGGCACATCTTTACTTTACCACAACCTGCCCCTGTGGTATTAGGGCTCTTCTCTAAACGGAGAGAATGCTGAGAAACTTATCCTCTTGGGGGAAATGGGTCCTTTCCATGAGAGTCCCTTTCTCGAATCCGTCCATTACGACCGTGAATAAATAGTTCGGAATGCTGGTTCTTGGAAATTTGACGAGCAGCAGCAATTGCATCGGACTGCTTATCAAATGTTGAAGTCAGTCTTGAATTGCCTTCGCCTTTAATACCCCACTTATCTCCAGCAGGAACAACATGTTGTTTTTTTCTCATCTATTACACCTCCTTTCTGCGCCCAGTTTAACGAACACGTCATAGCGCTTTATATTATTCGTGCAAATATCAAGCCACAGTCAAATTTCTGATAAAACAGTGTTAAGAACTGACAAAATGACAATGTATAATATGTTTTTTTGTCGTATTTATGCATATTTAACGCAAATAATTGTCTAAGGTTTGAAATAAATTTTTATCTTTGCAACGAAATTTCACGAAATATCAGACATCATTATGTTATTGTCAGCCAAATTTGAAAACATTTACTCGTTTAACGAGGAAACGCGCATCTTGTTCACAGCCAGCAAGAGCGATCAACTACCGTTGCAAGTGTCACGTGCGGAGAAGCGAGATGATATATCTGTACTCCGTATGGGACTGATTTACGGTGCCAATGCTTCTGGAAAGTCAAACATTATAAAATGTTTGGCGATTATCAAGGAGTTTGCCTTGAATGGTTGGAGCAACCTCAAATATAATTACTTCAAGATGACTGATGAACCCCAAGAGCGTTCGAGTATCGAATTGGAGTTCAAGGCAGACAATCAGTTCTTTGCTTACGGAGTAGCTTTCTCAAAGGGCGGCTTGCTTGAGGAATGGCTATATAAGACTGGCAGCCGCAATGACACCATGATCTTTGAGCGTAAACGTGATGGTGATAGTTGGGATAATACTATTGCACCTCAGTTCCTAAAGGATGAGGATGGACAATTCTTGAAGTTCCTGATTGATGGCACTCCTACCAAGGGTACTTTCTTAAGTGAGTATATAAAGCGTAACGGAAAGGGAATAGATGCGATTAAGTCTGCTCGTAAATGGTTTGATAATCTGAATATCATCTTCCCCAATACTCATAGAACGGATTTCCCATTCCGAGTTGTGAACGACACCCAGTTCAGAACTGTGATGCGCGAACTGCTAAATTATTTTGGAACAGGAATCTCAGACCTTCGTCGCGTAGAGTCTAAACCTGAAGAATTGGGCATTCCCGACGAAATCCGTCAAAAGATTGAGGAAAGTCTTGAAGGCAAAGGCTCCGAAACTGGTGTAGTGATTCACAATGAGAACCGCTTCATCTTTGCAGAAAAAGACAAGTCGAAGAATCTGAAGTGGCATGAGCTGAAAACCATACACAAGAAGGATGGCAGTAATTCAGATTATATATTCGAAATGTTCGAAGAGTCTGATGGAACGTCACGTCTGTTCGATTTCATTCCAATGCTTATCGATATGCGTGCTAATGATGCTGTCTATGTGATTGACGAGGTTGACAGGAGCCTGCATCCAATGTTGACATTGAAATTATTAGAAATGTATAACAGCTTGCTTAGAAGCGATTCGCAAATGCAGTTAATATGCACGACCCACGAATCAAATCTACTTTCTACAGCCCCTATCCGCCAGGATGAAGTCTGGTTTGTGGAGAAAGATAAGAAAGGAGAAAGCCATTTGTCTTCACTCTGTGAGTACAAACCGAGGGAGAATGTTCAGAAAGGTTATCTGAACGGTCGCTATGGAGCGATACCATTCTTTGGCGAACTGAATAATATTCATTGGGATTATGCGAAGCAGGAATAGTTTGATGCGCGAACGTCGCGAGGCATTTCGTGACGCTCGCCTTATAGTCATAGCCTCCGAGGGCAAAGACACGGAGCGGATATATTTCAAGGCATTAGCCAAAGAATATACCAATCCCCGTGTGCACGTACATATCCTGGAACGAAGTGAAGCAGAGCAGAACAACTCCAGTCCAGACCATGTGTTAAAACAACTCAATGACTACAAAAGCCAATATGAGTTAGAGGCGGATGACGAACTCTGGTTAGTAGTAGACAAAGACCGCTGGACTGAGGCCATGCTTTCTCGTGTTGCTACGGAATGTTCGCAGGAAGTTGCTATGCACATGGCTTTAAGCAATCCCTGTTTCGAACTTTGGCTATTATTGCATATAGAAGATTCAGCATTGCTGACACCCGAAGAACAGAAACAATGGATAGAGAATCGCCGAAAGTCTAAAAATAGCGACCCATATTTGAAGGTTCGGTTGCGTCAGAAGATGGGTTCTTATCATGAGTCATCCTACGATGCACTAGCTTTGATAGCTCATGTAGAAGATGCTATAGAGCGGGCAAGGGCATTGGACAAGAATCCGAATGACCGTTGGCCGCAAACTCTCGGTACGCGAGTGTACCTATTGGCTGAAAGCGTGATGAATAGGAACTAATTTCTTACTATCTTCAGACTATAGCCAATGCCAGTCGGTCTATGGAAGAGAAACTTATGAGTGACAGAGATTATACCTACTCCTTATACCTACTCTGAACTAGAACGGTTGAAGGAAAGGTTGGGAAGCATATAAAATTGCTTTGAATCTATAAAAAACGTCCTGATAAAAATGTAAATAATAATGCAATATGGAAGATATTATAAAAGAAGCTCAAAGCGTGCTTAACAATGGAGGAAACATTATCAAGACCCGTGATGACCGTGAGCTGATACTCGTTGATAAGGACGGAAAAATACAGAATGCAGATAGCTGTGGATGGTTGCCCGAGAATGATGGGAAAATAAACAAATCTGTGTTCCGTACACGTATTGAGCCATGGTTGACTTCTCTATTTCAGTCAGAGCACCTATCGCTACTCTGTGGTTCTGGAATAACCAATGCCGTTAGTTTTTTGGCTGGTGGTAGTGGTGGCACAACGATGGCTGCAAGCTCTTTCACAACGTATAAAAACGAGATTGAAGAGGCAGCCAAGAAATCTGCAAAAGCCAGCGGACGTGATAGCGGAAATATAGAAGATCAGATTAGGACTGCAAATGATTTATTGCGTGGTCTTAAGATTTTGAATAAAAACACGGAAGCAGATTCATTAGAAAAGGAGCTAAATGCTATCATCAGTGCGTTTGCCAAGTCGATTTTGGAGTCAGAAAAGGCTATTGCAACTGCAGCAGACGATAAACGTGAAAATGCTTATTCCGTATTGGTAAACTTTTTATTGAGCTTTGCAAGCAGAACGGGAAACCGCGAGAGGCTGAATATCTTTACTACAAACTATGACCGATTGATAGAGGTAGGCGCAGAATTGGCAGGTATTCATCTGATGGATAGGTTTGTGGGAACAATGATGCCCATATTCCGTTCATCCAGACTAAATCTTGATATTCACTATAATCCGCCAGGAATACGTGGTGAGCCTCGCTATTTAGAAGGTGTTGCCCGATTGACCAAGTTACACGGTTCTGTTGATTGGGTACAAAATGAGGACGAAATAAGACGAATAGGATTACCATTTGGAGCTGATGATATTGCTCCTTATTTGAATGCTCCAGGTTTGAAAGGGGCTGATTCACTGAAGCTGATGATATATCCCAATTCTGCCAAAGACCGAGAGACTGCAGAATATCCATACGTGGAACTTTTCAGAGACTTTGCCGCGGCTATATGCCGGCCTAACAGTACTTTGGTAACATATGGCTATGGTTTTGGGGACGAACATATCAACCGTGTTATTCATGATATGCTTACGATTCCTTCTACACATCTGGTCGTTATTTCTTTCAACGACCCGATTGGAAGAATCCTACAATTCTATTATGAATCCGCTCACTATGCGCAGATGTCTGTGCTGATGGGTAGTAACCTAGGTAACATTACCAATCTGGCTAACGACTATTTACCAAAATCTGCTATTGACAGAACCACTATCCGCATGGCAGAACTTCTGCAACATCGTATGGGAGCGGCTTCAAGCGCTTCTTCCCTTTCTGCAACTGCTACATCTTTGACAGGTTCCGCTACATCTTCTACCACCACAACATCAACTTTACACTCAACACTTGCAAAATGACAACAACACCCATAGAACAGTTAGCCTCGCTGAGAGTAGGGACGGTGGAATTTATCTCGCCTGACAGAATAGAGGTGCAACTGGATATTGAGTCACCAGACAGTGTGGCGCTAAATACTGGGACACCTCGAAACTTTCCACGTATTAACGGGTATGTGATGATTCCTGTGGACTTAGGGTTCGTGGTGGGGCAAGTTTCGTGGATAACCATCCAACGTTCTCCATACCCGAAACGAAGCGGATTCCAAGACTTTGGTTTGATTGATTTGCCTTTCCCATTGAGGAAGATGGAACTACAACCGGTAGGGACTCTAATTGCTTCAGAAAAAGGCTATAAGTTTAAGCGTGGGCTTGAAACATTTCCATCTGTTGGAGACATTGTTATCCTACCGACAGAAACTCAGTTAAAATCGATTATTGAGTCTGGCGAGAACAGAAGAGTGTATATAGGCAATAGTCCTCTGGTAGGAAATGCCAAGGTGATGATAGACCCAGACAGGTTGTTTGGTAGGCATCTGGCAGTCCTTGGCAATACGGGAAGTGGCAAGTCATGTTCTGTAGCAGGGCTTATCAGGTGGTCTTTGGAAAGCGCAAACATCAGTAAGACAAAAAAAGACATTCCAGTCAATAGCAGGTTTATTGTGCTTGACCCAAATGGAGAATACAGCAAGGCGTTTGCAGATAAGAAGGAGGCAAATATTTATTCCGTGAATATAGAGGATGGTGACGGCAGAAAACAGTTAGAAGTACCTCTCTGGTTCTGGAATACGGATGAATGGTGTGGCTTCACCAAGGCTTCGCCAAAGACACATAGGACAACTATAGTGCATGCGCTGAAGTCTGTGAGGAGTGGAAATGTATTTGAAGAAGTGTCGAGACAAAGCGAGTTAGCAAGTTTCGTAAGGACGGCGATAGATACTATTCAGGTTTGCAAAGCCTCTGGAACCCCATGGGGTAAATTCCCCTTGCCTAAGAACTTCCATCAATCTTTTGAAAAATTGGTCAGTGGCATTACGAGTGAGGACGGTTTCTCTGATGATCTCAATAATGCAATTCAGGCATTTAGTGTAAAAGCTAATGAACTGATAGTAGCAAGGAGCGGGCAATATCCACATTATGACTACACCAGAGCAGATGTCGATGATTTGATTGCTCTTTTAAAGGAAGTATATCTGAAAGCAGGGGGTAGAGAAGAGGAGTTCCTTCCAACAGATGAAGACAGTCCCATTCCATTTTCAGGTGATAATTTTGTGCGCTCCATTGAAGCCAATGCAGAAATTCTCAATACTACAGACTATATAGTGACACTGATGCCCCGCATCAAGACGCTTTTGTCGGATGTGAGAGTGAAAAAGGTGATAGATGACACATCACTGGAGTTGAGTGATTGGTTGGGCGAATATATTGGTTCGGATAACAAAGAATCACTGACAATTATCGACCTGTCGTTGCTTCCTTCAGACGTGACAAGCATAATCACAGCAGTCATTGCTAGGATGGTATTTGAGGCACAACAAAGATACCTTAAACTGAACAAGGCTTGTCTGCCAACAGTTTTGGTAATGGAAGAGGCTCACTATTTCGTGAAACGTTATAATGATGACGCTGAGAACACGGGGCCAACGACTCAATGCTGCAAAGTGTTTGAGAAGATAGCCCGTGAAGGACGTAAATTTGGATTAGGACTTGTTCTGTCATCGCAAAGACCCTCTGAGCTTTCACCCACGGTTTTGTCACAGTGTAATTCATTCTTGTTGCATAGAATCTCCAATGACCGTGATCAGGAATTGGTTCAACGCTTGCTGCCCGACAATATGCGAGGGATACTGCGTGAAATGCCATCATTGCCCTCACAATATGCTGTATTGCTTGGTTGGGCATCGGAGCTGCCAGTTATGGTAAAAATGAGAACTCTCCCAGAAGCTCAACGTCCTCAGTCAGATGATCCCGACTATTGGAATGTATGGACTGGTGCAAAGGAACGTAAGATAGATTGGAAGAGTATTGCTAATGAGTGGCAAAACAAAAGAACAGAGTAATAAGTTTTTTTAGTCAATCTCAGGCGGAAACTTGCAAAATAACGCAGTTTCCGCCTGAGATTATCAGTACGAAGTTAAGCAAATTACTTCGTTACAATATCATACAGACTCTTGTAGTCCTTGGCAATGTCGTAGATGTAGCCATTGTCGCTGTTGGCTTTGAAGTGACGACGGGCACACTCAATCTTACTTTCCTCGGAGCTGAGAACCCTGAAGGTCACTGCCTTTGGATTCCGCCACAAAATATACGTGCTTGACACTTCCTTCCCTGAAAGCTACAGCCCAGTCGGGATTGTACTTGCCCATTGGGGTGTTGATGTAGAAGCCGTTAGGCAACTTGGTATAGACTGTTACCTCATTACGCGATTCCAACTGATTAGCGAAATCCATCTCAATGCCTTTTGAGTCAACTACCACAAGGTCGTAGAGAGACTTGTGCGACTTCAAGGCGTTCACACCCTAGCGACCTTTCAGTGCCGATGCTTCTGTTTAATCATGTAAATCACACAGGTTCCATATTTATCCATTCGCTTTGCTCATCGGTAATTAAATGTTTTGTCTTTAACAACAACCAGCCACGGCCTTAGACCGATGCTATGGTTACCACATTCAGCTTCTATACTGCCTCAAAAACTCTATCACAGCCTCATGCTGCCGCTGTTGCTGCACCATCCACTCGTTATACTCATTCAATAACCGCATGAAATGCTCCGTATTTTCTTGCCTATCAATAGCAGAACACATCCTCTCTGCTATCTGCGGAGGGAAATTGTTTCTAATAATCGTTTTCTGTGTCTCATTAGAAACCTTCTTCACTACTATATTGTATAAATCTTGTATTGTTATCATTTCCTTAATTATGAGCCATAATTGCCTTCGTTTGTTCTGCTGGCAAATATAGTGCTATATTTTGCTTACCGAATATTGATTCTAATTTTACCTTGCAAAGGTACTCATTTTTATCGAGAGTCGAGCATCTCTTTGGCGTTTCGCGCGTATTTTAAGCAAATTTTATCTAAAAACACATCTATTGGAGAGTAAAAGTTGCGTTAATTGAAGTTTTTTAATTAACTTTGCAACGCATAGTGGCGACATGCCATCTTTGCACGACATATTGATAATACGAAGCGTTATGCTCGACTTGCAAAAGGAAACGTGAGAAACTTCCAAGAAAGAACTGCAAGAACGGTGTACGGTTCGCGCTATATAGCGTGGGCTGGTTACTCCTTCTCAGTTCAGGTAATTCTCACGACCTCCTTTTGAAGAAGTGGTATATCAGTGCCACGCTTCTAACGTTTAATAGCCCTTTTGGTCGCTGGAGGGCAAAATAAAAGAGACGACTATGAGTCAATTATCTAAAATCTTGGTTACTATAGGAGTGGTTGTCCTATTTGTTATTATCTTTGGTGCAATTGCTGGTTCTATGAGCGATGCTGGTCGGACACCTGGTATTTTGGGACTAATTGTTTTTGGTGCTTTGATAGGGGCATTGAGGGCTATTTGGAAGAAGCCTAAGAACGAAGAAAACAAAGACAATACATCCGTTCTCCAGAAGTAAAACAAACTCGGAATGTTTAAAGACTATTATCAGATATTGGATGTTTCTTTTTCTGCTTCCAAGGAGGAGATAAAGAAGGCATACAGAAAGATGTCATTGCAATGGCATCCAGACAGAAATCCAGGAGCTGATGTTACAGAAATGATGCAAGACATCAATGAGGCCTATAAGATTCTGAATGATGATATTAGTCGGGCAAGATATGACAAGGAGTATCTATTATTCACCCAACAACGCGAGAACAGCAAACTTAAACGTTCAAGCCCACAGCCAGAGTCTTGGAATTACGATTATGAAGTAAATGATGACGATTTAAGGAATGACATTAACGAGGCAAGAGCTTACGCAAAAGATTTGGTTGACGAGTTCTTCAAGAGCCTAAAAGAGACATCAAAAGCCGCAGCGAAAGGTGCTTGGGATGGCGCTTATGGCTATATCATTGGCGGTATTATCGCCACAATAATATTTGCATTAATCAGAGCATGTCATTAAAAACAAACAGAATCATGAGCATTAAATTTTTTATTGGATTAGTGGTTTCTTCCATGATATTCACATCATGTGGTCAGAAGAAAGAAGTAACTTATAGTAAACATTCAAGCGCTGATAATACATATAGTGTTGAGCTTCCAACGAGCGCAACACCGGGAAGATGTGTTGGTGATTTATTGAGTTTTGAGGATGCTAATTCTCATCTAATAATCACCATACAGCACATTAACGAAGGAAGCATCGA
Organism: Prevotella sp. UBA6994; assembly: GCA_002449845.1. Lineage (GTDB taxonomy): Bacteria > Bacteroidota > Bacteroidia > Bacteroidales > Bacteroidaceae > Prevotella. Next base: position 8,695 of record DJXW01000015.1, read on the forward strand.
AGAATATATCCGTAACAAGGATGTAACAAACGACACCTTTTCTTATGATCTCTTCCAGTCTTCTGATACAACATCCTTCTATAAAATCACAAGAGGAAACAATATGTGGTCGGCTTATGACCTTTATATGCTCAAATGTTTGGATGGAAAGAACTATCTTTTCAAGGTTAGTTCTGATGTGCTTGGCCAATCGGAGATGATAGAGATGATAAAGCATATCTACACTTCGATGAAACTAAATGGAATGGGAGAAGGTGCTGATGCAGATGCCGCAACAGAAGAAGCAGAAGCTGTTTCTCTTGAAAAGACGTATTCGACAAGATTCTATTCTGTAAAGTACCCTAAGGGATGGAAGATTACAGAGCATTTAGATGAAATGACGGAAGTATATATCGGTTGTCAACCAGAGAATTTTGGGTTTACCATTGTACGTTTTGAAACGGATTACACTCTTTCAGAAGTGAATGCAGAAGGAAATGAGAATGTTCGCCAAGCAGGTTTTAGAATCTTGGAAGAAAAACAGATGACAGTTGACAAGGCAAAATGCTATAGAGCAGTTCAAGAAATCTCCATTCAAGGACAAAAGGCGAAACACATTTCTTACACGTTCAAGAAAGGCGATATGCTGTACAATATCAAGTTTGGAACTGTGACGACAAAAGAACAAGAAAATATTGCTGCTGAGATAATTGATTCGTTCCGTTTTATGTAACCAAGATGAAAAGGGCTATCTCTGTATATTTGCTTTTCCTGTTTTGCATTGCAGGATATTGTCAGAGGACTTTGAAGTTTACTGACGTTATGCTCTATTGTGGTGACACGAATCTTACCGTTTCTGAAAACTGGGACTCTTCAGATTCAGAAAAACTTGGCATTATACATGTGACAGAAAAAAGGTTCTACGAGTTATTAGGTCAGAGAAGAAGCATTGACATTGACTATTGGACATGGAGAAATGAACGATTTGGGAATGGCGTTTCTGGGACTTATTCTTATCTAAGGGAACAGAATGATGGTTTGTCAGTCAGCGTGTTCTATAACAATGAAGAATTGGCTCTCTTGCTGGAAAACAACACCGATATGCACATCTTCATAGACCTCAGCAGTCTAATGTTATTCTATTGCGACAATGCCGATGAAGGTGTAAAATCTGTGAGTCCTATAGGCAACACTTTGCGCAACAAAAAATTCCACAGATTTGACTACGTCCTGATTCCACCAAAGAAAAAGGCTGAAACATCCTTCCATAGTTTGCAAAACCTTTCCATTTTCCCAGCATCGCTTCCCAAAGGCACAATCATCCAATATGATGTTTTTTCTTATGCTTTCTCAACTGACCCTTGGGATGCCATTGAAGACATGATTCCAGAAAAAGGAAGGAACGGAAAGAAACTATTTGAAGAGAAAGATGGTGTATATTATTTCTCGCTCCAAAACGATTTCCTAACAGCAAGTTCCTTTGGCAATAAAAAAGCGTTCGGCTTTGAATCAAGATACCACTGCAAATTATATTGAGACCATTAGCCACGACGATTATACCGCCGTGGCTAATTTCAAGTTACTGTTCTCCTTTACAATCGCTTCTGTTGCTCCTAATGTAAGCCTTCACATGAACGGTTTTACCATTCTGCTTTCTGACATACCCTGGAATGCGATTAAACTTCCGTCCTTTGCTATCTTTAGCCATAACTTTCAGCACCTGTCCTTTACAGGGGTCTTAAACATTGCCGTCAATATTAACGGTAGTACAAAGGTAATCGTTGACCGATAAACCTGCAAGTGAGTTATTTTTTTACTTATACTTTCTTACGATTTTGCTTAGTGTGACACCGCAATCTATATATCAGCCTCTTCCCCAGCCAGTCTTTTTCTTTGTGCCGTCCCAGTTGGTAAGCTCACAGTTGGAACCTCCACCGCCTGTATTGATGCCGCCTCTACCGCCAGCGGCAAGGAGTAAGTTCGCCATCAAGTCTTTGGTGACCGTCATGGCATCACAAAGTTGCCGAGTGCGAGATGCTGTAAGACCAGTTTTGAACTCGGACATACCATTCCATGTCACCCTCTCTAATAGATAGGCGGCAGCCATCCTGCGTTGCTTTTCGTCAGTTGGGTCAAGGCCATACCTGAATGCTTCAGCAATGATACCCCATGCAACAGCGTTACCCTGCTTTGGCTGGAAGTCGTTGTCTTTGCCATCTGCATAATCCCTGATGGCAGCAACACCATCTTCTATCCATTTGTCAATCTGCTTCAAGAAGGCTTTTTTGTTCTGCTGAATGTTCTCCCAGATTTCCTTGATTTCTGGGATGCCCAGCATTTCCCGGACATGGTTTTCTGCACTTTCGGCCCGCTGATGCTCACTATACGCCTTGTTACCTGAACGTACAGCCTCGGACTCGGCTTTGCCAAGTCGCTCCTGTAGTTCCATGATTTCTGCATCCTTCTTGTCCCGAAGCCGGGTGATGGCATTCTCGTCCATCGAAGCAATCCGCTTCCTAAGGACATCGTTTTCTTCAGTCAATCGGCCATTCTCCTTTTGCAGCTGCTTGTTCTGCTCAATGATGGCTCTTACATTTTGCATAGCTTTGTTATAGAGTGCCTTACCCATTTTCCGTATATCTTCATTGTGTGCCTTCTTGGCTTCCATAAGAGCGGTCTGCAATTCTGTAAGGATGGTTTTAATTGCCTGTCTGCGTTCTTCTTTCCATTCTTTATGTCCGAATGTAGGAATTGGCTTTTCAAGTTCGGTTTTTATGGCATCCCAAGCATTCTTTACAAGTGGGTCTGTCTTTAAGGTCGGCACAATGAGGTCTTCCTCCTTGATGTCCAATGCCGCAGCATAATCTTCCAGTCGGGATATGTTGCCTTCCAGTTTTTCCTTATGGTGCTCCTTGTTTTGTATCTCACCCTCTAACCTGTCATTTTGCTCTTCCAGGCTTTCCTTTTGCTTCTTCATGTCCTGCACTTCGCCCGTCATCTTCTCCTTCTGACCTTCCAGACGTTCATTCTCCAACTGGTTCTTGGCAATGGCATCCTTAGCCTGGCGTTCAGCCTCCAATATAGCCTTGCTCTTGTGGACACGCTCACGCCGTTCCTCACCTGGCAGCATGGCGATGTCGTCACCACGCTCCAGACCGTACTTGTGCCCAACCTTGTTATAGTAGTCGGTGTGCATCTGGTAGTAGGTCTTTCCTACAGCATATTTGTCCTTACCCCATACACTGGCATAAGATACACATTCCTTTTCCCTACGTTCGTCTTCAGTTCTAATGAAGTACGAGCGGATTTCTTCAGGTAGTTTCTTCCACTCCTTTTGGGAGAGTACCTTCGATTTGTCATCCTTATGCACATACTTGGCTGATGCACGACCTCTGGCTTTTGTCTTGGCAACAGGAATGGTCTGAATCTGGATGTGTGGTGTGGTCTCGTCCAGATGAACGTCGAAGCCGATGATGTTCTCCGCTCCCCAGCGGTCACACGCCCAATGATAGGTGTCCAATGCCCAGTCTTTGATACCTTGCTTCAATACGACATGGGCATTGTTTTTTTGCAGGGTAAAGTCCACGTTTTGGTTACCGAAGGCGAGACGGGTCAACACATCATGGTCACCACTGACAATGATGCCGACAGTGCAGTTCGGGCTATTGTCGGAGATTCCTAAAGGATTGTTCTTGTCCATGTAGGGTTTGAAACCGAGTTCGTCAAGACGCTTCTGCAAACGCTCATGGAGTGGCACGGGATTGGAACCGAGAGGAACGGTTTCGCCTTGGCCGTTGATCTCAAAGTTGAGATGCTTGCGTGAGAAGTCGTAATGGTTGTTGGTGTCCTGGTTCTTCAGACGATAGGTATTCTCGTCCCATCCGCGACGTTCAGGCTCATAGCCTTCCGCAGCTGAAAAAGACTTTGCCGGTGCGCCAACATGGATGGCGGCACGAGGAATGTTGTTTCTTGATTTACTCATTTTGTTCTATAGTTTTGAAGTTTATGTATAACTGTTTATCGGGTCTCGGGTGGAACCTGAGTGGAGGGTTGAGGGAGAGAGTCACTCCCTCGCAGATGCACTTTGTTCCTGGCTTTTGCCACATGTCAAGGCACAGAGTGGCTAACGTGGCCCAACCCTCGGAGAGCATAATGGGACTTTTTAAGGGAGCGTGCGAATCTAAAAGTCCATATTATGTTATGGGATTATTCGGTAATCCCTCACGGCGAACGCCTACGCTCAGGTTTACTCAGACTGAAAGGATGTTACGAAGCACTACCTTGTTGGGTGACAGGTGACGTTGCCTTCGTCCATTCTTTGTCACGCAGATAGACGTAGAGATAGGAACGTGAACTTAGGTCACCTTGCAATCGCTGGGTATGTGCGAATGCTGCCGTTCGCTCACTTTCGCTAAGTTGCTGCCATACGCCAAAGGCTTGCGATTCGTTGTCACCAATCTTCTTGTAGATGACTTTCATTCGGTCAAAGGAAGAAGTGACATCGCTAGCATTGAAACCGTCAATACTGGTTGCATTGTCGGATTCCGGTGAATGCTTGCTATCGTTAAGACACTCGGAATCCTTGGGAACTTCAACGACATTGGCTGCATCAGCGAAAGGTGATGACACAACGGTTTCTTCAATCGCTTTTGGCTTTGCTGTCGTTGCGTTCGCTACATTCGCTGCATTCGCTTTCTTCGTAGGAAAGGCTGGTGAACTTGTATTCCTTGCACTCCTGCATTTTGCACTCTCGCTACATTTCTTGCTTTTCGCTTCTGCCGCTACTCGCATAGAGTCAATGTCCTGTAGGAGCAAATCATAGTAGGCTTGCAAGCGAAGGTCATCAAGGTCTGTTCTTGTACCTTCGGTTACATAGGTGACTACAGCCTTTACCAGTTTGCCTACTTCGGCAGACGGACGCTTGCACACTGCGGTGAGCACGTTCGCTAAAAACGGAATTCTTTCAAATGGTTTCATGTTCGTTACTTTTTGAAGGTTCTACAATAGGGTCAGTTTGCCTGCTGGACTTGTTTGGCTTACGCTTGTGCGAAGCGAGGATTGCCGCATTCTCCTCATCCGCTGTCAGCGGGACGACATTCCTGCGCTTCGTCTCCAGCCACTTGTCAAGCTCATCCTGATACAGGATCCATCTTCTGCCAGGCTTGGTGGCCGGGATGGTGCCATCCTCCAGTTTCATGTACATCGTTCCCCTGGGGATGTGTGTGTACTCGATTGCCTCTTCCACAGTCATTGGCTTGTGGCGGTTCTCCTTTACTGGTTTACTACTCTCTACCTGCTGTCTTGTCAGCATGGCTCTCATGCCCATCACCTCATCCCGAAGCTGGGCAACGACCTGCGGGAGGTCGTTGAATGTCAAATTCTCGTTTTGCATAACTTATCACTATTTTGGTGAATCGGCTGCAAAGGAACTCAATGATGCCATGCTGATTCCGATTATTCACGATAATCCACGAATAATCATGTCAACATGAAATAATTGGGAAAATATGGACTACAAGGGGAAAAGTGATAGGGGGAAAGAAGAAAATAGAACTTGTGGAAAGGCTTATCGGGTACCCACAAAAGAAGATACAAAAACGGATAGTGGGCGAAAACCGATGCGATGACATCAGCTTTCGCCCACTATCTGGAGATTGTCAAAAGAGGAAAAGAGGTAGATAAAGTTGAAGCCTTACTTAAAGTGGCAGCATGGCTGTATATGATAGGATTCTAGCAAAAACCATAAAATAGAGCGAAGCCAGCAGACCTCGCTTTATTTTGGCAAATCATCATCTTCCATTATTTTTCTTGCTTTTTGGAGTATTTCATAATCCCATTTGTTTAAATTATCATCTTCACGAAATGAATGTTCTAAAAATGGGTTGTCACAAATCTTTTGACACCATTCCCTATTTGCTTGTTCAACATCAAACCTAGTAAATGGAATAGGTAACCTTTTGTGACAACAACTTGCCCATAGTAGAAGATTACTCTCATCCCAATATACAGTTACCAGTCCAAACCTACTATAATAACTTGCTATTTTTAAGATCCTTTTCCAAGAACAATTAACATGTCTTATCTCTTCGCGTTCTCCAAACTTTGAACTAATAATTGGAATAAGTATTCTAAAAAAGTGAGCCCTATTATCCTTTGAAATCATATCAATAAAGGTGTTAAGGAAACTTTTATTAATAATACTAATCACATACTGTTCAAACTTATTGCTGCCAAAATCAGCTAATGTATCATCATCATTTATTTTACTGATACACAATGCTGGTTCTTCGTCATCCCATAGTTCTAGTATTCCCGTTACCTTACTACCATCATCCATAATATTTACTGAATGAGGCAACAATTCATATGTTACACAAGGGAACAATTGTACTAAATTAATTCCTTTCCAGTCATTTTCTCTTGCATATTTGATTGCTTTCCGATGACAATTGAAAAAATAATGCAACAAAGCACGTTGTTTTTCAGAATTTAATAGGACGGGGGTATGGTGCCATTCATCACATACACAAAACCCTTCGGTTATTTCATTTGTGCATTCATCTATTTCTTTATGATAGACGAATTTATTTCCAGAAACATGCAGAAGAACAGGCATATACGTTTGGGGAAGTCCTTCGGCATAACATGTTTCAATAGAGATTGGAGCTGTTGTAAAATCTTTTCTTCTCATAAGTTTTGCAAAGGTACGAAATTTCTACCTTTTTTTATCTAGGAGCTATGTTAAACTGTCTTTTCACCCCTCATTTCTTGACCGTTCCTTTGTCCAAAACTCAAAGTTATGGATATTTCTACACTCACTTCTCTCATCAATGCTTTACGCGCAGAGACGAAGCTAGACTGCATCACACCGTATTCCTTAGGGCAAGGTAGAGAAACAACAGCTGCTCAGCAGATTACACAATGGAATTCGCAAGTAGGGGGCTGTCTGTGACTGACTACAGGAAGTACCGCGAAGCTTCGTGGCAATATGGCCGTATATGAAAAGGGGTCAAACTATAGGGTGTTGAGAATAAAAAGAATGGGCATGAGATTTACAATCCATAATCATGCTATCTTGCTTAAAAATCAGCGAAAACGAGAAAATATTTTTGAATTTCGCTGATTTTTAAACATACAAACTACTCAAAATGGAAGTGATAGTCACCCTTGTCCGGCTCGTCTATCACGATATTTCCTGTATCTGGCTGAAACTTGAAGTTGCGGATGCTGTCAAGTTCTATGTCTTTCATTACGTCAGGAAACATACGCTTAATGAAGATGGCGCGTACTTCGCCCGTGTAGTCTTTCTTGCTGCCCAGTCTCTCAGCTATATTCCAGACAAAGTGCCGTAGGTCAAGGGTGGTAAGCGTGGACTTCAACCTGATGGGGACAGGTGTATGCTGCCAGTCATCGGCCCACTTCCTGATTGCATCACAGAGTTTTTCCAATTCCTCATTATCATAGATATATGGGGACATGGTATGGGTTACATATTCCATGATGGCATTGATGGTATTCTGTCGCCTTTGTTCCTGCTCACGTTGATATTCCTTGCAGCGTTGAGCATATAGGTCGGGCTGCTCTGAACTCGTCTCTATCGTATCGGCAACCTCCTTTGCCGGTTCTGCTGAATCGGAAATCTCTACACTCGGTTCTTCCAGTTCCTCTGACAAAGGTTCTTGTGCAGATTCGATTTGAGGAGGCATTTCTGCCAAGCATTCTTGAACTTGCTCTATAATATCGTTGCTAGTTGAAACTTCTGTTTCTGCTTCCTGGTCAGTCAGAAACGTGGATCCTTCGCGTTGTCTGTTCTGCAATCTAAGTGGCACCTCTGCCAATACGGATTGGAACAAATAATAGACCGTCCCCAATAGTCCGCTGGAAATCAAAAAGGTTATCAACTTGGCAAAGTTGTCTTGCCCGAAATCGTTGCCCACCTTCAATGACACGAAGAGGGAGATGGTAAGAATGATCAGACCTGGGCATCCCCACACAAGGCAGTAGTCCCTTACTGCCATATTTTCTGTCTTGCATTTTACGTTGTTCATCTTTCTTGTTCCATTTATTTAATTGATTTGTACATTTCGGAATTGTCGGCATCTGCCAGAACTCGGCTATGCGATTTCCAATGCAAAGTTACTCCGATTATTCCCGACAGTTCAAAATCTTCCGAAAAAAACGCTTCGTTTTTACATTAGTTTAGAAATTGGTCCTATCGAGTATGAAAAAAGAACCAATAATCATACTATAAAATATTGATGGACATGACGAAAGGGAAAGAAAAAGGGAGAAGCAACGCCCCTCCCCAAAGATGATAC
>DJXW01000006.1:0-43248 GCA_002449845.1 Prevotella sp. UBA6994
TGGACTGCGACGTGCGCTTGAGGTCAAAGCCATTGTCATCGCGCAGTGCCTGCTGAATTTCAGTTCGCCCAAGATGATTGTCTAATGAGTCAGGATGAGGCTCGTTGCTGTCAAGGAGCACCCGTCCTTGTCTGTCGATGACGGAGACGCGGAGACCCTTCAGAGGATGTTGCCTCACATAGCTTAGAAACAGATGCCTACTGGTGATGCCGTCCTCGCCCAGCACCTGCATGATGTCGTAGTTATACATCTGCAGACGCGAGTGGAGAATGTCTATCTTGTACTCCTTTTCACGCTGATACTGATAGATGCAAAAGCAAATGGCGAAAAGCAGGAACACCCCGCCGATGCTCAGCAACAGGTTTCGCTGAAAAGCGCTACTTCTCGAAACAGTAACCATAGCCTACACGTGTTTTAATCTGTTTTCCGTAGGGGCCCAGTTTTTTGCGCAGCCGCGTAATGTTGACATCCACCGTGCGGTCAAGCACGAATGTGTCCTGCGGCCAGCAATATTTCAGCAAATCCTCGCGGGAATACACCGTGCCCGGATGCTGAAGCAGGAAGGAGAGTAACTCAAACTCCAACTTCGTACACGGTAGTTCCTGATGGTCAAGGCTGACGGTCTTTGCCTTTAAATCAAGCACAATACCCTTATAACATACTATGTCTGCCTCGAACATCTCGTCTCGCATCCTATGCAGATATACCCGCCTGAGCACTGCATTGACCCTTGCCTTCACAGTCTTCATGCTCAGGGGCTTGACAATATAATCGTCAGCACCAATATTGAGTCCTTTCACCATGTGGTTCTCCCCGTCGAGTGCTGTGATGAAAATGATGGGAATCTGCGCCGTAGCAGGATTTTCCTTCATCAAACGTGCCATCTGGAATCCCGACATTTTATCCATCATCACATCTAGAAGAATCAATGCATATTCCGTCAGGTTCAACGCCAATGCCTCCTCTGCAGAATTAACGGTATCAACCTCGTATCCTTCCGTCTCAAGATTATATTGGAGTATCTCACAGATGTCCAATTCGTCATCGACAACAAGTATTTTCATAAAAGCTCAAATGGTTGTGAATGAAATTAATAATTATTTTGAGTACAAAGATACTGCTTTCCCATGAGATGTCGGAATAAAGCGTATTAAATTGTTATGACAATACACCATGCCTCATTCTGTGCTCCATTCAGCTTGTTATACCACTGCCTTGTTTTAGACAAAATTTGCTTAAATAACTCGAGAAAGGTCAAATGGATGTCGATCTCTAAAGTGTGTTTTTTCAACTCTGGAGCAAAATATTTGCAGAATTTTTCGCTTTGCTCAACAACACGTCGTCAAGAATACAGAAAATTTCTATTAAATTTGCAGTCGTCATAGGAGTGATTATTGTTTTGTATTTGTTTGATTATCACCTATAAAGTTACTAAAAATATTCCATTCCCACAACTGTTTTAACACTTTTCTTACGTCGAACTCACGTTATAGATAGCACCGCTTTCAGTGAAACCAATTTCCCAATCGCCCGTTACCTCATTGCGCCAATAAGTATCCACGATGGATTCGGGAATAGAAACCTGTGTCTGTCCCGCCATTGCGACGAGGGCGAGCAGGATGGTGATGACAGTTGACTTCTTTTTCAACATAGTTGTGCTAGTTATTTGGATGAAATCTTAAAATAATCGAGCAATGATTTGTACTGATCCTGTGCAGTGAGGCAGGTGTCGGTCAGAAAGCTGTTAATATGTCCCCATTCATGGAGCCCGCGGTAATAGAACAGCTTGAGTTCATCGGTAATGATAAAAGGTACGATGCCGTTGGCCAGACATTCCTTAAACATAAGGAGACGCCCCACACGCCCGTTGCCGTCCTGAAAGGGATGAATCTGCTCGAAGCGTACATGGAAATCGAGGATGTGTTCCAGCATCTTTTTCTTGCAATGGTTATAATCACTGATATATACTCCATCTCTTCTATCGGCAAGTATTTATTTTATTTTCCGTTGCAAATATACCACTTCTTGCCGATAACGGCAAGAAGTGGTATATTTGCAAGTCTTTTAATATAGAGTCAAGCTCTTCTATGTCAGTCTATCCATCCATCCTTGTTGGGCTTATGTCCGCCAGGGATGAGAATCTCCTTGTGATCCTTGATTTGGATGATGTGCTTCCAGCAGCGGGGGAGACAGTAGGCACCGGTTGTCTCGTCGAGGACGAGGATGTAGAAGTGACCATCTACAGACCGCTCGGCATATAAAGACTGGTGCTTGACGGTCTCGTTGATGCTGAAGGTTAGGGGGTCGTTCCTGCCGATGACAAGTCCCTTCTCATCCATCGTGATGAAGAATTTCTGATTAGGGTTCAATCCCAGATAGTCGTTCTTCACGCAAAAGCGCAATCCTTCTTCTACATCCTTGGCAGACTTCTCTGGCACCACGTAGAGATGGCCCGTTGTCTTGCCGCTATAGGTGCCATCCTCGTCGGGTGCAAATTCTCCGACCAGCGAGGGATTCCCGCCGAGGTCCTCATGGGTTATTTCGTAGGAGGTTTCGTACACTTTCACGCTGTCCACGTTCTCCATTAGTTTTTTGATGAAGTCGTTGAGCGGGCGCATGTTGAAGGGTTCTTCCCGTCCTTTCTCCTCGCGGGTGATGTATTGTATCTGCCATTGGGAGTATTGTTTGTTGCCATTCACCTTCAAGGTTGCAGCACGAGCGGCTTTGAAGCCAACGGAATAGTCCTGATAGCTGTCTGCACCTTCCAGCTCAATGCGTTCTCCGTCCATGCCGTCAAGAGCCAACGCATAGACCACGGTATCCTTGTCCAGCATACGCTTCTCTTTGTGGTAGCACTGCCGGGCGAAGGAGCAGCCCCAGCGGAAAGCACGGAGGCAAGAATCCTGAATCTCTATGTTTTCTTTTTGTTCCTGCAACCTCTCTTTGGGCAGATTCTGATACTCCTTAGACTTGAGGGCCTCTGGCGTTGCACCGACACCGTAATACTCTGTCTTCGTTTTCAGGATGGCGCCGCCCTCATATCTTATCCGCTTATGGGTTTGGTCGAATGATTTACTGTCTAAATAGGAAACGAGATTCTCAATGGGGTCTGACGAACCTGTCTGCTCTGAGGCGCAAGAGCCTAACAGGACATTCGCTACTAAAAGGAATAATGTTTTCTTCATTGTTTCATTTGTTTGATGATGAATGATTGTTATGATAGCAAGACGTCTTTTCTAATTGTTTATAACTGGGCAATGGCATCCTCCAACTGCCTACCACTACGCTCTATCTCATTGACAATGTCTTCGTATGAAGAGAAGTCAGGAATGGGCGATGTAACTTTATAATGGTATTCAGGCAGACGGGGTTTGTAAGTGGTTTCTGACGGAGTTGTTGCGGGGTCTCTCATTATAAACACCGCTATAACACTTGCAGCCGCTACGCCAGCCACCCAAGGAAGAATCCTGCGATAGAATGGAATGATGCGAGCATGCTGCTGTTCATCTACAGCATCCATCTGCGCCATGATTTTGTCCATGAACGCTTCGTTATCGTCAATCTGTGGACGATAGGCGTGGAATTTGTCTCGTAGTTCCTGATCTTTCATATCTGTCTTATTTGCTTAATTTCGTTCTTAGATGCCAACGGCCACGTGAGAGGTAGCCTTTCACCGTTCCTTCTGCCACGTTCATAATAGCGGCGATTTCCTTGATAGGTCGGTCCTCCATATAGAAGAGAAGTACTGCCGTGCGTTCACTCATCGTCAGGCCGTCGATGGCTTGATAGAGTTCCTGATACTCAAAATTGTCATCGGAACGGGAGACGCCAACCACATCATGCGCTTTGTCGATGCTAATGGTCTCACCACGTGCCATCTGTTTTCGTTGATGATCTATCAGGGTGTTACAGGCAATCCTATAGAGCCAAGCCGAGAATCCTTCTTCGTCCTCGAAGCGGCATGAAGCCACGTAAGCTTTCATCAAAGCCTCTTGTGCCACATCGTCTGCCTCATTAACATTGCCGCTACAGGCCGCCAATAGGAAACGGCGCAAGCTGGAGAGTTCTTGGCGGATATGTTGAGTGAATGTTTCTCGATTCATCGGACGTTTTTTTGTTGCTACTTTCTACTATATAAACGTATCAGCACGTCAAAAGGTTGTGTGAAGACAGTTTTTTTTCACTTTTTTCGTCTGGCAAAAAATATGTTGCCCCATTCACAATAGAAGGCGGGTGAGGATATGCTTTTCCACCCCCGCCCGCCTCAATAAGTCATCGCTTCCTTATGTCGTTCTATGTCTGTCGGTCCGCCACTCCCCGTGCTCCATGCAGTACTCCCCCAGGAACTCCAAATCAAGTCCCTCCTTGTAAGTGTTAAAGTGCTTGTTCGTTGTCATATTCGCCAATTTCTGATTCGTGGGTACATATGTAGTCATTTGTTCCCAAAATTATATTATTTCCTCGGAATAAACATATTTTTCTCAAAAAACAAAGAAAAAGCCATCTCTTTACTCAAAATCGAGTTTGGAAATGGCCTTTCTCTATGAGATAGTTTCAAACTGTTAGATTATCAAACCTCTTAGTTTGTTCAAGATTTTTGCATCATTTAATCAAAATCTTCTTTCCATTTTTGATGACTATACCTTTGTAGTTGGCTCCTACTTTTTGACCAGCCAAATTATACATCTCATTTGAGTTCATTCGCTGAGCAGTTGTAACAGATTCAATACCTGCACTTACAGTACATTTTAATTCTATCTTGTCGATATTGCATTGTGCACCTGTAATTGTGATGCGAAGAATCTGTTCACCTTCTTCCAAATTCCTACTCAAATTTCCACTCACTACCTTATAGGTATCCCAGTTGCTGTTTCCCGTTTGTGGAACGCTCACTCTTGCCAATGTGGTGACACTATTGTTCTTGACAAGTCCAATGGAGAATCCAGAACCAGTGGTACCCGAAGAAACGGTAGCATCGTATGAGTATTTGCCAGCTTCCGTTACATGAATACTATATTCAAGCCATTCGTTAGCAGCCGTGTAACCAATGGCTGTACCGCCGTTTCCTACAACAAAGTCAACACCCTCACTATCAGAACGATAATTATTGTCACCTTCTCGGTTGCTGTCAGAGTCGTGGAAGGTCAAACCTTCACCACCTTTGTCGAAGTTTTCTGCTTGAATGACACCAGGAATAGTTATTAACTTACTTGTATAAGGTGTGCGTTTACCGTTTACCTTAAGTGTTCTCTTTGTTGAAACATTCTCTTTACCATCCGCATCTGTTGCAATTGCCGTGATGGAATAGTTGCCCTTAGTGATAGGATTGAACTGTATTGAATAAGGAGCTTCGGTCAATGTACCTATGAGCAAGTCGTTAGCATAGACACGAACACTATCGATGGTGTTGGTAGAACAGCTTGCGGTTACCTTGATAATGGTTGAGTCGCCAACTGTAATGGTGGCTGGAGACATTGAACTTACGCTGACGGAGATACTCTTGTTTTGCTCGTAGCGACGAAAGGTGAGGTTCTTGATGCAGAAACCACCTTTGTCAATATTCAGACAAAGTGTGTGGCGACCAGTTGTGAGAGGTTTGCTCATGACGCAATGCAAAGTCTGGAAATGGCTATTACTGCCAGTTTGCGGAACTTCAATCATGTCGGTATAATAAGTAAGGTTGTCAAACCCATACTCAGCCAAGTGGAATGTACCACCAGAAACATTTGATGCCACTTCTGCCTCTATCGAATAGAGACCATCCTCTTTCACGTCAACGGTATATTCCATCCATCCATCTGTCTGGGTGGCTGTAGAGGCATTACGCGAAGCTTTGTAGTAAGAAACACCAGAAGCACCTTTGTCGTATTCGCCTACAACGATGTTGCCAGGCAATTCAGGTATAGTCTCATGATAGGGCTCACGTTTAGCAGTTGCGCTAAGCACATTGAAACGTGACAAACGTTCGTAGGTAGAACCATCTGTAGCCGTAACAACAGCCTTCAAGGTCTTCCATCCAGTAGCTGCATTCGTAGGAACGTCATACTCAGTATAATATGGAGCCTCCGTCATTGTGGCAATTAGCTGACTTCCAAGGTATAAATCTACCTTCTCAATGGTCTTTGTAGCTAAGCTGGCACGTACCATAATAGGTAGTTTATCACCTTTTGCCACCTTCATGTCACGAGGTTTCACATAGACAGAAGCCTCTTTCTTCATGCCTGGGAAAGGACTTTTCGCATTTTTGGCAACATCACTTGCCATATACTGGCGCAACCAAGTCATTGCGGGACGTTCTTTTCCATCCCTGAAAATACCAGAATTGCCATCGGTTGTCCATGTTGCACCATAGATATAACCCCAAAGAGTCACACCAGCACAATAATCTCTCTCCCAAAAAAGTGGAATGAGATTCTTGTATTGAGTCAATTGCTTTTGGTCATCACTCGTACCGATGTCAAACTCCGTACTATACATGGGCATTTTAAGTGCATTGTCGAGTTTTGTCAAAGCACTTTTACAGGTACTAAGGCTTATGTCTGTCAATTCGTGGCATTGCAATCCATAAGCGTCAATCGGTGCACCTGCATCACGTAAATTTGTGACAAGGTCTATATATTGATCAATTTGCCATTGAATAGAATTGTAGTCATTGTAAATCAAAATGGCATTTGGCCAGCGTTCGTATGCCATTTCGAAAGCCTTAATAAGCCAATCATAGCCAGTCTTTCCCTTACCGCCCAACGACTCTCTTATCATTGGATTACCAGGTTGGTGAGGACTACTTTCATTTGACCAAACGGCTTCATTAACCACATCTATCAAAGGAAGGTCGGGATATTTCTTCTTGACAGCATCAAACCACTTTACGATAGCCGCATAGCGGTCTTTGATAGACAAACTTTCAAGCCAACCAGGATATTGAGCACCCCAAAGAAGCGCATGAAACTTGTAGGTGAAGTTGTGTTGCTTGGCATAATTGAAAGCCTTATCACAACCCCAGTTGTAACTATTACGTGTTCCTTCCACAGATCCCCACTTCGATTCGTTCTCACATGTGATCTGATTCCATAGCTTGTAATACGGATCTACACCGCCACCAGCATCTACGTTGTAACGAGTTGTGATGTTGCCGAGAAACTTGTCGGGGTTAGTTGATAGTTGAGCGTTAGCTTTTCCGCCAAATAGACAGATGGCTAACAGGAAAAGAATAGTAGTTTTTTTTCTCATGTTGATAATTGTTAATTGAAATTTTAGTTGCAAATTTAGCCTTTTATTTCCTATCCAACCAATTTTTCCTTTGCTTTCTTTATTCCCGTTCTTTGCATGATTATTTTCATAAAGTCTTTGTAACATTTCATATCATTGTAAATACATTTTGCAAATATCATGTTTAAGAGAAATAAACCATATATTTGCGATTGCCAAACACTATATTTATTCATAATGAGAAACATGAAAGAAATAAATATCTTTATTTTGGTGGAATGGAGAAAAATACTTACCTTTGCACCCATTAAAAAAAATAAGTCAATTTTTAAAAGAAAAATAATAACGATGTCGAAGAAATTTGCCGAATACAAAGGACTTGACCTGACTGGAATCAATGCAGAGATCTTGTCTGAATGGGAGAAGAAGAATGTTTTCTTAAGAAGTATCGATGAGCGAGAGGGCTGTCCTCAGTTCGTGTTTTTCGAGGGACCACCTTCGGCAAATGGACATCCTGGCATTCACCACGTGCTTGCCCGAAGCATCAAGGACTCCTTCAACCGTTATAAGACGATGAAAGGATTCCAGGTACACCGCAAGGCTGGATGGGACACACATGGACTGCCCGTGGAGCTGGGCGTGGAGAAAGAGCTGGGCATTACGAAAGCCGACATTGACAACCACGACAGCGATAAATATATCTCCGTAGAAGACTACAACTTGAAGTGTAGGGAGAATGTGATGAAGTTTACCGCTGAATGGCGTACATTGACGGAGAAGATGGGCTATTTTGTAGATCTTGACCACCCTTATATCACCTATGACAACAAATACATCGAAACCCTTTGGTGGCTCCTTCGCCAACTCTATGACAAGGGATTGCTTTACAAGGGATATACCATTCAACCCTATTCACCCGCAGCAGGCACAGGACTGAGTTCACATGAGTTGAACCAGCCAGGATGTTACCGTGACGTGAAAGATACGGTGGTGACAGGACTGTTCGAGTTGAAAGGCGATGCAGGCGTATTGGAGCCTGTGGCTAAGAGAGGATGGGGCAAATTGTACTTTACCGCTTGGACAACCACACCGTGGACCCTGCCCTCCAATACTGCCCTTTGCGTAGGTCCCAACATCGACTATGTGGCAATAGAAACCTACAACCCATACAATGGTGAGAAGGTGACGCTGGTAATGGCAGAGGCTCGCGTGAACGCATACCTCAACCCAGAGGGAAATATCACCGACGAAGGCGAGATGCCCGAATATAACAAGGGAGAGAAATTCGTACCTTATAAGATAGTAGGACACTACAAGGGAACTGACCTCGTGGGATTGCATTACCAACAGTTGATGCCTTGGGTGAAGCCATGCGCCAAGTTGGATAACCTCGCACCTGAATATGTCAAGGCATTTGCTGAAGCCCATCCTGAGAAGGTGTTTGACGGAGAGCAATGCAAAGACCGTTTCGTGGAAATGGAAGAATGTGCTTTCCGCGTAATCCCAGGCGACTACGTGACAACGGAAGACGGTACGGGTATCGTACACATCGCTCCTACCTTTGGTGCCGATGACGCAAAGGTGGCAAAGGATGCTCAGATTCCTGCTCTCTACCTTATCAACAAGAAAGGAGAGACGCGCCCAATGGTTGACTTGCAAGGTAAGTATTACGTTGTAGAAGAATTGGACAACAACTTCAAGAAGACCTGTCTTGCCCCCTCATACAACCATCATGCAGGCGATTATGTGAAGAACGCCTACAAGCCCGAATTTAATGTGGATGGCAAATACGACGAGAAAGCTGCATCAAAGGCAGAAGACTTGAACATCGTGATTTGCATGGAGATGAAACAAGAGGGTGTAGCCTTGAAGATAGAAAAGCATACGCATAACTATCCACATTGCTGGCGTACTGACAAACCTGTGCTTTACTATCCACTCGACTCATGGTTCATCCGCTCTACAGCCAAGAAAGAGCGTATGGTGGAACTGAACAAGACCATCAACTGGCAACCAGAGTCAACAGGTACAGGTAGGTTTGGCAACTGGTTGGAGAACCTGAACGACTGGAACCTTTCACGTTCTCGCTTCTGGGGTACACCATTACCCATCTGGAGAGACGAAGACGGAGAGGAAGTGTGCATCGGTAGTCTGGAGGAACTCTACCAAGAGATAGAAAAAGCCGTTGCCGCTGGTGTAATGTCTTCAAACCCATTGAAGGAGAAGGGATTCGTGCCAGGCGACTTTTCACAAGAGAATTACAACAAGATAGACTTGCACCGTCCGTATGTTGACAAGATTGTCTTGGTAAGCAATAGCGGAAAACCCATGAAACGTGAGACCGATCTCATTGACGTTTGGTTTGACTCAGGAGCCATGCCATACGCCCAGATCCACTATCCTTTCGAGAACAAAGACAAGATTGATGCAAGAGGTGCATTCCCAGCCGACTTCATCAATGAGGGTGTGGACCAGACACGCGGATGGTTCTTCACGCTACACGCCATTGCCACGATGGTGTTCGATTCAGTGGCTTTCAAGAACGTGATTTCTACGGGATTGGTGCTCGATGCGAAAGGCAACAAGATGTCGAAGCACTTGGGCAACGTGACCAATCCGTTTGACATGATAGACAAATATGGTGCCGACCCTGTGCGCTTCTACATGATGACCAACTCAGAGCCTTGGGACAACCTGAAGTTTGACCCAGAGGGAGTAGATGAGTGCAGAAGAAAGTTGTTTGGCACATTATATAATACATATAGCTTCTTTGCCATGTACGCTAACGTGGATGGCTTTGAACCAACCATGTGTGCTACGAAGGTGGAACGCCCAGAGATTGACCGTTGGATATTGTCAAAGGTGAACTCGTTGATTCAAAACGTTGACCACGAAATGGCAAGCTATGACCCAACGCGTGCGGGACGACTGATTGACGCATTCGTGAACGATGACCTGAGCAACTGGTATGTTCGTCTGAACCGCAAACGCTTCTGGGGTAAGGAGATGAGTGATGACAAGTTGTCGGCTTACCAAACCCTCTATACTTGCTTGGCAACCGTTGCCAAGTTGCTCGCTCCGCTCGCTCCATTCTATGCCGACCGTTTGTACTTAGACCTGTTAGGCGAGAAAGACAGCGTACACCTCGACGTGTACCCAGTAGCTGATGAGTCGTTGATTGACAAGCAGCTGGAAGCACGTATGGACATGGCACAGCGCATCT
This sequence comes from Prevotella sp. UBA6994, assembly GCA_002449845.1. GTDB lineage: Bacteria > Bacteroidota > Bacteroidia > Bacteroidales > Bacteroidaceae > Prevotella. Next base: position 10,433 of record DJXW01000006.1, read on the forward strand.
CTTCAATGGTACTCGCATTGCGTAGAAAAGTGAACATCAAGGTGAAGCAACCCCTGCAAGCCATCATGATTCCAGCCATTGACGAGGAACAAAAGGCACACATCGAAGCCGTGCAAGCGTTGATTATGCACGAGGTGGACGTGAAGGAAGTGAGATTCGTGGAAGGCAGCGGCATCATGGTGAAGAAGGTGAAGTGCAACTTCCGCACGATGGGAAAGAAGTTTGGTAAGCTGATGAAAGGCATTGCCGCCTACATGAATGCCATCTCACAAGAAGAAATCGAGACGTTGGAAACGACGGGAGCCTTGACGTTGAACATCGACGGACAAGAGGTGACGGTTGACAAGGAAGACGTGGAAATCTTCAGCGACGACATTCCAGGATGGCTCGTTGCCAATGAAGGCAACTTGACCGTAGCCTTAGAGATAGAACTGACCGATGAACTGCGCAATGAAGGAATGGCACGTGAGTTGATCAACCGCATACAGAAGTTACGCAAGGAGTCAGGACTTGAGATTACCGACAGAATCAAGGTGACCGTGGCTCCCTACGCACAGATGGACGCAGCTATCCACAACTTCGGTGATTTCATCAAGGCTCAGGTGCTTGCCGACCAATTGACCATTGCCGACAATGATGGTGTGAACATGGAATTTGACGACTTCAACCTGAAACTGAAAGTAGAAAAAGTTTAATCCTTCTAATATTAATGATTATGTCAGAAAAAAAACGTTACAGTGATGAGGAGCTGGAGGAGTTCAAAGCTATCATCAACGAGAAAATAAGGTTGGCGCGTAGAGACTACGACTCTATGATGAAACAACTGATGAATGCAGACGGAAATGACGTTGACGATACGTCGCCTACCTACAAGGCATTGGAGGAAGGTAGTATGACCCAGTCGAAGGAAGAAATCGTACAGCTTGCCAATCGTCAGCAGAAATTCATTCAAGGACTGGAAGCAGCATTGGTTCGTATTCAAAACAAGACGTATGGCATAGACCGTATGACGGGTGAACTCATTCCGAAGGAGCGTTTGCGTGCCGTTCCCCATGCAACTTTGAGCGTATCCTCGAAGATGCAGGAGAAGAAGAGATGAAAGAAACGTCAGAGACAAGGAGATTTTTTACTGATGGCAGGATAGCGTGCCTGTTGGTCGTTGTCCTGCTCATCATTGACCAGGTTATCAAGATTGCCGTCAAGACCCATTTTTGTCTGGGCGAGTCGATAAGAATCACGGATTGGTTCTATATCAGCTTCATAGAAAACAATGGGATGGCATTCGGCATGACCTTTTTCAATAAGCTGGTTCTTAGTTTGTTTCGTCTGGTAGCCATTAGTGCTATTGGCTATTATATATATAAGGTAATCAAGTCGGAACATCGTCAGGGATATGTCATCGTGCTTTCCGTGATTATGGCAGGAGCATTAGGAAATATGTTCGACTCGATGTTCTACGGCTTAATCTTCAATGCGTCTTCCCCTTTCTACGTGTCGTATTTCGTGCCTTTCGGAACAGGCTATTCCTCTTTTCTCCAAGGCAAGGTGGTTGACATGTTTTATTTTCCTCTTATTATCAGTACCTGGCCCGATTGGGTACCAGTATGGGGTGGCGATGAGTTTATCTTTTTCTCGCCCATATTCAATTTTGCCGATGCTTGTGTAAGTGTAGGAATCATCATCCTCTTCCTTTTTTACCGCAAAGACCTGGAAGGAATAGGCGATACGATGTTTGGAAAGAAAGAGGACAAGGATTCCGTTGAATCCCATGTGGAAGAAGAAGGAATAGGAGGAAAGTGATGAAAACGTCTTCTTGGATTGGATATGGTTTGTTTTTCTTGGTGTTTCTCCTGAGCGGATGTAAGCCCCAAGTACCTTTCAAGTATATTCAGCCCGACAAGATGGAAGACATCCTCTACGATTATCATATCGCAGAGGCAATGACGAACGACTATGAGATTCCTCACGACTCGCTGACCATGCGCATGTACAAACAGGCTGTATTGGAGAAACATGGATGTACGGAGGCAGAGTTCGACTCGTCGTTGGTGTATTACACACGGCATACGGAACGACTTCATAAGATTTACGAGAACCTTTCAGAGAGAATCAGCAATACCGCCATTTCGTTGGGAGCATCGATAAGTGAACTGAATCGCTACGGCTCGCTTTCTTCCACCGGCGACACGGCAAATGTATGGAATGGCGATATGTCGTTTGTACTCTTGCACCATCCCGCATTTAATAAGTATTCGTTTAAGATAGATGCCGATACTACGTTCCATGCAGGCGACAAGCTCTCGCTCCATTTCAACAGTCAGTATATTTACCAAGACGGTATGCGAGACGCTATCGTGGTGATGGCTGTTAAGTTGAAGAACGACAGCGTCATTACGCGCAATATTCATGTATCAGGTTTATCCTCACAATCCATTGAAATCTCCGACGATAAACGTGTGGGCTTGAAGGAGGTGAAAGGATTCTTCCTCTTGAACAACAATCTGAACAGGGCAAGTGAGAACCAAACGACCATGAAGTTGATGGTGGTGAATCATATCTCCTTGGTGCGAATACATACGCCCAAGCCAGATAAAGTGAAGGAAGATGACAATAATGCACGTCGAGATTCCGTTAGAAAAGATACAAGTGCCGCTGCCAGTCATCCCGCACAAGATGTCAACTCGCAACCGCTGAGGCATGGGCGCATACCCACTGAGCCAGCGTTCAGGCAACATCAGCTTTTCAAGGCAGATCCCAATATGAAAATACCAAACAACCAAATAAAATAAAACTTATGCTGAGTGTTAATGAATTAGAAGATCGTTTGATTGATCTTGCTTTCGCTGAGGATATTGGCGATGGAGACCATACCACATTGTGTTGCATTCCCGAAGATGCAATGGGTAAATCACACTTGCTGATCAAGGAAGAAGGAATCCTTGCTGGCGTAGAGGTGGCGAAAGAGGTGTTTCGCCGTTTCGACCCAACCATGCAGGTGGAGGTGTTGATGGGTGACGGTAGTCATGTGAAAGTGGGCGACATTGCTATGGTCGTGACTGGCAAGGTGCGCTCGTTGCTTCAGACAGAACGACTCATGCTGAACATCATGCAGAGAATGAGCGGTATAGCTACCATGACTCATAAATACGTGGAGAAACTGGAAGGCACACATACGCATGTGCTGGATACGAGAAAAACTACTCCTGGACTCCGTATGTTGGAGAAACAAGCCGTGAAAATTGGTGGTGGCATGAATCACCGCATTGGTTTGTTTGACATGATCTTGCTGAAAGACAACCACGTGGACTTCTCCGGTGGTATTGAAAATGCCATTGACCGTTGCCATCAGTATCTGAAAGAAAAGGGACTGAACCTGAAAATAGAAATAGAGGTGAGAAACTTTGACGAGCTACAGCGTGTGCTCAATCACGGTGGCGTGAACCGTATCATGCTCGACAACTTCTCCGTGGAGAACACGAAGAAAGCCGTAGATTTGATAGCTGGGAAATATGAAACGGAATCGTCGGGCGGAATAACCATTGACACGTTGCGCGACTATGCCGAGGCTGGTGTTGACTTTATTTCCGTAGGTGCACTCACGCACTCTGTGAAAGGACTCGACATGAGCTTCAAGGCTTGTTAATCAAATAAAGAAGAGACGATGAAACGAGTGTTGGCTTTGTTCCTGTGTTTGTCGGTTGTGCTATTGGCAAGTGGCGAGAAGGTAAAATACCAATCACCCGTAAATTATCGCATTTCGCTGGCTGGCAACTTTGGCGAGCCTCGTCCCAACCATTTTCATGGAGGCGCAGATATTAAAACCGATAGGGTAGAGGGGAAACCCATCTTCTCTATCGGTGACGGTTATATATCGCATGTGAGTATCGGCATTGGAGGATTCGGTAATGCCGTGTATGTGCATCATCCACAAGGTCATACCAGTGTTTATTGCCATTTGCAACGTTTCTTGCCGCAGATTACAGCCATGGTGAGGAAATGGCAATACAAGCACCGTCAGGCGGAAGGCGAGATTCATTTCCGTCCTACCGACTTCCCCGTTTCCAAGGGACAATTACTTGCATTTAGTGGAAACACGGGGGCTTCGCAAGCTCCGCACCTCCATTTGGAAATCCATGATACTGAAACATGGAATATGCTCGACCCCTTGGATTTTATCGGTGATGCGCTCTCTGACCATACCGCTCCCGTGGCTCATGCACTGATGGTTTATCCCCAACAGAACCAAGGCATTTTCAATGGAAGTGACAAAGACCAATACTTCAATTTTACTTCCAATCAACTGACGCAGGAATTTACTGCTTGGGGGAAGGTGGGATTTGGACTTTGGGCGAACGACTATATGGAAGAGTCAACCAATAATTTCGGCGTGAGAAAGACGGAGTTGTACGTGGACGGACACTTGCTTTTCCAGAGTGACGTGAACAATATCTCGGTGAAAGATAATTTACAGGTGAACTCATGGGGCGATTACGACCATTATCGGAAGAGCCATGTATGGTATATGAGGTCGTTTGCCTTGCCGGGAATGACCTTGCCCATCTGTTCGACAGATGAAAACAAGGGCGTGGTTGACATCAAGGAAGAAAGACCATACCGTTTTACGTATCTCTTGACTGACTATAAGGGTAATAAGAGCGAATATTCTTTCACGGTTTTGGGAAAGAAAACCACCATACACCCATCTCATGTGCTTCATCCGTTACATACGTTGGTGTGGAATAGGTTGAACAATTACCAATTGCCTGGCTTGGAATTGCAGATTCCTGCGAATTGCCTGGCAGAGAACGTGGAATTGTTGCCAAAGGTAACGAAAAAAGCCCATTCCTTGTCTTTTTCGTACCAATTATCTGATCAATCGTATGCGTTGCTTCATCCTTTTAAGTTGAGCATCCAATCGAGAAAGACCGTGAAAGACCCGACGAAGTTGTATGTGGTTTCTCGTTCCAACAATGATCTTTATGTGGGCGGAACATACCGTGAGGGGTGGGTAACGACCAAGATACTCGACCTACATGCGGAATATGAACTGGCGTACGACGATGTGGCTCCACAAATTGAATACGTAGGACAAAGTGGCGACGTTCTTCGCTTGAACCTCATCGACGAAGAGAGCGGTGTGAAATCGTTTGAAGGACAGATAGACGGACATTTTGTCTTGTTTGAGAAGGTCGGGAAATCGTCTTTCATCGCTTGTAAACTGAAAGAGACTCCCGTGAAGAAGACGGGAAAGGCTCACCTCTTGGAACTCATGGTCTGTGACCATCGCAATAATCAATCTCATTTTAAAACTCAAGTAATCTATTGACAATGAAAAGAATCTTTACGACAATATGCTTGTTGGGCTACTTCTTTGGCCAATCATTAGCATGTACAAACTTCATCGTGGGAAAGAAGGCGTCTGTGGATGGCTCGGTGATTTGTAGCTATAACGCTGACGATTATGGAATGTTCCAGTATTTGTGCCATTATCCTGCTGGGAAACACCAGAAAGGGGAAATGAGACAGATATACGACTGGGATAGCAATGTGTATTATGGGGCTATTCCAGAGGCTCCCGAAACGTATAATGTCATTGGAAACATCAACGAATACCAGGTGACGATTGGCGAGACAACCTACGGAGGACGCGAAGAAATGGTTGACTCTACGGGAATACTCGACTATGGCTCGCTGATTTACATAGCCCTCCAACGGTCGAAGTCGGCAAGGGAAGCGATTCGGGTGATGACCACGTTGACGGAAACCTATGGATATAACAGCGAAGGGGAGACATTCACCATCTGCGACCCAAATGAGGCTTGGATCATGGAGATGATGGGCAAGGGTCCTGGAAGCAAGGGCGTGGTTTGGGTTGCCATGCGCATTCCTGATGATGCTATTTGCGCTCATGCCAACCAAAGCAGAATAGGCAAGTTCAACATGAAAGACAAGCATAACGTGCTTTATTCTAAGGACGTGGTGAAATTTGCCAGGAAAATGGGGTGGTTTACGGGAAAAGATGCAGACTTCTCATGGAAAGATGCTTATGCCAAGCCTGATTTTGGCGGACGCAGGTTCTGTGATGCTCGTGTGTGGGCTTTCTTCCGCCATTTCGATGATGGATTCGACCGTTATCTTCCCTGGGCTTTGGGAAAAGACCCACAGGCAGAGGATATGCCTCTATGGATTATACCCAACAGGAAATTGAGCGTTCACGACGTGGAGATGTGTATGCGCGACCATTACGAGGGAACACCGCTTGCTCTTGATAGCACCTCTATAGGTGGTGGTATTTGGGAAATGCCTTATCGTCCCACGCCATTGTCGTTTGAGGTAGATGGAGTACAGTGTTTCAACGAGAGACCAACCTCTACGCAACAGACGGGATTTACATACGTCAGTCAGATGCGTTCTTGGTTGCCAAGACAGATTGGAGGCGTTCTTTGGTTTGGTAATGACGATGGGACAATGGTTGCCTATACCCCTATCTATTGCGGAAATACCGTTCAACCAGAGTGTTACAATACGAAAGGCGCAGACGATATTACATTCTCTGACCGTAACGCCTTTTGGGTTTGCAATTGGGTGAGCAACATGGTTTATCCCCGATACAAGCAAATGTTCCCATCCTTGGAATGTGTGCGTGATAGTTTGGAAAAGAGCTATTTCAGCTTACAAGGCGAAGTGGAGAAAAAGGCGATGACTCTTTATACCACCAACCCCAAAGCCGCCGTTGATTACCTCAACAAATACAGCAACCAAAAAGCGCAAGAGATGTTAGCCCGTTGGAAGCAGTTGGCTGTCTATCTGATTGTGAAATACAACGACATGACCGTCCGTCCCGAGAAAGATGGTAAGTTCCTTCGCACCAAGACGGGCTTAGGAGTTCGTGTCTCCCGTCCAGGCTATCCCCAATCTTTTGCTCGCGAATACATCAAGCAAACACAGGGGAAGTATGTGAAACCATAAAGTGGTGATAAAAGGAACACTGAAGTATTGAAAATTATTCCCTCACTAATCCTTTGGGTTTGGAGATGACGTATTTTGTCTTCCTCTAACCAATTCTATAGTTTCTTTGCCCGTAAGATGTTCGATGTTGAAACAAATCGCCATCATACGGGCAAAGCCTTTTTCCAATTCTTTCTGAAAACCCTCTTCGTCGTTGGGATTGTATCTTTCTGCGAGCAATCGGGCTGCTGCCATCTTCTCTTTTTCATCCTCTATGATATGTATTCTGCCGAAAGCTATCACGCTACGGAAATACGTAGTAAACTCCTTGGACTGCACTTGGTCTTGTTCGATGACACAGAATGAAGCCTTGTCGTGGTTTCTGATGGCATCAACCTTATGACCGCTTAATGCACTATGGAAAAATAACTTTCCGTCGGAATAAACATAACTGATGGGAACGGCATAAGGGTAGTTGTGGTCACCTAACAAAGCCAACGTGCCAGAAGTGGCTTTCCGTAGGATGTCAATGCTCTCTTCTTGCGAAAGCTGTTGGCGTTTCCGTCTCATTTGACGAAACGATGAATCTTGTTGTAATTCGGATGGGGCAATCTTATTTGGATTCTGCTCACGTTTCTCTTGGATGTTTTTGTCTTGTTCCATATTTACGATAATGATTTTAGTCCGATGATTGAAGCAATGAGAGTAGTCAGGAAAAACAATCTCCAAAATGTAGCTGGCTCACGAAAAATAAAAATTCCGATAAGGACAGCCCCAACAGCTCCGATTCCTGTCCACACTGGGTAGGCGGTTCCCAAGGCTATGGTCTCCGTGGCTTTAGCCAGTAGAACGGCACTCAACACATACAGCATGGCAAAGGCTGTTATCCAAGTCCACCATTCACCGCCTACAGCTTCTTTCGCTCTACCAAGACAATATGTGAAGCCTACCTCACACAGACCTGCAACAATCAATATAATCCAATTCATTTTTATTGTCAGTGTGCTTGTTGAAGGGCTGCAAGACATTCTCGGCGACTCCTTTCCAAGCTTTATGTTCCTGCAAAAATAGTGAAAATATTGGATTTTGCGTAATATGAAAGCTGTTTTTGTCCTTTTTTGATTCAAGAATAGGATTTGGAATACGCTCGCCAATCTCATTTTTCTGCAAAATGAGCTTTGGTAAGGAACGATTTCCTATTTCGTTTTTCCCAAGCATTGACCACCTCTCCTATATACATGGAATGTAAACCTGCGGGGAAGTGAGCGTACATGTTCTTGGGAACATCGCTTTTAAAATACTGAGGGTCGAAAGGTGCTGCATACATGATTTTACACTCTATCACCATGTCTGCCTCCGTGTAATATGGTGTTCCGTTTGGAGTAAAGGCAGTATGCAAACCAAGGGCGGCTGCTTTATCTCCATCCCGACCACTCTTCGTACCCATATACCTGAGTACTTTGCTATGCTCTACGGGGAAGGTCATCACGGTAAAGTATTCTGCTTGATCCATGAACTCCTTGGTGTATCTTTTCTCAGCTACATATACGGTCAGGGCTGTGCGACCCCAAAGTGTTCCTATGCCACCCCAACCAATGGTCATGGCATTGCTCTTTTCCTTGTTGCCGGCAGCCAGTAGCTCTGCATCATGAAACCATTGGAAACCATTCTCCGTAAAGTCTTCCCTTACGTCTATTTTCTTGAACCCCTTATCTTCCTGAGCAAAAGCAGGAATTGTTGCCATTGTCAACATTGCCATCATGGCTGTAATAAAACTTACCTTCTTCATAATCATATCAATTAGACATGCAAATGTAGTGAAAAATGAACAAAACTGTGCATCTTTGTTTGTTATTTATCTGATATGATGAGAAAAAAACTCGATTTGTCTTTTATCAAAGATAAAATCATTATTTTTGCAACAGAAATGACAGTCAATAATGATCCTATGGGCAGAGCCATTCTTGACTATTATCAGTTGAAGAATGCAGACAGGCTAAGAGTATTCTCCCCGATGTTCGAGGAGGATGAGATTCCATTGACGACGCTTTTCCGTTCGTATAAGTCTATGCCGAGGATAGAACAGAAAGCGCTCGACATGGTTAAAGGCAGAGCGCTTGATGTGGGAGCTGCCTCTGGTTGTCATTCACTTGTCCTTCAGAAACGAGGGATAGATGTGACAGCGATCGACATTTCTCCTTTATCCGTAGAAACAATGAAACTACGAGGGGTGAAGAAGGTGATGGAACAGGACTTTTTCGAGCTTGGTTCTCAACGACACGACTTCACCCAGAAAGAACAACAGTATGATACCATCCTCATGTTGATGAACGGCATCGGAATCGTCGGGACATTGAACCGTATGCCACGATTCTTCAGTCTGCTCGATAAGATACTGGCTCCTGGTGGTCAGGTTCTCTGTGATTCCTCAGACATTAGTTATGTGTTTGAGGGTGAAATGCCAGACATGATCTATTACGGCGAACAGAGCTTCTATATGCAATATAAAGACATTATCGGCGATTCGTTCCCTTGGCTATACATCGACTCAGACACGTTAAAACAAATAGCGACAGCTAATGGGTATCATGCAGAAGTAGTCGCAGAAGGAGAGCATTTCGATTATTTGGCGAGGATAACAAAAATCAATCACTGAATCCCCCCTCACTTGATGGTTTGATGCACAGGTTGCCGTGGTATTATTCTACCCCCTCAACGTTCTCATGGCATTCAGCACAGCCAAGACCGTTACGCCCACGTCGGCAAAGACAGCCATCCACATGGTGGCTAAGCCGAAGGCGGCAAGGATAAGCACGGCAATCTTTACGCCAATGGCAAAGACAACGTTTTCCTTGGCGATGCGAATGGTGCGACGCGCAATACTAATGGCAAGGGCAATCTTGGAAGGTTTATCGTCCATCAGTACCACGTCGGCTGCTTCTATGGCAGCGTCACTTCCCAATCCTCCCATGGCAATGCCCACGTCGGCACGGGCGAGAACGGGAGCGTCGTTGATGCCATCTCCCACGAAAGCCAATGTCTTGCCTTCGGGCTTGTCTGCTAAGAGTTGTTCTACATGGTTCACCTTATCCGTAGGTAGCAGTTCGGCAAAGTATCGGGAGATATTCAGTTTTCCAGCTACGTCTTCAGCCACTTCTTGTCTGTCACCCGTGAGCATGACCGTTTCGTTCACGCCCAATTCATGTAATTGAGCGATAGCCTCGGCACTGTCTTCCTTGATTTTGTCATTGATAATGATGTGTCCTGCATAGACCATACCTTCTCCCTTTTGCAAGCAAACGTGGATAATCGTGCCATGATGAGAGCAGTCGCGCCATTTCACCCCCATCGTGTCCATCATCTTCGTATTGCCCACGCAAACCAGTTGTTTCCCAACGATGGCACTTATCCCTTGTCCGGCTATCTCTTTCACGTCCTTTACCTCACATCCATCCGTAGCTTCATCGGGGAACGCATCTCTCAATGCAGCACCGATGGGATGGTTGGAAAAATGCTCCACGTGAGCAGCCAAGTGCAACAATTCGTGTTCGTCGATAAGGTCAGGATGAACCGCCTCCACGGCAAATTGTCCGTGCGTGAGAGTGCCCGTCTTGTCGAAAACCACTGTCCCCACCTTTGCCAACACGTCCATATAGTTGGAACCCTTCACCAGAATACCTTTTCGTGAAGCTCCGCCAATGCCTCCGAAGAAGGAGAGAGGAATGCTGATGACCAATGCGCAAGGGCAGGATACCACGAGAAACATCAAGGAGCGATAAAGCCAAACGGGGAATGTGTGAGCGAAATGCCCAGAGAGCAATGGAGGAATCACCGCCAATGCCAATGCTGCCAATACCACGATAGGCGTATAGACACGAGCGAATTTAGTGATAAACGTCTCACTTTTCGATTTATGTTCGTTGGCATTCTCCACCAGTTGGATAATCTTCGAGACGGTACTCTCGCCAAAATTCTTGGTGGTGCGCACCTTGATTACCCCTGAGAGATTCACGCAACCAGAGATTACCTCGTCGCCCACGTTGACGTTTCTCGGTAACGACTCGCCCGTGAGCGCTACCGTGTTGAGAGCAGAAGAACCCGTCGTAACTACTCCGTCGAGCGGTATTTTCTCTCCAGGCTTGATGACGATGGTCTCGCCAATGCCCACTTGATCGGGAGAAATGCTTACGGTAGTTCCCTCACGCTCCACGTTGGCAACGTCGGGACGGATATCCATCAAATGGGCAATGCTGTCTCTGCTCTTCCCTTCAGCATAACCCTCAAAAAGTTCGCCAATCTGAAAAAACAACATCACGAATACCGCCTCTGGAAATTGAGTCTCTGCTCCGGGGAGAAAACCGATGAGCAATGCGCCGATGGTAGCGACCGACATCAGGAAATGCTCGTTGAATGCATCCCCGTGCATGATGCCCTCGGCGGCTTCCTTGAGCGTCTCGTATCCGATGAACAGGTAAGGAACGAGGTAGATGCAAAGCAATTGCCATGTAGCCAACTCGTATTTTTTCTCTATGATAACGGCACAGACCAGAAGAACCGCCGTGGCGATGATTTGTACCAACTTCACTTTCAACCCACCATGCTCGTGATGATGCTCGTGATGATGCTCGTGATGATGTTCGTGATGATGATGCTCATGCTGATGCTCGCTACAATGACAATCGTGATGATGTGACATATCTTTTCAAATTTTTATTTCCGTCTGCAAAGATATGGCAAATGTTTTGCAACTCGGTTGCAAAGTTGAAATGTTAAAAAAAATACATTTGTTCTTATTTCATTATTTTTTTTGCTACATTTGCGCAATACTAATTACCTAAAATAAATAAAACAATGAAAACGTGTAGTAATCTATTTCAAATCGAGAGTGACATTGAGTGGCAAAACCCTTCACCTGGAATCCAACGTCAAATCATGGGATATGACGGGCAGTTGATGATGGTGAAAGTGAAGTTTGAGCAAGGAGCCATCGGAACCGTCCACACCCATTATCATAGTCAGGCTACCTACGTGGCAAGCGGAAAGTTTGAACTCACCATCGGCGAAGAGCGCAAGGTGCTTACCGCTGGCGATGGCTATTACGTAGCTCCCGACGTGCCTCATGGATGTGTTTGTCTTGAGGCTGGCGTGCTGATAGATACGTTTAGTCCGATGAGGGAGGATTTTCTGAAAAAACCTTAAAGATTTCCAAGTCCATTGGAATCATAGAAAACCTTAGAGAGACCTTAGGAACTTTACCGATGATGTTATGAAAAGAGCTCTTTCATTATTAATTATTGTATGGAGCCTTGTGGTTGCCTCATTCGCACAAGGCACATACACCAATCCCATCTTGGGCGGTGATTTCCCTGACCCCACCATATTACGAGACGGGCAAGACTATTATATCACCCATTCGGCATTCGACTATCAACCCGGATTGGTGGTCTATCATTCTCGCGACCTTGTCAACTGGACTCCCGTGAGTTATGCGCTCCGCACTTATTTAGGTTCTATCTGGGCTCCAGACATCAAGAAATACAAAGGCAAGTACTATATCTATATCACCGTACATGGCGACCGCCGTACCAATTGCGTGGTATGGGCAGACTCTCCCAAGGGACCGTGGAGCGACCCCATCGACCTGAACATTGGCGACATCGACCCTTGTTTCGTGGAAGGTGAAGACGGTAAGTGCTATTTGGTGATGAGCGGTGGCAACAGATGGACGTTGGCAGACGATGGCCTGAGCGTGGTACCTGGTTCGAAGGTTCATTTCTACGACGGATGGCAATACCCTGCCGAGTGGCTTACTGAAGGCTTTTGCTTGGAAGGTCCTAAGCTCTATCGCATAGGCGACTATTTCTATTACATCAGTGCCGAAGGAGGAACCGCAGGACCTCCCACCAGTCACATGGTGGTGGTAGCCCGTTCCAAGAGCATTCATGGTCCTTGGGAAAATATGCCCACCAATCCCTTGATTCATACCTACACGCGTGATGAGCGTTGGTGGTCGAAGGGACATGGTTCGCTCATCGACACCCCCGATGGCAAATGGTATTGCGTTTACCATGCTTACGAGAATGGCTTTTACAATTTAGGAAGGCAAACCCTGATGGAGCCTGTTCATTTCACCGCAGACGGATGGATCGTGGCTGATGGCGGCGATGCGAATGGCGAGTTGCCGTGTCCCACGTTGCAGAAGCAAGAAGGCAGACTCGACCGCCTGGGCGAGTTCCGCTTGGGACTCGACTGGCGATTTTACAAGTCGTTCAATCCCGAGAGGGTAAAGGTTGAGCAAGGTGCCCTTATCTTGCAAGGCAAGGGCAATAGCTTGGGTTCGTCTGCTCCCTTGATGTTCATAGCAGGAGCGCATCGTTATGAAATAGAAGCAGAGATAAGGTTGCAGGGAAAGGTGAGAGCTGGATTGTGCATCTACTACAACGATAAATATAATGTGGGAACAGCTTTCGACGGAGAGCGCCGTTTCCGCTATCGCCGTGACCAAGCCAATGGAGTGGGGAAGGCCTCTACCGACCGTCTATGGTTGCGATTGCGCAATGATGCCCATATCGTAACGGCTTATTGGAGTACCGACGGTAAACAATGGAACCGCGAGACGTGGGGACAGGAAATCTCTGGGTTCAATCACAACACCCTATACGAATTTCAGAGTGTCCTTCCTGGAGTCTTTTGCGAGGGCGATGGCTATGCAACATTCAAGAATTTCAAATACCGAGAACTATGAGACGGTTCTTTCTTTCCATCGTAGTGCTTGGTGTGGTTGCCTCAGTCAGTGCCGGAGAGCGTGAGGTGAAACAAGCCATGAAGCGAGCCACGAGATACATGATGGACGTGGCGTCTTACCAAGGTGGTTTCGTTTGGAACTACCTCCCCGACTTTTCTCGACAATGGGGCGAGCTGGAGGCGCGGCGCACGATGGTGTGGTTACAATCACCCAGCACACCCGATATGGGCGAGTTGCTGTTGGATGCTTACCATGCTACGGGCGACGATTATTACTACGAGAGTGCAAAGCGAGTGGCAACGTGCATCGTGCAAGGACAATTGCCTTGTGGCGGATGGAATTACATGTTCGACCTTGCACCGGAAGACTCCCTCCGTGCGTGGTATGCTACTATCGGGCGACAGGCTTGGCGATTGGAGGAGTTTCAGCATTACTATGGCAATGCCACCTTCGACGATGAAGCCACCAAGCATTGTGCCGAGTTTCTCCTGCGCTTCTATCTCGAAAAGCATGATGACACCTTTCTCCCTCCCTTGCAGAAAGTGATAGATTTCATGTTGGCAAGTCAGTACGACAATGGCGGATGGCCCCAACGCTTCCCCTTGATGTATAGTCATCCTTTCAAGGGCAAGGCAGACTATTCGTCGTTTATCACGCTCAACGACAATGTGATGTCCGCCAACATCGATTTCCTCTTGCAATGCTACACGTCGTTGGGCTTGGAGCATCTTAAAAAGCCTATCCTCAGTGCCATGCACCTGATGCGCGACTTGCAGCAAGAGCCACCGTTGGCAGGATGGGCTGACCAATACACCCCCACCGACCTCAAGCCTGCTCATGCCCGTTCTTACGAGCCACGGGCGGTGAACACGGGTACGACCACCGGTATGATATACAAGATGATTGACTTTTACAAGCTCACTGGCGACAAGAATTTCCTTGAGGGAATCCCAGCTGCCATTCAGTTCTTGGAGAGTCAGAAACTGCCATCTGAGTTGGCTTCCAAGGTAAGGCGCACTCCCCTGCAAGCTGATGAAATCCTCATGCCCCGTTTCCTCAACCCCGAAGATGGTAAACCGATGTACGTACACCGCAAGGGCGGCAACGTGGTGAATGGCGAGTATTATACCGACACCATCACTTCTGCCACCATTGCCCATTACAGTTCGTTTGCGGTAGTGAATCCTTCTCAGTTGCGAGCTGCTTTGGACAAGGCAAAGATGTGGGTGCAAAAAGACTTGGAGCGCAATTCGCCTCTCCTTGCTTGTGGAGTGAGAGGAGCCAAGGAGTATTACTATTCGGGTTTGGGCAATCAACGTCGCATGGTGGCTCTGCCCTCCGTGGATGAGGTGGTTTCCTCGCTCGACAAGGAGGGAAGATGGCTTGCGCCACTCTCGCAAATATCCCATCCCTATCAGCCCATTCCCAAGAACATGGCTTCTCAAAGCGATGACGTTACTTATGCACAGACGATGGTAGGAGATGAGTATGATACCTCCCCATACGAGAACAAAGACGTGATAGGTGTCTCTACGCGCACGTACATTCAAAATATGTTGGTGCTCATCAATAGCCTACGTAAGAAGCCAACCCAAACCCTGTCAGGACTTCACCCCGAACGGTTTCAGTCGGAGGTAACGGGAAAGTCAACCGCTTTGTACACCCTCAGAAACAAGGGTATGGAGGCTTGTATCACCAATTATGGCGCACGACTCGTTTCGCTGATGGTACCCGACCGTAACGGGCAATTGGCAGATGTGGTGTTGGGCTTCGACAATATTACTGATTACCATCAACTGAAAAACAACTATGGCAGCATCGTAGGACGATATATAGGAAGAATCAGAAACGCACGATTCGAGTTGGATGGTACCGAATACCAGTTGCAGCAGACGGGAGGTGGAAACATTTCACACGGTGGTTATCCAGGCTTTGCCGACCAAGTATGGGATGTGGCAGAGGCAACCGACAGCACCCTTTTGTTGAAATATGTGTCGGCAGACGGTGAGAATGGCTTCCCTGGAACATTAACGGTCTGTGTGAAGTATCATCTCACGCATCATCATGCATTAAGCATCGAATACCAAGCCACTACTGATAAGCCGACGGTGCTCAACCTCTCCAACCATTCGTTCTTCAATATTTCAGGCGACCCATCGTCCACCGTGTTGTCTCAACAACTGTTGATCGATAGCAAGCGTATTGCCACGTTTGATGCCAACAAGAACGTAGATGGAAGTTTCCTTAAGGTGAAAGGTACGCCGTTCGACTTCACGAAGATGAAACCTATTGGCAGAGACATTGGTGCAGGTCATGCACAACTTCAGATTACGAAGGGGTACGATCATGCCTTTGCCTTACGTCATGTGGGAAGCAAGAAGAAGCCAGCCGTAGAGTTATACGATGAGAAGAGTGGAAGGCATCTTTCCGTTTATACCAGTCAGCCAGCTGTGCAAGTATATACTGCCAACGGTTTGAATGGGAAACAGGTGGGGAAGAAGGGCATTCCTTATCCCCGTCATGCAGCCATTTGCTTGGAGACGATGCACTTTGCGGATAGTCCCCATCATCCACAGTTTCCTACAACAGTATTGAGACCAGGTGAGACATTCAGTTCTTGGACCATCTTCCAATTCGGAACCCGATAGAGATTGTTGATAGAGGTGAGGGGAGCTTTAGAGGTGAGAGGTGAGGGGTGAGAGGTGAGGGGTGAGAGAATAGTCTTTTTGATTGAGGTTCGTGATTGAGGTTCGTGATTGATGTTCGTGTTAGAGATTTGTTAAAGAGATTCCTATAGCCGTGGGTATTCTCTCACCCCTCACTTCTCACCCCTTTTTCTCTAAACCTCTCTAACCATTCTTTTTTAGCATGTCAAAGATCCCAGCAGCCTTAGCTATTCTCTTACCTCTCACCTCTTACCTCTCACCTCTTACCTCTCACCTCTCACTTCTCACCTCTCATCTCTCCTTCTCTAAGCACTTGCAAAGTTACTCCTAAAATACCCATCCACCAAAAATCAGGCTTCTAAAAGGTGTAAAAATCTGTTAAGAAAACACTATTTTCGTGTTAAAAAAAGTAAAACGCAGTGTTTACGGTTGGTAAAGAATATTTATGCAATGCATATACATAGTTTATGTGGTATGGAAAGGTAATTATTGAGTCAACCATATTCAGGAAAAGACAACAAACAACGCAACAAACGCAACACGCAACATTGATAGGTTCACACTATTGAAAAAGCATGGATTTAAATTTTATATTAATATATTATTATATATAATCTTAATTATACCATCTTGAGGAATAAGAAATATCGAAGGTACTAATGTTGCGTGTTGCGTTTGTTGCGTTTGTTGCGTTGTCACACAAAAGTGTTCACCACCCAAAAACAAAACAAATGTTAATTGTTTAAACGTGTTTTAAACATTTCTTATCATATACATCTAATTAATAAGTGTATTCATGATTAGATGATTTTTATTTCCATGTACTATTTTAGTCAACGAAGAATTGTTTTGCTGCTACTGTTTTTTCTGAGCGTCTTGTCAGCCGTCGCCCAGAAAAATACGGTGTATGGGCGTGTGATAGATAGTCAGACTAAGGAAGTCATGGAAAAGACCACCCTCTTACTGTATAAGATAGAGCAGGGCAAGAACGGGAAGAGAGACACCGCTTTTGTGGGAGGAGCATTATCTAATGAGCTTGGTACGTTCTCCTTTGGTTCCGTCAAGGCAGGTACCTATCTGTTGAAGGTCACCTACTTGGGTTATGTGGAACAACACAAGGACCTGACGAAGATAAATGGACAACCCCTTGCCCTTGGCGACATTGCGTTAGAGGCAGATGCCGTACAGATAGACGAGGCTGTGGTGACAGCCAACGTGCCTAAGATGGTGGTGAAAGACGATACGGTGGTATATAATGCCGATGCGTTTAGGGTACCCGAAGGTTCGGTGATAGAGGCATTGGTGGAAGCATTGCCTGGAGCCAAGATTGACGATAATGGCGGAATCACCATCAACGGCAAGACGGTGAAGAAATTCAAGATGGACGGCAGAGACTACATGACGGGCAACAATGAAGCGGTGATGAAAAACCTACCGTCTTACGTGATAGACAAGGTGAAGGCATACGACGAGAAGAGCGACTTGTCGAGACTCACGGGCGTGGATGATGGCAATGACGACTTCGTGTTGGAGTTTGTCACCAAGCGCAGTGCCCGACGTGGATTGCAGATGAATCCCGACATCGGCTACGGCACGAACCATCGCTACGGGATTCGTCTCACCGCCATGAAACCTTTTGGTGCCATGCGTTACACGTTTATGGGAAACTCTAATAACGTGAACGACCGAAACTTCACGGGACGTGGCGGCAGAGGAAGGGGAAACGGCAACGGACAACGACATACCAAGACGGCTGCCTTGGACGTGAGCTATGAAAACAACAAGAACCTACGGCTCAGTGGACGAGTGACTTGGAACCATAGCGATGCGGACAACTGGAACAGAACGGGCTCGGAAAACTTTGTCAATACTCGCGGCGGAGCCTTCTCAAACAGCGTCAGTCAAAGCTACTCCCGTAATAGCAGTTGGACGGGAAACATGAACCTACAATGGACCATTGACTCCATGACCACCCTGTCGTTTCGCCCTAACATGAGCTTCTCCACGAACGACAGTCGTAGCTACTCCAACAACGCCTCGTTTAATGCAGACCCATTCGATCATGTGACAGATCCCTTGAGCTTTGATGGACTCATGACGATGTACGAAAAAAAACTCATCGTGAACGGCAGGACAAACAAGTCGTTGGGATATTCCAGCAGCAAGAACGTGAGTTCGCAACTCCAGATATATCGCCGCTTTGGCAACAAGGGACGTAATATAGCCCTGAGTGGCAACATCAACTACCGTAACGGCAGAAACCGCAATGCCAACCTCTCTTCCGTGCATCTGTATCAGACGAAAGACCAGTTTGGCAACGACTCAGCCTATCAAACCAACCGCTATACCGTTTCGCCATCAGATAACTTCAGTTATTCTTTGGGTGCTACATACACAGAGCCCCTTTACATCTTTAAGCCCAAGCCACAACCGGAAGATACGGTACAGGTGAGGGGACCGTTCGGAAGAGGGCAGAACGGAAGACGGAGAATGGTAGGACAGCAAGGCATCTTCCTGCAACTGAATTATCGCTACAATTACAGTCATCAGAAAAACGACCCTTCAACGTATGACTTCCCCGATTTTACCGATGATGAGTTTATAAACGTTTTACAAGAATACCGAGAGTGGACACGACTTTTCGGCTACCTTGACAATCCATACGAGGAGTATTTGTCAACCCGATTGAGCAGGTATTCAGAGCGCACCGAATACGGACACAACATTGACGTACAACTGCGTTTCGTGCGTGAGAAATACAACATGAACATTGGCTTTTCCACCCAGCCACAACGCTCACATTACATACAGCAATACTTAGGGAAACCCGTAGATACGGTAAGAACCGTTACCAATATTTCGCCCACGCTCAACATGCGGTATCGGTTTAACCAACAAACCAACTTGCAGGTGACCTTCAGAGGGTCGTCTTCACAACCCTCTATCACCCAATTGTTAGACATCTATGACGATACCAACCCCCTGAACATCACGATGGGTAATCCAGGACTGAAGCCTTCGTTCACGACCAACCTCAACGCCAACTTCCAGATGCAGCGCAGGATGAACTTCGTGACAGATAGCATGGGAATGTCTGTCCCCAAGGCACAACGACACTGGAGTTTCAGCTCAAACGTTGGATTCAGCAGAACCAGCAATTCCGTGGGAAACATCGTTACATACAACGAGAAAACGGGTGGACGGATTACACGCCCTGAGAATATCAACGGCAACTGGAACATCAATGGTGGAGGATCGTTTAACATCAACCTCGATACATTGAACAGATGGGACGTGAGTGGGTCGGTACGTGGCTCGTATAGTCATCATGTGCAATACGTGAACCTCAACCGTACCGCCATCCCCGACCGAAACGTGACACATACCTACAACCTGTCGCCATCGGTGTCGCTGAGCTTCCGTAACAAATGGTTGAACTTCTCTGTCAATGGCAATACCACATACGCCCGAACGGAAAACCGATTGCAAGCCTCCCGCAATCTGTCAACGTGGAACTTCTCGTATGGCGCAAACGCCAGAATCACCTTCCCTTGGGGAACCAATCTCTCTACCGATGCCCACATGTATAGCAAACGAGGCTATAGTGACCAGACACTCAACACCAACGAGTTGATATGGAACGCCCAACTTTCGCATAGCTTCTTGCGAGGAAAGAAACTCACCGTGATGTTACAATGGTATGATATCCTGCGTGAACAAACCAACTTCACTCGTACCGTAAACGCCAATGGATGGACAGACCGAGAGGTGAATGCCATTACCACGTATGCGATGGTCCATGTGAGTTACCGATTGAACTTCTTCGGAGGTTCGGGAAATAACCGTGGCGAGCGAGGTGGCTGGGGGAATGACCGCTTTGACAACAACCGTGGCAATCGTGGTGAAGGAAGAGGCGGTTTTGGAGGCGCTCGTGGCGGAAATGGCGGAAGGAGATGGTAATTTTCGTTCCATGTATTAAATAATCTAAAGAAAGTGTGATAGATTTGTATTTTTTCATAATTTTGTAAATGATTATCAATGGTTCGTGTGAAACTTGCGAATCAAGACGTAGAATCATATTATGAAACGTTCACAACAAATTATCCGTACCAGCATGATTGGCATCATTGCCAACGTGTTGCTTGCTATATTCAAGGCAACGGTGGGATTACTTGCCCATTCCGTGGCAATTGTCATGGATGCGGTCAACAATCTCACGGATGTGTTTTCAAGTGTGGTGACGATTATCGGAACACGATTGTCACAGAAGCCAGCCGACTTAGAACATCCCTTCGGACACGGGAGGATAGAGTATTTCAGTGCCATCGTGATTTCCGTGATTGTCCTGTCGGCAGGTATCACCTCGCTGATAGAATCTGCCATCAAGATATTCCATCCCACCGAACCCACCTATACAACCGTCACGTTGGTGGTGATCATCGTGGCAATCATCGTGAAATTGTTTTTGGGAAGATACGTGAAGGCTCGTGGCGAAGAGTTGAAGAGCGACGCACTCATCGCATCGGGTTCAGACGCATTGTTTGATGCCGTCATCACCCTCTCTACGTTGGTGTCGGCAGGAGTGATGCTGATATGGGACGTTTCCCTTGACGGTATCTTGGGAGTCATCATTTCGCTGGTCATCATCAAGGCAGGTATAGACATGCTTACATCGCCCGTGAATGAATTGCTGGGAGCAAGAATCTCCTCTGATTTTGTGAAGAAAATCAAGCAAGAGATTCTCAAACACCCAGAGGTACACGGCGTTTATGACATTATCCTTCACAACTATGGTCCAGACGTGTTGATAGGTTCGTTACACATCAGCGTGGACGAAACCTTAAACGCCTACGAGATACACGGACTCACGCGCCACATTACCGAAGAGTTGTACGACCAATACCACGTGATCATGACAATCGGTATCTATGCCGTTGCCACAGGCGAACACAAGAGAGCGCAATTGCAAAAAAAGGTGATGAAGGTATTGTCAAGACATGAAGACATCTTACAGACGCATGGATTCTATTACTTCGAGGATGAGCACCGCTTGTCGATAGACGTGATTCCCAACAGCTCCGTCAAGGACGAAGCAGCCTTCGGGAAACAACTGATGGAGGAGTTGCAAGCACAGATGCCTGACGAAAATGTGACGGTAATCATAGACCATAACTATAGTGAATAACCTATTACCTTATCCTCCACTCCCAGTTCGTAGATAGCTACGATCAGGCTACGCATGGCAGAGTCGAAAGGAGAGATGACCAATCCCCAGGCGTTCAATCATATTCCCTGATGATATAAAAAGAGTGTGGCAGAAAGTTCCGCCACACACGTTATTGAGATTTGTTATTTGATATAAGCCATGATGAGGTCAGTAATCTCGTCTTCGCTTCTTTCGTCCACCGTAATCACGAGGTCGTAGTTACGTGTATCGTAGCGAGAAGTCTTGGTGTATTTGTTCACGTAGTTTTCACGCATCTTGTCAACCCTCTTGATGGTTTTCTCAGCTTCCTCATAGTTCATGCCTTGTTTAGCCATCACTCTGGCAATGCGTCTTTCCATCGGAGCCTGAATGAGAATGCTGATGTGGTTGGGATGATTGCGCAATACATAGAATCCGCTTCGTCCGGCAATCACGCATGATTCTGCTTCGGCAATGCCGCTGATGATTTCCTTTTCAGTCTCAAACATCTCGTCGGTAGTCAGCAAGTCGGGCTCATCACCGATAGGCAATTGGTAATACTGCGACTGAGAGGTGAAGAGACCAGCCGAAAGATTGCGCTTAAACTCACTCCACCAGTCGTGTTTACGACCTTTGAGGGCTTCAATCTCATTGGCGTTGAGGTGATATTCCTCTTTCAATGCGTTGATGACAGCCTTGTCGTAATAAGGAACGCCTAATCTACTTGCCAGTTTCTCGCCGATGGTACGTCCACCAGAACCCAGTTCACGATTAATCGTGATGACAAATTTCTCGTTTTTGTTCATAACCTTTGTTATTCAAATAGTGAAACTAATTAATTGCTGCAAATTTACAAAAAATCCGAATAAAGTAGTTTCTTTTTGTGTTTTTTTTTGCTTGAATGGAATGTATTTGCCAAGAATGATTACCCAATGAAATAGGGAAGTGAAACTTAGGTGAAAGAAATTGACTTAACATTTTGAAAAATGCGGGAAAGTAGCTATCTTTGTACACGCAATAATCAATCAAAAACAAAAATGGCAACAGTTGACGACAAGAAAGTGATATTCTCGATGGTTGGAGTGAGCAAAACCATCCAGCAGAACCAGAAGCAAGTGCTCAAAAACATTTACCTCAGTTTCTTCTATGGGGCTAAAATCGGAATCATCGGTCTGAATGGTGCCGGTAAATCTACGCTCATGAAGATTATCGCAGGACTCGACCAACAGTATCAAGGCAACGTGGTGTGGAGCCCAGGCTATTCGGTGGGCTATCTGCCGCAAGACCCGCCTTTAGACGAGACCAAGACCGTGAAGGAAAACGTGATGGAGGGTGTGCAGCATGTCTATGACGCATTGGCTGAGTACGACCAGATCAACGTGAAGTTTGGATTGCCTGAGTATTACGAGGATCCGGACAAAATGGACAAGCTCATGGCGCGTCAGGCGGAATTGCAAGACATCATCGACGCAACGGATGCTTGGAATATGGATTCTAAACTCGACAGGGCAATGGCTGCCTTGAACTGTCCTCCTGGTGATTGGAGCGTGCAAAACCTTTCTGGTGGAGAGCGCAGACGTGTGGCTCTTTGCAGGTTGCTCTTGCAAAAGCCCGACGTGTTGCTGCTCGATGAGCCTACCAACCACCTTGACGCGGAGTCGATAGATTGGTTGGAGCAACACTTGCAGCAATATGAGGGAACGGTGATTGCCGTTACGCACGACCGCTACTTCCTTGACGACGTGGCAGAGTGGATTCTCGAACTCGACCGTGGTGAGGGTATTCCTTGGAAAGGCAACTATTCTTCTTGGCTGGAACAAAAGAGTCAGCGACTGGCTTTGGAGGAAAAGACTGCCTCTAAACGACGCAAGACATTGGAACGTGAGTTGGAATGGGTGCGCATGGCTCCCAAGGCTCGACACGCTAAAGGTAAGGCTCGTCTGAACTCATACGACAAGATGCTCAACGAGGAACAGAAGCAGAAGGAGGAGAAGTTGGAAATCTTCATTCCCAATGGTCCGCGCCTTGGCAATAAGGTTATCGAGGCGCAGCATGTGGCAAAGGCTTACGGCGAAAAGACGTTGTTCAGCGATCTCAACTTTATGTTGCCGCCTAATGGCATTGTGGGCGTGATAGGTCCTAATGGTGCTGGTAAGACTACGCTCTTCCGATTGATCATGAACATAGAACAACCCGATGCAGGTATGTTTGAGGTGGGCGAAACCGTTAAGTTGAGTTACGTGGACCAGCAACACAAGGACATTGACCCCGATAAGACCGTCTATCAAGTGGTGAGCGGTGGCAATGAGACCATTCGCATGGGCGGCAAGGATGTCAACGTGCGTGCATACCTCTCCCGTTTCAATTTCAGCGGTGCTGACCAAGAGAAGAAGTGTGGCGTCTTGTCGGGTGGAGAGCGCAACCGTCTGCACCTCGCCATTGCCTTGAAGCAAGAAGGCAACGTGTTGTTGCTCGACGAACCTACCAACGACATCGACGTGAACACTCTCCGTGCATTGGAAGAGGGCTTGGAGGCATTTGCAGGATGTGCCGTGGTGATCAGTCACGACCGTTGGTTCCTTGACCGTATCTGTACACACATCCTTTCTTTTGAAGGAGAGGGCAATGTGTTTTACTTCGAGGGCAACTATAGTGAATATGAGGCAAACAAGGCTCAACGCCTGGGATTGGATGAACCCAAACGGGCTCGCTATCGCAAGTTGATGGAAGAGTAGGCACAAGTGACGTAAATCCATGTGTTGTCTTTAGGTCCAAGAAACACCATGTTTGAGAAATGTAAATATAGTATATATAAGATGAAAAGATTATGTTTGTTATTTGCGACAACGCTCATGCTGTCGCTTACTGCTCATGCGCAGTCGAAAGTGTATTTCACAAAAGAGATTTCCCCAGAGTCTTTGGTAAAGATATACCAAGCCTTGGGTAAAGAGGCAAACGGACGTGTAGCCGTGAAGATTTCTACGGGCGAGGGTGGCAACACGCATTACCTCAAGCCTACGCTCATTCGCAACTTGGTAGAAAAAGTAAACGGCACCATCGTGGAATGTTGTACGGCTTACGGTGGCACACGACAAGACCCTAAAAAACATTGGGAAACAATCCATCAACATGGTTTCGACTCCATCTTTGCCGTTGACCTGATGGATGAGTTTGGTCAAATCCGCATTCCCGTGAAAGACCGTAAGCATCTCAATTATGATATCGTGGGCGAGCATTTGCCCAATTACTCTTTCATGATTAACCTTGCCCATTTCAAGGGTCATGCTATGGGGGGCTTCGGTGGTGTGCTCAAGAATGCTTCTATCGGCGTGGCTTCTACCGCAGGCAAGGCTTACATCCACTCTGCTGGAAAGACCGATGACGCTAAGTTGGCTTGGACTCCGGAGTTTTTGGCTGCCGGTGCCACGCAAGATGATTTCCTTGAGTCGATGGCTGCCGCAGCACAGGCGGTACACCAGTATTTCAATGGCAATATCATTTATATCAATGTGATGAACAACCTTTCGGTGGATTGTGATTGCGATGGTCACCCCGCCAAGCCTGAGTTGAAGGACATGGGAATCATGGCAAGCCTTGACCCCGTTGCCGTAGATCAGGCTTGTCTTGATAAGGTGTTCAACTATCAGGGTAAACCTGGCGACGACAATCAACCGCTCATCAAGCGCATTAACCGCCAGCATGGAACCTACATCACCGATTATGCCGAGAAGATTGGGTTGGGAAGCAAGAAGTATGTGTTGATTGACATTGACAAATAAGAACCGTTGACAAAAAGATTTTTGAAGAATAGATAATCAAACTATTATGAATATGAACAAGAAAACAACATTGACTGCCTTCATGTTGGCAGCTTCGCTCGGACTTTCAGCACAGAAAGCCATCACTCCGCCAGCTGGTGGAAAGGCCATCAGTGATGAACTGATTGGTATCTTCTTTGAAGACATTAGTAGTGCTGCTGACGGTGGCTTGTATGCAGAACTGATTCAGAATGGCTCGTTTGAGTTTAATCCCACCGAACGTGACGGCTGGGGACCTGGAACGGCGTGGCGGATGATTCGTCCTGGTCATTCCACGGGTTATATCGAACCGCTGTCTGTCAATCCCATTCATGTGAACAATCCCAATTTTATGCGTTTGAATATCGAACGTGTAGGTCATTACTATGATTATACGGGATGGACTGGATTCGGTATTCAGAATGATGGCTTCGATGGTATTTCTGTCAAGGCTGGAGCTAAGTATCAGTTCTCTTCCTTCCTGCGTAATGTGAAGGGTGAAGCCAAGAAAGTGCGTGTGGCTCTGGTAGAACCGCAAGGGTGGGGGAAAGACCCAAAACTGCTTGCTGAGGCCACGATTGACGTGACTGCTGCCAACTGGAAGAAATATGAGGCTGAGTTGGTTTCTAATGCTACTTCTCAACATGCTGCCATTCAGATTTTGGTACTTACCACAGGTACGATGGACGTGGATATGGTTTCTCTGATGCCAGAGGATACGTTCAAGGGTCATGGATTGCGCAAAGACTTGGCAGAGGCTCTTGCCGCATTGCATCCTAAGTTTATGCGCTTCCCAGGCGGATGCGTGGTACACGGTGGCGGTGATGGCTTCTGGAACACCTATCGCTGGAAGACAACCGTAGGACCGAAGGAACAACGCCGTGCCTTGAAGAATACTTGGGGCTATCATCAGTCGATGGGATTGGGTTACTTTGAGTATTTCCAGTTCTGCGAAGACTTAGGTATGGAGCCGTTGCCTATCCTTCCATGTGGCGTGAGTTGCCAAGGTGCCAACGGTGGCTGGGGAATGAAAGACCAGGCACAAGACTGGGTTCCTATGGAGGAAATGGACGAATGGGTGAACGAGGCGCTCGACTTGATAGAGTGGGCTAATGGCGACGTGAATACCAAGTGGGGACGTGTTCGTGCTGAGGCAGGACATCCCAAACCATTCAACTTGAAGTACTTGGGTATTGGCAATGAGGAGAGAATATCGCCAGAGTTTAAGGAGCGATTCAAGTATATGTATGAGAAGGTGACCAAGGCGCACCCCGAAATCATTATCGTGGGTACGGCTGGTCCTGGTTCACATCCTGGTAACCCTGACTTTGAGAATGGATGGAAACTGGCTGAGGAGATTGCTCTCCCCATCCTTGATGAGCATTACTACGAACAACGTGACTATTTCTTGAAGAGTCGCCAGTATGACAATTATCCTCGTGACCGTAAGACAAAGGTTTACTTAGGCGAATATGCTGCCAAGGACAAGAAACTCATCGACGCATTGGCAGAGGCTCTTTACTTATTGCACGTGGAACGCAATGGTGACGTGGTTTGCATGACATCTTACGCTCCGCTCTTTGCCAGAAAGAATGCTACCAACTGGAATCCAGACTTGATCTATTTCGATAATGAGCATCCTATACTCACTTGCAGCTATTATGTACAACAGATGTTCGGACAGTCGTCGGGTAACTATTACTATGGCGATTGCGTGAAGATTGAGGGCGCAGACAACTTGCAAGAGCAGTCGGTGATACTGAATACGAAGACTCGCCAACTCTTTGTGAAGATGTGTAATGCCAGCGACACGAAGAAGAAAGCAAGCATCAACCTCTCTCGCTTCAAGTCGATGAAAGCGCTCGCTACGATGACCGTGCTTGCTGGTCAGCCTAACGACGAGAATGATTTCGACCAACAGCCCATCCAACCGAAAGTTTCTACGGTGAAATTAAAGAAAAAGATGGATGTAGAACTGGAACCTTATTCCTTCGTGATGTATCAAATCAATTTGTAAGAACAATCGTTTCTACTGACACTACGTGCCAAAATGACTTAGTACAAGTGTCATTTTGGCACGTTTTTCGTTTAGGCACGTTAGTTGCTTTATCCTTTTATGAAAGCCAAAGCCAAGGCGGAGGCAATCACAACAACATACGTTTAACAAAAATATAAATAGGAGGTATTGATTATGTTACCAGTAATGTTTAAAAACAGTTGGTTCCCAACAGTATTTGATGATTTCCTGAACACTGATTTTATGCCTCGTGCCAACACAACAGCACCCGCAGTCAATGTCAAGGAGGATGAAAAGGCTTACACGATGGAATTTGCCGCTCCAGGCATTAAGAAAGAATATTGCAGAGTGACCATCAATGATGAGGGCAATCTCTGTATAGCCATCGAAAACAAGGTAGAACACAAGGAGGGCAGTCATAAGCATCATTATCTGCGCCGTGAATTTTCTTACTCCAACTACGAGCAAAACTACACGTTGCCTGATGATGTCAAGCGCGACGAAATTTCTGCCAAGGTGGAGAATGGTATCTTAACCGTCGTGTTGCCAAAGATGGTTAAGGAAGAAACCAAGCAAGCTAAATCAATAGAGATATTGTAAATACTTGAAGAAAGAGAGGTGAGGGGTGAGAGGTGAGAGAATAGCTACGGCAGCTGGAGTCTCAATCAAAAAGACTAATCTCTCATTTCTCACCCCTCACCTCTCACCTCTTAATTAAATCTGTCTTCTTTTTTCTGAATTTAGACGTTAAAAAACAGGCATTTTTTCCAACTGATTGAATCTTGGTAGGAAAAATGCCTGTTTTTTAGTGTTTTTGTAAATCCTTAATTATTAGCGATTTACGAATTAATGATGTTGATGATTGAATGAAAACAGTGCATTTTAGACTCAAAAACTCTACTTTTTTACCCTTCAAAACATATCAAGTTAGTACTCGTAACATACAATATTACGCTCATAACATATATAGTTACGACAATAACTATGTATGTTACGAATAAAAACACGTTATTTTACCCGTTTTATCCCATTTTCCCGCTCTCTTATTTCTGGAATGCAAGAAATTCCAAACAAACTTTTGTCGTGGAAAATGATAGTTTTTTTAAAGTGGGTAAGATAGTAAGAAGCAAGAAACATGAGATATGTCTTGGGGGAGAGAATAGTGCTCAAGCGAAAAATCATAGGGGAAGAAGATTGAAGATTGAAAATTGAAAATTGAAGATTGAAAATTGAAAATGGTCATCACTCAACGCAAAACATATCAGACTGCAACGCAGTCTCCGCTCTGTAACCACAGTGTCCGTAGGACCTGCGGATAGTAGGCTATGGAAAGGAAAGCACTCTGAAGGTGTGCCCCCCTCCAAAAAACGTGCAGTGGGCGACTCTTTCAGAGTCGTTTTATCCGTCCTTTATCTATCCGTGGGTACTGCGCACCCACGGTTATCGAGCGGTGACGCTTCCGGCGTCTTTCCAAATGCACTTCATCTACCCTCGTACGTTCCTATTAAATGAGTATCCTTAAATCCCGTCATCCTTAAACTTTAGAATGAAGAGCTGACTCACAGAGAAAGTGCGGCTGAACATTTTACGTCATTCATCAACTTAGAAATTGACCTTTCTTTCTGGAGCGGAGAAAGAGCAGAATCGGGCAGTGGCATTGGTGATGTAGAGCACAGCCATGTTGTCATCGTCGGCTTTATACATCGACTTTAAGCTCTCGTTGCGATTCAGAAACTCCTCTTTCACAGCCAACGTCTCATCGTTCACCAGCGTCCCGCTCAGCCTCATCCATTCGCTGCCAGAAGGTTTAAGGGCGCAAATCTCAAACTTGCCATTCTTTGCCATTTGCTTGTACACATCTTTCACCTTACCCGTCATGATATACAGGCGGTCGTTGATAATCTCAGAAACGCCAAAGGCACGCACGCGCGGTTGGTCGCCATCGACAGTAGCGATGAAGAATGCACCGCAATCTTTCAAGTAAGCTTGTACTTCTTTCATGTTCTTTAATTTTGTTTCTTTACTCATTGTATCCGTCACTACCTCCGTAGAAGTCTCGTTTTGATTTTCTACAGCCTGGGCTGGTTTGTTCTGTGTGCAAGCAGCCATCATCAGGAGCGTTGCAAATGCGAAAATAATCTTTTTCATTTTATTTCATTGAAGTTAGACATTATCTTTCCTATCGGTATTTGTCAGCAAATATACGACATTTTTTTGTTATTATAGCTAAATGAAATGAATTTGTTTTATTTTTTATCGTTACCTGATAATTGTTTTGTCTTGTACTCCAATATTATCCACATGATGCCTCTAAACTGCTGGTCCTATGGGGCTGCGTAATGGCAGAGAAAGGAATGTAGGCGTGAGCAAAAGCCTGCATTTAGGTAGCTGATACCGAAACGTAAACTGAAAAACAAATAATCCTTTTGCTATTGTGCAAAAGATTTTGTATCTTTGCTGCAAAATACACTGTTTCTATATGGTGTGCTAATACTATAATCAATTTACATTTTAACTTAATACAAAAACATGATGAACATTTTGATTTTACAAGCCTCTCCACGGGCTAAAGGTAACACCGCTTGGATGGCGGAAGAGTACAAGAACGCAGCTGAAGCTGCTGGTCACAAGGTGACATTGGTGAACGTGTCGAAAAAGAAAATCGCTGGATGTCTGGCTTGCGAGTATTGTCATAACAAGGGCAACGGTGCTTGCATTCAGAAAGATGATATGCAAGAGTTGTATCCGTTGATGGCTGAAGCCGAGGTGCTGGTGCTGGCTGCTCCCATCTATTATTTCACATTGAATGCACAGATGCAGGCTCCTATCCAACGTATGTATTGCGTAAACAAACCTGCCAAGGTGAAGAAGATGGCATTGCTCGTATCGTCTTATTCTCCCGGTGTCTATACAGGTGCTACGGCTGAGTATCATGACATTTGCAACTATTGGAGTGCAGAGGACAGTGGTATAGTAACTGCCAAGATTGACGAACAAAAGACCGACGAGACCAAAGCGAAGATTAAGGCTATTGTGGACAACCTATAGGATGTGGCGATACATTGGTGATTAAGTGATCAGTTTGTTATTGAAAATCATGAGAGTATGAAAAAACAAGAAATGGTGATGTTAAAGGTACTGTCCTTCATCCTAACCATATACAGTGTGGCGGTTTTCACTTCATGTTCAAGAAGTAGTTCGGATGAACAAGGACGAATCTCAGCCATCGCTGACAAGGTGTGGGCATTCAGTCAGAGTCATCAAGATGGTTTTACCCTTGATATTAGGACGATGACTGAACCGTCAGAGGGAATAGCCGTCAATTATGCTGCTACAAAGAACAGTCATTCACGTAACCAACTCGACAAGGTGGTGAGTCATTCCTTGCAACATGAAGGATACGTAGGGGGCTGGTATCATGCAGGAAGCCATCTCTATTACTTCAACAGCACACGCTTGTTCGCAGAGAACGCACTTGGAGAAGCCTTCAAGTTTGGCAAGGAGAACGAGCAACATACTGTTTTCATTCTCTCTACATCTACTGATATTCCCCTTGACGGGAAGGTGGCACAGATAGTGGAACGAGGCAATGTGATCGTGGGCACTACTGGTGACTATCGTCCTTTGTCGTTTTACGAGACTGCCACAGGAGAGTATTGGGGCTTCGGCATAGAGATTGCTCAAGAGATTGCCAAGCGTTTGGGAGTGAAAATCTCTTTCGTAAAGACATCCTGGCCAACTCTCTCTGCCGATGTGCTGGCTGAACCACAAACATTCGACTTTGCTATTGGTGGCATTACCATCACAGATGCCCGAAAGGAGACGATGTTGATGAGTGAAGGTTATCTGGCTAACGGCAAGACCATTCTCTGTAGAGCATCTGATGCAGAACGTTTCAAGTCGTTGGAAGACCTTGACAAACCTGAGGTGAGGGTGATGGTGAATCCGGGCGGATTGAATGAGAAGTTTGCCAATGAGAACCTCACACACGCTACCAAGATTGTTCACCCGAAGAATGAGGAGATTCCATCACTCGTGGCTCAAGGGAAAGCAGACGTGATGATAACGGAGATTACCGAGGCTCCTTATTACGTGAAGACCGACAGTCGTCTTGCTGCTCCGCTATTGAACACACCGTTCACACACGGGGAGATTGGTGTGCTGATGCGGAAGGGACAGGATGACTTGTTGCAGTTTGTAAATGCGTCAATCCAACAGATGAAAAAGGATGGAACTCTCCGCAAATTGCATGAGAAATACAATCTTGTTTATGCCTGGTGACGAGTCTCTTTCATCGGATATGAGTAACTAACAGACAAATCGGAATTTATGCTAATCAAAAGAATATTCATCACAATATTAATATTAACCGCGTATTTCTCTCAGGCTTACGCGCAGATAACAAAATCTATGAATGAAGATAAAAAAGAGGTTCTTCCCCAGAATTATTACTCGGAAAAGGAAATGGATAAGGTCTCTGCTTACATTGAGAAGCAATATGGGATGTATGATTTAGTGGCCCATGAAGTAGTTTCCCTCGACATACATTGTGATATTGTTGTCATCCCGCCTACAGAGGAGCAACCCTATTACAAACTTGTCACAATGGGAGCAGGGGCATATATAATGGATGTGCCAAAGGGCTTGAGGTCATATGTTTGTGACAGGGCAGAATATGTCATCTTCCTTCCCCAAAATTGGAATCTGGAATCAGATAAGGAAGAAGACTACTGGCCTATCAGAATGCTTAAATTCATTGCACGCTTGCCTATAGCGGCTGAGGACTGGCTTTGTGAAGGCCATGATGTTCAGTTGATTGAGGATGGAAGCACTGTGGCAGAAAACACGGGATTTAATTCCTGTGTACTTATGCCTTCCATAGGAAAGGAAGGACAGGTGGTAGAACCTCTCAAATTGGGTCTGAGCGGAAAGAAAGTGGCTTTCTACCAACTGTTCCCTTTATACCCGGAAGAGTTGAAATTCAAACTAGAACATGGTTATGATGAACTGGTCAAATTATTCGAAAAAGAGCCTCTAATCGTCAATATCCATCGGAGGAATTATTGCAATGAATGAATAGGTTTGACGTGTAAATTCCAATTTAGCGAACAATAAACAAATACGAATATGAAAAAGGTAATAGTAATATCAACAAGCCTGCGACATGGTTCAAACAGCGACATGCTCGCTGAGAAGTTTGTTGAAGGCACAAAGGCTGCAGGAAATGATGTAGAGAAGATTTCTCTTGTGGGCAAGAATATCCAGTTCTGCAAGGGTTGCATGGGATGCCAAAAACTGGGGCGTTGCGTCATCAAGGACGACGTGAACAACATCATGGCAAAGGTATTGAAGGCAGATGTCATCTGCTGGGCAACGCCTATCTACTACTATGAGATGAGTGGTCAGATGAAGACCCTCATAGACCGCATGAATGCGATGTACGAGCAGGATTACCAGT
>DJXW01000006.1:43355-81066 GCA_002449845.1 Prevotella sp. UBA6994
CTGCTGAAGACGAACCTGAGACACCCAAACGTGCAGAGACGGGATTGACGGGATGGATAGACTGCTACCCTAAGAGCCGTCTGGCTGGTACACTCTTCTGCGGTGGTGTGAACGATGCACGTGAAATAGTGGGCAATCCCAAACTGCAAGAGGCGTATGAATTAGGAAAAAGCATAGACTAAATGTTCTCGAAGACGCAAGTACATGAAAGTAAATAGGTATTTATGAAAGCGTTTATAGAATATTTCAAGAATATGCAGGAGCGAAACGGAGCGATAGGATATATCCACTCGTGTCCAGAATTGATGGAGTGTGTTCAACAGATAGGATTCCTTCCCCTGTTGGAAGGCGGCATACGGGGCTATGCAGCAGAGAGCTTGATGGCTGAGGAATGTCGCTTCACACAGTTTGATGATGGTTCATGGGAGTGGCCTCTGTGGCAGTGGAAAGGTTCAGTGGTGCGCGAGGGAGGCTGCGTCTATGGTAAGTTCTTTGCTGGAAAGGCTGGATTCATCAGTCGTGAGTGGTGGTCCGACTTCTACAACTGGCGTCGCAGTCAGCATCCCGTCCCCGAAGAAGGTACAATCGAAGACATCATCCTTTCTACGTTACGCGAGCAAGGTAGCATGATAACCCGCGAACTGCGTGCCGCGTGCGACTTCACGGGAAAGAATATGCGTTCTAAATTCGATGCATATATCAGTCGCTTGCAGATGGGTACTTATATCGTGACAGAAGATTTTGTCTATCCCGTGGACAAACACGGACGGGAATATGGTTTCGGTTGGTCGCTGCTAACAACACCTGAGCGATTGTTGGGACGTGAGGCTTGTCTGTGCGAAAGAACACCAGAAGAATCTTATGACCGCATCATAACGCATCTATCACGACTGCTGCCCAATGCACCCGAGAAACAAATTAAAAAGTTGATCAAGTGACGATAATAAAAGTAATGTTATTATGATTGAGCATTATATTACACAACAAACGGAGTTCCCCATTAACGAGAGACTGCCTTGGGTGATGATAGATAAACTCTGCGAGACTCTTGGTACTATCATCGAGACACTCGGGGATGACTATGACATCAAAGACGGAGTAGCTATTCACAAGACAGCCGTCATCGGACATAACGTGACCATCAAGGCACCAGCCATCATCTCAGCCAATTGCTTTGTAGGTTCAAACTCATATCTGCGTGGCGGTGTGTTTATGGCTCCAGGAGCAAAAGTGGGCATCAGTTGTGAGGTGAAGACCTCTATATTACTCGAAGGTTCTGCGATAGCCCACTTCAATTTCATTGGCTACAGCATCATCGGACACGATGTGAACATTGAGGCAGGGGCTATACTCTGCAACCATTACAACGAGCGCGAAGATGACACGGTGTTTGTACATGTCGATGGGCAACGCATATCTACAGGTCTTCATAAGTTCGGCTCACTCGTAGGTGACAACTGTCGCATAGGAGCCAATGCTGTACTTTCGCCTGGCACCTTGCTTCTGCCCAATACCATCGTGAAACGACTGGAACTCATTGAGCAAGACAAATTATAATCTTCGCCATGTTACACTTGAATAAAGTACACCATATCGCCATCATCTGTTCCGATTATCAGCGGAGTCTTTATTTCTACACCCACGTCCTCGGTCTGAAGGTCATAGCTGAGAATTATCGCGAGCAGCGCAAATCGTACAAAACCGACTTAGCCCTTGGTGACGAGTATGTCATAGAATTGTTTTCGTTTCCATCGCCACCTCAGCGAGTGTCAAATCCCGAAGCTGCAGGTCTGCGGCATTTGGCTTTTGAGGTTAACGACATTTCGGAGGTCGTGGCAGAGTTGGATGTCCTCAACATAGCACACGAAGAGGTGAGAACGGGTGGGTTTACTGGCAAACATTTTCTCTTCTTCCGAGATCCCGATGGCTTGCCGATAGAAGTTTATGAAAGATAAATCTCTATTGATTTATACAACATAGTCCCGAAGGGACGATGAGAATACAGGCAGGTGGTGAAGCGTAGCGAAACCCCTGCGAACAGAAGGACAGACCAAACATGTTAGTGTGTGCAAAATAGTCCCGAAGTGACAATGAGAATACAGGCAGGTGGTGGAGCGTAGCGTAACCCCTGCAAACAAAATAACAAACCAAACATTAAACCCCCAAAGGGGGTGACAGAATATAAAAGTATGGCAAGTACATTAGTAAAGATAGACGTGCATCTGATCTTTCATGTCAAAAGTACAGGCACTATAATGCGAACCGAAGACCTGGAACGCATATTCCCGTACATAGGCGGTATCATCAAGGGAATCGGAGGCTTACCCATTGCTGTGGGTGGTATGCCCGACCATATACACATATTGACATCTTTTCCAAAAACAATGTCGCTTGCAGAATTTGTCAAGAATGTCAAGGCTGACAGCAGCAAATGGATGAAGTCGTTAGATGCCTATTACGGGAAGTTTGCATGGCAAGAAGGTTATGGAGCGTTTTCGGTTAGTCCTTCATTGGTGGACAAAACGATACATTACATTCGTAATCAGTCGGAACATCATAAAAAAAGGACCTTCCAAGAGGAATACAAATTGTTTCTTGATGCGTATGGTATTCAATACGATGAGCGGTATGCGTTTGGAGATTAGGTGCATATTGGTCTGTCGTCCTTTCAGGACTAAAACTTGGGGGATGGTTCGTTCGTTAACAGGGGTTCCGCTTCGCTCCACCGCCTGCCTGTGTTCTCGACGTCCTTTCAGGACTTTGACTGGTCGAGTTTCGTGAACAGGTGGAGCGTTACGCTCCCCGCAAATAGAGTGATAAGTCAAACTTATTTGTGTGCGCAACATAGTCCCGAAGGGACGATAAGAATACAGGCAGGCGGTGAAGCGAAGCGAAACCCCTGCAAACAGAAAGACAGACCAAACATCTTTGTGTGTTGTGTGCGCAACATAGTCCCGAAGGGACGATGAGAATACAGGCAGGTGGTGTAGCGAAACCCCTGTAAACAGAAAGACAGATCAAACATCTTTGTGTGTTGTGTGCGCAACATAGTCCCGAAGGGACGATGAGAATACAGGCAGGCGGTGAAGCGAAGCGAAACCCCTGCAAACAGAAGATAAACCAGACAATGGCCCCCATGGTGGGTGACAGAATAAAATATGATATGGACATTAATGTGTAAACATCAATAAAAAACAATGAAGAAGATTTTGTTCCTCCACGGATTCTATGCCAGCGGTCAATGTGTGCCAGCTTTGGCTTTGCGCGATGCTTTCAAAGGTAGGGCAGAGGTGCTGACACCCGATCTGCCAATGCACCCAAAGGAGGCCATCAGCTTTATCCGCGAGTTGATCGACAAAGAAAATCCCGACCTCTTGGTGGGAAACAGTTGCGGGTCGTTTTATGCGCAGATGGTGGCTCCTGTCGTTGGCATTCCTGCTTTGCTTGGCAATCCGCACTTCAAGATGACGGAGTTCCTACGTGAGCGTATCGGCCAACATCAATACAAGTCGCCTCGCAAAGACGGCAAACAAGACTTTACAATCGACGAGGCCTTGATAGAGGAATTTGCCGAAGTGGAAACAGTGCAATTTGATTCATGCAATCCGCTTTGCAAAGACCGCATCTGGGGATTGTTTGGCGAGCAAGACACACTGGCACACTTCGAACCGCTCTTCTTGAAACATTACGAAAGGAGTTTCCATTTCCCCGGCGGTCACACGCCCACGGCAGAGGAAGTCCGTACATGGTATGTGCCGTTGGCGGAGAAGTTGCTGAGGGAATTTTAATAACATAAAGATGGATGTAAGGCTGTTTATACAAGACGTGTCTGACATCATCCGTTCCAACGAATAACATTTAATGACAATAACGATAAAAAGAAAAAGAGTATGAGCAAGAAAATCATTGCAGTCAATGCAGGCCCCAGGAAGGGCTGGAATACTGATTCACTAATCATGGAAGCTGCCAAGGGCGCAGAGTCTGCTGGGGCCGAAGTACAGAAATTCGACCTGTTCAGGCTTGAGAAATATACCGGATGTATCTCCTGTTTCGGGTGCAAGCGGGAGAAGAACAAGAGTCATTGCATCTGTCGCGACGGGCTGACACCTGTGTTGGATGCCATTCGGGAGTCTGACGGTCTGATCATCGGTTCACCAAATTATCTCTCTGAGATGACTGCCTCTTTCCGTGCCTTGTACGAAAGACTGATATTCCAGCACCTGACCTACAACGTCGAAAAGCCTTGTTGCAACGAGCACCCGATTCCCGTATTGCTGATCATGACGAGCAACGCCCCAGACAATATGTATATGGGACTCGTGCAGAACTATCAGCAGGTGCTGAGTCGCTTCGTAGGTCCTACGGAGATATTTGTCAGCGGCGATACCCTCCAGTTGAAAGACTATGGCAAAACCGACTGGCCCTGGACGCTGTTCAATCCGGAGAGCAAGAAACTCAGACATGAGACAGTCTTTCCGCAGCACTTGAAACAGGTGTTTGATATGGGAGCCGCATTGGTCAGAAAGGAAGTTGGCATTTAATGATAGTGCAATAATATTAAATCAGATACATACCAATTTAACTGATAGAACAATGACAAAGGAACGAATAGCTTTTGTTGATTACATCCGCGTAATCGCCTGCCTGCTGGTGATGGTGGTACACGCCAGTGAGCAGTTTTATAACATGGGGCCAGTGTCGCAGGTGGTGAATGAGGACAACCGCCTGTGGGTGTCAATCTATGACGGTTTCTTCGGGCGCATATCCGTCCCGCTATTTATGATTGTCTCGGCATTCTTGCTGGTGCCTATGAAGTCGGGCATGACGATGAGCCAGTTCTATCGCCGGCGATTCCTGCGCATCCTGCCGCCATTCGCTTGCTTCCTGGTGCTCTATGCGGTGCTGCCGGCCACTTGGGGCGGATTCACATGGGAAGAGGCAGTGCAGCAGCTGAAGATGGTGTCCTTCAACTTCCCGCTGTGGGGCGGTCATCTGTGGTTCATGTATCCGCTCATCAGTCTCTACCTCATCATTCCCGTGGTGTCGCCCTGGCTCGAAAGGTCAAGTGCCAAGGACGAACGGATATTCCTCGGTATCTTCGCCTTCTCCACGCTCACCCCTTGGCTGCACCGCTTCGTGTCGGCCGAACTCTGGGGTGAATGTTTCTGGAATCACTTCTCTGCCCTGTGGTACTGCTCGGGCTACTTGGGCTATCTGGTATTGGCTCATTATATACGGGTTCATCTGAAATGGAACAGGCAGAAGCGGCTGACCGTCGGGGCAATCTGTTTTGTGACAGGCGGACTATTCACAGCTTGGAGTTTCTGGTGGAAGGCCGTGCCAGGCATTGAGATGGAGACACCGATGATGGAGTGGGCTTGGGAGTTCTGCACACCCAATGTGTTACTTGCCACTTTCGGCGCTTTCCTGTTGTTCAGCTGCATTCAGAAAGCTCCCAGATGGATCAATAGTCTGGCAAAGCTCACCTTCGGAATGTATCTGATGCACATCTTTTTCCTCGTATTTATCGCCCAGTGGATCATTGGCGGCGATGTGGCCCATCCGCTACTGCCCGTATGGCTGGCCATTCCCGCCATCGCACTGCTCACCTTCCTGTGTTGTGCAGTTACCACGAAACTCCTTTCACTGATTCCGGGCAGTAAATACGTGATTGGTTAACGATTAACAAAAACAAATATGAAAAAGCAACTATTATCATTATTAAGCATATGTCTCATGCTGACGGCATGTGGACAGCAAGGCAAACAGGAAACGACTATGGATTTCGTTGACAACGTAAAGGTGGCACTCTCTGACAGCGGCCACATCGATTTGAGCATCCTCCAGTGGACGCGGGAGCCTGCAAAGTTTGAAATTAAGGACGACTCCATCCGCATCACCACTGCTCCGAAGACCGACCTCTGGCAGCGTACGTACTATCACTTCCAGAACGACAATGCCCCCGTGTTGCAGATGAAGACGCGAGAGAAGTTTTTCAGCTTCGTGGTGAAGACCGACTTTACGGAGAGTCACCACCGCTTTGATCAATGTGGCATCGTGATGTATCTCGATAACGAGAACTGGCTGAAAGGCTCGGTGGAATACGAGAACGAGGAGTTCCAGCACTTGGGCAGCGTAGCCACCAATAATGGCTATTCTGACTGGGCCACGACAGCCATCCCTGCCGATGTTAAGACCATGTGGTACCGCTTCTCGCGCCGCGAGGATGACTACTGCATCGAATGCTCCGCGGATGGCGTTAAGTTCAGCCAGATGCGAATCTGCCACATGTATGCTGGTGCCGACGAAATAAGCTTTGGCATCTATGCCTGTTCGCCCGAGGAATCGTCCTTCACTGCAGTCTTCTCGGACATGAAGATCACCGAGTGTGCCTGGAAGGCTCACGACGGCCAGCAGCCTGACAAGGAATAGTAACAGATAAATCGGAATTTATAATTATGACCAGAGAAGAATCAAGAGCGCGTAATGCATTGGAGAAAGTCTCCAATAAGTGTAGGAAACAAGTGGCAAAGAGGTTTGGCTGGAAACAAAACGATTATCTCAATTGGAAAATAGATTCTGGCTACTATTTTAGCTTGTGTCATTTGGTCTTGGAGCAGGTTGAACTTTCTGTGAAGCCATACTTTATTGATGACTTATTGTGGGATATACTTGAGATGCCAGAAAACAAACAAGCACCTAAAAGTTTAAGAGGTAATGGAGCTTTTACAGTTCGAGGTGTACACTTAAAGGAGTACGTTGTATTTGATACTGGAATAATTCCAGCTTACACAGAAGACGATGTGGCAGCCCGATGGGAGAACACGTTCAATGCTGTAGAAGCAGACATTGCTCGTTTCCTCAGAGAGAATCCCAATCCCGATAGTTTTTGCCCAACAGGACAAACGAATCGTATTTACGATTTAATGATGGATATACACTCTGGTAATCTTGACCAAGTTCTAGAAAAGATTGAATTATACAAGACAAACCATATGGGAGTATTCTTTCGTGGTCCTAAAGGCTATGATTATGAGTATATTGAGAGATGGATTGGTGGTCGAAAGCAGTAAATTCCAATTTATCGGACTGAACGACTATTGCAAAGAACATGGATATAAAAATGGTAATAAAGAAAATAAAGTTATGACAGAATTTGAAAAGATGCGCAGTGAAGAGTTCTATGACTTTACAAGCGAGGAATGCCTGGCAAGTTACTACAGGGCCAAGCATATTTGTGCAAAACTTCAAACCATGACCGTCGAGGATGAAGATTACAGACCGACGATAGAAATGTTAATTCCCAGCATTCCCGAATCATCGACCGTGTCACCACCATTCCATTGCGACCATGGTCACGGCATACGGTTAGGTGAGAATGTCTTTATCAACTATAACGGCACGATGCTCGATGGAGGCTTGATCACCATCGGTAGCAACACACAGGTTGGTCCTAACTGCCAATTTCTGACTCCGAATCATCCCATCGACTATGTTGAGCGTCGCAAACCCATCGAACGATGTTCTCCGATAACCATCGGTGAGGATTGTTGGTTGGGTGGTGGCGTAACGGTATGTCCTGGTGTTACCATTGGCGACCGTTGCATCATCGGAGCAGGAAGTGTAGTGGTTAAGGATATACCTTCCGATTCGATGGCTGTAGGCAATCCCTGTCGGGTCATCCGTAAGTTATGAGATAAAAATGAATAAACAGAAAGATATATGAAAAAGGTCATTAGCTCGCTGAGAACTTTCAGGAAAGTGCCTAAATAATTATTTGAGAATGAAGCATAAAGGAATCATCTGCGGCATACTGGCGGCTGTTTGCTATGGCACCAACCCGTTTGGTGCATTGCCGCTTTACGAGGAGGGCGTGAATACATCATCCGTACTCTTTTACCGTTTTTCGATGGCTGTGCTGATGCTGGCAGTCATGCTGTTGGTGGAGCGTAAATCATTCCGAATCAGTGGTAGAGAACTGAAGACGCTCGGCTCACTCGGATTGCTCTTTGCCGCATCGAGTATCACGTATTATCAGAGTTTCCGATTCATGGATGCCGGCATAGCCTCCACCATCCTGTTTGTCTATCCCGTGATGGTGGCTGTCATCATGGCAACATGCTTCAAGGAGAAGGTAACGGCTTCAATAGTTATTGCCATCATCCTCGCTTTAGTTGGCATCGGCTTGCTATATAGGGGGGATGCAGGTGTTTCGCTCAGCGGGATAGGCGTGCTGTTGGTCATGGTGTCGTCGCTGACTTACGCTGTCTATATCGTAGTGGTCAACCAATCGAGCATCCGCATGTCGTCGCTGAAGCTCACGTTCTATGTGTTGTTGATATGTATGCTTTCGTTGCTGGTCTATTCGTTCACCTCGCCCGACCTGCATTTGATGCTGCCGCCGTCGCCGCGAGCATGGTTCTTTGCCTGTTGGCTGGGACTGGTACCAACGGTGCTCTCGCTGGTGCTGATGACCGTAGCCGTTCACGAGGTGGGAGCCACGCCTACAGCCATCATGGGAGCCTTGGAACCACTGACGGCGGTAGCCATTGGCGTGATGGTGTTTGGCGAATCGTTCACCCTGCGTCTTGCCGTTGGAATTGTGCTCATCCTTTCAGCAGTCCTGCTGATTGTGCTGGGCAAGAATTTCCATCTGCGTACTATCGGTCACACCATCACCTCCATCGTCAAAAAGACCTGGCGATGGAAATCGTAAACGGAATTTGAAAAAGAACTGATAAATCGGAATTTACAGCTATGGATTGGAAAGAAATGTTTCATGGAATTATTGGATATTACAAAAAGACAATAGTCTCAGATGATATTGTGGAAAAATTCCCTAAGTTAAGTGGAAGGTTGTCATCGATTATTCAAGAAGTTCCCTGTACACGTAATGTCTTGTATTTATACAAGCTCAGGAAAGGGTTTTCCAAAGAGTGGAAATGGTGGGCTATAGAAATGATGGAAAAAGGATTCCAGACACCAGGCATCATTCAATTAGCAGGTGAGGATATGAATATGAATCCCTTTGAATTTTCATCACTTGTCGAAACCATTTTTCATGAATTGGATTTGGACATTAGCAATGATGATGCATTCTATCAATATGCTCTATGGGTGGCTCATCAGGTTCTCGACGGTATGATTTCAGCTGAAGAAGGCTTTAAAGAATTAACTCAAGCTGCAATAGACACAGACTATCACAAAGCCTTTTTGGAGTTCTATTATCTGGAAGAAAACGCAGACCTTTTGCGTGACCATCTACCAGGGTGCTATGGCGATGGGAATATGCGCGAAGATAATATAGAAGCATGGATGCACCAATATTTTGAAAAGTTAATCGAAATCAATAAATGATATAAATTCCAATAATATAATAACTCAATGATGGACGTAAAGCAGTTTATACAAGATTTTAGGGAGGCATTCGGCCAGAAGGCAACCTTACCTCTGTTGTTTGGCTATGGTGATCAGCCCGTAGCCGATACCGAAAGGATTCACGGCTGTTTCTTCAAAGGTCTGCAGGCTGCCAGAGAAGGAGTTCCAGTGAGTCTGAGTGCAGAGGTCATTGCATGTGGTGGCGGTAAGCTCTATACTGGGTTTACAGATATGCCAGAGCGAG
Organism: Prevotella sp. UBA6994; assembly: GCA_002449845.1. Classification (GTDB taxonomy): domain Bacteria; phylum Bacteroidota; class Bacteroidia; order Bacteroidales; family Bacteroidaceae; genus Prevotella. The sequence continues at coordinate 52,978 of DJXW01000006.1, forward strand.
TGCCAGGATTCGTCTCGTTGACGGAGAAATACAAGAAAACACCACAAATGGTTATCGACTACGTGGAAGGCTTGGGTATGAAGCGTGTCGAGAAGACATACTTGAATTTCGTGCGGATAGACAAAGCCGAGTCGTTTGATGGTTTTGAGGGTGTCATGTTCTATGCCACGCCCGACATGCTCTCTGGGCTCTGTGGCTGGGCTTTCTTCGACACGAATGCTGCTGATGCAGTTGTCACGCAATTCGGTTCGGGTTGTAGCACGGTCGTTTCGATGACCATTGTGGAGAATGCCCGGCAGGGTCAGCGATGTTTCCTCGGTCTCTTCGACCCATCTGTTCGCCCATACGTAGGGGCAAACGAACTGAGTTTCACTATTCCCATGAGTCGGTTTCGTGTAATGACGGAGACCATGAGAGAATGTTTCCTCTTCGATTCTCATGCGTGGAAAAAAGTGAAAACGAGACTGGAGGAGTAGAAAAAGCGAAATATGAAATTCCTATAATAAAAATATATATGAAACATAAAGTTAAAGTAACTGTCATTGACAAAAAACTCTATCCTGAATTACAGAAAGAGTATTGTGCCGATCCGAATTCGGGCATGTGTCCCTGCTACAACGTAGGCGACGAATTTGTTTTTGAACATGATGAAGAGAATGACCATTTCTGGCATGGTGGCATAAATACGCTCGTCAAGACCTCTGCTGATCCTGACAGTGTTGCCGGAGGTCCCAAAATTCCCCATTGCTCAGAAGCCTGGGATGCCATCAGCCGATACATATACACTGGTCTGCAAGGCGGCTCTATCATGAAAGGCTGGATGAAACGTGAGAACGAAATGATTTGCTGCTGTTCTGATGGTACACGACCTGTCATTTTCAAAATTGAAAGAATAGACGAGGAATAAAACTAATTGGAATTTATATGTCCAAAGACAATAATTTCATAGCAATCATGTTGGCTGTACTTGCTGCTGCCTTATACGCCATAAGTACACCAGTTTCAAAGATGTTGCTTCAAACCCTATGCTTCTGCTATGATCATACTCGACATTGCGGCACCCATCCTTTTGATGTACGGTTTGAAGACATGCACAGCATCAAACACCTCCTTGCTCAATAATTTTGAAATTGTGGCAACGGCACTTATCGCCTTGTTGTTCTTTGGCGAGAAAGGCCCAACGCATAATAGGAGCAGCAAAGACCAGTACTTACTATGCCCTTGCGCCTTTCATTGGCGCGTTGCTGTCTATCTTGATATTAGGCGAACCCGTAACCCTGACATTCATCATGGCCTCTGTAATCATGGCAGTTGGCTGTTGGATAGCAGCGGAGTAAATTCTGATACGGCACAACTGCTGAAGCGTGCCTTTGGACGGTGCCCGAGAGGCTGGTGCCAATGTTTGAACAAAATAGAAAGAAAAGTTGAACTAAATAGAAAAGTCTATTTGGCTGAATCATCGTACCTTTGCACCCAGATACAAACATTGTTTAATTTAAACTCAAAGGTAAGATGAGAAGTAAGATTGAAGACTACAATGCGGTAGTAGAAGCTGCAAGTAAATTTACAAAGAGCGTTGCCGAGGGCAACAGCAAGTATGCAAAGGAGTTGTTCACCGAAGATGCCTGTCTCTTTGGTTTCTTGAATGGCAAATTTGAGCGAGGCAGCATTGAGCAGTTCTATCACAATGTTGACACCGTAGGTGCTGGCGACGAGTTCAAGACCCGCATCGACGTGCTGGAGCTGGAGGAGACGCTGACTGTGGTGCGTGTGTTGAAAGAAGGGTGGGGTGGCACCATCGACTTCACCGATGTGCTGCTTCTTCTGAAGATTAATGGGGAATGGAAGTGTGTGGCAAAAGCCTACAACCAGAACTCGAACACGATTTCTAAGTAAATATCCCTTTGGTCTGCAAAAGTTTCTGTACCTTTGCAGACCAAATTATATATAATCATCGGATGAGCAGGATTATCAAATTTCCCACGGCAATGGTGACGGGCGACTATACCGCATCGTCGTTGGTGCTCGATGGTGGTAGCGTCATCGACCAATGCATCGCCACGGCTGGCGACAAAGGCACATTCTTTCTCGAACAGCATCTGCTCTATGTTGTGCTGGGTGGTGAGGTAAAACTGACGTGCGGCAAGCAGACATGTGTCGTCCACAAGAACGAGATGGTGCTTCTGCGACGTGCCCATAGTGTGAGTTACGAGAAACGGGGCGATGCGAAGACGGGACTCTTCGAGAGCCTGCTTTTTGCCATCACTGATGAGCTGATATCCGACTTCCTGACCCAGCAGCACATCACCATTCCCCAAATGACCGAGGAACTTGGCGTGAAAGTATCTCCCATGAGCGAACGCCTCGTGGCTTATTGCTGGTCGTTGCCGCCCTATTTCAACGACCCGTCGCAGACGAACCCCGGACTGTTGCGCTTGAAGGTGATGGAACTGTTGTATAACGTGATGGACTGCTCGAAGAACATCTTCCGCCAGATGCTCCAGTTGCGTCAGCCCGTGAAGACCGATATTCACCGCGTAGTAGAGGAAAACTACACTTCACCCGTATCGCTTGAAGAACTGGCATACCTCTCGGGTCGCTCGCTTTCCAGTTTTAAGCGTGACTTTCAGAGCATCTATGGTGAGACACCAGCCAAATGGATTCGTGAGAAGCGCCTCTCGAAAGTCCGACAGATGCTGCAGGCCTCACAGATGTCGGTGGCAGATGTAGCCTATAGCCTCGGTTTCGAGAACCCTACCCATTTCAGCCGTATTTTCAAGCAGCAATATGGTGTGGCACCATCGCAATTAAGCATGTAATGTTTCTCGGCACAATAGATTTTTCATAAGGGAAATATCAATATAGTTTAATCCGTGACGTAGATTAATAAAACTACGTCACGGATTAATAAAACTACGTCATGGTTTACATAATCTGCGACACGGATTAAAGATTATGAATAAACAGAATACACATTTTTGAATATTACCAATATTTTTCCAAAAGATTTAAGGATTGTTAAACTATAGGGCTGCGGAATTTAGAATATCTAAAAAGGAGCACCCGAAACCATAGGATGCTCCTTTGATATAGATAGGATAGGGGATTGCCTTAAATTTTTCGTGGGGAAAGCGATTCATTCTATTACTCGCTTCTCACCATTTACGATGTATGTGCCTAACTTTTATTATAGGATGTGTATTTTCAAGGACGTTTTAGCATAATCTAAAAAAAGAAATAATTCTATTGGAGCGGCAATCGTATCTCCATTTACCGTCTTATGCCTGTTTCTTGCTTTTAAGTTCACAAAAAATACGAATTTGGAGGTAATTTTCTATAAAATGTCAATATTTGAGGGAAATGTTTGGTTGTACAAAAAATAAAAAAAGTATTTTTGCAATAAATTTAGGCTGGTATTCATAAAATGAGTGAAGATGGCAACAAAAATATAGATCTGACCTATATTCCATTGGCTGACCGTCAGACAAGTTTGGATGACATCAGTTCGCATCTGAAAGCCATCGCAGAAAAGGCAAAGAAAGCATTCAAAGGAATGCACATTGTGCCCAACTTCAGTACTAGCAAACTGCTGTGTGAGTACCGAGGCAAACAGGTGAAGATAGAGGTAAATCAAACCAAAAGAGGTATCGTGGGAGGCGATGTTCAAACTATACCATTGAGTGAGAAGGCACAGGAAGAGTTTTCTCTCTTTTGTGAGGCAAATGTTGTGCCCATAACTCAATTATATGGTGGTAAGATTGCAGCAGCACTCTCTCGTCAGCATCCTCGTGATTTGTTTGATATAAGGTACATGGATATTCCATTGAGCGAATGTCGAGAGGGATTCATCTTCTGCTTGCTTGGTAGCGATAGACCCATCCATGAATCATTTGCTCCACGCCTGATTGACCAGCGAGAGGCAATGGAAAACCAGTTTGCAGGCATGACTGATATTCCTTTTACATACGAGGAGTGTGAAGTAACTCGTGCAAAACTCATTAATGATGTCAAGTCGATGATGTCTGAAGCGGATAAGAGGTTCCTTATCAGTTTTGAATCAGGTCAGCCCGAATGGGATGGATATGAATTTAAGTACTTTAAGGACTATCCGTCTGTACAATGGAAGTTGCTCAATCTGAAGAAACTTGCTAAGCAAAATCCGAAGAAATTGCATATGGAAGCAGATAAACTAAGGATTTTCTTTAATTTCAGTCTCAATAATTAACAACTCACTACTTATGTCATACCAAGATTTTCAACATAAGGTTTATTCATACCTGATTAAATACAAGAAGGAAAACCTTAAGATTAATGATAAAGGTACTTCTGCACGTGGAGTTGAACATGATTGCTTATTACCAAAGCCATATTGTGATGCCAAAATGCCTGTTATGCTTTATGATGGTATTAAAGAAACTGTGAAAGACATTCAAGCAAGCAAGTTTGTATATAAGGCTCACCTTGCAGCTTCTGTACATGTGGCAAGTTCTCAAACTGCATGTATCAACCTGTTTGTGCCAATCTTGGAAAGTGAGTATGCAGACCAAATACTTATAGGAGCAGGTGTCGTACCTAAAGATTTTGACCATATTGATAGAAACCAACTTCGCAAAGGATATTGCTTTGAGTACTGGGAGTCAACACTAGAAGGAACCAAAGGGCTTCTAGGAGACCATAGTCCTCATGCTGGTACAGACTCAGATGTTGCCATTGCATATCGCAACAAGAACAATAAACTGTGCCTTTGGCTGATAGAACACAAGTTAACGGAGCATGAATTCACGACTTGTGGAGGCTATCGTTCAAAGGGAATTTCGCACTCAGAGAAGGCATACTGCACTTCTTGTGGTATTGAAGAAATTTTGGAAAACCACGATAGGTGTTATTACCACAAGCATTGTGGTTACTTTTATTGGACTATTATGGATGCCCAATCTTCTTTCTTCTGTGGTAAATATGAAGGCAAAGGCTGTCCGTTTAGAGGCGGCATGAATCAACTTTGGAGAAATCAGTTACTTGCTTTGGAACTTGAAGAAAGAAGAGTATTTGAAGATGTCTTTTTCTCGGTTGTTTCTCATCCCGAAAATTCTTTTCTTGATAAAACTATGAATGCATATCGGGCACTAACAAATAACTCCCCCAAGTTCTATGACTTCAAATCAAATGCGCTTGTGAATGTAGCAGTTAATTATTTGCCTGAATGGTCAAATTGGTACAAGAAGGTGTATTTGGGAATTGAGTTGTGCTAATATATGTTGGTAACAACATGACAAATTGCACAACATTAATGAAAAATATAAATCGATCTCGATGTGGCGATATAATGTAGCATTTGTGTACGAATTGGATTGGTAGTGCAGATTCTTATTGAGCGGTATGCTTTTCATAACCTTAAGGCCAATCAAAAAGATAATAATGTTCAATCTTATTAGATATAGTTTCATATGAATCAAATGATTCCAGCTTTGCAGAAATTTTATAATGCTTTGAAGCATTTAAATCAGTTTTCAACAGAAAGCAGCTTCTTTGATAATGTTGGGAGTATTGATGTTTTTTTGTCTGAATATCGTAGTACAACATTAGTGCTGCAGACATCAATAGGTGGCCCGGATAATCCCATTTATAAGAAAAACCTTGATAATATTCTACTAAAAGATAAAGAAGTAATAAAATGGTTGAATGACAATCGGGTTATTGTCATACATAATCATCCATTCAAACTGAAAAAGATTTTTCGTGTAACGATATATGACTCTGCAAATGCTGTTATTTTCAAACAATATGAACAAAACATCGAGTTTGATGAACCTATAGGAAATTATCTGGAGGAGATCAGAAATACATTTAATGAGATTAAAGTTCCAGATGTCTATTTTTCAGCTCAATATCTTTATGTGGATGAGGAAGACTCTAAAGAAAGAAGCGTCTTCGATTTCATTGAAAACGGAGTTGTAATCATGTGGCAATTCCTCCACGCAATGAAAAAAGACCTAAATGACGAGAGTGAAACATCTAATAATTTGATGCGGGAAATCGATGTTATGATACAGCATATACCACATAGATGGATGTTGGATGCTTTAGACTATTGTTATTATAGGTCAACTGATACTTTTGAGAGAGGTGAGTCTTTTACGTTGTCTATACCTGATGTTCATATTCCATTGGATTTCTTTATGAAAGAAGTCAAGCAACTTTCCCCAACTGATATGGATTTCTATGAAGCATTCATTTACCTTCATTCTTTTATATACATAAAACAAAACCATCATTTGTTGAGCACTTTCTTTCTAGAATATGAGGATAATACATATCAAATGATTACATTTTCTGCATCTTTGAGAACAACGATGTATCGCTATATTAATAGAGTATCGAAGATGGTATTTGATAATGATATTGCAAATGTTTACCTTGTAACTGAAATGATTGGATACCAAGGAGTTGACATTAGGCATCTGACGGATTTTTTACAACTCAATTATGAAGAGAGAAAACCATACAGAACAGTTACTTATTTAGCTTTTTATAAAGTAACTTCCGCCGGTGCAATTTTCCCAATAATGATAGACACTGATAATCTGATTGATAGTCTCTCAGTAAGTGCTGTTATGGGTAAAATAAAGACAACAGAACAGCCGAGGCAAGTGAGCATAATGATGACCCCAATAGTTGATAGTTTTAAAAAGCGAAGAAGTACATAAGACTGATTTGTTAATAGGACAATGTAATTCACCACCCATGAGATATTTTTAACGCAGATTTTTGCACATTCTTGCATTAAGGTTTAGTTTAGGTTATGGATATTTAATATGTAATAAACTAAACTGAGCCTTGTCCAATTAAACCGAGCTTTCCATCTGTCTTTTTGGGATGGCAATTCAATTTTTGCATCTTCTAATAGTGTTATAGTCTCCGTTATGTTCAGATAAAAGGCTGTTTTTAATGTGTTTTAATGGTTTTTCGATGGAAATCGAGTGAATTGTACCAAAAAAGGTTGTAAGTTTATAACCATTTCAAATATTTTTTATATCTTTGCAGCATTAAAAGATATATTTGTTTTTGTATGAAATATCTAAATATAAAGAAAGCTCTGGCAGCGTGGCAAAATTTGCAACCATTGTCTGAAAAAGACAGGGATAGACTTAGCCGTCGCTTCACTGTGGACTTCAACTACAATAGCAATCATATTGAAGGAAACACGTTGACTTATGGCCAGACCGAAATTCTGTTGCTTTTTGGTAAGGTGATAGGAGAAGCCGACGTGCGTGATGTTCAGGAGATGACTGCGAGTAATGTAGGACTGAAGATGATGACGGAAGAGGCCGTAGTGAAGGAAGTACCACTAACGCAGAACTTTATCCGTACGTTGCATAAGACCCTACTACGTGAGGACTATACCGTATATCGTGAACTCCCAGGAGGTGTACAAACAAGTTATGTAATTCATGCAGGACAGTATAAGACTCGTCCCAATAGTGTCATCACTCGTTATGGCGACCGATTCGAATATGCCACACCAGAGGAAACTCCTAGTTTGATGACAGATTTGGTAGATTGGTATAACAAAGCAGAGCAAGAGGGAAAACTGTCACCAGTGGAATTGGCAGCTCTATTCCACTATCGTTATATACGCATTCACCCGTTTGAGGATGGAAATGGACGTATAGCCCGACTGATGGTAAACTTTATTCTTACTCGCCACGATTATCCGATGATTGTAGTTCGAAGTCGTAAAAAGAGTGCGTATTTAGAGGCTTTGCATCAGACTGATATTGAGGTTGGGCCCGTGCCTGCTGATGGCGCACATGCTGATATTAGGGACATCAAACCATTCTTGAAATACTTCAATGAACTGGTAGCTACTGAGGTATATAATGATGTGCTGTTTGTAAGCGAAAAGGATGAGAATGTATGGTGGTATGATGGTGAACGGATAGCTTTCCGTACACCTAACTATACAAAGATACTTAATGCGATGCGTACCCAACCAACGCTTACGTTGGCAGATATGAAAGAAATAACAGGCATCAGTATTGCTGCCATTCAAAAGCTTCTCGACCAGCTTATTCAGAAGAAGTACGTTGAGCGAGGAGAGAAAGATGGTAGCTGGAGAGTTTTTGCGACACAGTAAATAACATGTAGGAGAAGATGGAAGATCCAGAGTTTACCAATGAAATGCAATCCCTCTTGCGCCCAAACATTACTTTCAATACGAGTGATGCCTACCCATTGATTGTAGATAAGATAGAGTGGAAGAGAGATTAAACTTTCAGAATGGGATGGCTATGAATTTGAGTACTTCAAAGACTATCCATCTGTACAATGGATACTCCTCAATCTGAAGAAGCTTGCTAGGCAAAATCCGAAGAAATTGCAAGAGGAAGTGGAGTAGTTGTGTATTACTGTTCTTTAACTACATTGTTCAAATATATAGAATTATGGATGTCTTACAGCAGTTATTAATAAGTATCAATGGTGTTCTTGAAAAAGAAAAGCTAGAGAAAGAGAGATGTGAAAAGAATGGAGAATCGTTCAACCTTTTTAAATCTCTAAATCAAAGCACTAGTGAATTAATACATTCAAGAATGATTGCTGAGCTACTTAATCCTAAGGGGAGTCATGGCAAAGGGGCGTTTTTCTTGAATCGTTTTATGTCGCTTTATGATTTTGAGTTTACATTTGACATCGAATCAGTATCAGTATTCACAGAGTTTGATATCGGTCCAATTTCAAAGAATTATACATCAGGTGGTAGGATTGATATATTAATTACGGATGCAAATAATCATGCCTTAATTATAGAAAACAAAATATATGCAACAGATCAAAAGAAACAGTTGCTTAGATATGCTAATTATGCCAAGAGCAAGAATTATGATTATAGAATAGTTTACTTAACATTAGATTGTCATGAACCAACAGAGTACTCCACAGGAAAAAATCCAGATTATGACTATGTAATGTTTTCGTATGAGGACGATATACTGCCTTGGCTTGGCCAATGTATGGAAGGGTGTTCGTATGAAAATACATTATATAGTTCTTTATTTCAATACTCACAATGTCTAAAAGAATTGTTGAATCTTATGAATGAAGAAAACAAGAAGGAAATTATTGAGATAGCGACAAATAAAAAAAACATCAACTCTGTTCTTGCTTTGTTCAAAAATGAACGTAGCATAAAGAAAAGTATTATTGAGAGTTTTGTATATAATCTATGCGCAAAAGCTGAAGAAATGGGATTTAAGACAGATGTGGATGAACATTTTGGCGATTATGCCGAAAGATTTATCTCATTTAGTATTCCAAAGCAATCTGACAAGTGGGCTTTGTTTATTGGAAGTGACAAAAAGAATGCTAAAGATGTCTACTATGGTATATACTTGCTGAACGATAAAAAGACAACAATAAAAAAAGCAAACTTGCCAATTATTCCTCACCTTTGGAATGTTTTTGAACAGGAGAAAAATTGCCCCTGTGGCTGGTCTTTTTTTTGGAGTCACTCAGGAGAGAAGTATTCTGGAAATTGGTTTGATTGGTATAACAATGAAACGATACAAGCAATGATTGATGGAGATCTTCTATGTTTCATTGTTGATAATATTTTCAAGCCAATAAAAGAAAAGAATGTTTTCAAAATTCTAGACCAATATTAATAATGACATAACTTCACGAAGGTAGTGAAGACGATGTGTATGGTCATTCGGATGGCTTCATCAATTGGGGTGGTGATAATCGAATACTTATGGGTAATCATGGCGATTGCTACCCTGAAGAAGCTGCATCCATCCGTAGGATTCTTGAGAGTTATGGCTTTGAAGTAACTGAAATGCTTTTCAAGGATAAAGTTGATTCACCTTGTTATAATCTCAACTGGGCATATATCAATTTCCTTCAAGTTGGAAAAAACATCATAATGCCCAAATTCAACATTGAAGAAGATGCAATAGCCAAACAATACATCCAAGCTGCATTCCATGATTGCAATATCCGTCAAATAGACATGCCAGAGATTGCAATAGAAGGTGGCGCTTTATATTGTTTAAGTTGGAATGTTTATCTCCCAAAATCACAGGTATAAATGTAAATCACCACACGGGAGATATATTTCAGAAAAAAGAAATTTATGATTCTGATTCGCAAACTAGTATAACTTACATCATATAAGCCCACCCAAACTTGCGGACAAGTTCACGGAGTAGGTTGCGGTCACGGACGGGGATTGTAACAGCAATGGTCTCATGTTGTTCGTCTTCTGCGGTTGCTGCAATATTAATTGATTCCAATTCATACTGTGTCTGAGCTGACAGCAGAATCTTTGCCGGAAGTCCAATGGCGTTTTCTATCTTGACAGCCAATTCTGTTGTGAGCGCACGTTTGCCATTGAGCACCTCGCTCAGATGTGAGGGCTGGATGCCAAGCATCTTGGCAAATTCTTTCTGGCTAATGCCTCGCTCGTCGAGTTCCGGCTTGATCATCATTCCTGGATGAACTGCCATGAAAGGTGCAGGATTATCATTTCTTGTTGCCATAGTGTGTATCGTCTAAACTTAAAACTGTTATTCTAATACCGCTATCAAACTCGCGGAAAAGTATGCGCTCCACCATTCCATTGACAACTCTTATGGAACTTTGGCCATTTGTCCCCTTAAGCTGTTCATAGTAGAGGAAAGAGATGGAACGGAGATCGCTGGTACGCTCGGACAACCGCAAATAGTTATATGCTGTGGCGAGTGCTTTCATAAACTATGCATTGCGGGTGTACTTCTTGTACTTGCTGTTGCTCCCGGTCGTGATGAGCTCTTCTAAATCCTTATCTTCAAAGATAATTTGCATAGTTCAACGACTGATTTCGTGGCAAAAGTATGAAATAATTCCCAAATAAGGGAATCTTTTCCAATATTTTCTTTCGTTTTTAACAAATAATATACGATAACGACGCTCTTACTTTAATATCTAAAATGGAGCACCCAAAACTATAGGATGCTCCTTTGATATAGATAGGATAGGGGATTTCTTTAAACTTTTCGTGGGGAAAGCTATTTATTCGACTACTCGCTTCTCACCATTAATGATGTATGTGCCTCGCTGCAATCCTTCGAGACTGGGGGCGTTCGACAGCAGTCGTTTCCCATCAAGAGAATATACATTGTAACGTGCTGCGGTTTCCTGCTTTGCGCCATTGATGCAGGTTATCTGGTCGAGGTCGATGAGCGTGTAATGTTGCGAGCCGAGGCCGAGCTGTTCGGCATATTCAACCGTGTGAGTGCCATGTAGGTTCTCAATACGGCGGATGAGCGGAGAGGCATCGTCGCCGGCTACTGACTGATGACTAAACACGAGGTCGAGACAGGCTTTGTCGAGGGCCACGGGGTCGGTGGATGCCAGAATGCCGATGTCCTTCAGCTGTGGGGTGGCTGGCGAACCGTCACAGTCGCAATCCACGGAGAGGTTGTTCATCACGTTGATGTACACGATGTCGCGACCTTCCTGCTTGAAGTAGTTGTGCACGGCCTGAGCGGCTGCAGCCATCGACTCCAGGAAACCGTCCTGGTCGTCGCTCATCCATCGTGTGGTGCTGCGTCCGGCGGAGTGGATGTAGAGTTTGCCGCTGCTTGATGCCATGCCGATGGACTGATTCTTCAGCACGCCACCAAATCCACCCATGGCGTGACCCTTGAAGTGGGCCAGGTTGACCATCAAGTCGTAGTTTCGCAGGTGTGAACCCACGATGTCGTGCTTGATGTGGCGCGTGTCGGTTACAGCTAAGTTCATCTCGCCCTCTTCGTCCATGATGTCAACGGTGGCGATGTCGTTGAAGCCTCGTTCGGCTATCACCCTGCGATGTGCCGCCGTAGAACCGCGACTGCCGCCATAGGCTGTGTTGCACTCCACGATGTTGGCTTTAAGCTTATGCACCAGGTTCTTGATGAACTCCGGACGAAGATAGTTCGTGTGGCTCGACTCGCCCGTGGAGATTTTCACCGCCACGCGCTTGCCTTCTGCCGAAACGCCCAACGCTTCGTAAATGCTCACCAGCGACTCTGGGGTGATTTCCTTGGTGAAATACACCTTGCTGCCTGTTCCGTCGTTGGTGGTTTCGGTCGTACTGCCCACCTCTGCCTCGGAATTACTTCCTGCACAGGCACTCAGAGTCATCATGCTGATCAAAGCCAGCGATATGATTTTCTTCATCATTGATTATAGGTTTTTGCCTAATTGATAGGCTTGTTCGCAATACTTTGTTCCTTTTATACTGCCTGCCGTCCATATACCTGGAGCCACGACACTGCCAACATCTTCCCAACCCATGTAATCGGCGATGGTCCTGTAATGGGCTATCATTGCCTCTGCATCCTTGGGCGATGTGTTGGCGTATGCCATCAAGAAGGCACATTTCTTATAAATATGCAGTGTACCGTTGATAGCATAGAAACGGTCTATGACGGCCTTCAGCTGCGTAGAAAATCCAAAATAATACATCGGTGAGCAGAATACAATCATGTCGGCCTTCACGATTTTTGGTCGTAGTACATTCGTAAAATCATCATCATAGATACATGGGCCGTCCATTCCACAATGGTTGCATCCGATACAAGGATGCACCTCACTTGTTGCCGCATTGAAACGGAAAACTTCATGACCGGCTTCTTTTGCGCCTTTGATGAATTGGTCAGCCAAGTAATTGGTATTGCCATTCTTACGCGGGCTTCCTGTCAGAACAACAATGTTCATACCTTTCTTCTCCTTTTCGTCTTTAGCAAGGATGGACGCAAAAGGCGTGGCAAGCAGTATAGAACCTACTGCCGCCATGCCTGATTTCTTGATGAACTCACGTCTGTCCATAGTGTTGTTTTACGTATCAGCGATTACCTTCTGCCCATTTCTGTAATTCTGCCTTTGAAGCACGATTCAAGAGTTTGCCTTCTTTCCAATTCACATTTGGATAAGCGGCTTTCAAGTCTGCACAAGCCTTCTTGATGCTGCTGCCACCCGATGTGGCAAAGGGAATGACGGCCTTGCCCTGGAAATCGTATGCCTCCATGAAGGTGTTGATAATCGTGGGACAGGTGTACCACCTTTGAGCATCCCCGTCAATCGGGGAAGCGGCGTAAGCCAAAGGGGCAAAATATACGCTTGTGATAGTTAACCCTGGCTTAGGCCAGCCCCTTATCAAGGGGCTTCAAATCTTCATAGTCACTCCTTATTTTAAAGTTTCGCCATACGCTTTACCCATCTTCACACAGTCGCCGATGATGTCGCCTGTGCGCAGATACTTATAGGTGGGCATTTCGAATAGCACGGGCTTCAGTTTCGTATAGTCAGGCTTGCCCTTCTCGTCGAGTTTGTCCTCTTCAACATAGGTATTGAGGACGGTGCAGATGTAGTTCTTGAAACCGTCGATCTCGTAGGTGTCGATGACCTCGCACTCCATTACGAGCGGTGACTGCTCAATGACGGGCATACCAGCCTCTCCAAGATGGTAAGGAAAGATGGCTGACTTGTCAATCTTGGCCCCACTGACGGTGCCGATATAGTCGGCGGCAGAGACAAATGCCTCGTCGATGATGTTGATGGAGAGTCGTTTGGTCTCATCAATCGCCTTCACGCTATGGTGCGACGAATGAACGCTCAACAAGAGCTTCGAATGGCTGACGATGCCGACATGCGCAACCAAGAGCCAGTTTACCTTTCCCTCTTCTCCTACAGTCCCAACGACTGTGGCTGGCGTGGGATAGAGTGCCAGTTTCTGTCCGATGTTCTGTTTCATTGGTGTATTGTCTTTTAGATATTATTACTTATTCTTACTTGCCTTCACCCATACGGGTTCCTCGTTCATCACGGGCTTGTTCACGGCCATCACACCGGAAAGATTGTGCGGCACGTAGGGCTCTTCCAGATAGCGGATATCGTCTGCCGAAAGATGAACGTCGAGCGACTTCACGGCACCCTCGATGTGGTGCAGTTTTGTGGCTCCTACGATGGGCGATTCCACCTTCGTCAATAGCCAGGCCAGTGAAATCTGCGTCATCTCCACACCATAGCGGTCGGCCAGTTCCACCACGCGCTCCACGATGCGGTTGTCCTGCTCGGCGGTGCTGTCGTACTTGAAGTGCATGAACGAGTCTTCCTGCTGACGCTTCGAGGTCTCACCTGGTCGCTTGGCCAACTTGCCTGATGCAAGCGCACTATAGGGAGTCATGGCGATGTTTTCTTCACGGCAGTAGGGGAGCATCTCGCGCTCCTCCTCGCGCATGATGAGGTTGTAGTGGTTCTGCACGCTGATGAACTTTGTCCAGCCGTTCCGTTCAGCCAGCGCATTCATCTTCGCCACCTGATAGGCGTAGGCATTGGCGATGCCGATATAACGAGCCTTTCCCGAGCGCACAGCCTCGTTCATGCCTTCCAGAATCTCCTCGGCGGGAGTCTTGTAGTCCCAAATGTGGTATATGTATAAATCGACATAATCCATGCCAAGATGCTCCAGACTGCTGTTGATGTTGTTGAGCACATGCTGACGGCCATCGATGCCCTGCTGGATTTCCTCGTCCGTGCGAGGCAGGAACTTTGTGGCCACCATCACGTCCTCGCGCTTTGCCATATCGCGAAGGGCACGCCCCACAAATTGCTCTGATGTTCCCAACTGATAGGCAATTGCCGTATCGAAAAAGTTCACGCCGAGATCGAGTGAGCGGCGTATAATCTCGCGCGTCGGCTCCTCGCTAATCGTCCACGAGTGTTGTCCGATCGTGGCATCACCGAAGCCCATGCAACCTAAGCAGATGCGCGACACACGGAGGTCAGAATTTCCTAATTTGATGTATTCCATATCTTTTTCACATTTTATACGAGTATAGGAGTGTTGACGTATGCTCCTTGCTATTTCTTTTGTTTGCAAAGGTAGGGCGAAATCTGCATATAATACTTACATGTTTTACTGATTTATCAACCTTTTTTACGGATTCTCAATTTTATCCCGTATTTTTGCAATCAAATCATCAATATACTAAGAAAATATGAAAAGTAATCACGTTACGCCATGACCGTATTCAAGGAGGAGGACAAGCGGAAGTTATCGTGAAAGCTACGAACACTTTGGACGTGGTGATAATCAATTTGGGTAAAGTCATGTGTATCCGATTACTCATGCTTCTTGTATTTTGCCTTTACAATCTCGTATGAATGTTTTGTCAATTCCTGAAGAAGATCGTCTGGAGCTGTTTTCGCATCAACACCAATCCAATACTTTGGTGACAGATTGTGTGGTTTGCCTATGCAATTATACTGCGCTTTCAGTTCTTCAATACTATCTGGCAGGCATTTGAATTCGTCGAATTTCGACACAACTCTGCCATTGACTGTCCTTTCGGTCTTCGACCTTTGGTTTAAGCGAACTTGATGGTTCTCGTTGTTTAGGAATTTGAGCGTGATTACGCCGAAGTTATCACAATCGAAGAATGAAAACATGTGGCCATTCACATAGAACACCAATACCCCTCCAGCATACTTGAAGGCAGTAAAGGGTAGTTTTTCTTCCACATCTTCGCCCAACGAAAGACAATATTCACGATAGTCTTCTATGTTCATTTTAACTCTAATCTTGGTTTTACGAGTTCTATCAGGTGATTGATGCGGTCGTATTCCACAGTCAGGACTCCTTCAACTTCCTTGAAATACTGCATCGTTTCATCAAGTGACTTACCTTCTGGTTTTTTCAACGCCATCCCGTTGATGATATTATAATCGTAAATGACTTCACACTTATATGTTTTGATAGCCTTCTGTAATGGCTCTTTTCCCACTTCTGCATCGTACATCACGAGGAAGACATTGGGTGAATATTCCTGATTAAGTTGGTGTTCCTGTGTGGGTGCCGATAATTCTACCGTTTGCTTGGTTCTGCAAGAAGTCAATAGAATGATTGCAATCTGGGCGAGCAGAATTAATGGAATACCATACTTAAATTTCTTGTGCATCGTTTTATGGTGCCAGACTTTCATGCCAAGCCAAGCACCGATGCTGCCGCCAATGACTGCCAACCCCAAAAGTGTAGTTTCTGGGATGCGCCATTTGGAGAGTTTAGCCTTCCACTTGTCTATCCCAAATATAAAGAAGGTGACCACGTTGATAGCCGCCAAATAGATGATTATGAGTTGAATTTCTGACATTTTCTCAAACATATCGTCGTTGATGTGTCACACCTCAGAGGGTAACTCTATCTCGGTGAGCGATTGGCAATAGTGGAAAGCCTTCTCCCAGATGGTCAGCACACCCTTAGCATCTATCGTCCACGTCTTACTCATCGTTAGATTCTGCATTTTCTTTGAGAGCCATTCTTCCGTATTCCGTCATCAATCCACGACGTTCCAGGTCATGGCACCGCTGGCGGTTAAGTTCCGTCCAATGGTTGCCCTTCCTACGAGGTGACAACCGCTGAGCCAGCCTTCCGTCAGGAAGTTTCTTCAACGTGGAGTCTATCCACCCGAAGCAGAGAGATTCCTCAACGATTTCAAGGTATGAAAGCGTGTCGGGCATCGCCGTCTTCGACCTATTGCAAGCTACCAAGCAACATCTTTCCGAAAGATGGTTCCGCTCAAACCATTCCCTCAGTTGTCTTCGATCGGTGAAGGTCAACAGGTTCGTAATTTCCATGTGCTATCGTACAAATATTATGCAATGCCTAACAATTCAATCTCGAATATAAGCGTGGAGCCACCTGGGATGCCGGGCTGTGAGAATTTGCCATAGCCCATCTCGGCTGGGATATAAACCTCCCATTTGTCGCCGATATGCATCTGCTGCATGGCGATAATCCAACCTTCTATCAAGTCGCAAAGCCGACAAGCCAAAGGCACACTGCCGAGGCTACTATCGAACTGTTTGTCGTCAATGGTTCTGCCCGTGTAGTGAGCGGTGATGATACTACGTATGGACGGTTTGGGACTTGATGGATTTCCCTCACTCAGTACTTTATAATAAATTCCCTTGGGGAGTGCCTTCACGCCGTCCTCTTTGGACTTGACTGTAAGCCAGTCCTTATTCTTTTGTATATATTCTCTTTTGTTCATGTTTTTCCATATATGATTGTATAACCTGCAGATTGAAGCAATTTGATAGCTCGTTCAAAGTTTTCTGCTTTAGTCAGAATATAATCTGTGTTGAACGTCGAAATTGCAAAGATTCCGATGGCGTTATCCGCCAACAAACCAGAGATTTTGGAGAGTATTCCAATAAGGGAGAAGTCAAGCATTCCCTCGATTCGGAAAGCCTTCCACCCGTCGTTGTGTTCCGTGGTGTTGTCTGGTATGAGAGTTGTAGGACACACAAGAGAATGCTCTTCATCCGTATGTCCTGTAAATACATAGTCTTCGTTGAGGTCAATCTGCGTATAGTCCTCAACCTTGCAGACGGAAAACTCTGTGTCAATCACTTTTAGGTTCATTGTATCATATCTGTTGATTTGCACTTGCCGTTTATACCGACTCACTCTCCGTGTGCATATACCACGTTCATGCGTTCTACGGTGATTTATCTATGACATGGCAAAAGTAAGCATTAAATCTGAGATAGTCATTGTTTTTGGTGGGATATTTTTCATTTTGGACAAATTTGACAGCATACTTTTCTCTGTAATTGACTCTCATATAGGATTTCGCAATGCACTGACAGGCTTGTCAGAATATTTTAGTGCATTTAGATAAGTTACTTTCATTCGGAAAAACTCAAATATATTTGGTTTTTCACTCACTTATTCGTATCTTTGTGCCATATTTTCAAAGAATATGTAGTACCATGTTGCGATGCTGAGACACAGGAACTTACATGAGAATCCAAAGAAAGGAACATGTAGCGAAGGTGCAGCAATATGTAGAAGAAAATAGATGGAGAATATAATGATGAAAGAGAATAAGATATTCGTCTATTTCATCAGACAATAAATAAACGACCAAGAATATGACATTACAAGAAGCTATCAAAGCCCGACATAGTGTGAGGGCATACAAGAATGAGCCGTTGGCAGATGATGTCAGCCGACGGTTGGAGGAGGAGATTATAGAAGTTAACCAAATAGGCCGTCTTCACATCCAGCTAATCCAAAACGAGCCAAAGGCTTTCCTGGGAACGCTGGCTAAGTACGGCAAGTTCCGTAATGTGACGAGTTATCTGGTCATGGCAGGTAAGAAGGCTGATGATCTTGACGAGCGCATCGGCTACTATGGTGAGCATCTGGTGCTCTTGGCCCAGACGCTTGGCTTGAACACCTGTTGGGTGGGATTGAGCTACAAGAAGATTCCCAACACGTATGTACTTGACGAAGGTGAGATCATCAAGGCTTACATCGCCATCGGCTATGGTGAGACGCAAGGCTCGAACCATAAGATCAAGACCGTTGAGCAAGTGAGCAACGCCAGTGAGATCACACCGTTGTGGTTCAAGAGAGGAGTAGAAGCTGCCCTGCTTGCCCCAACCGCCGTGAACCAACAGAAGTTCTCATTTGAGTACGTGGGCATGAATGATAATCGCCATCAGGTGCGAGCCAAGAAAGGTTTCTCCATGATTGGTTACACCCAGATGGACTTGGGCATAGCCAAATACCACTTTGAGGTTGGAGCTGGTAAAGAACACTTTGACTGGGTATGAATAACGAGCCGATATTGCATAAGAAAGCGTTCAAGCAACTGACCGTTGATGAACTCTACGAACTCCTAAGAGTGCGTAGCGAGGTGTTCGTGGTGGAGCAGAATTGTGTCTATCAGGATTTGGACGGTGATGATCAGCAATCTATCCATCTGTGGCTGACATTAGAATGACTTGGAAAAAATATAATAAGTAAATTGAATATTCGATGAAGAATCTTTTATCAGCAATTGTACTACTGCTTTTCATGACAACATGTGGAAACAAACAGACAAACCCTTCCGTTTCGGATGGTGACGGTGCAAGTAACGAAGTAGCCTTTGAGATTGCTAAAAACTACTTCTACAAGAACAATCCGAAAGGATTGCCGGCAAGTCCAAAGATTACGTCAGAAAAGGTGTTCAACGAACTATTCGGAATGGCAACAACCATGGGCGAAAATGGTAAGCCAACGGAAATCGACTTCACGAAACAGTTTGTGCTGGCTATCGTCCTGCCTACAACAAACATTGAAACTGAAGTCAATCCCGTAAAGGTAGAGAAAAAGGGCGACTCTCTGCTCTATGCCTTCGAGGTAAAGAAGGGCGAGAAGCAGACGTACAGCATCAAGCCCATCTCCATCATCATTCTCGACAAGAAATACGAGAACAAGAAGGTGGTGCTCGAAGGCGAACAGGAGATTACCTACTTCTCGGCTATCGACCGCTACTTGGTGGAAGAGATCGGCAGACATTATGCCCAGGGTGAGCATTGCGTACCATTGCGCAACATTGTAGCTGTTGACGAAAGTAATACCGAGGACATCCTTGTCTGGGGTGACTTTTGGGTGTTCAACTACAATCAGGCTGGTGACACTTTAAAATGCGTCTCTGGTGGAGACCATCCCGGACTGATGCACTTGAGGCAAACGGAAAAGGGCTATGAGGTGACTGCGTTCGACCAAGTTGCTGACGGTTCCGGTTTCCTTCCATCAGCAAAGAAGATTTTCGGCGATAAGTACGATGCCTTTCGGACCATCAATAGCGACGACGTGGCACGTGAAAAGCTCAGAGCAGAAGGTCTTGCAGAGTATGTTCAGCAAAAGGGTCTCGCAGCCACCTTGTATCAGGACTATGGTTGGCCTGCAAAGGAATTGAAATAAAGCATAATCAAATAAACAATGACAATACAAGCGTTTCGTGAATACATGGCATCTGGTAAGCCTGTCATAGGCGGCTCCGATGTTCACATGATGTTTCATCAGCTGTCGCAGGAGGCCCTAAAGATAACAGCTGAAATTATCGGAAAGTACCACACACCCGAAGAATTGCATACTTTGCTGGAGCAGCTTTGGGGACGTGAGGTGCCCAAGACAATTGGTATGTTCCCACCGTTTCATACCGACTGCGGCAAGAACACCGTCGTCGGTGAGCGCGTGTTCATCAACATGGGCTGCAAGTTCCAGGACCAGGGCGGCATCACTATCGACGAAGGAGCACTCATCGGTCATAACGTCGTATTAGCAACCATCAACCACGATCTTGACCCTGCTAAGCGTCAGAGTATGAGCTATGCGCCAATCCACATCGGTAAGAACGTCTGGATAGGAGCGAATGCAACCGTATTGGCTGGAGTGACAATTGGTGATGGGGCGGTGGTGGCTGCAGGTGCTGTGGTCACTAAAGACGTTGAACCAAATACTATTGTGGGTGGCGTACCTGCCAAAGTGATTAAAAGTATAGAGGAAACAGACGGATAAATCGGAATTTAGCGAACAGAAAGAATCTGGAACAGAAACCTTATGAGCATCGAAGAACTTCTTAAACGGCCTTACTACGTTATGGACATCCTGCCCATGCAGGTGCCTGCTGATGGGGGTGGACAATATTTCAAGGTGGAGCAATACTACTTGAACGATGTTGAGCATTTAAGCTGTCAATATACTGATGTGTTGCTGAAACTAAACTGCTACTACGACCTGGCTTTCAGTCACGATGCCGAGCTATGGCAACAGAACCCAGAACCAGATAAGATTGTTCAGATGGTCAAGGACTGTATTTCGGAGGAGCCTACGGAGGCGTGTCTTTATGTCACGTTGGCGGAAGAATCGATGTTGCTTACGCTTCAGCGTGACACCACCCACATGACGCTTTACAACCCAACTGATGAGCTTTTGAAACTGCTTTGCCAGTTAGCTTCAGCTGTAGGTCTGTTCGTATGGTCACCCACTAACTAAATCATAAGCGATATGGAATATAAGAAACTGAATAACGGCGTCGAGATGCCGATGATTGGCCTTTGCGTGTATAACATCCCGGAGCGAGAGACACAACGGGTGGTCGAGGATGCCATCAGCGTGGGCTACCGGAGCATCGACACGGCTGCTATGTACTACAACGAGCGAGGCGTGGGCGATGGTGTGCGGGCTTGCGGCTTGGCCAGAGAAGAGCTGTTCGTCACCACAAAGATTTGCGAGCCCTGTTACACCCGTGAGCAGACGCTTCGTACAGTGGAACACTCGATGCGTGAACTCAAGCTCGACTATGTTGACCTAATGCTTCTGCACTGGCCTGTGGGCAATCCCGTGGTGATGTGGCAGACGCTCGAAGAACTCTACCGCAAAGGGCGATTCCGTGCTATCGGCGTGTCGAACTTCTATCCCAACACATTCCCCCAGATTGTGAATGGTGCCAAGGTCGTGCCTATGGTGAACCAATGCGAAGCGCATGTGCTCTACCAGCAACGCAAGATGTTGGAGTATTTGAAGCCCTACGACGTGGCTTTGGAGGCATGGAGCCCGTTGGCAGAGGGTCGTCATGGCATTTTCAAGAATGCCACACTCACAGCTATCGGCGAGCGTTACGGCAAGACTGCAGCTCAGGTGGCTTTGAAGTTCCTGATCCAGAACGGCATCATCATAATTCCCAAGACCACCCACAAAGAGCGAATGCAGGAGAATATCGACCTCTTCAACTTCACCCTCTCTGATGACGACCAGAGGCTGATTCGTCTGTTTGATACAGGTCGGAATGTGACAGGCTGGCCATCCGATGCACTCAAATACAATCCGGAAAGTATATGATACAGAAGTACAAAAGACCATCAAATATCTGGAGCTATGACACTACATGAACTCTTAATGTCGGTGGATGCCGAGCAATATGCGGACTCCCAACTGTATCAGGATCTACTGAAGGTGAAGCCTGAGTATGGCTCAAACAGGTCCATTGGTATAAAACTGAAAAACGGGAATATTGTTGTGACTAATGTTCATGTCGGTTCTCTTGGGGACATCATCACCTATCAAATAGATGTTGACCCGAAACTGAAGGCTTCAAAAATGCAACTCCTTGATGCTATTCTCAATGAAATGTCTTACGAAGGTTTTGAAGAAATAGATCGGACGGACTTTTGGACTGAAATGACAAACATTCAAAAAGCAAAAATAATCAGATAAATCGGAATTTATTGTTTCATTAAAAAGGTCTTGGTAGAGACCAGAGCATCGACTCGAAACACTCCAAAGACTTTATGAAGAAGATATTCACTTTTTTGGTTGGTGCCTGTCTCTCGGTAGGAGCAATGGCACAGAGCACATTGGCTTTCGATGCCAATGCAGGTGTGAAGTCGAAGATGACCGCCTATGACGGCACGTGTGTCAATTACACAGCCTATGAACGGCTGTTCTATGTGACGAACGTTGAGGACTCTACCTATCAATTCCTCAATGTGTATGTGCCAGATGGAGCCACACAGCAGACTCCAATTTTCCTGCGCACCTATGTCGGCGGCTACATGGCCTCTCCAGCAGCACAGCCGCAAGCTGGCGATGCTACAGGAAGAGCATTGAAGGAGGGCTATGTGGTGGTCATTCCTGGCACTCGTGGCCGCAATTCCTCCATTATTGCTGATAAAGCATACGCCAAGAATCGCAAGGGAGTGAAGAAGGGGCAGACTGTCTATACTGGCCGAGCGCCCAAGGCTATCCTCGATCTGAAAGCAGCCATCCGCTATCTGCGCCACTTCAATAAGCAGATACCTGGCGATGCCGAGCGCATCATCACTGACGGAACGAGTGCCGGAGGTGCCATGTCAGCCCTGATGGGTGCAACGGGCAACAATCCTGAATATACAGAATTGCTGATGGCAATGGGGGCAGCCGACGAGCGTGATGATGTATTTGCCTCCGTGTGCTATTGCCCCATCATCGACCTCGAACATGCCGACATGGCCTATGAATGGCTGTATCAGCAGACGGATTCCCGTCAGGCTCTTGACGAGACCCACAAGAGATATACGAAGGAATTGGCTGCTCTGTTCCCGGCCTATCTCAATAGTCTGAGCCTGAAGAAGCCTGATGGCACACCATTGACGGCAGACAACTACCTGGACTACCTGAAGAGTGAGATCATCCGTTCGGCTCAAATTGCTAAGAATGCGGGTGCCGACATTCCCGACAGCCTTGGATTCAAGTTCACATCAGAGGCAGGAGGAATGTTTGCAGCACCAATTAACGGTGGCATGCGGCTTCAGATGCAGGATGATAAGCATCCTATGATGCAGGGAGGCCAGCCGCCAATGGGTATGCGTCCGATGCGTGGCGGCAGAAAACAAGTGGGCGAATACATCACCGACCTCGATATGCAGAAGTATCTGAACTATGTGGTATCTACCCAGGCATTGAAAGGCGTACCAGCCTTTGATAGCAAGATAGAGGGCATCAACAATGGCAGTGGCGAGAATGAGGTGTTTGGCGACGGGACGGGCAGCAGCGTGAATTTCACCGACTATACGGCTCAGAAGAACAACACCATGCTCACAGATGCCATCCGTCAGAACGTGCGTCTGATGAACCCCATGAGTTTCATCGGCGATGGCAAGACAACGATAGCCCCACATTGGTATATCCGCCATGGTGCACGTAACCGCGATACAGCTTTCCCCATACCCGTCAACTTCGCCACCAAATTGCAAAATGAAGGCAAGGACGTAGATTTCCTGTTGGCTTGGAATCGTCCGCATAGTGGTGACTATGCCCTCGATGAACTCTTCCAGTGGATTGCCAAGATCACGAAATAACAATCTCCAAAACAGAAACAAGGGAACTGCAGATTGATGTGCAAGTTCCCTTGTTACGTCATTTCAGGACTGGAAGCTTTATCGCTTGTCGGGGATGCCGTAGTCGGCCCAACGCTCCTGCGGATAATAACCCTTCAGGGTCTTTTTCTTGTCAGCATAGGCTTCTTTCACACGGGTCAGCACCTCATTCATGTGCTTTACCTTAGGGGTGAGTTCCTCGCGCAGACGGTCAATATCTACATTGGCTGTCTCCAGTTCCTTCAGCGATAGTTCCATGCTGTTGATTTCATCGCTGGTGATACCTCCGCCCATGCCGCTGAGGTGCTTGCGCAGCCCCTCTATCAGATGGCGGCTCTTCTCGATTTGAAGTTCAACTGTCTTTGACATAATTCCTTTGTTTTTTAATGTTACTTGTTGTACGTAAAATGAACGTTTTCGATAAGCCAAATGAGCAGAATGAAGCTCGCTTCAATTCTGCCATGGCGAGAAAAGGTCGAATAAAATTCAACCTTTTCATTGCAAAAGTAACGAAAAATGTCGATTTTACGAACGCTACAAATAGGCACTTTTTCGATTTTTTAAGATGGGAACAAGCATCAATTTAAGCTATTTTTACTAATTTTGCAGCCGATTTCAGAAAACGACTCTATAGCTTGGTAGAGCTTACAACTCCACATGATTTTATGGAAAAGAACAACGTCTCCAAGAAGGTGACGGCTACCATCCTGTCGATGTCGCTGCTCACCGTGATGGCTGGAGCCGCCATCGCCCCCGCTTTGGGCATCATCAAGGCTCATTTTAGTGATGCATCCGCTATGCTGGTGCAATTCATCGTCAGCATGCCTGCCCTGCTGATTATCGTCACTAACCTGTTCTTCCTGCCGCTGAGCCGCATGCTGCGGACGCGGGCTATTGCCACCACGGGCTTGTTGCTATATGTGGTGGCTGGTGCAGGCTGTTTCTTTGTAGATGACATCTACGTGCTATTGCTTCTGCGAGCCATCCTGGGCATCAGCGTCGGTCTTATCATGCCGCTCTCCACAGGACTTTTGGCCTTCTATTTTCCACCAGAGGAACAAGCAAGGCTGATGGGACTTTCTGCCGCCATGAACCAGATGGGCGGAGTGGTGGCCACGCTGCTTGCAGGCCTGTTGGCTACCATCGAGTGGAACTATGCCTTCCTAGTCTATCTGCTCGGACTGATAGCGTTGGCGATGGTGTGGCTCTGGCTGCCCGATGAACAATTAGGCTCAGCCAACAAGCGTGGTGTCCCTTTTCAACCACGTCAGTTGTTAAAGTTCCATCCATCAGTTGTCGGGATGCTGCTGTTGATGATGATCTTCTTCATTTTCCCCACCAATTTTGCCGTCGTAGCCAACCAACAGTTAGGACTGCGGACGGAACTGATTACCCTCATCATGGTAGGCCTTGATGTCGTGGCTTTCTTTGTGGGAATGGTCTTTGGCGGCGTGATGAATCGTTTCCGTCAGAGTGTCAAGTATTTCGCACCTGTATTCTTCCTGATGGGTTATGCGGCTTATCTCACACCAAGTGTGGCTATGCTGGTTCTTGGCTCTGTATTCGTAGGAATAGCCAATGGTGTGGGTGTGCCTTACTTGAATACGATAGCGAGTATCAAGGGTGGCAAAAACTCGACTACCACGGTGATGCCCCTGCTTTCTGCTGCCCTCTATCTTGGGCAGTTCGTGTCGCCTATCGTCGTAACACCGGCTTCGCGCATATTGTTTGGCCAAGCCGACCTGACAGGGCCGTATAAAGTAGGTATCGTGCTTTGTCTGATATTCCTCGTTCAGGTCTATTTCACCCGACATTTTCAGAGTCTGCCTCCATATAAATTTAAAGAACGGAAAACATAATAAAGAGCAGCATCAGTGTCTTTTTCCTTTTTAAAGGTTGTATTTAGACCATCTGCCGAAGGTTGCTAGACCCTCCTCCCGAGGTTCGGGAAATATCCTTACTTCCTCTTCTCTTGAGTGGCGCAGATAATCCAGGGCACTCACTATATGTTAATTAACGTGAGTTCGACGAATTATTTCGTAAAATAACCACCTGATTATTAGGTAATTAGCGATATTTTTAGTAACTTTGTAGTACCACCCATAAAGTTGAACTAAAAGATATCGCTAATGTTTACCGAGGACAAAGTTACTGAAATTTTCTGCATTGCAGATGATTTTTGCAAATTTTATGATGCAATGATGGCAAAATATACTGTAAAAGCCCCCAATAAGCGTCCATATCACCGTGACGGGACGCTTTCCAAGGCAGAAGTCATGCTGATTATGATAGTGTTTCATGGTTCCGCGTATAGCTGTCTGAAGCATTTCTATCTGGAGCATGTGTCGAAGCATCTGCGGCATCTGTTCCCCGAGCTGGTATCCTACAACAGGTTTGTTGAACTGGAGAAGGATGTCGCCATTCCCCTTGCATTGTTCATCAAGAAGGTATTGCTGGGAAAGTGTACGGGCATCAGCTTCGTAGACAGCACTCCGCTCAGGGTATGCAGAAATCAGCGAATCCACATCCACAAGACGTTCAAGGGCATTGCCCAAAGAGGGAAGTGCTCCATGGGCTGGTTCTTCGGGTTCAAGCTGCACCTGATCTGTAACGAGAAGGGGGAATTGCTCAACTTCATGATCACACCTGGAGATGTAGATGACCGCAAGCCGCTTGACTACAAGCATTTTGTGGAATTCCTCTACGGAAAACTCGTCGGAGATAAAGGATACATTGGAAAGGAATTGTTCCAGCGCCTCTTCGTTGACGGCATCCAGCTGATAACTAAACTCAAAAGCAACATGAAAGGAGCCATTATGAGTATGTCTGACAGACTGCTTACCAGAAAGAGGGCCATCATTGAGACTATCAACGACGAGCTGAAGAATATCGCACAGGTGGAGCATTCCAGACACAGATCATTCGACAACTTCATCGTCAATATGCTTGGAGCCTTAGCAGCGTATTGTTTCTTTCCAAAGAAACCAAGCATCGCTTGCGAAAAAGCCATAGACACACAACTCACACTATTCTGAATTCGTCGAACTCACGTTAATTATTTTGCAAATACGTACTTGAAAAGTGCAAAAAATAGTAAAAAGGGAAGAAAAATACTTATTCTGTGGGGATTAACAAAATCTCTCGCTCCCTTGCTATCCACGCGCAGGCTTCGGCGAGTGCGTAGTTATTCATTCCTCTGATTGATCAGGTTCACCACGACCTTGACCATCACGTCTTTCTCTTCGGTTCGGCTCTCGGCAATCATCAGCGTCAAGGCGACAAGGGTGTTGTCGGCAAGACGTTTCGTACCGTCTTTGCGATAGAGGATGCCATTGTTGTTGAGGAACCATAGGAAGAGGCGTCAGCGTACGACTTTCTTGCCATTCACGATATAGATGCCGCGCGGGAGCCCATTTAAGGTTGTCGAGGATTGGGCTTTTACTTGCTGGCCAGCCAGATTGTAGATTGCCTTGGAGTTGGGGCGGTTTTCAGTCTGCACGGCCTGTATAGCCTGCACGACAGATGGCAGTTCTGCAAGGATGGATGGCTGCTTGGTGTAGCGTGTTGAGATGAGGTAAGCCTTGTGTGCAGGGTTCTTGAAGACAGCTCCGTCTGTTGCAGTCCAGTTCCATTCCATCTGGTGGTTTTCGTTCTCACATAAAGTGTAGTAGAAAGTGCCGCCGTGGGTCAGCTGGTCCTCGTCGGAGCCTCGGAGCTGGTTTCTGGGGTCGAGGCTTTTCTTCTTCGTGGTGGGTAGCATGGTATATCTCCCTGGTTGAGCACCAAGTACAACGGCTTGTCCTGCGGGCAACACGGTACCTGGAGCCGTGAAGTGCTGGCTGACGGCAAAGCCTTGGGTTGTCTCGCGGAATGTGTAGGCCTCCATGCCTTCGGGCAGCAGGAAGCTCTGGTCGCTATAGTAGAAGGTGGTGTAGCCCGACTGTGGTATCTCCACAGTGACAAACGGCTGTCGGTATTTTATTTCGAAGCCTTGGAAATTGACCCATTGTGTGCTGCTGGCGATTGTTGCGGACAGCGTCATTTGGTGATTGTCCACGACCGCGTCTTTCAGTACTGTCTGTGCCAGGTCGCTGGTTAGCGTCTGTGCCGCACCGGCAGTCGTCTCGGCGGCTGTCATCATCACCTCGTTGTCTGCCACCGTCTGCCGCTCAACCACCGTTCCCGTCACGGTGTTCGTGGCCTCGGCAGTCACAACAGGCGCTTTGTCTGCCTTGTCGTTGCGATAGAATGCGTGTAACACGATGTCGTAGATGCCCAGCGGCAGGTCGGTTTGCGTTTGTGTGAGGGTGAAGGGCTTGTGTAACATCTCGATGTTTCCGTCCTTCATGGTGGTTGAAGCAGTTGTCCAGT
>DJXW01000045.1 GCA_002449845.1 Prevotella sp. UBA6994
GTGTGTTACCTTCGCAAAACGCATGAACTTGCCATAGATTAGCACAAAAACGGGTTAGGTGACGAATGGCTTCATCAATATTCATGTTTGCATAACTGAACTCGCGTTCCTGCCCCATATCGTAATTCAATGTATCGCTGATAGTATCTGCACTGGCATAATACACAGTCTTGCCGCCAAGTACCCACTCGTTCTTCGTAATATTATAGTCACGAATGCGACCAGCTAACTTATAGATGCCGTCAAACAAGCGACGATGTATAGAAATCAACTGAGCAGGAGTAAATGAGAACGTCTTTTCCTCTATCAGTTCAGTTATACGTGCAGCCACCTTGTCCGCCTCTTCTGTTCGGTCATTCTCTATAACCTTTCGTCCAGATGCAGACTTGTAATATGAGTCAATAAGTTGCTTTGCCTCAATGATACTGATGTCCCCCTCGATATGTCGTTTGGCAGTATCAAGCAAATATTCAGAAGTCTGGAGCCTATCAACCTGTTGAAGCCCTATAGCAACCTTCCAAGCTTCGCTACGCTCACGCTGCTGCGGTTCGCCTTGGCGTATGTATTCATTCAATCCAAGAATCGCATATTTCTGTTCGTCGCTCATATGTTGTTTTTATTAAATCATTGTTAGCACCTATTATATGAGTTTCGTAATTCCTTACCATCTGCATCAACCTCTCGCAATTGCTCAAAAGGAGATGGGAGTCCTGGAATGTTGTTTATATCTTGAATAATAGCCATACTCTACAAATTATGTATTATGCAATTCTTTGGTCTTGTTATATGAATGTTCTCCATAATCTTTGCCATTGTAGTATCAGTAAACGTACGCCAGATTTCGAGCTTTATTTTCTTGTAGTCATCAAACAACTGACCGACTCGCTCAATCTCGAATACCAACCGGAGGTCGTTCTTGTCTTCATTTACTTGTCCTTCCTTACGGTAGCCGAGTCGAGCAATCTTGATATAGTAAAGATCGCGAATGCCTTTTCCTGAGAGGTACGGCATGAAGTAGTAGAGTTTGTTGAGCGCAACTGTTGACGGGAACTTCTTGCCTGTATAGTAAATCTTGGCCGAACCATCGAGATACTGCTCCCAATTATCCTTCTTGACGTTGCAGACAAGGAGGTTCTTTGCGAGGTTGATAGGCAGGTTACGATGAATGCTCTTCGAATCGTATTCTAGCTCAATATCCTCACAAACCATACCATTCTGTGTAATAGGCTCAAATTCATATTGGTCGAAAAGGTCGAGAAAATTCAGCTGTTTTACACATGATTTGCTTATAATTTTGACAGATTCTTCTGTAGTTGATAAAAGAGTCTCTTTTAGGGCTTGAAGTCTTTCATTAAATACGTCTATCTTACTTATGCCGTCAGTATATCTCAATGAAAAGAATTCATTCAGTAACAGTATCCCATTTTTCTCTTTCTGAGTATCTTTAATCAATGCGTACACATTCTTTATAAACGAGCTCTCATCTGGACTCAGCAAGGTCAAGTCCACAACCATGCCTTTGTTTAGATCGTTTGGTTCGAATTTAACAAGACCATTCCCGTATTGACGCGAATTGTCGAGAAAAATCTCCTTTGCCACATCCGTAATAAGGTATGCAAACAACACCTCTACATCAAGCCCAGTATTATGGGGATAAACACAATGGAATGTTGTGAGGTTATAAATATTTGCTTCGTTGCGAATGAAACGCAAACCACTTCTATTGAAAACAGAAACCCATATTGGCGCAGGAGGCCGATTCTCAATAGCATACCACGGAGAACGACTTGCTGTAAGATTACGTTTGTTGATTTCTGATTCTTCACCAAGATGTATGTACCTTTGCACATTTTTGTTGTTTGGTGCAGTACTACCGTTGAATAGATAGACGGACTTATCGGCGTTTATTAATTTTGTATATTCATTCTGAGTAAAAAAAGTCTGTGGAGCATCTACAGCTTTGCAGATACATGGCATCAAGCACTCTTCGGGAATATCATAGTCATCTGCTTTTGAAGGCTTAAACGTAAAAAAATCGTTTGCGCCTGTGGCGATACCACGCGAAACCTTGGCAAACTTAGAGAACGGCACAAGATGATTGTATTTACAACTATTACCTTCTTCATAGTATGATTTCCACTTTATGTTTGCATCAAGCTTAGAGGTGTTGTATTCCGTATATTCACTTAAACAAGTGTTTAACCCTTCTATGTTATTGACTAATGAGAATCGTACACTTACAGAATCAGTCGTTCTTTCACAAAGGAGAATACAAGCGGTTGTTAAAGCATCGTCAAAAGCACATTCTGTAAAATCGACGACTATTATGTGGTGCAGAGTGTTACTCTCTATCAAAGCGTGTTTTACCTCTACGCCATAATCGGAATTGAGGAATTCCGATGGAATAATGTATGCCAGACGTCCGCCTTCTTGCAACTGGGCGATTGATTTTAGAAGGAACAAAGTATAGAGGTTAGTGAAACCATTAAGCTTTGTTCCTAAATGATTGTTTACATCTGGTATATAAGTTGCATTGTCGTAATCGTGAAATTTTAAATATGGAGGATTACAAACAATGGCATCATATTTTGCATTCCAATCACTCGCAAAATAATCTTCATTCCTAAGATTCACTCCATTTGGGCGAGCTGTAACTGCACTTGCAAAGATTTGTCCATCAATTTCGTACGCATCTATAGGTAGAGTTGCATTCTGAGCAAGGATACGCGAAAAGATGCCCAAACCGTATGCAGGTTCGAGAGCACGAGTCTTCTGCTTTCCCTGTAACACCCATTGACACATAAACTCAGCAATCTTTTCTGGTGTGAAGAATTGAGCATATCTTTTGCGGTGGTCAAGAGATGTTGACGCAATGTATTTCTGTTCGAGAGTCATCCTATTAAAGTTTTATTCCAAATAGAGATTCAAAATTGTTGGCATCCAAGAATGCCTCGCCGCCATCAAATTTCACATAAAACAATAATCGTCCCTTGTTCAACTCCTTTCTTACACTTTGATGATTAGGTTCGGTAACGGCTTCTGCAAGGCAAATACCATCTTGAGAAGGTATCTTGATGGTTGTCTTGTTTTGATTCTTTGTATCTTGTTCAATGAAGTATTTGTCATCCTCCAAATCGGGGTTTGACACAAGTTCCAAAATGTGCTGGAACGATACACCATACACTTTGTCAAAAAATACCTGTACGTAAAAGTGTGGCACATTGTAAGTCATTATCCATTTGTGAACGACCTTCAAATCTTCCACCTTGGGGGTGATGGATAATGAATTGCGCTTTTGAATTACCTTCAGACAGTCTTTTAGTTCAGACAGATTGTCTGTTAATTCTTGAAGCCTTTGCGAGGTCTTCCACGTCGGTTTTCGGTAGTCGATAGATCGTACAGAAGTTTCGTCAAGTTGCTGAAGAATCGCTATCAACTCAGGACGTTTCTGCTCCAACAGATCAACATATTCGTCTAATACAATATTCTTTAACTCGATAGCCCTTTCCGTATTTTCACGAATAACTCTGTTGGCCTCTTCTGTGTATTTATTGATGAGGAAAGCGCTCGAACGAACCTCAATGCCTGCAATAGCTTTGGCAACATAGTCGCCAATCTCACTACTTGATTTTGAACTGATGTCATAACCAAGAGATTCATTAAAATCCACCTTCTTGAACAGCAGGATGTCTGGACGTTTGCCAATGGTATCGAGTTCTGCCTGATAGTCATTGAAGAACTTTTCAAATCCTTCATCTCCTGCTACAAGGTCGTCGGATTTACCATACCTTACAGCAACGATATTCTCAGAATTGTCATTAATTGCTCTGAATAAAACATCCTCCGCCCAATCGCCTTGCTGCTTGTTGGTAATGAACTCAGAAGACGCCTGTGTAGGCATTGAAGCTTCGCTACGAGGTTCATCAAAGTCGATAAGACCTGTTTGAATGTTACTGCAAATGTTGTTTATAATATCTTTGTATGCCATAACTATCTTGATTTAATAATGTTTTCTGTTAATTCTCAATATGATTTATTTCTGTGGTTTCTCAATCACCATATACTTGGCCCCACATTTTGCAAGCGTATCCCAGCCATACGGGCAGTCATCATGCAGATAGAGAAATTGTACGGTAATGTTTGCGTTATTCTCATCATCGTGTGATTCGGAAGAGTAACAGACAAGTGTAACGTACATGTCATTGAGGTCAGGATCTTCTTCCACCCAGTAATTGTCATCGGTGCAATCGAGCCATTTGTATGTTACTATCTCCTTTGCTTCTTGCGCTGTTATCGTCAGTCTTTCTTCTGCATCGGGAAGTAGCTCTATCAACTTGCGAGTATATTCCCTCAACAATGATTTCGCTTCTTTCTTATCCGTCAGTTGTTTTGCTTCCACATCAAATTGGCGCATCAGGCTTTTGACCTCTTTGAGAAGTTTCCGAGAGATTGGCTCGAAGTTACAGAACTCACAATCAACAGCAACCATAGGGAATCGACGCTGAGCATTGAGACCACTTTCGTTAATAGAGTACCATGTTACAATACAGAAGTCTTTATCGCCAGGTCCCACTTCCACCTCGTTAACCTCCATGAAAACGAGAGGGTGCGGAGTGCTTTCTACAAAAGCATCGCCTTTCTTGAAATGTGGTATTGGTTTTGATACTATTTTATCCATGCTTGCTTTTCTTACAGTTTTACCACTTAAAGGTATACACCATCTACCCTTTAATACGATTACTTGCTTTTCTCTATCCTCAACAGTTCGTTTATATCGACTTCGAGGAGTTCTGCAATCTTGACGAATGTCTCCATAGGTGGCTGGCTGGCATTGGTACACCATTTACTCACAGTAGTAGGTGCACATTCCAACTGCTCGGATAACCACTTGTTTGTTCTCTTCTTATCTGCAAGAACTACTTTGATTCTATTTTCCATTCTTATTGTGCTGAGGTTGTTATGACGAGATTGTACCTTATTATTTTAGACGCGCATACAAAATTAGCTAATTTCCCACGAAATAACGAAGGAAAATATTTTTTTTCTGTAAAACTCAATCACTTTTATATCTTTTTCTTCACTTTTAATTTTCTTCAAAGAGCAATTTGACATTACGATTGAAGTCATTTTGACTATACCGGAGCTTTCTTTACAATGAAAGTTCGGAGATTGGTTAGCAAA
This sequence comes from Prevotella sp. UBA6994, assembly GCA_002449845.1. Lineage (GTDB taxonomy): Bacteria > Bacteroidota > Bacteroidia > Bacteroidales > Bacteroidaceae > Prevotella. The sequence continues at coordinate 5,182 of DJXW01000045.1, forward strand.
TATCGATACTACAGGGAACAAGCGAAAAACATATAAAAATATCATTTTGAGTGCGAATTATGAGAGAAGTTATCAAAAAGTCACCATATAAGAAACCATTGGTCACTATATAAGAAACCATCGGTTACTATGCAAGAAACCGATGGTTACTATATATGAGAACAGAAAATCTTGGGTGAAAAATAACAGAGCATTAATAGCCTGTGTCTGTTAAAGTCAGTTTTCAAGGAGGTGTAATGAATAAAAAGGTTCATTAAACACCGTCTTCATCCTCGATGTCCCTTTTTTCTGTTTTATTATCTGATGAAGGTTCTTGATTGGAAGTATCCAAATCCGTATCTTTGCTGATGCTTACGACTCCCATCCTGGAAATCTTTACGATAAGTGGAACAAACTCGTCGCTCGATTTATCTGGTGAGCCAACACTTGCTGCCATATAGATATTGTCTTCATCAGCCTTGTCAAGGACGATTCCCAACAGCACGCTATTTTTCTTATACAAGGCATCTACATAACCATCAAAGTCTTTTTTGGTAAATGCACGATTAAAGAACTCACTACCGTCTTTACGGATAATCTTGACAGTAATCCTATTGTCATAATAACGTTGTCCGTTATCATCCTTTACGATTGTCAATGTTGTATCGGCTTGCCTGTTTACCTCCACCGTGTATGTTGACCCCACCCACTCCACTTGACGAGATTGCGAATAGTTGCCTACTTGCAAAGGGTTCTTAGAAATTTCTGTCTTAGGAGGCATTTTCGTAATGATAATATCATTTTTGGGTTTCTCATCACAAGAAATTACACCCATAAGAAGAAGCGAAAATGCGAAAGCGTAAAATAATCTTTTCATTGTGTCTAACTTTTATTCGGCAAAATTACAAAAAAAATAGTTAATAACAAAAAAGGCACCTCCTTTTTATAGAAGATGCCGTTACCTAAATACTCTAATAACCTATTAAGGTTCTCACACGATATAATAAAAGTTCTGTTTATGAAATTATATGTTGTCTAGTCGTTCTGTCTGTTTCCACCTCTCGGTCCGCCACGGCGACCACCTTGTTGCCAACGTTTTTTGCTGTCTTCCTGATACTTGGCAAACTGCTCCTCAGTCATGATTTTCTTCAACTCAGTCTCATAAGCCTCTTGATTAGCTTTCATCTCTTTCAAGCGTGCTTCCATTTGTTCCTTGCTGGGACGTTCTGGTCTTTCGCCTTGAGTTGTAGCACCAGTATTGCCATCAGTATTACGTTGTCTTTGCATACCTTCTCCACGCTGACCGTTTGGACGTCGTCCTCCTCTCATACGAGGCATCTTATCAGCGAAAGTTGTATTCAGTTCTTGCAGTTTTACAGCTTGTGTTTCGTTAAGACCGTATTGGCTCACCATGCGTTCTGTTTGACGTTTCACCATTTCAGTCTTGTCCATTCTACGACCTTGTTGAGCATTTCCATTTTCAGACTGTGCCATTGCTGACGTTGCTATCGTGACCGTTGCTATAATTGCTAAAATTGATTTTTTCATAATTTTATTCTTTAAATTGTTATTTTTATTTAGTTGCAACTATCAATTTGACGTAAAAAGGAAAGAGAAGTTTAATCGATCATGAAAAAAATTTTTTCTTTCCACTTGATTTAATATATTTTTCGTACCTTTGCCACATTATATAAAACAGCGATGAGAAGATTTACACACATTATTATATTTATATATATACTACTGATTTCATGTTCTGGCAACAAGACAGAACAAAAGATGGAATCTTTCGACACCATCCAGTCGATGGTCATGCAGATACAAAAGTGTTCACGTCTCTATTCCTCCGAGTGCCAAGTGAGAAAAATCATCAGTCATGATGACAACAAGAAACTCACGGGAACATTCATGAACCAGAAATTTTCCATCGACCTACCCTTTGGAATCCGTAAGATTGCCATTCCCATCGACGCAACCCTCAAGGCATACGTGGATTTTGCCGACTTCTCGGAAAAGAATGTGAAGAAGAGCGGAAACAGGATTGAGATTCTACTTCCCGACCCCAAGATTATGCTCACCGCCACCCATATCGACCGAAAAGAGGTGAAACAACACATCCCCATACTCAGGAGCAATTTCACTGACGAGGAACTCACCTCATACGAAAGGATGGGAAGAGATTCCATCATCAAGGCAATCCCCCAATTAGACATCATCGAGAATGCGCGAGTAAATGCCGCTCGCATTCTCATTCCTTTAATCGAACAGATGGGTTATCCGAAAGAAAACGTGAAAATCACGTTTAGGAGAAAGTTTACCGTGAGCGACATACCCGCTCTCATCGACAATTCAACGATAGAAAATGGAAAGAAAAAATAAATCCTTGCTGCGTTTACTCTTAGAACAGAGTAAAGACATCACCACGTTGTTGATTGTCCTTGCCGTGGTGATTGCCATTACCATCATGTTAATCGTGTGGATATTTCGCTCAACCAAAATAGTCATAGAAAACGAAAACCACGTAACCATCAGCGACACACAAATACAAGCCCTGAAAGACATAGGCGAATGGGAATTTATGGCTATCAACGACGAAGAACTGATTGATACCATCCGCAAGGGATTGTTCCGTGATGACGAACTCACTCGTATCTACTACGGCACCTTGCGTTTGGGCATAGACATGAAAGACGTTCAGGAAGGATGGATCAGTGTAAAAGACGACACGCTTTTAGTCACCCTCCCCCCTATCAAGTTGCTTGACACGAATTTCATAGACGAGGCTCGTACCACCACTTTCTTTGAAGCAGGCAAGTGGAATCAGCAAACGCGGGCGGAGATGTACGACAAGGCAAAGGCTTTGATGATACGTCGTTGCCTGACCCCAAGCAACATCCAAAGTGCACAGCAAAATGCCAGCGCCCAGTTCTACCAAATCTTACAATCGATGGGATTTGAACACGTAAAAATCAAACATGATGTTTCTCATCAATAAAGACCATGTATGGAAACGATAAACGATATATTTGCAACACTTAGTTCTTATCTATGGGGATGGCCAATGATTATCCTGTTATTGGGAACCCATATATACCTCACTTTCAGATTGAAGATTCCGCAAAGGAAAATCTTCACTGCCATCAAATTATCTATCCGTTCTGATAAAAACGCATCAGGCGACGTGTCTCAATTTGGCGCACTCGCCACAGCCCTTGCCGCAACTATCGGTACGGGTAACATCATTGGTGTAGCCACGGCGGTGGCGTTAGGCGGTCCTGGTGCCGTGCTATGGTGTTGGCTTACAGGAGTATTCGGTATTTCCACGAAGTATGCCGAAGGATTATTAGCCATCAAGTTCAGGGTGAAATCAGAAAACGGCAAGATGATTGGCGGTCCTATGTATGCGCTCGAACGTGGTTTAGGGTGGAAATGGCTTGCCATTCTCTTTGCCATCTTTACCGCCTGTGCTTCCTTTGGAATCGGCAACACAGTGCAAGCCAATGCCATTGCCACTATCTCTCATGAGACCTACGGCATTTCCCCCTATTTGGTAGGGTCAGTTGTGTGCGCATTGGTGGCAGCAGTCATTTTCGGAGGTGTCAAGAGCATTGCCCGCGTATGCAGTATGCTTGTTCCGTTCATGGCTTTGTTTTACGTGTTAGGTTGTATTTACATCCTCATCGTCAACCAGTCGTATCTTTGGCAAGCCGTCTGCCTCATTTGCAAGTCGGCATTCTCTCCTCAGGCAGCCGGTGGCGGATTTATAGGAACCACGGTGATGATGGCAGCGAGGTTTGGAATTGCCCGTGGTTTGTTTTCCAATGAGTCAGGACTTGGTTCAGCCCCCATCGTAGCCGCCGCCGCTCAAACGCGCAATCCCGTACGACAGGCATTGGTGAGCAGCACAGGCACTTTCTGGGATACGGTCATCATCTGTGCGCTTACCGGATTGGTCATTGTCTCAAGCATCATAGCCTACCCCGACATCACCTATAGCGACGGTGCAGCTCTGACGAAGGCAGCGTTCAGCAAGATTCCTCTGCTGGGAGCTCCCATCCTATCGTTTGGTTTGCTCACCTTTGCCTTTAGCACCATTCTCGGATGGAGCTATTATGGAGAAAGATCCATTGAATATCTTGCCTCTAAATGGAATAAAGGTTCTGAACAGCAACGTTCACGCAAGCGCAAACTTTCCATTACCCTTTATCGTGCGCTGTATATCATCGCCGTTTTCGTGGGAAGCATTACCAGTTTGTCTATCGTTTGGAACTTGGCAGACTGCATGAATGCGCTCATGGCTATCCCCAACCTCCTCTCTCTCCTTTTCCTTAGCGGAATTGTGGTAAAAGAAACAAAGGAATATCTATGGAATGACCAATTAGACAAGGAAATGGAGGAAGAATAAAAGATGTAAACAATCATCTAATAACACATAACAACCTAACTATCATGAAAAAATTATTCCTTTCACTCATGCTTATCACGCTCCTACCATTCTCTTTGAGAGCAGAGGTAATATGGTCAGGAGACACGGAAATCAGTTGGAACACCGGAACGTTCGTGACCGTTGGCAACACCTCATTCTTAGAATCTACCGCAGGCGACCAACTCGTTTTCAAGATAGAGTTTATTGGTCAGACGGATTGGCCTCAATTGTCTATCATGAATGGCTCTTGGAAAGAACTGCCAGGTGCTGGCAACACCCCATTGAAAGCGGGAATCACGGAAGTAAGTTATTACATCACCGCAGGAATGCTGAAAGACTTTCAACAAAGTGGACTTCTGGTAACGGGAGTTGGTTACCGACTCAAGCAAATAGAACTGATCAAGGGAGACGGTGGCAACTATGACGATTACGTATGGATGGGGCGTACGGTTTTCAATACAGATTGGTCAACCTATCTTCAAGTACCAGCCTCTACGTTCTCTTCTGCCAAGACAGGCTGCATCCTGCGTTTCCACGTTGCAGAATTACAAGCCGGTGCTCAATTGCTGCCCAAGAACAGTAGTTGGGGTGAGTTAACCGATGCTCCGGGCAAAGCATTGCAAAGCATCTACGTGGATTATACCATCACGCAAAACCTGCTTTCCGAAATACAAAAGAACGGAATGATTATACAAGGCGTGGGATATACGTTGACAGGCATTGAACTCATAGACCCGAACAAGATTCCCGAACTTACGTATGACGTACCCGTAACCAACAAATGGCTATGGACAGGCAACGACAAACCCACCATTACCATCAGGGTAACAAATCCGACAGAGAATGAAGTACAGGTAAATGCCAAACTCGTGGTGAAAACGGATAAGATGAAAGACTATTGCAGCATTGACAAAGTGGGGAAAGTAGCTGCAAAATCGAATACAAACATGGATATTGCATTTGATGCTGCACCAGGATTCTACCATGTTACGGCATTGGTGAATAGTGAAATCGTCAAGTCGTTTGTCATTGGCTATGAGCCAGAACAAGTGGTTTCAGCTCCCGATTACCAACCCGACTTCCATGAGTTTTGGACTTCTGCCAAGAATGCGTTGGCTCAAATTCCCATGAACGCCACGTTGACAGAGATTCCCGCCAAGTCAACGGCAAGACGAAAGGTGTATTTGTTGGAAATGAAATCATTACCCTTAAACGATAACGATGAGGCTATCGTCCGTGCATATTTCGCAGAGCCAACCACCTCTGGCACTTATCCTGCCATCATACATTACCAAGGCTATGATGGCGGTACTTACGAACCGTGGTGCATGGGAGGCGACGACAATCCCAACTTTGTGGAAATCATTCCTGCCACAAGAGGTCAACTTATCAACAATCGCTCTCCGTATAAAAACACATACGGTGATTGGTTCCAATATGGATTTGGCAACCAAGACACCTATTATTATAAAGGTGCTTACATGGATGTGGTGCGTATCATCGACTTCCTCGTATCAAGAGAAAAGGTGGATAAGGAAAATATCTTTGCAGAAGGAGCAAGTCAAGGCGGTGCTTTCACGCTGGCAGCCGCAGCTCTCGACCATCGTTTGAAAGCCATTGCACCGTCTATCCCGTTCATGGGCGACTTCCCCGATTACTTTCAAGTTGCCAGTTGGCCTGCAAACGTCGCTTTTCAGCAACAAAGAAGATTGGGATTGAGCAACGAACAATTATATACATTCCTTTCTTATTTTGACACCAAGAATCTGGCTACCATGATTACATGTCCTGTATATATGGCATTTAGTCTGCAAGACGATGTTTGCCCACCTCACACCAACATTGCCCCATTCAACAACCTGCCAGCTAATGTAGAAAAACAATACTTCGTGAATCCTACCGGTGGACACGAAACTCCATCTTCTTGGTATAATATTTACATGGATTTCTTCAAGAAACACATAACAACGGGAATTGAAACACTCAATCACTCATCAAACTTGGAGAATAATACCATCTATAATATTCATGGTATGAAAGTAAAAGGAAAATCAATGGCTAAAGGTATCTATATCAATCATGGGAAGAAGTATGTCGTAAGATAAAGAAAGAGATTAAAATATCCCGTCGAGCCATCATTTTTCTCATTACATTCAATGATGAGCCGTAATCATGCTTTGTACAAGGCATTATGTTACATTTGTACAAACTAATGTGCAAATAGTTCAATGTCTTTTAAAGAAAAATACTTAGTTTTGCATTCAAAATAACCAAAAACTCAAATGTATTATGACAATGAGGAAAATGATGATCTCGACGCTTTTTCTTTTCTGCGCAATAAACATGATGGCGCAGATAAAGAATGGTGGAAATGATTTCGTGAAGGGTGCCGACGTGGGCTTTCTCGCCGGACAGGAAAAAAGAGGCGTTAAGTTTCACGACAGAAACGGTAACGAGCGCGAATGTATGGAACTCTTGAAGAACGACTATCAGATTTCCGCCATTCGCTTGCGTGTGTGGGTAAATCCTCGCGGTGGTTCATGCGGGAAGGAAGAGGTGCTTGCAATGGCTCTGAGAGCAAAGGCATTAGGCATGGACGTGATGATAGACTTCCATTATAGCGACTCATGGGCTGACCCAGGAAAGCAACCAATCCCAAATGCTTGGAAAGGACACGACTATGAGCAAATGAAAAAGGACCTGCGCAACCATACAATAGACGTACTCACCTTATTAAAAAATAATGGCGTAACTCCTCGATGGGTTCAGGTGGGCAACGAAACCACAAATGGTTTGCTGTGGGATATGGGACATATTGAGAAAAATCCCAAGCAATATGCAGGATTTATTCGCACTGGATATGATGCCGTAAAAGAAGTGTTTCCAGAAGCCATTGTCATCGTACACCTTGACCGCGGTCACCGTCCCGACCTGTATGACCACAATCTCGGGATTATATTAAAATATGGTGGAAAGTTTGACATGGTGGGAATGTCTCTCTATCCTTATTGGGCAATGGAAGGACATCCCGAACTGCAAGCAGACCAGATTATCACAGACTGTATAGCTAATATCCGTCACGTGAGTGAAAAGTTTGGATGTGACGTGATGATTGTGGAAACAGGCTACGAGGTAAATGAGAAACGTCCTGAAATTATGGAAGAAGGACGCAGGCAATTGGCACGAGTTATTCGTGAGGCTCGAAATGAGACCAACGGACGTTGTCGTGGAGTGTTCTATTGGGAACCTCAATGTTTACCAGGTGGATATAAGTTAGGCGCATTTGACAGTAAGGGAACACCAACCGCCATCATGGATGGTTTTATAGAGAAAGTTGGCATGAACCAACAACGTATTGAGTTAATTAATAATGTACCCTATCGTGAGGGAGAAAGCAAGTCGTGGGTGCTCGACATTGCCAATCCACTGAACTATGGAGAGCTGGAACTGCGTCCAGCCATCGTCATCATTCATGGAGGAGGATGGAGTGCAGGATCAAAAACCGACAATGTGTTTCGCGACTTGCTCATCGACTATGCTCAACAGGGATATGTAACCCTATCTATAGAATATCGACTGAATCAAGAAGCCCCATTCCCAGCTTGCATCAATGACGTGAAATGTGCTATTCGCTGGTTGAAGGCTCATGCCAAGGAATTGCGTGTTGACCCTGAACGCATAGGTGTTTACGGTCATTCAGCAGGTGCCCACTTGTCAATGATGATTGCCTGTTCGTCAGATAACAAAGAACTGGAGGGCGACGGTCCTTGGCAGGAATATAGTAGTAGGGTTACGTGTGTGGCAGCAGGTTCTCCTCCCACAGAGATTGGACATCCAGGTAGTCCTTGGGCAAAACATCCAGAATGGTGGCCTATCGGATATTTCACTCCCAATGCTTCTCCAATGTTGCTTTTGCAGGGATATGAAGACCCCATCGTAAAAGCCAACCTTACCGATGATTACGTTGAGAAGATGCTGAAAGCTGGTGGTAACGTGCAATATGTAAAAGTACATGGTGACCACGGTATTGCTTATTCATCTGCTCTTGAAATTACCAAACCAGCCATGGACGCTTTCTTTGCAAGACACTTGAAAAACGAACATTCTGCCGCCACTTTACGACAATTGAAAGTAGTGGACGGGGGTGGTAGTGGAAAATTCACTGCCGTTGCCGTAGAAGAATTGTCATTGCCAAACTATGTGGTTTATCGTCCAGCTATGATGGCACAAGCAACACGGCGAGGCGGTAAATTGCCAGTGGTAGTGTTTGCCAATGGCGGTTGTAATGATACGTCTATTACGCACGAACGCGTATTAAGCGACATTGCCTCGTATGGTTACATTGTAATAGCAATTGGCTCGATGCAATGGGATTTGAAAGACAGGAAGATTAACCATACTCCCGACGGAAAGCTCTTGACAGATGCCATAGACTGGATTATTGCCCAAAACAGCAATCCTAACAGTGCTTATTACCAACAAGTGGATACAGAGAAGATAGCATTGGGAGGTCAATCTTGCGGCGGAGCTCAATTGCTTACCGTAGCTAATGATTCACGTGTAAGAACCTACGTGATGTTTAACACGGGAATGGGCGACATGGAAATGGCTGGTGCCAGCAAGAAATCTCTCAAAAGCTACCACGCACCAGTGTTGTACATCATAGGTGACACCGATGACATCGCATACGCCAATGCAGAGAAAGACTACAAACGTATCAAACATGTACCCGTTGCCTTTGCCAACCTTACACATGGTGGACACATGGGCACATTTGCTGAGGAGTTTGGCGGTTCGTTCTCGAAGATGGCACTGAAATGGCTCGACTGGCAATTGAAGGGAAAGACAGAGAACGCCACAATCTATCAGCAATCGCAACTGGCAGATTTCCCCAATTGGACCATGAAGGCAAAAAACTTCAAATAAGAGAAACGAATAATACTTTTTAAGTTGTTGATGTGAAAGAATCAAGGATGTTCAAGTATTCCCTCAAATAGAATTTTAAGTGAACAATTACCAGAAATAAAACAATCCACACAAAATACTTGGACTCCTTGATTCCTATAATGCCAAAGAAACAAAACAAACGCAGATAAACCTATTTTTTATTAATCATAACATAAATATCTAACAATGAAAAAACTTATTTTTTCTTCAATACTTTTGTTAGGTGCCACGAGTACGATGGCACAGACAGAGCCCATCCGTATAGACATGAGCAAGAAAGGGGCTGTGGTATCGCCCAACCTCTATGGTATTTTCTTTGAGGAAATCAGCCATGCTGGTGATGGTGGCTTATATGCAGAATTGGTGCAAAACCGTGGTTTTGAAGAACATGTGTTGCCTTCAAGCATGACTTATAAGAAAGGAAGAGCCTTTGCCATAGATAGCCAAAACTATGAGCACCGTAACAACCGCAAATGGAACATCCCCTGGAACATGGAAGAAAAGAAAATGACCGGTTGGAAAGTGGTTGGTGAGAAAAGTGCGGTAAAAGGTGAGGTGATAAAGGTTAGCTCCCCACTCCATGTCAACACCCCACATGCCATGCAACTCAAGATTTCTCAAATGCAGAAAGGCGGAAAAGCCAAACTCATCAATACGGGATATTGGGGTATGGGATTGAAACAAGGAGAGAAATATGATTTACGCTTCTACGTGAAAAGCAACAACTATAAGGGAACCATCACTGCCCGACTTATCAATGGTAATACGGGAGAAGCTCTCGGCTCCATAGAATTTGCAGGAAAGAAAATAAAAGACTGGACAGAACTAACAGGAACCATCACAGCCACAAGCACTGCTGCTAAGGGAGAACTCGCTTTGGAATTTGACCAAAAGGGTACTGTACTTGTTGATTACGTTTCGTTATTCCCGCAAAACACTTTCAAGGGACGTAAAAACGGACAAAGGGCTGACGTTGCCCAAATGCTTGTGGACTTACATCCTAAATTCATGCGTTGGCCTGGTGGATGTATCGTTGAAGGTGCCACTTACGAGAATCGCGTGAAATGGAAAGAGACTTTGGGAGACCCAATGACTCGTCGTGGAGAATGGGATCTTTGGGGATACCGTGCGACTTGGGGCATGGGTTATCATGAGTTTCTGCAATTCTGCGAAGACTTAAATATGGACGGAATGTTTGTTGACAATGCTGGTATGTCTTGCTCTGTACGCAACGGTGACTATGTGAGCAGCGATGCAGACATGGATGCGGTGATACAGGATTTCAGAGATGCCATCGATTACGCCCTTGCCGACCCTGCCACCAACAAATGGGCAAAAATGCGAGCTGATGCTGGTCATCCCAAACCTTTCCCCTTGAAATATGTGGAAATTGGAAACGAAAACGTGGGACCTGAATACGTAACCCACTTTAACTATATCTTCAAAAAACTGAGTGCAGAGTATCCTCAAATCACATTTATCAATACATTAGGACACACTGACCCACTTTTGGAACAGATTCCAGGAAAATATATGGTTGACCCACATTGGTATCGCAACCCTGACTTTTTCTTCAACAACAATCATCTGTTTGATGATGCACCACGTACACATGATATCTATGTGGGTGAATATGCTTGCAACGGTGGCGTAGGAGCTGGAAATCTATTGGCAGCATTAAGTGAAGCAGCCTTTATCATGGGTATGGAGAGAAATAGCGACATTGTAAAGATGACATCATACGCGCCTCTCTTTGAAAACGAAAACAAAAGAGACTGGCCTTGCAATCTCATACACATCAATAGTTCACAAGTTTACGGTAGGGCTTCTTACTATGTACAACAAATGGCTGCTGAGAACCGTCCAACATATAATGTTTTTGTCAACGAAACGACTACGGCTGGCGAGGTACAACCATTCAGAAGTGGCGGCATTGGCTTGGGCAGTTATGCTACACAATGTGAATATAAAGACATTACCATCACTACTGCAGATGGAAAGGTGACATCTTACCAACCAACTCAATTTGTCAACAAACGTGGCGAATGGAAAGTTGAGGGTGACATCATCAGACAGACTTCTAATGAACAACTTACCATGAGTCAATTACCTACTTTCAATGCGGAAAATTATACCCTGCAACTGAAAGCTCGTAAACTTGGAGGTAATGAAGGATTTTTCATCTATTATGGATTGGATGAAAGTGGAATGAATGGATATGTTGCCAACATCGGTGGATGGAACAATCGTACCACAGCCTTCCAACCTATTCACAGGGGAAGAGCCAATGACGTATTAGGCAAGCGCAAGCAACAAACCGTAGAAGACAACAAATGGTACGACATCAAGTTGGTAGTTACTCCCCTATCCGCAACATTGTTTGTAAATGGTAAGGAAATTACCGTTGCCACTCCTGTATCACAAACAAGACATTTCTGCCAAACAGGTTATGATGAAAAAACTGGCGAACTTATCATCAAAGTGGTAAATGGTACAGACAAGACATATTCTCGTTCTTTTGAGATAACAGGTGTCAAGAACGTAATGCCTATGGGCAAAGTAATTACACTTTCTGGGAACGCTTTGGAAGAGAACAGTTTTACAGAACCTACAAAAATCTCTCCTAACACCACGATGTACGGTCGTTTCGACAAACAATTCAACTATGAGTTTGCTCCCATGTCGTTTACAATTATGCGTATCAAAGTCAACCAATAACTATTCATCAAAACATCAACAATTATGAAAAAGATACTTATTATACTTTCCGTCATATTGCCTTTGATGTCAAATGCACAAGTATTTGACAGTTCTACAAAGGCTACAACAGCACAAACCACGTATGGCAAGGTGTCTGGATACATCGAACGGGGTGTATATACTTACAAAGGTATTCCTTACGCCAAAGCCGAACGTTTCATGACTGCGCAAAGACCAGATGCCTGGACAGGCATTCGGTCTTCACGCCATTGGGGACCAGTATGTCCACAAGCCAGAAATACAGGATGGAGAAATGACCAAACGGCATTTTTCTATCAGTGGAACGATGGATTTCAAAGTGAGGATTGTCTCAGATTGAATATTTGGACAAAAGGATTGAATGATGGGAAAAAACGTCCTGTCTTATTTTGGTTGCATGGTGGAGGATATACATCGGGCAACGGTCAGGAACATCCAGGTTATGATGGAAGAAACTTGGCTGATAAGGGCGACGTTGTAGTGGTAACCATCAACCATCGTTTAAATGTATTGGGATTTCTCGACCTCTCATCATTCGGAGACAAATACAAAGGCTCTGCCAATGTCGGAATGACAGATATCGTAGCAGCCCTGCAATGGGTGAAAGAAAATATTGCTTATTTCGGTGGTGACCCAAATTGCGTGACTATTTTTGGTCAGTCGGGAGGCGGTGGAAAAGTATCTACCCTATTATGTATGCCTTCGGCACAAGGTTTGTTCCATAGAGCAATGATTATGAGCGGTTCTTTTCTTGGCAGCACACCACAAAAAGAAGCCCGTGAGGTGGGCGAACTGACTGCTTGGTACTTGGGATTAACCTCTCAAACTATCGATAGTATTCAGCACATTCCTTATGAACGATTACTCGAAGCATCTAACAAGGCATTCCGAGAAGTGAGTCAGCGTCACCGCGATAAGAAGATTGGTCACGGTATCCGCTTAGGATGGGGTCCAGTAAACGACAACGACATCATGCCTGGTATCTTTGAAAATGGTAGTGAACGTATCAGCCACAACATTCCATTGCTCATCGGTTCTACGCTCAACGAGTTTTCCGCTCCCAATATCGACGAGCGCGTACGTCCTGCTGTTATCCAACAAGCCACGCTGCGCTCACAGCCAGGTGATGCTCCTGTGTATGTCTATCTCTCAGCTTACCAGGTTCCCACAATGGACGGTAACAATCATGCTTGTCATAACAGCGACATTCCTTTCTTCTTCAATAACGTTCTGAAGAGTGCCTCTATGACGGGAGCGACCAAAGAAGGTATTGCTCTTGGCGACAAAATGAGTAGTGCATTAATCAACTTTGCTCGTACTGGCAATCCCAACGCTAAGGGTTTACCCAATTGGCCAATATTCACGCCAAATACCAAAGCCACCATGCGCTTTGATGCACCAAAATGTGAGGTTATCTATAAGTAATTTGTAGAGTGAAAGTATCTATATAAAATGTTCTTCATTTCCAAAACAAAAAGACAATGAAAAGACTTTGTTTACTAATCACCTGGTGTCTTACTATGACAGCAATGGCTCAGACAGCCCAAGGACAAGCTCCCGTCTTACAATCAAATATACAAGAGCTTTGGATAGAAAATGGCAATCGCCATATCTATGGTGAATTATTTACACCGCAGAATATTCGTAAAAAAAATCCCATCGCCATCATTGCTCATGGTTTTAATGGCAGTCACGAGTATGGTCGCAACTACTTTGAAACACTTGCTCGCTTGGGTTATTCTTGCTACACATTTGATTTCCCTTGTGGCTCAGTGCGTAGCCGAAGCGATAACAATACTCTCAACATGTCGATTCTTGACGAGGTGAGCGACCTACGTGCTATTGTCAAATACTTCCGTAGCAAAGGACATCGACATATCGTCCTTATCGGCGAGAGCCAAGGTGGACTTGTATCAGCCCTTACCGCTGCCGAATTGAAGAAAAAGGTGAGTCAACTCATGTTGGTTTATCCTGCGCTATGCATCCCTGACAACTGGCGGGAACGCTATCCTCAGCGTGAAAGCATCAAGGATGTCACCGAATTATGGGGAGTGAAGATGGGTCGTCGTTTCTTTGAGGAAATTCATGACATGCACCCACTCGACATGATAGGGAAGTATCGTGGTCCCGTTCTTATCGTACAAGGTGATGCAGATCGTGTGGTTTCGATGGAAGATTCACGTCGTGCCCAACAACTATACCGTTCTGGAACTCAACTACACATCATTCCTGGTGCTGGTCATGGCTTCAAGCCTCAGGAGTTTAAACAAGAAATGGAACAATTGGAGTTATTCCTCAAATAATAAACAGCTACGATTATTAAACTATATCGATGATGAAATACAACACATTGATTTCCATGCTACTTCTGGTAGCTTTTACAACTGCCAATGTGAAGGCACAACCTATCACGGCAGGACAGCACACCCGTGTAGAAACAGTTTATGGCACCATCGAAGGTTATCAAGACGGTAGTATTTTCACCTTCAAAGGCATTCAGTATGCCAAGGCTGAGCGATTTATGCCACCACAAGCCCCAGATAAGTTTGAAGGCATCAGACAATGCAAAGTCTATGGACCACAAGCGCCACAGAATGAGAACCTGAAGTGGAACGAACGCAACAGTCAAACAGACTATGGGTTTGGCAACCAATTCGTAGTGGAACCAATGGATGAGAAGAACTGTTTAGTACTCAACGTTTGGACACCCAGTATCAACGACAAGAAACAACGCCCTGTCTTCGTATGGATTCATGGCGGTGGCTATGCCGGCGGTTCTGGACATGACCTACCATGCTACGAAGGTCGCGCACTGGCTGAAGCGGGTGATATTGTCGTGGTGAACTTGAACCACCGACTTAACATTCTCGGTTACGCTGATCTTACTGGTCTTGGTGGCAAATATGCAAACAGTGTAAACTTAGGTCAACAGGATATTGTGAAAGCCTTAGAATGGGTGCGTGATAATATTTCCAGATTCGGAGGGAATCCAAACGAGGTGACAATCGGCGGACAGTCGGGAGGTGGAGGCAAGGTATCTACATTGCTTGCCATGCCTTCAGCAAAGGGGCTATTCAAGCGTGCCATCGTACAAAGTGGCTCTACGTTACGTCAGGCTTTACCCGAACAGACACGTCCCTTTGGTATCGCCTTAGCTCAAGAACTGGGACAACCTGCCACTGCCAATGCAGATTTTTCAAAATATACCTACGAAGAACTGAACTTTGCTGTAACACGATTGGCTCAAAAGGGCATCCGTAGTGGCTTTTCACCCGTGGTTGATGGTACCATCCTGCCACAACACCCATTCGAGCCCGCCTCGCCCGTTTCAAAGGATGTACCCATGCTCATCGGCACTGATTTCAACGAGTTCACATTTGACATAAGCCATGACATGACTTGGGATGAGGCAGAAGCTGCCATTCGCCAACGCCAAGGTGACAAAGCTGGTCAATACATCACTGCATTCAAGAAAGCATACCCAAAAGCGGAGCCTAAAGAAATGACCTACGTTGACACAGGTTTTCGTGCAGGTGCCGTGCGCCAAGCTGCTTCCAAAGCTGCTCAGGGTGGTGCACCAGCTTATCTTTATCTTTTCACATGGAAGCCTGAGAGTAACGCACTTGGCTCCTCACACGGAATGGAGCTACCGTTTATGCTCCATAACGTGAGTCTTCAACGCGAAATGACGGGAGCCTCACCCACCGCCTATAAATTTGAGAAACTCATCAGTAGTATTTGGATTTCTTTCATCAAGACGGGCAATCCTAACGTCAAAGGTATTCCCAAGTGGGAACCCTATACTGAGGAAACAGGCGTGACAATGATACTCGACAACAAATGTGAGTCTCGCCAACATCATGATAAGGAACTCATGCAGATGAGTCGGAGTATCTGGTAAAAGGAATTGTTATAAAAACAATTAAAATCATTAGACATACGAAGTAAAATAAAGATTTAATATTGTATGTCCATTACATGAGCAAGTGGTATTGTGGTGCCATCTACCATAATCATCACTTGCTCAAAATCATTTATCCGTTTCAATTGACCTGTGACAGAAGCATACTTTCCACCTGACTTTTGCTCATCAGGCATAAAATAAGAAACGCTTATGGTAGGATGTTCCTCTAACCTCTCCATCAATGTGGACAGCACTGTGTTCAGACGATAGTTGGCATCATCTTCCAGAATGATTTCATGATCTGTTAAACGAGCTGTCTCATGTATTACAGAATTAAAACCAGTTAATGCGGAAAAAGGTGCAAACTGTGCGGCACGAGCCATCATAGCCATCTGTGGATGATTATGAGATACATGATGTGGCAAATGGATAATGTCTGAATAATCCTCACTTTCTTTGTTGTTCATGCTTTATGTCCTCCTATTTGTGCATTACGTTCTCTTGCCGTTGAACCTTCTTCAAAGTTCAAGCCTTTTAAAATGGCATTCTTTCCAAATCTTTTTTTAAGAGCAATCTGAGTCTCTTGCATTCTGCGTTCCTTATCAAGTGTGTATTTCTCCTCCTTCTTTTGTTTTTCCAATTCGTCATAATCAGTAAACAAATCCAATTGTTGAGGTTGAAGCTGCCGTTCAGAAGAAGATTCGTCTATGACATGATTTGTAGTAAGATTTAATCGCCTAATCAATAAGTCGGGATTCACCACTATTTCGTATAGTTCAACAACCGCCTTTCTAATGATTGATGAAGATGATGTATATTTTTCGAGATTGGCAGTACCATGTGCATGTTTTGGCACTTGCCTACCATAATAATCGGTAGTCACAGGTCCATGATATTTAAGACGAATAGTGGGATTCGTCAAACATTCGATGTCGTATTCCACGGTCAATACCAACTGATTTGTAACTAATTTCTTGGCAACAAGATCCAAAGCCATCGATTCTGCCATTTCTTGAACCACCACACGAGCTTTCTTAAAGTCGTATGCGTTTTGTAATACCTGTCCGTTACTAAAGGAATTGTTATCTGGTTTATATGCTTTAACCTGTTCCATCGTACAAGGTTCCCATCCCCAAGCATGATCAATCAGCAACTCAGCATTGACTCCAAACAACTTATAAAGGAAATCTTCATTTCTCAATGACAGACGTGCAATCTTTCCCATCGTATCAATACCATAAGGACGCAATTTGTCTGCAATGCCATGTCCAACTCGCCAAAAACTCGTAAGTGGTTTGAAATTCCATAATTTCTGGCGATAACTCATTTCATCCAATTCTCCGATACGTACCCCATCTTTGTCTGCCGGAACATGTTTAGCCACTATATCCATCGCAACTTTACAAAGATACATATTAGTACCTATTCCAGCGGTGGCAGTTATTCCGGTTTTTGCCAAAACTTCTCGTATCATGGTCATAGCAAGTTCATGGGCTGTCATCTTATAACTTTTCAGATAAGTTGTAACGTCCATAAATACCTCATCAATACTATAAACATGAATATCTTCTGGAGCAATGTATTTAAGGTAAACCTGATATACTTCACTACTCACTTCCATATAGTGAGACATTCTTGGAGAAGCTACAACATAATCTAATTCCAAGTAAGGTTTCTCTGATAACTCAATAGAATTAACAGATTTACCAGAAAAAATTCCTCCTGCATCTTTTCGTCGTTTATAATTAACATCTCTAACACATTGGACAACCTCAAAAAGACGAGCACGACCTCCAATTCCAAACGACTTCAACGAAGGTGAAACAGCCAAACAAATAGTCTTATCAGTACGACTCTTATCTGCTACAACGAGATTTGTGGTAAGAGGATCAAGTCCTCGATCCACACACTCAACAGAGGCGTAAAACGACTTTAAGTCAATAGCAATATACTTCCGTTCAAGCATACAAGAAGAATAAATAAAAGTTATCTTTGAAATTATTAATAATACTTTAATATTTAAGACCACAAAGATAAACAAAAAAGGTCCCCGCAGGCTCATTCGTCTGCGGGGACCGACAGGGCTCTGTGCCCAGATGAGAAAGGGGCGGCCTCCTACTCTCCCGCATTGCATCGCAGTACCATCGGCGCAGGCGGGCTTAACTTCTCTGTTCGGGATGG
>DJXW01000018.1 GCA_002449845.1 Prevotella sp. UBA6994
TTCAGCAGTCCCTGTTCCGTCATCGTATGCGTGACCTACAGAGTAATCCTGATGCCAGTTTGCCTTGGGAGATAAACACGCTCAGGGACAGGGCTCCTGAAGAGGTGGCAATAATCATGGAGGGCTTGAAGCAGTTGCCTTACGATGTCATCATTGACTGTCCGGGCAACCTCGTTGACCCGAACCTCGAAGTCATCTATTCCAATGCAGATATTGCAGTGGTACCTATTCACTATGACAGCGATACCCTTGATGCCACGCAGATGTTCTGTGAGATATTTAAGGCTCATTTCGGAGCGAAGATATTCTTCGTCCCCAATGGCATAGTTTCGGTCGAGGAAAGGCGTGAACACCTCCAGCAGGAAAGAGACAAGGCCATTGAGCAGCTGAAAGCCTATGGCACAGTAACCCCACGAATAAAGCGAAGCGTGGTCATCAGCGACTACAATACACTGCTTCCGCTGACCATCTATCAGAGAAATGCTGTCAAGTATGCCTTTGAACCCATTATCAATGAATTGCAGGAAGGAGGTGCAGAATAATGGGGCCAGACAACGTTTTTAATGGCATCTTTGCCAATAAGCCGTCAACACAACAAAAGATAGAGCCGCAGAAGATACAGAAAGACACTTCCGCCATCAAAGAACAGACTGTGGTAGCATCTCCTGCTGCATCAGAACAGGCAGTGGCAGAATCCACTATCATACTAGAGCAACATGCCTTGCCAAGGGAACAGGAGCCTGTAGAAGTGGAGAAGCCAGTCCGTAAACGTGGGCGCAGGAGGAAGGACGATGACAGTACCGATGGTGCGGCCGCTGATAAGGTCGGCCACTTCTCTTGCATCTGTGACAAAGACCTCATTGCAAAGGTCAGGGCTATCGCCTGGCAGGAGCACTTGACCGTCAGGGCTGTTGTGGAAAGCATGTTCTCCAAGTGCATTGCCAAGTACGAGAAGAAACGTGGCCCAATTCAGATTGAACCCAATCAGTCGTCTGAAGAACTTTTCTGACTGTTGCACGTTTCCTCCTGTTGTGCAGACACCGAACTGAATGCTGGTTCCGTGTCTGCATTTTTTTGTATAGCCATATAACGATGGCATACCTATACACTATGGAAGAGTATAAGCCTATAGGCATATGCACATCCACAACGTATAGGGGTATATCCTGTATCAGCAGATACCCAGTATAGATTTATTCTCCGTATAGCGTTATAGTGTGTGTAAGGATATACAGAGTATCAGTGTATAGTTTGTACACACCTATAGGGCATATTGGCATATACGGTTATACCAAGTATATCGGTATAGCATGTATGAATGTATAAGGACATAGCTGTATTGCTTTACACCTGGCGCAATGGTATGGTAATGTATATCCCTATATAAGATATACAGTTATACAAAAACGGAGTTTCAACAATCCCTTTTGTAGTAGCCAGTTGTATAACACTATATTGAGTATAGCCCTATAGGTGATATACAATCCTACTCCAAAGGATGGCTTCATGTTGCGTTTTGCGGATGTGGTAAATGCGCAGCAAATCATGCAATGGCAATGGGCTTGCGATGTACGGCAGATTTCTGGACGGTCAACCATCCAAATTACTCATTTTCCTTTCCCTCCTGTCAAAGATTTGCGACTTCCGGCAGTAGCCATTACCCTTGTTCTGTAACCGATGCGATGTCTTGTCATTCAAGCGACAAAGCCAAGGAAGCCTCAGAAATGCCCAAATTCGTGGCTTCGCCATTCCAGGGGTGTTATTTTGTCCACGAATGTGTTTTGACGCTTTCTGAAGCCAATTTCGAGTCTTTGTAGGGACTTACACCCTGGCAAGGCCATCCGTCCATACCTGTATAGCCATTTTTCAAGCCTACGGGGCACTGGGCTTGCCCATGTGCCACATTTTTCAAGTATCGGGAAGCTCACTACCCGTTCCGATTTTCATCGGACGGTGAATTGACCACATAAATCTGCAAGCAGAGGTCACGAAATCTGGCATGAAGTAATTCTCACACATGGTCGGCCATGAATGGCAGCAATAAACCTCTGGCTATTTTATCCAGTCAGTCTAATCGGCTTGCCGATGCCACTTTTTCAAAGTCATGGGTAGCCTAATACCCCTGCCTTCATTCGAGGCTTGGGAGACTGACCAGATAAAATTGCAAGCAAATGGGGATGTAGTGACTTTGAAATATCTTCGGGCGACTGTCATCCTCACGAATGGAAACTGGTGGCAAGATGATACCAGGGCAACTTCTTTCCCATACTTCAAACGAGCTTGCTCCGCGCAGCAGAATTTGCGTTTCCGAAGCGAGTTAATTTCTGTTAACTCTAATTAGGCTTAGAACTTTTGAAAAAGTTCCTTCACCGCAAGCCGCCTGAGAGTGGATTCAGATACACCAGAGCTCACTCTGTTTGCCACCCCAATGCAGGGAGGGGCAGCATAGACCTATCATCGCTTCGCTTGATTGGCGCCAGCCATCACTTGGCAAGCCTTCAATATTATCGTTGGAAACGTCACATGAAAGGTTTCAGTAAAAACGGAACGCCATACTTTGCACACCAAATAAGCAATGGTCACTGCTTGTAATTTTGAGCAGCAACCATTGCTCGTGAATTTGAACAGAGTCAAATAGATTGTCCTTTACTTAAAGTCATCACCCAATCTTTTCGCAATTGAAATATCCACTGTTCATGTTTTGTACATTTACCTCTATCCCGTACTTGTTCAAGAACAACTGTGCCAGCATTGGTCGTTCTCGCGCAACCCCAATAGGAGGTATAGGCGAAATCGTACTTGTCTCGATGAACATACCTTTTTCAAGGCGTTGTCTTTTGTCCTTACATGCAGCGTTTCCGCTGTTCTTTACTACAATTCTCCAGAGTGCCATAATACATTTGTTTTAATGTGAATACTGTGAGACTACAGTGAGTCTCGATACTTCTCTATTGCCTGAATGAGATCGTTTAAATCTTTGACGTTCTCTTCTTTATTATCATGATATACAAAGTTCAAATCAAGTAAGTGACTCAGATAAAATTCTGTAGGTCTTTTTTGTGTGTCCAAAAACAGGATCATATCATCTTCATCTGTAACTAGTTCCTTATTGTCTTTCATTTCTTTCAGCATGTATAGTGATACTTCAGAATCTTTTAATCCCATAAATTACAAAAATGCTTTCGGAACAAATCAAGACCTTGCTCGATTGTCCTTTTTTCATCTTCCGAATATGTATTTGCATACTTCATCAACTCAAAAGCGTCAATCATCTTTTGAATAGCACAGTTCCACTCTCGCATATCTTTGAAATAAGGACAATATCCATGTTTGTCAAGAGCCTTGAACGCTTGTAAGCGAGGAACGATTAATTGAGCGATGGTATGATATGTATTCCAAACCTCTTCAATTTGGAAATCATTTTTGTGACTCCAGTTTGTGTTAGAATTTTTCTGTTTCTTTTCTCCCATAGTTTCCTTTATTGTAATAATACGATTGCTCGAAGATCCTGAGTAGATTGAGTCGCCATTCCCCACTTCATCATAATCTCAACTTGTATTGACTCCATCCATTCATAAATATGATGAAGTTCTGACATCAGCAATGGATGACATACAGGAAAGAATATATAGACAAGGGCGCGTGAAAAATCGAGATTCGATTTCGTTTCCTCTTTGAGCTTTTTCATAAGCAGTTCCATCCGTTGCTCTTCGAAATAGTCTACTTTTACGTTAAACGCATGGATTTCACTCTCTTGCTGGAACAAATCTTTAATATCATCAATGTCGATGTAAATGAGGCTGTTTGGATTATCCAGCACATCTTTTAGAATATCACTGTTTAATAATTCATTAAATGTCATTTTAACGATTTTATTTAGTATATGTGAAATTTCTTTTTTACATGCAAAAACCTATTTTCTTTGTCCCTTTGGTTTCAAGTCTTTCGCTGTCACAATAAACGCTCAACTCTTCCACAATGTTCTTGGACTCACCATGAAGGATGTTTCCAATCGTATAATGTCTGGCAATATTTTCTATCTGACCGCCACTGAAATCATACTTTGTGGCTAAAATTCGTACTTCCTCTTCCTTCAGAACTGGTATCATTTCACGCCACATACTCATACGAGCCTCTGTGGTAGGTTTTTCAAACTTGATTTTATAGAGGAATCGCCGTTCAAAAGCCTTGTCCATGTTTTGTGCCAGATTGGTTGTGGCAATGAGGATTCCGTCAAGTGTTTCCATTTCCTGAAGGATGATATTTTGGATAGAGTTCTCCATCTTGTCAACAGCTCTCTCGGCTCCCTCCTGACGTTTACCAATGATTGCATCAGCCTCGTTGAATAAGAGAATGGGGGTAATACGACACTCTTTTGCTTTGGCCCGATAATTGTCGAATACTTGCTTTATATTCTTCTCGCTTTCGCCTACCCACATGCTCTTAATTTGGGATATATTGACTTGCATAATGTCACGACCCGTTTGTCTTGCAAGTTGTAACACAGTTTCGGTCTTGCCAGTTCCGGCAGAACCATAGAAGAGGCAAGTAAAGCCACAACGGAAACCCGAATCTTTCATGCGTGTACGGATTTGTTTGTATTGCACGTCATCCAGTAGTCCGCCCAATTCTTCAATCTGGGAGCTTAATTTGTCGCCATAGAACAAACTCTTTGGCACTATTTCCTCAGACTTAATCATATCGCCACGTGCCTTGCTTTGATTCAAGGAGGAAAGGTTGAGTTCTGCAAACAATTGACGTTTGGCTTCTACTGTCATATGGAAAGATTCCCTGTCAACAAATCCGTCGTCGTTGTTGTACTCTATCATCTTTTCTGTAAGAAGTATATGTTCTCCATCATTAAGATATGACCTCATTCTGTTCCAGCAGCGTTTCTCATAAAGGAAATCGAGATCGTGGTACCTGATATTGTCATCATTGTTGTTCACAAAAAGATGAGAGAAGAGAATCAGCATCATTGTATCAACCTCAGACATGTTGTAGCTCCGTACTTTCTGAACATAAAGCAGCTGGCTGTTACAATTGAACAGATGCCTTATCTTTTCAACAGTAGCCTCATAAGTCAATTCGCCATCTTTCCGCAAATCAAACACATCCTCTATCTCTCCGAACAACTCCTGACATGAAAGGCCAGAGCAGTCTTTGGGGATGTACTTCTCATTGTTCTTAAAAGCCTCTACAACCTCCAAGGGAACCCTATAAGTGATACGGTTACCATCACGACTGCATCTGATTAGTTCTCTTTTTTCCAGAACATCAATCTCCTGCATATACCTAATTATTCTTGTTGTTCGACAATCCAGGAATTTGCCGAAGTCACTTATAGTTATACTGGTATCATCACTGTTGTCTACAAACAGTGCCATCATCACACTCTGCTCCTTGGTGAGTTCCATCTTTTCAGCCACATATTTAATATATTTGTCAGCCTTACGATAAAAGTCACTACTAAGCCCCGTACCCTTTGCTTTTTCCACAATCTGCTCAACTGCTGTGAGCAAATCAAGTTTCTTCCTTGCTGCCATTTTCTTATATATTTTTGGTTCATGTGAAGTTTTGTGGTGCAAAGAAAACAAAGACCTCTGCCAGTTGGTAGCAGAGGTCGAGGAAATGTTTATTATCGAATGAAACTTTATGGCAATTCCAAGGAAAAATTGAAAATACCTATTATGAAATCAGTCTGAATATTTCTCCAGGGCTTGTTTGAACTCATCGGGATAGTTTGCTTTCAAATAAGCTGTTTGATAGGCCAACCAAGTGTAGCAAACAGCATGAGACTTTTGGAAAGCGTACATACCTTTAGCCTCCATTTCATTCCATACCTTTTCAAGGGCATTCTTTTTGTGTCCGTTCTTTATGCCACCTTCTATGAAACGAGGCTTCAGAACTGAAAGCACATCCTTTTTCCTTTTACCGAGGGCTTTTCTCAGTAAGTCGCTCTCACTTCTATCAAAGTTGGCAATCAAGCGAGAAAGCATCATTATCTGTTCCTGATAAACGATAATGCCATAAGTATTGTGAAGATACTTTTCCATGCAAGGAATCATATACTTGACTTCCTTCTTGGAATGCTTTTGCTTGACGAGAGTTGAAATATATTCCATCGGCCCTGGTCGATACATGCAGTTCAAGATGACCAAATCCTCAAAGCATGTAGGATGAAGTTTTTGCAGGTATTTTTGCATCCCTTTTGAACTGAACAGAAACACGTCATCGGTTTGGCCTGTTTGGAAAAGTTCCATTGTCTTCTCATCATCAATCGGATTCTTTTCAATATCGAAATCCTTATCATCGTGAACTCTGATACTTTCACAAATATCCCTCATCTGGGAAAGCGTTTTAAGACCAAGGAAGTCGAATTTAATAAGGCCGGATGATTCCACATGCCATCCATCATATTGAGTGCAGTTCACTAATTTTTCATTACCCTTTGAATCTTCTATGGAACAAGTTGAGACAGGTGCCCAATTAGACACTGGCTCGTCAGCAACAACAAACCCACAAGCATGGACACCTAATCCACGGATTTTCCTTTCTAATACGGTAGTATTGGCAAATGCGTTACGCAATGATGCTCCTGCCTTACGAACTCGCTTTCTCAACTCTGGTTCATACTTGATAGCATCTTTTATGGAATGCCAATAATAACCACAATGAGACGACAAGAGTTCGCTGACACCCATTGTCTCAGTAGTAGGCATTTGCTTGGCTTTGGCTATCGTGCTGAATGCATTAGCTGTTGAGAATGTGTTGAACGAAACAACATGGGCGCAGCATTCCTTGCCATATTTCTGCTGAAGCCATTCAAGGACACGTTCTCTACCTTCATCATCGAAGTCTATATCTATGTCTGGGAACATCGTACCTTCTGGACTTAGGAAACGTTCAAAGAGTAAATCGTGTTTCAATGGGTCAATCTTAGTAATACCTAAACAATGACATACAAGACTACCCGCAGCTGAGCCACGTCCAGGGCCGACCCATACGCCAAGCTCTGATTGAGCAGTATTGACTACATCCTGTAAAAAAAGGAAATAGCCAGAAGCCGCTCTCTGTTTAATGATTTGCAGTTCAAACGTCAACCTGTCAGTAACATCTTCAGGAAGCGATTCTCCATATATCTGTTTTGCTTTGAAAAAAGAAAGGTATTCCAGATAGTTGTCTTCCTTTTCCCTTCTCTCATTCCCGAACCCATCAGGAATGCTAATAGCAGGAACAATGGGAGCATGGCGTATGTCATAGGACTCAACCTTGTCAAAGATTTCCATTGTATTCTCCAATGCATCAGGAATATCGGAGAATAGTTCGCACATTTCTTTCCTGCTTCTCAGCCAGCGAGTTGTAGTTGGTATCAGTTCTGCAAGTTCTTCCATCGTCTTATTAGTTGCAGCGCATAGTTGAACATTGTAAGCTTTTGCATCGGTTGTAGCCACATAATGAACATCATTCGTGGCTACAACTTTTACGCCATATTCCTTTGATTTTTGAATTAGAACGGCATTAACCCTTTGCTGTTCAAGCATCAGTTTACTCGGAGTGTCGCTCTTTAAGTCATAATCAGCACAACGCTGTAATTCCAGATAATAATCCTCCCCAAAAGTCTGCTGATACCATCTAATGGTTTCCGCCAGACCTTCTATGTCACCCTTGGAAATCTTAGTAAATACCTCGCTGCCAGCACTACCTGATAGGACAATCAGACCTTCATGATATTTCTCCAATTCCGCACGGTCTGTTCGGGGGCTTCCAAAGAAACCGTCAGTCCATGAATTGCTTACAATCTTAACGAGGTTCTTATAGCCTGTCAAGTTCTTGACAAGAACAGTAAGATGGAACCCTTTCAAATCCTTGTGACCATCTTTTTTGTCCTTAGATCCATTCTTGGCCACATACAGCTCACACCCGATGATAGGTTTGAAAGACTTCTTGCCTTTCTTTTGTCTTTCGATGTTAATGCGACAAACATAGTCGAAAAATTCCATGATACCAAACATATTGCCATTATCAGTAATAGCAATACCAGGCATTCTGTCTTTGATGGCAGCATCCACCAATTCCCTAATACTGGCGCATCCATCCATTATTGAGTAATGGGAATGAACATTCAAATGCACGAATCGATACCTTTTCATGTTATTTGGGATATTGTTTATAACAAAAATCGTTAGATTGAAGAGACACCTTGATAATCGTAATCACATTGAAGCTTCTTCTGCTAGATGTGTTAGCCGGATCAGCAGTCCTTGTTGCGAAATATCAGGCAGTTCGTTCATGTGAATACAAAAGTATTTGTCATCTCTTTCGTTTTTATGATTTGAATCTCTTTTCTTGGGTTCATTTATTCGATTAAGGAGATATATGATATTGTCATATCCCCACATGAACGAGTTTCCATGGTAATTGAAATACACTCTCCAATTCCAGAATATTCCTTGGTTACATGAATTTACATCAGAATCAACTTCTATGTTTGGATGCGACAGCATAATATTTCGACGGAAAGAGTAGTTACTATCTGTGTCAATCCAATCGAAACAGTAGGCATAGTTCCTTCTATATGGGAAGAATGTCAATACACCTGCAGTCCAGTGAAGCCTCCATTCAGATCCATTACTTACGATTTTTCCATAACGATAGTATGGTTCTTCCTCTAAGAATTTGCTTTCAGCGAATAGCATTTTAATATGATTGGCTGATTTAACCCAATCCCTTTCTCCGTCCTCAATGCTTATAAAGTCAAGCTCATCAAGGTTATCTGCTGTCAAGAGTGTATGTACTTCCTTATAGTAATTTGGATTTGTGCTATGAAGTATTTTTTCTTTCCATGCATCAGCACTGGTGTCATAAATATATTGTTCGACGAGCTGCTCCCAGTGATGAGCTATACGGATTAAAGCTTTTGTGAGTGACAGCGCATATTCCTTTCTGACCTCTTTGTCATCGAAGTAAGTACTTGCATGCAAGAGTTTCACTTTGAAACATTCAATATCCTCTACGAATTCCTTGCTATCATAACGGAGCAAACAAGCGATGTTTCCTTTAAAGAACTGCATTTCCTCGGCTTCTCTTATGAGTCTTAGCCATTCTTCTCTATTTTTACCACATAGCAGTTTAGCCTTGAAGCGTTCCTCTTCCACCTGCTTTGCCGCGAAACTAGATCGAATTTTTTCATCAGAAGCGAGGAATTGCAAGATATTATCACTTTTGGAACGCAGTTCCTCAAATAAACGAATAGCACCAATCATTGCTTCCTCGTTGTTCAAGCTGCTGTTTTCCACGACATTCCAGACGAAGCGCATCCATTGTTCAAATTGTTCTTTGTTGAATATCTCATTATATTCAAAATAGCAACAAACTGCATGGAATACAGCCCGTTGTTTTTGACTAATAGATGAAACCTCCACAACTGTAGGCTCGTCATCTTTGCCTGTTTCTTTGACAACATATTCTGGAATAAAGGCGAATACGTCGGTTTCTTCCCAATAAGGAGCAATCTTCGCTCCATTCCAACGAGCAAACAGCTTTTCTAAAGAACTAATTGTTTCTGATGTTAGTACCTCGTCATATCCTTTTAGTCCATCATAGTTCTCTTTGCCTTTATAGAGGTCTTGATACAGATTAATCTGTTGCATTTCCTGTACGTTACGGGATGTCGTGGCAATCAGCCTGTCAAGAAAATAGCGGCGCAAGAACTTATAGTATATGTCATCCACCTTAAAGATACCCTTAGAACTCGCTTCTTTCCAGAACACATCCGTCCACTCATTGTCAATGAGCGAAGCTGTTTTATGATTGAAAAGTTTTTCGTTGGGCTTGTCCTCGTTTGGAGCATATCCGATAAGATCAGCTTTAAAGTTTTCAAAGTCCGTCAGCTGTTTTCCTCTGGCATTCATCTTTATATAAAGATCATCCGATAATGGCAGATTCTCATCCTTCATGTCCTTGAAGAGAAAGTAAATTGGACAATCGTCAGCTAACAATCGCTCCCAATACTCAGAACAGTTATTGTCGTCAGCAAGAAACTCCTCTATACCATCTTGAATGTCCACGTTTTCAGAATTTGTGATATTCGTTCCTCCCAGCGTCCGGAGCATTCCCTGTATAGTAGGATCTTGCTTATATTTTGAGTAGAACCATGTCTGGTCCTTAATGAAATCCACGAGTTTCATGCCACTCTGATTGAAGGCCTCCGTATCCATGTTGCAGAGACTCTTGCAGAAATCGCGAGAAGTTGTACGGGTTTCATAAGTAAACTGACTGAGCCACCCCTCTGCAGAGGCAAGGTTATTTGTCCTCACGGCAAGATACCAGTGAAGTAGCCACAGTGTAGTTAGACGTTGCTGTCCATCCAATGGCCACATGGCACCATGTTCATTTGTGCCATAAACGAAATCAAGGCTCAAAGTATCTTTGCCAGACCTATCTTGCAGAGCCTTAATCATCTTCCCGAGCAAGCGCTCACGAAGATACATCTTATTTTCACGTCCCTGAGCGTAATCGCGCTGAATAATGGGAATTTCGATGCGTTGCTGACGCAGTATATTATATAGTGTCTGAAACATAGTCTTTAACTTTGAATTTCTGGGATAAGATACGATAAATATTCTTCAGATAAGCTTCGGCATCATTTTTAGTCCATGCCACCATGCTTCCGGATGTAGGGCTGTAATATTTCATGAATGCCTGTTTCGTGCAAGGTGGAATGAAGGCAGACTTGGCTTTGCGCTCCACGGGAACCTCAAAGCCTTTTTCCTTATTAAATGTAGGTATAGGATAATACACGCCTTGTTCCTTCCCTATGATGGTGCGACGTTTGGCAGGAAAGATTGCGTTTCCGTAGCTTCTATTCGTACTTTCGTCTAGCAGAGTGAAGTTCCATACCATGTTTTTTTCTTCTTCGTCGAGATATTCTTCAGCATTTCCTTCTGGAAGAATCTCCTGTGCCAGTTTATCAAAAATACGCTTACGCTCTGCCTCATTATCGTTGTCCTGCATATTAAGACAGAAGTTCTTTATGTCTTTCCTTTGTTCATCAGTCGAGATAATGTATGTTGTCAGAAGCCATTCCTTCTGCTCATTAAAACTTGTGAGTTCATTAGAAGTATTGGAGTCAATGTGTTCTACATCCCATTTTTCTTTTTTGTAAAGATTGAACGGGAATTTTGTAAAGACACTCTGACCATACTCCTTCTGCACAATCAGACCCTGTTGGATGACCGATTCTACATTATGTAGGAGCAATAGTGGTCGACATTGTGTCTTCGGGCAACCTTTCAGTTCGTAAATCTTTCCAAGGTCTGCGCAATCATTCAGCGTGTCGTTGATTTCACCAATGAGATATTCCTTGAACTTTCCAATAGTCATGCCTGGCTTGTTCCATTCAGTGAGATATTTGAAGAGGAGTGCTTGCTGGGCTGCGGGGTTTCCTTTCTGTCGTGTGGATTCCTTAGGACGAGCCATCAAGTATCCTATATAGTGGTAAAGTTCAAGATGCGTAAACCACTCATAGAGTGTGCTATATATTTTCTTAACCTTTTCCCAAACAATTTTTAGCGTCGTATCGCTGTATTTTGAATCGTGAAAATAACCATAAAAATAGCGAAATACACGAGATTGGTCGGTGCCAATATCCTCTGTCGGCTCACCCAATACACGCTGGCTACACATCAATTCAAAGATGAAATCAATTCGTGTTTCTTGTGTATAAGTATCATCATGAAAGAAAAGCCAAAATTCATCGTTTTGTAACATTGCTTCTATCTCGTTCCATTGTGAAGCGATATCCTGTTGTATGAGCCGAATCCTCTCATAGTTATCGTCTGACGGGAAGTTAGAACGGTTAAGCAGGATAGCTTTAATTAGTTCTGCTGAAGTAAGCGGTATTTTATCAATGTTTAAGCGAGTAAATACCTCAATTGGGTCTTGTGTGTCCGTATCATACCATATGAATTTAACCTTGTCTAACAAGATTTTTGTGAATTCCTTGATATACTCTTCATCCTTACCTTGTTTCCAACGAAGAATGAAGTTACGTGCCTCAATCATGTGATAGAAGTCGATATTCTCCTTGGCTTCCTCTTCCGTACGATTGAGAATATAGCTGAGGAACATCTGGCTTTTGGGCCTTGTCTGATATTGCAGCTTATACTTTTCCTGATTTAAACAGGAAAGAATGATATTGATGGTGGTAAGTCGTTGCTGTCCATCTATCACGTCCCAGGAAGTGCCGTGTTCCTTCACTACAAGCGGCTGTATGCAGTAAATACCTTTTGCTCCCTTTTCGCAGAAATCTTCAATATCTTCAAGTAATTCGCTAACCTGTTGCGTGGTCCATCTGTAACCGCGCTGATATGATGGAATATGAAAATCTAAGCAAGTCAACTCTTTAATTGCCACTGGGTCAATTGTTCTGTGTTTCATATATAGTTTAATCTTTAATTTCTTAACCATAATTTCTGCTCTATGACGGATGACTCTTGTAGCAAAATCTACATAGCGTTCCGCTTCAAGCAAATAATCATCAGCAGTCATGTCAAAATTCCTCCAATAGAAGAAACCTTTAGATGATATAAAGGGCTTTCCATCCTTATTAAGGTAGTCTTCCCACAGCAAGGCTTGGGAAAGGCGTGTAATACCCTCATCATTCATATAAGGGCGAAAAACCTGCTCATTAAGCATTATATGTTTCTGAAGAGGATAGTCCGCATCTTCTTTTTTCTCCAACACGGATTCTAAAGCAACAAGGAATTGATCGAAGAAGTCATGCCAGATATAGTGGCATCCTCGGTAAGTATTCAATGTTTCGTACTCACCGTTGTATTTATGCCCAATATTCGGCAGGACACACATATTGCCAATGGTGCCACATACACAGTTTTGGAAATATTCCACCTTTGTGATAAGTTCACTAGACGGGCTGAACTTATCTAATCCAGGATGAAGCGAATCATTACATGGTCTTCCAAACATCGTATTGTACGTGTTCATAGTATCACCTCTGAAGGTATAATCTTCGAGTGTATCCATTGTCAGCCCTTGCCATGCGTCGGAGAATAAAACACAATAGATTGCACGCATTATATTAGTGTCATCCGAATCGAACTTCCGATTGGGACAACCATACTTCTCGTCTTCTCTTAGATCATACAGTCGGAAGTTAACTAATTCGTCCAAATTATCATGTAGATAATCGTGAATGAACTCTTTTATGTGCTTTATCGGGTCAATCGTCATAAATATATGCTTATTACAATATTTCTCTTGCTATCCAAGCACATGCCTCTGCATCAGCAAGTGCGTGATGATGGTTTTCCAGCTCATAACCACAGGCGGTAGCTACGGTTTGAAGCTGGTGGTTTTCTAAATCTGGGAGGACCCGCCGTGAAACACAAAGAGTGTCATAGAACTCATAGTCTGGGTAATCCATTTGATATACACGGAATACGGCCTTCAGACAACCTTCATCAAAAGGCTTATTATGAGCCACAAGAGGTAAACCTTTTATTAGAGGCTCTATTTGTGACCATACTTTGGGGAATACAGGAGCATCGTCAGTATCTTCATGACAGAGACCATGAACCTGAGAACACCAATAGTTATAATAGTTCGGCTCTGGTTGGATAAGGGAATAGAACGAATCTACAATCTCACCATTACGCACAATGACAATACCTACAGAGCATACGCTACTGCGCTCATTGTTTGCCGTTTCAAAATCTATAGCTGCAAAGTCTTTCATTTTTTGTCATCTTTGTATTTGTTCCACATTCTCTTAATCTTACCGGCAATCTCTTTGCGGAGCCAGTAGGGTTCAAGTACCTCCATGTCTTCACCATTCCAAAGCAGTTCCTGCTGGAAATCGAACTCTGGACGGAGATTAAAGGTAAAGATGCTATACTCTTCATTGCGCTCTATCTCTTCCTGCGACTCGTGCATCTTCAGGTCACGGATGTAGTTGGCCTGTCCTGCTGATACTTTTAACTTAACAGGTTGGATTTTGACAGACTGTTCAGCAATGATTCCAAAGCAGCCGTCAAAGAAATCCTCTGCCGTCCAGTTCTTTGGCATTTCAAAAGTCTCGTCTGTTGCATGAAGATATTTGATACGATCAAGGGAATAGATGCGTGGCCCTTTCTCATAATAATAGGAATAAGTGCTACGAGCCACCATGTACCAACGCTGCCGGAACAGTTTTACACAATACGGCTGAACATCGAAGTTATTCTCCTCATCCTTCCAATAACTGTGATAAGTCATGTTTAGCACACGGTTTTCCTTCATGGACTCAATGATGGGCTGAAGGTAGTCCTGACCAGACGGTACGTATTCCAAAATAATACGTTCTTTAATGCTCTGGCTGTTTGCCAAGGCATTGCTCACACAGAAAGTGTTGTAAAGCCAGGAACGGAGTCCGTTCTTGCTAATATCCTCTTCATTCTCGATGTAGTAACGGTACTCGCCACGCCCTTCATTTGCGATGTTGATGCCAAACATATCCCAGATGACATAACGCCAATTGTCAAAGGTACGTTTGGGAATGTCCACACCTCTGCTGATGTCATCACGAAGCCAGAGTTCATTCAGTTCTTTGAATGAAATCTTCCGTCTGCGATATATGGTTTCTATCACCCAGACGTACTTGGTTATCAAACTTTGTCCTCTGTCGTTGTCCATATTTCTTTGTTTTTTCTGCAAAATTATACTGGGGGTGCGCCAAACTGTGGCAGAGGTTGGAGAAAAAGTAGATTTTGTTAAAAATTCATCTTCATTCAACCTTTAGGGACATCTAAAGCTCGGAATTGTTCTTGAAGGTTCGTTATCTTTTCCATCAACTCGCCGAAAGTCAGAGGTTGCCCATAAATGAAGCTCTCCTTCATTTCGTTATAGTCAGCTTCGTAAGAGGACATCAGTTCGTCACTTGGTACAATCTGAATAGTGGCAGGTAGCTCCTTGTCGTAATTCACATAACCAACATGATAGAACTTGCGACGATGTTCCACAATCTCATGATAGAGCACCAAATCATTAAGAGCCATTTCTGCGTATGGGGTTTGCATCAGTTTCTCCAAGTCGTAGAAGTGACGTGTCATTCTATGCGTTCTCGGTTCGTCCTTCTGGAACTCCTCGCACAAAAGGAAGGCCTTTTCCAAGAAAGTCCTAGCGGGACTGACAGTGCGGATTGTCTGGACAAGGTCGGAATCCACATCTTCATCCTTGAATGTCTGTTCTATAAGTGATGAAATTCTTCTCATCTCGTAAGGCTCGGACATTGACAACACGCTAATCTCTACTTTAACCGTTGGTATTGCGTATGCGGCTTGGCTATCGTAGAGTGAGGGATATTGAACATAAAGAACAGATGGGTCTTTATCGTGTGGTACCTTTCTTGACTCGCCATTTTCATTGGTTATGTTATTGTCTGTTAGAACTGTTACGTCAAGTCCCAAATCAGCCAGTTTTTTCATCAACTCGTCCTTAAACTCACCAAACAGAAAGTCTTGCCCTTTCTCTCGAAGATTATGTATTTGCGTATTACTGGTACAACTTGCACAAGAGAGTTGCTTGACGTTCAGAAAATAGTCACGGCTCAACGCCAAGTCTATATCTTCACTGAATCGGTTGATGATATCCCAGCCTTTACTGAGACTTGTGCCACCTTTGAACAACAGGTATTCTGATACACTGGTGTGAAAAAGGGCATACAACACTGCCGTTACCCACCAGTCCTTCTCGGCAGCAGCTTCATCAATTTGCCGTGCCTCGACCACACCTTGTATCATCGCCTTTCGCTCGTCGAGCGAGAAATCAATCCATTTACTCATTTTATTCCTTTCTTTATAACTTGTCGCATCCATACAGGAGCCAACAATAAATCATATTCTATGGTGTCAGTCTCAGGAGTTTCCGAGAACAGTTGTCTAATCCTCGCTTCAACATCCTGAGTGATGTTATGCTCACCAATGCTGCGTAATGCTTGTACCAATTCTGGCATCAAACGTCCGCGGAATGCAAAGTTCTTAGGTGCCCCATGCTTCAGAGTCACTGTTCGATTCCCTAATTTCAATTTTCGCCCAGACCCAGTAGTCAGAAAAATAGTATTCATGGGTACTTGCGTTGAGAATCCTAAGCGATTAGCGGCTGTGGCTCCAGTTGGTATAACTTTTGCCTTATCTCGTTTAGCAATTTCTTTCACTAATTCGTAAGCCGAAGGGTAAAGGATGCCAAAACGTGTCTTACGTGCCTTGACATACACTCCTTTGGCTATACGCGTAACCAATCCTTCTTTCTCAAATATGGCGAGTAGCTTGGTGACGTACTCGACATCATATTGGGGAAAAGATGAAACAAAGAATATCTCGCCGAACTTACTGCGAGTAATCCTTTTCCTAATCTGCTGTACTACTGCATTCTCCATTGATTTTGTATATAAATTATGGTCGGAATGATAACAAATATTTCCGACCGCAAAGATACAAAAATTCTTTCATACTACAATACTTTAAGTGTTGAAATTAAGTTTCATTGGCAAATAATAGCGTTTTTCTAGCTGTATAGATGGCATTCCTATATAAATAGTGTGTCGCTTTTTACATTAGGGGGCAATATTGCCAGAAAAGACGACTTCAAGAATAAAATGCCATGACTTAATCAATTCATTGCACACTTGTATGCTATTTGTGGTTCAAAAAAGTTAAAAACGTTAAATGTTCGTCTTTTCCCCAATCTTTAGAATCTAGGCAATCACTTTTCTACCGTTTAAAGTACAAGTAATTGATATAATGCGATTTACAAATACTATCAATGCAGCGCGTTGACATCGATTGTCATACCAAATTCCGTCGATTCCATCGGGAAAAGTGCCTTCTCTGGCTGTAAGTCATTGACATCAGTAACCTCTTATATCACGGATGTTTTCGAAACGGGTGAAGATGCTTTCCAAAACTGCACGAACGCTACCCTCTATGTTCCGAATGGATTAATAGAGACTTACCAGTCAACTGCAGACTGGAGCAGGTTGACTCGTATAGAGGGAATACCTGGTGTTTCGCTAATCCTCGCTTGCTCTGACCAAGGAAAAGTCACCATCAACGATTTCTTGGAGTTTGCCAATAACATTGGTGAGACGGTTGTCTATGATGGCACGGAAAACACCTTCGTATTTACGCCAGAGGAGGGTTGTCGGTTGGATAGGGTACTTATCAATGGATTGGATGTCACCAAATCCGTCAAGAATAATCGATTGACAGCCCAAATAATGCCGAATTCCAAAATGATGGTAGTATTCTCGTCCAAAGGCGAAGATGTCAATGGCGACGGAGTGGTTAACATTACCGACGTAATATCAATTGTAAACACCATTTTGGAACAATGACGTTCCAAAATCCAAGGGTCTGACTATTTCATGCCAGACCCTTTTCTTTAACAGGAGCGGTCAGTTAATTGGCATTGAGGTTAAAGTCATACTCAACACATATCCTTCATGTCTTTCCGTGACATCCAGCAAGTGTGAATCCGATTTGAGCGGGATATTTGTATCTATTTATGTAATAACTTAAAAAAAAGACTCAATTCTTTGAAATTTACAAATATTTCTCTACTTTTGTAAAGTAAATATAAACAGCTATCTTGAACTAAGGATGTCTCTAAAAGTACTCCATTTTCTTAGACTCAACCCTGATAATACTATCAGCCTTGTGCTTTAAAGTTCTTTCGTAATCCGTTACCACCATTTTGATGGAATCAACTTTGTCGCTATTTCCCAATTCTATGATGGCTAAACGTATCGTTTACGTTGTCTAAGTGTATCATTTACGAGGTGGAAATGATTACTATGTTTCAACGGTGAGAGATGTGAGGGATAGTTTTGCGACTTTCCTTATAGGAAATTATTTACCCCCGACCTAAATGATTTTTCTTTATACAAAAGTTACTATTTCATCTCTCACATCCTTCACCACCTCGGTCAGAATGGCAGTACTGACTCTTAAAATCGTCTTATATCGAACTCACGTTAAATAAATACATAGCACAATAAAAGAGATCGTATTTCTTACTCGCTATCTGGAAAAAATGTCACTTTGAAGTGACTTATTGTCATCGTATTACATAGGTTCTCGTGTGTAAAGGTACTTTCAATAACAATTGATCTTGGATTTTTTCTCTCTCTTAAATGGTTTTGGACATGAAAAAACGTATCAATTTCAATTCTCTAAACATCTCTTCCAACGGTGGCTTTGTAGTTGCTGGCAACATGTACGGCACACTGTCATGGAAAAACTATAGTCTGACCAATACAAAAACAAACTATCACAAAAGAATCAAACATTTCCTTATGACGGAAAATGATATTGAGGGTAAACTTGTCAATAAAACCCTTATGAATTATTCAAACTAACAAAAACTACCCATAATGTGGTAATATTTGCACTTGTGGAAAATGATAATTATCTACTTTTGCAGCGAACGAATCAATTAAAACACTAATAATTATGAGAAATTTATTTTTACGCTCAATGAAGTCGATTGCAATGATAGCAGGGCTGTTCTTTGCTACTCATGCAATGGCAGACAACGTAATCGGACAACCCGTGACCGATTTTATTAATCCAGATCAAATGAAACTGGATTACCCTTACAGTTTGCAAGGAACTAATCGTAAATTGTTACGAAGCAAACTACTTACTTTCCAAATACAAGCTCCTGCCGATGGAATGTATGGAGTGGAATATTTGGTAAATGTCACTGGCAACAATGTTCAATTGGCAGCTACATCTTCCGATGCGGAAGATGAATACACCGAACCTGATTGGGCAGAATTTGCACATGTAACTTCTATCACCGATGCAGAATTACAAACTCCCAGAGATCCAGATCTCGATGTTCCTGTAGATGGTGATGACACTCCCGTTGAACCAGAAGAACCAGTTGAGTTGGGAACGCCAGTTTATCTCTATTCTGCCGTTAACCTTCATGCAGGATTAAATTATGTACATGTATGGATGCACGTATATTGGCGTAATGACAACATTGCTCCACAAAAGGTACAATTCAAGAGTATCAAGGTATTGGGACAAGGATCTGGCGAAGTAGCTGCCGTAGCTGCTCGTGCGAGTCAAAAAGCTTATCGCACTAAATATTTCACCAGTTTGCAAGATGCTACTACAGCCAATATGTTAACTGATTACGAAGCATTTTTAAACGCTATCGCTACAGATTATACAACTGCAAACACAGCTATCATTGAAGCTGACATTGCTGCCGTAGAAGCTAAGGAGCAAGACGTGCGCCATGGAAAAGGAGTTGTGGTGAACAACGATTCTACGCGTATTGACTTACTGCTCTATCATAGCGAATACAACAATCCGTCAACCATGGCTCCTCTTGGAGGCTATGACGAAAATGGTGCATACGAAATGGAGAATGGCTTGGAAGATTATCCTACACAATTGGAATTCACCAGAAACAACTACTTTACATATAAATTCACCGCTGGCAAGAGTGGCAATTGGTTCATCCAATATTACGTTAGCAGCAATAACGCCGCTACAATCGACATGACCATCCTCGCTGAAGACAGCACCACCGTTGTTATGCCACTTTACAAACTAAGTACGGCTAATGGTTCTTGGACAAACTACCAATTCATGAGCAATCCAGACATGACAAAATTTGCCATGGAGGAAGGAAAAACCTACATTCTTCACATGTATTACAACCAATACACCAACGTTCGTGATATCTTAGTGCGCTACATTCCCAAACAAACCTATGATACAAGCCAGTTGGGTGATTTGTGCCAAGAGGCAGAAGGTATACTTGGAAAATATACTGAAGGATCTGTTGCTTATTATTCGGTAGAAGACAGAACGCTACTCGACAATCTTGTGGAGGCTCTCGATGATGCTTATGAGGCTCTCGATAGTGATATTGAAGTTACTACGGAAGCATACGAGAAACTGAAAGATGCCCTTAACGCTCTTGCTGGATTGACAACCATTAACGTCATTCCTACTGATGACACCAATCCATTTGTTGTAACAACATACAAAGAAAGCAAGAATTGTTCTTACAAGACTGACGGTGGCATTATGCAACTCGACAATTTCCAATCGGGTGGTTATATGATTTACAAGGTTTACAACACAACTGATGCTGAATATCAAGTAGATTTCGAATTCGCTCATCAGAATTATGGTGCAAAGATGGAGTTCGTTGTTTTCGTCAATGAAAATGACATCGACTTTACGGTAGCAGATGCTGTCAGCGAAGAATATGAAAGCACAGGTGGTTGGCAGGTGTTCGAACCAAAGAGTATGCGTATTGGTGGTATCCCACAAGGATATGTTTACATCAAGATAACAGGTACAGGACCTTCATACGTAGGAAATCCACGTTTGTTTAAGTTCACTCCGATAGCAGGTACTGAAGGTGCTGGTGCAATAGCATTGGAGAATGCCAAGAAAGAATATTTCGCAAGATTTACTCCTGAAAGCGTACAAGAACTCATTAACAAAGCACAAGATGCTATTTCACCCTATGCTCCAGGAACTGTCTATGACTATGTTATCATCGACCGTACACCAATCGAAGTCGTGGAAGCTGCTATCAGCGAAGCAAAGGATGCCATTGCAAGCGGAGAACCCGAAGTTCTTACAAAGGCTTACAACGACCTTGCAACTGCTATCAATTCGCTCTCTTCACTTCAGATTTACAACTGGATTCCCAATAGTTACCTCAATCCCTTCAACCTTGCTATGGGCGAGTTTGACAAATGGCGCATTGAAGGTGCCGGGAACATCGGATTTGGTTATGTAGATGGAA
Source organism: Prevotella sp. UBA6994 (assembly GCA_002449845.1). Classification (GTDB taxonomy): domain Bacteria; phylum Bacteroidota; class Bacteroidia; order Bacteroidales; family Bacteroidaceae; genus Prevotella. Next base: position 20,842 of record DJXW01000018.1, read on the forward strand.
GTGTTACTTATAACATTTACGCAACAGAAGATGCCAAGTACAATATGACCGTGACAATGGCAAACCCTGCTGAAGGTGGCTCCATTCGAGTTACAGCTGTTGCAGGAGAGAACGACGCAACACTCTTCAACAATGTTTATGAAGTGCCGAACACTGGTAGCTGGTCAAGGGATGAAAGTATTTTCATAGAAGGAATCCCCATGCCTCAAGGCTTCGTGAAAGTGAAGATTGCCGGTGAAACCGCAGCTGGTCAATGGGTAGGCAACACTTACAACATCATCTTCACAAAGATAGATGGAACAGAAGGAGAAGGTTCTCAGGCTTTGACAACTGGAATCAGCGAGATGAAAACCAACAACATCATGACCAACCGTATCTATGGAATCAACGGTCAGTATGTTGGCGAAAGCCTCCGCTCTCTTTCCAAAGGCATTTATATCTTAAATGGCAAGAAAATGGTTGTGAAATAAGAAGTTTCGTAAGTTATTAAGATTCATAAAAGAGTAGAACGGGAGTTTTCGAAACATCGTTTTCTATCCGTACATGGCGTGTGTTTTAGTACATGCGCCATGTTTTTTGTTGCACATTACACTCACCAAAGAGATAATATACGAAACGTAATCATTTCGTTACGCTTTGATCTCGATATTCTGACGGTGTGAGTCCTGTTTGTTTCTTGAAACACTTGCCAAAATAACGTGCATCACTGAATCCCACAGCATAAGCAATTTGTGAGAAAGGTTCGTTGCTTTTTGCTACCATATCCTCTGCGTGTTGGATACGTATATGTCGCAACAATTCCACAGGACTCATTCCAACAATGGCTTTCACCTTGTTGTAAAACACTGTGCGTCCCATGTTGACGGCTATCGCCAAGTCCTCTATCTTGAGTTCGGTATCAGCAAGGTGTTCCTCAATGTAAGCCAACAGTCGTTCCATCATCTGTTTGTCGGAATCAACAATATTAGTAGCTCGAAGTCGTAATGTCTGACCTTCGTCTTGACTTTGACTGTTGTCAACCGCTTGATTGATATTCTCCATCGTGTTTTGTTGGAGCAGTCGCTGGTTGCTGATAATATTCTGCATCCTTTGTTTGAGATAAGTGGCAGAGAAAGGCTTGGTGATGTAGTCATTCACACCAGCCTTCAATCCTTCAATGCGGTCGTCTAATGAAGCCTTGGCAGAAAGGATAACGATAGGAATGTGTGAAATATCACGATTCTCCTTGATACGATGTACCATTTCCAACCCATCCATCTCGGGCATCATCACATCTGTGAGAATGAAATCGGGTTGTTCACGCATTGCCATCTCCAACCCTTCTTTTCCATTGGCTGCTTGCATAACTGCATAGTCAGATGACAGAATACTAACAAGGAAAGCACGCAAATCGTCATTGTCCTCCACGATAAGGAGTTTTAAGTATTTATCTTCAGAAGATGAAAGATTGGAAATAGAAGATGAAAGTTCCATTGCTTCGCTTTTTATTTGCAAATCATCAATGTTTTCATCGCTAATATATGTATTATGCTCTTTACTATAAGTCAACATACGATTCACCAATTCCAACATACGGTGGGCATTACGCTTCACCATTTCCAAATGCTGACGGGCTGAATCAGTTAATCCACCCGCTTCAAGCACCTGTGTAACGGGACCACCGATGAGTGTAAGTGGAGTGCGAAGTTTATGACTAATATCGGTGAAGAACTGAGTCTTCATGTCGTTGAGTTGTCGTTCCATGGAAGCACGGGTGCGCAATCTGTAAATCCATACGGCAACGGCGATGGCTCCTATCATCAACAAGAGATACAACAGTTTTGCCCACCATGATTCCCAGAACGTGGGATGCACGTATATATACAATGTCTTTGTATTGTTTACCCATGAGCCGTATTGATTGGTGGAACGGATGAGCAACCGATGATGGCCATACGAGAGATTGCTGAACGAGATGCTATGTTCATTGTCTAAGTAATTCCAATCATGATCTACTCCCTCCATCATATACGCATAGCGAATCATGTAGTTGTCTTGGTAGTCGAGTGCAGAGAAATGAACGGTGAAATTGCGTTGGTTGGCAGGAACGTCAAGTGAGTCGCCAGGCAACATGTGTACCGATTCACGCGAACCATGGAAATAGACGCTATTGATAACCAATGGCGGTACGAATGCCTCTTGTGCTATCTGTTGAGGAAAGAAGCTTACGTAACCGCTGGTGGTAGCAAATGCTAATTGTCCCGTTCGTGGGTTGTAAGTAGGTTCGGCCTCGGTGAGTTCCACCCTTTCGCCTAAGTTACCAGGACCAAATCGCCAAAGCTGTCCTGTCTTTGCCCCTTTCATCACGAGACTATTCTCTCTTCCCATCCATAGATTATGGTCTTTGTCTTCAATAATCGACAATACGGTGCCATTATCGTCGTCCATGCTGTTTACTACCTTCAAGAACAAATGCTCCTTAAGCGGTTGCTTGTCAACTATTTCCTGAACGCCGCCTCCTACCGTTGCAACGAAAATGCGCCCGTCGTGTGTTACGAAGGAATGCATCACGTCGCTGGTAAGCAACGACGTGGTATCTCCCTGTTCGTGTTTATGCGCAAAGAAGCGAATGGTAGCGGGATTGGAAAAATGCTCTGAGAACGTCACCAATCCATTAGAGGCAGATACGATGATGTTGCCATCTGCCGTTTCCGTGATACGCCTTACCTTGTGATAGTCGTTCACGGGATAACCCTTCAAGATGTTATCGGTATGGATAAATTGTGCTTGTCCGTCGTTTTTAGTTTGCATCAGGCAAATGCCTTTCTCAAACGTGCCAATCCAAATACGATGCTTGCTGTCTTCATGAACGTCGTACACTTGGTCGCTACACAATGAATAGGGATTGGCTTCGTCGTGGCGATAGTGGTTGATGCTCCCATTGGGATGTAGGCAATAGAGACCGTCGCCCTTGGTGCCTATCCACATCCGTCGTTGGCTGTCTTCATAGAGACAATATATATGACTTGAAAACGTGGAGAGTTGGGGTCGAATCTTGCCGTCGGTAGTCAAATAACCTATCAATTGATTGCCTTCGTTCATCACGGCAATATGTCCGGCAAGGTCGCCAGCCCATAGGCGATTTTGACTATCGTAACAAACACTTCGGATTTGTTGCATCCCGTTCAGCGTTACATGATTGAAAACATGTTGCCCGAAATTAATCAAAGCCAAGTCGTGCTCACCCGAAAACCAGATGTTGCCATAGCTATCCTCAAACCATCGGTCGAGAGAAGGCATGGCGGCATTGGTACGTATATGGGCAGGTACTAACAATTGGTTTTGTTCATCATAGTAACCGAAGAATCCCTCTTCCGTAGCAAGCCAAATCGTTCCGTTCCTATCTTGGTGAACCAATGAGCGAGTACTTTGACGCAAGGTAGGCAATAGTTGTAGGGTGCTCAACCACCGCATGTTTCCGTCGTTGGGAGTGATGAGCATGATACCGCCCTTTTCCGCTATTGCCCAAATACGTTGTTGCTTGTCCACATGAATGGATGAGAAAACTACAGACGAGGTCTTTGGCAATAGGCGAGAGGTCTTTTTGCCTATGTGATAAATCAGAAAACCCTTGTCGGTAAGCAATAACAATTGGTCTTCGCTTAGTTTTTCAATCGTCTGGATTTGTTGGATTGGCGTAGACAATCGCAGGGGAACCAATGTCTTTTTCGTGGCATCATACACCGAAAACTGTCCGTCTCTTGCCGCGAAAAACACTTGACTTCCCACTTGTTTCATATAGATAAACGGAATGTCGCACTTCAATTGCTCGCCTACTAATGTAGGACCGCCATCTGTTAATACCCATTCATGACCATAGTCGTCCATTTCCGTTCCATAGACAACATTCCCTTTCAGCATGCCATTCTCCACGCAGAACTTTTGCACCGACTTTTCGTCAATCGTTCCATGTTCGACAATGCGATAACATGCCTCCCCCTCATTGCGACTGAATAACCAAGTGGAACCATTAGGCAGAGAGACACAACGTTGACAGACAAACGCCTTGCCGGATACGCGATTTACCAAGTCGGAGATATTGATAAACCGACAAGAAATTCTATCGAACAAGAATACCTGACGGTCGTATGTGAGACACCAAATATTTCCAGTGGGAGAGGCAGAGAGCTTGAGCATTCGATTGGTAGTCAGTGTACGGTTGTACCCCAACTTGTCGCTGAACGTGGTAAACGTATAGCCATCATAACAACTCAATCCATTCCATGACGAGAACCACATCAATTGATCGTGAGTTTGTACCATGCTGGAAATGACATTTGATGCTAACCCGTCGCGCAAAGAAAATGTACGCACACTTGAATACGGTTGGGCCCATGCTGTCATTGTGATTAGCAACGCCAAAATTGTTATGTATTTTCTCATATATCCATGTTTAGGTATTTCCTTGTGCAAAGATACATTTTTTCTTTTTTCATGAAAAAAATAAGGTGTATTATTTAGTGAAATTGGGGTAATATTTAACACGTGGACGATTTATATCAAAGATTACACATGACATGAGCAAAATAACCATAGCTTTGCAAAAAAATAAAATCAAAAAACATGAATAGTCAACTAAGCAAACTGATTCAATTCACGCTCATGCTCTTCACGGCGTTTGTAATGAACACTCAATTGAGAGCGGCAACGGTAAACATTCCCACCATGAATGGCAGCTATATCTCATGGAATGATGCTACTGGTAGTAATTTCACCGTTGAGAACAATGGTGCTAATGTGGGAAGCACAGGAAAAAATACGGTGTTGAGTTTTACCATCAACAATTCCCAACAACAAGATTACTTGCTGACATTCAGGACAGGCTCCAAGGTGGAGGCAGAACTGAAGATGACATTGACACATGCCAACGGAAACATTGTGCTCAGTAAAAACGTAGTCATTGAAAACACAAACAACTGGACACCCTCCATCCAACATAATTATGTACTCGAACAATTACAAACAGGTACATACACATTAAAGTTCACCGTGACCAAAACCACGGGAAATTATGCTGGCAATTGGGGCGACTTGGCATTTTACACGCTCAATGACATCGAGACGATTCCCGGGAAGCTCGACTTGTCAAAGGGTAATTATGGTGGTGGAGTAGTCAATGAAGGAGCCAATGTGGGTTACATCAAAGATGGTGGCGTAGCCACTTATTCATTTAAGAATACGCAAGAAGGAGTTTACTCCTTGGTTTGGGAGGTGGCACGTTATAGTACTGGTGGAAACATAGACATCATTGTGAAGAATGCCAAAACCGAGGAAATAGAAGCACAAACTACTTACACGTTACAAAGTGATGCTCCCAGCACTTATGTTCCCGTTACCATTTCCTTACCAGGTGAGATCAGCAAGGGATTACATGATCTGGCATTCCGTTTCTCTGGTGGTTCGGGGTTTATTTGTAACTATCGAAACTTGGAAATGCGCTATTATGCCCAACACTTGGCCATCGTCAATGGCATAAGCATCGAAGGACAAAACGTAACTAACGGTATAGAAACTGACTGGCAATGCAACTTACCTGCCAATTACAATTCACCAACCACTACGTTTAAGGTAGAGAAAGCTTACGGAACGGTGAGTTGTAGTGCAGAAGGTTTAGAGATAACAGATCATGGAGACGGAACATTCACGTTTCCCACTCCTGAAAAGGGAAAGGAAGTTATCATTCATATAACGCTTACCCCAGACGAACAAGCTGGTGCTGCCTCTCCCAAACGTAATTACACCTTCCGTGTCTTCCGTATTGGTGAGATTACAATAAGTAGCGTATCGGTGGACGGAAACGTGGTTGACTTGACAGATGCACTCAACAAAGCACCATATTCTGCAACCTTCAACCAAAACATATACACGAAAATGCCGGAGGTGGAAGTAAAGCTTATCGATGGAACCATCGTCAAGGGGAAGGGAACACTCAATGGAACCGAAGCCATTTATACCATCGATGGAAAGATGGGCGAACAAACTCGCACTTATCAACTCACCATTGGTGGAATACATATCTATAATAAGGGAGAAAATGACGAAATGGTCACTCTCAAATACACGGGCGCAGGCATTACAAATAATGGTTGGAGCAATGGACTCTATTCGATTTCACGCATTGGAGATGGATGGGAAAACAGTAGTTTTAAGATGGATGCTGGTAGTTATACGCTCTCCGTACCTGCCAATGTCGTTGTAAAACAACTCATCTTCAAAGACTTCAACGCCAACTATAATGGTGGTGAGTTGACGAACGTTAGTTCACAAGGTGCAAAGATGTGGATTCCTACCAAACACGACTATCAGGAACCAGACGCAACGATGTACGACCTGATTATTAATATGGAAGGACATGAAGCGGGACAACCCATTACATTCACGTTGAATGGTGGCGGTCAACCTGTCGCGTGGTTTGAAATGTTGGTGGAACAAGTAACGGTAGCATCAGCACCTATCTTGAAAAACACACGTGTTACATCGACAACGAACAAAAACCATTGTGTGGTGGAATTGACTTTTGACCGAGAAATGAAAGATACAGAGGCAGAAATCATTTCTGACACTAACACTCGTACTACGGTAAAAGCAGAGGGTGGTTCAGCCATATTGAGTTTTGCCATCTGGAATTTAGCATATAACAGTCAGAACACCTTCTTGATAGCAACAGGTTCCGCTAAAGATACGTATGGAAATACTAACACCGACCCCATCAGCATAAATATCCAGGTAGGAAATCAAGCGGAAGTGAAGAAAGCAACATACGACTATATAGTTAGTAATGTATCTGAATGGAAAAAGACGCTGAGTGCCGTCAATGCATCTAATGGAAGCAACACCGCAACCCGCAAGATAATCTTCGTGCGCAATGGAGATTATGACTTTGGTAGTGAAGAACAATCATTGAAAGCCTATAATGTAAGCATCATCGGCGAGAGTCGTGATGGAGTCATCCTTCATGGGAACAGAGACGGTATTTCAAATCCGGTCTTGAATATCAATAACACAGGAGGCAACTACTTACAAGATTTCACCATTCGCAATGACAAGGATTTCGGCAAGGCACGTTCAGGTGTTGGTGTAGCTATCTCTGGTGGAAAGAAGGTAATCATGAAGAACATTGCCATGCAAAGTCAGCAAGATACGCAAGTAACTGGTGAAAGTGGCTATTATCTGAATTGTAAGATTTACGGAGCCGTAGATTACATCTGTGGTGGAGGAAACCATTTTTACGATCAATGCGAGTTGATTATGACAAATCCTGGTCCTATCACGGCTCCAGCTACCAGTTCTATGCTGAAATGGGGATATGTGTTCCAACATTGTACGGTGAATGAATATCCCAATTTCAAAGCAGACAAAAACTACGACCTTGGTCGTCCTTGGCAAAACGAGCCTCGTGCATATTTCCTCAACACTCGCATGAACGTGTTACCGTCTGATGCGGGATGGAGAAGTATGAGTACATTACCCACCCACTTCTATGAATATAAATCCATAGATAAGAATGGCAACTTGATAGACCTCTCTACTCGCAAGAATTCCCCAACCAGCACCAATCAATATACGCCTATTCTCACCGATGAACAAGCCAATTTGTTTACCGTAGAAAACGTATTGGGAGGAAGTGATAGTTGGTTGCCCACGGAAGAAGCCATCACTACAAAAGCTCCTCAAGTGAATGTGAACGGAAAGACATTGACTTGGGATGACGTGGAAAGTGCAAGATGTTACGTGATTTTCCTCAATGGCAATTATCTTGATAACGTGATAGGCAACTCCTATCAAGCATCTGAAGAAGGTACATACACTATACGTTCTGCCAACCTGAATGGTGGATTGGGAGGAAGCTCTGAAATCATAGTGGAAGATACACAGGAACCAACCACTTTGAAAGAGAAAACACCCGCTTTCCCTGACGCTGAAGGATATGGACGATATGTAACTGGTGGACGTGGTGGAACCGTTTACCATGTAACCAATCTCAATGATTCTGGCACAGGCTCGTTCAGGTGGGCATGTGAACAAAGTGGTACGCGTACCATTGTGTTTGATGTGAGTGGTACCATACATTTGAAATCGGAATTAAAACTACGCAATGGTAACGTGACCATTGCAGGACAAACAGCTCCTGGCGATGGTATTTGCGTGGCAGATTGGGGATTCATCATTTCTGCTCCGAATGTGATTATACGATATATGCGCTTTCGCCCTGGTGATACGTCGGAAGGAGAACCCGATGGATTGAGTGGATTCGACGGAAAGAACATCATCATCGACCATTGTTCGGTGAGTTGGAGTGTTGATGAATGCCTGTCAGTATATGGAAATGAACACATGACTGTGCAATGGTGTCTGATCTCACAAAGCTTGCGCCATTCTACCCATGCCAAAGATGCACATGGATATGGTGGAAACTGGGGTGGAAAAGGAGCTACCTATCACCACAATCTCTTGGCACATCATGATTCTCGTACACCACGATTGGCAAACCGTCCGATGTATGTACAACAAGACACCACCGACTTGCGCAACAATGTGTATTACAATTGGGCAGGAAATGGTTGTTATGGTGGAGAAGGCATGAAAGTCAACATCGTGAATTGTTATTATAAGCCAGGTCCTGGAACGATGCAAAGTAAGAGTGGACGAAATGCTACGCGTATTGCGGGATTGGGAATTACCACCAAGGAAACTGATGGTAGTTACATGATTTGGGGAAAGTATTTCATTGACGGAAACGTGAACCCGAATTATCCTACCGTAACTAAGGACAATTGGGGGGTAGGTGTCTATCCACATATCTCCGACAATACGGGGACCTACACATCTACCACTAAAGATACCATGCGCTTAAGAGAACCATTGAATTTCATGTATGTCACGACACATACGGCAGAACGGGCATACGAGAAAGTGCTGCAATATGCAGGTGCCTCGTTGCATCGGGATGAAGTGGACGATCTCGTGGTAAGTGATACGAGAAACGGAAAGGCCACATATACAGGTAAGGGAAGTGGTGACGTGTATGGAATTATTGACACGCCTTTCGACATCAAGCCAATAGATGCAGATGACGATTGGAATCCCTGGTCGATACTGACAAGTATAGCCGCTCCCAAAGATACCGATGGTGACGGTATGCCTGATGAATGGGAACTTGTCAATGGATTGAATCCAAACGACAAAAACGATGGAATTATTCGCAATGAAGAGGGATATACGCATTTGGAATGTTATTTGAATTCGCTTGTAGAGCATATCACCGTCGCACAAAATGAAGATGGCGAACCAATGGGATATCAAGAGTATGCATCGGAAGAGGATATAACGGGAGCGTTGATTATCCCAACAGAAGCACTCAACTTAGACAAGGCTGAAATCACTATTAATACAAGTGGCAAAAAAGCCGCAAAGGTATTGAACGACTCATTTGATAGTTTTAGTCATGGCGATAAGGCAACTTTCCTTCTCAATTGCAAGGAAACGGGAACATATACGTTCAATTTCGATGCAGCCACTACGCGTAGCGATTTTAAGTTGCGTTTCCAAATCACCGATAATACCAGCGGAAAAATAGAGGTTGACAAGACTATCAGCATCACCAATACGGGAAACTGGCAATCGTATCGAAATTACTCGTTTGATACGGCAGAGATGAAACAAGGCGTGAAGACATTGACCATGACTTGGCAAAGTTCTAACGGACAATATACGGGAAACGTGAAAAACATTGCGGTGATAATGAAGGAAGCTTCAGCTATCCATGCCGTAGACATCAGCGGTCAACATGAAGTTGTGCTTTACAACTTGCAAGGACAACGCATGACGGGCAATGTTCCCGCTGGCATCTATATCAAGAATGGCAAGAAAGTAATCATCAAATAGAAATATCTCATGAAAATCAGAAACATTTTACTATACCTTTCGTTGGCAATCTCCACAAATATTGGAGCCCAACAATTACCTTATCAAAATCCAGCCCTGTCATCGGAAGAAAGGGCGGAAGATTTGTTGCAACGATTGACATTGGAAGAAAAGACACGATTGATGCGGAATGGTTCTCCTGGCATTCCTCGATTGGGTGTTCCACCATTTGATTGGTGGAGTGAAGCCCTTCATGGAGTGGGGCGAAATGGTATATCCACCGTATTCCCATCCTGTATCGGTATGGCGTGCTCATTCAACGACGACTTGATAGAACGAATCTTTACCGCCGTAAGCGATGAGGCTCGTGCGAAAAACACACTTGGTCGCCAAGAAGGGAAAGTTGGTAAATACAGTTGTCTTTCTTTTTGGACTCCCACCATTAATATCTTCCGTGATCCTCGATGGGGAAGGGGTCAAGAAAGTTATGGTGAGGACCCTTTCATGAACGCGCAGATGGGATTGCGTGTGGTAAAAGGGTTACAAGGTGATGGTGCACATAAATATTACAAGCTTTATGCGTGTGCCAAACATTTTGCCATTCATAGCGGTCCCGAGAAACTTCGTCATAGATTCAATATCGAGAATCTACCCATGCGCGACCTATGGGAAACATATCTACCTGCATTCAAGGCATTAGTGCAAGAGGGGAATGTCAAGGAAGTGATGTGCGCCTATCAACGTGTGGATGGTGACCCATGTTGTGGTTCCAATCGTTTGCTTCAACACATTCTTCGCGACGAATGGGGATTCAAGGGATTGGTGGTTAGCGATTGTGGAGCCATCGGCGATTTCTGGCAACCCAATAAGCATGAAGTTTCCAAAGACCAACCAGCCGCTGCTGCCAAAGCCGTGTTGAGTGGTACGGATGTGGAGTGTGGTGCACACTATAACAGTCTGCCTGATGCCGTTCGTCGTGGAGACATCTCCGAGGAACAGATCAATGTCAGTGTGAGACGGTTGCTCAAAGGACGCATAGAATTGGGTAACTTAGACCCCGACTCCTTGGTGGATTGGACAATGATTCCAGCCAGTGTCATTGCCTGTAAAGAACACAAGGATCTGGCGCGTGAAATGGGAAGACAGCAAATGGTATTGTTAAAAAACAATGGGATATTGCCATTGAATGCATCTGTCATTAAGGCACAACCATCTAAGTTGATGGTGATAGGACCGAATGCCGCAGACTCCACCATGCTTTGGGGTATCTATTTCGGAAAGCCAACGCATACGGTAACACCGTTGGAGGGTATTCAATCGAAAGTGGGAGCAGTCCCATACCTCACCGCATGTAGCATCACCGACATGACAGTACAGGAAATGGTTGTGGGTAAATCAACGGAAACTGCAGACGGGAGCACCACCCTGCAAATGGAGGTGAAAGGGGAAAAAGTATTCACAATCCCAGAGATTCTTGCACAAGCACAACAAGCGGAAACCGTTATCTTCGTCGGAGGAATCTCACCCAACGTTGAACGTGAACAAGCCAGCGTGAACTTACCTGGCTTTGATGGGGGCGACCGCACAAGCATAGAACTACCGCAAGTGCAACGCGACATCCTTAGGGCATTGCATCAAGCAGGAAAGAAAGTTATTCTTGTGAATTGCTCGGGTAGTGCTGTTGCCCTTGCTCCCGAACAGGAAGAGACGTGCGATGCTATTATTCAAGCATGGTATGCGGGAGAGCAAGGAGGAAACGCTTTGGCAGATGTCATCTTCGGTGATTATAACCCTTCTGGAAAACTTGCCGTGACGTTCTACAAAGACGACACCCAACTACCCCCATTCGAAGAGTATAAGATGGAAGGTCGCACCTATCGCTATTTCCATGGCGAACCACTCTATCCCTTCGGCTATGGTTTGAGTTACACTTCTTACAGATATGGGAAGCCTTGTTACAAAAATGGAAAGATTACCGTCAACGTAAAGAACACAGGTACAATGGAAGGAACGGAAATTGTGCAAGTATATCTGCGTCGTCCTGCCGACAAGTCAGGACCACTGAAAACCTTGCGTGGGTATACTCGCGTGAACCTGAAATTAGGAGAAAGTCAAACGGTTAGTATTGACTTTCCCAAGGAACGCTTTGAGAATTGGGATGAGCAAACGAACACGATGCGCGTCGTACCAGGCAAATATGAATTGCTTGTTGGACCATCAAGTTTAGAAAAACAATTGCAAAAGATAATGGTTACTATTGAGAAATAGAATTAGAATACTCACTCCGCCATTAGTCGCATATCGTCATTGAGTTTTGCGGTACAATCACTTTAGCGCATCGAAAACGTCTTTAACTGATTGTCAATGGTTAGACTGAATGTTGAATACAAGTTACAAAAACGGGAATGACCATTGATAATTAGTTATTAGTGTCCGCTAAAACTTTTT
>DJXW01000017.1:0-5809 GCA_002449845.1 Prevotella sp. UBA6994
GATTGATGTCTTCCTGACCTAACGAACACTCCATAGCATCATAGTAGATAGTGGAGAACGGCGTGAGCGTCAGTTCCTTTGCCGCTTCCATCCGGTAAATCCAGAAGAAAGTCTTCAGATAGTCGATCATGTCGCCAGTTTTGCCTCGCAGGTCGCAGCCATCGCGCTGCATCAGGAAGAGCACGCTGCACGACGCGTTGTTCATCTGCTCGCTCCAGGCCGAATAGTGGAAGTGGCGCAGGTTCTCAACGTTGAACACGCATTCATAGCCGTCGGGGATGATGCTTCGGTCAAAATCGTCCATGATTCCGCTGACGGTATAAGTGATATGGCCTTTCCCGTCGTTCGCATCGCCTAACTCCATTTCGTCATCACCCAGCACCATCTCCTTGCCTATTGGACTCTCATCGGGCCAATAGCGCTGTGCGAACGACTTGCTCACCACAATCTGATTGGGCGCACTGAGCACCTTCCGACGGTCGCCCGTCAGCAGGCGGTAGTCGAAGAACGTAAAGAAGTTCTGACCCGTGACGAGCACTTTGGTGTCTGCTTTCTGTCCACCAATGCTGAACGTCATGCCGTAGCCAGCCATTGAGCACCAGTCTTCCACCTCAGGGAAACGCTCTTTCAGCCGCTCGCCCACACGGAAGTTCGACATCATGCACATCTCGTTGCCTACGACGAATGTGCGGTCGGCCCGCGTCTGGTAGTTCTCCACCGTTGTCTGACGGTAAATCAGGTCGCCTAACAGCAGCAGGAATGCCATCGAGAGGCACAGCCCCACGATATTGATAAAGGTAAACAGCCGGTGGCGGCTCAGGAATCTGAAATAACTCTTCATACGGTTTTATTGCTTTTTGACGATGCAAAGGTATGCTAATAAAAAGAATCCGCCAAGGCTTGAGGCCCTGGCGGAAGCAGATTGTCTAAAAATTAGACAGTAGAGCGTATGATTATTAGACAGTAAAGCATTATTCTTTGGTCAGATAATAGTCTGCGTCGGCAAACTGCCTTTCTACTACGGTTTGCCACTCCAGCTTCATAGGCGTATCCTTTCGATGGCGATAATAGTATGCAACGCTATATATCGACTCGTCGGGACGCAGACTGTAGGTTATCATGCCAAGTGGCTGGTCGTAGTTTGCTTTCTTTCGGTTCCATCGGCTGTATTCCACCGTGTACAGCCCGTCGGTCAATTGGTAGTCGTGTCTTCCTCTGAGCTGCCATTTGCCATGATGCCAGCCATACAACATGCGACTGATGAGCAGGCCGTCTTCAGCGTAGGCATACTGATAGCGGCGTGAGGGGATGAGCCGTACAACGTCTTTGTACAGATTCCTTTTCAGATAGACATCCATTGCGATGATGTCGCCCCTGTCGTTATACTCAGCATTATAGACAAACTCATTGTTGCCCGATGTCGTCACCTTTTCATACAGATAGGTCACCGTGGCGGAGGTCATCACCTGTGCTTCTGAGGCGAGGGCCGTCAGAAACATCATCATTGAAATCATCATTGTTTTCATAATACAAATGTTTTTAATTGTTTGACATGCATTGTTTGTTTCGATGATGCAAAGTTATGATGATTATTCTCTGCCTCCAAGCATTTCTGACTGCCAGAAAGCTGATTGTCTAAAGATTAGACAGTTTGTTGTATGATTCTTTTACACTATACCTACACTAAGCCTACACTAAACCCATAGCTTTACAAGTATAAAGAAATCTGTATAGGTTTAGTGTAGGCTCAGTGTAGGTTTAGTGTAGGTTGGGAACCGTTTAAAACATTTATTTACAGACGCTTACATAGGATTAAGTGTATGTTAGCAGAAACTATTATAATACTACTCCGTCTTGATGCTATTGATAGGATTCTCATTAGCTGTGCGCCAGCTCTGGATGATGACGGTTGTCATTGTGATGGTACCCACTATAAGCAAGGTGAGGGGGAAAAGCCACCAGTAAATGGGTGTACGCTCAACGAAGCCTTGGAGCCACTGATGACCGATGTACCAAGCCAAGGGTGCGGCAATGATGAAACTGACTGCGAGCAGCCAGCCATAGTGACGGCAGAACATCAAGAGGATCTGCCGCGTCGAAGAGCCAAACACCTTGCGGATGCCTATCTCCTTGCGGCGATACTCCGTCTCGAACATGGTCAGGCAGAACACACCGATGAGCGTGATGACGAGGCAGATGGCAGAGAACCATCCTACCTGCCGTATGAAGCGGAACTCCTCTTGATAGAGCAGCTCCAAGTCCTGGTCGAGGAACTTCGGCTCAACGCGTTCGCCACTGCCCATCGCGGTGAGCACGTCGCCCAGTTTGCGGCGCATGTTCACCTTATCAACGCCTGCTGCCACGCGGATGTTGGCCACACCCAGCTGGTCGCCCCAGGCAGCATGCTTCTCGCCGAAGATGATGAAGGCCAACGGCTCCTGCTGACGGTCCTTGCGGGTGGAGGCGAAGCGGATGTTCTCGCAGACGCCGATGACGGGGCAGTCGTTCTCGAGCAGTTTTTTGTCAATCTCCACCCACGGCCACTGACGGCGGGCCGCCTCGTTGATGATGTAGCAGTCGCCGTCGTGCTCTTTAAAGTCGCGCCCCTCCGTCACCTTGATGCCCATGGTGCGCAGGTAGTGATGGTCCACCGGCATGCAGTTGAAGGTGATATGGTGGTCGTCATCACTGCGTCCCCAGCCCATGTAGCTATCAGATGCACCGAGCACAAAGCGTGAGAAACTCACATCCTTCACACCGCCCTGCTGCATCAGGTCGGCACGGATAGCATCCTTCTTGCCCCACAGCTCAGGGGTGAGCTGCACGTAGAGCACCTCGTCTTTTCGGAAACCGTAGTCGCTTTGGTAGATGTAGCGGCTCTGCATGAGCAGGATGCCGATGTACGTAACCATGAGCAGGGCGATGCCCAACTGCAGGTCCACGAGCACCGAGCGCAGCCGGCGACCTTTGGGCGTCAGTCCGAACGAGCCTTTCAGTGCCAGTGCGGGCTGGAACGAGGTGGCGAAGAAGGCTGGATAGACGCCTACAGCCACACCCACCGCCACCGCCAGGAGCAGCATCAGGCTGACCAGCCACAGGTGGTCGGCCAAGGCGAGCGAGCCCAAAAGCAGTTCGGTAGGCTGCGATGCCATCGCAGCACACACAACGAGGGCCACGCCAAAGGCCAGCAGCGCCCACACCACGCTCTCGGCGATGAGCCTCAGGCGCAGCATGGCAGTGTTCTCGCCCAATATGCGCCGCGTGTTGATGCTCTTGATGCGCATGGGGCTCTGTGCCAACGTGAAGTTGAGGAAGTTGACGACAGCGATGATGATGATGAGCACACAGGCCAACTTGAGCACAAAGAACATGGCAGGGTTGCCCTTGTCGTCGCCCGACACGCCAGAGAAATAGGTGTCAAGCACGGGTGTCAGTCGGTAGTCGTAATGCTTGTAGTAATCGTCGAAGCTGGCGCGAGCCTCCTGCTCCTGGTCTTCCTTAAACTCACCAGTAGCCAGTGCTCCACCCCATTGTGCCCGCCACATCTGCTCCTTGAGCTGCCGAGCAAGTCCGCTCAGCATCGTCTTCGTATCGACACCCTCGCGTAGCTTCACGTAGGCTTGGTAGCTCCATTCGCTCCAACTGTCGAGGTTCTCCTGCGAGGCCACGAAAACATGGTTCTTCACCGAGCAGTTGGCAGGGAAATCCTGGTAAACGCCCTGCACGGTTGTCGTATCGCTTTTCATGAAGAGCGTCTCACCAGCCACATCGACCCGTCCGAAGAGTTTCAACGCCAGCGAGGCGGGTATGATGGCAGTGCGCTCGCCGTAGGCCTCCCACGACAGCTTACCACTGAGGCAGCGTGCGCCGACGGCTCCGAAGGGTGTCAGGTTGGTACCCATACAATGGTGCTTCACTACGGTTCCGTCCTTCAGAAACTCGAGATCCTGCGACCAGCCACCCTGTTCGCTCATGGCTTCCACCTGCGGCATCTTAGCTATCTGTGCCAGCGTTGGACGGTTGCTCATGGCTCCCCACGGGAAGTCGTCGCCCATCTTCGACTCCACTCGGAACACACGGTCGGCATCTGCAATGCAGGCGTTATACGAGCGGGCGTAGTCCACCTGTGTCATCAGCAGGTAGAAAGCTACAAAGGCCACCACAAGTCCCAGGAAGTTCAGCACCGTCGCCGTCTTGAATCGGCGTGCCATGTAAAGCATGTTTCTTACTACGTTCATCATTCTCACTATTTGTTTGCAGAGGCAAAGTTACTTCTAAAACACGAATCCGCCAAGACCTGAAGCCTTGACGAAAGCAGATTGTCTAAAAATTAGACAGTCAGGCGTATGATTTTTAGACATAAGTGACTAAATCACATTCTCCATTGCTATATTTTTATACATAGAGATGCCATTTCTATTGAGGAATAGAACATTCATTTATGCAAATTATTTTATTTTGGTAATTTTATTTTGGTAATTAGTACAATTTCACTATCTTTGCTCTCAAAACCAAGATATTATGAGTAATTTAATAAATCCTTTTGTTGTCTCTGGGAAGATTGCTCCGGCATACTTTTGTGACAGGGTCAAAGAGTCGGCCGACTTAGAGAAATCATTAAGCAACCAGTTGAATGTGGTATTAACTTCTCCACGCCGTATGGGCAAGACATCGCTTGTAGATCATGTCTTCGAAAAACCCACTATCAAGGAAGAATACATAACGGTATCAGTTGACATACTGCATACAACCACATTGCGTGAATTCATCATGACCTTTGGCACTGCCGTGTTTGACCGAGTCGCATCAAGGAGTGACAAGATGCGTAAACTGTTTGCCACAATATTAAAATCACTCAGTGCGAGTTTTGGTTATGACCCTATACAGAATACACCCACCTTTGACATCAAACTTGGAGACATTCTTCATCCTGAATATACGTTACGCGAAATATTTGATTACCTTGAACAGGTTGATAAACGTTGTCTGGTGGTCATCGACGAGTTTCAACAGATTACCAGATATCCAGAGAAAAATGTTGAAGCACTACTCAGAACCTACATTCAGAAAATGTCGAATGTCAATTTTGTCTTTTCTGGAAGTCGCAGGAGATTGATGGAAGAGATGTTCTTTTCTGCGAAACGACCTTTTTATCAAAGCGCCAAAGCACTCAGACTCGATGCCATCGATAGGACCGTATATTGTAATTTTGCAGTAGATCATTTTGTAAAAGGTGGCAGAAATATGACACCAAAGGCTTTCCATTACATCTATGACACATTTTGGGGCGTAACGTTTTACATACAACGAATTTTGAAAGATGCCTATGCAAGCACACTGCCAGGCGAATTGTGTAATGAAGCAATGGTCAAGCAGTTGATTGATGACTATGTGCTCGAAAACGATTCTCATCTCCGCGAGCAACTCGCTTTTATTACAGAAGTGCAAAAAGAACTGCTCTACGCCATCCATGAGGAAGGACAGGTACAGAGTATCACATCCTCAGCTTTCAACCGTAAACACAGGCTCCGTTCGCCCAGTTCCACCCAGTCGGCTGCCTTGAAGCTTTTGGATTATGACCTCATAACCCGTCATGAAAAAATCTACTCATTGTCAGACCCGCTACTGAGTATTTGGTTAGATACTAAGCAGGTATAGCCTTTGCAAATCAGATTTATTTCAGCACCAGCACCTCGTTGTCTTTGAATGCCTCGTAACCGCTGGTGACGATGCGTTCACCGGGCTCTAAGCCTTCAAGCACCTCATAGTACAGAGGGTTCTGACGACCTATGCGGATGTTGCGGCGATA
>DJXW01000017.1:5941-136658 GCA_002449845.1 Prevotella sp. UBA6994
GGAAGAAGGTGCCGCGCGGGATGAGAATGGCCTGTTCGGGCTGACCCAATTCGAGATCGATGTAATAAGTCTGCCCCGTGCGGATGTTCTCAGGGCGCTCACCTCGGAAAATGAAATCACAACGGAACTTCCCTTCACGCACCTCAGGATAGACCTTGCGCACCTGCAATTGATACTGTTTATCTCCGCGAGAGAAAGTAGCGGTGAGTCCTTGTCGCACACGGTCAATATAATGTTCATCAATTTGTGCCTGCACCTTATAGTCAGAGAGGTCGTTCAACTGACCAATCTTCTGACCGGGTTGGATGCTCTGCCCTAACTCCACATCGAGCAGACCCAGTTCACCATCAATGGCAGATCGTACTTCCAGTTTGCTCCTTCGCTGACGCACCAACACCACGTTGCGGCGCATGTTCTGCAGGTTATCCTCCATTTGGTCCATCTGCACGGAGCGATAGATGGAATCCTGCTTCAGACGTTTCGTGACCAGTGAACGCTTTTTGGCAGACAGTTGATAATCTTCTTGCGACTGGATATAGTTTTCTCGGCTAATCAACTTCTCTCGGAACAGTCGTTTGTTCTGCTCAAAGGTGCGTTGTTTCCGTTGCGTGTCCATATCCAACTGAGCCTCTTCTGTCTGGTTGTTCAGTCGGTCTTGTTGCATCGCCACCTGCGTATTTCGCAACAGATTCTGCTTCTCAGCCAGTTCGGCTTCTGCATTCAGGATCTGGAGGTCGAGATTCGAGTTAGAGAGGCGCACGATGACATCACCTTTCTTCACGTGTGTACCTTCTTCCACCACTTTCTCCATCACGATGCCACCTTCTTCGGGTGAGATCTGCACCACCTGAATGGGCAGCACCTGTCCGTTGGTACGTACATAATCCTTAAACTCTGCCCGCCGTACATCACTGATGGTCAACTCGTCTTTCATGACTTTCAGCGTCGAGGCATGATTGCCAAATGCAAGCCAGCACACAATAATCAAAAGCAGGCTTCCTCCCGCCGCATACGGCCAATACTTCATCAGCCTCTGTGTCTTCGTCTTTTCTATCACTCTGTCCATATCGTTTCACCTTTATAATATCTTACCAATTGTTCTTTAACCATTGCCATCAACTGGCATTGCAGCAGCGTTGCTTTCGACTTCAGCAACTGGGTTGATGTTGTGTGCAGATCGATGGCTGTGCTTAGTCCCTCTTCAAACTGTCGTCGCGTCAACTGATAGGCGATGCTGTCTGCCTCCACTTTCTTTGCCATCTGCTCCGTCTGTTTCAGGTAACCTTTCCAGTCCTGCCATGCTTCACGACTCAGTTTCTCCAGTTCTTGTCGTTTCTGTTCGTAGTTCTCGCGGGCTTTCAGATAATTATTCTTTGCCTTTCGGATGTTGGTAATAGTTTGCAGACGATTGAACAGGGGAATCCTCAACGTGGCAACAACATACTCACCCATATTGTTATTGAATTGTGTATGGAAAGGTCGAGTCGCATTTGAATGCAACGTATGGTAATAAGTGGTGTTCAGACCCGCACTCAAAGAGAGAGAGGGAAAAAATTCAGCGCGAGCCTGACGCCACTCATGTTTGGCTGTTTCCATCTGGAAACGAGCGACAGCCTCACCCCCTACCCCTCTCGCAAGGAGAGGAGGACAGTTACTTCCGTCGCTGAAGTTTTCAATAACAGAACTATTAACTTCCCTCTCCTTGCGAGAAGGATCGGGGGTGAGGCTTTTCTCTATCGGATAGCCCATTTCTCTTTTCAGTTCCAACAAGGCAGAAGCCAAGAGATTCTGCTGACGGGTCAACTCGTAGTCGGCCTCAGCCTTCTGTGATTCTACCTGAGCCACATCGGCAGTACTCTTGCGTCCCACCTCTTCCAATAGGCGCGTCTGTCGAAGCAGCAGTTCCGTCTCCTCCACTTTCTCGCCAGCCATTTTGACCAAGCCCTCGTAATAAGCGACATTGGTAAAAGCCTGAAGGACGTTGAGGGCTGTCTGGCTCTGACTTTGTAGCAGCGCAGATTGTCCCATCAACACACTGGCTTTAGCGGCACGCAGAGCATGGACGCGACTGAACCCGTCGAATATGGGCAGTGAAGCCTGCAAGGAGTAACCATTATAAAAGGTGCTCACATTGGTGTAACCGTTGGTCTCAGGGTCTATGGCGCGTCCGAAGTTGTATTGAGCACCAATGCTGGCTTCTACATCTGGAAGGAACCGTCCGATGGCTCCAACCTTCTGTGCCTTGTAGTTGTCCAATTCCAACTCAGCACGCTTCACCTCATGATTGTGCTCTACAGCATATTTCATACACTGTTGCATCGTCCAGGTGGTCTGCGCAGCAGAAGGAATAACCGCAAGCGCAAGGCATATTATCAACATTTGTTTCATACTCATTATTTTTATTCGCAACGCAAAGGTATGGCTTTCCCCTTATGCTGCCAAACATTTTAACGCAACCACATGCAGAATGTCTAAAAATTAGACACCTCTCTGTATGATTTTTAGACAGAATCTTTATATATTTGCAGGCAAAAAGAATGTATGAGCAAATACGGAACCATATTAATCGTCGATGACAACACGTCTATCCTGACAGCGATGCGCTATGTGCTGGATGGAACGTTTGAGCGCATCCTAATGCTGACTCAGCCTGACAACATCCTTAAAACAATGGCGCAGGAAGAGATAGACATCGTGCTATTAGACATGAACTTTACTCTTGGCGTGAACAGTGGACAGGAAGGACTTTTCTGGCTTCGTGCCATTCAAAAGCAGCATCCTCAGACACCCGTTGTACTGCTGACAGCATACGCTGATGTGTCGCTGGCAGTAAAAGGCTTGAAAAGTGGAGCAGCCGACTTCATCACCAAACCCTGGGACAATGATGAACTCATACGCAAGCTGAAGGATGTGCTCGACATGCAACAGGAGATTGTCAGTCTGGACGAGGTGGAGAAGGAACATATCCGTCGCACCCTCGACCGCTGTCACGGTAATCTCACACAGGCTGCTGAGCTATTGGGCATTACCCGTCAGACACTGTATAATAAGATGAAAAGACTTTAGTTCATTGAAGATTGAAGATTGAAAATTGAAGATTGAAGATTGAAGATGATGATTGCCTTATATATAATAATAGGTGTAGCTTTGCTTGCGCTTATCATCTGGACCATCCGTCGTCAACGGTCGTTGAAGCTGCGCGCTCATCTGATGCAGGAGGCAATGCGTAATCATGACTTCACCTTCCGACTGCCTACCGATGGACTGTTGCCAGGAGAGCGAGCCATGCAACAGACACTCAACCAAATGGGCGAAACCATCCGTCAGCAGGTGAATCAAAGCGAGGTGGAATCATGGGAACGACTGACCCGTGTACTGACCCATGAGATGATGAACGCCACGGCTCCCATCACCAGCATCAGCCAGTTGATGTTGGGACGAGAAGATGTGAAAGGCACTCCACTTGAACCAGGCATTCAAGCCATCTACGACACCAGTCGCCACCTGAGCGACTTCGTGTCCAATTACCGCAAGATGTCGGAATTAGAAAAACCAGTGTTGACAGATGTGTCATTCAGTCCTCTTTTGGAAGATGTCTGCAAGGCTTATCCAGAACTGACGTGGGAGATAAGCATCCACAACGACATCACAGTCAAGGCTGATGTTGGAATGTTGCGACAGGTGCTGATGAATATGACGAAAAATGCAAAGGAAGCTGGAGCCAAGAAAATAACCATAGAACAAATAGACGATTCCTCAAACAATCAGAAATTGACGCTCTTCATCGGTAATGACGGTCTGCCCATCCCTGCAGAAAACCGCCAGTCGCTCTTTATTCCCTTCTTCACGACGAAAAGAAACGGCAACGGCATAGGTCTTTCTCTAAGTCGCCGTATGATGGTGCAACAAGGTGGAATGCTCGATCTTGCCGAAAAACAACTGTTTGGTTGTCACGCAGGGTTTATCCTCACTATTCAGATGAAGACTCTAAATGACAAAACAAATACCTTAAAACGTTAATTCTTGGATGAGCGAACATTAGTGTTTGTTATGAAAACTGACAAAAAAGGGCTCTCCAGAATGCGATATTCTTCACCAACTCATCCGTCGGTCAAAAAAATGACGATTTTTTGATGTTTATATAACCAACTGATTTTTAACTACTTATAAAACAAACCAAATATTTATGCACTCAAATTCAGTATTTTTATGCAGAAAAAGGCATGATTTGAGTCTTCATAACTGATTATTTTAGCTCGCTAACATATATGTTTACGCTCGTAACATATATAGTTAAGACAACAACTATATACTTTACGAGTAAAAACACACTTTTTGGTATCAGAAAATACGTTATTTTAGCTTCGTCAATTCTCTTTGAAGATTTTCCACGAAAATTTTTTGTCGGTAATTTTCGTCATTATTAAAAAAAAAAAAACCACACATCATTACGACGTGTGGTATTTTTTCATGTTATCTATCGAATAGTGAGACTTATGCCGCAACTATTTCCTTAGCTCTGCTTAATGCCAAATCAATGTGATTGCAAATGTTTTCCTCACCTAAGAGTTCGGGGAAGCCATTGCGTTTCAAGACCTTCTCTACCTTCTCGTTCACACCCGACAAGACAATGGTGATTCCTTCTTTCTGACTCATCAGACACATGTTTTCAAGATTGTGCAATCCCGTGGAGTCAATGAACGGTACCTTTCTCATTCGGATGATGCGCACCTTCGGACGATGACCGTAACGTCCCATAATATCTTCAAAGCGGTTACCAGCCCCAAAGAAATAAGGACCATTGATTTCGTACACCTCCACGCCCTTGGGAATAGTCAGGTGTTCCAAGTTGCCTCGTTCCATGTCTGCATCTTCGTTTAAGTCTATCTCTTCGTAAATCATCTTCACATCAGTGGTCTCTGACATTCGTTTCATGAAGAGCAAACAAGCGCAAATGATGCCAACCTCAATGGCTATGGTCAAATCGAAGATGATTGTGAGGAAGAAGGTAAGGAGCAACACGGTAATATCGCTTTTGGGATTGCGCATGAGCGCCAGGAACGAACGCCATCCACTCATACCATAGCTGACAACCACCAGCACTCCTGCCAGACAAGCCATCGGGATGTATTGGGCAAAGGGCATCAGGAACAAGAATATGAGCAACAATACACATGCGTGAATAACACCGGCAATGGGGGTACGTCCGCCATTGTTGATATTGGTCATGGTACGGGCAATGGCTCCCGTGGCAGGTATTCCACCAAACAACGGTGATACGAGATTGGCTATTCCCTGTCCAATCAACTCGGTATTGGAATTATGATGGTCACCAATGACACCATCCGCAACGGTGGCGGACAACAAAGACTCTATGGCTCCTAATACAGCAATGGTCATTGCGGGGGCTACCAATCCCTTGATGGTCTCCCATGACAAGGTTGGAACCACAGCTTCGGGCAGTTGGGAATCGATGCTAAACCTATCACCAATGGTCTCAATACTGTTGACTCCTGCATATTGTTTGAGCAACAGCGTAACGACGGTCATCACTACGATTGCTACCAACGAACCAGGAATGCGCTTGCTAAACTGAGGAATAACAGCAATGATAGCTACACTTGCCAAGCCTACCATCGCACTCCACCAATCAATGTTTCCTATATGTTGGAAATAGATAATCCACTTCTCGATGAAATCACTGGGCACGTTATCTATCTGCATACCCAACAAATCCTTGATTTGCGTGGTAAAGATGGTTACGGCAATACCACTCGTAAATCCCACGATAATGGGATAAGGAATATACTTGATAATGGTTCCTAATCGCAAGAGTCCGAAACCTATCAAAAACACACCTGCCATCAGTGTGGCAATGGTGAGTCCCTGAATACCATACTGATTGATGATGCCAGCCACAATCACGATGAATGCTCCCGTGGGTCCACCTATCTGCACCTTGCTTCCTCCAAAAACAGAAATGAGCAAACCAGCCACGATAGCGGTGATAATACCTTTTTCGGGCGAAACCCCAGAGGCAATACCAAACGCGATTGCCAATGGCAACGCCACAATGCCGACAATGACACCCGACATCAAATCGGCAACAAATGTCTTTTTGTCGTAATTCCTCAATGCCGAAAACATCTTCGGCTTAAAATCAAATGTCTTCATTAAAAACGTTATCCTTGAAATACGATTGCAAAGGTAGGAAATATTGTCCAAACCTGATACAATCTACATACATTATCTATAAAAATACGTGCAAATCTTGATTTACTTCTGCTTCATATAGAATGATAACGAAAAAAAGAACCATTTCAGCAAGCATTGTGCTATACTGAAATGGCTCTTGGATTATAATGATATCGATTGTATTAAATGTATTATGCTACTTTCTCCAATCTCTTCATCATGGCAAACATGAAGGCTGCAGAGATCAAGCAAAGAACGATGAATACACCCCAGACAATCCATAAAGGCAGGTCACCCCAAAGATAACCACCTACACTGACGAGCTTGTTTCCGATGGCTGTTGCTCCAAACCATCCACCCATCATCAAACCTTTGTACTTGGGAGGAGCCACCTTCGATACGAAGGAGATTCCCATAGGAGATAACAGAAGTTCGCCGAAGGTGAGGATGAGATACGTAGAAATCAACCAATAAGGAGAAACAAGAGGTCCAAGTTCGCCCGACTCAGCGAGAGCAGCCTGTTCGTTAGGTGTCAACAATCCTTGGGAAGCAAACATCATAATAAAGAAAGCTGCCGCTGCCACCAACATACCGTAAGCAATCTTACGTGGAGCAGAAGGTTCCTTACCCTTATTTGCCAATGATGCAAAGATAGCCATGGAAACAGGTGTCAATGCTACCACATAGAAAGGATTGAATTGCTGGAAGATAGGAGCAGAAATGTCGATAGTGCCCGTAGCTTGATAGTATTTATAAATGAGAACTCCAAGAGAAGCCAATACAACCAAAGCGGAAATCATTTTTGCCTTCTGCGTCTTGCTCTGGAAGAATGAGAAGCCAGCATATACGATGAAGATAATCATCACGAGATTGAATACATCGAAAGGCATGGTATGAACTCCAGAAGCTGTCTTTGCCGTAAATTCATCAGCAAAATAGGTAAGTGAAAGACCATTCTGATGAAATGCCATCCAGAAGAAAATCACGACAGCAAAAACGAGACACAAGGCAACAATGCGCTGTTTAGTCTCTTCCTTGGAAAGCTCAGGCTCAGCTGCAACAGAAGCAGCCTTAGAAGAATCATTCTTTTTTCCACCTTCAGTATGACGGAAAGTGCCACGGAAAGCATAATAAATCGCAATGGAGAGAATGAGTGATGCACAAGCCACGGCAAATGCAAAATGGTAAGCCTCACCAGGAGCAGTATAACCAAGATTGTTTTTAGCATACTCTGAAATCTCGATGGCTGCTGTAGGTGCAAAGAGCGCACCAATATTAATCGCCATATAGAAAATAGAGAAGCCAGCATCACGTTTGTCTGCATACTTGGGATCATCATAAAGATTACCAACCATTACCTGTAGATTACCTTTGAAGAGACCTGTTCCAAAACTGACAAGTACCAATGCAATAAGCATTGCCACGAGACCTACTGTCTTACCACCCAACGGAACAGACAAAAGCAGATAACCCAAAAACATGATGACGATACCAATGGTAACCATCTTGCCGAATCCAAACTTATCGGCCATGATACCACCTAAAATAGGGAGGAAATAAACAAGCATGAGGAAATCACCATAGATTTCTCCTGCCCATCCAGCATCGAGACCAAAATTGGCCCTTAAAAACAAAGCGAAAACGGCTATCATCGTGTAATAGCCAAAGCGTTCACCGGTGTTGGCCAATGCCAACGCATAAAGTCCTTTCGGTTGTCCTTCGAACATGATATTATAAGTTTTTAGTTTTGATAATGTCAAACAGATATGTGAGTTTGATCACAATATTCCCGTAATTCGACTTAGAGAAATAGTCGCGTTTGGAATCGGCAAAGATGTTGCCAAGTCCGTAATAGTATCTTCCTTCAAGTATGAAATGTCCAACTTTGGGTATGGAATATTCCAATCCCAAGCCACCCGCTATACCATAGTCGAAACGGTGTTGGATAGACATCGTGTCTTGGGCGCAAGTCTCGTTGATGCGGTCTTTCTGATTGCGTTCCTCGAATTTGAAATTCATTTTCGTACTCTCGCTCAGCAAGAAGCCGAATTGCGGACCTACCTGAAAGAAGAACTGCGCTCCTTTCTGCTCACGTCCCCACCCCAATCGGGCGAAGAGAGGTATTTGAACATAATTGGCTGTTCGGCTGTATTCCTCTCTTATTCCCGTAACTGCGTTGATGACGGGCTGGTCGTTTCTGTCAAGAATATTCTCCTTCCATCCCAACTGGGCAAAGTTCACTTCACCGTACAAAGCGCAAATCGTACTGAAATACTTCTCGCTGACATACCTGGCGGAAATACCGCCCGTAATGCCGCCGTGTAAGCCTTGCGTTACGGAAGGCGTGAATCCCACGTTGCTCAACACGTAACCTCCATTAAAGCCCACGGAAAAATTGTTTCGGTATTCTCCTATTTGTGCGGTCATTCGAACCGTGAACGTCAGGAGCAAGGCGAGAAGTATGACTAATCGATTTCTCATTATTAATAATTAATAGACTCAATACGGTTGTCCACGGTGTAATGCACCAACATGAATGCCTCATTCTGCATACCGCCCATGCTATTGGTTTGCTTGAAGTTGAGCGGTGTTTGAATATGCGTATAGACATTCTGGCTCTTCAAGCCCTTGAAATCAACACCATACTGATGCAATCCCTTGAGGAAGAAGTTGGCTTGGTCGTATCCCGTAAGGGCAAAGCGAGGAAGCGACTGTTGCATGTCGGTCTTGAACCATTGCTTATACTTTCTCTCCAACTGCTGGGTCAGAGCCGACTTTGAATTATAATAGAATGTGGTGGGGATATACGCGTCATACTTATGGAAATACTCCGTGTAAACCCTTGTGTACATCAACCATTCCGTGTAGCCAAACATAGATATTTTCAAACTTGGATTAGCAGCACGTGCAGTATTCAACCTTGCCAAGGTTGAATTGAGCTGTGGCGAACGGGCTGTATTGAGAATCACCACGTTTTGTTGCGAAGTGCTGAACGCACGGGCGAAAGCATCGTCGGGAGATTTCAAGTTGGTAATGCTATATTTCACGCCCTTCGCATCCAACTGCTCACGCAATCCTTTGGTGAAAGCACCCTTCTGACTGGTAGAGTCGTTGCAATCCACGAAGACGGGATGATGATTGGGAAATCGCTCCAAGAAAGCATTGATGGCATCCTTGTTGAGATTGCTCACCGACTGGTACACTTGGTATATCTGGGGATTGGTGTCAACCGTTCTGCCGTTGATGGAGAACGGGATCACCATCTTGATATTATAGGTGCGGCAAAACTCTGACAAGGCATTTACCTGCTTGGTATAAAGAGGACCGAAGATGATATCGCAGTTGTCTGCGTTTTTCTCTAATAATGTCTGGCGAATATCTGCGTCAATGGGAACATTCCACGCAAACACCTCGGTAGAGATTCCTTGTTTCTTCAACGTGTCGCAAGCCATCAGTATGCCTCGGTAAAACTCCACCATGCGTCTGCCGTCGCCATCTACGTTGTGCAAAGGCAACATGATACCAACGCGAATGGCACGATTGCGCACGTCGTTGGCTCCGTAGAGCTTCAGGCGTTCAGCCTCGGCAGCCTTCTTTGCCTCGGCAGCCTTTTGTTCAGCCGTCTTCTCAAACGGTATGAAAATCATGTCGCCCTTCTTCAACTCGTATCCCTCTTTTTTCATGTCGGGATTGGCGTCCATCAACTCTACTATAGAAATTTCATATTTCTTGGCTATACCAAACAACGTGTCTTTTTTCTTTGCCTTGTAGATGTCTCTCCACTTGTTAGATTGTGCCTGTGTGGGAATGACTAATGACAGGAAGAAGACAAGTAAAATACTTTTCAAACAAAATTTCATAATCGTCATTTTTAGTTTATTCGTGCAAACTTACATATTTTTTTTCAATTAAAACACTTGTTACTTAAAAAAGTTGCGAGAATCACGCAACAGCACGGTGAGACCTGATGCCATAAACGCAAATAATCACGAAACAAAGCAACGGCAAGATAAACGAGACATTGACTGCCGGATGACCCATCACCACCTGCTGGTCGATAATCATTCCCTGCAACGGGGGCATCAGTGCGCCACCTACGATAGCCATCACGAGAAAAGCTGCTCCAAGCGTGGTGTCTCTGCTGTCAACGCCCTCAAGAGCAATACCATAAATCGTGGGGAACATCAACGACATGAAGAAGCTAATGCCCACCAAGCAATACAATCCCGGCATTCCGACAATGAGAATGGCTCCCAAGGAACACAATCCTGCTCCCACGGCAAAGAGGGAGAGCAACACTCGGGTATTGACATATCGCATGAGGAAGGTGGCGATAAACCTACTCGACAAGAACAGCGTCATTGCCACGATGTTGTAGGTCTGCGCCGTAGCCTTGTTGATTCCTAAATAATCAGCATATTGGATAATGAATGTCCACGTCATGATTTGCGCAGCCACATAGAACATCTGCGCCAACACACCTTCACGATACACCTTGTTTCTCCAGAGATTTCTCAGTGTCTCGCCCGTGGTATGAATCTTGCCCACGGCTTTCTGCTCTTCGCTTTGTGTCTTCGGCATTTTGGTCAATGCAATGATGATAAACACACAAACCACCACCAAGCCAATGGCAACGTATGGGTTGCGGATAACAGCCAGATCGTGCAAGCGAATGTCTGCCTTTTCTGCCTCAGACAGAAGGGGGAAGATGATTTGTCCTGCCGCATCGCGCCTATCTGAAATAAGTTGCGGCAATACGATGAGTGAGGCTACGCTCATTCCACAAAGCGAGCCCATCGGGTTAAACGCCTGTGCCAAGTTGAGGCGACGGGTAGAAGTTTCCTTATCACCCAATGAGAGGATAAAGGGGTTGGCTGTGGTCTCTAAGAAAGCCAAGCCAAACGTGAGGATATATAGCGACAAACAGAAGAAAGTAAACTCCTGATAAGCTGCCGCAGGAATGAACAGGAATGCGCCAATGGCATAGAGCGCCAAGCCCAACAAGATACCTTTCTTATAACTGTATCGGCGAATGAAGAGCGCTGCTGGGATAGCCATCGTAGCATAACCGCCATAAAAAGCAAACTGAACCATCGAGGCTTTGGCAGCCGACAGTTCCATCACCGTCTGAAAGGCTGCCACCATAGGATTGGTAATGTCGTTGGCAAATCCCCAAAGGGCGAACAACGACGTGACAAGGATAAACGTAAACAGGTATTTACGCGGTACGAGTTTTGGAGAATCTTCCTTATTCATGATATTAGGTTTTAGAGTAGTTTATAATGTTCCTTTTGTGGAAGGCAACTCATAATGGTAGATGTCTCTTTTCACCGCCATCTTCAGCGAACGAGCCAATGCCTTGAAGATTCCTTCTATCTTATGGTGCTCATTGGTTCCCTCTGCCTTGACGTTGAGATTCATGCGGGCGGCATCCGACAAGCTCTTGAAGAAATGCAGGAACATCTCGGTGGGCATCTCCCCTACCTTCTCACGATGAAACTCCGCATCCCATACCAGCCATGGCCTTCCTCCAAAGTCTAACGCCACCTGGCACAAGCAATCGTCCATAGGCAGACAATACCCGTATCGTTCTATTCCGCGCTTGTCGCCCAAGGCTTTCAAGATACACTCGCCCAAGGCAATAGCCGTGTCTTCTATGGTGTGATGCTCATCTACGAAGAGGTCGCCCTTGGTGTGAATGGTCAAGTCCATCATTCCGTGCTTGCCTATTTGCTCCAGCATGTGGTCGAAGAATCCCAAGCCCGTAGAAATGTCGCATTTGCCAGAGCCGTCAAGGTCTATCCGCACATAGATGTCGGTTTCCTTGGTGGTTCTTCTCACCTCTGCCACTCGCTCGCCGGCAAAGAGGATTTCGGCAACCTTATCCCACGTCATTCCATCCTCGCCCAATATCAGCGCCTTGCATCCCAGATTCTCAGCCAACTGGCGGTCGGTGGCTCGGTCGCCAATCACATAACTATTGGGAATGTCGTATTCAGGATTGTTGATGTAATCGGTGAGCATCCCGATACCAGGTTTACGCATCGGAGACATATCGTTTGGGAAGTGCGTATCTATGCGATAGTCGTCGAAAACGATACCTTCACCTTTCAGCGACTGTAGGATGAAATTGTGAACGGGCCAAAACGTCTCTTCGGGGAATGAAGGTGTTCCCAATCCGTCTTGGTTTGACACCATCACAAAGAGAAAGTCTAAGTGTTGACGGATGAAGGAGAGGTTGCGAAACACGCCATCTACGAACTTCAATTTCTCAAACGAGTCAACTTGTTCGTCTTCTGGCTCGCACACAAGGGTACCGTCACGGTCAATAAACAATATTTTTTTCATAATCAAGATTGATAAGAATGTGTTTGGTTTGGCAATTCTTTTTTCTGCGATTCTCTGTCCATCTCATTGCGACGAATGGAACCGTATGCGTAATACAACACGAACAATGCCCATGTTATAAAATGGAAGACGATGAAATACACCACGGTGAATGTGATGAAATACAGCCATCCGAAATAAGAAGGCAGTCCTGACGGGTCGCCCATCGCCATACTTTTCAAGGCACTAACCTGGGAAATCACCAAGACGAACACGGGCATCATGATGACACCGATGAACACCAAAGCTATCAGCGTGATGACGAAATAAATGACAAATAAGAATCCCCAATGCCTGAAGCCCTCCTTCAGGGAAGGGAAAAACATCTGTCGGAGCTTCCTGTCTTCTATCATGAATTGCATAAATACATAGTAAAGGGGTATCAGCAACAAGAAGATCATCACTCCTATCACTCCAGTAATCCCTATCACTTTTAATATCCAAGTCCCATCGACAAGTGGTTGTGTCGTTTCTGAAGGTTTGAAATAATATGCCAGTCCACCCGCTATCGCTCCAATAATCACACCAATGACAATACCTATCAGCATATACGTCACCAACAACTTCACTATCTTGATGACATTGGCACGAAGACCTTGTACATTCAACAAATGGAATACATTTGCCAACATCCATACGTATGCCACCAATGTCAATAAGTTGATGATGCCATATAAGACAATAGATTGGTTGTCTGCAAGAAATGCTCCCGACATAATATCGAGAGATTGCAAATACGTCTTGACATTCCATGCCAACAACATGGAAAGTACAAGGAAAGGAAGCCATAACTTCGAGAAAATGCGCTTGAAGTTGGTATTAAACAATGTGTATGCTGCTTTTACGCATTTAGAAACATTACGTGTCTTGTATAATTCTTGTTCCATATCGTTTATATCATACTATGAGAATCGTTCATAATCATCTGCCGACGAAACTCCGCACAGGTAATGGCGGTGGCGATGGCTACGTTCAAACTGTCTGCGGTAACCCGCCCTTCGGGAAAAATGGGAATCAGCAACCGTCTGTTTACTCTTTCTGCCACTTGTGGCGATATTCCGTTGCCCTCGTTTCCCATCACTATCAAGCCGTTGGGTGTGAGAGGTTTGGAATAGATGCTCTCACCATCGAGGAATGTGCCGTAAACGGGGTAGCCCACGGGCAGGGAATCAATCAACTCCAGCAAGTCTGCATACACCACATCTACTCTTGCAATGCTTCCCATCGTGGCTTGAATGACCTTGGGATTGTAAACGTCGACGGTATTCTCACTACAGAAGATTTTCTCTATGCCAAACCAATCGGCTATGCGAATGATCGTACCCAAGTTTCCGGGGTCTTGAACATCGTCGAGGGCAATGGCGCACTGGTTGACATCAAAACTTGCAGAGACTTCTCTCTGCGGAAACACCGCCAACACCTCTTGGGGATGTTGCAAGAAGCTCACCTTGCGCAACTCTTCATCTGTCACCTCTATCGTTTCAGCATCCTTCAGACGGAAGGATTGCCTGTTCCACCAGTCAGACGTGGCAACCACCATCTTAGCAGGCATTACTTCCAGGAGATCGCCCACCACTTTAGGACCTTCTGCCACGAAAACCCCTTCTTCCTTGCGGTTTTTCTTTCTCTCCAACGAGTGAATATATTTCAATTTTGCCTTACTAATCATTGTACGAAATTTGTGCAAAGATAATAAAAAGAGGTGAGAAGTGACAGGTACAACAAAAGTTTTTTGACATAACAGCATGAACTTTCATTATTTTTATGTAATTTTGCATGTATGAATTGGCTTTACCGACATTTTCTCTCTTTTGCTATATGCGGTATGATTATTTTACTGGCTGGTTGTTCTGCTACGAAATTCGTACCAGACGGTAAATACATGTTGTCTAAAAACACGATCGTGAGCGACCAAGAGGAGTTTAATGCTGCCAGTCTGAATCCGTATATTCGGCAAAATGCCAATTCTAAATGGTTCTCGCTCATCAAGATTCCACTGGGCGTTTATGCACTCTCTGGTACTGACACGACGAAATGGAGGAATCGCTTCTTGCAAAGATTAGGCGAGGCTCCCGTCATCTTCGACAGTCTGCAAGCCCAACTCACATGTAACGACTTGACCATTGCCATGCAAAACATGGGACACCTTCATGCTTCTACCGAAATGACTCTCAAGACAAAAGGCAAAAAGCTGAAGGCGAAATACATTCTCCACCCCAGGGAGCTGTATTACATCCGTAACGTGGAGTTAGACATTCAAGACGATAACATCAGGGAGTTTCTGACGAAAGACATGGAGAACAGCAACTTGCTCAACGAAGGGAAAATTTTTTCCATCGACAACTTAGATGCTGAACGCAAACGCATCACCTCTCTTCTCATGAGCCGTGGCTATTATCACTTTCACAAAGACTTTATCCAGTTTTCAGCAGATACGGCTAAAAACGACAAGGGAGTGGACGTGACGCTTCACTTATTGCCTTATCGTGTAAACGAAGAGGATGTGAAGGGAAGACCTCATCCGCTCTACACGGTAAGAAGCGTCAATTTCGTGAGTGGAGAGAATGAAGAGATGAGCCTCCGACAAAAGACCTTGGAAAACAACACTGCCATTCAAGCAGGTAAATTGTTTAACAGCAACGACTTGCAAAAGACTTACAACAACTTTGCACGATTGCAGACCGTGAAATATACCAACATCAGATTCACGGAGATTCCCGACTCGCAATTGCTGGATTGTAACATTCAAATCAGTCTCAACAAACCATCATCCCTGTCGTTCCAACCAGAGGGCACAAATACGGCGGGCGACTTTGGTGCAGCGGCTTCGCTCACCTACTCTAACCGAAACTTATTCAAGGGGGCTGAAGTGTTTAGCCTCCAACTACGTGGCGCATACGAAGCCATTACGCAATTGGAAGGTTACCAAAACAGCAACTTCATGGAGTATAGCGCAGAGGCAAAACTGATGTTTCCACGCTTTCTCGCCCCATTCCTCTCCAAGTCGTTCAAGCGGAGAAGTACGGCAACGTCTGAGCTGTCGTTTGGCTATGATTTGCAAAACCGACCTGAGTTCCACCGTCGAGTCTTCTCATTGGCTTGGCGTTATCGTTGGAATGCACCTAAACAACGCATGAACTATCGCCTCGACTTGTTTGACCTCAACTATGTCTTCATGCCGTGGATTAGTTCTACTTTCAAGCATGATTACTTGGATAGCGTGAGCAACAGAAACGCCATCCTCAAATACAATTACGAAGACCTCTTCATCATGAAGACGGGATTAACCGTCACGTATAACAATGGTACTCATGCCATACGTACCAGTATCGAGACTTCAGGCAACTTGCTCAATGCAGCCTCGTATTTTTTGGGACAGAAGAAGAATGACAAAGACCAATATACCTTATTTAATATAGCCTTTGCACAATACGTGAAATTCGACTTCGATTATACCAGGATGTTTCAGTTCGATAAAAACAACCAACTGGTATTCCACGGTGCCTTGGGGTTTGCCTATCCCTATAGCAACAGTACCATCCTACCGTTCGAGAAAAGATATTTCGCAGGTGGAGCCAACTCCATGCGTGGATGGAGCGTGAGAGGATTGGGACCAGGCAAGTACAAGGGTAGTCATGGACGAATAGACTTCATCAACCAAACGGGTGACATGAAGCTTGAAATGAACTTGGAATACCGCACCAAGCTCTTTTGGAAACTGTATGGTGCAGCCTTCATCGATGCCGGCAACATCTGGACCATCCGTAACTATGCTGACCAACCAGGCGGTCAGTTTGTTCTGAAAGACTTCTACAAGGAGATTGCCATGAACTATGGATTTGGCATTCGCCTGAACTTCGACTACTTCATCCTCCGAATGGATCTCGGCATGAAAGCCATCAACCCTGCGTATGACTACGAAGACGAGCATTGGGCTATCTTGCACCCCAACTTCTCCCGCGATTACTCATTCCACTTTGCCGTGGGAATGCCGTTCTAAGGAAACTGTAAATATTTCATCGGGGGGCAATTGACAATTCATAATTGACAATTCATAATTCATAATTGACAATTCACAATTGACAATTCATAATTGACAATTCATAATTCATAATTGATAATTCATAATTCACAATTGAAGATTTGTCTCGGTTTATCCCAAATCGGTCATTAGGACCGTTATTTTCGTGGCTATCCTCGTAACTATTTGATAATGAAGCTTTTGTGAATTACATTTTCTAATAACCGCCATTAGAAAAACAATTTCGCAAATAACTTATTCTCAACATATTACAAACCTGACCACGGATTATTGCACTTCTAACGACCGATTTGGGGTTATTTGTCGCAATCAAAGGAAATGCCGTAGGCATTAGATGTTAGTAGCCAGCTATGCAGGCCTGCCGTTAGGTAGACCGAAATGGCTGGGAAGGAATGTTGGGTGTGAGGAAAGCCTGCCGTAGGTAGGCAATATGGAATATGTATATGTCCCCTACCTACGGCAGGGAATCCCGATTGCAACATCCGTCTTTCCAGCCATTTCACCGTACCTTTCGGCACGGCTGTATGGCTGGCTACTGACATCTGATGCCTATCGGCATCTTTCCGAACACAAAAGGATTTGTGCTTATGCGTTGCCTTTATATCGTTTCAACAAATATTTACCCAAGAAATACAACACGGCAACACCTACCAAGGCAAGAATCACAAACTTGATATACTCACCGTATTCATTGATTTTCTCCACCAAATGATCCTCATCCACAAACGAATGCAGATACCATCCCAAGGCAGCAAGTATGCAATTCCATACACCTGCGCCTAACGTGGTGTAAAGCAAGAACTTCCAATAATTCATCTTTGCCAATCCCGCAGGAATGGAAATCAGGTGGCGGATGCCTGGTATCAACCTGCCCGTAATGGTTGCCACCACTCCGTGGTCATAGAAATACTTCTCACTCTTTTCCACCTTCTTTTGGTTGAGCAGACACGCATGACCCCATTTGCTATTGGCAAAACGATAGATAATGGGACGACCTAAGTAATAACCAGCAATATAATTGATGGTAGCACCACAATCGGCTCCGATTGTAGCGAAAAGAATCACGAGAAAAATATCCAGGTTGCCACCTGCGGCATGATAGGCGGCAGGAGAGACCACCAGTTCAGAAGGAACGGGGATGACCGTACTCTCCAATAGCATCAAAAACCAAATAGTTCCGTAGTTTAAGTTCCCTAAAAGGGAAGAAAGCCAATTCATAAATAAAAATATGTTTGTTATTGATTGTTTTTAAGATAATTCACATAATCGTCAGGAGATATGTTATCGGGAAACAGTTCACCTAATACCAATTTAGCCTCTACTGGGTTTAGTTGGCAAGCCTTACGAACGGCATAGACAAACTCGGTGTCTCTCGACAGCAATTTACAACAGAGAGCCAAGTACGACCAACCCTCTTTCCAATCATCCGACGCATCATCCAACAATAGGTGAAACACGTCGTATGCTAACGAATAATAGCCGTTGTCGTAAATGCAAACGCCAATACGCAAGATGACACGAGGTAATCCATTGGAGGCGTTCACCGCATGTTGAAAGCAAAGCATGGCTTTCTCTATCTCCCCCTTTTGCAAATGGACGTGACCCTTCAAGATGTCAGTCTCGTAAGGGTCGTGGTCTTCCAATCGACTGATTTTCTCGATATACTCCAATGTTTCGTCATGGTGTCCCAATACGGAAAGAGAGTACGCCAGTTCCACGTAGATGTCGTGCAAGTTTTCTGAATAGGCACCAGCTATCTGTTCTGCCTTCTTCAAGTGTTCCACGCCTTCCTCTGTTTTGTTGAGGTTAATCAGCGAGATACCTTGAAACATCTCCCCTACCTCACTATTGGGGCAAATCTTCGAGTAGCGTTCATAGTACTTGCTTGCCTCTTCAAAATCGCCCAAGCTAAACAAGCCGTTTGCCTTATTCAGCGTAGCATCTTCATCGTCGGGATTGATAGCCAAGGCAAACTCGCTGCTCTGGATGGAATCCATGATCTCGTTGTGCATCAATTGGGTGGTAGCCAACTGGTTCCAATAGGTAAACGAATAGGGATTTCTGTCTATCAGTTCGTTATAGATGCGTTTGCTCTCCTCGAAATCACCCTGCCAAATAGCTATCCTGCCCTGCAACTCTTTATAGTCGGTGGCATCATATTCGTCAGAGAGTGCGAGCCATTGCTCGGCAATGCTCATCAGCTCATAGTCGGCAAAGAGATTAGCCACGTCAATGACGAAATCTGCCTTATCCTCTTCATCATCCAACTGTTCGTATTCTTGATGCAGGAACTCATTTGCCTCGTCCACCCTGTCATCTACGATCATGATTTCCGCCTTGACATACAGATAGTCCAAGTCTGCCTTATCGTCAATCATCTCCGCATATTCCAGGGCGCGAGCCACATTGTTCTCAATCAGCAATGCCACCCTTGCCCTGAACACCAAGGGCATGGTAGCCCCTGGAAACAGGTGGATGGCATAATTGACAGCGTGCATACACGCTTCCATATTCCCAATAGAATGATAATACTCGGCAATATCCGTCAAGTCATCCGCCTCCAGATACACGCTGTTGCCGGCATTCTGAGCATTCTCGTATATTTGGAGCTTTTCCTTAAAGTCTGAACTATCAAAATACTTGTCTTGTATGGGCATGTTTACTTATTTTGTTTTGCCCAAGTATCTTTCAAGCCCACGGTCTTGTTGAAGACGAATTTGTCATCCGTAGCATCCAAGTCCATCATGAAGTAGCCGATGCGCTGGAACTGCAAGTAATCGCCTGGCTTCATCGTGGCTGCAAAGGGCTCCACGTAGCAATGGTTATGAATCCTCAGAGAGTCGGGATTGATGATCTGCTTCATGGCATCCACCGCATCACAACCTTGTGCCTCTCGTATCTGAGCCATCTCGTCACGTGGATTCTCCACCTTCCACAGACGGTCGTAGAGTCTTACCTCAGCCTCCACGGCATCCTCACAGTTCACCCAGTGCAAGGTCTTTCCCTTGATCTTTCGGTTCGAGCCAGGGAGCCCGCTACGTGATTCGGGGTCGTACGTGCAATAGATGGTGGTCACATTGCCGTTCTCGTCTTTCTCGCAAGCATTCTCCTCATTGCATTTGATAATATAGGCATTCTTCAGACGCACCTCCTTACCGGGAGCCAGACGCATGAATTTCTTCTCTGCCACCTCCATGAAGTCGTCACGCTCAATCCATAACTCACGACTGAAGTTCATGATGTGTGTTCCATCAGCCTCGTTTTCGGGATTGTTGACAGCTACGAGTTGTTCGGTCTGTCCTTCGGGATAGTTGGTGATGACCACCTTCACGGGGTCGATGACGGCACTCACGCGGATGGAACGACTGTTCAAGTCATCGCGTACCACGCTCTCCAAGAGGGCGATGTCATTGAGTCCGTCGATTTTCGTGTATCCTATCTTGTCGATAAACTTCACGATGCTCTCAGGGCTATATCCACGGCGACGGAATCCGCAGAGCGTTGGCATACGAGGATCATCCCATCCATTTACCAGTTTCTCATTGACCAATGCCAGCAGGTTGCGCTTCGACATCAGCGTGTAGGAAAGGTTCAACTTGTTGAACTCTGTCTGTCTTGGGCGATTATCCTCGATATTGTCGGTTTCTCCCTTGTATTCCTTCATCCATGTTACGAACAAGTCGTAAAGAGGTCTATGCTCCACAAACTCAAGGGTACAGAGCGAATGGGTCACTCCTTCCAAGTAGTCGCTTTGACCGTGTGCGAAATCGTACATGGGGTACGCATTCCATTTGTTGCCTGTACGGATATGTGGAATATTCAAGACACGATAGATGAGCGGGTCGCGAAACAGCATGTTAGGATGTGCCATGTCTATCTTGGCACGTAGCACAAGCGTTCCAGGCGTAGCCTCTCCGCTATTCATATATTCAAACAGACGAAGGTTCTCCTCCACGGGGCGGTCACGGAAAGGACTGTTGGTTCCGGGGCTCGTGGTAGTACCCTTCTGTTGTGCTATCTGCTCAGAACTTTGCTCGTCCACGTAGGCACGGCCTTGCTTGATGAGCCACACCGCAAAGTCCCACAACTCCTGGAAATAGTCGCTGGCATAATAGACATTCGCCCATTGGTAGCCCAGCCACTTGATATCGTGCTCGATGCTCTCTATGTATTCCGTATCCTCCTTGATAGGGTTTGTGTCGTCAAATCGCAAATTGCAAATGCCACCATGTCTCTCTGCCACCCCGAAGTCCATGGCAATAGCCTTGGCGTGACCAATATGTAGGTAGCCGTTAGGCTCTGGGGGGAATCGTGTTTGCATTCTTCCACCGTTTTTACCCTCAGCCAAATCCTGCTCAATCATTTGCTCTACAAAGCTCAGACTTTTTCTCTCTTCGCTCAAGTTTTCCTCTTTTGTTGTCATCTTAAAACCATTTATCTGTTTATGGTGCAAAGATAATCATTTTTGTTGATATACGGAAATAATCACTCTATATTTCATAGTTTTCTCACAACCACCGTTTGCGTACACAATCATTTTTTTCAATAAAAATCCCACTTTTATGGATTTTCTTTCCAAAAAAATTTGTTTGGAATATAAAAAAACATTACCTTTGCAATGTTATCCTGAATACAATCTTTTTACCTTAAAAAAGCTAATACCTATTGAGATTGATGCTTCCCTCTGTGAAGAGCGAAGCATTTTTTGTTTTTATTCCCCTAAAAAGTTCCCCCCAAAAAAATGGATCAGGTGTAGCGTAACGAAAACCCCAGATAGGATGTCTGAGCATTTTGAAAAGCATAAAGGTGGGCAGTTAATAGGTTGCACACCTCTCCCTATGCCTGTGAGTAACAGATAACAAGTAACAAGTAACAAGTAACAATAAGATAGGTTGATATAAAAGACAAAAATTACAAAATTACAAAATTACATATTACATTAAGCACCTTCACATAGTGTGGGAATATAGAGTATATTAAATTTTATATTAATATATTATTATAATATATTAATATAATATATATACTAATAATTATAATTATTATCATATCTAAATCTGACGATTTTTCAATTCAGAAAATGATAAGTACCTAAATGTAATTTGTAATTTTGTAATTTTGTAATTATTCCCTTATTTTTTCAATAAGATATATTTTACATGATAAGCCGAAATATGATAACCTATCTTATTGTTACTTGTTACCTGTTACTTGTTACCGTTCACTTAATCGTATTCAAAAAAAGACCATTAAGATGATCTTCACACTTGCATTAACCATGTATATCAATTGTATAAATATTCTTTATCAACCGCAAACACTGTGTTTTATTTTTTTAACACGAAAATGACATTTTGTTAACAGATTTTTGCACCTTTTGAAAGCCCGATTTTTGGAGATTAAGGGAATTGGAAGTAATTTTGCATCGGTGAATGAGGAGGGGAGATTTTAAAGGTGAGAGGTGTGTTTTTAGAGGTGAGAGGTGAGGAGTGAGAGGTGAGAGAATAGCCACGGCTGTTGGAATCGCAAGCACAAGGGTAATAAACAACATAGACAAATGGAGCAAGAACAACCAACAAAAGGACAAGCAACGAAAAAAAATAAGGGCAATAACGACATAGAGGATAGACAATGAAAACAGACGCAAGGGGAGACAATCTCAATCAAGAAGACTAATCTCTCACCTCTCTCCCCTCACCTCTCACCTCTAAAAAACCGCCTCCAATAATCACCTCTAAAGACCCACCATCTTCCACCAAGCCGTCTGTTTGATGTCCTCGTTGTATTTGGCATAATTGCCCTTGGTAGGATCCTGCTCGACGAACATAGACACACAGTGCATCTTCTCCTCAGTCACCGTAAAATCGGAGAAAGAAAAGTCCCAAATCTTGTTGGTCTCCCATTCCGTGGCGATACGGCGGTACACCACGGCCTTGTCGAGAACCTGTTTCCATTGACGATACACATCCTGCGGAGCGTGAGAGAGGAAGAAGTCGCCAGCATCATAGCACAGACAGTATTCGCGTAGAAAGTCAATGGACAACTTAGTATAATAGTAATGGATGACACCTGTCATATCGGCATAGCCCTCACCGATAGATGCCCTTGTTGCCTGCATGGCTTGTCGCGTAGCCTGCGCCACATGATCCATCTCGCTGGTCTTGACAGCGGTCAAGGGAAGAAATCCATCCAAGCTCTGATAGTACTTGTCGATGATGGAAGCATAGAACGGACCGTCAGCAAACAAATCCGATACAATCAAGTCGTAGGGCGCACCACCGCCTGGAATCTCGGCTGGAGAACCAATGATATAATCGCAAACGTGGCGCAAGTCATAAAGAACCTCCAAGCACATGAAATTACAACAGTCAGCCATGATGAACTTCAGGTGAGGCAAGTCAGACAACACCTCTGCCAACGTAGAGATATTCATCCACGACACGCTGCTATTGCCTGGGACGTTACCTTCATCAAACCCATACGCTCTTTTTTTCGCCCGTTTCACCTCGTCATGGAAAATCCATCCATCTGAGTGTCCCCAAAGCACCAAACCGTAGTTGCCTTCAGTGGCAGGATAATGGTTGAAAGCGTAGCGTAGCACCCCTTCCATCACCACAGGGTCAGAGGCGCGATTCTCGCCATCAATACAGGAGATACCCATGTCGCTGAGGCTCACCGAGTCGGTAAGCACCCCATTCATGATACGTGCGAGCCACGGTTGAATAGTAAAAGACAAATTGTTTCTGCCAGCCATGTACACCAATACAGTTCTTGAGTTTTCCTTCACGGGTGTAGTGTCCTCAGAGTCGTCATTACTACAGGCGGACATCAGAACCGTCAAGACAATCAACACTGTACTAAAAACTATTTTTTTCATTCATCTAAAAAAGGGATCATCTTGATAATGAACACCCTCAAGAGAAACGCCGCAGTCCACCCCTTTCAGTTAGTGTATTCCCCTCTTGTTCAATGCCACATAATACTTAGCCGCATTCTGCAAATGCTCGCTCATGGTACGGGCAAAGTTATGCGTACCACTGAAATCCTCTTTCGCACACATATATAAATAATCATGGTGTGCATAGTTCAACACCGCATCAATGCCCACCACAGAGGGGATGCGAATAGGACCAGGAGGAAGACCAGCATATTTATATGTATTATAAGGACTATCTACCTGCAAGTGGTAATTATAGATTCTACGAAGAGAGAACTGCTTCAATGCAAACTTCACGGTAGGGTCGGCTTGCAACAACATCCCTTTCGGATTGATTTCGTTATGGTATCTCAGTCGGTTGAAGTACATACCCGCAATCATTGGCTTCTCGCCATTGTTGGCAGTCTCCTCATCCACGATGCTGGCAAGGATGATGACCTCATTGGGAGTGAGTCGCATTGCCTTTGCCTTAGCCATTCGTTCCTCGTTCCAGAACTTGTCGCTCTCCTTCTTCATTCTGTCAAGGAATGTATTCACACTCACGTTCCAATACATATCGTAAGTGTTAGGGATGAACATACAAGCAATCGTGGCGGTGTCATATCCATACTTCTTGCAAATGTCGGGGTTGGTAATAGCTTGGTAAAGTTCAGCACTATCCAGCATCAACTTGTTGGAAATCTCTGCGCTCAGTCGCTCCAAGGTACGCACGGAAGGAACGGTCACGTTCATAGGCGACTGCAACCCATTCTTCAATCGTTTGAAAACAGTATATGCTCCCTCTCCAGGCTCCACGGCATAACGTCCCGTGTGGATATGTTCGGCAAAGCTCGTGTGTCTTGCCAACATCTTGAATGCAGCCAACGAGTGATTATTACATATAGGGTCGAGCTTGGTATAGATAGAATCCACCGTATCGTCTTTGTCCACGTAAATATACTCGGTGCTTTCCTTAGCCGAAAGCGACGACATGAAATAATAGCTCACCCAGCCAATGATAACCAGCAAGCACAACAATGCCGGTATGGTATATTTTCTACGAACCTTCATATTGATCTACATTTTTAATGGTTTATACTCGATATTTATTTTTCCGCTTAGCCTTCTTGGGCTTAGACGTAGCCATGCTCTTGGAATGGTCGGGCTTAGCCACACCGCGATACTTATACCAAAGATTATGGATGCGTGAGACGTAATCAGCCGTTTCAGAGCCGCGCATATATCCATATCTGACGATGGAATCGTTGTAGAACTCAGGCGTAGCCAACTTACGGATATACTCAGACACATCATTCCAAAGATGAGGATTGCCACCATTCTTCTCGGTGAGCAACATTGCATCTCTCACATGAAACATACCGCCATTATAGGCAGCAAGCACAAACTTGGTACGCTCGTTGAAGTTGCGGATATCCTTGAAATGGTAATTCAGTTGTCCGATATACTTGGCGGCGGCAGCGATATTCTTCTCAGGCTCCCACACCTGCTCAGGCTCCAGTCCCAAGTCGTGTGCCGTAGCAGGCATCAGTTGCATCAAGCCGCACGCTCCAGCAAACGACTGAGCCTTGGGGTCGAAGGTAGATTCCTGGTAGCACTGGGCAGCAAGCAATCGCCAGTCCCATCGTGCCAGATGCGCATACCTGCGGAAATACTCATCGTAATGAGAAATCACTCCCCCCGCCTTATTCAGCACCTGTGCATACTCATGACGAGAAATGCTACGTGTTGACAAAAGAAATTCCTCATCAGCTTTCACCTTTTGCGCCAACTGAGGGGAGTACCAATGGTTGAGCGAGTCAGCCAGTTCACGGTTTCCATTGCTCACCGCCCATGACGATGCACAATAAAGCACGTCGCGCAATCCCTGTGGCAACTGGTAGGCAATGACGTCACCCTCCCCCTCTTTCAGTTTCACCAACATCTCGTCGATGTCATTGCAAACGTCCACGCGAAGCGAGACCCCAATCTTTTGCGCAAATCTCTCGCACAACTTATACTGCAGTCCCATCTTGTAGCCACGATAGTCATAATAAGAGTCAGGACCCGTCAACGTGAGCATAATCATCTCCCCGTTGTTTTGGATATCGCTCAATTTAAAAGAGCTGTCGTCTAAGCTGTCGTTCACATGATCAGCAGCCACTTTTCCATCTTGAAGGAGTGCCCCCCAAGGTGTCATTTCTGTCTGGCCATTGTTTACACATCCCGTAAGCGAAGCCAGCGCCAATAGCAGAAAAACGTATTTAATTTGCATAAAATGTATTATCGGGCACAAAATTACAATATTTCTTGCAAATTACCGTGAAAAAGATTAATTTTGCATGGTATTTTTAAGAAAATTAGAACTTATGTTACGTATTGCCGTACAATCCAAGGGACGTCTATATGAAGACACGATGAATTTATTGGCTGAAGCCGACATCAAAGTGAGTTCCATCAAGCGTACCCTTCTGGTACAATCATCCAATTTTCCCATAGAGATATTGTATCTTCGGGATGATGACATTCCACAAAGCGTAGCCAGTGGCGTAGCCGACATTGGCATAGTAGGCGAAAATGAATTTTTGGAAAAGGGTGAAGATGCCCAAGTGATTGCTCGCTTGGGATTCAGCAAGTGCCGTCTTTCACTCGCCATTCCCAAAGTGCACCAATACACGGGCTTGGAATGGTTTAATGGCAAGAAGATAGCCACCTCATACCCCAACATCCTGAAAAAGTTTATGCTTGAAAAAGGCATACAAACCGACATACACGAAATCACGGGTAGCGTGGAGATCAGTCCAGGTATTGGCTTGGCAGATGGAATCTTCGACATCGTGAGCTCGGGCAGCACGCTCGTGAGTAACAACCTTCGTGAGGTGGAGGTGGTGATGAAGAGCGAAGCCCTGCTCATCGGAAACAAGCACCTGAGCGAGGAGAAGAAGCAAATCCTCGACGACATGATGTTCCGTATCGAAGCCGTCAGACAGGCAGAAGACAAGAAATACGTGCGCATGAACGTGCCTAAGAACAGACTGGAAGACATCATCAACGTGTTGCCAGGCTTGAAGAGCCCTACCATCATCCCATTGGCAGACGAAGA
Source organism: Prevotella sp. UBA6994 (assembly GCA_002449845.1). Classification (GTDB taxonomy): domain Bacteria; phylum Bacteroidota; class Bacteroidia; order Bacteroidales; family Bacteroidaceae; genus Prevotella. Next base: position 32,582 of record DJXW01000017.1, read on the forward strand.
ATGGTGCTCCGTTCATACCGTGCTCGACCAAAAGCGTTTCTGGGAGATTATCGGTAAGTTGAAGGAAATGGGAGCCCAAGGCATCTTGGTTACTCCTATCGAGAAAATGATTTTGTAACTGTTATGAGAATCATCAAATATCCATCACTCAACGACTGGAAGGACATCATAGAACGCCCCCACCTCGACGTGTCGCAACTCAATGCGACCGTTGCCTCCGTGCTACAAGACATCCGCACGAAAGGCGACGAGGCGGTGAAATTCTATGAAGAGAAGTTTGACCACGCCTTGCTCACGTCTTTGGCTGTCTCGGAAGAAGAGATGGAAGAGGCGGGACGATTGGTTTCGCAAGAGTTGAAAGATGCGCTGACCTTGGCACATGGCAACATTGCACGCTTCCACGAGTCGCAAAAATTTGAAGGCAAGCAAATAGAGACCTGCCCTGGCGTATGCTGCTGGCAAAAGAGCGTAGCCATCGAGAAGGTAGGCCTGTATATTCCGGGCGGCACTGCCCCACTCTTCTCTACGGTGCTGATGTTGGCAACCCCAGCCAAGATTGCAGGTTGCAAGGAAATCGTGCTTTGCACTCCTCCCAACCGCGAGGGGAAGGTACACCCAGCCATTCTGGTAGCCGCCCGAATAGCCGGTGTTGACAAGATATATAAATGTGGTGGCGTGCAAGCCATCGGTGCAATGGCTTACGGAACGGAGAGCGTGCCTAAAGTGTACAAGATATTTGGTCCAGGCAATCAATACGTAATGGCAGCCAAGCAACAAGTGAGCTTGCACGACGTAGCGATAGATATGCCCGCAGGTCCATCAGAGGTGTGCGTCATCGCAGATGAGACCAGCAATCCTGTCTTCGTGGCAGCCGACTTGCTCAGCCAAGCCGAACATGGCACTGACTCTCAGGCTTTGCTGATTACCACCTCCGAGGAGATGCTGCAACAAGTGGAACAGGAAACGCTCAGACAACTGGAGCTTTTGCCACGAAAAGCCATCGCACAACAATCACTCGACAACAGTAGGTTTGTCTTGGTGAACGACAAAGACGAGGCGATGCAACTCAGCAATGCGTATGCTCCCGAACACTTGATTATTGCCACATCCGACTGGGAGGAAATGGCGCAGAAGGTGGTGAACGCAGGCAGCGTGTTCTTAGGAGAATATGCTTGCGAGAGTGCGGGCGACTATGCCAGCGGCACCAACCACACCCTGCCCACACATGGCTATGCACTTGCCTACAACGGTGTGAACTTAGACAGCTACATGAGGAAGATCACCTTTCAGCACTTGTCGGCAGACGGCATTCGCTCTATCGGCAAGGCAGTGGAAATCATGGCAGAAAACGAGCAACTTGATGCACACAAAAATGCCATGACAGTCAGAATACAACAAATCTCACCATCATGAAATCATTGAAAGAATTAGTAAGACCCAACATTTGGAAACTGGCTCCTTATAGTTCGGCTCGTAATGAATATAGTGGGAAGACGGCAAAGGTGTTCCTCGATGCCAACGAGAACCCGTACAATAAACCTTTGAACAGGTATCCAGACCCCTTGCAATGGGAACTCAAGGAGAAGATTTCTAAAATCAAGGGAGTACCCGTCAACCAAATATTCCTGGGCAACGGTAGCGACGAGGCGATAGATCTGCCTTATCGCTGCTTCTGCCGACCAGGGAAGGACAACGTGGTTGCCATCGAGCCTACATACGGGATGTATAAGGTGTGTGCCGACATCAACGATACGGAATACCGACCCGTACTCTTAGACAACAATTATCAGTTGTCTGCCGACAAACTCCTGAAGGCTTGTGACCAAAACACAAAGATTATCTGGATTTGCTCGCCCAACAATCCCACGGGCAACAACTTCAACCGTGACGAAATGCTCAAGGTGATTGAGAAGTTTGAAGGACTGGTCATCATCGACGAGGCATATAGCGACTTCTCTTCTCAGAAACCCATTCGTGACGAATTGGCAAAACATCCCAACCTGATTGTGCTCAACACCATGAGCAAGGCTTGGGGATGCGCAGCCATCAGATTGGGAATGGCTTTTGCCAGCGAGGAAATTATCAACATCTTCAATAAGGTGAAATATCCTTATAACGTAAACCTGCTGACACAAAAAGAAGCTCTCGACGCACTCTCCACCCCATACGAAGTGGAGAAATGGATCAATGTGCTGCTCTTGGAACGCAACCGACTCATCACCGCATTTAAAGACCTCCCCATCTGCGAACAGGTGTACCATTCTGATGCCAACTTCTTCTTGGCAAAGATGACGGAGGCTCAGAAAATCTACGACTACCTGGTTGACCGTGGCATCATCGTGCGCAACCGCTCTCGCATCAGTCTTTGCCAAGAGTGTCTGCGTATCACTATCGGCACGAAGAGCGAGAACAACCAACTACTTGCCGCATTGAGACAATATCAATAACTTAAATACTTAAAACCTATGACTATTACCATGATTCTCCAGCTACTCATCGTATTGCTGGCTCTTTGGGTGGGTTCAAGGTATGGTAGCCTTGCCCTCGGTGCTATTTCCGGTATCGGACTTGCCATTCTCGTCTTCGGATGGGGATTAAAACCTGGCACTCCTCCTACCGACGTGATTTACATCATCATCGCAGCCGTGACCTGTGCGGGCGTATTGCAAGCCTCTGGGGGAATGGACTGGATGATTCAAGTGGCAGAACGATTGTTGCGCAAGCATCCTGACCGCATCACGTTTCTTGCCCCTCTCACCACATTCTTCCTCACCGTACTCGTGGGAACGGGACACGTAGTCTATACGCTCATGCCTATCATCTGCGACATTGCCTTGAAGAAGGGCATTCGCCCAGAACGTCCGTGTGGTGTGGCTTCCATTGCCTCACAGGTGGGAATCACTTGTTCGCCTATCGCAGCTGCCGTGGTAGCATTCTCCGCCATCTCAGCCTCGAACGGTTTCCATGTGAACAACTTGCAAATCATCATGATTACCATTCCTGCATGTGTGTGTGGATTGATGGCTGCCGCTGCCGCCTCGTATAGGAGAGGTTACGACCTCGACAAAGACCCTCAATTCCAAGAGCGACTGAAAGATCCTCAGCAATATGACTATATCTACGGAAACTCTGCAACCACACTTGACAAGGAAATCTCACAAGATAGCAAGAATGCCGTATTCATCTTCCTCGGCGCACTGGCTATCATCGTGGTGTTCTCTATCGTTCAGATGTTTGGCGGCAACCTATTGCCAACTTACGACACCGTGCAAGTAGTAAAGGGTGGCATTGCAGAGGTAAGCGTGCAAGGCGTTACCGAAACGGCGCAACAACTGGCAAAGGCAGGGTTGGTTGTTCCTGGTGTTACCGAGACCGTTTCTAAACCTTTGGCAATGAACTTAGTGATTCAGATCATCATGATTTCTGCCGCCGCATTGATGATTATCTTCTGCAAGGCAAAGCCCAAGAAGGCAGTGGCAGGAGCCGTATGGCAAAGTGGAATGGTGGCTGTGGTTGCCATCTACGGTATTGCCTGGTTGGCAGACACGTTCTTCGGCAACTACCTGAAGGAGATGCAACACATGCTCACCGACCTCGTGGCTGCTTATCCTTGGACGATTGCCATTGCGTTCTTCTTCGTATCGGTATTGATCAACTCGCAAGGAGCGGTGGTAGTAGCCATGTTGCCATTGGCATACTCGCTCAACATTGAGGGATGGATTCTGTTGGGTGTGCTCCCATCGGTATATGGTTATTTCTTCATTCCCAATTACCCATCAGATATTGCTACCGTGAACTTCGACCGTTCGGGTACGACGGTGATTGGTAAGTACCTGCTCAACCACTCATTCATGATGCCTGGTCTTATCAGCGTGATTACGAGTACCATCGTAGCTTACGGCTTAGCTTACATCTGCCATAGTGCAGGGATGTTTTAGGTTTTAGAGGTGAGGAGTGAGGTTTAGAGAAAAAGATGTGAGGGGTGAGAGGTGAGAGAATAGTTTTTCCAACTGAGTTTTCAAGCAGCCGTGGCTATTCTCTCACCCCTCACCTCTCACATCTCACCCCTCACCTCTCACCTCTCACCCCTCACCCCTTACTTCTCACCCCTCACAACAACCTTCCTCCCCTTCTCTCCTTTCCTTACAACAATATTCACGCCAGGAGATAAGGTGGAGAAACGATGACCATGAAGATTGTAGATAGACTCCTGAGCATTAGACCAGTTGTCTTTCAAACTTGCACTTGAAGAAAAATTACCAAAGCCCACATCATCCAGGTATGAGAAATATGAGTCGAACAAATCAAAACGCTTGTCAATCCACTCATCCAAACGTTCCATGCTGTCCACATAACTCAAACTGATAAACGGTCTCACACCTTGATTGTCGGCTGTAGCCTCCCACTCGCCCATTGCAAGGCGACACACGTCACCTTTCTTATATTCCGTGGAAGAATGCCACTCTTTCAACTTATGGTAATGTCGCCATTTCTCTACGGGCTTCCAACAAGAGGCATATTGCGGTTCATTGATACATTTACTGTCAGCCCATCGCTTCCATTCCTCCGCATAGTTCTCTTTGCCAATCCTGTCACACCAATCATGCACGAGAGCCTTCACCGTAGTGCTCCCTATCCTATCATGTTTCCTCAGTTGGCAATAGCGTGCCCTGATTTCATCCTTAAAGTAAACGGAGAGCCAATACATGGGACCATTCTCATACAATGCCCAATATCGGTCAACGCCCGTACGCTCTGGAGGACTGATGGTTTCAGCCCCGACATTGTTACCAAACGTATAGTCAAGGTCGTAGGGAGCAACAAACCATTTCACTCCGTCGTAAGTGAACCACTGCCAGTTCTTGGCAAACCCATCATAATTGGCAATCAGGTAATTCAGGCAGACATAATCCAAGAGGCTCTGCACATCAAACCTACGGGCAAACTCAGCTCGTAGCTTCTCCACATTCTGTTCCTTTACGCTCATCTGTTGCAGTTCTCTACATACACGTGAGAGAGAAACAATACACTCCCGTGTCTCATCCGACATCTTCTTGGGATTTCTCACCTCAAATGCCGACCAGTCGATGTCACCATTCCAGAAACTGCCTTCCGACAAATTCCCGTCTAAGTGTATGTGCTTGGGATTATTCTTGCTTTGTGCCATGTTTTCATGACTCTTCTTCAACTGCCAACTATAAATGCCGTAAAACTCACCATTCAAATAGACAATGCAAGGGAAGCCATCTGGGTGACACATCGCCAAGGGTTCTCCCGCCGCCAAGCCACCTGAACGAGCCCAAGGATAACCCACATCAGAAACCATCAACTCATAGAGCTTATAACCCACCGCACCAACGCCACGAAAGTAATCATTGTAATAAGCCTTGAGATGAAAACCATCCTGACTGACCCAATTTCCTATGGCGATGGTAGGTTTGTCGTTTCCTACCCACTCATCATCATAAAATTCTACCTTCATCCCTTTCTTGGGAAACATCAACGACACATCGCCTTGTGCGTCTAAGACCACACGCTTGCAGAAATAGTTACCATCTCTATCGTCCACCTCCATCCAGCAATGCAACGTATCGCCTTTACATTCGGGCAATCGGGTCGTTCCCTTCAAGTTCACGTAAGCACATCTCGGTTCAGGAATGGATATGTATGAGATGTGGCTCAAGTCTCGCTTAATCCCATCGAGAAAGATGGAAGGAGGCAAGATGGGAGTCTTGGGAAAGCCCGTGGGATTCTTGGTAGGGTCAATCTTTGACGAGGTAATAGTACGTACTTTTTTCGTTGACATTACACGCTGCGCTATGGAAACAGTGGAAATGAATGCCAAAATGGTCATGCAGATAATTAGTTTTTTCATATCCATGCTAATTGATGAGTTTTTGCAAATATACGATTTATTGCAAAAAATTCCGTAAAACCCTTCATTATTTTATTCCACAAGCATCAGAAAAACGTCAGAAAAGGAGAAAAACCACCATTGCATTCATTTAGGAATCAACACTTTATAAAAAGTATCACTCTAAATTCACCCTAAATGAGATTAACGGTAATATGGTTTGAGATTTTCCTCCAAAGTACTGGCATCTTGAGTGCCAAAGAGAGAATAATTAGCCAATTTCTTCAACCTATACACCTGTTGCGTGTCTTTGTCCATTAATATACGGATTTGCTCATTGTTGAAGCCTAAGCGTATCAACACACACAACCTGAATTGATTGACGGGAAGATGATGCTCCTGGGCAATGAAAGCATAATAACGAATGAAATGAGCCCTGAACGCCTCCGTCAAGTCATTCCAGTCTTTATCGGTAGGCGGTACGATTACACGTTTGGACAACCCTCTTACCTCAAACTTTTTAAAGATAATGCTTTCCCTAAATTCAGCTTCCTTGTTGATTCCTTTGTTCAAAACCAACTGATGGTCTAAATCCTTGGCTTTTTCCTGCCATTTGGCAATCTCCTTTTCCTTGTTTCGGATGTCCTTCTTGAACTGAGCTGACATTTCTTTTTGTTCGTCAATCAAGTCAGAGAGCCTTTGCTGGAGTTCGTTCATGTTCTCGTCCAGCATGTTTTTCTCTTGGTTCGCCCTGACGATAACATCTTTTAGTTCCTGAATCTCAGACTCCATCTGTTGGTTTTTCACTTCATGGTCATAATTCAACAAGCGCAGATTGTCTTTTGCAGCATACAACTGATTGAGCGAAGTTTCATAATCCAAAGACAACTGCTTGATTTTTTGTCTTGCTTTCTTCTTGATCTTACTGTAAACAAAGATGATGGTGGTTATTCCCAAGATCGTAACGACTATGGCAATGAGCCTGTTTGTCTGTGCCTTCCGAGAATTTTCGTCAGCCAGTTTTTGCTGGCGACTATAATTGTACAATGCCGACGTTTGGTGAATCACATTTTGTTCCACCTCACGATAAGAATCATCGTTGGCATTGGCAAAAAGACGAGCATATTTGGCAATAGAATCAGGATAATGTTTCTTTTCGTAAACAGACAGCAAGCCCTTGTAACCAGCCTCTAAGAAACCACCTTTCAAGGTTTTTCTAAACAAGGCAATGGCTTCGTCGTGCTTGTTTTGTGAAAGACAATACATTCCTTTGTAGTAATAATAGAGTTCCTTTCCCTCTAATATGTTTCCCTTTTCATCGAAGAATCCCGACTCTTTCTCATATACCTGCATTGCTTCCCAAGCCTGCTGGTATTGTCCGCGATGAAGGTAAATGCTGATGGGTAATATCAATATTTGAGCGGCAAGGTGGTTTCCACCATGTTGTCGGTACAATTCCACACTTCTTTGAGTGACGTACAACATACTATCCGTATCGTTTCGGTGGAAATATACACCCGTCTTCAGGCGAAAGGCGGTGATGGCTGCGAGTGTATCTTTGTTTTTATACGCATATTTTTCCGCCATTTCAATGGCTTTCATTTCATCATCTGGCAGAAATTGCCGATGATACAAGTCTATCATCTGCCCATAAATAGCGGCAAGCGTATGAAAGTCGCAATCCTTTCTCGTGGTGTCAGCCATTTCCGTAGCCTTTTGGTAACATTCCAAGGCAATGGGAGCCTCACCCATGTCGTGATGAACCCTTCCCTTGAGGTAGAGAGCCATCATGCGCTCGTTGGCGTTTCCGTTGTGGTTGAAGTAGTTGACCAAGGAGTCAACGGTAGGCAACCATGCTTCGGAGAACACCGTATCAGCTCGGTTGCACTGACTCACATAGTCAAGTCGTTGACGCATCGCCTCTTCATCCGTACATGAAAGAAGCATCGTCAACGTCAGGAGTGTGGCTAATATGTATTTGACATTTTTCATATCAGCAAAGATAACAACTGCGCCGAATATAACCTATTTTTCAAGTAACTAAAAAAATACCTTTTAAATACACCAAGACTTATCTCATCACGATTTGTGATGATCTCAAAAGCCAGATGTCATTGTTTTCCTTACATATATAGTATGAAGGAAAGAAGACATGAAAATATGTCTTGACGATTCGTACTGAAGTCAATCCTCATCTACAAGCGACTTGATTTCCTTGAGCCAGATGTTGCTCGACGCATCACTGGGCATTCGCCAATCACCACGTGGACTGAGGCTCACACTTCCGACTTTCGGACCATCAGGAAGGCAGGAACGCTTGAATTGCTGGTTGAAGAAACGGCGAAGGAAGGTCTGAAGCCAATGGGCAATCACCTCATCGTCGTACTTATCGGCAAACGCCTTCTGAGCCAAGAGGAAAATCTTGGAAGGACGGAACCCGAAACGCAGGAAATAATACAGGAAGAAATCGTGCAATTCGTATGGTCCCACCAAATCCTCCGTCTTCTGTTGAATCTCTCCGTCGGCATTGGCTGGAATCAGCTCAGGACTGATAGGTGTATCTACCACGTCGAGCAATGTCTTGCGGGTTTCCTTGTCCATACCCTCTGCCACATATTTCACCAGATATTTGACAAGTGTCTTGGGCACACTGGCGTTTACGCCGTACATCGACATGTGGTCGCCATTGTATGTAGCCCAGCCCAATGCCAACTCCGATAAGTCGCCCGTTCCCACGACCAATCCTCCCAACCTATTGCTGAGGTCCATGAGAATCTGTGTGCGCTCTCGTGCCTGACTGTTCTCGTATGTCACATCGTGTACGTTGATATCGTGACCAATATCCTCAAAGTGTTGCTTCACCGATTTGGCAATGTTGATTTCACGCATGTCAATACCCAGATTCTTCATCATCACGATGGCATTGTGATACGTGCGGTCAGTAGTACCAAACCCGGGCATGGTAACACCCACGATGTCTTTGCGAGGATAGCCCAACTTATCGAAGGTCTTGACACAGACAAGCAAGGCAAGCGTGGAATCCAATCCGCCACTAATGCCAACGATAACCTTTTTACTATGGGTGTGAACCATACGTTTTGCCAAGCCCATCACCTGAATATTGAAAATCTCCTCACAACTACGAGCCATATTCTCCGTCTTAGGAATAAATGGCAGTGGGTCAAATTGACGCTCAAGCACAAAGTCGCGTGGTGTGTAAGAACGGCAATCCGTGAAGGTAATGGGAAGACGTGAATTTTCAAAGTCGAACTTCAAGTTGCGCTGGGCATTCACGTATGTGGAATTGGTACGACGTTCTGAGCGCAAGCGTTCCACATCAATCTGCATGGTACACATCTGGTTTTCCATCGTGAACCGTTCGCCCTCGGCAAGCAGTTTACCATTCTCGTAAATCATCGCATTACCACCATACACCACATCCTGTGTACTCTCGCCAAAGCCACAACCACTATACACATATCCCGTAATGGTACGGGCACTCTGTTGAGCAATGAGCGACTGGAGGTAATCGTGCTTGCCAATGAGTTCGTCGCTGGCAGAGAGGTTGAAGATAATGTCTGCGCCAGCCAATGCCAACGTATTGCTGGGCGGAACAGGAGCCCATACGTCTTCACATATCTCAATGCCAAAGAGTACACCGTCGCACGTGCGGAAAAGTTGGGGATAAGGGGACACCAACACCCTGCTGCCCGCATAGCGAATCTCCGTAGGCTTGAGGTCTTGCGAAGAGGCAAACCAACGTTTTTCATAGAACTCGGCGTAATTGGGCAGGTAAGTCTTTGGCACGATGCCCAACAACTGTCCCTTTTGGATAACTGCCGCACAATTGAGCAACAAGTCGCCCACTACGATGGGCAAGCCCACGATAGATACGATGTCTAACTGACGGGTGAAGTCGAGCAAGGTAAGCACACCAGCCTCAGCCTCATCGAGCAAAAGATTTTGCCTGAAAAGGTCTTGACAGGTATAACCCGTGATAGAGAGTTCGGGAAAGACAATGATTTCCACACCCTTTCCTTCTGCCTGTGCTATCTGACACTCAATCTGTTGCAGATTGTATTCGATGTCTGCCACTTTCACCGTGGGAACGGCAGCAGCCACTTTGATGAATCCGTTTTCCATGTTATTTAATCGTTACTTGCGTTGCCCCATAGCCATATTCCTGGAACGAGGCATCTTGATATGTATAATGCTTGAAGCGGTAAACTAAGTCGTTGATGAGTGCACGGCGCAGAACACCCTCACCCTTACCATGTACAAAGATGATGCGCTGACCTTTCTTGGAAGCATGTTCCTTGAGAGTGCGACGGAACACATCCAACTGATAATTGAGAATGTCACCAGCCGACATTCCGTTTGTAGTATCAAGCAAAGCATTGGCATGAAGGTCAACCACGATGACATCTTCATCGCCCTTGCGCTTGGTGATAAAGGGGTTGCCCTTCTTGCGGCCATCATCGTAACGGCGCACATAGCTTTCTTGTTGCTTGCGAGAAACCTTCGTGTGGTCAGCAGGTTCTGAATGATACATCTCAGCCTTGAGTTGCTTAGCATCCACGACCAACGGGCGAGTAATCTTGTCGTTTTCAATGATGGTATGGATAAGGGCTGGTTGTTCAAAGAAATCATTCTCTTGGAACGTATGCAACTTATAGAACTTCACGGGGTCTATACGGAATTGTACGTCAACCACAGGTTTGAGGATAAAAGGCTTCTCACGTTTGTAAGCCATGAGTTGAATGGCTACGTGACCGAGATTATTCAACTCATCACGTCCAAACTCCTCAATAAACTCCTTGGTATTGGGTTCCACCTCACCCTGCGAGCGCAACGCCCAACTATTGCCATCTGCTGTGAGATAAGCATATTGGATATAATAATTACTGTCATTGACGAAATAGCACTCGAATCGTGTGTGCGTAATTTCCTTGATGTCGATGGGAACGAACGCCAAATAAGCAGACAAGGCATTTCCACCTTTACGTTCTTCTACAGGAGCACGAAAGGTAACCTTCGACAAGTTAACCTCATCATCGTCATCATCAATTGGAGCATCCTCTGTTTGAGCCCCCATCATGGCTTTCACCGAACGGTTATCGGGAGCCTTGGGAGCAGGTTTGGTAAAGGTCAGATGCGCCTTATTGTAATCTTCTTGTCCTATCACCACCACGTCATTGACAGACATGGGAATATCAAATCCATCCTCGTCTTGCACGAGAACTATATTCTTTCCTTGGAAGCCTGAGACAATGCCGCCACCGACTTCACTAATAAATCTTACTTTATCTCCTATTTTCATATTGTCTTTTTTCTCTGAGGTCTCCGAGTTCTCTGAGGTCTCTGAGTTCTCCGAGGTCTCTGAACTCTCTGAGGTCTCCGATCCCTATTCTCCCGGTATCAGCAGCGAGCTATCGCCATAGCTCAAGAAACGGAAGTCATGAGCCAAGGCATAATCGTAAATCTTTCGCCAATCACCACGCACAAAGGCACTCACCAATAAAAGCAATGTACTCTGTGGCTGATGGAAATTGGTAACCAACATCTTCACTATCTTATATTGATAACCAGGCGCAATGATAATTTGCGTACTGGTATGGAGGGTATTCAACTCATTGCGCTGCATATAGTCCAAGATGTTCTGAATGGCTTTTTCAGCAGGAATCTCTTGGTCAGCTGCCAATTGATAGGGTTCCCATTGATGCACATGAAATTCTTCTTCGGTGAGGAGAGGATTCTGCTCTAATTTCACTCCTATATAATAAAGACTCTCCAATGTGCGCACACTGGTTGTACCTACGGCAATGGCAGAGGCATGATGACGCAAGAGTTTTTCCAATGTCTGCTTACGCACGCTGATATACTCACTATGCATCTCATGTCCACCTATCTCCTCGCTCTTCACAGGCTTAAATGTACCCGCCCCCACATGAAGGGTAAGTTCTTCACGGTCTATACCATGCGCATCTAAATCAGCAAGCACCTGTGGGGTGAAATGCAAACCAGCCGTGGGAGCAGCCACACTTCCCTTGATTTTTGAATAAACCGTCTGGTAAGTGGTCTTATCGCTCTCCTGTGTTTCACGATTCAAATAAGGAGGGATAGGCAATTCGCCTACCGCATCCAATATTTCCGCAAACGATACGTTGCCGTTGTCCCAATCAAAAGCAATATGTTGACCGGTACCATGTTCGCCCAAGCGAGTGGCACGAAGATTCAGCTCTACTCCATTGACCTGCAAGGAACGGGATAACGAACCTTCTTTCCATTTTTTCAGATTGCCCACCAGACAATACCACTCACAATGATTGCGAGTCTGGAACATCAGTTCGTAATCAGTAGGAGCAGCGGGCTCTAACAAAAACACCTCGATGAGTGCACCCGTTTCCTTACGAAAATGGATGCGTGCCTGAATGACCTTGGTATTATTGAAAACCATCAATGCCCCAGAGGGAAGATAATCGGGAAGATGAAAGAAAATATCCTCACTCACCTCACCACGTCGATACACCAACAACTTGGAATGATCGCGCTGGGCAATGGGAAATTTGGCTATCCTTTCATCGGGTAGCTCATACGTATAATCGCTGATATGAATATGTTTCGTTTCCATCAAATCTATTGAATAATTGTAACTCCACGGATCACAGCGTAGCAAAACGTCAACAACAAGATGGTAATGACAACATGTACGTCTGACAACGCATACCCCGTGCGAGTGTATTGGGAAGAGACATAGTTAAGCTTTGGCCGAACCAAGAAATAAATCTTTCTGAAAAAGAGATAGACAATGCTGCCTACGATAAATCCCCACAACAATCCTACACTGATGTCTCCAGGATAATGAAGTCCTAAATACATACGCGTCCAACAATTGACGAATGACCAAAGGATGAGAAACACACTCAACAGCTTGCTCCTCACCAACCAAGAGAAAAAGATGGCAATAGACATGGTATTGGCTGCGTGAGCAGAGAAGAAACTGTAATCCATGCCACGAATGTTGTTGACGATATGAACGGAGTATTTGATGATGGGATCATTGCTTGGACGAGGACGTGCCACCCAAGGCTTAAACAAATGTTCGGAAATACCATCGGCAAGGATGATACATAAAACCGAGCATCCTATAATCAAGCCGATTTGCGCCATCGTCTCATTGTTCTTGACTACCAAATAAAGAAGAGCCAAGTATAGAGGCAACCACGTGAGACCAGACGTTAGCACGAAAGCCAACCCATCTATGAACATGGAGTCGCTTCCGTTGAAAAAAAACAACGCCGATTGGTCTAATTCAATTAATCGTTCTAAGCTCAATGGTCTAAATCTTTTCTGTTTAACATAAAAGGGCGATGAGACGAGTTAGATTTCCTCAATCTGTCGTTCCAATACCCATCCCTCACGACCGTCTGCCAAGGTTACGTTTCGCCAACCCTTGATAGACTTATCGGTAATATTTACATGAGTGCCTTCGTGAATGACAAACGAGTCGTTGCTGGAGGCAGACGGAGTCTTCTTGACATTCACCGTGGGAGCTATGACTATCGCTCCACAACGATTGATGAGCATTTGCTTTTGCTGATAGGCAAACAAATTGCTCAACAAAAAGAGTACGAGGAAGATAATGGCTCCAAAAAATCCTACCTTTCGCAAGTTGATGCTGGGTGCAAAGAGATAGAGCAAAACCAGCAACAACACGAGGACGATGGAGACAATGGCTGTACGTGCCCACGAATCAACACTGGTAAAATTAACCAATGAATGATACCACGTCACAAAAAACATCTCGCTCTCTGGAGTTATCTTGTCGATGGTACGACTACGGGCAAATTGCAAATTGTAGTTGATGTCATCGTCACCGGGATTGAGCAGATGAGCACGCTCGTATGCCAACACAGCCTTTGTAATGTTGTCGGTACGGAAATAAGCATTGCCCAAGTTATAATACAATTCGGCAGAGACACCCTCTTTCAACAATTCCTCATAATCCTTGATGGCTTGTTGATAATTGCCTTTCTTGTATTCATCATCAGCATTTTGCTTGGTAATGGCATGTGCAGACAATGAGGATAGCAACAAGAAGGCTACTATCAGCAGATGGGCTACCTCACCCACTCCCTTCTTGGATGTATGCTTATTCTTTTTCATGGCATCTTCAATGTTCATAATCGCTGTCATGGCTGACTCGAAGGTCTTATTCATATTACCAGCAGGGTCGCCAGGTGCATAGCGTTCAAATTCACACTCATCAAGTGCAGAGATAAACTTTCCAATCGTAGAATCATCTACGTGATATTGACGCAACTTCTCCTCAATATTTTCCCTGGAAAGTTGCTCGACAGGAATATTCATCTTATCACCCACATATCCCCATAAGGCTCGCAACACCTCATCATAGAACTCGCCTTGCTTACCACTCAGCATCAACTGGCTGGCTTTACGCAAACGTTTGGTGGCAACCTTGTTGGCTTTCTTACCACGCATCTTCACGAGGTCGGCATTGTCGATAGCTCGTTTACGGAAGATGATGAGCAAGGCTATAAAGGCGATAAGTGGCAACAAGAGACCAATCCAATAAGAACGACTGCCAAAGAAGAACTCATCCACATCATGACGGTCTGCCTTACCCAGTTTCAATCCCCTGATATCCTTTTCCTTTTCAGAAGTATAATCGGCTATCGTGGAACCCTTACCACTACCCTTCTCCACATTCACCTCGAACGTTGGAGTCTTAATGGTCTTATAGGTATTGGCTCCCGTATCGTAATAAACCAATTGTACAGACGGAATGGTGTATTTGCCTTGGTTGCGAGGTACGGCAAGGAAATCATAAATCATATTTCCTTCCACGCCATTTGAGGTTAGCTTTGTCTTATCTACCACCTTGGCATCATACTTGTCGAAATCTTTCGGAAATTCCACAACGGGTTGCTTCAATAGTTTCAAGTTGCCCACACCGCCAACGACAACTCGTAAGGTGATTGGTTCACCTGCCTTTACCTCCTTCTTGTCGAGTTGGGCAGAAATATTGAAATGACCTACTCCACCAGAGAAATTGGCAGGGCGAGTAGGCAACGGAACAACATCTACCGTAATGCTGGGTGCAACAATGTCACATTTCACCTCAACATATCCCGAACCTCCATTGAAGAAAGCCTCAAAGGGATCAACGGAACGATTTTGCTGAACCACAATACCCTTGAAGGTAATACTGGGGATTTCCAATTTACCCGTCATCTGAGGATACATTACATATTGGCTCCAAGTAACACAACGGTAATTTCTACCGTTTACCTTTTCAATATGGAAGCTCTTGGGCTGAGGCAACTGCACTTCTTGCGTATGGAAGCCGGTAAGGTCGGGCATCTTACCCTCCAACTGAGTGAGTTCCACCAATGTATAAACCTTATATGTCAACAAGATAGGTTCCTGTTCATGTACCCTGCGTTTATTGGCACTCACTCTGATAAACAAATCACTACCGGAAATTTTGGAACCCGCATCTCTTACCTGTCCTCCCTCATCACGATCCTCATGCATTTTGGGTGCGCTGTTGTGATGGTTGTTAGAACTGTTACCCGTCACGGTAATCTTAACCGACTGCGACGAAACGTCCTTACCAGCCACCTTGGCACGAGCAGCGGGGATAGTATATGTACCGTTTTTCTCGGCATATAACGTATAGGTATAGGTAATGGACGAATGAGAAGACGTATGACCATTGACCATCTGATAAGAGGATTGCGAAGAGGTATAGGGACCTGCTATTACCTCTAAGCCATCAAAGGAACGAATACCAGAACGAAAGTCTTGTACGTCTTGTGTATTGATGGTATAAGATATGCGGAAGTTCTCTCCCACAGAAACACGCGAGGGAGCAGATACCGATATGCTTTGTGCCTTTAATTGACTGACACTCCATAAGGCACAAATGAAGAGCATCCATGTAAATTTGTATAAATTCCTCATTCTCAATACTCTTTCTAATTACCAATTCTTCTGCAACTGACGACGACGCGGTTCCTGCATGGCTTTTTTCATGCGTTGCTGAGTAGCCTTTTCCTCCTGCACGGCAGCATTGAGCAATTGTTCGGCATTCTCCTTACTCATCTGCTCTTGCGGTTGTTGCTTCTGTTGGTCATTATTATTTTGTTTATCTTGCGATTTCTTATCTTGCTTGTCTTGATTATCCTTATTGTCTTGAGGATTCTGCTTTTGGTTCTGATTGTTTTGTTGCTGTTGCTTTTGCAATCGCTTACACAATGCCAAGTTGTAGCGAGTCTCATCATCGTTGGGATTATTGCGCAAACTTTCCTTGTATGCCTGGATAGCCTCACCATACATCTGATGTTTCTGACAAATAAAGCCCATGTTATGGTAAGCCATTGCCTTGCGCAAGGTACTCTTCTCTGTTCTTCCGGCATTTTCAAACTGAACGATAGCGGCAGAGTCTTTCTGTTGTTGCAACAAGGCACATCCTAAATTATACATCGCTTGCGTGTTACGTGGATTTTTTGCCAATGCCTTGCGGTATTCCACTTCTGCCTTATCGAAACTCTGTTGACGATACAATTTGTTTCCCTGTCGGATAGACTGACGGTCTTGTGCAAACACGTATTGACCATTCAAGGTCAGCAACATTGCAACCAACAAGAACTTTGCTACGTTTCCCACCTTATTTTTCTTAAACAACCTAACATTCTTCAACAATGGATTCTTGCTTTCCAAGATACAAACCTCCAAGATCAGCAATAACAAGACCAATATGCCAAATGCCTGGAATTGCTCGTCGTATTCGCTATATATCACACTGTCGGTTTCTCCTTTTTGCAATTTACTCAATTCATCATTGAGCTTTTCCTGAGCATCACTGGTATTGTCAACATGGATATACGTACCACTTCCAGCTTGCGCCACCTGTTGACACATCTGTTCATTGAGTGCCGTCATCACCACTTGTCCCTGACTATCTTTCATGTAATCGCCATCACCCAATGGGATGGGAGCTCCATTTGCGTCACCTACGCCCAAGATAA
The DNA here is from genome assembly GCA_002449845.1 of Prevotella sp. UBA6994. Taxonomy (GTDB): domain Bacteria; phylum Bacteroidota; class Bacteroidia; order Bacteroidales; family Bacteroidaceae; genus Prevotella. Next base: position 49,490 of record DJXW01000017.1, read on the forward strand.
ATACGTTAATGCCTTTTTTCTTGGCAGCTTCAGCCATTTCCAATGCACCTCCTTCATGGTCTTCACCATCAGTAATGAGAATGATAGCCTTGCCAATCTTATCCTGTTGTGTGAAACTATTCATGGCAAGATGGATAGCCTGTGCGATATTGGTACCCTGCGTACCTATGAGCGAAGGATCGATATTTTGCAAGAACATCTTGGCAGACACATAATCGCTCGTAATAGGCAACTGTGTGAAAGCATCACCCGCAAAAACCACCAGTCCTATCTTGTCATTCGTGAAGTGATCGACAAGATTTTCCACCAACAACTTGCTCTTATCCAATCTTGACGGAACCACATCTTCTGCCAACATCGAATTACTGATGTCTAAACAGATGATGGTTTCTATACCGTTGCGTTTCTCATGTGAAATCTTCGTTCCCATTTGCGGACGTGCAAGCATAAGGATGAGCATGGCAAGAGCAGCCAGAGCCACCCAGAACTTCACGGAAGGACGATATTTAGACACATCGGGCATCAGCTCCTTCAACAATTCGGGGTCTCCAAACTTGCGGAGCTTCTTCTTCCTTTGTCTCCATCCCATCAGTCTCACTAAGGCAAGCACTGGGATAACGAGCAGGAAAAACAGGTATATAGAATCTTCAAATCTAAACATTGTTTACACTTTCTTCAATTGACATGATTAAGGAATTCGACGCAGTACCGTAGTGCGCAAGAGAATCTCAAAGAACATACACAACATAGCAATCAGCACGAAAGGTTGAAATGCCTCATACCGCTTGGAGAACGTTTTCACGCTCATCTTCGTCTTTTCCAATTTATCAATGTCCTTGTAAATTTGTTTTAATTCTTGGTTGTTCGTGGCACGATAGAAATTACCATCCGTCGTAGCGGCAATATCGCTCAACGTCTTGGTATCAATCTCCACAGGAATATTCACATATTGCACGCCTCCAGCCACGGGCATGGGATAAGGAGCCACCTTATTCGTTCCTACACCAATCGTATAGACACGAATGCCTAAGCTCTTGGCTATCTGGGCAGCGGTCATAGGCGAAATGTCTCCCATGTTATTGGAGCCATCAGTCAACAAGATGACCACTTTACTTTTTGCCTTTGATTCCTTCAGTCTCGACACAGCATTGGCAAGTCCCATTCCCACTGCCGTTCCGTCGGAAATCAATCCACGAGCTGCAATATCCGTTCTCACACCTTGCAAGAGATTCAACAAGCTCTGATGGTCGGTGGTCATCGGACATTGGGTGAAAGCCTCTCCTGCAAAGATGGTCAAGCCAATATTGTCATTAGGTCTTCCTGAGATAAACTCGCCAGCCACACTCTTGGCAGCTTCCATTCTGTTGGGACGAAGATCTTCTGCCAACATACTGGTAGAAACGTCCATGGCAAGCATGATGTCGATACCTTCCGTCTCTCTGCTGTCCCATGAATTATGCGTTTGGGGACGGGCGAGAGCAATGACAACGAAAATAAAAGTGAGACATCTCAGCAACATGGGAAGATTGATGATTCTCATGCGCCAACTCTTCGGTGCAAAGCGATAAGCGTATGTATCGCTCAATTGCATCGTAGGCTCGCTTTTCTTTCTATAGAGGAAATACCATAACAAGTAAGGTATCAAAAGCAGTAGCAACAAAAAATATTCTTTGCTTGCAAATTCCATATCATTCTTTCTTTTTTATCCAAGCAACGACCATATATTATATATAATGTATATGAACAAGAGTACGACAATCACGAATATCGTCCACAACATCACCTTGATGATGAGTCGGCTCTTCTTGCTCTTCTTGTCGTTTTCGCTCAACTTAGGAACGATTCTCTCTTCCGTAGCTTCTCCTTCTATCTTCGTCTGGTCAATGAATTTAATGGCATTCACCAGATTCAAGTCGTTTTCGTTAATCAATGTCTGATACTTGGCAAACTTCACCAAATCAGCAGTGCTGAAGAGTTCTTTCAACTCATCTATCATCTGTTGGTCACCGCTCTCACGCAGTCGGTAGATGATTTCCGAACTGGTCATTTCCATCGCACTGAAGCCGAAACGCTCTTCGATATACTGACGTAACGTATCGGTAAGTTTCGTGTAATATTCCTTCTGGTTTTCCGAAACCACCATTCGCTCGGTCTTGATTTTCTCTATCTCGTTGAGTGCCTTCTGATGCGGCAACAGTCGTTTGATGATTCGGATGCGGGTAATGATCGGCTTGTTTTCCTTCAGACGGATATGCAGGTAGTAAGCCAATGCGCATAACAGCAGCATCAACAAGCTCAACCAATACGTACTTGCCCAATCGCTCCAAAGAAAGGGATTGTCTTGAACGTCTTTGGATGGGAAGAATTGATTGGGATGCAACGTGTCAACATTCTCAATGTCGATGACCTTCAGAGCCAACTGGTTGCCCTTGTATTCCTTGCCGTTCACCTTCACTTTCATGGGCGGAATGGCATAAAGGTTTTCATCGAACGATGTCAGCACGTATCTTCTGGTGACCTTCATCAAGTTATCATCCACCTCTATCGTATCGTCTTGACTTGACAACACTTCCACACCAGGCACAAGGTATTGCGTTCGTTCAAAATGCGGAAACTCTATCTTGCTTTTCGAGGGAGCCGTCACGCCAACTGCCATCTGCACCTGTTGCCCAATGTACATTCCGATGGGTTCCATTTTCTGTTCCACTTGCACTTGTGCCATTGCAGGCAGGGTGAATGCAAGAAGCAGACAGGTGATGATGTATGTTATCTTTCTCATTTTCATTTTATCCTCGTTGCTTAAACAGCATCAACAATGATTTCACGTAATCGTCACTTGTAGCGATAGACGTCCAATCTACATTGCTCTTTGTGAATGTCTGCTGAAGGAAGTTTTGTCTTTCCATGAAATAGCGTGTGTGCGCCAATCTCAGTTTCTTTGAACTGGTATCAATGAACATCTCATGTCCCGTTTCAGCATCACGCACCTTCATCAAGCCTATGTCTGGCAGAATCTTTGCCCGTTGGTCATATATCTGTATTGCCACCATGTCGTGTTTGCGGTTGCACATGGTCAGCGCATGTTCAAATGCCTCACCACGTTCCCTCACTTCAGGACTGACGAAGAAATCGCTCAGTACAAACACGGTACTCCTGCGTTTCATCACCCTCGTCAGATATTCCACAGCCATAGCCACATCCGTCTTCTTGCTCTTCGGTTCAAAATTGAGCATTTCACGGATGATATACAGGATATGCTTCCTACCTTTCTTAGGCGGGATATATTTCTCAATTTGGTCGGAAAAGAAAATCACGCCAATCTTATCGTTGTTTTGAATGGCACTGAAAGCCAACGTGGCAGCTATCTCCGTAGCCATGTCGCGCTTCATCTGACGGGTAGTACCGAAATCCAACGATCCACTCACGTCAATGAGCAACATCACGGTAAGCTCTCGTTCCTCCTCAAACACCTTGACGTATGGACGATGGAAACGAGCCGTCACATTCCAGTCGATATCACGCACGTCATCTCCATACTGGTATTCACGCACTTCGGAAAAGGCCATTCCGCGACCCTTGAATGCCGAATGGTATTCACCAGCGAAGATATTCTGACTCAATCCACGTGTCTTGATTTCTATCTTCCTGACCTTCTTGATGATTTCTGACGTTTCCATCAAGGCACTTCTACCTTATTAATTATCTTACTGATGATTTCCTCGCTACTTACGTTGCTGGCTTCTGCCTCATAACTCAAACCAATCCTATGACGCATCACGTCATGGACAACGGCACGTACATCCTCTGGAACCACATACCCACGACGCTTGATGAAGGCGTAGGCACGGGCAGCCTTGGCAAGATTGATACTTGCACGAGGACTACCACCAAACGTAATCATATCCTTCATCTCTGGAAGTCCGTAGCGGTCGGGATAACGACTGGCAAAGACGATGTCTGCGATGTATTGTTCTATCTTCTCATCGAGATAAACCTCATTCACCACCTGGCGAGCACGTATAATCTCGTCTTTCGTTGTTACGGGAGAGACTGTTGGCAGACTGCCCTGAATATTCTCGCGTATAATCAACTTCTCTTCTTCAATCGTGGGATAGTCGATGATTACCTTCAGCATGAAACGGTCCACCTGGGCTTCAGGCAACTGGTAGGTACCCTCTTGCTCAATAGGGTTTTGGGTTGCCATCACCAAGAAAGGATTGGGCAACTTGAAAGTCTTCTCACCTATCGTGACTTGATGCTCCTGCATGGATTCCAACAATGCACTCTGCACTTTGGCAGGGGCACGGTTGATTTCGTCAGCCAATACGAAGTTGGCAAACACGGGACCTCTCTTCACTTGGAAGTTCTCGTCTTTCTGCGAGTAAATCATCGTACCCACCACATCGGCAGGCAACAAGTCTGGCGTAAATTGGATACGGCTGTAATCAGCATCTATCAATTGGGCAAGGGTCTTGATGGCAAGAGTTTTCGCCAAGCCAGGAACACCTTCCAGCAATATATGTCCATCACTCAGTAATCCGATGAGTAATGAGTCTATCAAATGTTTCTGTCCTACAATGACACGGTTCATTCCCGTAACGAGATTGGTCACGAAACCGCTCTGCTGTTCTATCCGAATATTCAACTCACGGATATCAATAGATTCTGCCATAATTTTTCTTCTGTTTTTAAATTTTAGCGCAAAAGTACAACAATAATCATAGAGAAGAAAAACTTGCAAACTAAATAATATTAAAAAAGATTCTAAAATCCTATAATTTAAGAAACTTTTAGCAAAACGGGGGAAAAGATGGGATTTACTAAGATGTATAAACACAAATCTTCGTCAAAAAATTCGTTACTTCCAACGATTTTGTTTACCTTTGTGCCGATATTGTTTAATCAAACTTAAAACAACATGAAAAGATTCGCCTTTAAGATGTTCCTCAAACCGGGTTGTGAGGAAGAGTATGCCAAACGTCACGCTGCCATTTGGCCAGAACTGAAACAAATGATCAAAGACCAAGGTGTAAGCAACTACAGCATTTATTGGGACAAAGACACCAACATCCTCTTTGCTTACCAAGAGTGCAGCAAGGATACGAATAGTCAAGACACTACTGACGTAGATCCAATCACTCAACGTTGGTGGGACATGATGGCTGACATCATGGACACAAACCCAGACAACAGCCCTATCAGCATTCCGCTTGAAGAACTGTTCCACATGGATTAAAACTAAATCGTGCCGAACTTCGTAATGAAATTCGGCACGTTTGTTTGAGCAATATGTTTGCTATCCAAGACCGCATCATCGAGGGCAAGGCTCGTTCTAAGTCTGTCAGGATAATCAACGACTTTATTGACTTACATGAGAACGAGTTGATGGAACTCTGGGGCAAAGCTCAACGTGGAGAAAAAATAACAAAAATAAGATAAAAAGGACTGATTATGTTACTAACGATTACAGATGTAGAGTATTTGGGCGATTATACGTTGCTCTGTACATTCAATACAGGCGAACGCCGCAAAGTTGACCTTACACCGTTGCTCTCCTATCCCGCTTACGAGGAACTACGCGACAAGGAACAGTTCATACAGTTTGGACTTGAAGATACCATTTTCTGGAAGAATGGAGCTGACATCGCCCCCGAATATCTTTACGAGATGGGACAGGTGGCTTGAGTTTATTCATCAAACATTCAGAAATTTTCCTACAAAAAAAATTCTTGAAAAAGCTCCAACGAGATGTTATGAATCCCGAAACAAGGTCTGTTCGATTCAAAACATCTCGTTTTTTCTCGTAACATACATAGTTATGATCGTAACTATATGTGTTACGAGCGTAAAGTTATATGTTAGCGCACTAACTATATATGTTATAAAAGCCAAAAAACAACCTTATTTCTGCATAAACAACCGCTTTTCGAGTGCATAAATATTCAACCACTTTTATAACATATTAATAATCAGGACTTTATAAAACCACACAAAAACTGCCATTTTTTCGACCTACGGAGAGGTTGATGGAAAATATCGCAAAATGGAGAGCCCTTTTTATCACTTTTTATTGACAAATTAAATAACTGTAACTTCAATTCTGACCATCTCACATATATTGACGAAACCCATCAAGAAAGTATCAAAAAGAATGCCCCCAAGAAGTATTCAATCCAACTTCTTGGGGAACGTTTCATAACGCTACATCATCTAATGAAAATCTTATTAGACAAACCGACTATTGATAGGCTGTGCCGACCACCTGCACGCCTCCTCCCAATGCAGCCGCTGTCTTATTGGGCGACTCATGAACGAGTACAACACCAGCTCCCATCTTGGCGGCTCTCTTCTTCAACTTGTTCAACGCGCCCTTATATCCCATACTCGAACCAAGTGGACCACCCCACCCCGACGTTGCCTTCACTTCGCCAACACGTTTCAGTCCAATCACATCACTCTCCACATACGTAATGACCACCTTCTTCCAATCATTCTTGCTCTTGATGACAGGCACCTCGATTCCCTGCGAACATTCCTCACGCCGACCCGAAGCATATACGATGTACTTGATCTCGCGCTTGTTCTTCTCGTTCAGCATCTCCTCACCAGGAAACTGATATTGGATGCTCGTCTCCCCGTTCTGCACAATCTTCACGTTCAGCTCTTCACCACTACGCAACACCACTTTGTCTTGCGCTTTCAAGCCCATAGCCACAACAGCCATCACGCCCATCAAAATCATTCTCTTTTTCATGTTTTCCTCCTTTTTGTTTAGTTCTAAATAATCCTTTAATTTCAATAAAATCAGCGCAAAGATATATGTTCCCCAACACTCTAACAAATAAAAACGATTCACAAGGCTTGTGAAAAACGATATTTGCAAAATTCCCCACATATTATTTGCACATCAAAAATATATTGATTAATTTAGCTGCATCAAAACTTAAGCCTATGTTCCCATTGATTTCAGAATATATCGAAGCTATCAAATCAGCAGAAGATAACTTCAATGAATTAAGTTATCTAAAACCTGTTTTAGATGAGGATGGTTCACCCAAAATGACAAGTGGCAACTTTGCCGTAATCTTTAAAATGAAAGACGAACGGGATGGAAAATTCTATGCCATTAAATGCTTTATAAGAGAACAAGAAGGACGGGCTGAGGCTTATAGGCAGATAACGGAAGAATTGAAAAATGTCGAATCATCTTATTTAGTTTCTATCCACTATTATGACAAAGAACTACATGTAGATACAAAGCAAACTACAGAGACAGAGTTTCCAGTACTATTGATGGATTGGGTAGAAGGCAAGACATTAGACAAATACCTACGTGAGAATCTTGATGATAAGTTTGCCCTCGAAATGCTTGCCTATCGTTTTAGTCAATTGGCACAATGGCTCATTCCCCAGCCGTTTGCTCACGGTGACTTGAAACCAGATAACATCCTTGTTCGTGAAGATGGCTCACTTGCACTTGTTGACTACGATGGAATGTATGTACCAGCCATGAAAGGACAGAAGGCTCGTGAACTCGGCTCACCAGATTTCCGCCATCCTTTGAGGGCAGAAAATGATTTCAATGAGAACATTGACGAATTCCCACTTGTGTCAACAATGATTTCCCTAAAAGCAATTTCTTTGAATAGTGAATTGTTCGAAGAGTATTGTACATCAAATCATTTATTGTTTTCAGAGATTGACTATAAAAACGTAAATGATAGTGTTGTTTTTAAAACTCTTATTTCATTTAGTGATATAGAAATCAATAAACTTATTGTCGCTTTCCTTCATCATATAATGAACAGTGCAAATGCTCGATATCCGATAATTGCCTCTTTAAATTCAAATTATTCACCTGAAAAAACAAAGTATAGAGACATTTATTATTCACCTAATAAATATGTTGATGAATTCGGAGTAGAATATACTCCTGATAGAAAGATTTTGTTACGTTGGCATGAAATACAAAAAGGAAAAACGGATTTCCCTGCATTTTATAGAGTCCCAGAGGATACAGAGATAATTTGTGATGAAGCATTTATGTTTTGCAAAAACTTAACTTCGATTTATTTGCCAAAGTCTTTAAAGCATATTGGCAAATCTGTTTTTGTTGGAACAAGACTATCATCTATTGAATGTGAAAGTTCCATGTTTTTAGTAGATGACAATATACTATTCTCTTATGACAAAAGAGTCTTGTACTATTATCCAGAAAAAAAAGGAGATACATATTTTGATGTTCCTGAACAAGTTAAACTTATTGTTCCAGGGTGTTTTGATACAGCAAATTATCTGCGGATAATAAAATTTAAACATATATATTATGATTTTGACAGTTTGTTATCTTCAAATACATACATAAGTATACCTAAAGGAGCAAAAAAACACATATCAATCAGTTCTAAGACACCCACGTCTACTGATGAGAAGTTTTTGGATAGAGATGTAAGATATAATATTTTCGAAGGAGATTTGGTAGTTGATAACGATGTTGTTTATTCGTCAGACAGAACTATTTTATATCGTTTCCCCTTTTGGCTAGATTATGAAGAATATCGCATTAATGAGAATTGTAAAATAATTGAAGAGGCTGCCTTTGATGATAGTATAGGATATGATGAAGAATGGGGAAATAATATTCAATTTAACAAGTTGAAAGTTATATATCTCCCCAATGGATTGGAAGAAATTAAAGATTATGCTTTTGTTGGATGTGGACTTATAGAAAATATTACTATTCCTCAATCGGTGAAGTCAATCGGCAACTATGTGTTTGGACAATGTGTAAATTTGTTAACATTAACATTCTTGTCAAAGATAGAGCAATTTGGAGAGAAGGCATTCCACATTGGGAAAACTATATCTGCCCCTTTAAAAAATCCATATGTCCCTTATGTTGAACTAAGCTGGAAAGTTAATGAGATAGATATCATTATATGTCCAAAAGGAACAGAAAATTATTATAAAGAGAAGCTAGATAACGTCAATTCATTAATATATTCTTTGAATAAAGATGAAACGTTTCTTAAATTTGAGAACCCTGACCATCTAAACGACAGAAACTATTTTATTATGCCACCCAACGACTTGCAGACAATAACAACTCCTCAACTAAAAGAAAAACTAAGTGGAGTAGTTTGTAAAAAATCATACGGTCTAGCAGGTGAAGGAATCGGGATTGATTTATCAAAATTGGAATGTTTCTTAGGGGAAACAGTCTTTAATGTAAACAAGCCTACTTTTCGTTTCTTTTATCGTCATAATCTTTTAGGTATATGTTATCTAACTAAAAATTTCAGGTCAAGATTTATAAGTGATGACGATTCTTTTAATACAGAAAAAGACGCTATTGATTTTGCCTGTAGGGTTTATTATGATGTACATGGTTGTGTGTTAGATTTGGATATAGAATAATAGTATGAAATTAGAAATACTTTTAAATAACTGTTTCGGTATAGGAAAGTTAGAACACTCTTTCGATTTATCAATAGATAATAATACTGTTATGATTTACGCTCCTAATGGAACCATGAAAACATCATTGGCAAGGACATTTATGTGTTTGGAGAAAAAACACAATGCAGCAGATTTACTTGATGAAACAAAAGTATCTTCATATTCATTCATATTAGATGGAAAAGAGATAGATCCCATTCAAGTTTATGTCTATAAAACAGAAAACAACCAAATAGAACAAGATGGCATTTCTATGATAGAGCGAGATAACATACTTTCATTCTTATCATCTCCTAATGAAGTGCAACATTTCCAAGAAATAATAAAACCACTTGATGACCTATTTTTTAAATTTGATGAAGAATTTAACAAATCTGTAAATCATGGGAATTATGTCTTTTTTGAAGAGATACTAAAAGTGTATAAACACCATGGAATTCTTGCTAAATATGATTCTGTCTATGATGCAATAAAGCATGCGAAAGATTTAAGTATTTCAAACTGTATTTTTGAAGGAATATTATATGATGAATTATTCGATAAACATTGTGTATCAGCAAAGTATATAAGAGATTATTATGAAGAATTATTAGATGCAAATAAAAGGAAAAAAGTAAAGGTAGAAAGTAAAAAACGCTGGAATCGCATTTGCATAATAATTGACACCCATTCATATATCAAAGAAAGAATTAATGATTTGGAATCATTAAGACGTGATTATTTACTTTCGTTTATTAACAAAAGACTGAACTCGTTTTTATCTTTCTCAAATCTATATGTCAAGAAAAAAAAGGAGTTATTTGATATTATTAAAAAAGTAATAGAAAATTCTCAAATCTGGAAACAAATGATTTTAAGATTCAAAAATCGTTTTATAGTACCTTATGATTTAGAATTAAAGAACATTGCAGAAATTATCCTAAATCATGATACACCTTATGTTAATTATATACACTCAAACTCCACTGAAAACAAAAACTACAAAAGCAAAGAGTTTTTTCTCAATTTTATAAGTACAGGAGAAAAAAGAGCGTACTACCTCTTACTAAACATGTTTGAAATTGAAAAACGTAAGATTCATAAAGAAAAACAAATTATAGTTATAGATGATATAGCGGAATCGTTTGATTACCAAAACAAATATGCAATTATAGAATACCTTGCAGACTTGAAAGAATGTAAGAACTTTATACTGATAATCCTGACTCATAACTTCGATTTCTATAGGACTGTTCATTCTAGGCTTAATGTTTCTAACATATTCATTGCTCACAAAGACAAAGAAAGAAATATATCACTACAAAAAGGATTATATGTAAGGGATATAATCAAAAATATATTAATAAAAAACATAGATAAATCCAAATTTATAATCGCATTAATACCATTTGTTAGAAATATTGTAGAATATACAAAAGGAGATAAGTCTCAAGAGTATATAAAACTAACATCTTATTTGCATGTTATGTCTGAGACACCGACATTAACGATGACAGAATTAGTGAGGATTTTCTATGCAAATATCTATTTAACTAATAAAACATCAATTAATTATACAAGTCAAAAATACTTAGGCTGTTTGTTTAACGAAGCAGAAGAAGTATTTAAATCTAACGACATTATTGCGATTGAGAACAAATTAGTTTTATCTATAGCAATAAGAATAAAAGCAGAATTATTTATGAAACAGAAATTGATTGACATGAAAGAGATTCCCCAAGAATATCGCATAAATCAGACAAAATTCTTATTTGAAAAATATCGAGCAGCTTATCCTGCAAAAGAGAAAGAATGCGTGATTCTTAGGAAAGTACTGATGATGACTTCAGAAATTATACACATAAACAATTTTATGTTTGAACCAATCATCGATATATCGTTGGAAGAATTTAAAAAATTGTATGAAGAAATAAAATCTCTTGAATGAACTTATGTTTTAAAAAAGAGATGAAAAAAATCATGAACAATGTCAACACTACAAATAATCCTTTACGCCTATATAGGTATTACATTCATATCGTTCATATTAATTTCTCACAGTATCATCAGTGAATGGCGAAAACATAGGAAATTTGAATGGAAATGGTCATACTTGTTGATAGGAGTATTCTCTGCTCCTTTATTAGTTTTATTCATCATTGTCTATCCTTTAATATTACTCACTGACGTTTATGTGGCGGGAGGATTTAAGAATTATATAATAGAGAAAAAGGAGCAGAAGAAAAAAGAGGCAGAACGGGAAGCATATTGGAAAGAGTATCATCGGATGGAAGACCTATACAAGAAAGGAGAATTACAAAGATGGGAACTTCCAAGGAGTTTAGATGGTATCTCTCATTTTGAATTTGATTATGATAGGATTGGAAATTGTAAATGGAAGGACTTTTTCTATATTGAGAACGAATACAATGAATGCCTGAATGCTTTCTTCCTAACACATGGCCATGTTATGTTAAAACATGGTATACGTGTATTATATTTACCTCAATTAATCAAAGATTTGGGTAATGAGGAAATCATTAAATATCGTTTTCCAGACATTGGGAACACACAGATTACTCTGCCACAAATTGACTCTACATTTTTGATTCAACAATTGTCTTATCCTGAAGATTCAAAAAAACTGAAACATGGGTTAATATCATTTCATGGACAAGGAACGAATCGTGGTGCCAAATATGCATGGGGTGATTATTTCCCTTTGGACGAAGGGGATGATGCTTCTATATTTGACCAAATCAATAGAATTGCAAAAGAACACTTTGGAAACAACGCAGGGGGGCTATACTCTACTGTAGAAAAAAACAACAAAGGCGAGAAAAAGTCTAAAGACTATGCGGACAAGCATTTTTCTTGGGAAATAGACAACTTACTGGAAGAGATAAAAGAGCGCGTTGATAAACTTGAGCAATATGGATTATCAAAGACCTTACTACTGAAAATCATTCAGGGAGAACCAAAACTCAGTCGTCTCATTGTCACTAAGGATTATCGCATCATCTTGCCCGACTATGACAACATGGAAATCAAGATGGAACCTTTGAACAAAGCTGTATATCTTCTTTTCCTGAAACATCCTGATGGAATCATCTTCAAGTATCTTCCCGACTATCGGGAGGAGTTGACAAAAATATATGCCAGCATGAAGCCATACGGCATCAATGAAAGAGTATTGAAAAGCATCGAGGATGTTACTAACCCTTGTCTCAATTCCATCAATGAAAAATGTGCTCGAATACGAGGATCATTCGTCTCTCAATTCGACGAAGAACTGGCGAAGAATTATTATATCTATGGTCAAAGAGGTGAGCCCAAAAAGATTTCCTTGCCTCAAGAGATGATAGAATGGGAAGAATAAAAAATGCCGTGAGTTTCGTTCCAGACAATAGAATTTAAGAAAATGCGTGGGAAACACAAAACCACTAATTCATCGTCCTTTTCTCCAAGAAGGTCTTGAAGGAGTCGATGTAGCTCTCTGGCACATGGATAATTTCATCACCTATATAGATGCAGTCATTACGGTCAACCTTCTTGATTTTGTCAAGGGCTATGATATACGAACGATGTACACGCATGAAATGAGTGGTGGGAAGCATTCCCTCAACCGCTTTCATGGTCAGGTGGGCAATCAAAGGCTTGGGCTCATCATCGAGGTAAAACATCACATAATCTTTCATTCCACACACATAGACGATATGATTGAGCAATATCTGCCGTAGTTCTCCATCCACCTTCACGAACAAGCTGTTTGGCAGAGCATCATCATCAATGCTTGACTGGGTATTTTTCCATTTCCTGGCTTTCTCCACGGCAACCAGAAACTTATTGTATCGTATGGGTTTCAACAAGAAATCGATCGCACTCACCTCGTAACTCTCAAAGGCATACTCCTTGAAAGCCGTGGTAAACACAATCTTCGTCTGTTCGGGAACCATACGAGCCAATTCCATTCCGTCCAAGTCTGGCATTTGAATATCCAAGAACAATAAATCCACCGATTGACTCTTGATGGCAGCTATCGCCTCCACCGAATCGGTAAAAGACCCAACCAAGGACAAGTCGGGTGTCTTTGACACATACGACTCTAACAGTTTCACTGCCAATGGTTCATCATCAACGATGATACAAGTTAATGGTTTCATATCTGAATGGTTACTTTTACATGATACATATCCGACTCCGAAGATTGCACCCATTCGTACCTGTCATGATACATCAGTTCCAATCGTCTTCGGGTATTCTCTATTCCTATTCCGCTCCCACTACGGTCAGAGTCGTTCTTTGGATAGTTGGTATTGTCGCAAGTAAACACGATTTTGTCTTCATCTTGTACCAACCGAATATCTATCACTGACGGTTTACTGCTGCTCACGCCATGCTTGAATGAGTTTTCTATCAGTGAGATAAAGAGCAAAGGAGCTATCTCCACGTCTTGCTTCACATCGAAATGAGTGGTTACCACCGTCTTCTCATTACAACGGAGTTTCATCAAGCTAATATAGTTTTGCATGAACACCACTTCCCCACTGATTGGAACCAACGACTTATTGGTCTCATACATCGCATAGCGCAACAAATCGCTCAACTGGGCAATGGCATCTTGTGCCGCATCGGTATCTATCTGCGTCAGACTTGAAATATTGTTGAGGGTATTAAACAGGAAATGAGGGTTTATCTGATTCTTCAACCAAGCCAATTCAGCCTCGGTATGTTTCGCCTGTTCGTCTTTCAGTTGTTGTTTGATTTCACGTGTACGAATGAAATGACGAGTACCGATGGCAATGGCAGCTACCACACAATTGAGAACCAAGAACATCAGTGTACCTGAGTAGAATCCAATCCACATATTGGTGGTCATGTTAGGCATTTCTGGTATATCGTTCCTGAAAAACCAGATGTAGAAAAAATGGAAGTTGAGTCCCGTTATTAACAACAAGTTGCCAAGCACAAACAACCAATATCGACGCTTGAAGAAAAGATAAGGACCGAAAAGGTAGTAATTGATGAAATACACACCGATAGGTGCACGAAACAATCCCCAAGCCATCTTTAAAGAGGTAATGGTAGATGTCAAGTCTCGCATACTCAAAAATGTTGCCAAAGGCAATGCCAACAAGATGACTGACCACACCGCCAATTGCACAACGAGAAATCCAATATCCTTTTTCTCTATCCTTTTCATTTCCTGCAAAATTAACAAAAAAAATGAAGATGAAAGATAAGTGAGCCAAATATTATGTTTATCGAGCCTATATCTTATCTTTCATCTACGTAAACATGGTCTATTGCTGTACGTTTCCTACGTTGTTCAACATCTCACCCTGCGACCTCTGTTCGATATAGTCGTTTTGTATCCTGCTCGTATGTTGTTTCATCTGACGCTTTGTGTTTCCAAAGGTATAGGTCACGTTCAACGAGACGTTAGCAATAGGAACCTTGATGGTTTGATGACTCAAGAATTGGTTGCCAGAGCTATAGGTTTCCATCTTCAAGTTTCCACCCTTCGACAGTCCTACCAATCCCATCACTCCCACGTTCAGTTTATCATTGAAGAACGATTTTGAGAGGTTTGCGGTAATCAGATTAAAGCCATTGCTCCATCCTTGTAAAGTATAAGACTTGCTAGAAGTCATGACGTAAGCACCCAGCTTCAAGTTCCAAGGCAGAGTCTGTTGCAATCCCAACATCGCATTGGTTTTCCAACCGCCCATCTTTGCCGACAACGCATTGCTACGCATATCCGTATAGTTGACAGACCCATTCACGAAGAGACGAGTATTCTTGAGAGCCAGCCAATTGGCATAAACATTCACACCCGTTTGATGGCGTTTCACGATGTTTCCGTATGTAGTATTCAACAAGTTGTTATCGTAGAACGAATAATGCTCTATGGCATTGTCGGTAAAATTATGATGTACGTTTACGTTGAGCATCAACTTGGTACTAAACATATTATATACCAATGAGATATTGTGTGTCTTCTCCACGTCAAGGTTGGTATTTCCATACGACAGAGCCGTAGGGTTGCTCTTGTCAACGTAAGGATTCAAGTAACTGATACCTGGGCGAGAAATGCGCATGTTATAGGTCAACCCAATGTTGCTGGTTTGTGCTAACGAATAAGAAACACTGGCACTCGGCACCAAGCTACCATAGTTTTTCTTAAAGTTCTCCCCATTTCCAAGTCTGTATTCCACATCCTGCCAAGTATGCTCATAGCGCAAGCCCGCCTTGGTACCTATCTTTCCCCATTTGCCTTCATATTCCGTATAGCCAGCCAAGATAGAGTTTTTATAGACATAATCCATGCTGGAACGCTCATCGTACACCTCTTTCAAATAATATTTCGCATCAGACGTTGCCTTTCTGAACATCACCTTTGCACCCATATTCAACGTTTGTCCTTTGCCTACGGGCATGGTATAATCCGTTTGGAAAGTATGGTCGGTAGTGTGTTCCTTGCTCAACGAATAGCGGTTTGTCAAATCAACGAATGAGGTAGAACCCATATCAAAAGTATTGCGTTGCTCATTCTCTGAAGGACTCACGTTCAATTGGTATGTAAAGGCAATCCACTG
Organism: Prevotella sp. UBA6994; assembly: GCA_002449845.1. GTDB lineage: Bacteria > Bacteroidota > Bacteroidia > Bacteroidales > Bacteroidaceae > Prevotella. Next base: position 65,527 of record DJXW01000017.1, read on the forward strand.
CGTTCTTTCCTTGTTGAAGAATCGTTGGTAGTCGAGGTTTCCGCTAAACGAGGTTCTCGTATTCTTCATGTTCATCTGGTTACCGTAACTGAACGAGTTGCCATAGTTGCCTCCTCGCATCTGCGTCAACGTATTTCCATCATTCTTCATGTTGAAACGGGTTAGCCCCAGCGTTGCACTGATATTGCTCATGGAATCCAGTTCATAACCAATGCTGACATTACCCATCGTGAAAGGAATCTTCACCTTCGTTGTTGCTTGCGTCGTGATAATTCCATCCCCATTGTGTTGCTCCATCTCTACCTCCGTAGTACCTGGTTTTGAATAGTTGATATTGGCATTGGCACTATACGTCAACTTCCCCTGCTGACCACTCACGTACAATCCTCCACCCATGCTCCTATTGCCTATTGATGCACGAATGGAACCATTATATCCGTTCAGACTTTGCATAGCTGTAGGGTTGGTCTTGTTCATCACGATATTCAGTACACCTGCTGCTCCCTCTGCGTCATACTTAGCTCCGGGATTGGTAATCACCTCAATGTTTTTCACCACAGATGCGGGCATGTTCTTAAAAACCATCGAAGGATTGGAAGAAAACATGACGTTGGGCTTGCCGTCAACATACACCTTAAACGATTGCGAACCGTTTACCGAGATGTTATCCTGTCCGTCAACGGTTACCATTGGCACCTTGCGCAACATATCCAAAACGGTAGAAACCTTTGCATCGGCATCTTCTGCCACTTCGTAACTCATCTTATCTACCTCCATCTTCACCAAAGGTTTTTGGGCAACAATCTCCACACCTTTCAATAAGGCGGTGTTCTCCTTAATATAAATAGTATCTAAGTCAACCACCTTTTGATTGCTTAGGACGAAAGACTTCTTCACGTCCAACTTACCAACGCTACTTGCCACTAATTCATAGTTGCCCTCCCCTTTCACGTCTTGCTTGAATCGTCCATCAGCATCTGTCAGGAACATGGAAACGGGTTTGGCATTCTTGCCTTGCTTGCCAGCCTTGAATATACGTATGGTAGCGTATGGCTCACTCTCTTTTAACGTTTCATCCATCAACACTCCCTTTACCGTAGTGGTTTGTCCCATTACCGCCGACACAATCATCAGCATGGTTACCATCATCAAAAATCTCACTTGTTTCATATCTTTTTATCTGTTTTATCTTTGATGATGCAAAGGTATTACTAAAATCCATAGCCTCAAAATACTTTTCGACGAATCCCCCCATTTCTTTAGACGAATCCTCGTTTCGGTCATGGAAAAAGTAGTTCTTACGTGTACAATAACCACATTCAGCCACCATGATTTCACGAATAAATGCACAATCCATTCGTTTATTTAAGTAATCTTTCGTAAATTTGCACTCCTTTTTTAATTAATCAATTATGTATAAACCAACATTCAACAAGCGCAAGGCAATCATCTTCAAGCACTTCACCAGAAAGGGCTATGCGCTTTTTGCCTGTTTGGGACGTGTGGTCGTCATTGGTACTTTATCCGTACCAACGCTGACATACGCCAAAGCCAACGGAATCAGCATCCGCACGGAATTGGCAAGCGACACGCTCAACAGACAAGAAGTGAGACTTGACGAAGTGATTGTCACAGGCTCTCGAGCGCCATTGTCCGCTTGGCAGAGCCCAAGGATTGTTGCCTTGATTAACCGCGAAGACATAGAGCGGACTGAGGCAACGAGTATCAACGATCTTTTAAAACTAACCACAGGCGTGGATGTCCGTCAACGCGGTGGTTTTGGAGTGCAGACGGACATTTCCATCAACGGTGGCACATTCGACCAAATCACCATTCTCTTGAATGGAGTCAACATCTCAAATCCACAAACTGGTCACAACGCTTCCGATTTTCCCGTTTCTTTATCCGACATTGAGCGCATCGAAATCCTTGAGGGCGCTGCCTCACGTATTTTCGGCTCATCGGCTTTCAGCGGAGCCATCAACATTGTCACGAAAAACAAGAAAGGTGATTACGACGTACAAGCTGCCGTGGAAGGCGGTTCGTATGGTACCGTTACCGGAGAGGGACAATTGTTTATCCAACCAAACGACAAGCATAGCCATTTAGTAAGTGGTGGCTATGGAAGAAGCGATGGAGGAACCGACAACAGCGACTTTCAAAAAGGAAGGTTGTTCTATCAAGGCAGGTGGAACAACAAGACCGTTCGTCTGAATTGGCAACTGGTTGCCAGCACGCAAAGCTATGGAGCCAATACGTTTTATAGTGCCAAATACAACAATCAATACGAAAAGACGAGACACGCAATCATGTCTTTGGCTGCTAACATAGACCTCAGCCAACACATTATTTTAAATCCATCATTGTATTACAACAAATTCTATGACCACTATCAATTAATCAGAGACCAAGAAGGTGCAAAAAACGGAGAGAACTACCACAACATGGACGTTTATGGAGCATCCTTGAACTTGCTTCTCAATTCTCGTTTAGGAAAGACTTCCATTGGTACAGACGTTCGCAAAGAGCATCTATTGAGTACGGCTTACGGCGAATTACTGAACGAGAAGGATTGGAAAGACATTCATGGGAGCAATCGTCAATACGACAAGAAAGGCCAAAGGACTAACCTCAGCGTTTTTGCCGAGCACAACATCTTACTGAAGAAATGGACTATCTCAGCTGGATTGCTCTACAACCATATTACGGCTCCTTCATCACAACTCTCTTCCACCTCATCTGTAAGTCCTGGCATTGACGTGAGCTTTAGACCAACTAACCATTGGAAACTGACAGCTTCTTGGAACAATGCCATTCGTGTGCCTACATACACAGATTTGTACACAAGCAACGTGGTTCAACAAGGAGACATCAACTTGAAACCAGAGAAAAACAATACGTTTAAAGTGGTGAGCAGATGGTTTAATCCTTATCTTGACATTACCGCAAATGTCTTTTATAGTCGTGCAACCAACCTGATTGACTGGGTTTATGAAAGCAAGGAAAGCACCAAATATCATGCGCTCAACATTGGAAAGGTGGACAACGTTGGAGCAAGCATCACAACAGATATAGACTTGGCTTTTCTTGCGCCAAACAGTTCTGTCTCATTACCTCAACTGAAATTGGGCTATGCGTATATTCACCAAGACCATGAGACGGAGCATCAAATATATAAGTCGCTCTATGCGTTGGAATACCTAAGACATAAGGTTACCATACAACTGTCACAAAAAATATGGAAACATCTTTCGGCAAATTGTCAATACAGATGGCAGCAACGCACCAACGGGTTTCATCCTTATTCTAAAATCGACATGAAGATTACTTGGGATGTGCCTCAATATAGTATTTACCTCAACATTGACAACCTCACCAACCACCGATATTATGACATTGGTTCGGTGCAGCAACCAGGAATTTGGTTCATGGTAGGAGCTAAATATCGCTGTTCTATATTTTGATGATGGGTGTCCGCTAAACTTGCTTTTGGCGGACATCTTTCTTTTTTCTTCTATAACTCATATATCATCAAAAAAAGTATTATCTTTGCACACAATAATATAAATACCTTATTACGTTAACATGATCAGCCTAACAATTACACATATCCAGCAAAAACTGCTCATCGTATCTATCGCTTTGATCTGTTTTACAACTTCTGTCACAGGTAAAGAAAAAATCTCTAAGATTATTTCTCGACAGGATGGGAGCATCACGTTTGTGGTTGACGAGAATTTGTCACCTGCTGAAAAAAGGGACAGAAACACCACTAGCGACAAAATAGCTCAACTCATGCGGGCAGAAGAACAGGTTGAAGCTGAAAGATTTGAAATCATAACCAGCAGCTTTGCCAACGACAACAACCTGAGATACTTGGGAGAGGATGCGTTCTTTCAGTGTATGGTAAGGGCTTACGCAGAGCATCGTTCGATAGTGATTTCTCCTGATATGGTATGGTTGATTATCAGTCAGGGATTTGCTCGTTACGTCAACGAACATGCCGAGGAGTTACGACCATTATTGGTGAATCATAAGGGTAAGATGGACTTGGTCATAGAGTCTGGACAAGACTTACTTTCTGACGAGACCGACTGGCAAAAGCTTATCAGAGATTTCACATCACAAATAGACAAGCATACAAAGAAAGACATCGCCAAAATCATTACGTCTGATTTCTCGACAACTACTCCAACGGAACGCATTGCCTCGCAGATTACGTTGATGGAAAGTGTGAAGAGTTACTTTGAATATATCGTTTTTCGCATTGCCTGCGGCATTCCATCCATCACATTGAAAGGAACACCCAAAGATTGGCAACTGATATTGGAGAAGACTCGCTCGTTGAGTCAGTATGGTCTTAGTGAATGGACCAAAGAATTAGAACCTATTTTGGGGGAATTTGTACAAGCCGCAAAAGGTAAACCCAACCAAGAGTTCTGGCAAGGAATTGTCAAAAAGAAACGAATAGATCAATTATCAGGTGGTTGGTGCAGTCCTAACAAACCAACGGAATTAGATGGTTGGATATTGAAACTCTTTCCAGATAAGAACGGTGTTACTTTAGGAAACATTTCACATACCAAACATGCACCTTCAGAATGGGTGCGAGTGGGATTTAAATACTTGCAACTCTCACCTACAGACGGTACTGTCATCAGCGAAACACCTATGGAACTATGGGCAGGTTTTATCGGTGTGGAAGATGATGCTCTCAACAACACGCTCACTCCAAAGATTGGTTGGATGGTAGGTGTTGCAAAAGACATGGATAGCGAAGAAATGTTGAATAACCTCAAGAAGATGAACGATGGTTTCGGTATTAGACTGCGAGTAAAGGAAGTACCTGAAATACTCTCTCGTTTACCTCACATCAAACTGTTACATCTTGAGTTCACTGATACTGTCGTTTTACCCAACTGGCTCGAAAACATCCAGATAGATGATTTGCTTATCCGTGGGAATATGACCGAACAAGAGAAGGAAAAAATCAAGAAGCGCTTTCCGATAGCGAGATTCAAGTAACATGCCGTTTATACATCCTTTAAGGAAACAGCTTGAAGCATTTCCGAATGAATCACGCCATTGGTCGCCACGACACTATTGCCCTGCGTGAATTCATTATTGCCATCGTAATCGGTAACATTTCCTCCTGCTTCTTGTACAATCAGTGCTCCTGCCATATAATCCCACTGACCAATATATTTCTCTACGTAAGCATCAAGACGACTTGCTGCCACATAGCAAAGGGCAATGGCTGCGGATCCTATCATGCGAATGCTCGCTGCCTTACCATAGAACGTGTCTAATAAGTGTTTAGCCACCGGACCATAAGCCTCACTATTATATGGCAACTGCAAGCAAAGCAAAGCATCATCAATACTACGATGACTTACTTGTAAACGTTTGCCGTTACACCATGCACCTCCACCCTGCCAAGCATAGTAACATTCTCTGGTGGTTACTTCATAAACCACACCAAGCAGAATCTCATGACCTTTGCACAAGGCTATGCTCACGCAATAAGGTGGATAATCATGAATGAAATTGGTTGTTCCGTCAAGAGGATCTACCACCCAGCAATATTGTTCATGGTGGTAAGTGGCTGATCCTTCTTCGGTGATAAAGCCAGCCTCTGGAAGTAGTTGGCGAAGTGACTCAACGATAATTTGCTCAGATGATTTATCTACATAAGACACGTAATCATGTGCATGTTTACGTTCTATTTGACGGTCATCAAAACGCTTGCGCTCTTCAGCGATATAGTTTCCTGCCCGCTGAGCCACAACGCACACTTCCTTCGTCAGTTTTTCCAACATATCACTTAACTATCTTCTTAACAGGGAACGTGAAATATGTTTCGGGGAATGGTTCGTTCTCCAAGGTGAAATGCCACCATTCTGTGGTCATAGGTTTAAAGCCATGACGCAACATGGCTGAACGCAGTATCATACGATTACGGAACTGCTCAGCTGTAAGTTTTTTGCCTGGTGTATAGACATTGGTTTCCGGATTGCCACCATAATCGGGATGACTCTCTACGCCAAACCAATCAAATGTTCCACCCATATCAAGCTCTTTCTCCGTATTCATGTCGAAGAGAGTCAGGTCTAAGGTAGAACCTCTGGTATGGCCACTGTGCTCACAGATGTATTCTTGTGGGAAGAGTACGTTCTTGTCAAGGTCGGGATAGAAATATCGTTTCATCAACGTGTCATTCACGTCCTTGCTCCATCTTACGAAATGATCTACGGCACACTGAGGACGATAAGCATCATAGATTTTCAATCGATAACCCAATGCCTTGACGTCATCACTCACGGCACGAAGACTGTCTGCAGCCACGCGGGAGAGCAACGCCGTTGGTTCTTCGTATCCATCAATGCGGGTTCCTACGAAATTGTATGTGCTAAAATACCTGATTTCAAGAATGGCATCTGGCACGACATCGGTTAATGTAACAAACTGACTGTTGTCATTGGTGGTTCCCGTTACGGGGTTTGTCTTGCTTTTGCAAGAAAACAACAGACAACTTACAATAAAGATTGTTACTGGAATTTGAGAAATGTAACGATTCATAATTGAATGATTATATCAATATATTAATATCTTCTTACCGTTCTTGATGAATATGCCACGACTGGGATTGAGCACTCGTTGCCCGGATAAGTTATAAATATGATTATCTACGGGAGTATTGACCGTCGTGGAAACAATTCCAGAAGGTTTCTTTGTAGATTGAGCTTCCATCGTACATCCCCAAAAAGGACTGACCCTCACTTCCACCTGTGTACCATCGTTTTTAATAAGATACACCTTGTTCACACTGATGGAATAGGGTTCAGCTTGCATATATTGCAAGGTTATTCGGCGAGACTTTGCTCCTAAAGAGGTTCGATTGAAGTTAAGGGTTGTGATGGCTGACGAAACGTTAGTGTGTTGCGTCTTACTATCTGTTTCACCATAGACCTTGATTTGCAGGCTCCCATTTTTGGGAGTCTCTCCAAGTTCCAGACGAATGCCTTTATAACTACTGAGGCTGATTTCATTACTACTGAGATTCAACTCCGTCCATTGCCCAGAATAGTTGATCAAATAACTCGTTATCTCATAATCATCCTCCGTAAGCAATCTGGGATTATAACCTTCACCATAATAAGCCTTTAAGATGGTCTCTGCCAAATCAGGTTGAGAGAAAGCCGGCAAAGAACGGGCTGGTCCATCACTGATTCCCATCCAGAAGAAAGTACCATAACCGTATGTCTTGGATTGCTCTATGAAATTCTTGGCAAAACTGAGTACGTTGGAACGTCTGTCATAATAATCATTGCCACTGCTGGTTCCCCATTCTCCGATAATTACGGGAGCTCCTTTGCTGACGAGATAAGTATTGAGATCTCTGAACGTCTGACTCACTTCGTTTTTGGCTGATGTCAGATTATCCACATTGGGATAGGTGTGTACTTGAAAGATAAGATGTCCCTCTGTGATGTCATCAGGCAATTTCATTTGTTTCAAAGGATCTTGCAAGTGAGAATTCCAAGTTCCTGATCCACAACATGCAGCGTACGTGTTCACCACAAGGTTTCGCTTGGCATTGTTGCCTCCCGTTGCACGGACAGTATTCACGAAACTCTGAGCGTATGCGTTGATGGCATTGTAAGCAGAAGTAGCAACCGTAGCATTATAACTATTAGGAGCCGCAAAGGAAGCAAAGCACCATGAATTGTATGTATCAAGCATCTCGTTGTAACTCTCGAAGAGCAAATGCTCATCATAGTCTTTAAACTCTTCTGCTATTTGCTTCCAAAGAAATTCGAAACGTTCCTTCTGCTGATTATAAACCGTCTCGTCTGCCTTCAACCATGACTTGGTGCTATTACTGTCTGCTCCCGTGTCATGATGAACATTCAGGATGCAATACATTCCTGTATTCAACACATAATCTACCACTTCGTGCACACGTTTCATCCACGCCACATCCACCTTGTTGTTAGCATCCATGTGTGGATACCAAGTCACAGGGACACGAATAGCTCCGAACCCCGCATCATGCATCATTTGCATCAACTCGGCTTTCGTAACGGGTTGTCCCCACATGGTTTCAGATTCTCTGGGATTTGTCACTCTCGAACCATTGTGCGAATCAAAGGTATTTCCTAAGTTCCATCCCACTTTCATATTCTTTACCGCTTCAGTGGCTGTTTCAAACGCCCCATTCTCATCGTCAGCCCATGCAACCGACACAAAGAAAAATGTCAACACGCTCACCAACATAGCCCTGATAACCAAGACTCTATTCCCTTTCCATTCCATGTTTCTTATTGCCATAATAGATACACATATATTCCACTGTTGCAAAATTACAATGATTCAGTTAAAAAGCCAAACTTTGTTGAAGAAAAATTAAAAAAAATGAATATAATAAACCAAAGAAATACTCATCATGTTAATGACCAATCAAAAAGAGGGTAACATCACCTTGTGCTACCCTCTTTCTATTTGTTAGAACAATACCGATGCAGAGCGTTTCAGTTTCTCAACGTATGCGTCAAGTACGGCTACAGCTGTGATGTTGACCACATCTCTTACCGAACACTCGAAGTCGGTAAAGTGAATGGGTTTGTTCAATCCCATCTGAATCGGACCAATGATTTCGGCATCAGAATCTAATGCTTGAAGTAGTTTATAGCTACCATTGGCAGATGACATATTGGGGAACACCAACGTATTGACATCCAATCCCTTGAGACGAGTAAATGGATACTTATCGTCACGCAATTCCTTGTTCAAGGCAAAGTTGACTTGCATCTCTCCATCAATGGCAAGGTCTGGATATTTCTCTTGCATTTCAGCCACAGCTTGGTGAACGTTGGTCGGGCTACCTGTTTCATCCGTTCCGAAATTAGAATAACTGATCATTGCTATTCGTGGTTCGTCATTAAAGAATTTCACGGTATGCGCGCTCAAACGAGCAATGTCAACCAGCACGTTCTTATCTGGGTGACGATTGATAAGCGTATCGGCAATATAGAATGTTCCTTTCTTGGTATTCAATATGTGCATGGTACCGAAAGTGTCATATTCATTCCTAATACCAATCACTTCCTTTGCCACCTTGATGGTATTAGAATATTTGGTATAGAGACCTGTGATAAATGCGTCTGCCTCACCTTGCTCTACCATCATCATACCGAAATAGTTGCGTTCATACATCTTATCGTATGCCTCTTGGAAGGTGTAGCCTTGTCGTTGCCTTTTCTCCGCCAAGTGTTTGGCGTATGTTGCTCTGCGCCCTTGTTCCTGGTCTGCGCGCATGTCTATGATATTGATACCCGACAAGTCGAGTTTCAAACGTTGAGCCATACGATTGAGGCGGTCAGCATTACCCAAGAGAATCGGTTCGCAGATTCCTTCCATCTTTGCTTGCACGGCTGCTTTCATCATTGTGGGGTGTCCGCCTTCTGCAAATACCACTTTTTGAGGATGCAGACGAGCTGTATCATGCAACTTGCGGGTAAGTTTGGTCTCTTGACCCAATAGTTGCATCAGTCCTTTCTTATACACATCCCAGTCTGTAATAGGATGACGGGCAACACCACTGTCCATAGCAGCCTTCGCAACAGCAGCACTTACCTCGGTGATAAGACGAGGATCCACTGGTTTAGGAATGAAATATTTAGGTCCGAAAGTCAAGTCGTTTACGTGATAAACATCATTGACCACATCGGGAACAGCCTCCTTTGCCAAGTTAGCAATGGCATGCACGGCAGCCATCTTCATCTCTTCATTGATAGCTTTTGCGTGTACGTCGAGCGCTCCTCTGAAGATATAAGGGAAACCAATCACGTTGTTGATTTGGTTAGGGTAATCGCTTCTGCCCGTTGCCATCAACACGTCAGGCCTACTTGCCATTGCGTCTTCGTAAGATATTTCTGGCACTGGGTTAGCCAAGGCAAAGACAATAGGACGGTCAGCCATCGAGCGCACCATTGCCTGCGTGAGGATATTGCCTTTAGACAATCCCACGAAAACATCTGCTCCTACCATCGCCTCTTCTAATGTATGGACATCCTTACGGTCAGTGGCAAAGAGCTTCTTTTGTTCCGTCAGGTTTTCTCTGTCGCTCGTTATCACGCCCTTAGAGTCAATCATGACAATGTTTTCCTTCACGGCACCAAGGGCACAATAAAGTTTCGTACATGAAATGGCAGCCGCACCAGCACCATTCACTACGATTTTCACCTTTGAAATATCCTTTCCGGCAACCTCCAAAGCATTCTTCAAGCCAGCGGCTGAGATGATTGCCGTACCGTGTTGGTCATCGTGCATCACAGGAATGTCAAGGCTCTTCTTCAATCTTTCCTCGATGTAGAAACATTCCGGAGCCTTGATGTCCTCCAAGTTGATACCGCCAAACGAGGGAGCTATTCTTTCAACCGCCTCACAGAATTTCACGGGGTCTTTTTCGTCCACTTCTATGTCGAACACGTCTATGCCACCATAGATTTTGAAAAGCAATCCCTTTCCTTCCATCACAGGTTTTCCACTCATGGCACCAATGTCTCCCAGTCCGAGCACAGCCGTACCGTTGCTTATCACCGCCACCAAGTTGCCTTTGTCGGTGTATTTATAAACATTGTCAGGATTTTCTTGAATTTCCAAACAAGGAAAAGCTACTCCAGGAGAGTAGGCAAGGCTAAGGTCTGTTTGTGTTCTGTAGGGTTTGGTTGGTTTTACTTCAATCTTTCCCGGTCTTCCGCTCTGGTGATATTCCAGTGCGGCTTCTTTAGTTATTTTTACCATATCAATTTATAGTTTCAGGTTTCGTATCTGCAAAGGTAATAAAAAACACGGAATGTTGACAATACAATTCCTTGAAATTTTACCCATTATTTACCTTTTTTATAAATAAAGTCAACATCTTGTAACAGTTTGAGAGTACAAAAAGTTAGTTTTATAGTAAAATTGACGCATAAATTTATGTGTATTTGACAAATAATAGAATCATTTTTTGTGGTTCAAAAATTTTTTTGTATTTTTGTAAATTATAAGCAAAATGAATATTTAGGAGTATGCAAAAGAAGAAAGTTTCAATCATGGTTCCTTGTTACAACGAAAGCGAATCTTTGCCTTTTTTGTATGAAGAACTGAACAAATTGATGAATAGTCTTAATCAATATGATTGGGAAGTTTTGTTTGTCAATGATGGAAGTAAAGATGAAACTATAGAAGTCATTAAAAAATTGTTTAATGAGGACAATCGGATTGCATACGTAGACTTATCTCGCAATTTTGGTAAGGAGAAAGCCATGTTAGCTGGATTTGATTATGTTACTGGTGATTGCTTGATAATCATGGACGCAGATTTACAACATCCGCCAACAGTAATCCCCGATATGCTTCAAAAATGGGAGGAAGGTTTCCAAGATGTTTATGGTAAAAGAATAACGAGAGGAAAAGAGAGTTGGTTGAGAAAGAAACTATCCCTTTTGTTTTATCGAATATTACAAAGTTCTGTGAGTTATGATATCTTGGAAAATGTCGGCGATTTCCGATTGTTGGACAGAAAATGTATAGATTCCTTGAAACAACTGAGAGAAGAGGAACGCTATACAAAAGGAATGTATTGTTGGATTGGTTTTCGTAAGACTTATGTAGAATATGTAACTCAAGAAAGGGCTGCTGGTACATCTTCATGGAACTTCTTTGGCTTGTTAAAACTGGCCATTGATGGAATCGTTAGTTTCACCATGATGCCACTACGTTTTGCCTCTATCATGGGAATTGTGATAGCTATAGTTGCATTGCTTTATATGATTGTCGTATTTGCTAAGGCCTTGATTTTGGGCGATCCTGTAGCTGGTTATCCAACACTAATAACAACCATACTATTCTTGGGTTCCGTTCAGCTAATTGCCTTAGGCATTTTAGGAGAATATGTAGGAAGAATTTTTAACGAAACCAAAAAACGTCCCACTTATATCATACAAGAATATCGTAATCATCTTGATTAATTTTCAATTTCAATGAAATTATCTAAGTTTTTTTTCGCCCTATCCTTTGTCGTAATTGGTGTGGTTTTTTACGCATGGGATTGTCATAATATGTTTATTAATGACGATGTCTTTTATGCGTTCTATTGTGAAATTCCAAAAAGAATAGAATCTTTTACAGATATTTTCAATTCTCAAATAGATCATTATTTTTTGAGAAATGGACGTTTTCTTATCCATTGTATTGTCCAAATGTTTTGTGCAATTTGGGGATTAAAGGCTTTTTATGTCGTCAATACAATTGTTTTTTTGTGTTTTTTATATTTAATATATTGGTATATTTTACAACGAACGAAAAATGATTCCGCACTATTATCAATAACTCTGTTATCTTTGTTACTCTTTTTGCCTCAGTGGAATTACACGATTATTGGATATGTTTCTGGGGCAGTGAATTATTTGTGGTGTGCTGTTTTTTATATGCTTTTTATTATTTTCTATGAAAATGAAAGGAAAAAACAAAGATCTGTTAATACTTTATATGGAATAGCATACTTCTTGTTGTCATTAATTGTTGGTTCCTTACAGGAGAGTTTTTGCATTGGTATTTCTGGCTATTTCCTTTATTACTATATTAAGAATCCGAAATTATTTAAAGGGAGTGTTATTCCTATAGTAATAGGATTTTTAATAGGAAGTGCTATTGTAGTTGTTGCTCCAGGAAATTTAGTGCGTGTCGAAAGAGAAGTTCCCGATACTTTTATTCTGATTCGGTTCGTTAAGAATTTTTTCTTTTTATTCGGAGGCGGTGGAAAAGTCTTAGTGTTATTTGTTGGAACAATCGTTTTTATGTGGTTAAAAAAAAGAAATATATTGATTTCTTTTTACAAGGAATATGAATTACTTTTTGGAATAATGTTTTTTAATATATTATTTCTTGTCTTCGTAGCCTTTAATACCCATCGCCAATTGATGAGCGTTAATTTGTATGCAACGATTCTTTTAGTGATATTATTATATCAATTATGTGGAAAAATATTATCTAAATATCATTTAGCTATAAATGTTATTATAACCGTTTTTTTTGTATATTCTTCTATACAAATATATAATGAAAGAATAGTAATTTCTAATGCTTATAATGAATTGTGGGAAAATGCAAGAATCGCAAAGAATGAAACAGTTATTGACGTAAAGTATGATAGTTTGTTAGCAACAAAAAACAATTGGTATACTAAAAAATTTACACGGAGACAATATTTGGGCGATTTTGAACGTGTATGGATGGCTTATTATTTAACTGATGGAAAAGATAGAAGGCATTGTTCGAGAATATTGCCAGATCAACTAGATCTTATAAAAAGTTATTGCATTCCTAAAAATCAAGTTTCCCATAATGTGTACAAACCAAATAATAAGTATTATTATATAATAGTGGTTAACAATACAGATTCGTTAACTAATAAGTCAATCCATGTAATAAATGAGTCTTTTCCAATGTCCAAAGTATTTAATTTTATTAAAACGGGGTCAGCTAAGACAGTATTAGATATACCTTTACCTGAAATAGATGATTTTTTTACTTCTGAAAACAAGACCTTTTATATTTATCGTATAAATGAGGATTTGGAAACTTATTCTGTAGAATTGAGACCATCAGAATCGTAGATGTACTTTTTGTTGATGGTAAAGATGGTGTTTGCATGTCGTATATAATGTGTTTGATGGGCAAAAAGGATAGATTTTCGTGTTTATAGAAAAATATTTCATTTTTTTTGTGTAAGTTTGCAGAATGAATTAATATTTTATGCGAACATCAGCAAATCCTACGATTTACAGAAGAGAATTGAAAGGGAGAATTCTTGAAGTTGCCATGCGTGAATTTAAGCGCAAGGGAGTGAGGTCTGTAAAGATGGATGACATCGCACGGATACTCACTATTTCAAAACGTACCCTATACGAGATTTATTCCGACAAACAAGAATTGTTGCTTGAATGCATACGAATGGAAGATGAGCAACGCAATGAGGCGTTGTCTTCTTTTGCCAATGACAAAAACATGGGGGCTATTGACATCATCATGGAGTTTTACAGAATGCAGATCAAAGACCTCGCAAATGTAAACCCCGTGTTTTACGAGGACGTGAAAAAGTTCAAGGTCGTGAGAGACTACTTACGAGAAAGACACATACAACACCAACAACGTGGTGTCATGTTCTTGAAGAAAGGCATGGAAGACGGATACTTTAGGGAAGACGTTGACTTTGAACTCATTTCACAATTGGCAGAGAAGTTGAGTGAGTTTGTCATGGAGTCACGTATGTATAATCAATATGGTTTAGAACATGTGTTCAGAAATATCATTTTATTGTTTTTCCGCGGATTATGTACCCCGAAAGGCATTGAGGTGATGGACCAATTACTCGCAAAGGAATAATGTAATGAAGGGAGCTTTATTTGATTTAGATGGTGTAATAGTTGATACAGAGTCTCAATACAGTGTGTTTTGGGGTGAGCAAATGCGTCATTATTTTCCTCATCAAGAAGGACTGGAAGACCTAATCAAAGGTCAGACTCTGGTACAGATATACGACCGTCTGTTTCACGGGATGGAACAGGTTCAGCAGGAAATAACCAGAAAGCTGGATGAGTTTGAGCGCAATATGTCGTATGATTACGTCAAGGGGTTTGAATCTTTTATTTTGGACCTGCGTAAACATGGCGTGAAGACGGCTGTCATTACCAGTAGCAATCTTCCCAAAATGGAAAACGTCTATCGAAAACATCCTGAGTTTGTTTCTTACTTTGATAGGATTCTCACATCTGAGGATTTCAGCAAAAGCAAACCTGACCCAGATTGCTATCTAAAAGGAGCAAAAAGCTTGGATGCTTTACCTTGTGATTGTGTTGGATTTGAAGACAGCTTCAATGGCTTAAAAGCTGTTCAGGCATCGGGCATGAAGGTGGTTGGCTTATATACCACCAACTCACGAGAAGACATCCTGCCGTATTGTGATAAGGTATTGCCCCACTTCGAGGGAGTGGGGTACATGGATATGCTCCGACTATTTGACAATCAAAGATGATAGACACACAATATACACCCACACACGAAAAACTTTGGCATCGTGAGTTTTGGATGTTGACATTTGCCAACCTATTCCTCTCGATGTCGGTTTGTATGTTGATACCTATTTTGCCAAAGTATTTGATGGAAGTAGAAGACTTGTCTTCATGGCAGGTGGGCATTGTGATGGGTGTCTATTCGTTAGGATTGTTTGTCTTTGGTCCCTTGTGTAATTGGTTGATTCAGCGCTACCGACGCAATAGCGTGTGTCTATGGGCAGTGTTGTTGATGGTAGCTTCACTCGCTCTGTTCACCCACGGTCATCAATGGTTGGGCGAAGTGTCACACGACATGATTATCTACACCTTTTATCGATTCGTGTTAGGTGCGTTTTTCGGTTTGTCGCAGATGGTGTTATGTAGTACGTTGATCATAGACATCAGTGAATCTTTTAAGCGCACGGAAGCCAATCTCACCGTAGCGTGGTTTGGTAGGATGGGATTACCATTAGGGGCGTTGTTGGCAATAGCATTAGACGTCTATTTGCCTGGTGGAGACTATATGGCATTCGATGTTTCAGCTATTCTATCGGTAGTTGCCTTTATATTGATCATGTCTGTGAAATTCCCCTTCAAGGTACCCGACGAGAATGTATCTCATTTCAGCCTTGATCGTTTTTTCCTGTCATCAGCATGGTTGCCTTTTCTCAATCTTATATTGATAACCACTGCGGTTGGTGTTCTATTGACCATGAATGTCTCTCTCCTTTTTTATGGAATGTTGTTGCTGGGACTTACCCTTGCATTGTTGTCAGAGAAACATATCGACAAACTTTTAGATCCAAAGGTGGAGACAATGACAGGGTTGGCGTTCATGGCGTTAGCCTCACTCATCTCGATGACCATGCAAGAGATTTCCATATACATTACTCCCATGCTTATAGGATATGGATTGGGTTTGGTGGGAACCCGTTTCTTGTTGTATTTCATCCAACTTAGTTTGCATTGTCAGAGGGGAACGTCTCAAAGCTCGTTTTTCTTGGCATGGGAATGCGGTATAGGCTTGGGATTGTTTGTGGGATATTCACTTCTTTCTGAATACGAAGAAAAGAGCAAGTTCATGTTAGTGCTTTTGGTCACAGCATGGATTATATATAAATATGGTACGTACACGTGGTGCGTGAAACATAAGAATCGTTGAATTATAATAAACGGTATTTTTTATCGTTATCTTAATATGAGAAAAAGATTTTTGCTCATAGCGTTGACCACTCTTTTGATGATGGTTTGCTCGTGTAGTGATGATGATTCGTTTACCACTTCACGAAGTAATCTCCTTGTTTTTTCTACAGATACCGTTAAGTTGGATACCGTTTTCAGCAATGTCCCTACTCCCACCAAATCGTTTTGGGTCTATAATCGTTCTGGCGATGGTATTCGCTGTGCTAACATCAGATTGGAGCATGGTAACCAAACGGGATTCAGGGTGAATGTTGACGGAACTTACCTGGGACCAAGCAATGGCTACCAAAGCAATCAAGTGGAGATACGAAACAAAGACAGTATTCGCGTATTCGTAGAACTGACCTCTACATTTACCTACTCGGATGATCCCAAGTATCTTGAAGACAATTTGCTTTTCACATTGGAGAGTGGCGTGGAGCAACGTGTCAATCTAAACGCCTTTAGTTGGGATGCGACATTGGTCAACCATCTTCACGTTTCAAAAGATACGGTATTGGCAACAACCAAACCTATGGTTGTTTATGGAGGAATTGTGGTAGATAGTGCAGCCACGCTGACGATTGATGCTGGCACAACGCTTTACTTCCACAACAATGCGGGGATTGACGTGTATGGAAAACTGATATGTAACGGTAAACCTGATGCCAATGTCGTATTACGTGGTGACCGTATTGACAGAATGTTTGATTATCTGCCTTACGACAATGTTTCAGGACAATGGTTAGGCATTCGCATTTTCGAATCTTCATACGGCAACGTCTTGCAATATACAGATGTGCATAGTACGTTTAACGGCATTGTTGTAGATTCATGCGACATAAACCAATCTTCTCTCTCGCTATCATCATCCACGGTACATAATTGCCAAGGATATGGATTGTATTTAGAGAATTGCATGGCTGAGATAGACAATAGTCAAATCACCAACACCTTATATGATTGCTTGATGATTCATGGAGGACAGGTGAAAGTGAACAATTGCACATTGGCGCAATTTTATCCTTTTGATTCAAATCGTGGAATGGCTTTGATGCTCTCGTCTAAGTATTTCCCAGTCGTTAATTTCCTTTGCCAAAACTCATTGATAACGGGGTATGCAGATGACGTGCTCATTTGCGAGAGAAAGGATAGTGTGGCTTTTAAATTCCTATTCGACCATTGCATCATCCGCACACCTGTTATCAAGACAGACGATAGCTTGTTTTTTAAAAACGTCATTTACGAGGATATCAAAGATAGTGTTTCTTATGGACACAAACATTTTGTGAAAGTAGATATTGATAAGCAACAATACGACTTTCATCTTGACTCCGTTAGCGCTGCTATAGGCAAGGCTGACGCAAGCACCTCTTTGCCTCTTGACCGTGAAGGCATGATACGTGATGATCAACCCGACATCGGCTGTTACGAATACAGAAAACAATAAAGACCTTAATACCTTGAGTCATGGAAAATATAAAAATCGAAATCAACATCCAATATTGCTCGCCTGAGGAGCTGCCCATGGAAGACCAAGAACTTATTGACAAAGCCATCAAGGCTACTGACAATTCTTATTCTAAATATAGTCACTTTTGCGTAGGTGCAGCAATTCGCCTTTCTGACGGAAGAATTGTAATAGGGGCAAACCAAGAAAATGCCGCTTTCCCTTCTGGTCTTTGCGCTGAAAGGTCGGCTATCTTTGCGGCTCAATCACAGTATCCCGAATTGGCAATAAACACATTGTGCATTGCCGCAAAAAACACAAATGGTCTGGTACCAAGACCTGTGTCTCCCTGCGGAGCATGCAGACAGGTTATCCTTGAAATCGAGGATAGATACAAGAAACCCGTACGCATTTTGCTCTATGGTACAGAAGTAGTGTATGTGGTCAATAGCGTAAAGGATCTAATGCCCCTGTCATTTGCAGAAACAGACATGTATCAATAGTTAATAAATATTAACAGCAAACAAATTCTTTGCTATTATTTTTTCATTCTAAAATAATAATATTACCTTTGCATTCGCATTTGAGACATAATGCTCTGGTAATTCAGAACCGACCGGTAAGGAAGTTTGGGTGAGTGGCTGAAACCAGCAGTTTGCTAAACTGCCGTGCGGGTAACCGTACCGGGGGTTCGAATCCCCCAGCTTCCGCAAGGAAATGTCAAGAATGTATGATGGTGGATTCATCTAATGGTTAGGATACAAGATTCTCAATCTTGGCATAGGGGTTCGATTCCCCTATCCACTACAAAGAGCGGAAAACGGCAGTCCTCAAGGATTGCCGTTTTTTCGTAACCTTATGAAAATAAAGGCTCAGCGGATTTAGGCTCAGCGGATTTACCCGGTTGGTGAAGCTTGGCTAATCAAGAATAAAGTGAGTCAGAGGTTTAATTTTACCATCCTATATTTTTACAAAATTATGTTTGGTTTTTCTTGCATTATAGAAATAAAGAAGCTGAAAATTGGGTTTATAAACTCAGAATTACACCATTTCTTGAATAAAAAGATGAGTTATGACGCTAACATATTATGTTACGGGCATAATATAATATGTTAGCTCTGCTAAAACGATACTTGATGAATGTATAAAATGATGTTTTTTCAGTGAGAAATATGCTTTTTGATGGTTTTTGAAGAAACCTTAAAATAACAAGCAACTGATTATCAATTAATTAACAAAACATCGCTATTTTTCATTATTTCGCACCATCATAAAATAATTTTGAAATAACGTCTGGAAATTGAACCAAAATTGCGAAATAGCATGACAAAATCTTATTTTATTTTTCAGAAGTTTTTTATTTAGTTGTTTTTTTATGGTTACTAAATATAAAAAGATAGGGCAGAAATGCCGATAATTCCCAAACTTTGCGTAACTTTGCAATTGAATAGTAGGTGGTCGGACTAATATGCCAACCTCCTACTACAAAACTAACAAATAACTGTTAGCTGGACTTAAACGTTAATACGTTTACAAGGCAAGAATTTCAAAATCAGGTTATTATCCATGTATGAGCAACAAATACGCGAAGATATTTTCTATTTGATGTTTTATGCAGCAGTGGCAATGCTGTCTTTGATTGCATGTTGTTATCTGTTGTTCCGTCGAGCCAATGCTTTTGCCCCAAATATCACGCCGTCATTACGTCTGCGTAGATGGACAGCAGCCCTCTTTGCCAGTATGACTTTGAGCCATTTGTGGTATTCGCCTATCCCTTTTCTCAACTCGTGCGAAGATATCATGCTAAACTATCTTGTCGGTGCAATGCTCGACTTTCTGACGCTCATTCCAATTGCGATAACCATCTTGTTCGTTATGCTACAAGACCGTCGGCGACCATTATGGCTCGTTGGGGTAATGGTAGTTCCACCCGCTGTAGCACTGACAGTGTGTGTTGCCAGACGTAGCGATGCTCTTCTTCCGCAGATATATACCTATCACCTGTTGTCGGGCATTGGCTTGGCACTATACATGGTAAGGGCGACAAGACAATACGGACGATGGTTGCGCGAGAACTATGCCGACCTGGAACACAAAGAGGTGTGGCAGAGTTTCATTGTGCTCGCCATCATTCTGCTGGTGTTCGGTATCTACTCGTTAAGTGTCAAAGGACCGGTGTATAAATACATAACTCAGGTGAACAATATCATACTTGTCTGCTACTTCTTGTGGCGGGTGGAAACGTTAAGCGACCTGAGCATCACAGTTAAAGACCCAGAAGAAGAAACGGCAGACACGGAGAATGTGGAAGATAATGACTATTCATTATCCATTCGCAACAAAATCGGACCACTGTTGAAACGGCATTGCGAAGATACACAACTCTATCTGCAATACGACACTTCCATTACCCAACTCGCCAAAGTAATTGGCACCAACCGATCCTACCTCAGCAATTATTTTGCCACACACGGTACCACATACAATGCCTATATCAATGGGCTACGCATCCAGCACTTCATCAACCTCTACCATGAGGCAGTAGCAGCCCACCAACCAGTGACAACTAAGCAACTGGCTTATCAGAGTGGTTTCCGTAGTTACAGTACATTCAGTGCCGTCTTCAAGCAAATCATGGGAACAAACGCAACTGAGTGGATGCGTAATGCGACGGAGTAGGAAAAAGATTGTCTTTGTTGTCTCGGCTTTTAGAATGGTAAAATCCGTCTCAGAATCGTAAAAAGTTACTGTTAGGGGAGTTTTAATAAATGTGATTTCAGAGGTAATTGACTACCTTTGCACTTATTAACTCCAAAAAAAGTAATATGAAAAAATTGAAAATGTGGATGATTGCCGCCATCCTTGTCAGCGGCACAATGACAGTGCTCACTTCATGTAGCAACAAAGATGATGGTCTGGAACCTGTTCCGCCAGCAACTGAGACGAAAGAGAACAAAAAGATTACCGATGGCAATTATGACAAGTCGTTGGCAGTGAAATGTATCAACGGCACATTCGTCGGCAAAAAGACAGATAATGTCATTACCTATAAGGGTATCCCCTTTGTAGGTCAGCAGCCCGTAGGAACGCTGCGCTGGAAAGCACCCGTGGATGTCAAGGCAGACAATGGCATCTATGAAGCCTATTACAATGCGAAAGGTGCATGCCAGTCTAAAGAGGTCATGGATTATCAAGGTGAAGACTGCCTCTATCTGAACGTGTGGAAAGCAGAAGATGCCTCTAACGTGAAGAAACCAGTTATGGTATATGTTCATGGCGGAGCATACGTTGCAGGCGGAACGGGAGTGGAATTGTTTGATTGCACCAATTTCATCAAAGAAAATCCCGATGTAATCGTCGTTACCGTAGCCTACAGACTTGGTATTATGGGCTTCCTCCATCTCTCTCACCTGCCTGACGGCAAGGACTACCCTGATGCACAGAACCTGGGAACAATGGACCAGATGATGGCGCTGAAATGGGTTCATGAGAACATTGCAGGCTTCGGCGGTGACCCCAACAACGTGACTATTTGGGGCGAATCGGCTGGTGCTGCAAGCGTAACATTGCTCTCGCTGGTCAAAGGTTCGCACAAGTATTTTAAGCGTGTCATTGCACAAAGCGGTTCACCTGCCGTCACGAGGTCTAAGGAAGAAGCCATCGCTTGCACAAATGAAGTGATGGAAGTACTCGGCTGCAAGACCGTAGCCGACCTGCTGAAGATTGATGCAGACAAGTTGGTGGAAGCAGCATCCATTCACTCATTGAGCACAGCTCCTGAAAGAGACGGAAACTATCTGCCACTGGATCCGCACGAGGCTGTTGCAAACGGTGCAGTAAAGGACATTGACTTCCTGCAAGGCTGCAACAAGGACGAGATGAACTTCTTCGCCCTCGCTATGGGGCTGGAAGGCTTTAAATTGTGGGGAGCCGACCGCAAGGCAAAGAAACTCGACCAGCGTTTGACCGATGAAGAGAAGGCACTGGTAGAGAGCTACTGTAATTCCATGCAGGTAGAAAGCTGGGAAGTTTACAGCCGCCTATACAGCCAGATATGGTTTATTGCACCGTGCATGAGAATGTCGGAGAACCAAGCTAAAGCCGGCGGTAAATCCTACACCTATTTCTATACGGTTGAATCTGCTGTACCGAATTTGAAGAGCGGTCATGGAGAGGAGCTTCCTATAGTGTTCTGCCATCCAGAGATGACCGAAGTAAAACCATACGACGCTACCTTCTCAAAGATCATGCGCAAGATGTGGGTTCAGTTTGCCAAGACGGGCAATCCATCGTTAAGTGCTGAAATCTCACCCGATGGCAAGGCAAAGGAATGGCCACTCTATGACACGGGCAGCAAGAAAGTGATGAACTTGAACGAGCAAGACCCACGTCCAGAAAGTGAATCCATGTTGAATATTGTGGATTGGAACAGAACTTATTTCTTGACCAAATATTATTGGCTCTAATAGTATCTGTAAACTATAGAAAGAAAAAGGAGGGCAGTCGAAATTGAACTGCCCTCTTTTTCTTTTTCATCTAAAACTACACAAAAAAGTTCTTTTATTTAACTCTTCACAAACATCTTTAGACAAAAGACATTTTATTCTTCATTATAGCAAGCTGAAGTTTCCCACCTTTAGAAAAGTTCAACAAAAATAGAGGATTTTTGAAAAATAGTTGTATTTACGGCACAAAGAAAATCTTTCTGCCACTATTGATATACAATCCAGACTTAGACGGTTTGTTCACTTTCCTTCCTTGCAAGTCAAACCAGTTATTATCTGGCAAGCTGCGATTTACGTTATAACTGTCTATACCCGTTGCCACATAGCTATTATTTGTCAGAATGAGTTGGCCAACGATGCAGTCACTCCACTCTGATGCGGCAGAATAGACAGCAATGACATAGTCACCCTGTTCGGTGATGTCAAACTCGAATGACTGCTGCGCTGGAGTATTGAAATTGTTTGAAGGCACGTTTCCAATATTGATATTCGGCATATAGGTCTGACTGGCAATGCTTGCTCCGCCCGTACGCTTTTCGATATAAAGTTCAACCTGACCGAAGTTCGCCATGTTCCAGTTGCATATTCTATATTTCAACGTATAGTGTCCGGGAGCCAAACTGAGCGTTGTACCACCATCGCTGAGTCCATATTTAGCCCAACCCTGTTTGGCTTTACCGTTGATGTTACGAAAGTATAGACCGTAATTAAAACCTCGAGACGAGCCTGTGAACTGCAACACGCGGCAACCGGAGGAATAACCTCCACTATAGCCCGAACGCCGCTCGCTACTGTCGTAAGTAGTCCATCCAGCGGGCAATGCGTTTGCCTCTTTGAAATCCGAAGACACGGTGAGCGATGTCGGAGCCTGCAATGTCAGTTCTATAGTAGCAGAGCTTGTCTCTCCATCATTGTCGGTGGCAACAGCTTTCAGAGTGTGCTTGGCAGCGGTAGCTCCCGTAAGTATTGCCTGATAGGGTTTCTCGGTGCAGGTGGCAATCAATTTAGTGCCATCGTAAAACTCCACCTTTTCTATGATACCATTAGGGTCGTCTGCGGTGGCGGTGATAGTAATGTCAGGAAATTGCGTATCTTCCTTTGGTGCGAAACAGATGTATTTTCTGCCAGTAGCAGGTGAAGTGATTCTGACACTGGGTGAAGTTTTGTTCAAAGAGTATTTTTTGCAGAAGTTCCAAATCTCTTTGCCCGTATAAACTTGTTGTTCCTTGCAAATCCAGTGACCTTTGTCTTTTAACTCCAGCAACTTGACTTCAACGCCATCATTACCAGGTCCCCAAGTGTGCATCGTTGCACCACTGAACTTATTGTAGTTAGTTACGACTTTGGCTGTTGTTGAACAACCATTGTGCTTGATCCATGGGTTCAGAGCAGGCTGCACACCACCGAAGTTGTCGGCCGTTCCCTGAATATGCAGGAGAGGTATCGGACGTGTTTTGGAACTGGGCGTTACTACCGAAGGACCACTACAAGAAACGAAGGCTGCAATGATGTCGTGCATCTTGTTGATGGCGTTGTACGTCAGCATACCGCCCATAGAAAAGCCACCTAAATATATACGGTTACGGTCAATCTTGTATTGAGTGGCCATCTTGTCGATAATAGCCTTGATGAAGTTGATGTCACGGTCGCCACCAGTATCCCATGCCCTGTCAATACCGTTGGGAAAGACACAGATGAACTTAGCTGTGTCGCATACAGCTTCCATGCTCACATTGTCGTTCTTAAATTCGTTGTTCTGCATCCAATTTGCATCCTGGTTGTAGCCATGACAGAAAATGAGCAACGGCCTATTCTCGCCAAGGTTCTTAGGTACAATGACATTATACGAGCGGCTGGTACCGTTGACAGTGATGTTGTCCGCCTTTACCGAAACAATTTCTACAACAAGAAGGATAAAAAATAGGATGGAATTTTTCATGATGATTTTTATTTTTGTTTTTTTATATCAGTAATCAAGTGTGTTGCTAACGCTCCACCTACTACTTGATAAGAGTGAGAATCCTCTTCGCATCCTCATCGCCTTTGGCAGCATCCTTGCGAATATCATCCATGATTTCCTTGCCGTCCTTATCGTCGGCAAGTGCCTTTTTGATGAGCGATTTAGCCTTACTATCACTTTGCGGTACACCCTTGCCTTTCAGGTAGCACTTGCCCAATTCGTACTGGGCATTGGCATTGCCCTGGTTGGCAGCCTTAGTAAAGAGAGCAACAGCCTTGGCACGGTCTTTCTGAGTACCCTCACCGTTCTTGTAGCATTTGCCCAATTGATACTGCGCCTTCGCATACCCCTGTGCAGCCGACTTAGAATACCATTGGAAAGCCTGTGTATCGTTCTCAGAAACTCCCCTACCCTTATCATAACAGAAGCCCAAACGATATTGAGCCTTCTTATGCCCTTTTTCGGCAGCAGCCTTCAACTTAACTATAGCCTTGCCATAATCTTTGGCATCATAGAGAGCTTTGCCCTCAGCATACAACTTGTCAGCTGTTTGTGCGCTCATTGTGATACTACACAACATCGCAAACATAATCATGATAGTTTTCTTCATAAGACAAATATTGATATTATACAGAGAGCAAAGCTATATAAATAAATACAAACCTACAAATATATTACGATTTATTAACTCATTGTCATTCAATTAGTATCAATTAATGAGGAAAATCTTCTCCTGTCCTTGATACGTCATTTTCACCGATGCCCTACCCGCTACAATGCCACTTACCTCTATCTTCACCGAAGGGTCAGAGGCAGAAGCCTTGATAACAGATTGGTCTGTCATGGGTGCATACACCTGATAATGGTTAGCCTCGGTATAACCGTTAGCTCCCGTAGCGAAGATGGGTGTAGAAGGAATACGCAAAGCCTTACCATCTACGGTTATCGTGGGCATAGGAACAACGTGGGTTGCTATGGAAACGGAATTACACGAGAATCCAATGCCGTGAAAGTCGAACAATCCCACGGGACGCTGTGGTTGCCGTTGCGCCCCACCAAAGCGAGGACGATTGTTTTCAGGTTGCTGCACCTCTGGTCCCTCCGCCACGAGATAGATGGCATGTTTGCCTGCGAGTCCTTCCACGTCTGGCACAGCCACTTGGAACATGGTAGCCACCTGCGGAGCATCTTCAGGTACGCTGAGCACGGCAATCTCACGTCCATTCCACGTGGAATTAGCGTAAGGACCATCGAGCATCACATGAATTTTGAAAGCCCCCTTGCCTTGAGGTGTGAGGTTGAGGTTCAGTATCGTACCATCACCCTTCTTTGTACCCACAAAAGCTTTAACACCTTTAGAGTCTTTGGGCAAGCCACCAAATCCAAAATACTTGAATCCGATAATACCCTTATTGGTGATTCCCGCTAAGTCCATGTGATTATCCCAATTATCGTGCGTATCTTGAAGCCATTGGTTGCCCGTCATGAAGCAAGCGATACCCGCAGAGTAATACTGATAAGGAGGAAGACCGAAAATCTGGAATCCCTCAGAAGTAACCTCTGCGCCCGTATAAGCATCACCGTTGCTTGCAATTGCCTTCCATTCATTGTCCTTCACATAAGGGTCATATCCAGTAATTTTCACCATGCCCCCTTTAGCTACGGGTTTCTTGTCCCATGTAATCTTCACGGGAGCCACCATTGCCTGACGTGCATTTCCGAAACCACGTGGAGGACGATGATAGAACACATACCATTGTCCATTGATTTCCTCTAATGAGCCATGTGTGTTATGAGCGGCGTTGGTGGTCATCAGCTTAGAGCCATCTTCATTGAGAACTATGCCACGAGAATCCACCAAAACGCCACCAGAACGCCAAGGACCTAATGGTGAGTCGCCGAACGCATATCGCAAGGCGGAGTTAGTAGCCCCTACCCCATACTCTTGTCCACTATAGCCAGAGAACACCATCACATACTTATTGCCTACCTGACGAATGGATGAAGCCTCGAAGAAATTAAAGTCAAGCGGATTCTGTCCCTTATACAGAGCCTTATACACGCTACCTTCCTTATCCAGTAACTTCCCATCTCTACTGCTAGCAGGAATAAACGGATCAATCAGTTCCGTGCCCTCACGCTTTGAATACATCGTGTTTTGGTCAAGTTCACACGCTGTAGAGTGCTGAAATCCATAAAATACGTATGCACGAAATCCCTTATCATAATCAGGGTCTTTCTTGTTGGTGATATTCTCAATGAACACCGATGGGTCAAAGTCGATGAGCGAGCCAGGCAAACAAGTACGTCCATCAGCAGAGAGATTAACGGGAGTAAAGGGACCATCGGGACGGTCACCTTTGCAGACCATTGCCACACGTCGCCATCCTCTGGAGTGAGGATAAAGGTAATACGTCTTCTTGCCCGTGATACGGTCTTTCACCTCTACGAGATCGGGGGCAAACATCGTGTCCCATTGTCCGTCTATGAAGTAAGAAAAGATAGGACCCTCATCACGCCATTGACTGAGATCTTCCACGGGAGCCGACCACATCCGCACGTCATTACCACAGTACTCAGTATAATGAACGTCATGCGAACCTATAATATACGCACGATATTTACCAGGGTTGTCAGGATCTTCAAAGACACGTGGTTCTCCATCGGGAAGATGTTCCCACAATGGCAGATATGGATTTTGTGCTTGAAGCACACCACCTACCATCATCAAAAACAATTGTAAGCAATACTTTCTCATAAAAAAAAAACAAGTTTTATTATTTTTTGCAAATATAGCACATTTTCCTATAAAAACACTTTGCGAAATGTGTTTTCTTCTTTATTCCCTGCATATAGACGCAACCATGTTACACCAGCCAAAAAGCATGATACAATAAAAAACGCCCAAATCATCTATTTCAAGTAAATTTGCAAAGATTTAATTTTACGACCATGAACAAATATCATCATTTTCTCATTTTTTTGATTCTGTTCCTCATGAACGGAAGCTTGGCTGGGGCGCAAGAGCGACGTCCCATCGACTCAAAACATCCGCTTTGGCTCATCCACATTGACGTGTGGAACAAGGCAGACCCGCAAAAAATCATCAACCTCATCCCTGACGACGTGAAGCCGTTTGTGTGCATGAACCTTTCGCTTTCGTGCCAATACGACACGGAGAAGAACGTGTACAAAATGCCGCAAAACGCCATCAGAACATACAAGTCGTGGGCAAGTGTTTGCCAAGCCAATGGAATGTGGTTTACATGTCAACCAGCCAGTGGCGGACATACCCACATCCAAGATGACGACTTGGAGATTTTTGAATATTTCTACAAGACCTACCCCAACTTCCTCGGATGGAACTTTGCCGAGCAGTTTTGGGGATTCGATGAAGCCAACGACAAAAGTTCAAGTACACAAGCCTCTCGCATAGCCCTCTTCGCCAAATTAGTGCCAATGGCTCACAAGTACGGAGGTTTTCTCACCATCTCGTTTTGCGGAAATATCTGGTCACATCCGCTCAACCCCATCGGCATGATGAAACGTGACAAAGACCTATTGACAGCTTGCAGAAACTATCCCGATGCTATTCTGTGGTTGTATAAATATACCACCTCATCATGTTTCTACAACAACGAGAGCGTAACATTCTCTCCATTCGTCTCAGGACTTGCCAAGAGCTACGGAGTACGCTATGACAATTGTGGATGGAACGGCGCACTTGATGCGTTGCTCGGTGAAGGGCACGGAAAGAAATACCCCACGGCAGCAGGTCTGGGCACGGTGATGGAACAAACCTGTGTAAACGGTGGAGCAGTATGGGACGGTCCAGAGTTGATATGGACAGAAGACTTCCAAAATCTCAGCAACTCTACCGTTGAAGGTTATACTCGCAGAAATTGGGGTACGTTTACCAGTTTCCGCGGAGGATGGTTAGACATGTTTCGCAAAATCATTGACGGAACCATGTATATTCCGTCTCGTGAGGAAGTGGTAAACAAGACAAAAATCATCGTAATCAACGACGTGAACAGTGGCAATGACGAGCAGAAATATGCTGCTTGGGGCGATCTCTATGACAACATCTACAAGCAGACAGACCCCTTTAACAGGGGAAACGGACAATGGATGGACAATTTCTGCTACTTCAAGAAGACGGGACGATACGCCACCATTCCCATAGCCATTGGATTATATGATGACCTGGCACGAAACATTCCCTTGCAAGTAAAGAAGTCAAACTACACCTCTCGCTGGTCAACCCAGACAAGGAAAATATCTGATTTCAACACCCAGTACCCAGAGGTAAGCAAGGGAGACCTCTACGTATCACGATACAAGAACCAATTGGTGACCTATACCCCATATACTTATCTTAATAAGAAAACTTCGGCTAAAGCCATCTTACCATTATTATATAATACCTGCGACAGCATAGAACTGACATACGGGAAATTGAGTAGCGGAATCGTACGCGAATATGCTGACCACATAGACATGTACCTGAATAACTACCGTAGCGACTCAACGGCAACGGTCATGGACAGCATCGTCATCATCGGAGCAACGGAGCAACCTACGTTCACTATGAAAAAGCGCACGCTCGCTAATGCCACCACTACAGCCAAATGGAATGAGGAGCGAGGCATCTACACCTTGTATGTAAGACACAACGGACCAGTAGATATCAGCATTTCTTGTCATGGTGCAGCCACGGAGCGTAGCACCGACTTACTGAACGACACCAACCTGTCGCTCGACCTGCCGAAACAACCAGCCGACTATAACGGCCCGATTATCATTGAGGCAGAAGACATGGACTATAAGAGTATTCGCAGTTGTGTGACCGATCCCTACGGATGGTATCCCAGTGTACGCGGACATGCAGGTAACGGTTTCATGGACATGGGAACCAGTACGTCAGGCTCTCTTCGTCATGAAATCAACATCAAACACCCTGGCGACTATAAGATAGCCATTCGCTACACGAGTACGCAACGCACAGGTAACCTTACAGCCATCGTAAACAACAACAGGACAACTGTAAGTTGCGAGAAGACCAACACCAACGAATGGAAAAAAGCAATCTTCAATGCCACATTGGTGGAAGGAAAGAACAAACTCATCATTACAAACACCAGCGGCTTGAATATGTATATAGATAATGTGTCGTATATTCCAGCAGACACACCAGAAGAACAATTCGAGATTACCCTCAGACCATCTGACCACGGTACGGTGACCAGCAATACCGATACTGCCGCTGAAGGCGAAACGGTGACACTGAACGTAACACCTGAAGAAGGATATGCGCTGGTGGGATGGAACATCATTCACGGCAACGTTGACATCAACGAAGACAATACGTTTACCATGCCTGATGACATCGTGACCCTGCAACCTATCTTTGCCGACATGTCTTCCATGTATGCGCTCAACTACAACGACGTGTTGGGCGGTACCATTCCACAAGGTTGGCAAGCCACACAAGAGAACAATGAGATTCACCAATATCCCAACTCTTACGGTTCGGGAGCCCGTGTATTCCAAGGATTTACAGGTTATCAAGGCAAAGCCCTCTATTGGCGGGTAAATAAAGTGGAGTTTGGTAAGCAAACCGCTTATCCATTGGTGCTACAACCTGGAAGTTACAAACTCACTTTTGCAATGGCTGCTTGGAAGGGAAGTCCAAAATACCAGGCAAGAATACTCAACTCGAAGTCAACGGTCTTGGCTCAGTCGCCATTCTACACAGCAACACCCAACGCAGATGGCAACACTGCTGCCAACCTAACCACTGCCAAGGAATACGAGTTAAAGTTTGACGTGCAAGAGAAAGGCAATTACGTGATAAGCTTCCTCAACAATGGTACTGGCTTTGACGAGTTCCTGTTGTTGGAATGTCGCATCAACTCCGTAATTCCAGACGGAATAGCCAAGGTGATAGACAACGATGAAGGCGACCTTTCGCGTGCGAAGATTTACAATATGGCAGGTACGTTGTTGCCCACCTTGCAAAAGGGCATGAACATCATCGTTTATCCCAACGGAAAGACGAAGAAAGTGATTATCAAATAAGAAATAGATAAACCATAAAACAAATTCATGAAATGATGAAAACCGAAATGCAATTTTGGAAACGAAGTCGTCATTGGATCATGATGGTCAGTGTGCTGATAACAGGAATCGGCACCCTGCCTTCATGTACAGAGTACGACCTCGACGAACGCACTCCCGAAGGTTGGGGGTCGAGCATTTACAGTTGGCTTGACGAGCAAGGCAATTCTGGCGGTGAAACCTTCAAGATTACCGTCAGGCTGATTGACGAATTGGGCTATCGTGAAGTGCTTTCCAAGACGGGTTCAAAGACGCTCTTCGTGGCAGACGACGCTGCTTATGAGGAATTTTTCCGCAACAACCCTTGGGGCGTTAAGAGTTATGAACAACTATCTACCTCCCAGAAGAAGCTGTTGCTCTTCGGAAGTATGATTGACAACTCCATGCAGCTAAACAGCTTGTCGAGCGTAGAGGGCACACCTCCCCGTGAGGGAGAATGTATGCGTCGTCTGGCTTCCAGTCAGCCTTACGACTCCGTCCCCGTATTACGACCAGAGCAAATGCCGAACAATCCTTATTGGGCTCGTTACCGCAACTCTGGCAAACCTATCGTATGTATGGAAGACTTCTCTGTGGTTCCGTTGGTTCACTTCATCGAGAAGCAACTCACCAACAGGAGAATCACCAATGAAGACTACAACTTCATCTACAACCACGAGACAAGCCGAAAGGCTGGAGATGCCAGTGTGAATGGTGTTCAAGTGGTGGAAGCCAACATCAAATGTTCCAACGGTTTCATTCATCGCATGGGCAAAGTGATTACCCCACTTCCCAATATGGCAGAATTGATTGCCAGCAAGAAGAACGTTAGCCAATTCAACAAACTGTTGGAAAGATATTGTGCTCCCTACCCTCTTGACGAAGCTGTTAAGACACAATACAACTATCTGTACGACACCAACGTGGACACCGTATTCCAAAAGAGATTCTTCTCAAGGAAGTCGCAGGGCGGTATTCCCGTAAATGCCACTCCTGACAACGGTCCCGTAAACGGTTTGTTGAAATTCGATCCCGAATGGAATTCATACTATGCAGGTCTGAACGACCAGGACGGAAACATCGTCTTGCAACGAGACATGGCAGTGATGATGGTTCCCAGCGACCAAGCCATGACCGATTATTGGGAAAAAGGCGCAGGAAAGGTGCTGAAAGACTACTATGGCTCATGGGATAAAGTACCTGATGACGTGATTGCCAAATTGGTGAACAACAACATGTTGAGCTCGTTTGTCTCTTCCGTTCCTTCCAAGTTCCAAAACATTCTCAACGACGCTAACGACCCGATGGGCGTAACAGAAGAAGCCATCGACTCAGTATGGTTAGGATGCAACGGTGCCGTTTACCTCACCAACCGCGTGTATTCACCCACGGCTTACGTAAGCGTTTCATTCCCAGCTCTCATCAACGAGACCATGCGCATCATGTATTGGGGAATAGAACAACTGCAATACGACGTGTACTTAAATTCGCTGAATTCATATTATAGCTTCTTCATTCCCACCAACAACGCCTTGTTGGAGTATATAGACCCTTGCTCGTACGGAAAGAGACAGACCCAACTGTTCCGATTCCACTATGACGCAACCAAGGTAAGGGAAGAAGACCGCGTGTGGGCAAGTATCTGGAACTACGACACCGCCACAGGAGAGGTTGGAGACTCGATAGGCAGAGCCAATAATGACCAAATCAGGAACCGTCTGAAAGACATTCTCGATACGCACATCGTCATTGGAAACGTGGAAGACGGAAAGACATTCTATCGCACAAAGGGCGGAATGGAGATTCGCGTCAACAACACCAAGGCTGGCGCAAACGGAATGACGGTAGAGGGTAGTTACCAGATGAATGAAGGTCGCCCCATTACCGTGGATTACATCTACGACCAGACCGAAGGCGGAAACGGCAAGAGCTACATCTTAGGTTCTCCCATCTTGGGAACTCGCCAAACCGTTCGCGACGTACTGGCAAGTCATCCCGAATTTTCCAAGTTCCTGGAACTGATGGACGGTAGCGGATTGTTTGAGATTATTCACAACAAGAGAAATGCGTGCGGTGGAACAAACATTTCCGTGTTTAACACCTACCACTACACCATCTACGTGCCTACCAACGAGAGCATTGAGGCTCTGCAGAAGAGTGGCAAACTTTCGTCATGGGAAGCCGTTGACGCATTCGAGGAAGAAGGAAACCTATCAGCCAAGACACGTGATTCCCTGCAAATCGTGAACTTCTTGAAATACCACATTCAAGACAACGCTCTCTTTATCGGAGCGGAAGATGATAGCGGTGATTTTGAAACCGCAGTCATCGACCCGTTGACGGAACGATTCTACCGTGTGAAGGCAACGCTCAGCAACGACGGTATCTCACTGACCGACCACGCAGGCAACAAACGACGTGTGGAAACGAAAAACGGACTCTATAACTTGGTGGCTCGCGAGTTCCAATACAACTCGACCGACGCCTCTTCTGCCAGCGCGATAGAAACCAGTTCGTCGGCAGTAATCCACCAAATAGACCAACCCTTGATGATTGAAAAATAAAGACTATGGATACATCTATTAAAGACTATTTGCAAAGAGGAGACTGGAGCGGTAAACTCTGGATGATTGCGTTCTGCTTGCAGTTGTTCGCCTTTCAGTTTCAATATTCCACCTGTTACGCTCAAGAGGCAGGTGACATCATCACGGGAACGGTGACAGACGACTTTGGTCCCATCATGATGGCAAACGTAGTGGAACTTGACGCTTCCAATCGTATCGTTGCGTCAACGCAGACCGATATCAACGGTAACTTCTCGTTTAAGGTGAAGAATCCGAAGGATAAGTTACGCATCTCTTACGTGGGATATAAAAACGCAACGTTCCCCATCAACAAAATGAGCTACAACGTGGTTTTGCAGAGTGCCACGCAGATTGGTGAAGTGACCGTGGTTGCCAAGCAACGCACGCAAGGTTCAGGATTGTCTATCCCCGTAGATGAGATTTCTACGGCTCGACAGAGCATTGACATGAAAGAGTTTGAGGGATTGTCATTCACCACAGTTGACGAGGCTCTGCAAGGACGTATCGCAGGTCTCGACATCGTAGCCAATTCCGGTAACTTGGGTTCAGGAACATCTATGCGCCTCCGTGGTGTATCGAGCATCAACGGTTCAAATGAACCATTGATTGTAGTTGACGGAAATGTGTGGGAAACAAACACCAACGACTTCGACTTCTCTTCTGCCAACGAAGAGAAATTCGCTCAGTTGCTCAACGTCAATCCCGAAGACATCGAGAGCATCTCAGTACTGAAAGACGCTGCCGCAACAGCCATCTGGGGTTCGCAGGGTTCAAACGGTGTAATCGAGATCAAGACCAAGCGTGGTACACGAGGCAAGACACGTGTAACGTATAGTTTCCGACTCACAGGTACTTATCAGCCCACGGGTTATCAGATGCTCAACGGTGATGAATACACCATGCTGCTCAAAGAGGAATACTTCAATCCTTCATTGAGCGATGCAGCAAGTAACATTCCCGAATTGAACTATAACCCCAGCTTCCCTGAATATGAAATGTACAACAACAATACCGACTGGCTGAAAGAAGTGAAGAAGGTGGGTTGGAGACAGAATCACTATCTGGCATTGAGCGGTGGTGGCGAAAGGGCTCATTTCCGTATCGGTGCAGGTTATGACCATGAGACGGGTTCTATCATCAAGCAACAACTCGACCGCTTTACCTCACGTGTCAACTTAGACTATTTCGTTTCAGACCGCATCAAGATTGAAACCAACATTTCATTGACCTATACGAAAAATCAGAAAAACAACGGTGACCTTCTTGCCATTGGTTATGTGAGAATGCCTAACCTCTCCGTTTACGAGCAAGACAAGAACGGCAACGACCTGGGAGACTACTATAGTATGCTGCCTACGGTTTCCAGTCAGTTGCGCGACCAACTCAACGACAAGAACCCTGTGGCTTTGGCTCATCTGGCAAAGAATTACGAGACCAGCTACAACATCGAGCCTGAGTTTAAGTTGCGCTACGACTTATTGGGCGTAGAGGAAAACAAGACCCGACTGAACTACGAAGGCAAGGTGGTGTTTAATATCTTCAACAGATATGAAGACCAGTTTATGCCTCTCGCGCTGAGCACACGAGGATGGAACGACACCAATGGCAAGCAGAGTAACCGCACCACTGCCAACTCCAACAAGAGCTTGGGCGTTACCACTACCCACACCATTACGTTCACCCCAGCATTCAGAAACAAGAACCATGTGTTGACGATGATGTTGCGCGGACAGCTCACCACTGGCGAATCTTCTTCGCAAAGCACTTCTTCATGGGGATTGCCTGGCAACATCGAAAGTGCTGCAGCTGAGGGAATCATCGACGGAATGAATACGGGAAGCGGACAATGGAGAAGCATCTACTTCACCTATTCTGCACACTATGCTTACAAGGGAAGATACATGGCAGACTTCTCCGTTCGTCGTGACGGTACGACCAAATTCGGAAACGACCAGAGATGGGGAAACTTCCCTGCCCTTTCCTTGCGTTGGAACATCAACAAGGAGCCGTGGTTCCAGAAGGCGTTGCCTTGGGTCTCCATGCTGTCTATAAGACCAGGTTGGGGTATCGTAGGTAAGCAACCAGGTTCTGAGTATCTCTATTTCAGTAAGTATGGCAATGGTGCAGGTTACTTGAATCAAGGAAGTATTCGTCCGCAAAACATCCAACTCAGCAACTTGAAATGGGAACAGAAAGAGACCTATAACATAGGTACCGATTTTGGATTCTTCAATGACCGCATCACAGGTAACGTTGAATTTTATTGGCAATACACCACCGATCTGTTAATGGCAAACAGAGGTATTCCTACTTCATCAGGCTACTCGTCGTTTGCTTGGCAGAACGTGGGAGACATGAGGAATATCGGTTGGGAGTTCAACCTCAACGGTAACCGCATCATTCGTGCCGGAAAGTTCAGTCTCGACTTCAACGTTACGTTTGCGAACAACAAAAACAAGATTACGAAGATGGAAGAGACATGTTTGGCAAGCTTAAACAATGAGTTTGACAGACAAAACGGTTCTTACCTTTCACGAGTGGAATTGAATCGTGCCTTGGGAAGTATTTACGGCTTCCGTTACAAGGGTGTTTACCAGTATTCAGACTACACACCCGAGGAGATACATGGCGTAAGCGGTCCCAATGCACCTGTGGTACGTGACGAAAACAACGTAGTGGTACTTGACGAGAACCACATGACCAAGCCCATGATGTTCTGCGCAGGTTCAGTGAACTATGAGTTCCGTGGTGGAGATGCGATTTATGATGACATCAACCATGACGGACAAATCAACGAGCTCGACATCGTGTACTTAGGTTCTTCACTTCCCAAGTTTACGGGAGGATTCGGATTCAGTTTGAATTTCGGTCGCCTAACATGGAAGAACCAATTCAACTTCCGTTACGGCAACAAGATTATCAACCGCGCCCGTATGCGTGCTGAAAACATGTACTCTAACAACAACCAGAGCCGTGCTGTCAATTGGCGTTGGCGTGTGGAAGGCGACATGACCGAAATACCACGAGCCCTTTACCAAACGGGTTACAACTGGCTGGGTTCTGACAGATTCGTGGAAGACGGTTCGTTCATCCGCTTGAACTATTCTCAATTGAGCTACTCCCTCGACCCAAAGATTATCAAGAAGTGGGGATTCTCTCAACTTAGTTTCTACATTTCCGCCAACAACCTCTTCTGTCTCACCAAATATTCTGGTGCCGACCCTGAAGTGGGTTACGGTAGTATGGGTATTGTGTACGATGAAGCCAAGACCCCACGCGCCAAGTCGTTCACAGCAGGTATTACCATTCAATTCTAATTCCATAAACTTATGAATACAACAATCATATATATAAAGGAAGGCAAGAGAAAAAGCACTGTGAGAAGATGGCTCGGTGCAGCAGTCTTGATGCTCCCGTCCTTACTGCTTACTTCCTGTTCCGACTTTCTCGACATTCTGCCCATGAACGAGGTGGTACTGGAGAATTACTGGACAGAGAAGGCTGACGTGACAAGCGTGGTGAACAGTTGTTACGAGACATTGGAAAGTCCCGACTGCCTCACGCGAATGGGCGTTTGGGGTGAGTTGCGTTCCGACAACATGCGATTGGGAGCCAACGTTCCCAACGAAATCAACGAGATCTTGAAGGAGAACCTTCTTCCCTCCAATCCGTTATGCAACTGGTCTCGTTTCTATGAAGCCATCAACCGTTGCAACACGGTGTGTTACTATGCACCCAAGGTGCAAGCCATCGACCCGAACTATACGGAAGAGGAAATGCGAGCCAACATCGCTGAAGCCACGGCCCTTCGTGCCTTGTGCTACTTCTACTTGATTCGCACGTTCCGTGATGTTCCTTACACCACTCAACCCAGTATTGACGACTCTCAGCAATACATCATTCCTGCAACACCATTCAACAACGTGTTGGATTCACTCATTACCGACTTGGAAAAAGTGAAAGGTGATGCGGTACGTCGCTATTTTACAGACGACAGTGCCAACGCTTACCAAAACTCCAGCAAGATTACGAGAATTGCCATCTATGCGTTGTTGGCTGACCTCTATCTGTGGAAAGGCGAATGGGACAATGCCATCAAGTATTGCGACTTGGTTATCGACTTCAAACGTGCTCAGTATCAGGAGATGATTGACCGTGAAGGCAACGTGAATAACATTGCTCTCTTCGGCAACATTCCAATGATTCTGGAAAAGCCTGTCGGAAGTACTGTTTGTGGCAATGCTTACAATGAAATCTTTGGTACGGGAAACTCATTTGAGAGTATCTTTGAACTTTACTTCGGTTCTACCCAGTCTCAGCAAAACTCTTGGATTACCAGTTATTACGGCAACAACAACAATACGATGGGAAGACTGAGTGCGCCTGATTTCTTGGCTAAGGACGTGTCTATTGGCAATAACAGTATCTTCAAGAAAACAGATGGAAGAATCTATGAGTCAACTGAGCTCACAAACTCTCGATACGCCATTACAAAGTTTGCGCGTCGTAGCGTGAGCTACTCCACTCAAAGCGTCAACTCAGACAAGGATCTGAACCTTACAGCCAGTCGTCGCTCTGGTGGTGATGCCAATTGGATATTCTATCGTCTGAGCGACATGTTGCTCATCAAGGCAGAGGCTCTTATCCAAAAAGGCTCAGAGTATTACGCTCCTGCTTTCACGCTCATCAACACCGTCAACAAACGTGCCAACGACGTAACATCAACTACACGTTCCGACACTTTGAAACTGGCAGATTATTCTGACTCAAAGGCTTCTATGGAAGACTTGCTCATGGCTGAGCGACAGAGAGAGTTCATGTTTGAGGGCAAGCGTTGGTTCGATTTGGTGCGTCTGGCTCGGCGTGACGGCGACAATGCCCGTCTCATCTCCCTTACTTCCCGTAAGTACATCGAGAACGTGAACGCTATCAAGATCAAGTTGGCTAACCCCGACATCATCTACTTCCCTTACGCCAAGAGCGAATTGAAAGTGAATCCGCTATTGAAGCAAAATCCCGCATTCGACACGGGAGAAGATTCCGAACTCACGAAATAACACGTTGGAAAGGTTTATCATTTGCTACAGAATTAACATAAACAAA
Source organism: Prevotella sp. UBA6994 (assembly GCA_002449845.1). GTDB lineage: Bacteria > Bacteroidota > Bacteroidia > Bacteroidales > Bacteroidaceae > Prevotella. The sequence continues at coordinate 103,512 of DJXW01000017.1, forward strand.
GAAATATGAATACAAAGAATCTATATAGGAATGAAAAGAAAAGAGGAATGTCGCGTATGCTGCTATGGATTGCATGTGTCGTGATTTCATCTTCCTGTTTCATTTCATGCGTTGACAACGACGATGACATTCCCATGAATTACTATTCGTCGACGAAGGTGACCGCGGCAGGTTTCTTGGTAGAGAATCAAGAACAGTTCAGCGAGTTCATCGGTATCTTGAAACGTACACCATACTTCTCTCTCCTTTCCACGTATGGTGAGTTTACGCTCTTCGCTCCCAACAACGAGGCTATCGGCAAATACCTCACCAAGATGGGATACAGAAGTATTGATGCCATTCCCGATGCCTCATGTGACACGTTGGCTCGTACACATATCATCAAGAAGGGAGCATTCTACACCACCGACATCAGCGAGGGTGCTCTTCCCGAACTGAACATGGACGATGCTTACATCGTGCTCTCAAGCGACTCTGACGTACATAACAACAATGCGCTGATTTATTATATCAACAAAAACTCACGTATGATTGAATGGGACGATTCCGTGACCAACGGCGTAGTTCACGTATTGAATAATGTCATTACGTCAAGTAGCTTGCTCCTGGCTGACAAGATTGCGGAAGACTCTACCCTCACCATCTTCTCTGAAGCACTGAAGTTGACGGGAATGGCTGACTCATTGGTGAAATACATCGACGAGACCTACAGCTGTAGCGAAGACTCCGTGCATAAGGGAGTAATGGTAAGATGTACGTCTGGTTCAGCTTTATATACGCGCTCCTTCTGGCCAGAGAAGAGGTATTTCAAGTACACGGCTTTCGTTGAGCCTGACTCGGTTTATCATGCAAAGGGAATCAGAAACATGGAGGATTTGAAGGCTTATGCCAAGAAAATCTACGACCAGACCTATCCAGAAGATGCAGGTCTCTATGATGATGACCCAACCCATCGCAAGAATCCTCTCAATCGCTTTGTCTCTTACCACCTGTTGCCCCGTATCGGTCAGTACAATAGTTGGGTGATGTCTGGCGACTTGCGCGAACATTGCTGGTACACTTCCATCAGCGACCCAGAGGAGTTTTACGAAACCATGTGCCCCGGTACGATGATGAGATTTGCAGGACCGTCTGCTGGCTTGTTCATCAACCGTAAGGGCTTGCAAAACAAATATACCGTTCGTGGTGTGAAGGTGCTCTCTCCTTCTGAGTCGGGTTCAATAGACCAGAATGCACTCAATGGCGTTTATCACTACTTGGATGATATTCTGGCTTACACCACACAGGTACGTGACGAGGTTTTGAACTGCCGTATTCGTATTGACGCAACAGTATTGAGTCCTGACTTCATGAACTGCAACGGTCGTGGGCGTTATGGTGAAGACATTCTCACGGGTTTCAAGAACAATTACATCACCGACTGGAAGGTAAGCGACGAGACTTACGTAGGTGTTCATAGCGACGTGGGTTATTGGAACTCTTACCAAGCCAATGCCGTATGTATCAGTGGTGTGTTCGACGTATCGTTCAAGCTTCTCCCCGTTCCGTCTGGCACGTATGAGATTCGCTTGGGCTACACGGTAGGCGAAGAGCGTGGTGTGGTTCAAGTGTACCTGAACAATGAGCCTTGCGGCATTCCCGTTGACTTACGCGTCTATGGTCCCGACCCTGTCATTGGTTGGATTGAAGACACCGACGATGAAGAGGAGAACACCGCCAACGACAAGGCAATGCACAACCGTGGTTACATGAAAGGTATGGACAGCTATCGTCCGTGGGATGCTGACAATCCCTTGCGTTCCAACAACTGGAACCTGCGCCGTGTGCTTGCCACGAGATACCTCGACTCTGAGAAGACATATTACTTGCGATTCCGCCAGGTACTCGACGATCCCGACCGCTATTGGTCGTTCGACTACATTGAATTATGCCCCAAGAGCATCTATGGAAGTCCAGAGGGTGAAGACACTCACTAAACATGAATGATTAAAGATACAATTATGAATAAAATAGAATATAATATAAGGAAAGGAAGCATGAAGTGGATGGTCAGGTTGGCATTTGCCACATTCTTCATCATCCCTGCGTCATTCCTCGTTTCTTGCGCAGAGTGGGATGACCACTATGAGGGCGACCATTTGGGAACCGTTGACCAGACGTTGTGGCAACAATTGAAGAGCAACACCCAACTGAGCGACTTCTGTCAGGTGCTTGAACAAACGAAGATATTCCGTATGCACAAGAAAACACCCGTGAGCTATGCTGACCTGCTCAATAGCGGACAATCGTTCACCGTGGTGGCTCCCGTCAACGGAACATTTAACAAAGACTCTCTCTTGCAATTGGTGCAAACGGCACAAGGCGACTCCGTGGTGGAACGGTTTTTCGTACTCAACCACTTGTCGCGTTCTCTCAGTTCCATCGAGCAAGACAGTAAGAAGATGCCTCTATTGAACAAGAAGCACGTGACGATGGAGAATGGCACTATTGAAGGGGTTAACCTCACATCTTATAACCTCCGTGCCAAGAACGGCATCCTGCATGTGGCAGCCCGACCATTGCACTACCAGAGAAGCCTTTACGAATCGCTCAGCGACAAGGAAGAACTGAGCAGCATTGGTAAAATCCTGCGCCAGTATGAGGAGGATTACTTTGACGCAAACAGTTCCGTGTCGAGTGGAATCATAGAGGGTGTACCCATCTACGTTGACTCCGTAGTGATAGAACGCAACCGTATGTTGCAACAGATTGGACTAATCAATGCGGAAGACTCTACGTACTGGATGATTGCTCCTACCACGGCTGGTTGGAATGAGGCTTGGAACGAGGCAAGCAAGTATTTCGTCTATGATGCGAAAGTGCTGAAGCGCGACTCGCTCCAACAGCATTGGACTACCCGTGCCTTGCTCGACGATGCGGTATTCAACCTCACCGACCAGCGCACGTTGACAGACTCATTGGTGTCTGTGCAATATCTCACCTATCGTAACCTCTCCACCAACGGCAAACCCATGTACCACGTATTCCAAAAGCCTTTTGAGCCCGGAGGAATCTTGTACGGGGCTGAGCGCGAGGAATGTAGCAACGGCGTACTCTTCAAGACTCAGCAATGGCCGTTCACGCCAGAGCAGACTTACCTGCGCGAACTATGGAGCGAGGCAGAACAAGCCCAACTCATTACCAGCAATACGGAATGTACGTACAATCCACGTCGTTTGACTTCCAAATTAATTTCCGAAGGTGGCTATCTGCAAATCGTACCCCGCACGGCTACATCCAACTGGGAAATGACATTCCGCGTCAATAATACGTTGAGTGGCAAATACGATATCTGCGCCATCATCCTGCCCAAGAAAATCGCAGACGTGTCTTTAACAGACTCGAAGCCTTGCAAGTTCAAGGCTGTCATCAACTACGTGGATACCTTGGGGACGGCAAAGACGTTTAATTGCAACAACAAGCAATTCCAAAGCGATCCCGAACGGATAGACACGATTGTCTTGGCAGAGGCTTTCGAGCTTCCCGTTTGCAACTACAACCAAAACGACATCAAGGTAAGCATCAAGTTACAATGCTCTATCTTGGCTCGCGAGACTTCAAGATATTCACGCGAAATGTTATTGGATTGCATTTATCTGCGCCCCAGAAGAAATATTGAAAACTGATCATTGAAAATTAAAGATTATGAAAAAGATAAAGCAACTATTCCAAGATGCTGATTGGACGGGAAGGTGTTGGTTCATGGCACTCTGCTTCCATTTGTCCATCTTCACATTCCAGCCAGTCGTCTTATATGCGCAAGATAACACGAAGACCGTAACGGGAACGGTCACTGATGCCGCTACGGGAAAGCCATTGGCGGGTGTCATCGTCACCGCTTACGGCGATGCTCGTTACTCTGCCATGACCGACGAGAAGGGACAGTATGAACTGAAAGCACCTGCTTACACCCGTTCGGTAACCATGCGCATTGAGGGGTACGACCTCTTGCAGAAAGCCGTAGCAGACAATACCGCAGACGGTCGTCTCTACCATGAGGCATTCTCTGACAACTACCGTCCCAACACGGTGGCTACCGTGAGTGCAGAGGCAAGTCGTTTCGACAACACCTCTGAGGTGAGCATCGACCCGCTCATCCAGCAACAACTGGGCGGTGACCTCCGTTCCACCACACGAAATGGTATTCCGGGTGTGGGAAACGTAATGCTCATTGAAGGCATCAACTCGCTCCACGCCAATGCCCAACCACTCATCGTGGTAGATGATTTCATCATGGACATGCAATACTCACGTGAGATGCTACATGATGGCTATTACAACAATATGTTGGCTAACCTCAATGTGAACGACATCGAGAGCGTTACGGTGCTCAAGAACGGTACGGCTCTCTATGGAGCGAAAGGTGCCAATGGCGTGGTAGTCATCAAGACGAAGCGAAACAAGAGCATGGTAACGAAAATCGACGTGACCATCAACGGCAAATATGAGTTGTTGCCTCGCCTGCCAAAGATGATGGGAGCAGAAGACTATCGTCTCTATGCCACCGAACTGCTTGCCGACAAGACGAGTACGTTGGGAAAGATGAAGTTCCTGAACAACGACCCTGGTTATTTCTATTACAAACAATATCATAACCAAACCGATTGGACGGATTACATCTACGACAACGCTTTCTCGCAGAACTATGGCATCAACGTACAAGGTGGTGACGACGTAGCCTCCTACAACCTCTCCGTAGGGTACAGTCGTGCCAACAGCACTTTGAAGAAAAACAACTACTCTCGCTTTAACATGCGACTCAACTCTGACATTGAGGTATTGCGTAATCTCAACGTGCGTTTCGACGCATCCTATAGTGACGTTGACCGCAACCTACGCGATGATGGAGCACCAGAGAGTACGCTCTCGGGAGTCATCACGTCACCAGGTTTTATCTCCTTGGCAAAGGCTCCATTCCTCTCGCCTTACGCTTACGACAAGAGTGGCAAGCTGAGCCATTATCTCACTGGTGCAGACGACTACTTGGAAGGAATGTTCCAAGGTCGCGGACGCTTGGCTAACCCCTTGGCAATCCTCGAACAGGGTGATGGAAAGAACCGCAACTCTCATGGCAACCGCCTCATCACATTCTCCATCACGCCTAAGTACAAGTTGAGCAACAGCCTGACCATCAGCGAGCATTTCACCTTGGGACTGATCAACACCAACGAAAACTATTATCTTCCCATCCAGGGTGTTCCTCCCTTCGTGGTGGAAGGTCTTGACGAGGGAACCACTCTCGAAAATATCGCGCAGAGCCAGGCAGCCCGACAAACGGCTATCCAGAGCGACACGCGTGTGTCTTGGCAAAAGCGTTTCAAGGCGCATCTCATCGGATTGAAAGGTGGATTCCGTTTCCTGAGTAGCAACTACAAGCTGACTGCCCAAAGGGGTTACAACACAGGTAACGACAAGACTCCCAACATGAGCAGTTCGCTCAGGTTCAAAGACACCAACGGTGCAGACGACAAGACCCGTGAACTGATCTGGTATGCACTTGCCGACTATAACTTCTCTGAGCGTTTCTACCTCAATGGCGGGCTCTCCGCACATGCCTCCTCCCGTTTTGGCGACGACACATCGGGGATGAAGTTGGCTGGCGTGGTATGGGGATTGTTCCCAAGCATCGAGGGCTCATGGGTCATGACCAACGAGAAATGGCTGTCTGGCGTGAAAGGCATCGACTACCTCCGTCTGAACCTGGGCTTCGACGTTACGGGAAATGACGACATCGACTATACCGCATCTCGTAGCTACTTCATTGCCAACCGTATGCTCAACAGCAGCGTCAGCGGTCTCACCATCGGAAACATCGGAAACACCGAACTGCAATGGGAGACCACCAAACGTCTGACGGGTGGATTTGAAGGTAATTTCTTCAACAACAGACTGAACGTGCGTCTGAACCTTTTCAAGAGCTGGACTTCCAATCTCCTATCCCTCAGACAACTGGCATGGACAAGTGGATTGAAGGAGAACTGGAGCAATGAGGGAAAGTTGGAGAATGCGGGATTCGACCTGAACGTGAACTTCAAAGTTCTCAATCTCAGGAATTTCCATTGGGAGCTAGGCGCATCAATGGGACATTACAACAATAAGGTAACTGCCCTACCCGACAACAACCGCTCCTTTGAGACGAATATCTTCGGAGCTTCCATCCTTACCAAGGTAGGCGAACCCGTGGGCGTGTTCTACGGATGGAAGAGCAATGGCGTTTACAGCACCTCACAAGAGGCGGGCAACGACCAACATTACATCGTCAAGGACAATGGCGAACGTGCTTACTTCCAAGCTGGCGACATCAGGTTTGAGGATTTAGACAATAACAAGGAAATCAACGAGAACGACCGTACTATCATCGGTAATCCTAACCCTGATATCTACGGCAACATCTATACCTCTATCAACTGGAAGCGGCTCACTCTCTCTGCTGCATTCACCTACTCCTTGGGCAACGATGTCTTCAACTACCAACGCTCGCTGCTCGAAGGTGGCTACCTGTTTGTCAACCAGACAACAGCCATGAACGACAGATGGACCACCAGCGGTCAGTGTACCGACATACCCCGTGCCACCTACAACGACCCGATGGGCAATTCAAGGTTTAGCGACAGATGGATAGAAGATGGCAGCTACCTGCGCCTCAGCTCCGTGACGCTGAGCTACAACATCCCCATCCAGAGCACGTACATCCACGGTGTTACCCTCTGGGGAAATGCAGCAAACCTCTTCACCATCACCCGTTACTTGGGTAGCAACCCCGACTGCGCCATGAGCAGCAATATTCTCTCGCAAGGCATCGACAGAGGTCTGCTCTCTGCTGGGCGTTCCTTCTCATTCGGTGTAAACATTAATCTATAACCGTATCAAACACTTATTGAACGACAATATGAAACGATATATTTTTCACACGCTATGCGCATTCCTCGCCCTGGGTCTCTCCGCTTGCTCCGACATGCTGAGCACCGACTCAGAAATGGTGGAGTTTGAGAAAGACAACACCCTCAATCATCCCACCGACTCAGTCTATAGCGTATTGGGCATCATCGGAAAGATGCAAGTCATTGCCGACCGTACCGTGTTGCTTGGCGAGGCACGTGCAGACCTCATGCAAACCACCGAGGCAGCATCAGCCGACCTGAAACGTCTGGCAAGCTTCCAGTTTGCTGAGCAAAACAAGTATAATGCCGTGAGCGACTATTATGCCATCATCAACAACTGCAACTATTACCTCGCACACGTAGATACGGCATTGCAACGCCGTGGCAGAAACATCTTCCAGAATGAGTATGCTGCCGTCAAGGCGTTCCGTGCCTGGACCTATCTCCAACTGGTACAGGCATACGGACAGGTACCATTGGTAACAGAACCGTTGATGACTGAAATCGATGCTCGCAATGCCATGAACCAAGAGAGGAAAGGCATTACCGAAATCTGCCAGTATTTCATCAATGACCTCACTCCCTACGCCGAGGTAGAGCTTCCCCGGTTCGGCGACATCAATGGCATGGAGTCGCAACGCTTCTTCCTCCCCATGCGCGCACTATTGGGCGACCTCTGCCTTTGGGCAGGACAGTACCAGGAAGCGGCACGCTGGTATCATGCTTATCTCACAGACAAGAAAAACCCCATTCTCATCAGCCACTCCAAACGCATACATTGGCAGAGTGCCACGGAGTTTGTTCATCCAGTAGATGGTTACACCATAACCACTGGTCTTCTGGAAGTGCTGAGCTATATCCCCATGGAAGAAAGGGTGTTCGACGGAGTGGTGAGCGACCTCCCCAACATCTACAATTCTACGGAGGAGAACAGGTATTACTTCCAGATGGAACCCTCCATCGCCATGCGCCAGCTCTCTGCCAGTCAGACCAACTGCATAGAGTACCAAAACAACACATATACAGATACGATTTACGTACCCAAGAAAGGGTTGAACCAAGAAATTCTGGTTGGCGACCTTCGACTGTACTCCAACTACAAAGCCTCTTACGTGGCAAGAGACGCATATTCCGAATACAGTACCGACTACCAGAACATCAACAAGATCACCCACCTGTACATACCCACCTACAGAAAGTCGATGGTGTACCTGCGCTATGCTGAAGCCCTGAACAGGGCTGGCTACCCACAATCCGCATTCACCATCCTCAAATATGGTATCTGCCAAGAAAACGTACAAGCACACGTAGATACGCTCGAACAAGAGAGAGCAGGCGAACTGATTGCTTTCGACGGAAACGTCTTCACCAAGGACGAGACTATCGGCATTCACTCTATGGGTTCGGGAGACTCTCATGCAAATGCCTTTTACACCCTTCCCATGCCTACTACTCCACTCGCCACTCGCCAAGACACCATCGACTATCAGATACCGCTCGTAGAAGACTACATCATCAACGAGATGGCTCTTGAGGGAGCCTTTGAAGGCTATCGATTCTACGACCTCATGCGTGTGTCGCTGAGACGCAACGACCCCAGCTACTTGGCTGATCCCATCTCAAAGCGCAAAGGCGAGAGGGATGAAGGTCTCTATACATTACTGATGGATTCCAAGAACTGGTTCCTGCCATTGAAGTAAGAACGTAAACATCAAGAACTCATTTTCCAAATCAATCGATAAAAAAATGCTCATTTATGATGTTTTTTAGTTTTATGGTTAGTAATTTTAGATGAGTAAGAGGGCATGTCAGCGGACATGCCCTCAATTTATCTCTTGCTCTACTGTCAGAAACTATATTTTGTCCCCACTATGGTTTTATGGGATCATTATGGGAACAACAAGCCCACAAACAATCAGCATTGCGGATGATAGTCAGTGGGATAGCTTATTCTGTTATCAATCTTGATAAGATGATTTAGCATATTAACTAAAAGAACATACTTTAGCTATCGTTGCTATTGTTAATCTATCATTTTGGAAACTCAATATAACGATTTTCCTTATTGAGTGACCTTAATCTTGTGCATTTCCATGATAAATTGCCATTTTTCGGAAAAAAACGTTACCTTTGCAGCGCAAATGCGCTGCGTTTGGCAAATAACATTATAAACTCTAAAATTGAAACATATAGAATAAAGAAAGAATAGACATCGTATATCCTTGACTCGACTGAGTATCTGAACTAGCACTTCAAAATATCTTTAGGTCGGCCAAATCTTGGATATTCACGCTACATGAGGGCGTGGATATAAAGATTGTTGCCTAAAGTGGCTGTGCTAGGCCGTGATACCAATAATCCTCTCCGCGCCCTCTTTTCTTAGACGAAAAGGGGGCTTTTTGCCTCCGTTAATTAAAGTTAATAAGTATGGCAAAAAATGTTCAAATACCCAAAGCCGTGGATACCAAGATTTACAAAACTGGTCAAACACGTGGTGCTGATGATGATGTTATTTTCCAAAATCGTGTTTCACGCAATAGTACTGTTTTAATCCCGTATAAGGATTATTCGTTATGCAAGAAAGCTCCATCGAATTATGGAAAATATGAGAATGGTTTTATTGTTTTAATAAAGCCTGAAGAATACTTTGATGAAAGTATAAAATCACATCTCGCTAAAGAGAAATTGACGTTAGGCAAAAATCTCTTAGTGTTTTACGAGACAAGAGCACAATGGAAAAATTATCCTATCCTACAAGGATGGAAGCCTGCTTCTTCAAGACAACAACCATTGAAGGGACAGTATGTTGCTCGTATTCCTGCTACAACATCTGAAGGAGAGTCCAAAATAATAGAAGGCTTTACAACTTCACAAATGAAAGGTGCTGGCATTCGTGTCTATGAATATGCTGATAATGCTACAATTAAAGCATGTAAAATTCAACTGGAATATCTTTTCTGGTCTTGCAAGGACATAGATACTCTCATTAAGCAAAAGGGCTTAGATAGGGAACAAGTTGATAAGCGTATTGCATTGATAAAAAACGAAGCAAAAAAATTAAATTTGGATGATCATGAGAAATTGGTTGAAGCACGTATTGTTGATAAAGACGGTTTTACAATATGCCCATTATGTTTGAAGCATATCTCTGCAATAGGCTTCTGTGACAGAATACAACAGGCAGAAGGTCGTGAGGTTCCAGATTTGACCGTAAAGAAGTGAGCCTGTTCCATATCCAAGAGTTAAGGACAGGTGAATATAATCACAGACCCTATAATCTTGGATGGGGACATCATCATTGTAATGTAGTAGTCAAAGACGCAGGAATTCAACCAACCTTAGATTGGATGAAAGAAGTACTCAAACGAAACAATATGATTTAAACCATTAAGAGGAAGCACAGGCAAAATCGAATATTGTCTGTGTTTCTTTCTTTTTTGAGCTGCCTTTCATTAGTGCTTGTCCAGAGACTATCATATCAGGAGGTAGTTCCTTTACTATAGCAATCCTATTGGCCATTGACTCACACCAAGACTTTTCTATCTCTATACTTATACTTTTTCTATTTGTTCGTAGTGCCGCAATTCCTGTGCTACCCGAACCAGCAAAACAATCAAGCACTATATCTCCTTCAAATGTGGTTACTTTTATGCAGTGCTCTAACATTTCAACAGGTTTCTCCGCAGGATGTTTTCCCTTATATTGCTTTACAGAAGGGAATGTCCAAATGTCGGTAAACTCAATATTTGCATTCACTTCGAATGGCCTTATTGCATCTTCATAATCAGGTAGGTTCATGCCACATTGACATTCAGCGAAAACCGACTGCATTTTTGCATACTGTTCTCTATTTGGAATATTTCTTCCTGTTTCCCAATTTGATACAGCCCCACCATGATTTACACTTCCGTATGCCCCTATACGTTCTGTAAGTTCATGACCCGACAAATGACAGGCTATACGTGTATTCTTGAGCAAGTCACCAAAATACGAGCGATTAAGATTTCCTTCAACAGCAGGTTCGAAGAAAATTATTCGTTCAGATTGAGGGTACCACTGTCTAAGTGCCTCTTTCTTCATTTTCCCCTTCCATCCATCATATCCTGGCTCATTGGGTTTCGTCCATACAAGATGAGAAAGGATATTGAATCTTTTGGCAAGCATCATGTGTAATTGAGATTCCATTGCAGAAGAGCAGAACATAAATATAGAACCATTAGGCTTAATGATTCTCTTCCATTCAATGGAGAATAGTTCAATCCAATTAATAAAATCTTCATCCGTTGAGAATGATTTGTCATTTACAATATTGTCTTTCTTCGTACTATGATATGGGGGGTCGGTAAGAATAAGAGATACAGAATGGTCAGGTATCAATTTTAACGCATTAATAGAATCCTCATTTACCACGATAGCGTTTTCATCTTTGTAATAGGTAAGCGAGGATAAAGCGTTTTGTATATTTTGAAAGTCGGTATTTCTACTCATAGTTATTGGCATTTTTAATTGTTATCTATTTGTTCTTGGTCTGCAATTAAATCCTTCATGTCGACATTTAGAATTTGAGATATTTGGAGAAGAGTTTCAAGATTAGGTTGACTTCGATTGCAAACATACGAATTAACCGAGTTGAAACTTTTATCCAACTTCTTTGCAAGCCATGTCTGCGAGATCCCTTTCTCGTCCAGAACTTCTTTTATACGGTTTAACTTCATATTTTTATAATTAATTCTTGTGCAAAATTACAAAACTATTTTGGGTATTCCAACCTTGTTCATTCAAAAATCGTTATTATTTACGCTTTTTTATGTTTCTTTGGCATAAATGGCAACTCTAATTGCTTTTTAACCCATTTATCAAAGTTAAGAACAATAAAAAACACCTCATATCCTCAATCTCGTCCAATACGGATTTGTCGAATTTGGTGAATCTCCAAATGCCAAAATCGGAAAATTGCTGTTGTTTTCCACGTTAAGATTTGTTAAGCAGATGTTTTCATTTTATGGTTTCTCAAATTTTTGTTTCCAGTTTGTTTCTTCTGCCTATTTTGCCCAAGAAACTATATTGTGTATCAATCACTTAGGAAGAATTGACAGGATTTCAAGAAGAAGATTATGATAGGTGATTACATCTTCCTGATTGTCGTACAAGTATCCCAATTAAATACCAACATTACAATAAAACTATCGTATTTTAATAGATTTGTCCGAAAAAAATTTGTGTAAATAACCGAGATCACATGTATGCGTTACTTTGTTTAAATCAATCTTCATTTATTTTATTGTCAAAATATACAACAAAATATTGTTAGGATTTTCTTCCGAAATAGAATTAGGAAAGCGGAAAAACAGGTTAAAACGATAGAAAAACCGTGTTTTTCATCGTAACATTACGTTTTACGAACGTAACTATATGAGTTACGAGCGTAACTATATATGTTACGAGTGCTAACTATATATGTTATGAAAGCCTCAAAAATGGCTTTTTTGAGGAAAAATCAGCCTTTATCAATCGGTTTTTAAATTTAACAAAGCCATAAGCCATTGATAATGTGACACTTAACAAACCATCGAAAAATTGGCGTTTTTTCTACCAAGTATCAACTCGTTAGAAAAAACGCCCGTATTTTAGGGGGTAAATTCAGAATTTGTAGGACAAAGTCAGAGGCAAGAAAGTTAGAAGCAAGAAGCAGGAGATTAGAGATGAGGGAAGGAGATGTGAGGGGTGAGATTCAACTTCCTATTTCTTAAACACGATATTGTCAACGTGTGGTCCGACGAAGATGGGGACGTAGTCGGTGGTTTGGTACCAGCGGGGCTTGCCCTGCATATCGTCACAAATCAGGCGACCGTTGATTTTCAATCCCTCGAAGGTGACGTTGCTCACTCTTCGTTGCTCATTATATCCCGTGATGACAGAGAGGTAAGGCGTTGGGGCAGTGTCAGGCGCATTGTACCTGACGTTTCTGAACAGGACATTGCTCACGCCACGCCCAGGGGCGGTGCAATACTTCTGGTTAAAGCCTACCTTCACTTGCAAGAGAGACCCTTGCTGAATCTGCTCAATGCGGATATTGTCGAACACCACGTCACGAATGAGGTTGTTATCTCCACAATTGATTGCCAGACACCCTTGATAATCCACCTGCGCCTCACTCTGACAGAGGATGTCGATGTTCTCATAGCGTAAATCCACGATGCTGTCCATTCGCTCAGAGTTGCCATGAATACCGATGAAGATGGGATGAGCCACGTCTGCCCACAACGTGGAATTGCGCATACGGACATGATTGACACTTCCCTCAAAACCTTTTCTCGTGGCATAAGCCGTGGTGCAATCGTCACTGTTGCGACAGAACACACGGTCGTAGAAGACATGGGACGAGGCAAAGACATTCAACCCGTCTCCCCACCCTGGGTGAGAGATGCTACGCACGTCGCGCAGAGTAACGCCATCAGAACCTCCCACAGGACAAGTGTTTAATACGAGACCGTCGATAAGCACGTTTTTGCTGCGATAGACATGACAACCCTCATAGCCACGAGGTGGACGGGCGATACCCCTGCCGAGGATGCTCACGTTCTCTGCATCGTCTATGGCAAACGTACCTGTGAAATAACTGCCTGGAGCGAGATAGACCGTAGTGTTGGAAGGTATGCGGATGGTATCTTGCTCCTGATAAAATCCAGCCTCATAGCGCATGAATTGCCGTTTTTGTCTGTTGGCTTCCCTCCGTGCCCCCTCTTCAGAGACGCACGGCTTGGAAGTGAAAAGCAACAGGTTATTGGATAAATCAAAGACCTCTTCTTCCGCAAACTCCACGCTGACATTCTCAGGTTGGAAGAGTAAGAATTGTACCGTACTGTCGTTTTGTACGTTGGCAATCACCCCACGATAGTTGGGACGTATTCGAGCCTTCCTAAACTTGCGGTTTTTGGTCACCACCTTGACAAACACATCACCCGTGAAATCGAAGAGGGCGTAAGAGATTTCGCTCACCCGATGATTGGTACCCTGCAACGGTGCCTTGGAGAAAGGAGAAAGCGGATGCGGCAACGGTGCATTGACACGAGCCATATACGTATCAATACGTGTCCACTGCTCACTACTACGCGGACGGACGTACACGTCGTAGTCGTGTTTCAAAGGAGCGCCAGCGGGAGCGGGATAGGTAAACACCTGATGCAGCTTGCTTCCCTCCTTCACACCTGGGGCTTGCACGGTTCGGCTCATTCCTTTGCGCTCGGCTTTAGCCTGAAGAGCCAGCACTTTCTTCGTATAAGGCATGGAGAGTCCTTTCACATCCACATAATGGCGGTAAGCCAACTTATAGACATCCCACAGTTTGCCACGTCCCATGCTACCGGGAACAGTCCAGTCATTATACAATCCCGTGCAATCGCTCCATTGTTCAAACGGCACATCGTGACCTAAATTATATCGAGCCGTATATTCAAAACCCTTCATCAGACGGTTGTCGAGTGCGCCCCACAGATCATCACCTTTTTGCCAAGCCATCTCACAAGTCTGCGCCAACGCTTCCAGTCCTAATTGCACATGCCCCTGGTCGCGTCCTGTCTCCTGACACTGCCCCGTAGCGCTGATGTAATGCGGCAGAGAACCATTATCGTAAGCATGAAGGAAATAATCCACGGAAGCGCGATAAAGCAAAGAATCGTCGAGCAAGATGGCACACGCCATTCTACACCTGTTGACGATAGCTCCCCAGTTGCCATTGGCGTAGGGTGAATCAGCCTCAAACTGATGGATGGTGGGCAGGATAGCGCGACGCACCATCGTTTGCCAAGACTCTACGGGCAGGGAAGAAGAAGGGAGCTGATTCTCCTTGAGAATGGTCATTGCCCTCACCAATTGATAAGCCTGAATGAGACAAAGCGGAGCATCATGACCATCGAAACGTTGGAGCGTAGAGGCATAAGCATTGGCAATCGTCAGAGCCTGATTGGCACAAGCCACGCTCTCTGCAGAGCCTTTGAGGGCAACAGACTTTTGCGCCAAGTCGTAAGCAGCTTGCATGTCCCGTTCACTGCCCCCCTTCGTATTTCTATATTGTCCGTCGCGAGCCACTATCTCGTAAGGTCCAGCCATCTTGTAATCCGACTGGGCGAAGGAAGGAACACACGGGGTGAGTAAAAGGAAGATATTGAGTAAAAAGATGATACGTTTCATGATTGGAATTATTTTTTTTCTTGACGAAGCAAAGCTTCAATATAATAATAATCAGCATAGACGATGCTGGCATCAATCTCAGAGCCAGCAGGATGATGCCCCGTGGAATGCATGAGGAAAGCCACGTTGCGCTCACCACTTTGGTAACCGTGCGTAGAGAGTTGTCGTAAAGACTCTTCAGCGAATGCACGATAGAGAGCACCCTTTTGTTCGGGTACGTAAGCACTCAGTTCAAACAAGGCAGAAGCCACCACGCACGCAGCAGAAGCATCCTTCACTTCATCAGGCGCATCCATGTCCCATCGTGGGATCAGGTCTGCCCCACTCCATTCATCAGCCGTCAAAGAAGGAGCAATGCCCTTTCTCCATTTTTTGGCAAGCACGGAACACCCATTGGTTTCGAGCAATCGCTGGATATAAATATCCGTCACTTTCTGAGCATGTTGCAAGAATCGGTCGTCGTGCGTAAAGCGGTAAACCATCGTATAGCCATTGACTGCCCATGACTGTCCACGGCTCCACATAGAAGAATCGCTATATCCCTGATGAGTAACGCCACGAAGGAAATGACCGTCGAGTGTGTCGTAAACAGCCACATGATAACAAGAGCCATCAGGACGAAAATGATGAAGCATGGTTGTTTCAGCATGTTTGATTGCGATGTCTCTCAACGACTTCTTCCCACCATTTTCGGCAGCCCAGAACAGCAGTTCCAGGTTCATCATATTGTCCATGATGGTATTGTGTCCACCATAGTCTTTCACGTGACGAGGCCAGGAAAGCATGGTGCCAACCGTAGGATTGAAAAGCGTAGCCAACGTATCGGCAGCAGCCAGCGCAACAGAACGATAATGCGCTATCAATGAATCGGAGTTACATACGGTTGTAGCCACAGGTCGATGTTGCAAAGCCTCTATTCCCTTCAAGAAAGAATTGATGATGATAAACCCTAAATCATGGTCGTAGGCAGGTTGGTAAGCCAAGGAATCTAAAGACTCCGTATAATGAACAGCCGCATGACAGATGGCAGTGTCGCCCGTAGCTTCGTAAGTCATCCAAAGGACACCTGGCCAAAAGCCCGAACACCATTCCTCTGCACAGGCGCGACGAGTGTTCCATTGCGTCTGACCTTCCAAGATGTTTCTTGGCATTTGGGAGTAGCCCACCGTATCCAGAGCCTGTAAACTTCTGCGTACTTGGTTGGCACAATATGCCAATGCCCCTTCATTGCTGACAGACATCTTTCCGGCGCAATACACGAAAGCAAACAAAGACAAGAAGCCCAGCGCTACCAAGCCATTTCTCATGAACATTCTCATTTGACAACCACCTTTTTACCGTTCATCACATAAATTCCCTTAGGGAAATTACCCTCACGCACCATCTTTCTGCCTTGCAGGTCGAATATGGAAGAAGAACCTTGACCATCTGTTGGCAGGAGCGAATGATTCTCAATGCCATCAATCACGACAGGAATCAATTCAAAGGGATAATCCGTCAATGTCTTAGAAGCACGACCGTTGACAGTCAGGTCATTGTCTAACATCACGTAATAACCAGCCGCACGCAACTTGAGAGCAACGTAATTGCTGCCGGCGGCACAATCGAAAGCAAACGGTTCGGTGGCAGTAGAAGACTGGAGCATCGTAGAACTCAGATAGCTGCTCTTATCCGTCACGTAAATACTATATCGTCCATTCGCATCATAGTCGTCTATCACCCATTTCTGCAACTCAGAAGGCTCGTCGCCCTCCAAGGGCAAGAAAGCAACTCGTTTCAACGACCCCATAGCTGTCATGTAAGTATCGCTTTCCGTATGGCGAATGGCATAAACACCCGACTCCACCTTTGCCTCTGCGTCTTGTACAAATACCTTATAGGTGTAAGAAGCCAAGAGCTTGCCATCTCGCTCACAATTGACCGTATAGAAAACCGATGTCTGGAGATCGTCGAGCGTCAGCACACGCGTATTGTCACCCGTACTCCATTCATAACTCATTCCCGTCAACGATTCAGGTACGTATGGTGCAAGCTTCACCTGTTCTCCACGTTGCGTAATCACCAGTTGCGTGTTTTGCTGGGTAGCACCTTGATAGATGAGGTCAGGACGAGTGTATTTCACATTGACATGGAATGACTTGATCACACGGTTTCCTCCTTGGCTGATATATGCCACTTTGAAGTCGCGCTCTCTCACAATAGGTTGTGTGGTCATGGATTCCGTCGTAACTCCATTGTCCCACAAGAAGCTACCCCAGCCATCAGAGCCCGTGACGTGCAACGTAACCACATCGCCATAAAACACCGTGATGGTATCAGCTTCCAGTGTCTCTCCCTCGTATGTAATAGTTCCAGTAACGTATGCGGGGCGGCAGTCGCCTTCTACGGCAATGGTAAATACCTGACTACTCTCCACCCCATTTTTATTGGTATAAGTGGCACGGTAAGCATAACTATGATCAGCGATGATGGTGATGTCTTTCGTGGTCTGCCCTGTATTCCATTGCCACATACCCGTGTCTTCCTCACCCTCGGGTAATTGTGGCATCAACTTCACCGTCTTTCCATAGGCTACGGGCTGTGTGCTCTCAGGAACATAAGTATTTCTCAGACCTCCCAGTTCGTTGTGATTCGTCACAATCCCGTCCACTTCCATCATAGGAGTCAACAAGGTAGGACGTTTCTCCTCTGGGCAGAGTTGTTCGTCATAAGTATTCATCAGCACCGAATATCCCAGGTGGTCGTATGGTCCACTGGTACCGCCCCAACCACCGGCATCAATACCCATTTGGGTATAAGCCTTTTCAGCGAACGGCATCTTCACGCCTTTCACGCCCTCATAATGTCCGATGACCGTTCCCCAATAGTTGCGCACCTCGGCAGGTTCAGCTGGTCCAGGCATCAGCCAACCATTATGCCAAGCCGTTCTGCAATCCACATATTTATAATTAGTCCACGGTAAGTTTTGTACGTTTTGCGTACAAGCAGCCACGAACTCAATGCCAGCTGCCAAGCGATTGTCCATGTAGGAAAAGAGGTCGTCGCCCTGGTTCCAAGCCATGTGAGCAATATCTACAGCCAGTCCTAATGCCATTGCAGCATGACCACCGTCTCTTCCACTCTCTTGCATCTGACCCAATTCGCCGTATGCTCCCGTTTCCAAAGAAGACTTGCTCTTCGTAACCACCAAGTTGCCGATAAATTCCGTACAACCGTCGTTCAAGATAGGTTCAGCCGTGCGTGGCTCTTTGAAAGTTCCCACTTGGTCGTACTTCATGAACGACAAGCCTTGGTTATAGATAAACACATCGTCGCAGAGCACACCGATAGTCATCACTGCCAACACGTTGCACAAGGGCCAGTTGCTCCAGTAATGTCCTGGTCTGATTCCGCCTTGGTTACCCACATAGTTCTGCCACGTACCATTTCTGCCACGAAGGAAATTGATGTTGCCGGGATACCATACCGTAAGCATCCACTTCTTGAACTTCTCAAAGTCGGTCTTGCTCCACCCTGAATAATCACGAACCAATTCGGCAGCCTGAGCAAACTGATAACCATAGAGACCAGCCGCAAGAGCCCAGTTGGAATCGCCACTGACGAGCTTGCAATTGTTTGCCCACGCCATAAGAATGCGCACGGCTCCTGCTGCACATAACCTATTGCCCTCAATCTTCCAACGCAACGCATTCTGGTAAGCCATCGTTGCGCCACGAGCAGCATTGATATAGTTCTCACCACTGCCACCTCCACGCACGATGGTTTCCACGGGCCATGTGGCAACACTGGGCTGAGCGTATTCGGCAGCCTTCAGGATGTTATATGCTTCTGTCACCTTGGGATTGCCAGCAGCCAACTGCGCCTTGATACGGTCGAAGTCGGCTTGTGTGTGTAATCCTCCAGGATGACGGAATCCTCTCTCCTCTTGATAATCAGCCCCAAAATCATGACCTTCCAGACTCAATCCCTTCGTAGCATTCAAGGTGGTAATAGCACTCTTCAACCGAGCCGTCATCTCATCGTATGATGTTTGACTGAATTGAGCGGCAATCATTCCCTTGGCTTGAGTCACGGCATCTTCTATGTCCATCACGGCACCGGGGAGGTAATCAGTCGGATTGATAGAAGCCAGCAAGGTCTCTGCCTCAGTAATAGTAGCTTGCAAGGCTGTAACATCGCCAGGCGTTCCGTGATAATATTCGTATTCCAAATCAGAAGTCTGGGCAGACAACTGACTAATATCTGTTTGCGTCAATGCTCTTCCATAAAGACGGAAATCTGCGATGAGGGTTTGCTTGAGATAACTATCACCAGAGAAAGGCGCACGTCCCAACCAACAATAGCTCGGTGTGGCGGTTCCGTAGTTGGAGCTGTTCAATGGCATTCCCGATAAAGAACCAATCAATTTCCCATCAATATAGAGACTACCCTTGCCATTCTCTTCAGAATAACAAACGTGTACCCAACGGCCTTTCACCGACTCTGCGCCCACTTGAATACCTTTCTCATTGGAATATCCGCCAGTAGAAGTAGCGTATCTCTGAGCGTTCAAGCGATAAGCAGAGTATTTTCCATCACCACTGCCACAAGCCGACGATGTGGAAAATGCCCAGAGGAAATAACCATTGCCAGACAAAGAGGCTTTCGCATCGACGAAATAATAGACCGAAACGGCATAATTGTCAACGCTCTTGAGCAATGCGCCAGCCTTTTGCGTCATGTCGAGGTAACCCGAACCATTGCCTAAATTCAGTATAGAATACTTTCCCATCGTTTCCACCTTGGCTTGGTTCACCAAACGAGCATTGACACCCGATGCCGACTGGTCAGAAACGGTAGTTCCCGTTACTTGGGAGAAATCATAATGCAACAACAGGTCGTTCTCCTGCGCACGTGATTCCATACATACAAGAAAAGTAAACATCCCTATCAAGAGGGAGCAACTGGTTGGAAATAGTTTTCTCAATTTCATTTTCATCGCTGTTTTATATTAAATTTCTTCGCAAAGATAGACAAATATATTTCATTATCTGCACGAATAATCATGAATAAGTCACATTCCCATCGGAAAGGAGTTAATTTACAAGAATATATTGAATATCAAACGTTTACAGCATAAACAACATTGCACTTTTCAATGGGAAAGTGCAATAATTTCACAAATCACCCTTGCTTTTTGCCTCTTTCATCCATTCCTTTGGCGACATTCCAGTATATTTTTTAAAAGCCACGAGGAAAGGATTGCGTGAGCGGAAACCACACAATTCTGATAAGGCTGAAATGGTGTAACGCTCATATTCAGGCAAGCGAGCCAAGCGTTTAAACTCATTGACACGATACTCGGCAATGAAATCGTAATAAGTACGCCCCAATTGTTGGGTGAGCAATTGCGAGAGAACGTGAGGAGAACAACCAATCGCCTTTGCCAAGTCGTTTGTCTGTAGGTCGGGACGTAAATAAGGCTTGTCTGTTTCCATCACAGAAAGGAGTTTTTTCGCCATTTCATCGAGCTCTTGCTTGTCAATCTTACTCTTCTGATACTTCTCTGGCTTGGGCATGAGTCGTTGCCAGAAATACTCCTTTTTATAATACATGCAATAAGCCACATGAGCCAACAACCCTAATAGCAACAACCCTATTCCCATCAACAACCAAGCCATCGTGGTCAATGGTACTCGCACACGTATAGACGCATTGATTTCGGGCATTCCGATAGCTTCTATACGCAAGATATAACTGCCAGGAGACAGTTGACTATAGGCTATGCGACGATCATGAGTGGCTATTTTCCATTCCTTATCGCATCCTTCCAACAAATAGCGGAATTGCATATCGCGCGTGTTGCCCATCAGCAATGGGGTGAAACTCACCGTGAAGGCATTATCGTGACTGCTCAACGTGAGCGTGCTGTCCATGTTCACTTCGTTCACCTCCACATCGGTAAACCAATGGTCGGTCTGTATCTGTTGGAGAATGATGGGAATAGGTCGATGCTTATGGTGTATGATGTCATTGACGTTTGCATAGACCAATCCCCCATTGGTGGCTACCCAGAAGCGGTTGGAGTCGTCCAAACAAAAGGCATTCGACTGGAATTGCTCATTGGGTAAACCGTCGAGATAGCCAAACCTACGTGTGTCTTGATTCTTTTGAGAAAAGAGCAATCTATTAGCAGAAACCACCAACCAAAGCGAGTCTTTCACCGCACCAAGAGGCATGATATCCAAGCAAGTAGCGTGATGATCTATCGAGAGCAAGGGTTGGGTCTTACCGTGATTCAAAGAATAAAATGTAGGAACTCCCGTTTGAGGAACAAACAACAATCGTCCATCGTTCCACATCGTGATTGAACGAAGCATTCCCAAGGCTTTCACCATCTTGGGAACACCCTTCACACTCATCGATTGGGAAACGGGATCATAGATACACATTCCGCTACGCGTACTTACCCATCCGTGACCGCTTGGATCAAATCCCATGCAAAACACCTCGTCATCAGGCAGTTGCGAGTTTCTGACGGTAAAATGTCGCTGTTGTTGCATTCCATCCTTATTCCAACAAACCACACCTTTCGACGTGCAAGCCCAAAGTTCATCACCATGTTCTACGAGTTGGTAAACGGCTGCTCTGTCCATCAAACAACCAAAGCTCTTCCAAGTAGAACTGTCGAATATCCGAATGCCATTGCCAACCGTCGCGACGTAATAGCGATTCCCAATCCGCTTCATCTGGGTCACGATAGATGCACCAATCTGATCGACACCCATGTTTCTCACTTCGTTTGTTTGGGTATTGACCACATAAATACCTTGTCGGGTTCCCAACAACACCTGATGACCATCTAAAAGGAAACTGCGCAATTGCATTCCTTCGCTCGTCCATCCCGTAGGAAGAGAGAATATATGGAAGATGGACGTGGTTTCATAACTATAGTCTAAGCCAAAGAAATGATAACTTCGCCAAAAAGTGCCCATTTCATCGAAATATTCCAATAAGGGAGTATCAAAACGGAAATGGTAACGAGTGTCTCTTGGGTTTATGTTTTTGGTATCTGTCTTGGAAGTAATGGGCAAAGATTCATCATCTGCTTCCCTGATACGAGACAAGGTAAGGTGACGCTTATCGAGCAACCACGTTCCATGATTACTCAACACCATCAGGTGTTCGTTATCTTCCTCACGGATAGACACAATCTGGATTTCTTCATCATCAACATTCGTCTTGTCGAAGGGAATGTTTACTATGCGCGAACCGTCAAAACGGTCAATCCCACGCATAGTACCCAACCACACATATCCATTGCGGTCGCGAAAGATAGATTGAACGGTACCGTCAGACAATCCGTCTTCAACGGTCAGGCTGCCAAAATTTCCTTGTGCATAAACGGGCATCATCATTCCCCATATTGACAAATGGAAAAGGATGGTTTTTATAATAGTCGTCAAATGTAATGTGCCCTTGCTCATGAATGAATGGCATTATTTCATGGAATTTGCTGCAAATATAGATAAAAATTTCAAGAAATAAAACGAGCATTACGAAGAATTTACTTTTTCATGCAGATAATTTTCTCTCACCCCTCTTTCTCTATTCTCTTGTTTCCTGCTTCTTACCTCTTGCTTCTAAAACATATCTCTCACCCCTCACCTCTCACCTCTCTTTCTCTATCCTCTTGCTTCCTGCTTCTTACCTCTTGCTTCTAAAACATATCTCTCACCCCCTCACCTCTCACCTCTCTTTCTCTAAACACAAAGAGAATCTTCAAAAAACTTTCAAGGAAATGCTTTCGCATTTGCACTTGTCCATTTATTGAAGATTCTCGATTTAGACTATTGGCAGGTGGACACCCACCAATAGTCTTAACACAAACATTTACCGAAAATTATCTTTTAACCACTTTCTCAGTAACAACAGATCCATCACTCATGTGCTTTCTCATGATAACCACACCCTTGCCAGCTTTCTGAATACGACGACCATTCAAGTCGAAGAGTTCGATAGCACGAACAGAAGCGGGACGAGCCACGGCATCATCAATAGAGGTGATTGCCTCATTGTAAGCACTGATATAATCGAAGTTAGGAACAGCACCAGCCATCAACACACGCACGTCATTGAAGAAGGTGTGAGAAGAAGGACCACCGTTTGCGCCGATTGTCAAGATACCATCAGTAACAACCACGTTTTCAATCACGGTATTGGCGTATGGGAACGACTGACCGATTCCAGGAACGTCAGCTGTCTGACCATTTTCACCATCAGGAGTCTCAGAGGTCTTAGCGTAGATATAGCTATCCACCATGTTAGCCTCGTCTTCATTCATACGCTCACCAAATCCAATCTTAATGGTGTAAACACCAGCGGGCAGGTCGGTAATGGTTTGTTCAACCCTATAGCTGCTTCCCCAAGTCTGGAACATACAATCCTCAGCGATTTCGTTGGTACCTCTTGGTTGTCCCCATCCTACGCTCAGTCCAGGAGTTGCATATCCTTCAGGAACCGTCCAACCAGGAACGTTCTCAGGAGTGAAGTTCGTATTATCCTGTTGCTTGTAGATATTAGGATTCTTCACGAATACGGTCATATCGTATGTATCAGAATACATCTCACCCGTCATTTCGTCTTCCTTCTCAGCAAATACGGTGTTTGCAGGATCCTTCAGTTTGCCGTACATCTCTACCTTGATGCGGTTCTTGATCTTGTCTGCTACTTCGTCATCATCGGTCAGCGTATTGTTAGCCTCGATAATCAGAGGATCAGACTCATCAACGCCAAGGCTCTTCAATGCCTCAACACCCAAGCGGATACGTTCGAGCAATACCTTGTAACCTGTGTCAGAAGTCTTAGACTCACCCTCGGTGAAGAGCAAGCTTGCCGTGTTGACAGCATACTTCAACTCGTCGGTAGCAGCCTTCAACTCATTATCGTCGGTGAGTTGCTTGATCACGAGGATTACCACTTCCTTCTCAGTTTCTGTATCTGGGTCATAAACCGTTTCCGTAGTCTTGGTAGCATACTTGTCAACGAGATTAATCAAATCAGCGTAGAGAGAAGTATTGGCAAACTTCTTGCCAGCGTTAGCATCGATGATGTCTTGAGCCTGTTGTGGCAGAGGATCGTAAGCGTCGCAGAGAGAGCGGTGATCTTTCATTGCCTGAGTAGCAGCATCGAGAGCGGCAGCTGCATTCTTGTAAGCAGAAGGAGCCGTATAGTTAGGAGCCTCAGCCTCATACTTCTTAATAGCCTCATCCAAAGCACTGAAAGCAGGACCAGCATAACGCTCACCGGTATTACCGTCACGGGTGCTCTTAGCATTTGCCAAAGCATTGTTCAAGAGTTGAGTCTCTTCCACGCCAGCCACGTTAGGAACATATTTCACTTGTGGGTTAGCGAGAATGATTTCCATGTAAGCGGGATCACTGGTCTCATCACCTGATGAAGTGAAGCGGATGATATAGTTGCCAGCCTCTTCTGGAGAATACTTGAATGAATGCTTGGCAGCACCGTTCACGGCACCTGTTCCACCATTCACGTTAGGAGTATTGTTAACCACCTGTACGAATACCACTTCGCCGGCAGGATTGATGATCTCGAAGCGTGTCTTGGTACCATTGTCTTTCCACATGGCTGTAGTGAAGCTGAATGTGTAACGCTTGCCAGCCTCTAAGGTGAGAGGATAACCTTCGGTAGAACCATACTCTGCATAACCCTCACGGAAGTAGAGACCCTTGGTGAAGTCGCCACCAGCGGCAAAGTCGAACATACGAGAACCACTGCCTTGAGAAGAGAGAGAAGGACGATCTTCTTGTCCGAACTTCACGAACCAACCCTCTGGGATAGTACCGGCATTAGCGGTAGCGAAATAGTCGGGAAGGAGGTCGGCAGGTACGTCTGTAGGATCTGCATTCACCTTACCTACGTTGATGGTATAGATTGAATCACCATAAATAGAGTCATCCAAGCGCAATTCTGGATAAATCTTCGTAATTCTGAGTTCGTAAGCATCAGTAGCCAAGTCCTCTGAACCAGGACGTGTGAGTACGAGTTGCTCTGCAAATCCATCAGCAGGAGAAACTTCCAACTTGATGTTGTTCAAGGTTGCCTCTACAGCTGCGCAATCTACGGGCTTGTCGAATGTCACCTTAAATTCCTTGATGCTGTTGGGCAAGTTGAATGAGCCATCCTCTGGGTCAGCCTCCACGATGACTGGAGTAAGATATTGATATGGGTACACATCATCACTGGGATGGAACTGAATTTCGTAGTTGTTGGTCACCTCGCCTGAGAAGTTAGGAACGTCGCCACCAGGTCCAGACAGATAAGTAAGGTGGAATGCTGGGTCGCTTGGGTTGATGAATGCCAATTCAACAACGTCGTCCTCGTTCAAGCCTTCATCCATGAACACGTAGAAACGACCGTCTGCAAAGCCCTCAACAGAGGTAATAGACTTCTCTTCGCCGTTTACCAATACTCTTACACAACTGGTAGGATACATCAAACGTCTCTTACCTGTAGCCTTTACCAATTCGCCAACGTTGGTTTCAAAACCAAAGTCGAGTTCAATCACGTCTTCGCTAAACTCTGCTACGGTACCATACTTATAAACTTCAAACTTGATGTTATCGAAGAAGAAGTCGATGTCGTTAGCCCTGTCCTTAGAGAGGTTGAAGGCGATAGAGTGCATTGTGTTTTCACCAGATTGCTGAGCGGTGATTGTACCTTCATAGTTGTAAACCTGCCACTCGGTGGTGAAATTAGGAGAACCAATCATCTCGTAGTGAATATAGTCACTGGGGTCACGGTGAGCCTGTGTGTCAGCAGAACCGTCCATGCTTGCGCGATAAGCGAATGAGATACGATACTTGGTTCCTTCTGGAAGTGTTTCGGGTAAGTTGATCCAGAACTGAGCATCCCAGTCTTGAGCGGCTCCGGCAGCAGAATGAACCTGAATACCACGGCTACCGTCAACACCTACGCCATCGGTAATGACTGATGGGAAGGGAGAACCGGCAGCTTCCTTAGAATAGAAGCAGCTTACGTCGTCACCTTCAAGGTCACCATTGGTAATAAGGTCTGTCCAACCTACCACCTGTGCCTTGCCTTCGCGTGTCAGTTCCATGCTGGTAACGGTCACGTTTGCCCAGTTGGCACCCTTGATGGCATGTAAGTGGGCAAAACCCTTTTCCTTCACCATGAGCTTGAGATCGACTACGTACGTCTGTCCATCCTGAGAGAAATACCTGGCAGACCAACCATTCTTGGTGTTGTCTATCAAGTGAGACTCAGCTTCGTTTTCGTTCCACTGTCCTTCATCCATGTCACGATTGAAAAGGAAACGTGGTGTTCCCTCTGTACAAGTAACAATCAACTTTGAATAAAGAGACAGGTCAGCATAGTTGATTACTTGTGAATCACCGTATGGTTGCCCCGTTGATTCATTAAGCACAAAAGAACATTCTGCCGGTCCGGTCTTTTGGGCATCAGCACCCCAACCGTCCCATGCAAAGAACATGTCAGTTGTCAGCGGATAGCGTTCTTCCGCATTCACGTTCATCGCTCCGCAAAAGCAGAACAATAAAGCGAGAAACAATTTGTAACTTTTTTCCATTTTTGAAAGTTTTAAGTTATTAAACATGATTGTAATTTAGACGTTTACGGCTGCAAAGATAGAAACCTTTTTTATAATTGACTTTATTTGATGTATCATAGAATTTTGTTTGTGTAATAGATGCAAAAAATCTATCTCAAATAAAAACAAGTTGGTAGATTTACTATATTTTCAGGAGTTAAGACATTACTTTATTTCACTTCAAAATCTAAAGCCTTCAAGTCCTTATCCAATGAAGAACTGCCATAGAGGATTTGGTAACGTCCCTTGCGTGGAGCAAGCTCGTCTATCG
Organism: Prevotella sp. UBA6994; assembly: GCA_002449845.1. Classification (GTDB taxonomy): domain Bacteria; phylum Bacteroidota; class Bacteroidia; order Bacteroidales; family Bacteroidaceae; genus Prevotella. Next base: position 130,522 of record DJXW01000017.1, read on the forward strand.
ACGGGTCATAATACTCAAACGCTTCTCCGTCAAGGGTGATCTTGGCTTTTTGCGTTTCGCCCTTTGCCAATTGCAACTTCTGAAATCCCTTGAGCGACTTGATGGGCGCATCGGGATTGTCGAGCGATTTCACATACACCTGTACGATTTCTGCTCCGTCGCGCTGCCCTGTATTGGTAACGGGAATGGTGATGGTCACCTTTCCGTCAACCTTCATGGAAGACTTAGACAACTTTCCCTTGCCGTAAGCAAACTGGGTGTAAGACAAGCCATAGCCAAAGGGATAGATGGCATTGCCACGGAAATAGCGATAAGTGCGGTTCTCCATGCTGTAGTCGAGGAAGTCGGGCAGGTCGTCGTTGCTCGTATAGAAGGTGACGGGCAACTTCCCACTGGGATTGTAATCGCCAAAGAGCACGTCGGCAAGGGCTTTCGCTCCTCCCTGTCCAGCATACCATGCTTGTACGAGTGCGTCGTATTGGACTTCTATGCTTCCAAAGGCAATGGCTGAACCAGAACAGTTGACGAAGACCACTGGTTTGCCCGTAGCGTGCATGGCTCTCACAAGACGTTGTTGCACGTTGGGCAACTCGATAGATGCCTTGTCGCCACCCTCTCCTTCCAACTGTGCCGAAATGCCGCCTATCACGATGATGGCATCTGCTTGCTTCACTTCATTTGACAAATCGGTATAATCCACCAACTTTCTCTCGCACACATCTGCTCTGAACATGGCGAATTGTCCATTCCCACGCCTATATTCCATCACGATTTCGTAGGTATTGCCCTTGACCACGTTGAGCGTCTTGTATTCCACGCCACGGCGGAAGCCTCTCCTCCCCCTTGATGGCTCGGCATTCTCTATCACCTCGCCATTCACTTTCAGCGTGTAGCCATTATCGGTATTGACGAAATACTTCAACTCACCCGTGAAGGTTGCCGTGTATTTGCCCGATGCGCGAAGCGACAATGAATCGTTGTTGATTCCATCGGCAAAGCCCCATGCGCCAAAAGTGGAGAAGTTCAGCTCATTGTAATAGCCTGTCTTGGCAGGCTCACCCATCAGCTCCTTATTATTATACAGCTCCACAAAAATGCCCTTTCCATCGTTGAAATCGTGCAAATGATGAATCGTGGAATACTCGTCGGTGAGTTCGCAAGCCTTTCTATAAATGACATGGGCATCGGGCAAAGCCGCCTTGATACCATCGAGCAACGAATGGGTGTGGTTTTTCGTGGGCGTACCGCCGTAGTTGCCATTGAGCATTGCCGCATCGTTCGCATTGGGACCAACCACGGCTATCGTTCTTATGTCTTTCGACAATGGCAAGACGCCATTGTTCTTCAACAACACCATCGACTCTCGTGCCGCTTGCGTTGCCAAGAGATTGTTTTCCTCACTACTGATTACCTGTGGAGCCAGATGTGCCCACGGCAAACGGTCGGCTGGGTCGAACATTCCCAACTCGAAACGTCCCATCAGCGTTCTTCTCAGATGGCCGTCGAGGGTTTCTTCTTGTATCAGTCCTTTCTCCAATGCCTCGGTAAGAACCATAAACACTTTTCCACATTCCAGGTCGGTACCGTTGAGCACCGCATCAACGGAGGCTGCCAACGGATTGGGATGGGTCTCGTGCTGACCCTTGTTGTAGAAATTATTGATAGCGTCGCAATCGGTCACCACCAATCCATCATATCCCCATTTCCTTCTGAGGATATCAACCAACAGGCGGTCGCTCGTGCAACAGGGTTTTCCTTCGTAGCGATTGTATGCACACATCACCTCTCGCACGTTTCCCTTCTTCACAAGTGCCTTGAATGCGGGGAGATAGGTTTCCCATAGGTCGCGCATAGATACCGATGCGTTATACGTATGGCGCAAGGGCTCTGGTCCACTATGTACGGCGTAGTGCTTGGCGCAGGCGTGGGTCTTGTAATACTTGTCATCATTGCCTTGCATACCGAGAACGGTCTGCACGCCTAACACGGCATTCAGATAGGGGTCTTCACCACACGTCTCCTGTCCGCGCCCCCATCGTGGGTCACGGAAGATGTTGACGTTGGGACACCAGAACGACAGTTCGGGATTGCCTGGATAATAGGTTACTCCCATTGGCACGTTGAAGATGTCATGGTCTGAACGGTTCCAATTGGCTCTTGCCTCATCAGAAACGGCTGAAAAGATGTCGTACACCTGTTGCGAGTTGAATGCTGCAGCCAAGCCGATGGGTTGCGGAAAGACGGTATATCCGTCTTGCCTCACACCATGACAGGCTTCGCTCCACCAGTTATACGAGGGAATGCCCAATCTATCTACCGAGACCGACTTATTCATCATCAGTCCTACCTTCTCTTCTGGGGTGAGCAACGAGATGAGGTTTTCCACACGCTCCTCATTGGTGAGGTCGGGATTCTGGAAAGGATAGCGATGGTGGGCAGAGGCATTGCCTTCCACCACCGTTGCCTTGATGGATAAGGCTCCCAACGTCTGCCCGTTGTCGCCTATCAGTTCTACACTTCTAAACGTCTTGCCGTGTGAGTCCTTGGGTGAGAAAGACACCATCACCCTACCCGACTCGCCAGCCTTGATAGACTTGTCGGAATAATGGGCACGGATACATTCACAGGTGGGGATAGACCTGACAATCCGCACTGGTGTCTTTGCCTTATTATATATAATAAAGGTGTGACATACGGTTCCTTCAACGGCTTCTATCGTGCCAAAGTCCCATTCATAACTGTCGAACACAACGGTTTGGTTCTTCTGGGCGAGCGACGCAAGCGCACACAAGGATAATAGTACGAACAGAGTGATTGATTTTTTCATAAATAATGGATTGAGTAAAGATTTAATTTTCGTGCAAATATAAGAAAAATCCAGCACAGGCAAATGGTATTTTTGCATGATGTTGCACGAGATAAATTATGTGAAACAAATGATAAAATGACGAAATAATATAATGTATAAATTTGCAAACAAAGCATATCATCTATTTTAAAACCTATTCATTATGAAAAAATTCTTTACTCTGTTAAGCAGCATTCTGCTATTGAGCATCAGCGCATTTGCTCAAAAACAATGGACTAACTATGTAGTGAACGGTGACTTTGAAAGTGATGACACATCGTGCTTCTGGTCACATGATTGGGTGGATGAAGATATAGCCCAAGGACCCATCCGTATCATCGAAGACCCTACACAACCGGGAAACCACGTGGGCGTAGTATCTTCACGCAACCTCTTTGAAGATGAAGCATCTCTCGACAGTTGGACTTTCCAGTTCTTCGTCACCATCCCCTCTACCATCATCGAGGAAGGGGACGAGTTGCGACTCACCATGCGCATCCGTGCCGACAAGGCGGCTGACTCGGAGACACAGGCGCACAACACCCCTGGCGACTATAACTATTGGAATATGTATGGGAACGTGGGATTCACCACTGAGTGGCAGACGGTGGTGAAAGAAACCATCATCAGCGCCAACCAAGCCTACGGTGACGGAAAGACAAAAGAATCGGAAGACAAGAAGGAGATGCACACCGTGGCATTCAATCTCTATGTCTTGAAAGAAGCAAACAACTACTACTTCGACGACGTGAAACTGGAAGTGAGAAAGGCTGAGGATCCCCATGAGCTGACTGGCTGGTTTGATATGATTCGTAAGGGCATTGACTCAAACGACTCGTATCAGTTCTCTAATGGCACATTTACAACCTTCACTGGTCGTGATGGCGTGGAAGGTATCGACCTTCCTGCGCGTTTAGTAAATGACCCCTTAGACGGCCAGCCAGCACTCGAAGTGAAGTCGGTTGCTGCCACCTACTATCAGGAGAACAAGAACGAGGAGGGAGAGGTGACCAGCACCACCCCGATGTACGTAATCCGTGAAGGGAATCTTAACCAGGGGGTGCATGTCGGTGACAGCGTAGAACTCACCAACTGGCAGAGCCAGTTCTTCATCACCGGTCCTCACGTGTTCCGTGCCGGACAGAAAATCAGATTTGTCATCGAGGCTCGCGCCGAACATCCTACCGACATTGAGACACAAATCCACAGAGGACCAGGCGACTACCTGTTCTATCAGTTGTTTGGCAACCTGTCGTTGACGGAAGAATGGCAGAGATGGGAGTTTGAACAAGATGTGACAAGTGACCAGAACGGCGGTTCTACCGTAGCCTTCAACCTGAATGTCTTCAAGGATGCAGACAACACGTATTATTTCAGGAACATCGAGTTGTCTTGCAATGATGCCGACGCTTCCGAGGAGGAACGCACCGTGGGCACAGAAGAGGTGTTGCTGCCTATCCCCACCAACGGACAGGAGAAACAAGTGCAGTTCAACATGAGCAATGCCATAGACAAACTGCTGGTGGACAACTTCAATGACTTCTTATTGCAAAATAATCTCAAGTTGCTCAACGAGGATGGTTCTCTCACGGAAGACATCGTTTCTATCGGACAAGATGGTGGAGCCATCGACGAAAACGGAATAAGTGACATGGAAAATGGCGTGTTGAGCTTCGACGTTGACCCAGATATTTCTAAGGACTACATTGCGGAAATGACTATCGCCAACTTAGGCAAGGACTTCGCTCCAGGAGAAACCATCGACACCAAGGTTTGTTTAGTCAACAAAGGTTGGTACTACATCTATCTCGTGAAATTCGTTGACGAGACCACGTACAGCGGTATCGGAAAGATTGTTAGCGACAAGAATAGCAATACTATTTACGACCTAACAGGGCGTAAGGTCACACAACCAACGAAGGGCATTTACATCATGAATGGAAAGAAATTCATCCAGAAATAATTTACGATTAAGGAATGAAAGATCTTCAAACAGCAGCCAGCCATACAGCTACCGATAGGCAGTCCGTATGGCTGGCTTCATTCATCTAATCTCTATCCACACTCCTTCGCCTTTATCCTTGGCTTCCACAATCTTTGCTTTCACCAAGTCAACGTATTTGCGTGAATTAAGAACATTGCCAACTTGTTTATTCTCTCCCACAACTCTATCTGGTATTGATTAGGTTTCTTCACTATCTCATAAAATTGAATAGGATAATCAAAATTATTGTTAGCTAATTCCCTATATTTCTTTTTGTCTTTTTCTGAACATCTAAGTCCGAAAACTACTTCCGTCAATTTTCCTGGAAAAGGGTGAAGTCCATCACACTCATCTATATATCTCCACTCTTTTTCATAATCCCAGTCTGTTGGCTTGGTTGATACGCACATTCTGAATGTTGGGTCAGTAAAGGGGACTTTGACATTTACTTCTGTCTTATCTTTTCCAAACTTCATAGTCAGAGTTGTCATTAGTTCTTCAGGGTCAAACTCAGGTAATTCATTACTATATTTCACAGGCAGACAATAATCGTCGTCTGCGAGTTTTGAGTCTTCAGAAACCTCAAATCCTAATGCCAATCCTTTAGACTCACCGCCATAGTGTGCCCACATCGTATGCTGCCAATGCCCCCAGCATGTTAACGACGAAGTTGTCAAAGCATCTGTGCCTGGTGTGGTCGTTGAAGTGGCTTCTTAGCTTGAAGTTCTGCTAAAGCCGTGCTGATGGCATCTAATTGGGCGCGTGTGGACTCGTTGATGTCGTTCTGATCGTGTAGAATGCCGGATAGCATGGCAAGCCCTTGTTCGGTGAAAGCATAGGGGAGATATTTAGAATGTTCTCCTCTTCCCATCTTTAAGATTCCATTTTGGAATTAAAAAAAGTCATACTCATCTTTTGTCAACTGAAACATAAAGTCTGGTGGGAAACGTTTGATATTCCTCTTTACGGCTTTGTTGAAATTTCCAGTCGTCACTTGGTAAAGCTCTGCGAGGTCTTTGTCTATCATCACCTTCACGCCACGAATCTCATAAATCTTGCTTTGGATAACTAAAATGTCGTTCATAATATTAGTTTCTACAAATTTTGTTTTTCATAGTATTAGATTTTAAATAGCGCAAAAGCGAACAGGGTTCTCAGTGGAGAACCCTGTTTTAATTAATTTCACTTATCAAACGCAACAAACGCAACACGCAACATTAGTACCTTCAATATTTCTTATTCCTCAAGATGGTATAATTAAGACTATATATAATAATTATTATTATATTAATATATTATTATAAT
>DJXW01000033.1:0-45182 GCA_002449845.1 Prevotella sp. UBA6994
CGATGAGGCGCACGCTGATCGTCTCAGGCAGCATCTCCTCATTAGCACCGCGTGCAGGAGCCTTCATGCGCACTGCGGCGTAGTTCTCAGCACCGCCCTTGTACATCAGGTAGGCGCGCATGGGCTTGATGAAGACGTATTTGCCCACCTTCACGAACTGACCCTGGCTGATGCCGTCCTCGGTATCCTGTGCAGAGAAGCCGTAGATGCCCGTGGGAGCATCTTCCCATTTCTTGGTCTCATAGGTACCTGTAAATGTCCAGTCGCCGCTCGTGGTCTCACCAGCCTCAATGGCGGCAGGGATGACGTAAGTGCCGCCGAAGTCAACGTCGCCCGTTGTAGAAGGCATGAACAGATACGGAGTGTTGGCGGTCAGCGTGGAGGCTGCGTTCTCGGTCATGTCGGCTACATAGTCGTCGCCGTCCTTGCTGACGCCCGTGAAGGCGTAGAACTTCTCGCCGCTCTTCTTCACATATTCGAAGGGCAGGCAAACCGTCGATGCCTTGCCGGCAGTGAACGGGCGCTTATAGGTCACGTCAACGGTCTTTCCCGTGTATGAAGACAGAGCAGAGGGAGCCTCGCCGTCTGTCAGCTCCACGGTAGGGGTTGAAGCATAGCCATAGACCTCAATCTTGGTCACGCCATCATACATCATTGTTGCCTGAAAAGGGGCTTCGGAATCTTCGGCGCTGCCACTCCATGTGTAAAACTTGCAGCTTGTGATTGTGTAGCCTTCAACTGCAGTAACGGTTAATGTAGCTCCTTCAAACGAGTACCACCCCCAGTCATCGCCATCATTAATGACTTCCCCGCTGAGAGTTACGGTAGCAATGTTGTCAAAGGTCTTGCTGCCGCTTTCGAAACTTGCGTTTTCGCCAGTGCTCTCTATCGTCGTGAGCAACGTGGGAGTCTGCGCCCATACGCCCGTCGCTGCCATCAGCAGGAGGGCAAAAATTGAAAGTAATTTTGTTTTCATGTGTCTTTGTAATTTTAAATTAAAAAATTATAAATGAATACTAAGAATTATTTCTTCAGTCTGTCGCTGTCCCTGCCTCCGCCATCAGACAGGGACAAAAGACAAGCCAGCCTCCCCTGCCCGTTTGCAGGGAAAGCCGCATTTTTCGGTGTCTGGTGCGCAGAGGCGCACCATGAATTGATTGGCTTTTAAAGTTATCAGAGAGAGAGAGAGAGAGTAGCAAAAATATTGGAATGACCAAGGAAATGGGTCATTCTTTGTGTTGCGTTGGCAATATTTAACATCTCTCTACGGATCATAAATGATTATAATAGGTGATAAAACTGCGATTGGGCGGAGCCGTCAAGCGTGCTTGAATGGCAGAGCGTAAGCAGTTTAGCACAATTCCATGTGCAAAAATACAAAAGTTTGAGAAAAAACAAGCATTTTGAACAGAAAAAATGAAAAAAAATTTAATTCATAATTGACAATGCACAATTCACAATGGATAATTTACAATGCACAATGCACAATTCATAATGGATAATTCATAATGCACAATGCACAATTCATAATTGACAATGGACAATGGATAATTCACAATGCACAATTGATAATTCGTATGGGAATCTGTCGTACCTTCGGTACTTTGTTTGCTGGTGGCTATCTTTGCAGGGGTTTCGCTACGCTTCACCCCTGCCTGTGTTCTTAACGCCCCTATCGGGGCTCTGTGGGGGAAAGCTCATGTATCATTATCATTGTCATTGCAAGCTCATATACTATCCTATTCGTCATCAAAATATTCATCATTCAAAAGTCTAAGGATTCAAGGATTTCAGGATAAACCTATCGGTACTTGCACCGAAATTCCTTGAATCCTTAAATCCTTAGACTACATTTGAACGGAACCAATTAGCTGGCGATGTACGTGGGAAATGCCGTTAGGCATTTGATGTTAGTAGCCAGCTATGCAGGTCTGCCGTTAGGTAGACCGAAATGGCTGGAAAGAGAGAATTGTGGGGGGAAAAAGGCCTGCCGTAGGTAGGCGATATTTTAAGATTGTCCCTTACCTAAAGGCAAGGTTCTTCGCTTGCGACATTCTTCTTTCCAGCCATTTCGCCATACCTATCGGCACGGCTGTATGGCTGGCTACGGACATCAAATGCCTAACGGCATTTCCCACAATCGTGACATTTTACAAAAACATTGGAATAAATTTAGTGCTTAATGATGACGGACCTTATCACATCACCACTAAGCACTAAACACTCAACAAATATTCACTAAACACTAAACGCTAAGCACTCAACAAATATTCACTAAACGCTCAACACTAAACACTCAACAAATACCAACTAAACACTAAACGCTCAACACTCAACAAATACCCACTAAACGCTCAACGCTAAGCACTCAACAAATATTCACTAAACGCTCAACACTAAACACTCAACAAATACCCACTAAACACTAAACGCTCAACACTCAACAAATACCCACTAAACGCTCAACGCTAAGCACTCAACAAATATTCACTAAACGCTCAACACTAAACACTCAACAAGCACCATCACTTTACGATGATTTTCTTAGATCCTTGTTGGCCTTTCACCACATACATTCCCGATGGCAATGATTCCACGCTCTTTGCCGGAACCTGGACACCCGATACGGTATAGATGGATTGGATGGAAGACATTGAAGACTCTGCGTCACGGATTCCCGACAAGTCATCTACGTGGATATTGACATAATAGTACGCATAGCCAGGACAAGCCGTGTTGCCAGATGCCCTCAGCACGATGGTATAATCGCCAACGGCTGTAGGCTGACCTTTCAAGGTAATCTCCTTCTCTCCATAGTTCGTCGTCTTGACAAACTCAGACGACAAGCCTTTCACCTTACCATTTGGCGTATATGTGGAATCTACGACCACGGTTGTGGTGTTCACGTATTTGAATATCACGGGCGCAATGCTATCTCCCAAATGAGTGGTTTGCTCCATGGAAGAACCCTCCTGCATCACGAATTTGGGCTTGAATCTATATGGCAGGTAATAACCCAAGTGAGGAGGCTGGTTGTAAGCAGCGTTTTGCCAAGCCACGCCCATACGATACACATGGTCGTGCATCAACGTAGGCACACGATAAGATGTTGGCTCAATGGTCGTGAAGATATTCAACGTGGCATTGTCAGCCGTGCTCCATAAAATCAATTCCTCACGCCAGTCGCCAAAGAGGTCTGCCTGCAGGTTGGGAGTAGATTTCGTGCTATTGCAACTGCTCGACGAGTTATAGTCGTATGGGTTCTTGTTCTTAATATAAAGACGAGAGGTTCCGTTGCCATTCCACTTGTCAATCTTCGTACCATCTAGCAACTCATCTTGCACGTCGCCATCCCAGTAGATTCTGAAATTGACAGACGTGCTCTTAGAAGAAACCACCTGACCCGTAGTAGCACTACGCTGACTACGATCGTTGGAAGAACTGAAGAAGAAGCCGTCTTCGCTGGCTTGCAATTGTGCCGCAATGCCACGTCCGTTATCATCACCTCCCGTTGCACTCCAGATAATCTCACCCGTTGCCGCATCATGTACGTCCCATCCGTAAGGACTCTCCTCATGGATTTGGAACACTTCCAAGCCTGGGCGGGAAGGAATCAAATCTGATACGTGAATAGCGTCGCCGTGTCCCAAGCCCGTGGCATAAAGCAGGGTACCGTCGTTGTTCACCGCTGCCGAACCATATAGAATCTCATCACATCCGTCATCGTCAACATCAGCCACGGAAAGATCATGATTGCCATTGCCATACATCGTACAACTGCCACCCGACTTGCCGCTGGTGTTTCTGGTATAAGCCTTACGTGGCTGCTTTTGGTCACCAATGGTCAGTTCCACATAGTTTTTGCTGGTGGAGCCGTGAAGCCACTTGGTGGAGAGTTGCTTTCCATCGAAATCCACCGCCCACAAGTAAGCCTGAGTGTAATATCCACGTACCATCACGGCACTGGGGTTCTTGTCGGGACCATCCAAGTAAGCCACGCAAGCCAAGAAGCGGTCGCCACGGTTACCATAGCTGTCTCCCCAAGAAGAACTGTAGTTCTCTGCCTTTCCTACTCCGAAGTTACGGTTAGGATTATACCAAACAGTATTAATGGCAGCACCCGTCTCTCCGTTGAACACGGTGAGGTATTCGGCACCTTGAAGCACATAGCCATTGTTATTGCGATAGTCCACGCGATTGCTTGTGCCAGAGATAGATTTATCTGTAGTGGCTTGGTTCACATAGTTGCCCACACCGTCCATAGAGCCTGGAGCAGTCTTACAGATAAGCTCAGCCTTACCGTCTCCGTCAAAGTCGTAAACCAAGTATTGCGTATAGTGCGCACCGGCACGAATGTTTACGCCCAAGTCGATGCGCCACAATTTGGTACCGTCAAACTTATAGCAATCAATATACACATTGCCTGTCTTGCCCGACTGAGAATTGTCCTTAGAATTAGAGGGATCCCATTTCACGAACAATTCATATTCACCATCACCGTCAACGTCGCCCACGCTACAATCGTTAGGACTATAGGTATAATCGTTGCCATCAGCCGGACGGTCGAGCTTGAGCTTGAAATAAACATCAGACCACGGCTTCACGGCAGCAGTGGTATCTACGGCAACGCCATTCACCTTCGTCACGATGCGATACTGATTGGTAGCCTTACCCGAAGCATCGTTGTAACACGTTGAGGAGACAAGATCCTTGGCAATGACCACGTCATCTCGCAACACATCGAAGGTGGTGTTGTCCTCGTCGTCAGTACCTAACAATCGCCAACTGACAAATTCCCCGGAATTACCAGGAACCACTACCAAGCCCCTCTTCAATTTCTCCATCTGAGAGGTAGGGGTAACTTGCGCAAAAGCATTGGCGGAGACAATCATGGTCAACATTGCCACTGCGTATAATCTGAATGTACTCATATCTTTAAGTTTTCTGTTTGATTTGCTTACCTGTCTTACAATACTATGAACTAATTTTGCAAAGATACACATTTTCCATCGGAAAAGCTTCTTATTAAGGTTTATTATGAAGAATTTGTAGGCTTACTTTTAAAAATCGTGCAAAAATAGTTTATAATTCTTAAAATATGCGTTTCATTACGTACCCCTCACAAAGTAAAATTGAAAATTTAGTTACCTTTGAAATCATTATTAACTATGACCATGAAGATTGCCATATTTTGTTCAGCAAACGAAAACATAGATAAAGACTTCTTTGCCTTGACAAAGGAGTTAGGAAGATGGATTGCCGCAAACGGACATAGCATCGTTTTTGGCGGCGCTAATTTCGGACTGATGGAATGTATAGCCCAATCCGTATTCGAGGCGGGTGGAGAAACCATAGGAATCGTTCCTTCCATCTTATTGAATGGGGAATCGGTGTCTGACTATACGAGAGTAGTGATTCCGTGCGATAACCTGAGCGACCGCAAAGACCTGATGTTGGCAAAGAGCGACATCATCATTGCCTTGCCGGGTGGCATTGGCACGTTAGATGAGATTTTCACCGTTGCCGCAGCTGCCACCATCGGTTATCATCATAAACGGGTGATTCTCTACAACATGAAGGGATTTTGGGATTCATTGATTACGATGATGGACGACCTGACCATGAAAGGCATGATTCGTGGCAATTGGCAGGAGTATATCGGCATTGCCAACACCTTGGAGGAGATTGGAGAAATGCTCAACGGCAAATAGATATATGAGCTGGTCCACAGAGCACTGAAAGTGCGGCAGAACACAGGCAGGGGTGAAGCGAAGCGAAACCCCTGTAAAAAGAGCCGCCAGCAAACAAAGTACTGAAGGTACGACAGACATTCTGTCACCCCTATCGGGGTTTCAATATGCTCATACATCCTATGCAGGGGTTTCGCTCCGCTACACCACCTGCCTGTATTCTTATCGCCCCTATCGGGGCTTACGATAACAATGGTAAATAAAACAATTGGGACCTTGTCTCTCGACAAAGCCCCATTGCAAACTTAAACAACCAACAACGTTGGTTTATCAAAATAACAGTTATCGAATAAACAATAACTCACGATACTTCGGCAATGTCCAGCACTCATCGCTGACGATGAGTTCAAGCTTGTCAATCTGATAGCGTATCTCCTCCATCTTAGGAGCTATCGTATCGTGATAAGCTATGGCTTTAGCATGTTCGTTCTCTATCTTGTTGGCTTTCTTCCGAGCCTCAATGAGCTCTTCCACTCCCGTCTCTATCTCTTGCGTACGTTGGGCTATCTCCTTGATGAGTTTCTTGTTACGTGCCGTCAGGCTGGCAGCCTCGTTCTCTTCGAAGATGTCATACATATTCTGAACGTTCTTCGCCAACTGACTTTGGTAATGAGTAGCCACGGGAATGATATGGTTCATGGACAAGTCGCCCATCACACGAGCCTCTATTTGAATCTTCTTCGTGTACGTTTCCCATTTCACCTCGTTGCGAGCCTCTAATTCGTTTTTCCTCATCACGTTCATCGTCTCAAACATCTTTACGGAAGACGGGTCGAGATAACGTTCAAAGATAACCGGGCAACTCTTCTCCACGTCGAGTCCGCGGCGTGTAGCCTCTTCCACCCATTCATCACTATACCCATTGCCGTCAAAATGGATAGGCTTGCAGGTCTTGATGTCTTCACGAATGATGTCGATGATGGCACTTGTCTGGTCTTGCCCGTTGGCAATCAATTCATCCACGCGTTTCTTAAAGTTGGTCAATGATTCTGCCACGGCTGTATTCAGCACAATCATTGCCGTAGCACAGTTGGCCTCAGAACCAACGGCACGGAACTCGAAACGGTTTCCCGTAAAGGCAAACGGACTGGTACGGTTGCGGTCGGTGTTGTCTATCAACAATTCAGGAATCTCTGGAATGTCAAGTTTCATGCCTTGCTTGCCTTCCAAGGTAAAGAGATTCTTGGTATCAGATTTCTCTATCTTCTCCAACAAATCAGACAATTGCTTGCCAAGGAAAGAGGAGATAATGGCAGGAGGAGCTTCGTTAGCGCCCAGGCGATGCGCATTGGTAGCACTCATGATACTGGCTTTGAGCAAGCCGTTGTGCTTATAAACAGCCATCAACGTCTCTACGATAAACACCACGAAGCGCAGGTTCTCCTCTGGAGTCTTACCTGGTCCATGAAGCAATATGCCCGTATCGGTACTCAACGACCAGTTGTTGTGCTTACCGCTTCCGTTGATTCCCGCAAATGGCTTCTCATGGAGCAAGGCACGGAATCCATGCTTGCGAGCCACTCTCTTCATGAGCGACATCAGCAACATGTTGTGGTCAACAGCAAGGTTGGTTTCCTCGAAGATAGGAGCCAGCTCAAACTGATTGGGAGCTACCTCATTGTGGCGGGTCTTACAGGGAATGCCTAATTCCAACGCACGCATCTCCAAATCCTTCATGAATGCCTGTACACGCTCAGGGATAATGCCGAAATAGTGGTCGTCCATCTGTTGGTTCTTGGCTGAATCATGTCCCATCAAGGTACGCCCCGTAAGCATCAGGTCTGGACGGGCAGAATAGAGACTTTCGTCAACGAGGAAATACTCTTGCTCCCATCCCAAGTTGCTGGAAACCTTCTTCACGTCATCATAGAAATAGCGACAAACCTGCGTAGCCGCAACATTCACCGCATGAAGGGAGCGCAACAAGGGAGCCTTGTAGTCAAGAGCCTCTCCCGTATAAGATATAAATATGGTGGGAATACAAAGCGTATCGTCGATGATGAACACAGGTGAGGTGGGATCCCATGCTGAATAGCCACGTGCCTCGAAAGTGTTGCGAATGCCACCGGAAGGGAACGAACTGGCATCTGGCTCTTGCTGCATGAGCAATTTACCGGAAAACTCTTCTATCATACCGCCCTTGCCGTCGTGTTCGATAAAGGCATCGTGCTTCTCGGCTGTTCCCTCGGTGAGGGGTTGAAACCAGTGGGTGTAATGAGTCACTCCGTTGTCATCAGCCCATTGCTTCATGCCTTTAGCCACCGCATCGGCAATCGACCTGTCCAAAGCAGCGCCGTTGTCGATGACGTCAATCAACTTCTGATACACGTCGCGTGGCAGATACTTATACATCTTCGAGCGGTTAAAGACATTCTTTCCGAAATATTCAGAAGGTCTTTCTGACGGTGATTCTACCTCTAAGGGCTTCTTCTTGAACGCTTCCGCTACAACCTCAAATCTTAAATTAGCCATAAATTTATCTGTTATTAATACCTATTCGAGCTTTTCGACTGCAAAGTTAGTGTATTTTTCTGAATTATTGACTATTTTGCCAAAGAGATATTCGTTGCATGGCTTCATGACAATCGTCTCGGTCGCCAAAAGCGGTAAAACGCACATAGCCCTCACCACTGGGACCAAAGCCAACTCCTGGAGTACAAACCACGCCTGCACCATAAAGCAGCTCTTCAAAAAACTTCCATGAGTCTTTGCCTTTCGGAGTCTTCACCCAGAGATACGGGGCATTCTCTCCACCAAACACGGTAAAGCCCATTTTCTTCAACATACCATTCATGTAACATGCATTACCCATATAGTAGTCGATGGTTTCCTTGACTTGTTTCTTTCCTTCAGGCGTATAGATGGCTTCTGCCGCTCGCTGACTGACGTAGCTCGTTCCATTAAACTTGGTACTCTGCCTGCGGTCCCACAAGTGATTCAGTTCCAAACGCTTGCTCCCGTCGAGCGTTACCGCCGTGAGGTCTTTGGGAATAACGGTATAACCACAACGCACACCCGTAAAGCCTGCCGTCTTGGAATAACTGCGAAACTCGATGGCACATTTCCTTGCACCTTTTATCTCATATATCGAATGGGGAATGTTCTCGTCCTGAATATATGCCTCGTAAGCCGCATCAAAGAGAATGAGCGTGTCATTGCGCAGGGCATAAGTGACCCATTTGCGCAATTCTTCCTTCGACAATACCGTACCCGTGGGATTGTTGGGATAGCAAAGATAGATCATATCTACACGCTGCTCAGGTATCTGGGGTATGAAATTGTTTTCGGCAGTACATGGGAAATAAGTGACGTTGCTCCATCTGCCATCTTTAAGCACTCCCGCCCTGCCAATCATCACGTTTGAGTCGATATATACGGGATAGATGGGGTCTGTAACGCCTATCGAGTTATCCCATCTCACCAGTTCCTGGATGTTTCCTGTATCGCTTTTGGCTCCGTCGCTGATGAATATCTCATTGATGTCGAGGTGAATACCTCTCGACAGGTAATCGTTCCTGACGATAGCCTCACGCAAGAAGTCGTAGCCACGCTCAGGACCGTAACCTCTGAAACTCGACTTCACCGCCATTTCATCTACTGCACGGTGCATAGCCTCTATCACGGCACGGCAAAGGGGTTGGGTTACATCTCCTATACCCAAACTCACCACCCTTTGCTTAGGATGCGAAACCTGATAAGCCTTTACCTTCTTGGCAATATCAGCAAACAGGTAGTTGTTCGATAATTTCAAGTAGTGTTCATTAACCAATGCCATAATCTTTTTCTTTTGTCATCAACAAACCATCTTGTCAGTCACAAACCTCCCAAAAAACGTATTTATACTATCGTTTTGTAAGTTATCTCATGACTTCATCTTTCTTTTTGCATTATTTTTCGTGCAAAGATACTACATTTTGTTATTTCAGCAAATATTTTTTACTATTTTTTTATATGCAAGGCTAATATAACTACAATTCGTAAGCAAAAGCATTGCTTGTAATTTCAATTCATAAGAAAAGTATAGGGTTATTCTACAAATTGTTTATATCAAATCCTCTTATCTAAATCGTGCAGGGATATTCAGGAAAAGACAGTTCAAACGCAACAAACGCAACAAACGCAACACGCAACATTGATAGGTTCACACTATTAAAAACATGGATTAAAATTTTATATTAATATATTATTATAATAATATATTAATATAATAATAATTATTATATATAGTCTTAATTATACCATCTTGAGGAATAAGAAATATTGAAAGTACTAATGTTGCGTGTTGCGTTTGTTGCGTTTGTTGCGTTTAATTGGACTTTATGTTTCATACTGCATAAACTATGTATAAGCATTGCATAAATATTCTTTACCAACCTTAAACACTGCGTTTTACTTTTTTAACATGAAAGCAGCGTTTTCTTAACAGATTTTTACACCTTTTGAAAGCCCGATTTTTGGTGATTGGGGATTTTAGAAGTAACTTTGCATTGTGGAAATGAAGGAGGGGTGAGAGGTGAGAGAATAGCTACGGCAACTGGGATCTTTGACATGATTAGAGAAAGAGAGGTGAGAGGTGAGGGGTGAGAGGTGAGAGAAATATGGGAAACAATCAGAAATTGATTCCGAAATCCAAGTTGAAACATCCCGTATGCGTGTCTTGAAAACTGTCCTTGCCCACGTTAGCCAAACCAATGTCGTAACTGGCTCCTAAGTAAAAGATGTCGAACCCCACACCACATCCCAACTTGATGCCTGCATCGAAACGACGGAAGTTGTCTGCATACTTATCGCCAAAACTGCTATAGGCTGCACGATTGTTGAAATCCTTGATTTTCCCACCTACTCCACATGACACGTAACCACCCATGAATGGCTCTATCGTGAAGTTGCTCGCTGGATAAAATTTATATTTCAACACCAAAGGAACCTCCAAGTAGTTCATGTTATAGGTGAACTTATCCGAACCACTGCCACTCTTGCCACCCTTCTCAGTGTAATACAGTCCTCCCTCCACATACAAAGGCGTTCCATGAACCATCTGCGTACCAGCCACGAAGCCCACATTCAACCCTGTCTTCACTTTGCTGCCATCGAGGTAAGGCGAGTCGGAATTAACCGTAGCCAGCCCCATTCCCACACGAAACCCGCAATAGGAATCTAAGGAATGATTTCCCTATTTCTCATCGGGATTTGGAACCGCGAAGCAATTCTACCAACTCACGCATTCCCTCCGATGCTCCTTTGCGGATATGATGGAAATTGGCGAGTCCTCCATTGGGAACGGGATTAGGGTCGATGAGATAAATGGGGCAACCCGTGGGGACATACCTCACCAGTCCTGCGGCTGGATAGACATTGAGGCTCGTACCGATAATCACGAAGATGTCGGCAGTGCTTGCCTCTTCAGCAGCTGGAGCTATCATGGGCACACTCTCACCAAAGAATACGATATAGGGACGGAGCAAGGAGCCATCGCCAGCCTTCTCGCCAACAGCCACCTCACAATGGTCTTCAGGCAACTCACGCACATAACGCTCGTCAAACTGGTCGTAACTTGAACACACCTTGGCAAGTTCTCCGTGTAAGTGAATCACATGGGTGGAACCAGCCCGCTCATGCAGGTTATCTACGTTTTGAGTAACCACGCAAACGTTGAAATCCTTCTCCAGTTCAGCCACCAACTTATGCCCGTCGTTGGGCTTGGCAGCATAAAGTTTCTTGCGGAGCATGTTATAGAAATTAGTGACCAAAGTGGGGTTAGCCAACCATCCCTCATGACTTGCCACTTGCTCCACGGGATAGTTTTCCCACAATCCGTCAGAGCCGCGGAATGTCTTAAAGCCACTCTCCACAGACATTCCAGCACCGGTTAAGAATACGATTTTTTTCATGATATTTCAGTTTTATGTGATACTTTTCCTTATTAAAATTAGGCTCTTATACATCGCAAAGATAGACATTTTGCACAACAACACCAAGTTTTTTGAACAAAAACACGCCATCTTCTACACATAAAAATACTAATAATCATGAAATACTCGTTAAATTTCAGTTTATTTCGCAAGAATTAAATAGAAAAGTATTAATTTTGCACGTTTTAAAAATCATATTATATTAATTAAGGTAAAAAAGAATGGATAAAGTAAGTTATGCTTTGGGGCTTGGCATCGGTCGCCAACTCTGTGACATGGGTGCAAAGTCTTTAAACATAGATGATTTTGCCCAAGCCATCAAAGATGTGATTGCAGGCAAGACTCCACAGATAGGAGAGCGTGAGGCACAAGCCATCGTACAGGATTTCTTCGCTAACCAGGAGAAGCAACAACGTGCAAAGGCTGCCGAGAAGTTTAAGGAAAACAAAGCCAATGGCGAGAAATACCTGGAAGACAACGCCAAGAAAGAGGGTGTACGCGTGTTGCCAAGTGGATTGCAATATATGGTTCTGAAAGAAGGCAAGGGCAAGTCGCCCGTGGCTACCGACCAGGTGAAATGCCACTATGAGGGTATGTTGGTAGATGGAACGCTCTTCGACAGCTCCATCCAGCGTGGACAACCAGCCACGTTCCCACTGAATGGTGTGATAGCAGGATGGACAGAAGGTTTGCAACTCATGCAAGAGGGAGCCAAGTATCGTTTCTTCATCCCTTACCACTTAGGATATGGAGAGCGTGGCGCTGGTCAGTCTATCCCTCCATTTTCTGCGCTGATCTTCGACGTGGAACTGATAGAAGTGATTTAAGAATCAATCATTAATATACAAAAAACGAAATGAAAAAGTTAACAATTGTAGCAGCGGTAGCTATTGCCGCAGCATCAATCACGGGTTGCGGCAACCCTACACCAAAAGCCGACTTGAAAAGTGACGTAGATTCTATGAGCTACGCAATGGGTCAGTCTCAAAGCCAGGGATTGAAAGATTTCTTGGTACAACGCATGGACATTGACACCGCTTACATCGACGAGTTTATCAAAGGTTTGAACGACGGAGCCAATGCTGGTGACGACAAGAAGAAGGCTGCTTACTATGCAGGTATCCAGATTGGACAACAGATTGCCAACCAAATGGTAAAGGGCATCAATCACGAGGTATTCGGCAAAGACACCACCAAGACCATCTCTATGAAGAACTTCATGGCTGGCTTCGTGGCTGGTACCACTGGCAAAGACCAGAAGATGACCATGCAAGAGGCTCAGACCGTGGCTCAGGTGAAGATGCAAGAAATCAAGAGCAAGAACATGGAAAAGGAATATGGTGCCAACAAGACCGCTGGCGAGAAGTTCCTTGCTGAGAATGGCAAAAAGCCAGACATCAAGACCATGCCTGTAGAGATTACCCAACCAGACGGAAAGGTTATCAAGTCGTTCATCCAATACAAGGTGCTCACCGAGGGCAATGGTCCACTTCCCAAAGATACCTCTATGGTAACGGTACACTATGAGGGTAAGACCATCGACGGCAACGTATTCGACAGCTCTTACAAGCGTGACGTTCCCGTGGCTCTTCGTGCCAACCAAGTAATCAAGGGATTCACCGAGGCTTTGGTTCACATGCCTGTAGGTTCTACATGGGAAGTTTACATCCCACAAGAATTGGCATACGGCGAGCGTGAGCAAGGACAAATCAAACCTTTCTCACCACTGATCTTCAAGATTGAGTTGCGTGCCTTAGGTAACAAGACGAAATAATCACACTACGATGAAAAAGATTTTTATTTTAAGTATGGTGATTCTCGCAAGTGCCTCTTTCGACACGGCATTTGCAGGAAAGAAAAAAGACAAGAAGAACAAAGAGCAAGCCGCACAGGTGGAAACGGTGGCTCAAACCGTGGAACCCGTGATATTGGCTACCACATCCGACTCACTGAGCTATGCAGCCGGAAAGACTGCTACCGACGGATTGTTGCCTTACTTACAACAGCAATTGCATGTGGACACGGCTTACATGGACGACTTTACCAAGGGATTTGAGGAGGCTTTCAACAAAGTGGACGATCCCAAGTACTTGGCTTACATGGCTGGTTCGCAGATAGCTCAGATGGCTAAACAGCGCATCTTGCCTTCTATGCAGAATAACTTTGAAGGGTCTGACATCAAACTCTCAGAGGAGTTGTTCAACAAGGGCTTTATCGCTTCTTTGAAGAACGACAACAGCGTATATGCTGATTCTACCGCAAGAAAGCTCTTCGTATCACGTAGCGAAGCCATCAAGAAGGCACAAGAGGCTGAATACAAGGCTAAGAACGAAGCATGGCTGAAGGATAATGCCACGAAAGAAGGGGTGAAAACCACTGAGAGCGGATTGCAATACAAGGTGATTACGCAAGGCACAGGTGCCAAGCCACAGAAGACCGACAAGGTGGTGGTGAAGTATGAGGGAAAGATGATCGACGGAACAGTGTTTGACAGTTCGTACAAACGCAATCCACAGACCAGCACTTTCCGTTGCGACCAGGTAATCAAGGGATGGACCGAGGCTCTTACCATGATGCCCGTGGGCAGCAAGTGGGAACTCTACATCCCCGAAAACTTGGCTTACGGTGAGCGCCAGGCTGGACAAATCAAGCCCTACTCTACCTTGATCTTCACGGTAGAACTGGAAAACATCGAGGCTGAGAAAAAGGAAGCTGAAGTGAAAACCGACGCGAAGAAGCCAGCTACAACCAAACCAGCTGCCAAAAAGCCAGCAGCAAAGAAGACAACTGCTAAAAAGTAATCAAAAGTTGTCATTATTAGGGATTTTTCAAGCCCTTATATATCAAAATGCACGGATTTTAAAAAAAATTCCGTGCATTTTGTTGTTTATATCATGATTTTTGCCTACTTTTGCTTTGTAATAAAAAAGATATAATAAAAGATATGGACAAGATTGATAAACTTGACAAGAAAATCCTAAGCATTCTATCAAAAAATGCACGAATACCTTTCAAGGACGTAGCGGCAGAATGCGGTGTTTCAAGAGCAGCCATCCACCAAAGGGTGCAACACCTTGTAGAAGACGGAGTGATTACAGGTAGCGGCTTCGACATCAACCCGAAGAGCCTCGACTACAACACCTGTACCTACGTAGGACTGAACCTGGAACGAGGAAGCATGTATAAAGACGTGGTGCAACAACTGGTTGACATCCCCGAAATCGTGGAATGTCATTTCACTACTGGTCCATACACCATGTTGCTGAAACTCTATGCCCGTGACAACGAGCAACTGATGGACTTGCTCAACAACAAATTGCAAGGCATTCACGGAGTGGTTTCTACAGAGACACTCATCTCGCTCGAACAAAGCATCAAACGAGAGATTCCCGTACAGGTAGAGGAATAGGGGGCAACATCTATCATGGAGAATTTCAATCTGCAATCGCATCTTGATGCCATCTACGAGTCTTTCCCTGAGGCTACACACCAACCCATCATCGGCATTACGGCAAACTTTACGGGTGAGGATGCGGCTCTACGCAGCAAATATTACATGCAGGTGGTCGAGGCTGGAGGTACGCCTATCATCATCCCACCTGTCAACGACAAGGATGTCATCGTCAACACACTGGAGCAGATAGATGGTCTGTTGCTCTCAGGTGGCGGTGACTATAATCCTCTTTGGGCAGGCGAAGAACCTCAACCTCAATTGCAGGGCATTAACTCTGCACGCGACTTGCCTGAGCTGCTGATTACCCAACTGGCTTTCAACAGACAGATTCCCATCTTAGGCATTTGCAGGGGAATACAAACCTTGGCAATGGTACTCGGTGGACACGTTACCCAACATATCCAAGAGAAAAAGCCTGAGACTCCCGCTAAAAACGGAAGGGGTTCCAGTAAGGCTGCCGCCAACGCTGAACCGATTCCCTTGATTAAGCATAGCCAAGATGCAAGTCGGGAGGAACCGTCACATAGCGTTGAAATCGTCAAAGGCTCTATATTGGGAAAGATTTACCAAAGCGAGAAAATTTTCGTCAACTCTTTCCACCATCAGGCAGTAGACAACCCTGGCAATAGATTCAAGGTAACGGCTCAGTCGCCGGATGGAGTGATAGAAGCCATCGAGAGTAGTGAACACAAGCCCATCATGGGTGTGCAATGGCACCCGGAATGGTTGGGAAGTGATGGTTGCAAATTGTTTAAATGGCTGGTTGACCAAGCCAACAATTTCCATGTAGCCAAGAGATTGCACAAGCGAATACTCACCCTCGACACGCATTGCGACACACCGATGTTCTTCTCGCAAGACATCAACTTCAGTCATCGTGACTCACGCATCCTCGTTGATTTGCATAAGATGACGGAAGGACACCAAGACGCGACCATCATGGTGGCTTATCTTCCCCAACCCAAGCTGGGCGAGTCGTTCTCGTCGAAAGTGTCGTTTAAGGTTGACGGACCCTTTGCTTACGCCAACCTCATCTTCGACAAGATAGAAAGCATCGTCAAGCAAAACAGCCAATACGTGAGCCTTGCCCGAACAGCTGCCGACCTCTATGAAGACAAGCGGAAAGGGCGTAAGAGTATCATGTTTGGCATTGAGAATGGCTTGGCTCTGGAACACGACATCCAAAACATCAAACACTTTGCACAAAGAGGTGTGGTCTATATCACGCTTTGTCACAATGGAGACAACGACATCTGCGACTCGGCTAAGGGATGCAACACCAATGACGGCTTAACGCAATTTGGCGAGAAGGTGATCAAGGAGATGAACAACTGTGGCATCATGGTTGACTTGAGCCATGCTAACGAGAAGAGTTTCTACGATGCTATCGAGGCAAGCAGTATGCCCATTGTGTGCAGCCATTCCAGTTGCAGGGCTCTCTGCGACCATCCCCGTAACCTCACTGATGACCAAATGCGGGCTTTGGCTCGTAGTGGTGGAGTGGCACATATCACTCTCTACAACGGATTCCTTCGTGCCAAGGGCGAAGCAAGCATCATCGACGCTATTGCTCACTTAGAACACGCCATTAACATCATGGGCATTGACCATGTAGGACTGGGTACGGATTTCGATGGTGACGGTGGCGTAAGCGGCATTGCCAACTCTTCTGAGCTGATTAACTTCACCTTGCACTTGCTTCGTCGGAAATTCAGCGAACGAGATATTCAAAAGATATGGGGAGGCAATTGGCTACGCATCATGACGAAAGTTCAGAACGCTAAAAGATAAACAATGAAGAATAAGAAAATCAATATGAAAGTTGTCCTCGTAGCAGTGGCTCTCTTACTTGCCATCAGCATCAAACCGCTCATGAATATTTTCCATCATTCAGACGAGTCGTTTGAAGTGGAAGAGACGGTGAAGGTGGAACCAGTAGGACCAACTTTCAACGCTGACTCTGCCTACGCATTCGTGCAGGCTCAATGTGACTTCGGACCACGTGCCATGAACACGGAAGGACATGAGAAATGCCTTCAGTGGATAGTAGAGAAGTTTAAGGCTTTCGGTTGTAAGGTAACCACGCAGAAGGCTGACTTGCAAGGCTATGATGGTACCATCCTGAAAAGCACCAACATCATGGCACAATACCAACCGCAAATCACTACACGTATCTTGCTTTGCGCTCATTGGGACAGTCGCCCTTGGGCTGACAACGATCCCGACTCTGCCAATTGGCACAAGCCGATTCTTGCCGCCAATGACGCAGCCAGCGGAGTGGGCGTGATGATGGAGATTGCTCGTCTGCTCCAACAAGAAAAAGACTTCCCGTTAGGTGTTGACTTCGTTTGCTTCGATGCAGAAGACTGGGGAACGCCACAATGGTACAATGGAAACGTAGAAGGCGAGACATGGGCACTTGGCGCTCACTATTTCTCAGAGAACTTGCCTGAAGGGTATGAAGCACGGTACGGTATTTTGCTCGACATGGTAGGCGGACAAGGTGCTAAGTTTTACCGTGAAAAAATGTCTAAGCAATATGCCAATGCCATCGTGAAGAAGGTATGGAAGGCAGCCCGACAAGTGGGATATGGTAGTTACTTCCCCAAGAGCGACGGTGGCTATATCACTGACGACCATGTGCCAGTAAACCAGAAGGCAAACATTCCCACCATTGACATCATCCCTTATTATCCGGATTGCGCACAGAGTTCTTTTGGTCCTACGTGGCACACGCTCGACGATAATATGGAGCATATCGACAAGAATACACTGAAGGCCGTGGGACAAACACTCATCCAAGTGTTGTTCACGGAAATGGATTCGTAACATCCATGGAGGAAACGTTTGCTTATCTCTTAGTGACTACCATCATGGGAATCCTTCATCAAGAAATTACTCGGACGCAAAATGTGACAAATGACTTACTTCACGTATTTCCGCTTTTCCAACCATAACTGGAAGAAGTGGTCATAGACATAGTATTCATCGTTCTCCTTGGTCACAAAGTCTTTCTCCAACAATCCTCTGAGGGCAGAAACCGCACTACTTACCGACGGTAGCCGATATTTACGCACAAAACTGCCGCTTGTTATTCCCTTGGCTCTTCGTTCCGATGCAATAGCTAAGAACATTCCACGCTGCTTCTCAGACATTTGGCTAAATAACATCTCGTAGTATTCAGAACTTAGGTCGATGATATAGTTGATGGCATCGTCAATCATGCCGATATGGCATATACCACCATTCTCCGTAGTCAGGAACAAGACATTCATCACCCTTTGCAAACATGAGGTAACACCATCGAAACGAGAATACACCTCATGGATGACATCCTTGTCAAGAGACTTCCCGTATTGCACAAACAAACGTTCGGCAAAAATGGCATACTTGTCCTCTGGAATCGGTTTCAACCCCATCGTGATTACCGATTGGTAGAATGGACGGGAAGGCGACATGAACATCTCGAACATCAAATGTCGCTTGGAACCGGAAAAGAGGAAGGTGGCATTTGGACAACGCTGGACGTGTGTTCGCAAAGCCGCTTCAATATTTTCCCCATTAGGATAATCGACGATTTTCTGAAATTCATCAATAGCAACAAGACACGGCTTTTCAGCTGAAGACAAATAGCTGAAAATCTCGTCGAGTGTTGTAGAAGGATTCACGTAAGCCCCCATTCCTATTCCCCATACGGGATTGCCGTTGATGTCGAATGATATCTGTTGTTGAACAGAGTGCAGACAACTATAAAAACGCTCCCATACCTTGCGCCCAAAAGGTTTCAGTTCCTCGAAAATGGCTTGTCCGAGAACATCGACGAAATCACCCAACGAGTTTGTCGCATAGATGTCAATAATGAACGTATAATACTCTCCTGCTATGGTTGGTTGGGCAAAACAATGGTGAATCAAGTCGGTTTTCCCAAGTCGGCGCGGAGAAATAAGCGCCATGTTGTTCCCATTCGAAAGCAACTGGACTAAGTCATTGGTTTCTTTTTCCCGATCGCAGAAAAACTCAGGACCAGTATAACCTTTTGTTACAAATGGATTTACCATAATCTATCATTTCTATTCCGCTACAAAAATAATCATTTTATTTCAATTATCAAAAAAATAATTATCAAAAGTTTGATAATCATAATTAGGATAAATTCTTTAAGTTTCGCATTTGCTCAACTTCCTTGTAGTTGAGGAGTTTCAAGAAGTTAAGAAGTAAAGATAAAACAAGCAATTCACCAAAATGCCCGGTAAAACCGCTCATTTTGGTGAATTGCTAATTATTAATTATGAATTGTGAATTATTAATTATGAATTGTGAATTGTGAATTGTAAATTGTAAATTACTTTCCCTGAATCACCACTTTTCCACTCTTCAATCCATCTCCGCCAACAACCACTTCAATCTTTCCAGCCTTGTTGGTACTCTTCACGACAAGCAGCGCCCTACCCTTCCAGGCATGATGCGTGTTGTCGGTGTATCCATCCAAATCCTTAGGATCAGCATTTCCGAATCCCACGATGGTTCCCGCACCCTTCACGGTAGCGGTCAACAAATTATTCGCAACGGGATTTTTCACGCCGTTCTCATCCAATAATTCTACAGTGATATAAACCAAGTCCTGTCCATCCGCTTTCATTTGCTGACGGTCGGCAGTCAATCGAACACTCTTCGCCTCGTTGGCGGTCTTCAGCGTCACACTCTCCTTCTCCTGTCCGTTCTCAACGCCAACGGCGCGCAACGTACCAGGTTGGTAAGCCAACGTAAATGTCGCCTTGTTCTCTGCCACCGCCTTCTCGCCAATGAGCTGGTCGTTCAGGTAGAGTCTCACGTTGGGATAGTGGGCATACACCTCCACATCCACGTTCTTCCCTTCATGTCCTTTCCAGTTCCAGCACTCAAACGTGGGCCATGTGCTCCATTGTGACTCGTGCACTTTCCCCACATATCCGTCGGGCTCTCTCACCGCCATATACAAATGCTCACCATCGCGGTTGTAGAGCATCGAACGGTAATGACTAATCGGCTTTCTCAATCCCGTCAGGTCGATATCTCCGCAATAAGCAGCGTGCCAGGGGAACATCGGACGTTGATAGAACTCCCCAGGCGTGTCTCCGTCATACCACCATCTGCCAATACCCGACTCACCCACATAGTCGATGGCGGTCCAAACAAAATCGCCTATCACATACGAGTGGTCCATCACCTGTCGGTAATTGCGCCAAGCGTCGCGCGGATAGCTCTCCGTCTGCATCATCACACGCTGGGGCACTCTCCGATGGTCACTTTCCGACATCATGATCATATAGTTGTAACCCACGATATCGTGCTCTGCTGCCAATGGGTCGTAGATATCCCAATCCCTGTCCCAAGCACACAAGGCTGATGTCACCGGTCTTCTTCCTTCGTCCCATTGCCTACAGAACGTAGCCATGTTATGGGCGGTCTTCACCACCTCGATTTTCTTGCGTTCAATCACCTCGTTGCCAATAGACCAACAAAAAATGCTGGGATGGTTGCGGTCGCGAGCCACCAATGCCTTGAGGTCTTCCTGCCACCATTGGTCAATCAGCAAGTGATAGTCGTATGGGTTCTTTTGTTCTCTCCATCCGTCAAATGCCTCGTCAATCACCAACAATCCTAACTCGTCGCAAGCCTTCAGGAATGTTTCCGAAGGATGGTTGTGCGATGTGCGCACGGCATTGAATCCTGCTTCCTTCATCAGAATCACCTTCCGGTATTCCGCACGGTCGTAGGCGGCAGCGCCCAAGATACCGTTGTCGTGGTGGATACATCCACCGTTCAACACCATCGGCTTACCGTTCAACCTGAATCCCTTCTCCGCATCATAGGCGATGGTTCTGAAGCCTGTGACGTTCGTTACTTCATCTATCACCTTTCCGTCAACTATCAACTGTGATTTCACGGTGTAGAGAGTAGGACTTGTTGGCGACCATAGCCGTGGAGCTTTCACGGTCATGGTCTGACTCATGTTGACTCCCTCTGTCGTAGCTATGATATTTCCCTGTGCATCACAGAGCGTATGTTTGATCTGCGGCTTCATGCCCTTTTGTACCTCATCTGTATAAGGAGCATCTATGCACATCTGCCATGTGTTATCTTCCTCTTGGTTGGCGCGGATATAAACGCCCCATTCGTCGAAGTGCAACTTATCGGTTGTCAGCAACCACACATGGCGATAGATACCCGAACCACTATACCATCGGCAGTTTTTCTGCTTACTGTTATCCACTCTCACCTCCACCTCGTTCTTTCCTATAATAATATAAGGTGTGGCATCTACGAAGAATGACGAATAGCCATACGGGTGTCCACCCGCACGCTTGCCATTTACATACACCTCTGAGTTCATGTAAACACCCTCAAAGTAGAAGCGTACTTGCTTGTTCTTATAGTCCTTACCCAAAGTGAAGGTTTTCTTATACCATCCTTTCCCCGTAGGCAGATAACCTCCGTCATTACCCGCTGGTGCATCCTTATCAAAGTCTCCTTCTATGCTCCAGTCGTGTGGTAGGTTCACCGTACGCCACTGGGTACTGTCATTCAGTGCGAACTGCCATTGGGCATCAAACAACTGTTTGCGTGCGATACCCTTGGCTTCAATGCTCGTTGTCAACAACAAGACCAATAAAACAAAACCAAATCTTTTCATAATCTATCTACTTATTATATCTGTCCTGATTCCACCATCAATACAATCTTCTCCGTGGCACTATCTACGCCCTCTGGATCGTATTTCTTGGTAAGGCTCGCTCCGTATGCCCAAGCAAATGCTTGCCAGAAGCCTGCTCGGATAGGACCAAGGAAAGCCTGTATCAATTGGTATGAGGAAGAATTGCACTCCCGATACACCAACTTGATCAATAGCTTTCCCTGCGCAAAGGTCAACTTCTTCATGCGGGGCGTATATTCCTTCTTGATGCTCTGCTCCACCAATTTCAAGTGTGCATCTCGCGCCTTTTTGTCGGGAAGCGTTTGTAAATACTCATACGTCTCAATGATCAGGGCATTGCATTCCTTGGCAATGGGCAATACCTTCTTCACGTTACGCACCAAACGGTTGTAAGCCATCTGCTGCTTCTCGTTCTTAAACACTGGTTTGGGATAAACATACACTTTGTTGAGCTCCATGTATAGGATGCTGTCACCATCGTTGAGCACCTTTCCTACCTTCACCGTCGGAGAGAACGTAGGAGAGTTCATGTCCACCTCTTTGTCTTCGGGGTTTACACGCTGACGCTCTACCTGTGCGCTCATGGACAACGACAACAATAGCAGCAACAATGGCAATATGGTTTTCTTATATTTCATTGATGCGACAAAAATAAGTATATTTTCCCACAATGGAAAATATTTTTATCATTTATTTGCTTTATTAATAATTCCTTACTACCTTTGTCGCAAATAATACTATGAAAAAATCTTTTTACTGCATCTTATTGGCTCTTTGGTGTTCATGCGCTTGGGCACAGGATAAACAGGATTGGACGGGGATAATCCATGAGATGGGAATCTTCGATGAAGAAAATCAAACGGATCAAGAAGCGGCTTGGTTGACATTGAGCAACTTGGCTGAACATAAGATTGACCTTAATTCTGCTACACGCGAAGACCTGGAACAGATTCCTTTCTTATCAGAAACACAGATTGAGGAAATCTGCGAATATTTGTACCGATATGGTCCCATGAAGAGCATGGGAGAACTGGCAATGATTGAGTCTCTCGACTTTGAACAAAGGAAATTGCTGTCTTATTTCACTGAGATAAAAGACATACAACCGAAGGGGTTTCCATCTATGAGGAATATTCTCAAATATGGGAAGCACGAACTCATGGGCAATCTTCACGTTCCTTTTTACAAATGCGATGGAGACCGCAGTGGATATCTGGGATATCCATACAAACACTCTCTGCGCTACTCGTTCCAATATGGCGAGTATGTCAAGGCAGGACTCATCGGTGCACAGGATGCGGGGGAACCTTTCTTCTCTGACAGGAATAAGTATGGCTACGACTATTATTCTTTCTACTTGCAAGTGAGGAAATGGGGAAGGGTGAAATCTTTAGTCTTGGGAAGATACCGAATGAACATCGGAATGGGACTGGTGATGAACAGCAATTTTGGATTGGGGAAGGCTGCCACACTCATGGCATGGGGACAATCTGCCAAGCAAATACGTCCTCACTCGTCACGCACGGAGGGTAATTACCTACAAGGAGCAGCAACCACCGTGCAAGTGTCTCGTCGTGTGGATGCAACGGCTTTCGTATCATATCGTTACTTGGACGCAACGCTCAACGCGGATAGTTCTTCTGTCTCTTCCATCGTGGAATCTGGCTATCATCGCTCCATGACAGAAATGAACAAGAAGCACAACACAACCGAATGGCTCATAGGTGGAAACATCAACTACCGAAGCAAAATATTTCATGGGGGAATTACCGGCATCAGCAACCACCTCAACAGGGAATTAAAACCGAACACCTCACAACGATATAGACAATATTATCCATCTGGAAAACATTTCTGGAACGTAAGTGCTGACTATGGCTTCAACGTAGGCAACTGGCATTTTACAGGCGAAACAGCAACGGGCGACTCTCATGCCTTGGCTACTGTCAACTCGCTCGTCTGGAAACCGTCAAGCAGCGTTTCTCTGATGGCTCTGCAACGTTTTTACTCGTATAAATATTACGCCTTACATAGCGAGGGATTCAGCGAGAGTGGAACAATACAAGACGAGAGTGGTATTTATATGGGATTCAACTGGCAACCCAACCGACAATGGTTGGTCAGGATGTATAGTGACTTTGCCTACTTTCCGTGGCCAAAATACCAAGCCGACAATGCCTCACACGCATGGGACAACTTCTTTTCTGCCACTTACTCTCAGGGCGCTTCTACTTGGTCTGCCCGTTATAGATGGAAGATGAGGGAAAAAGACAATGACGACAAGACGGCACTCCTTTATCGACATGAGCATCGGGGAAGACTTTCCTACATGCACGAGAGCCAACATTGGTCTTTCAAGACGCAAGCAGATGCTTCGTTGACATTCCATACCGCCAACAGTTTTGGATGGATGATTACCCAAAATGTTAACTATCACTATCGCCATCTCTCCGTCAACGCCTCCCTTGCCTATTTCCATACCGATGACTACAATAGCAGAATCTATAGCTACGAGAAACAACCTCTGTACTCCTTCTCTTTCCCTGCATATTATGGTGAGGGTATTCGCTACATCTTGTTCGTCCGCCAAGACATTCATCCCCATTGGATGGTCATTGCCAAGATTGGAGTTACCAATTACTTCGACAGGAAGGAGATTGGCACGGGGTTGCAAACCATTCGTCAGAGTTCTAAAACAGATTTAGACCTGCAATTTCGCTGGAAGTTTTGAGAGAAAAACTAATTGAACACAAAAATTCTATTTTTTCCTGTTTACTTTATCCCATCTTTTGCGTCATGATAATAGAGACGCATCAACATGGATTCACGATTATTTGAAGAAACGGTCAATGAGATTCGCCCACAACTGGTTGAGTTGTGCGAAAGATTCATTGTAAAAAAGAAGATACCCATAGAGGCTGAAGATGCCGTTCAGGAAACGCTCTTCAGACTTTGGCAAATACGTCACCGTTTGGATGACTACGACAGCATACCTGCTCTCGCCATTACCATCGCCAAAAACGTGTGTATCGACATCTTACGCCGACAACATACCAAAGTGATACGGCTCCACCAAATAGATATGGAAGACTCTCAACAAGCCGACCAAAGGGTTATAACCCACGATACATGCGCATTGATCAACCAAGCTCTCGACGAATTACCTTTTACGAAACGTAGAATGATAGAGATGAGAAGCGAAGGATTGTCTTTAGACGAAATCTCTAATGTATGTAACACAACGAAACAAAGTACCAAAACCATGATTTCTTCGGCAAGAAGATTCTTATTGGAAAAACTAAGGAAAGGAGGATTATCATGACTAACATGAACAACAAGACAATACGCCAAATCATCGTACAAAAATACCTTGATGCTGAAACTTCTGTCGAGGAAGAGAAAGCCTTGTTTGACTTTTATAACCAAACCAACCTGTCTTTAGATGACGAAGAGGAAATAGTAAGACAACTGATTTTGTCAACTTCCCATCTCACTGACCACTTCGAGCTATCTGATGAGAAAGTGAGGGAGTTCGACCGAATCATGGCAGAAAAGGATTATATGATATTGCGGAAGACCATCTGGCCCTGGATAGCCACCGCTTGTATTGCCATGATATTGGTAGTGTTACTGGCTCCACCCAAATATGAAGGAGGAAAGAGAAACCTTGAAGGAATAAGTGAATTAAATAAAGAAGTTAGAAGGATGAAGGAGGATGTACAACAACCATCAGAATTTCAAGAACGTGCTAAGCACATTACATCTTCTGTCAAACATCAAATGTCAAACATCAAAGTCTCTCATGCTCAAGCAGCGGAAGACCAAAACGACTTGATGTCAGTGGATAGCTTCTTCGGAACTCAATCACGTCATAATCCAATGGAGGAATACACCGCATTAGAAGAAAAACTGCAAAGTGAATGCGATGAAGTTTTTCAAATCATAGACCATCAACAATAATGTAAATCATCATGAAACGATATATATTAATAGGGGCAATGCTGCTACAAGCCATTGTCTGCAACGCTCAAAAAGACAACAGTATTCAACAACTCATGATGTACTTGGAGACGAACCATCCCAAGGAACTCACATATAGTATCATACGGTATGATTCTGGGTACTCGGAAAGATGGGACTGGGAGAAAGAATACAACGTAAAAAAAGACTTGCCCATCAACCGTTATCAGTTGCAACTGCTGAAAGATACCGTCTTACAGCACTTTCTCATAGCTTCTGACCACGCAATAGCCTGCCATCATCAACAAACACCTAAAGGAACGGAAGATCACATCCGCTATGCTTTAGCATTGGAGAAGGATGCTGGCAGGAAACCCGTCTTTACCTATTATCATTACAATGCCAAGGAAGATGCTTTCTTTACCTATCATCCAAAAAGGGACAACAGCAGTCTTCAGGTGGGGTACCACAATAGAACAGAAGAGATAAGCAGTGGAAAAAGCCTTGATTTCAAACCTCTACAACCAATCATCGACCAAATAGCTGAAATGGCTGGAGGTAAGAAATATGCTGTGTCTTACCGATATAACACGCAGAAGGATGAATTATTTCCAAACGCTACATACTCTTATGTTTTGGAAACAGACAGTAATCACAACGTCTTGTCGCACTTCAATGGTGGCGACCGAATACATGTGTTAGAAGGTGGGTGCGGTGGCTCACTCTATGTCATTCCACAAGAATGTGCCGATGAGGCTGCCTCCATACTCAATACCGAACTGCTTCATTATTTACATGACAATATGGACAAGGAATATATGTATGACTCTCCCCGAAAAGATGATAAAATGGTCAAACTGCAAAAATGGAATCGCAAAGATGATGAAACGTTTGGAACAATCTTCGCTAAAAAAGATGAATTTGGGCGTTACACCATCTTGTTTGTTGAGAACATTGATTCCACGTTCACCTTACCCAATGGCTACGAAACCATGTTGTCCTACGATCATGGGAAGATAGTAAGGCTACCCGATTACGAACAACAGAAAAACAATCATCTGACAAAGAAGGAAAGTCCTTTCTTATCATGGTTCCAAAAAACCACAAGCCAGTTGGGATTCAACTCCCTGCCTACTCCACAAAGGGTGGAATACATGGGGGGAGACTCGCTCAGACAAACAATCACATGGCAATGGCAAATAGCCAAAGACTCAATCAATTGCATCAGGACCCAAATCGTAAACGGAACACTTAGTAATTTTCAACATATAGAATCACACGATGAACAGGGTGACACCATAGAACTGGCAGCTGCCAACCATGACAACAACCAAGAAAGGCTCATTTGCAAGATGTACGGCAACGGGAACACCTACAACGCTCACTTGCAATATCTTACTGACATCAAGACAGAGGGATTCACCATGCCATTCGACACCAGATGGATAGACGACTTTATTAAACAAATGAAAGACTCATGCTTCATCGAGCAACATCAAATCAGCTATGAATATGGTAAGAAGTCGAATCCTTCAAGTATGGGAAAGGTAGTTGGAAGACTCTATGTTGCTCAACCCCAAAACGTCATCAAAGTGGGAAACACCTTTGCGACAATGATGGGAAAACACATCCTCCAACATCCCAACCAGACATTCGATATAGTGATGCGCAATCATCAAACGCACATCACCGACCGCATCATCGCCATGGTGGATACCGATTCCCATCTCTTCAGACTGCTTTATATAGACAACGTAGAAGGTCAATACCTCATCCCCGAAGAATGGTATCATATCACGTCATACAAATACGGGAAAAAGAAATATTTGAAAAACATCACGAATCCGAATTGTCAATAAAAAGTAACTAAAAGGGCTCTCCAGATTTCGATATTTTTCATCAACTCCTATGTCGCTCAAAAAAATGGCGATTTTTAAATGGTTTTATAACGGGTTGATTTTTAATCAGTTGTAAAAACGACCGTATATTTATACAGTCCATCTAAGTATTTTTATGCAGAAAAACGTTGTTTTTGGGGCTTCATAACATATCCGATTAGCTCGCTAACTATATGCTTTACGCTCGTAACATATATAGTTACGGTCGTAAAGCATATAGTTACGAGGAGAAACAAGCCATTTTGCACCCGAAAACACGTTTTTTGGCTTCCCCCATTTCTGGTTTGAGATTTTTCACAAAAAAAATTTGTTGGGATAATTCAGAATTTTAGGGGTGAGGGGTAAGAAGTGAGAGGTGAGAGAATACTCAAACAGAAGAGTCAGATCTACGATTCCCTATGAATGATTCCGACGATAATCAGCAGATAGCCACTCAAGCAAAGCATGGGAGCAACAACCACCCTGCGAACCGAGAATATATCTGGACAAAACGACTGCCCACTGCTACCAGGACCAGACATGAGGGTGTAGCCTGCAACAACCAAGATGCAGGCTAAGATGAGAATACGACGGCGGGTAATACGGAAGAAATGAGAACGGTTATTCATTTGGATATTGTTTGATGTAGTGTTCATATTGTTGGGTGTATTGTTGGTAAATATCTTTTCGGTCATATTGGGCAGAAAGGGCAAGTGCCTGTTGCATGGTCTTTAACCACGTGTATTGGGTATATAAAGAACCTGAGCGACGAGAGGACTTAATGGTCTCAATCCATGAAAGCCATTCGGCTGAACGTCGCAGTAAACCATTGACAATTTCATCTGCCTGCCTCAAGTGATGGGTCAAGTAATAGCAACGAGCCATTGAGAGGGCAGCCTCTGTATGAGATACATTTGAAGCAGGCATTTCTTGTTGCCACTTCTTACAAACTGACAATGCACGCTGAGCATCACCCTGTTGCAGCAATGAATCAATAAGAATGCCTAAGACCACCTGATGGGTGTTAGCCATGCGCCTAACATCTTCATCTACATAAACACCCTCGTTTTTAAGTCCGCCAAAGCGGAAACGATGCATCACGTTGTCATAGAGTCGTTCCACGTCAATGTGTTGGGTAGAGGCTTTTGGAGAAATACGATAAGCAAGACCTTCGAGTATTAGATGGTCACGAAGAAACGGCAGATTATCTGCCCCCAAACTGATGGAAGTGTATATGGGGCGCTTCCAGTCGGCATGAGACAACATCTCCAACACCATGAGTTCGTTCTTATACAAGGCTTTTTTGCCTTTGAGGGAAATAGCCATTGTTCCTTCATTTGATGATATAAAGACACTGTCTGTTGGAATACACTGCATGTCTTCATTCTCACTAAGCACCCAACGGTTGATGATATTCCTCAACTCGAATGGCTTGTCACCGAAAAGCATCTTGGCTTCTTGAGGGTACTGTTCCACATATTCATTCACCTCATTTTTCAGTTCGGGGCGAATGGGTATGTATTCCTTTCTGCCTTCCTGATAATCCTGGTGTCGCCAATGGATGGGCAAGGCAGGTGAATTATATGCAGGTCGTTTCATCTGGTCAATATACCAGTCGGTTTGCAAGTATTCCAAGTTGCAGCATCGGGTATCAGTACGCAAGCCCTCCACCTCATGATTATACCAAAGAGGAAAAGTATCGTTGTCGCCATTGGTCAAGATGATGGGATGCCCTTCTCGTTGCATACTTTCTAAGTAGTTTGCACCAAAGTCGCGACACGTATATCGCCCAGAACGATCATGGTCATCCCACGTCTGACTTGCCATCTGCAAAGGAACAAGGAGACAGAGAGCCCCCACCCCACACTCTCTCCAAAGGGAAAGGACAGAAACATGCTTGCCTGAGGTATTGGCAACGTATTTACTTCCCACTCCCTTTTGAGAAGATTGAGGGATAAGGCTTGCCACACCTAATCCAATCCAAATGGCAAAAGCGTAAAACGACCCAGCGTAAGCATAGTCGCGTTCACGAGGTTGAAGCGGTGTCTGGTTGAGATAGACCACGATGGCAAGACCAGTCATCACAAACAGTAACGAAACGACCAACAACTGCTGCTTGCCTTGGCTTCCTTTGCGCCATTGGAAGAAGATGCCCAGCAAACCAAGTAACAACGGCAAACCATAGAATACGTTGCGCCCTTTGTTTTGTTGCAGGTCTGAAGGTAATTTCGAGGTATCGCACCCTAACAGCAAATCGTCTATCCATCTGAAACCAGTAATCCAATTGCCATGTTCCACCTCACCGTGACCTTGGATATTATTTTGCCTTCCCACAAAGTTCCACAAGAAATAACGCCAATACATGAAATTGACTTGGTAACTGAGGAAGAAACGCAGATTCTCAAAGGCAGTGGGCAGGTTGCCATTCTTCTTGACCCCGCCCATCCAGTCTTCGTAGGCTTGAGCATGTCGTTGAGAGTGCATTCGCGGGAAGAGCATATTATCCTTGAATACGTACTTGATATCGTGTCGCACCACCTCATATTCCTGTTTTGCAGAGTCGGCAAACGGGCGATAGACAGCCCTTCCCTCCTGTTGTTTGAGCATCATGTAATTACCCTTGACCTCATAGTCAGGCTCACTGCTAAAGGCAGGACCATAGAATAGCGGCGTGTCTCCATACTGCTCACGATTGAGGTACGATCCAAGGGCGAAGATGTTGCCAGGAGCATTCTCACTCATAGGCGTATTGGCATTGGCTCGGATGAAAATCACTCCATAGCTGCTATACCCTGCCAATATCATCAACAGACAAGCCAACGAGAGCTTGACCATGCGACGCTTTGCCTTACTGTAATATAAGTAAATCAAAGAGCCTATCAGAAGGACGATGTAAATGATGAGACCCGTGTGATATGGGCAACCAAGGACATTGGTAAACAACAGTTCTGACCAACCACCTAACTTGACTACACCAGGAATGATGCCATAGAGAATGACTCCAACCAACAGGCTGCCCACAACAAGCGTTTTCAGCATACCCAACAATGTGACCTTTTTCACCTTTCGGAAATAGACCACAAACGACATGGCGGGAAGACACAACAGACAAAGCAAGTGTACACCAATAGACAATCCCGTGATATAGGCTATGAGGACAAGCCATCGGTCACCGCGCAGACTATCTGCCTCGCTCTCCCATTTCAGGATGAGCCAAAACATCAGAGCCGTCAGAAAACTTGAGAAGGCATAGACCTCTGCCTCTACAGCCGAAAACCAAAAGGTATCGCTGAAAGTGTAAGCCAACGCCCCCACCATTCCACAAGCCTCAACGATGATGACTTGATGGATGGACAAGGCTGTTTCTGTTAGACAAATCAAACGCTTGGCAAGATGTGTAATGGTGAGAAAGAGGAACAGAATACACCCCGCACTCAGCAGCGCCGAGAGAAGATTGACCATCAAGGCTACTTGAGACGGACTACTTGCCAACTGTGAGAAAAGATTGGCAGCTAACATGAAGACTGGTGCACCAGGCGGATGACCTATCTCCAATTTATATCCGCAAGCGATAAATTCAGGACAATCCCACAGGCTGGCAGTGGATTCTACGGTCATTACATACACCCATGCGGCAATGGCAAACAAGAGCCATGCCATACAGGTATTGAGTCGTTTGAAAGTTGTTTGTTGCATCATGCTTTGCTCGTTTTTTCGGCAAAGATAGCAACAAAGGTGTCAATGGTATAAAAAACAATCTGACATTTGTCTGACATTTGCTGTCAGAATGATTATCAGTTTTCTATCTCTTTGATTGTCAGTCTGTAAGCTTTACCACGGTCAGACTCAATCTTGAGGTTTGAATGTTGTTCCAAAACAGGTTTCAACCTACGAATCAATGTGTAAAGCGTTTCATTGGCATCGGGTTTCTTAGGCCAAAGCACCTCACAAATCTCTGTCTTTGCCAACGAATGAGTAGGCGATTGGAAGAACATCTGCATCAACTGGTGTTGCATGGGAGTCAGTTGTACGACTTCGCCATTGATAGCATAGAAACGGTCTTCGGCATCAGAATAGACAACACCGCCATAATGGGTTTCTGATGTGGCAGAAGGAAGCACTTGGTCTCCGCCAATCATCTGCTGCCGACGATACCATACGAACATCATCCACAAGAATGTCAATGTCCAAAGAATAGTGGCAGGTCGCTGGTCAGACAATCTGAAAATGGTTGCCTCAGAACAATGGGCATACGCCTTGAATTGACTTCCACGGGTATCTACCACCAACGTGGCTTTACCACGCAATGCAGCAATCTGAAGGTGACTATTGAATGTACGGATGGTGTCATGGCTAATGACATCGCTCTGCTGTTCTTGCATGGTAAGCGACAATGCCCTGCTCATGTCTTCACTCACCCTCCTACTCGTAGAGCGATAACTGTCGAGACTGGTCAGGCTGGAAGCCAAGAGCAATAAAAAAAGCACGACGACTGCATACTGTTGTTTCATACTGTATGTGATTATTATACTATCAATGTTGCAAAGATAGCAAACATTTCCCGAATAACAAAAGGTTATTCGAGAGAAATTATGTAACTTTGGAGCCAAGAAAAGATATTTTTCATAAACATTGAATAAATGATAACAAAGCAAGCATTAGGAAGTCTGCTCTTCGGAATGGCAGATATATTACGCGATAAAGTGGAAGACTATAAGTCTTACATTCTATCCCTTCTCTTCTATAAGCGTCTCTCCGATAATTACCAGTGGGAGATAGAGAATGGCAAGGAGAGATTTGTGAGTGATTATAGCCGTGAGCCTTCTGCAAAAGAAATGGAAGTCATTTCCAAGAAAATGCACGACTTTATCATTCCAAAAGGATGTTTCTGGGATGATGTGAGAAAGGCACCTATTGACAAAAAGAATGAAACACTTGATAAGGCTGTTGCCGCCATTGCGGACCAAAATGTAGATAAGAATGGCAAATATATCTTGAAGGGCATTATTAATACCGTCAGATGGAACGAACCTGCGCCCGACGGCTCTGGTGGAAAGAAACTTGACCCCGAAGTACTTTCCAATCTTATCAATTATTTGGGTGCTGTTGACCTAAGTAACAGGAACGTGACAGTGGATGTCCTGGGTGATGCTTATGAATATCTCATTAAGCGATTTGCTGATGAAAATAAAGGCGGAACAATGGCAGGTCAGTTCTACACTCCACAGGAAGTTGTTGATATTATTGTCCGCTATTTGAAACCGCAAGAAGGGGAGACAGTTTATGACCCTACCTGTGGCTCTGGTGGTTTCTTACTCAATGCGGCAAAATACGTCCAGTCTAATTCTTATCAGAAAAAGAGCATACGATTGTTTGGACAAGAACTGGTGTGGAATACATGGGCTATTTGTAACATCAATATGATATTGCATGGCTTGGACGCGCGCATAGAACAGGGCGACACCATTCGTGACCCCAAATTCAAGGAAGAGGACAATCCTTTGGAACTACGTACCTTTGATAAAGTAATGGCCAATTTTCCCTTCTCTTTAGAAAACTGGGCTCAGAATGGAGAGCCTAAGAAAGACAAAAAAGGTAAAGCTGTTAATAAGAAAGACGGCACACCCCAATTAGAATATAAGAAAGAGTTCACCGATTCCTATAATCGCCTTGTTTATGGCATACCTCCCTATAGCAATGGTGACTTTGCTTTCTTGCAGCATATTATTGCCTCATTGAATGACAAAGGAAAAGCAGGAGTGGTGTGTCCACAAGGTGTGCTGTTCCGGGGACAGCCTGAAAAGACGGAAGAGGAAGACGGTCAGAACCGTAAGGCTGACGTGGAGTATCTTATCCGTCGAGGCTTTTTGCAGGGCATTGATTTCAAAGAACATGTCAATATCATCGATGCCATTGTAGTTTTGCCCAGCAACCTGTTCTATGGCACTACTATTCCTGGAGCCATCATCTTCTTTGACAAGAACAAGCCCTCAGAACGGAAAAATAAAGTTCTGATGGTGTATGCTGCCAAGAAAGGTTGGTACCGCGAAGATGCCAACATGAGTGTATTGGAACCACAGGATGTGCTTCGCATATCTACCATGTTGGAAAGTTGGGGTGATATTGAAAAGGCCAAAACTTGGATAACTGACCGCAAACTGCAATTGAACCATCAAATTGAAAATGACCTTGAATATGCTATTTCTGAAATCGAAAAGGATGATGCTGAGGATATTGCAATTAAGACCGATAAGCTGAATAAAGCCAAATTGGTCATCCAAGACAAGGAAGAAAAGGGCAAGAAACCTACGAAGGGAGAACTCAAGGCATTGGATACCACTCAAAAAGCTTTAGATAAAATGTTGGCAGACAAGGCAGCTAAGATTACTGCTGTCAAGGATAAAGCCGTCAAGCAACGCCAGGCCATTGCTGATGTGGAAACGGAACTCTTGCACATGTTTGCTGACCCAGAGCTGCGAAAGCGCTACTTTGCCATTGTCGATATGGACGACATCGAGGAGAATGAGTTTAACCTCAATATTCCTCGTTATGTAGATACTTTCGAGCCTGAGGAGCAGATTGACTTGAAAACGGCCATAATGGATTATCAAAAGGCAATCGGTGCAGAGAATAAAGTAGAAAAAGAATTAAATGAAATATTAAACAAATTACTGTAGCCTCTATGAAGAAAGATTTTATAGATTCCGCCATAGTAAGGCAAAATGTGTTGAATAATAGTTTTGCCGTTGCTGCTATACAAAAAGAAA
This sequence comes from Prevotella sp. UBA6994, assembly GCA_002449845.1. GTDB lineage: Bacteria > Bacteroidota > Bacteroidia > Bacteroidales > Bacteroidaceae > Prevotella. The sequence continues at coordinate 34,415 of DJXW01000033.1, forward strand.
TCGGTCTTACTGGTATTCTTTTTGAAAATGAATATAAATTCTTGTTTAAACAAATAACTGATTTTTTTGAAGTTACTGACAGAACTATTCGAGAGTGTATTGCTCGAAATGAAAAAGAACTCACCAAAAACGGTTACGAGGTCTTAAAAGGTAAACGTCTGGTTGACTTTAAGTTAGTTGCTACAAAAGTTCCTGGTTGTGAAGTTGATTTCACAACCAAAACTACTGTTCTTGGTATATTTAATTTCCGTGCTTTTTTAAACATTGCAATGTTGCTTGTAGATAGTGAAAAAGCTCGTAGTCTTCGTAGTGCTATTTTAGATATTGCTATTGATACCATTAATCGACGTACAGGAGGAGGTACAAAATATATAAATCAGCGTGATGAAGACTTTATTACAAATATGCTCCGTGGAGAAGATTATCGTAGGGAATTTACTGATGCCCTACGTGATTGTGTCGATATGGGCAATATTAAGTATATGATTTATACTGATAAAGTCTACAATAGCATTTTCAAGGAAGATGCAACTGAATATCGAAAGATATTGAAACTTGAGAAGAATGAAAAGGTTCGAGACACCATGTATAGCGAAGTCTTGGACATTATTGCCAGTTATGAAGCTGGATTCGCAGAAGAATTACGAGTGAGTGCAGAAATGAAGGGGCGCCCCCTTACATCTTTTGAAGCTGATGAATTGTTCAGCCGATTTGAGAAACAACGCTTATGGGAGCCATTGCGAGAAAAGGCACGTACAAAGATGGCCAGCCGTGATTTGTGTTTCCGCGATGCACTTCACAAGAATCTTGAAGAATATATCAGTGCTGTTCCTGAGTCTGACTTCGAGCGATTCCTCGGAGAAAAAAGTATGGAGTTGGATCAGCGGTTGGAAGAGTATCGTGATGCACTAAAACGCCTAAAAGAAAGAGACTGACGAATGAAGACTATCTATATCACAAAAGAGCAAGCCATTGACACTCACAGGAAGACCATCCAGTATAGTGGTGGTGGGGACTGCAATATAATCAATGAGGGCTACTTATGTAGCGCACTTGAGCTTATTCAGAACGACGATTATTACCCCACATTTGAAGACAAACTGGTACATTTAGTATGGTCTATCAATCGCAACCACTCTTTTTCAGATGGTAACAAACGCCTTTCTATCACTTTAGGCGTTCAGTTCCTATCGATGAACGGTTATCTCTTTTGCATCAGTCGTTTCTTGCAGGAGATGGAAAATGTCAGCTACCATCTTGCAGCAGGTCTTATCGATAAAGATTTGCTACGAGACATCATCCACTCCATCATAGAGGGTGAACTCGATTTCGATATAGAACTAAAGTCACGCATTCTCTGTGCTATAGATAATGGTATGTGTGGATTCGATGAACAGAATGAGGAAGGAGGGGAATAATGGAGAGCAGAGTAAATAACAAATACAGCCATCTCCCCGCTGGATGGGAAGTGAAAACTGTTGAACAAGTTTTTGATTTCTATCCTACTGCTTCTTATTCACGTGATAAGATGTTTAAGGACAATAATCCTTCTGCTATTGGGTATATTCACTATGGTGATATTCATACTAAATACAATCTTATCTTAGATGTTCCAAACACAGAGATTCCGTATATAAGCGAAGAACTGAAGAAAGACTTTGAATATATAAAAGAAGGAGATTTGATATTATCAGATACAAGTGAGGACTATGACGGAGTAGGAAAGTGTATTGAAATACTAAATGTTGGAAGCAATACAATAATTTCAGGTTTACACACCTTAATGCTCCGACCAAAGGGGAATGATTTGATAGATGGTTTTAAAGGCTATTTGTTCTCTGGTGAGTATGTCAGAAATAGTTTATTAAGGATAGTTACAGGCATTAAAGTTTATAGCATAGCCAAAGCCATGCTTGCTAAAGTTAATTTGCCAATACCATCTATTCAAGAACAAAAAGAGATTACAAGCGTTCTCTCAAAAGTTGATAAAGCAATAGCGTCCGTACAAAACAGCATTGCTGCTGCGGAACGACTGAAAAAGAGTCTCATGCAAAACGTTCTCACAGGTAAAATGAAGCCAGATGGCACATTCCGTACACCCGAAGAATTCTATATCGACGAAAAGTTTGGCAAAGTTCCTATTGGATGGGAAGTAAAAAGTATTGATGAAATATCTGATTTCGTTCAATATGGATTAAACATATCTTCATCGGACAATGGACAAATACCAATGCTTCGTATGAACAATATAGTCAATGGTGAAATGTCAGATTCACCATTGGTATATGTAAATTTGAATGACCAATTACTTCAGCAATATGAATTGGAAGCAGGAGACATTTTGTTTAATCGTACAAACAGTATGGATCTTGTTGGTAAAGTTGGAGTATTTAGACTGATGGGAAAATATGTATTTGCATCGTATTTAATTAGAGTTAGAGTATCAAAAGAGAATAATCCATATTATATTAATTTGGCGTTAAACTCTTACCCGATACAATGCTCATTAAGATCAAAAGCCACTCCAGCAGTTAGTCAAGCAAATATAAACTCAAAGAGCTTACGGCATACACAAATTTTTAAACCCAAGAAAAAAGATGAACAAGATTTAGTGATGTCAAAGATAGAAGAGGTTGAACATGTTATTTTACAAAAAAACGACAAAGTCAAAAAGTTAGAACAACTTAAGAAGTCATTAATGCAAAATTTACTAACAGGTAAAATAAAAATAGATAAAGACATATGACAAATATAGACGAGTATATTCAAAGAGAACATGATGTTCTAAAACGTTTTTCGGATTCCAAATTAGCAGAGATCTTTGAAATTCATTCAAATGTAAGATGGAGATCTTCTCATAAATATGTAGAATTTGATATTGCTTTGTTTAAAAAGGACATTATCTATGCCGTAATTGAAATTAAACACAAATTGTCTAATCAAGCTATGGAGAACGCAAAACGCCAAATAGAGAATGCTCTTCATTTGGCGAATTGTAGATTCGGCATCATAACAGATAATAAGGATTTTTACTTGATAGATTCTGCACATCTCGACAGGCAATATATAAAAATGGATTTTGTCCAAATTGTTGACAGTCTAATAAAACCTAATGTTATTTCGCAAAATAGAGATGGAAAAGAAAGAATTAAAACGGCTCTTGAATTATTCTTTAAGCAACAAGATATAATCCTATCAATCTGTGATAATCTAAATTTTGATGAGAGTCAAGGTTTTTTCTCTTTCTCAACAATCGAAAACGAAAAAAGTTTTTTTCTTTTGCTCATGGGAGAACTAGAAATGGACAAAGCTGTATATAGGTACACATCGTTGGATACTTTATTTGTAATGCTTAATAAAGGAACATACAGATTGAACGGAATTGTTGGTATGAATGACAAGTCTGAGATTGATTATTTTGATAAAGAATGTCCCATTGATAATTCTGGCTCTTCTGTACGTCAGTTAAATGAAACATATTTGTCGTCATGTAGTTCCTTAAAAGATGATTTGACTATGTGGAGATTGTATGGAGATGATGCAAAAGGAGTATGTTTAGAGTTTGAGATGACTCCACAAGAAAAAAGATATAATAATTTCATTCTAGCTCCGGTGAATTATGCCAAAAGAAGAGGAGAGCATACAGCGCTGAAAATGATAAAAGCCTTATCTGAAGCAAACGTCAGATTTGCAGAACTTAGCAAATGGAAGCATTTCTTTAAGCCATATGATTATAGCGTTGAAAAAGAAATAAGATTAATGTTTCTTGACAATGGAAGATACGATAATGGTGTTACGAATCGTGACTGGGTAAAGACATGGAGTCATTCTATAATAAATCCAATTGTAGATTTCAAATTAAATGCATCTGGCTTCCCTTTACAATTAAGAAAAGTCATTATAGGTCCCAAAATGCCAGAATTGGATATAAATAAAAGCCAGCTTGAGGATCTAATCTCTGCAAAAGGTTATTATATAAAAGTAGAAAATTCTGAAATAGACAATTATAGATAAATTATGTCTAAACTACACGAACAAAAGCCTGTTGAGGCAAAGGTGACGGAATGGCTGTCGAAGATGGGCTGGACACCGAAGACTGCCGAGAATTTAAAGCCTTATAACCGCATACAGATGAATGCGGTGATAGAGCCTATTCTAGTAGAAAAGGTGATGGAACTGAACTCTATCAAGAAGCAGACTGCAACGTCGGCGGTAGAAGTGCTGCTCAACAACTTGCGGAATCCAAGTCCGATAGAAGGAAACGAGAACTTCCTGGATCAGTTGGTGGATGGCGTGACGATGACCGTTGACAAAGAGGACAAGACTATTCGCTTTATCGACTTTGAAGATATTTGGCAAAATAGTTTTATCGTTACTAATCAATATACCGTTCAACAGGTTCGCGTAGATATTTGCTTGTTGGTGAACGGCATCCCTTTGGTGCCCATAGAGGCGAAACAATGTGCCAGACGTGGGACAAACTGGCTTGAAGGTGTCCGCCAATTCGATACATACGACAGACGGAGTGACAAACTCTTTATGGCGCACCTGTTTGGCGTAGCCTGCAATGGCCGACTGTGCAAATACGGTATCCCTAGAGCATCAGCCTCATACTACAATGAATGGAAAGACTCTGTAATAGCTAATAAGTATCCCAATCCGATTCTTGACCCAGAGAATGATTTGTGCCGAACATATAAGGACGAAGAAGACGGATTGATGCATTTTGATGTAGAGCGTCTGCCGAATGGTAATCTGCTGGAGCAAATGAAGTTTGGCATTATTGGTCTTCTACAGCCTGAGCGTGTACTTGACATTTTACAGCATTTTATCGTTTTTGAGCGTGATAACGGGAAAATCATCAAGAAGGTGGCACGCTATCAGCAGTTAAGGGCTGCTAATAAGATTGTGGATCGAGTGACCCATACAGACAAGAAACAGGGAGTCATCTGGCATACGCAAGGTTCAGGAAAGTCGCTCACCATGCTCTATACGGCTTATAAACTGCGTAAGGCTGAAGAGCTGGACGACCCGACTATTTTCATAGTGGTTGACCGTAAGGACTTGAAAGACCAGATGGGCGATACATTCTTTGACTGTGTTTTCCCGAATGCCCGTCAGGTGATGAGCGTAGGTGACTTGAAGTCTATTATCAAGGATAAGCCTGCTGGTGTCTTTGTCACCACCATTCAGAAATTCAACGAACTGGGGAGTATTGTTGATGACAGGGGTAACGTGATAGTGCTGATAGACGAAGCACATCGCACAGAGTATGGCGATTATCAGATGGAACTACAGGCGGTCTTACCTAATGCCAAGCGATTTGCTTTCACAGGTACGCCTATACCCAAAACGCATCGTGAGTTTGGCATTAAGGACGAGAACGGCAAGATAGAATACTATTTGGATAAGTACAGTGTTATTGACGCCATCAGCGATGGTGCCACGAAGCCCATCAAATACACGCTTGGCCCTTCGCAGTGGTTTCTTGATAAGGAGAATTTGAAGAAAGGCTATGAGGAAATTACGGCCGACTTGGAAGAAGACCAAAAACGACTGGTTGAGCAAAAGGTGCAGCCGTGGAAAACGCTGATGAAGAAACCGGAACGTATAGAGGTATTGGCAGCAGATATTGCTAAGGACTTCAAGGAGCGACTGGAGCCGCAAGGATTCAAGGCACAAGTGGTTGCTATTGATAAGGAGGCTTGTGTGCTATACTATCATGAACTGCTGAAATATTTCGACAAGTCGGAACTTCAGATAATCTTCTCCACAGGTCAGTATGAGACGAAAGAGCGATACGATATGTTCTCACCGTTCTACCTGACAGATAAAGAACGAAAGCAGTTGATTGAGAAATTCAAGAAACACATCACGCCCGAGGAGCAGGCAAAAGGTAATAATCTGAAAATATTCATCGTCTGCAATATGCTATTGACCGGCTTTGATGCGCCTATTGAACAGACGATGTATTTAGACAGCCCGCTGCGTGACCACAATCTGCTGCAAGCGGTGGCAAGGACAAATCGTCCTTACGATTATGGTGAGGGAGAGATGAAACTTACCAAGGAATTTGGCCGGATAGTCGATTATGTAGGTGTGTTCCAGAATTATAAGGAGGCATTGAACTATGACCCTCAGGACATTGGTGAGTTTGAGGATGTGGATTCTTTGCTGAGGGATTTCCCCAAAGTGCTTGATACTGCCTTTAAGCATTTTGAGGAAATTAAGTTGGAAGATACTTACGAGTGTCAGATTTCTATTATTCGAAAGTTAAGCGAGATAGACCACGGACAGTTTGAGAACGAATTCCATCGTGTCGTACAACTATGGGAAGCCATTAGTCCGAACCCAGGACTTCGCCCTTATCGCACAAGGTATCAGTGGTTGGTGACTATCTATGAACTCTATATGGAGGAATTCCGCCGTATAGACTTCGATGCCGAATTCTATGCTGCTCAGACAAGGAAGTTGCTGGAAGAAAGTACCATGCTGCTTGATTTCAGAGGTCACATGCCGGAAATAGCGATTGATGCAGACTATCTGACAAAATTGCAAGAAACGAAGCTATCACCCAGCGACAAAGCTGAGAAGATTATTCGTGATATTGAGACAATGATTCGAACAAATCAGAACAGCAGTGCTATTTACATAGAGTATCAAGAACGGCTGGATGCCCTGATTCGACAGAAAAATGCTAATACGACTGAAATTGAAGGAATCTTGAAACAGTTGAGTGAACTTTACACGGAGGTGGATGAGGCTTTTGAAATGCCAAGGAAAATGGGCTTTGACAACAAAGGTACCTTCGAAATATATCAAACAATCAAGAACCATATAGATAACTTCAGCGAAGAATTAGTTAGGGATTTTGCGGAGAAACTGACGGAGAGAATCCGAGCAAAAATTTATATTGGATGGCAAGAGGTGACACCAGAGTATAATCGTATGAGATTTGAGGTTGAATTATTAGCCGCAAACGACAAATACGAGTCTCTGAATCTGGATGTTGACGGTGAACTTGGCGAAAAGCTGATGAAATCTATCATAGATAACTTTAGTTTGAACTAATGACACTACCAGCCAATTATACAGTAGAACACCGCAACGTGAAGCATGCCCGTCTTCGAGTTAATGAAGATGGCTCCGTGCATCTATTTGTCCCTAATAGTTTTACGGATGAAGAGGTGTCTAAAGTATTAGAGATGAAAGCCGGATGGATTGCTTCTAAGCAACGTTTCTTTCAACAGAAAAGCAAAATCCTGCTTAAGCGAAACGAACTCCTCTTGTTTGGTAATCGGTATGCCTATTACTATTCATCGCAATACAAGAATAAAGTGGTGGTCAATAACGAAAGTAAAACGATACAGGCAAAAAGAAATCTACTTGACATTCCAACTCAGGAGAAATGGCTGAAATACGTAGCAGGAGTATATATTCGTCCAAGGGTGCATGAACTATCAGAAAAGTTGTTGCTCCCATTCAATAGGCTGTTTATACGCAGTCAGAAAAAGAAATGGGGCAATTGTTCTGCAGACAAGAACATATCTATCAATTGGCGTATCATCAAGGCACCAGAGTTCGTGATAGACTATGTGATTATCCATGAACTCTGTCATACACTAATCATGAAACATACTGTGAAGTTTGAAACTCTGCTCAATTCCCACTGTCCTGAATACAAGCAGGCACAAGCCTGGTTAGATAAATACGGTAATAGCTTGTAAAGATGAATAGAATAGTTCTCATAGGAAACGACTTTGACTTGGCTCATGGTCTCAAAACCAGTTACGAAGATTTCATAAATTGGTATTGTGACTTAAGAGTTTATGGAATGGTGATGAACTTGACTAGTGCAGAACATCTCACGCAACTTCACCAACATGTGGTTGTTTAGAGATCGGGTTGTGAACAAAGAACAGTGTAAAACCATGTAAAGCAAATAGACAAATAAAAACCCAAAGGTATGACAACAAGAAGATTGACAATTGCTCTACTGAGCATCTTCCTTTCGATGGTTGCATTTGCAGCCAATAAGGATTTGGAAAAGGACATTACAATGGTTTCGTATGAACAAAGTTGGTTAGATAGTAGCGGTACACTGGCTTTGAAAAATAATTCAAGTGAGGAAGTCAAGAATGTTGTGTTCTTGATTACATATCTTGATATGGCTGGCAACGAACTGGACTACGAAGAGTTTTCCAGAAGCGTGATTATTGCCCCAGGAATGACAAGGAAACTTGACATCCCTGCTTACGAACATAGTCGCAACTATCATTATTACAAGACTAAAGATGAATTTGGGAATCCTGCATTTAAGATAAAGTTTCAACTCAAAGACTACAATGTTGAAGAAGAGGTAGCAGAGTCAATAGATGATAATCCATTGGGCAGATACAGCTATGGCTATGAACCGTCAAACGGAAATGAAGGACTATATGTTATAATTGCCATCGTAGGCCTTTTATTAGTCATCGGTATAACAGTTGGCTTGTATGTGCTTGTTGCTGTGATGGCTCAGAAGCGTAATCGAAGTGTTGTTGTATGGATTCTGCTGAGTCTTTTGGCAACACCCTTATTGATGATTATCATTCTCTTGGTCATAGGAAAGAATGAGAACTACATTGAAAACCATTATGACAGGGAATAACATGAGAAAAATTATTGCTTTATCGTTCTTTATTTGCATCTTTGCTACACACATTCAGGCAAAGACAACGTACATACCAACGTACGACAATCGCCTTCTTTTAATCGAGAATGGCGAAGTAGATTCTTTGACAAATAAGTCTCATTCCCTGGTGATGTCATCTAAAGACGGACTAATCACTTGCACCTTGGCGCAGCAGGTTGTATCACAAGAACTGGTTCGTGACATTAAAAGGGCGAAGAGCGCAGCTGGCTGGTCTATGGTCGCAGCAGCCCTTTCTTCTGCATCAGAAGGAATGGCTCAAAGCCAAATGAACTCAGGTTACAATAAAGGATGGGCTATGCAGAACTATGTGAATGCAAGGGAAAATACAAATGCTTCTCTTGCTGCATCGGCAGATGCCAGGGCCCAAGCAGAAGACCTGAAAACACTTTTGCTTGACCTCGTTGTACGAAACAACTCACAGAAGGAAATGCTTATAACCGATATGGATAGAGGATTAGTTTGGTTTGTCCTTCCAAACTGCGAAGTTCGGTTACCTTTACTGAAAGACGAAGAGTGCCATTTCCGTATCTCATCATGTAACCCGATGGATGAGAATGTAAAGTACATCAACGCCTTGGGTACAAATACCTTGGAGAAATATACAATCGGTTTAGAAACAGATATATCTTGGTATGTCCCTATCAGCAATAAAGCCTTAAAGGGCTTGCGTTTTGAGACAGAACAGGAAGATGGATATATCAGAATAGTCAAAGAGACGATGACTATGAGCGTTGTTACAGAAGAAGAGTTCAGAGCCATAAAAGCTAACCAAGAGTAAGAAGAAACAGAAAGAACTCGTGCCCAACCCCGAAAACCACATTATGTGTGTAAAGGTAGGGAAAGTAAAAAGGGAAGTCCCGTAAATATTATAAGGTGGATGAATCCATCATCGAACTAATTGAAAGAATAGGATGAGTTGATAATACATTAAAGCTGTATGACGCAAGAAAAAACGGTCACCTAAAGGTCACTACTAAAAGAAAAAGCACCTGCAAAATCTTTGCAAGTGCTTGATTTTCAATGTGGACCAGCCAGGGCTTGAACCTGGGACCTCCAGATTATGAGTATCTCAAAGTGATATTTTATGATATTTTGTTGTTATGGAAGTGTACTGATAATCAGCTGTTTACAAAATTGTGATTTTTTCTAAATATCAAAAAAATACCCCTAACTGAAACAAAATGTTTACGCATTGTTTACGCAGAATTTGGGACTTAATGGGCGGTATAAGCAACAGACTACAATCTGGAGGTTTCAAATAACTGAATGAATTTGCTTCAAATCGCCGAAAAATGATGAAGAGTTTGATTTAATCAAAAATCGCACTATATTGGGATTGTATGCCAATTATGCTTTTGGGGGATAAATCGAAGTCCAAAATATCATTTTATTGCGATTTTGGCTTTGCGTTTAAAGATTTATTGCTAACTTTGCACCGAAATCGCAATATAATAGGATTATGACACAGCAAGAAATTGGAAATGCCATCAAAGAAAGAAGAAAGAAACTCGGTATCAACCAACAGACGTTGGCTGATTTGGCGAGTGTGGCTGTAAACACTGTTGTGGCAATTGAACGTGGTGAAGGTAATCCGCAGTTGGCAACCCTGCTGACAATTCTCGACACGTTAGGGCTTCAAGTAAATATTGACATCAAACAATTGGACTATGAGACAATGTAAGGTTTATGTTCACGACACGGAGGCTGGCATATTGCAAGAAACCGATGCCAGAGAATATGTGTTCACTTATGGTGAGGACTACCACGGTGAGCCAGTTTGCTTGGCCATGCCCGTAAGAAAAGAGCCTTACCATTCCAGCCATCTCTTTCCTTATTTTTATAACATGTTGTCTGAAGGTTCCAATCGTAAGGTGCAATCAATGTTGCATCATATCGATGAAAACGATGATTTTGGTATCATGCTTGCAACAGCCGGGCACGATACCATCGGAGCCGTAACCATTAAACCGATGTGAAGATGATAGAGGTCAATGTTTGCCCTTCCACCTTGCAGGAAGGCTTTACCACCTATTCCCCTGTAGCCCGAAAACTATTGTTTGACGGGAAGGAGGT
>DJXW01000033.1:45271-49799 GCA_002449845.1 Prevotella sp. UBA6994
TTTCATGTGTTGGATTTTGACAGTCCCAACAACGAAAGTGCCGACAATGAAGCCTATCTGAAGAATGTAGGACGAATCTCGCTTTCTGGTGTTCAACCCAAGGCGAGTTTGGTGCTGGATAGTGAGGGACATTTGGTAAAGCCAGCCGAAGGTGAACGTGGAACATACATCTTGAAACCGGCTCCTTCATCCTATGCTTTGCTTGACCGCAAGCATTGTCCAGCCAACGAACATTTGACCATGCAGTTGGCCTCACAAGTCTATCACATTGAGACTGCCGCCAATGGCATTTGTTTCTTCCAAGATGGTGAAGCCGCCTATCTTTGCCGTCGCTTTGATGTCGGTCCCAGCGGCCAGAAGTATAGTCAAGAAGATTTTGCTTCTCTTGCTGGACTGACAAACGCCAACGGAGGCAGTGATTTCAAATATAGCAATCTGAGTTATGAGGAATGTGCAGACATCATTCGTAAGTATGTTAAGGCTGCTCCTGTTGAAATCCTGAAGTTCTTCCGCATCGTTGTCTTCAACTATCTTATCCTCAACGATGACGCGCATCTGAAAAATTTCTCACTAATCAACCGAGGTGACGGAGAATACCACCTCACTCCTGCTTACGACCTCATCAATACCAGTCTGCATTTGAGGATGCCACGCATCTTCGCACTCGACAAAGGATTATTCAAAGAAGGCATGCAACTATCCGATACAAGAACGGTTGGACGAAAGGACTTTGAGGAATTTGGACGTCGCATTGGTATGACTGCAAGATTAGTGAAACGGGAATTGGATTTCTTTGCCAAGGAACATCCATTGGCCAAAGAATTGATCAACCGTTCCTTCCTGTCAGACCCATTGAAACGCAGCTACTGGCTTTCGTACAACTATCGACGTGCAACGTTGGGATTTAAATGATGCGATTACACTTTTCCAAGGTGTTTTTGCCTCTTTTTGTACACTTTTCTAAGATTCACATAAGAATGCCCGAATGATTACTTGTTATCAGTTATTCATTTGGGCATTTATGCTTTGTACTTATGGGAAAAGCTAATTTGTCAATGAACATTAGCGAAAAACAAACATTTTTGTAACTTTTTTCTTGTTACGCAGAAAGGCTGCAGAGTGGCATTGTACCTTTGCACCCGAAATCCAATGGAAGTATGGGTGAGCGGTCGAAACCAGCACACTGCTAACGTGCCGAGCTGCAAGGCTCCGAAGGTTCGAATCCTTCTGCTTCCGCAAATTGGAGGTTTGGCAGAGTTGGTCTATTGCACTGGTCTTGAAAACCAGAGGGCGGTGAAACGCTCCAAGGGTTCGAATCCCTTAGCCTCCTCTGATGGAACTTTGGCAGACTTGGTGTATGCGCAGGACTGAAAATCCTGAGAACGTGGTTCGACTCCACGAGGTTCCACAAATATATTGAGGTGTTCTCTAGCGGCAACGAGAGCAGACTGTAAATCTGCCGCCATTCGGCTTCGTGGGTTCGAGTCCCTCCACCTCAACGATGGGAGCATAGTTCAGTTGGTAGAATATCGGTCTCCAAAACCGAAGGTCGGAGGTTCGAACCCTTCTGCTTCTGCAAAATCGCGGGATAGAGTAGTGGCCCAACTCACCAGTCTCATAAGCTGGGCCGGTCAAAAACCGGACGCAGGTTCGAATCCTGCTCCCGCAACTACATGGAGTTTGTAGCTCAGTAGGTAGAGCGCCAGGTTGTGGCTCTGGTGGTCGCAGGTTCGAAACCTGTCAAACTCCCTATTACGTGAGGATGCCCGAGTAGGTTAAGGGGGCGGTCTGCAAAACCGTCATTCATCGGTTCGAATCCGATTCCTCACTCAACAACTTAAGACTCCAGCTCCTGGCAAAAGGAACTGGAGTCTTTCCATCATCCATAGTTAAGAATAGCTGTCAGTCTTTTCTTAACCCGTGTGAGTATTCTACCCATTTGCTGAAACTCTGGTTTGTCCTCTGTCGTTTCCAACATTTTCACAGCTTTAGTAATAAGATTGAAGTCCTCAGCTGTCAGGGGCAACTCTGTAATAGAGTAGTTCGGATCAGCGTACTTGTAGTACTTCTGATCATATACCTCAATGGGCGCATTGTATCCGAGCTTGTCAGAACGCATAATCTGAATATCGTTCTGAACAGTTCTCAAAGAGATGCCTTTGCGGATACCCTCCATATCATACAGCGCTTCAGATATTTCATCAACCAGGTCCTCTATCGTCCATCTTCTGTATCTGTTGCGTAGGCATCTGTCTATTATCTTGTAACGCAATAATGCGTTTTTGTTTACTGGCATGAATGTATTTATAATTTAAAGAGTCCATAATTTGTTTATATTGCTATTAAATGGTTCATAATGAAAACTGTGCAGAAAACAATCTACATCTTTCTGCGTATACCAATACTTATCGCCTTCTCTTGAAAAACCAAGATATCCATTATCCCTTAGTTTTTTGAGATATTTATCCTTCACTCCCAGTAATTCCATAACCTCTTTGTTATTGTAAACCTTCATAGAGGGCTGGACAACTACAGGAGATGCTTTCAGATTTCTTAGAATCATAAGTATTTCTTCTAAGATTTCTCTATCACTTTGTTTATTTTTCCTATTCATTTTTACCTGTTTTTATAATTCATTTACTCATCTGGAATTTCACGGAAGCATCCGTAGTCATCATCATACCGAACTCTTTTCTTCTTAAACGTGAACTTTCCGCTAGGATACTTCGTTTTAAGCTCATGCAGTTCTTTGTTTAAGCGTCTAACGAGATCATCTTCACCGTCATCACCTGACAACATCCAGTCTATTCGTTGAGCATATATGTATGCCATTCTAAGGATATAAACTGCCCGTTTCATAATCTCCATTGTCTTCCGATTGTAGGAACTATAGTATTGTTCCTCTAATGGTATCTCCCGTGAGTAACGATGTTGCTGTTCTTCCAATAATACATCTGGAATCTTTCTCCCTGCTTCCAAGATGGTATGTTCTATATCATCGGCTATAAGTTCTATAGTCCGTTGTGAATAATCAAATGTACCTCCACTCATAATTGTATACTTTTTCTTTGTATTTTTGTCATTCATTAAATCTCTATCATTTTGCCGAAGTCAAATCCGTTTGTCAGATACTCATTCGCAAACACATATCCCATCTGATTACACACAATTTTAGTATGTCCTATCGTTGTGTCGATGTTCGTGTGTGAATGACCGTAAATCCAGACATTGATCGGGCTGTCAACAATGAAGTTTCCAAGTTCCGTAGCAAATGCTGAATTTAGGTCTGAGCCAAGATGCTGCGGTGCCACCACCTGTTGCGTAGGCAGGTGGTGGGTCACTACAACAATCTTTTCTGCCGTGCTTTCGGCTACGCCCCGTTTGATAAAGTCAAGACAGAACTGATGCATCCGGTTGTAATCATCTACTGTTAGGCGATGGTCTTCATACAGCGTCTGGTAGAAATCATTCAATCCATGGGACACGATATATTCATCACCTGGCGGAATATGCGACCAAAGGGTGCTGAAGATGAAATCGACATTATCGATTCTGACTACCTGATTCTGGTAATAGCCGACATTCTCCTTGAACATCCATTCCCATTGCATACCACGAGTCATTATGTCATAATGACCATAATAGTCGTGGTTGCCTGGAACAATAAGTACCTGGCGATAGTTTGTCGATGCCCATTTCCAGAACTTGCCCAGTGGGGCCGCATCGTTTCTCAGATAGAAGATGTCACCGGCCAGAACCAGCACATCACCCGTAACAGGAAACTCATTATGTTTCAGATACCTGCTGTTCTCTGCGAACTCCATATGCAGGTCACTCATGTATTGTATCTTCATTGTTACTTTTCTTTACTTTGTTCAACTTGCTTGTCAATGATTCTCTTTACTTGCCCAAACGATACTGGGGTAAAGTTGTTATTGTCCACTCCTACGTCGTATTGTGTTGGATAGAGATACTGTAACCTTCCGGCATCTATTCCTGTGTTGTTCTTTCGTGTATGGACATGACCGAACAACTGCCAGACATCCTTGTAACTGCCTTCAAAACAAAGGAAAGGATAGTGACAGAGGTATATTCTCTGCTTGCCGACTTCGATGTGCATCTGCATGGCTACATGCTCAAAGCGACTGATGAATCCTTGTCGAATATTCTTCAAATCATGGTTACCCATGATTAGATAAATTTTGCCATTCAGACGGTCGAGTATCTTTGTCCATTCTGCCGCACCACCCAGACAGAAATCGCCCAAGTGGAAAACTGTATCATCTTTACCTATCACGCTGTTCCAGTTTGCTATCATCACATCGTTCATCTGCTCTACGTCCTTGAATGGACGATTGCAAAACTTGATAGGTAAGTTCTAAAAATTAACAGTTGTGAGTGGAAGCCTTACCTTCTGAATCAGTTCAGTTGGTTTGAGTGCCTCAAAAGGCATCCTTGGCTTGCGAAAGTGTTCGTTTATCCACCCATTTGACTTGATTATTTGACGTTAAGACACAGCTATCCCATA
>DJXW01000020.1:0-49127 GCA_002449845.1 Prevotella sp. UBA6994
TTGAATTTTTAACGAACTATTGAACAAAGCTTCCTATGCTTATTTTTTATGATGTCAATAAAAATATAATTGTTGTTTTCATGGTGTTTAAAATAGATTGTTATTGATTTGAAAAAATCAGGTCGGTGTGCCGTTTGATTACTCATATAAGGCACACCTCCCTGACGGGACATTATATAATAAATGTTTAGAAGTATCTACAGTAGGTTAATCGAGCCATAAAAGAGGTAGTAGCCACGGATGATTTGGATGGTGTAATCGCCTGAGAAGGTTGACGGAAGCACCAACGAGGTAGTACCCGTGGGAATCACCAATGTATAAACCACCACGTCGTTCTCGTCCACGATGTTCAGCGTACAGCCGTCACATGGGGTGTCGAAGTACAAGGTGTGATTTTCAAGTGAAACACTTGGTACTTGTATGGGGGATTTCGGTAAAGGTTGGGGATAATTCGTAGGATCCTCCCATTGTACAGAAACATTAAGAGCAATGTTTTTGCAAACTTTTGCAGTTGCTCCTAAAGCGTGTCCTGTCATAAGTGTAACGCTTAAAAAAATAATTAAAATATAATTTCTCATAAGCTTTATAATTTAAAGTTCATGACAAAATTACAAAGCACATTTATTCAATGCAAATTTTATGATTTCACATATTTCACGTTTTTAATATTTGTGTTGATTATCAGCTCGTTATGAATAATTACAATATATCTATTTTGTTAATTTGTTCGTTGAAATCTTTGGCGGTTCCTTCCATTTTAAACATTTTATGCAACAATCTCACACGGAGATTAGACAATGATTGAGCAGAAGAATCCATCAAGGTTGCAATTTCAGAAGGTATGAATTGCAGTCTGATTAGTATGCAAAGATTGGTTTCCTTTAAATTGATTTTTTCATTTTTTTCAGACAAGGCTTTTATAAAATTAGGCATAAATACATTAACGAATCCACGTAATGTATTCCATTCCGCCATACCTGCTTTCTGTCCTTTTGCTGCCATGTCGTGAAATTTGATTACTATATCTGTAGATAGTAACGTTTCTTCCATTTCCCAAAACTGGGATTGAGAGTCTATATCATGTAATGAAGATAAGGTTTGACGCAATACCTCCATCTCTTTTTCTTTTTCTTGGACATAATTGCTTAGATTGTCCTTTTGTCTCGACAATTGTTCATATTCATTTTTTATATGGGTGTAATTCAGTAAGTATTGATTATACTCTGCATTTAATTTAATTATTCGTTCCTTGTTTTTCTGTTTAATGCGCCTGATAGCCATATATGATAGCAAAACTATTAAGAGCAAAACCATTGATAATATAATTGCTACCAATTTTGTCTTTTCCATCCTCACTTTGCTTTGTTCAGCTTTTCGTAAATGTAACTGATAATTATAAGCACTTTGAGATTGGATGATAGCATCTGTTTTCATGATTTTAAGAGAAGAGTCTGTTAATTGCGTGTACAAATCTGCATATTTGCAAATTGAATCTTTCAATCCCATCTTCTTGTATAGGTCAAACAGTCCATGGGACAAAACAAGACGGTGGGATGCTCCCTTACATAATATTTGGCTACGCTTGTAATAGTATAATGCGGAATCTATTTTTCCAGTTTCCATATAATAGCGACCTAAATTAGCATAAAACAATCCCAAGGTATTCCCTTCTCGTCCATTCCTTTCGTCAAAACTTTCACAATTGAACTTATCAATATATTTTTTAGCATTTATGTAATCATGGGACTCTAATGCTGTACGAATGGGAAGCATTACAGAGTATGAAATAGATTTTTGGTCTTTTTCCAAACTTGACAATTTGTCTGAAATAATGAATACACTGTCAACTTGTCCAAGTTCATAGAATGAAACGGCAAGCCTTTGATGATATATGAAACTACTAATAGTGTCATTGAGCATTATCGCATACTGATTTGCTTTCTTTAATTCAGTTGCTCCCTCTATGGGAAGATTTTGTTTTTGGAATATTTCAGACATTTGCCCATGGATAACCATCAACTGGTAAAAATCACAATCTTTGTCGGTGGTATCCGCCATTTCCATTGCTTGTTGATAGCATTTAAGGGCTTGTGGTGCATCTCCTATATCACAGTAAACGCGTCCTTTCAGGTAATGCGCCATCATCTTTTCGTTGGCGTTGCCGTGGTGGTCGAAGAAGCTGACCAAGGAATCTACCGTGGGCAGCCATGCCTCGGTGAATACCGTGTCGGCACGGTTGCACTGGCTCACGTAGCTGAGCCTTTGGCGCATCGCCTCGTTGTCGGTGCATGAGGCAAGCACCATAGCCATGAGAAATACCGAAATGATGTGTATGATGTATTTCATGGTTGCAAAGGACACACTCTAATTATCATGATTCATTCTCCTTTTTACCAAAATCAGAATCTATTTTCAAAAATGAGGTAACGAGGAATGTCACGATGCAACATACCATGACAATGATGAAGAAATGGCGATAGCCCACTGCCTCTTGCAATGCACCGGCAAACAAACCAGGTATCATCATCGACAATGCCATGAACGCAGTACACAAGGCATAATGGCTGGTCTTAAACTGTCCCCTACTATAATAAATAAGGTATAGCATATAAGCAGTAAAGCCAAAACCATATCCAAACTGTTCAATGAACACACAAACGTTGATGACCATCAGATTGCTGTTTAGAGCATAACTCAGATAGACATATACTATATCGGGCAGCGTAATGGCACACACCATTGGCCAAAGCCACTTTTTGAGACCATCCTTACCGGCACAAATACCGCCAAGGATACCACCAAGCGTAAGACCTATCACGCCCACCGTTCCTTGCACCAATCCATATTCTTGTGGCGATAATCCCATACCACCATTATGTGAGGCATCAATGAGGAACAAAGCAGACACTTTTGCCAACAAGCCCTCGGGCATACGATACAACAGCATGAAAAGAATACCTACCAACACCTGCTCTTTCTTGAAAAAAGTCTTGATGGTGTTCACGAACTCCTTCCATATCGTATTGGCGTTTACGTCATTGCGAGCCGTATCTTCAGTAGGAGTAGGCAAAACATAATGATGCCAAAGCCACAAGGCTATAAATATTCCCGTCACACCATAAAACATCAAACTCCAAGAATAAGATATACTGTTGCGGTAAATCACCTGTAAGTTACCGGCAATCATGACCAACACGCCCTGTCCGAAAATTGTTGCCAAACGATAAAATGTTGACCTTATCCCTACAAACCATGCCTGATTGTGCGTGTCGAGTCCTAACATATAAAAACCATCAGCCGCAATATCGTGAGTAGCAGAAGCAAACGCCATCACCCAAAAGAAAAACAGCGTACCTTGCAACCAAAACGACGTAGGAATCATAAATGCCACGCCACCGAATGCCGCTCCTATCAGCAACTCCATAGTAACAATCCACCAACGTTTGGTCTTGATCAAGTCAATGAACGGACTCCATAGCGGTTTGATAACCCAAGGCAAGTAAAGCCATGAGGTGTAAAACGTGATTTCCGTATTACTCAATCCCAATTGTTTGTACAATATCAGGGATATTGTCATTACCGCCACATAGGGCAATCCTTCCGCGAAATACAGGGTGGGTACCCAACTCCAAGGATTTTTTTGTATCTGTTTCATTTTAATCATTGATTTCCCTTTATTGATAAATTTGTTTCACATCTGCATTTTTGTAATAATGCAATAATATTTCTTTGTATTGATAACCTTTCTCACCCATCATGGCAGCACCCACTTGGCACAAGCCAACACCATGCCCCCATCCGGCACCAATAAATTCAAAACGATTGGCGTGTTTATCCACTACGAAGGCAGAGCTATACAAATGGGTTTCACTCAAAGCTCTACGTATCTCCAACTCTTTTCCGATGGTGAAAGTACGCTTCGTACCGACGATTTTCAATTTTGATATTCTTCCACTCTTGCCCCTCTCCAAAGGAATCAAATCTACAATGTCGCCAAAATCCATTTTCAGTTTGTCACTAACCAATTTCGACAATTCCTTTTGGGTATAGGTTACTCGCCAGCGATAAAATTCCGTCGTCTCTTGGTCGTAGTGATTAAGCACCTGTGACAGCACTTGCCTGTCTTGGGTGTTACAGAATGATTCGGGAGCATGTCTAATCCATTCTTCCGCATTTTTCTCTACGGTCAGATCAGGAAGTTCGCCATTGCCATCACGTACGGAAAGCAGATAAGGCACACGAGTATCCTCCCAGCAGAATTGATACTCCTCCGTTACGCCACCACAACACTTGCTGAAACGAGCATCACAAATCTCTCCCTCAGACATCAACACCTGTCCTCTCGTGGCCTTTACTGCTTCCATCACCTTATTGTCGGTTTTCATGGTAATACCTTGGTAACGCTGGCAATGGTCATCGGCACAAACGTCAAATATCGTATGGTCTTCACGGTCGTACCAACGAATCAGTTCGTCATCTTTCTTGATGAAGGAAAAGAAATTATTGCCGTTTTCCAAGTTTTTTTGACGTTTGTCCATCTGCGCCAAGAGCCAACTACGAGAAATGACAGCGTGAGCTTTCAACAGTTCGAGAGAAGACGTAGCTTTCATCTCACTTGAGATGACACTCTCTAAATAACTCTCTACGGGTAATTCATTGATGGCACATATCTTGTCAGCCTCGACCACCAATCGTAACATTCCCTGGAATGTTTGGGTCTCTTTTCTTTCCCAATGGAAATTCACGCCAATGGTAACATCTTTCAAGGAGAAAGAGTCGTCAAGTGATTTGGGGATGAATGCCAACTCACGGTATTGGTTTCCTTTCCAGAGGATTCCTCCTTCGGAGAACTCCACTTCTTGGTCGCCTACCAACTCCTCGCCTTTCGCTATATATGGGGCATTGAGCGAGAAACAGATTTTCTGTCCACTTACGATGCCTACCCTCACGCAAGGCTCCTTACGGAAACGTTCTGACACCTCAGACAACGGTGATTCAGCATCAAACTGATTTCTCAGATGCTTTACCAACAAAGACATGTCATTCTCGTCAATACTACACTCTCTCAAGATGTCAACTGCTAACTCTGGTGTTATCCTATCAAAGTCGTTCTGTCGGGGTGTAATCAACAGGCCCGACATATCCAACGCTCCAGGACTTACCATCAATTGGTTGTCACCTTCTTCATAATAACAATCAGGACGGTGTTTCTTGCGTGGGAAGACCACCGACAAGAAATCATCTCCTTGCTTCCATGACACAATATTCATCATGGGCTCTTTCTTCCTCAATGTGGAGTTTCGTGATTCATCAAGCACCTTATACAACTTTCTGAACAAAGACACGTCAGTGGACTCGTGTCTGCTTTTGATGACAAAGGCAGGACAAACGAAATCATTGATTTGTGCCAAGTATTCCTGTTCGTTCACGGTGCATATCACTTCCAGTTTCCTACTGAGGCGTTGCCATCCCGCTTGAATGGGCAACACATCGCTGGTGCCGGCTTGCAAGTGTAAATGATCTGGTGCAGAAGCCCCACATTCAGGACCATTGTAGAAGACAGTCAGCTCAGGATAAGTCTTCAACAACTTATGTATCTCATTGTAATATTCGAATATCTGCTGTGGAAGATGTTTTTTGGCGGGTATCGTAAAATGAGTGGGTAAGATGGGGAAAGGATTGATAAGCAATTCAAAACGCTCATCCACTGATTTGGAGATTTGATTAAGTGGACGATTCTTCAAGCATAAGAAGCAAGGACGTTCCGCCAAAGTCTTCTTATCAATCTTTGCTCCTGTAGATACCATACGGGCTGGATTCCACTGCACTTTCAAGGTATTGTCACCATACGACAACTCGCGTGTCTGCACATGAGCCAAATCCCGATAATGCCTTTGAGCATCATCCCACTTTTCTAATTGTCGATTGAAGAAACGTTGCAAGCCACCATCTGAATGTTCTTCCGTTTTTCCTTGATACAATTGTTGACGTGCCAAAATCTCCATTGTTCGCAATCTATCCTTGTAGAGATTGTTAGCATTTACCTTCTCGATGCTCAATGCTGCATCGCTGTTGCCTCCCCATCGTCTGCAAAGATACAATTCGGTATAAATCCTACCTATACGATACTTGCGTGAGAATGCCAATCCCAAAGCGTAATCTTCGCCATAACTGGTATTAGGGAAGCGAATTTGACGAACCAATGGGGTAAAAAACGCACGAGGCGCACCCAAACCATTGATACGTAAAGCATTGTTGGGTCCGTTATCATCCGTCCATTCACGATGGTCAATGAGTCCTGGCGGTAACGTGTTCAAATCGAAATCACACATCCTGTAACTTCCAATCACCATCCCAGCCTTTTGTTTGCGGAAGGTATCTACTACTTGTTGAAGCGCTTGGGGAGAAGAATACAAATCATCGGAATCCAATTGAACGGCAAACCTACCACATCGGTCATCATTGACAGCCACATTCCAACATCCTCCTATACCCAAGTCTCTGCGTTGAGGAATGATGTGGATAAGCTGTGTCTTGTTTCTCGGATTGGTCTTATCATTGATGATGGTTTCCAAGATTTCACCCGTGCAGTCTGTGGAATGATTATCTACAACTATGACATTATATTTAAAGCTCGTCTTTTGCGATAAAGCGGAGTTAACCGCATCGGCAATGGTCTTTTCTCGATTATACACGGGGATGACAACAGATGCTTCAAACTCAAAATTCTGCTCATTGATGTCAACATCCACGTAAGAGGTGGTATCTACTTTCGCACCAATAGCATCCAAATGTGCCGTTGCCACCTGCTCCATCTCTATTTGCACCTCCCTATTGCGAGGATTTACATAGTCAAACTGCTTCTCTCCACTTTTTCGGGTATCAAGTTCCACCTCCGTATAAAGACATTCATTGATATGGAAAAGGTCACCACTCCTACTCAAGAACAACCGCAAGTCGTAAACGCCTGCATATTGATAATCTCCGATGGACACCTGCATGGCATAATCGTGCAAGCACTGTGATTTAACGAGAATCAACTGCCCGAAATCGAAATCATCCCTGACACTGCCTAACTGATAGTCTATGGCAGGATGGATGGTAATGCTTTCCACACCTTCCCTTGCTTCATATCTATCACTATAAACCATGGCTGCATCTGTATCACATGCCGTTCGTAAGAAACGGTCGAGTGCATACAGTCCCAATCTCACTGGCGTAGTTTTCAAACTCCATAGTACGTAGTCGGCTTCCGTATCTTGTTCTATAGCCAAGACCGTTTGTGTAGATGTGAGACTATCTACCACTAAATAATTACAATCACGAGGTGCGGCATTTTTCTGAGCAAATTCCTCAGATACCAACAAATGAATATGGTGTATGGTCTTATCCTGACGAAGCACGTCAAGCAACTCTTCCATGACATGAATATCATCGCAAGGTAAGAAACAATCTATTTTTTCTCTCATAGATAAACGTGTTTATTTAGTGCAAAAATACAAAAAAATGACATTTTAAGCAAACTTGACACATGGAAATGCGTTAATCTTATGAAAATGCTCGTTTTTTACAATGATTATTCGTACTTTTGCCAACATAAGGCAAAAAAAAGAACATGGAATTAGACAAGAAAGCCCTTCTCGGTATGTCGCTGACAGAATTGAAAGTTGCCGTGAAAGAATTGGGACTTCCCTCATTCACCGCAACACAAATCGTAAAATGGCTGTACGTACAACACGTGAAAAGCATTGACGAAATGACTAACTTGTCTAAAGCCAACCGTGCAAAACTGGCAGAGTTTTACACGATTGGATGTGCCGACCCTATCGATGCGCAATACTCGAAGGACGGAACCATCAAGTATCTCTTCCCCGTAGCGACAACCTGTCCCATGACAGAAGAGCATACCCTCACCTCTCACCCCTCACCTCTCACCTCTAATAAATTCGTCGAGACGGTTTACATTCCCGACAAAGACCGTGCTACACTATGTGTGTCTTGTCAAGTGGGATGTAAGATGAATTGCCTGTTTTGCCAGACGGGAAAGCAGGGATTTGAAGGAAACCTTTCTGCCCGCGATATACTTAACCAAATTTACTCATTGCCTCAGCGGGAGTCATTGACCAATATCGTATTCATGGGACAAGGGGAACCAATGGATAATCTTGATAACGTATTGAGAGCAACCGACATACTAACAGCCGATTATGCCTACGCATGGAGCCCAAGACGCATCACAGTCAGTTCGGTTGGCATCAAGAACAAGTTGAAAAGATTCTTAGACGAAAGTGAATGTCACGTAGCAATCAGTATGCACTCTCCCATTCCTGAACAACGGGCACAACTCATGCCGGCTGAACGAGGAATGTCTATCAAGGATGTAGTGGAACTATTGCGACAATACGACTTCTCCCACCAACGACGACTTTCATTCGAGTACATTCTTTTTGCAGGACTCAATGACTCCATGACTCATGCCCGTGAAATCGTCAGATTGTTACACGGATTGGAATGCCGTATCAACCTCATCCGTTTCCATCATATTCCTTCCGTGCCTCTCCATGAAACGGATGAAAAGAAGATGGAATCGTTTAGGGATTATCTTACCAATAAAGGGATATTTACGACCATCCGCGCTTCAAGGGGGCAAGACATCTATGCGGCATGTGGACTGTTGAGTACAGCAAAAAAGAATGCCTGACATTTCGTTAATCACGACTCTTAATGAGTCTCTGAATTATATTAAAGTGGAGTAATAACGAAACTTGAACAAAACAAAATAATTGATTATGGACAACAAGAAAATTCTCGTGGCTATCACCCACGGTGACACAAACGGTATTGGATACGAACTGATTTTTAAAACCTTTTCTACTCCCGAGATGCTGGAACTCTGCACTCCTATCATCTACGGTTCGCCAAAAGTGGCAGCCTATCATCGAAAAGCTCTTGACACACAGGCTAACTTCACGATAATCAATCATGCCGAAGAGGCTCACGACGGGAAAGTAAACTTGTTGACATGCTTTAACGAAGAAGTGAAAGTTGACTTAGGAAAGCCAACACAGGAATCGCACCAAGCTGGCGTGAAGGCTCTTGACAAGGCTCTGGAAGATTTCAAGAATGGATGTTTTCAAGTATTGGTCACCATGCCTATCAACAAGAATATGGAATATCAGTTTCCCGGACAGGTTGAGTACATCGAGAAAAAGTTGGAGGACACCAATGACAAGTCAACGGTCATTATCTGTAACAACCTCATGAGAATAGCCTTGGCAACAAAAGATATTGCCATAAAGGATGTTTCTAATCATATCACCATCGACCATGTGGCAGAGAAATTGAAAACCTTACACACGACATTGCGTCGCGACTTCCGCATTTTCAACCCTCGAATAGCAGTCTTGGCATTAAACCCAAATGCAGATGGCGAAGAAGAGACAACCATCATCAAACCAGCCATAGAAAAGCAGGAAGAACTGCATATTGAGGCATTCGGTCCATTTACTACGGATGATTTCTTCAGAAATGAGAAATATAAGGCGTTTGACGGAATCCTCGCCATGTATCACGACCAAGGCACAATGCCATTCAACACCATCCAAGGAGACTGTTGTTTTACCATGTTGGCTGGAATACCCTACGTTTGCACATCGCCCACATTGTCACCAAGTTTTGAGATTGCAGGTCAAAACAAGGGGGATGAAAGTTCTCTCCGACAAGCTATCTACTCGGCTATAGATGTTTATCGCAATCGCATCAACTATGACGAGCCTTACGAAAATCCATTGGAAAAATTATACCACGAGAAACGTGACGAGGGTGAGAAAATAAGATTTTCAATTCCTAAGAAACACGAAAAAGCTTAAAGGTATTTGTCTTTTCGCTAATTTTCTATAATTTTCTGCCATTATTGCAGTTATACCAAATAAATTGTGTAATTTTGGCACTTCAATGAATACGACTCAATTACAAACCATCAAGAATCGGTATAACATCGTGGGTAATTGCGATGGATTGAACCGAGCGTTAGATGTGGCACTGCAAGTGGCACCTACAGACTTGAGTGTGCTCGTCGTGGGCGAAAGTGGCGTGGGTAAAGAGATTATCCCTCGTGTGATTCATGATACATCTCCTCGACGCAGAGAGAAATATTTCGCCATCAACTGTGGTTCCATCCCAGAAGGAACTATCGACAGCGAGTTGTTTGGTCATGAAAAAGGTTCGTTTACAGGTGCCATCGGTGAAAGCGAAGGATATTTTGGCATTGCCAATAAGGGTACGATCTTCCTTGATGAAGTGGGAGAACTGCCACTCGCCACACAAGCCCGTCTGTTACGCGTATTGGAAACGGGTGAATATATCCGTGTAGGTGGTACTAAAATCATGAAAACCGACGTGCGTATTGTGGCTGCGACCAACGTGAACATGCGAAAGGCTATCAGTGAGGGAAGGTTTCGCGAGGATTTATATTACCGTTTAAATACAATCCCCATACAGATGCCTGCCCTGCGTGAACGTGGCAATGACATTCTATTGCTCTTCCGTCTCTTTGCCATGCAAATGGCTGAAAAATACAGATTGCCTAAAATTACTTTGACGGAAGACGCAAAAGCAATACTGCTCAAATATAAATGGCCAGGAAATGTGAGGCAATTGAAAAACATCACTGAGCAAATGTCGGTACTGAGTCAAGAGAGGGAAATCAATGCAGAGATGCTACTGCAATTCATTCCGCAAGACCCGGAAAGTACACAACTGGCTACCATATCCCAACCAGGTGCTCACTCATACGAGAGCGAACGGGAACTGTTATATAAAATTCTCTATGAGCTGCGTGGTAACGTGAATGACTTGCGTCGTGACATGAACGGACTGAGAAAGCAATTAGAGGAGGTACGTGACACAAATGGCATTGGGTATAATATTCCAATAGCTGCGGTAGAGGCAATAGGTCATCCTGTAAAAGCTAACGACCCTAACAAAATCGAGGATGCAGAAGCCGAGGAAATCAATGAGATGAACGAACTTGAGAACCTGAACTTGCGGGAGAGCAACAAAGAAAAGACCATCAAGGCACTGGAACGTACTGGCGGAAATAGGAAAAAAACTGCCAAAGAACTGGGTATTTCTGACCGTACATTATATAGATGGCTCAAGGAGTTTGGACTTGACAAACAAATAGCTTCTACAGATGTGATAGAATAAAATGAACATGAACATCAAGAATATCATACTCTGCCTGTGCATCCTTACGCTATCGTCATGTGCATTAAACTTAGGATTGTTTACGGCAAGTTATAAGTTTAACGGGGCAAGTATAAACTATGCGGAAACCAAGACTATACAAATAGCCGACTTCCCAATACGCGCCAGCTATGTATGGGGTCCGATGGCTCCCATGTTCAACAACAAGCTGAAAGATAAGTTTGCCGACAACACGAAATTGAGTTTGGTGAAACGAAACGGCGACATGAAAATCGAAGGTGAAATAACACAATACACACAAAGGAACAAGTCTGTTTCAAGTGAGGGTTATTCATCACAAACAGAGCTTTCAATCACGGTAAACGTGAGGTTTACCAACACCAAAAAGCACGATGAGGATTTTGAAAAATCATTTTCGGCAGCATCGTCATACGAAACCACACAAAACCTGAACGCTGTTCAGGATAAGCTCGTGGATGAGATATTAGACGAAATTGTTGACCAAATATTCAATGCAACGGTAGCCAACTGGTAAGAAGGAATCATTAAACCTATATTAAATGATGGAATTGACACAACTCATGCAGCATCCAGAACTGATGGACAAGGAAACGCTATACGACTTGAGAAGTCTGATAGCTCTTTATCCGTACTATCAGCCAGCACGATTGTTGATGTTGCAAAATCTATATCTACTGCATGACCCTACATTCGATGAGGAACTTCGCCGTGCGGCTATTTACGTCACGGATCGTAAAGTGCTGTTCAACCTCGTCGAGGCTTCTCATTACAAAATCAAGCCCAAGGAAGTAAAACAAAAGGATACGGGGAAAGAAAAGACGGAAAACAATCGTACCATCAGCCTCATTGATGAGTTCTTGAACTCTATCCCAGAACAAGAGGCTACTGGAGCCGTACAAAAGCGCAAGCCAACTCCGGCTGACGCTGCCGTGGATTACGTTTCGTATCTGCTTGATATCGAAAGCGAGGAGGAACATCAGGCTGAGGAAAATGTTCAACTGAAAGGACAGAATCTGATAGACAACTTTATCAAAAACGAAGGAGGGAAGATAAAATTAAAGGAAAAACCCGAATTTGTACCTGAAATAGAAACAGAGACAGAAACAGAAGATTTTTTAGGTGAAGATGGCTATTTTACCGAGACTTTAGCCAAAATTTACATCAAACAAGGCAGATATTCCAAGGCACTCGAAATTATTAGGCGATTAAATTTGAATTATCCAAAAAAAAATGTTTACTTTGCAGACCAAATACGTTTTTTGGAAAAATTGATATTAAATAACGAAAAATAAATAGTTAAAAAAATGATTTACACATTATTCGTAGTACTGATTGTTTTGGCAGCAGTGATGATGATTATCATCGTGCTTATCCAAGAATCGAAAGGTGGAGGACTTTCTTCCAACTTCTCTTCTTCAAACCAAATTATGGGCGTACGCAAAACCACCGACATCGTGGAAAAAACCACATGGGGTTTGGCTATCGCCATGGTAGCATTCAGCGTGATTTGCGCTTGGGTAGCTCCAAAAGCCGCTTCAGAACAGAGCGTTTTGGAGAATATCGCTACTCAGACAGAAACCACCAACCCAACCAATACTCCTGGATTTGGCGTTGGTCAGCAAGCTGCTCCTGCTAAAGATGCACCTGCAGCAAAGGAAGCTGCTCCTGCACAAGAAAAGGCAGCCGCTCCAGCAGCACCCGTAAAAAAATAAAAAAAATAAGGGAATTATTTGGTAAATCAAAATAATTCCCTTACCTTTGCACTCGCATTTCAAAAGAATGCTCATGGTGCCCGTAGTTCAGTTGGTTAGAGCGTCAGATTGTGGTTCTGAATGTCGTGGGTTCGAGTCCCACCGGGCACCCAAAAGACAAAGTCCTGTAAGTAAGCAACTTACAGGACTTTTCTTTTCTAAGTATTTCAAAGTTGTAGGCACATTGTAGGCACACTTGCAAGCCACCCTCGATTTTAACATTTTCACCTTGCAGAATCTCCACATCTTTATTCTGCAAGTGATTTATATTATCACCGTTGTCAAGTTTTATCGTTGACAAGTTGAAAACATCTATGGGATTTCAACTGGCAACAAAATTGGGGGTAAAGAGACAATTTTCACATTATAATTTATGTCAAATATTAGATTTTTGGGAGCCGCTTTCTGACAATACAATGCTTATATTACTGCGGTAACTTAAAAATAATTAGGGTTACCGCAATAAAATAAATACATTTTTCTTTTTGATTCCATTTAAAAGTATTACCTTTGCACAAAATTAATACATCTGGTATGGAGAATAAAAACATTATGGTGGGCAGGCATCAGGAGATGGCACTCCTGCAGGATATTATCAGTTCTCCCAAGGCTGAGTTGGTTGCCGTTTACGGACGTAGACGTATTGGCAAGACATTTCTTATTGACAAGACGTTTAATGCGAAGTATGATTTCTATACAACAGGTATCTATGAAGGAACTCGCAAGGAACAATTGACTAACTTTGCAACCCAGCTGAGCATTTATGCCAAAAAGAAATACAAAGTTCCCAAGGATTGGATGTCAGCATTCCTCATGTTGCGAGAATATCTTGAGACTCTGCTTGACAAAGAGCGAATAGATATCTTCATCGACGAACTTCCATGGCTTGATACTCCCCGTTCGCGTTTCCTTAGAGCTTTTGATTTGTTCTGGAATGGCTGGGCATCGAAACATGACAATATTAAATTGATTGTTTGTGGATCGGCAACTACCTGGATGACCAATAAGTTGCTTGGCGACAAGGGCGGACTGCATAATCGAGTTACGAAGCAAATATATTTGCGACCATTCAATCTTAGCGAAACCGAGGAATTCCTGAAATTGCGCGGTTTTGACTTGTCCCGTCAGCATATTACAGAAATCTATATGGCTCTTGGTGGGACACCATATTATCTTGATATGATGAGCCGAAGTATGAGTGTGGCTCAGAACATCGATAAATTGTTCTTCTCCGACAATGCTGCACTCCAGAAAGAATACGATTTCCTCTATAAGTCTCTTTTTAAAGAGTCCCGTCTTTATCGACGAGTTGTTGAAGTCCTCTCAAAACAGATGAAAGGTATGACACGACAGGATCTTATACGGGAAATTGGAGTAGAAGATAACGGCTATTTTTCCGAAGTTCTCGATGATTTGTGTAATTGCGACTTTATCCGCAGTTACAATGCTTTCGGAAAAACAGAACGTGACGTGATGTACCAGCTCACAGACCTTTATTCTTTGTTCTATCTTCGTTTCGTGAAAAACTATCATGGAGGTGACGAACACTATTGGAGCCATCTGGGACAAGACATCTCCAGTTGGGAAGGCTATGCTTTCGAGCAGGTGTGTCTGCACCATATTCCTCAAATCAAGCATAAACTGGGCATTAGCGGTATCCTAACAAACGTCTGTTCATGGTCGTGCAAGCCTTATATAGGTAAGGACGGCGAAGAGCATAAGGGTGCTCAGATAGATCTGATTATTGACCGTGGAGATAAGACTATCAATCTCTGTGAGATGAAGTTCACCAACAAGCCCTTTGCTATTTCTTCAGAATATGCACAACGAATGCTTGAACGGCGTGATACTTTCCGTGAAGTTACCGACACGAATAAGTCTCTTCAACTGACTATGGTAACATCTGCGGGCTTGGTGCATAATGCCGGATGGCAAAGTATTAATAATGAGGTATGTATCGATGACCTTTTTCATGCATAGCAGGACGTATAGTTAAGTGTCCAGCATTTATAAAAAGTTGTTGAGGCGCTTTTGACTTCGTAGGTATATGGCTAGAATAAATGATAAAAGATAGGATAACAAAATGAGAAATTGGATTGATTCAAAAGACTACGACAATGATGCTCAAAGCATCATTTGGTATTAGTTTGCCTATAGTCATCGTTACTATTGTAATGCTCATAACAGGAGAGCCTATTTCTGTTTTTGAGCGTAAGACCGGAATATATATTCTTATAGTCTCTTCCATAGTCTTTCTTTGGGCTTTTATTCTCTTATAGCATTTGCAATTCTTTCTTGCTCTTGATATGGCGAGATGCCTACCACTAAAGAATAGAAAAAACTCTCTCACGTGAAATTTTCCTCCAAAAGGAGTGATTTTCTCACATTTAATTTGTAACTTTTTCGTGTCATAGAGGATTTTGCTTGTCTTGAATTGCAGCACTAAGGTAAGTGAAAAATCTGATATGACAAAATCTTTGGCAACTTTCTGTTGCTCAGGAACTTAGAGACAAAATTAAACTAAGGTGCTGCGGAATTTAGTAATTTATTTATGTATCACAACCAAAACATTCTACGAGGGCGACCGTGGCTCATGCTACTGTTGCACTTTGTTTGGCTGCTGCCACAGGAGGCGGCGGCCGAGCGGTTCGTTGAGAAGACCTATCAGTATATGGTCATGCTCAACGGCGCGAACACCGTCCGCATCAAGGCCCCCGTCTACGACGAGGACCAGGATGACCACTGGGTGTGTAACGGCAACCTCTATGTGACATGGACCGACGATGCCGGTGTAACGCAGAAGAAGAGCCTCGTGCACTTCGGCTTCAACTATGGCAAGACGGGACGGGGTTCTGACCCGAAGCAGAGTGGCCATAGCAACAGCGACTCCACCCTGCCGGTCTTCTTCGCCACCGAAATGGGGGGCAGCCTCGACATTACCCAGGGCAACTCGACGAACCACTTCACGCTAAGGAGCAGTGACGGTGAAGTGACCCGCACCATCTATGAGAACACCGACGGCGAGACCTACGAGTTCTCCGCCGTCTGGCGTGTGCCTTACGACCTGCTCGGCAAGTCGCTGAAATTTGAGTGGGGCATCATGCTCGACTACACCAACGGCTTAGTGTGGGACACCGACTACTCGCTGAGCGCACTCAGCCCTGTCACCATCGACGTGCCGAAGGCCATGGATGTCATCACACCGCAGGTCACCGCGCCCATGATGTCCTACAGTAAGGAGGGCATGCTGGAGTTACCCTGGTTCATGGCCACCGACAAGGTGACGAAGGCACGCTATGAATATACCGACCATCTGGGCAAGACCGTCAAGGTGGAACTGGACCCTAAGGCCACCTCCGACGTAATCTATCTCGATGCCACGGTGCCTCACAACAACTTCCACATCGTGGTGAGCTACAAGGACAACCTGGACAACGACATCGAAGAAATCTCCTCGGCGGTGCAGGACCTGCCCGTGATTCATGCGCCTCGCGGCCTGAGCGTGCGCCCACTGGGCGACATGAAGCAGAAGATGGAGCTGAAGTGGAGTGTGCCGCACAGCGGAGCGAAGGACCTGGCCACCACCGACCAGTTTGTCATACAGCGCTCGCTCACCGGCAAGGAGGAAGACTTTGAAGAGATAGGCATGGTGATGTATATGGAGGGTATCACCACCGACAGCATCTTCACCTATTTAGACAGTACCCTTGTGGCGGCCATCGAAGCCGATATGCTGACGAACAAGGGCACGCTGGAGAAGCTGACCTACCGCGTGCGCCGCGCCATGACCGAGAACTGGGGCTGGGACAACAACAACTGCGCCAGCCGCGCCTCGACGGTGCTGGCCGACCTGCACCTGCTGCGCATAGCCAACTACACGGCGCAGTGGGAGGATGAGAAAGCCTATACAGTACGCGTGGCATGGGAGTATGCCGACGAGCCCAGCGGAGTATGGGACGACCGTGCACAGATGGTGATGCAAGTGGTGATGCAGAACCGCAACCATCAGCCCATTGACACCGTGCGCTACGTGCTGGGACGTAACGATCGACAGCAACGCTACAAGATAGTGAGTTTCTTCCGCCCTTGCGTCTATTTTGATGTGAATATCCTGGTGGAGAAGGAAGAATCACCCATCAGTCATTTGAAAAATCTGAAATCCTACTGGTTCCCCATACGCAATGCGGAGGACTGGACGGCATTCCGCGACAGTGTGGAAGTAGCCAAGAACGGCTACGACGTGAATGCCCGTCTCTATGCTGACATCACGACCGACGTGAGCATCGGCTGGGGAAAAGACATTGCCTATCGCGGTGTGTTCGACGGCAACGGGCATACAGTGACTTTCAACTTCAATAATTTCAACGAAAACAACATCGCGCTCTTCCGCTATGCAAGCAATGCCACCATCCGCAACCTGCACACGGCGGGCACCATCAGCACGGGCAAGATGTATGCTGCCGGCCTCATCTCTGAGGTTCTTGACGGAAGCACGGTGAGCATAGAGAACTGCCGCTCATCGGTGACGCTCAAGAGCAGCGTCAGTGGCGATGGCTCCAACGGCGGCTTCATTGCACGCGCAAGATCAAACAGCAACGTCACCTTCACCAACTGTAAGTTCGACGGCAGCTTCGAAGGGGCCAACTGTGCCTACAACGGCGGTTTCATCGGCTGGACCGACAGCGGCGGCAATGTGAAGATAGACAACAGCCTCTTCAACCCCGGTCACTACAACTGCAAAGTCAACGGCAGCGCAACGTGGTCGCGCAGTGCAGGCAACATCACTCTGACGGTCAGGAACAGCTATGCCACCCTGGAGATTACCGACCAGATTGAGACCACCGTCATCGACGGCAAGACCTTCATGGTGCTACACAATGAAGCCGACTGGCTAAAGTTCCGCGATGCTGTGAAGGACAACGGCAGCACCAATGCCATCCTGGCGGCCGACTTCACGGTGCACCACACGGTAGCCTGGGATGGCTGGGGCGTTTTCACAGGTATTCTCGATGGAAATGGCCATACCCTCACTGCTAATATTGACGGCGGTGGAACATATCATGTTGCACTCTTCAAAAATGCCAGAGACTATACTATCAAGAACCTGCACCTGAAGGGTAAAATCACGGGTGGCAACCACTTGGCGGGCTTCGTAGGCTTAAGCGTCAGGAGCGGCAACCCAGCCTGTAAGATCGAAAACTGCCGCGTGTCAGCCGAATTAGTGTGCAGTGGCGGAATCGCAGGAGGCTTCGTCGGATTTGGCAATGGTGCTGACATTGTGAACTGTCTGTTCGACGGATCCATAGAGTGCACACAGGAGAAGTTGAATGGAGTACAGTACTGGGCAGGAGCATTCTATGCTATGGTAGAGGGATCCACTGTAAACGGCGCTGTACAATACTGTCTGGACAAAGGCGTTTTTAAAGGCACTATCGAACATAAAGGACTGAACACAAAGCAATGGACAGAATGGGGCAATGGTGAGAACCAATGGACTCACGACAACTATTCCAACAACAACCTGTCTGGTGCCACCAGCACTGAAGGCTTGTCAGACAACCAACTCGTAGGCAAATTGGGCAGCTCCAACTGGGAGATAGCCAATGGTCTGGTGGTTCCCAAGATGGCGACCACCGAAATTATCGGCATCGTGACCCATCCGCTTAGCAATATCGAGCCCTACCTCACCGAGGGCTGGACGAAGCAGGGCGGCGTGCTCGTGCCCGCCACCACGACGGAGGTCTACACCAAGTATGCCACGGTCGACGACAATCCCAAGCTGCCTGACTTCTACCACGAGAGCAACGGCAAGATAGACCCGGAACTGCTCACCACCACGCGACAGAGCAGCGTGCTGCTAGCCTGGAACACCGACGGCAACCCCGTGGACTTTTTCACCGTGATGCGACGCGTGAAGACCGCCAATGACAGCGCCGAGTGGCTCCAGGTGGCCACCGACCTGACCGGCGTGAGCTACGAAGACACCAGCGTGTCGCCCTTAACCACCTATGAATATAAAGTGGTAGCCATCAACCAGTGCGAGGGCCGCGACTCTACCGAGACCATGCCCGCAGTGGGCGAGTGTAAGCACACCGGACGCGTGCAGGGCTACGTGCGATTCAATGACGGCACAGGAGCTCCCGGCGTGCCCGTGGACATCATCTTCGACGGAACCACCGTCACCACCGTCACTACCGACGAGAGCGGATTCTTCCAGGCCGACGAGTTGTCGTACCAGGACACCACCTCCGTCACCTATAAGGTGGCACCCGTCACCACGGTCAACAAGATCAAGCTCGAGGTGGACGACTACTACGTGACCTTCGATGCCACGAGCAACGACCAGACGGTGCACGAGTTCATTATCAAGAACGGTCGCCGATTCTCCGGCTACGTGATGTACGACGGCACGAGCATCCCCGTGAAGGGCGTCAACTTCCTGGTCAACGGCCAGCGCATCCACAACGCCAAGGGCAAATATGTGGAGACTGACTACGACGGCTCGTTCTCCTTCCGCGTGATGGAGGGTGACAACAGCATCCAGGCCGTGATGGACAAGCACGTCTTCACCAACGACGGATGGTATAAGAACGCCGCCAAGCAGAACATCAGCAGCGACGTGGCAGGTATCTACTTCTACGATGCCACGAAGGTGAAGCTCACTGGACGCATCGTGGGCGGCAACGACCAGGGGCTGTCGCCATTAGACAACAATCTCTCAACCAACAACCTGGGCGACTCGCTCACCATGGTGCTCACACTCGAGGGCGACAATACCTCTTGGCTGGTCTACGACAACCTGAATCCTAACCGCACACTGCGCGAAGAGGTGGTGCGCCACAAGCGTGGCGGCGACAAGCACTTCACCACGGTGAAGACACAGCGCAAACGCATGGAGGTCTATCCCGACCCGGCGACGGGCGAGTATGTGCTCATGCTCCCGCCCGTGCGTTGGAAGGTGCAGCAAGTATATTGCAAGGGTTACCCCACACTCTATCAGGAGGGACAGGTGAGCGAGGTTATCGACCTCATCGACTGCCTCGACCCGCAGACCATTACCTACGAGGGTACCTACAGAGATATAGACACAGCCAGGGTGGTTAATCCCACGGCTACCTACAATGCCGTCTACAACCGCATCTACCGCAACCCGGTAGAGGTAACCTACCGGCAGATAGGCTACGACGACTTCGACTACTTTGGCGACAAGACCTACATGACCACCACCCTCACCGGCGACCGGAGTGAGGTGCCCCTGGCCTACAAGAATCCCTACAACGAGAAGCAGACCCTCTACACCTTCGGAGCACCCGTGTTCAGTCTGGAGCGCCGCTACGGCATACAGCTGCAGGTGGCAGAGCGCTACCCCTACAACAACGACCTGGCTACCGGCACGGTGGATCTCGTGCGCCTGAAGGGCGGCAAGGCATACATGCAGAACGGCATGAAGGCCGGTGCCGAGAAGGTGATGCAGGAGCTTGACAGCCTCGGACAGACCATCTTCACCTTGCAGGCCGACCAGGTGACGCGCATGCTCACCAAGGAGGGTGCCTTGCGCACGGTAACCTTCACCGTAGAGCGCGACAGCACGCTCTTTGAAGCCGAGCCGCTGCGCGGCTTCGTGCTCAACATGTTCCCACTGGGTGCCGGACGTGACATCCTCACCGAGGGACAGCCCATTCTGTTCGACATCCTGCGCGACCCACCGGGTGCCTACAGTTCGGCAACGCTCGCCAAGGGTGCCACCATCAACTACTCCTACATGATGAACCTCTCGCTCTCGGCTGGTCTTGTGCTCAGTCTTACAGGCGGCCAGCAGCAGTCAAAGTTCTATGGAACCGTGCAGGGTACGGTTTCACTACCCCCTGTCACTACAGTCACTGCCACCACAACTGGCTGGAACTCCACCTCCGATAATGCCTCTGTCACGGTGCAGGATTTCGTGTTCAACATGCAGGGCACCAAGGCATATTCCTACTCGATGGTTCTCTCTAACGCAGTAAGCACCAGCGGCGACCCGTCGATGGTGGGTGCCGACGCCGACCTCTACATTGGTACGGTGCAGAACGTGGCGGTGACGCCGATGTCTACCATCCGTGCCCTGACAGACAGCATGTATAACGAGCTTCTCAGTAAGCAGAGCATAGGCCAGGTGAACACCGACGGCATCTTTGCCCAGTACGCTCAATATGGCGACCTGGTGGAGATTGCCGAGGGCTTCACAATAGGCAAGGACGGCAAGAAGGAGAAGTTCCATCTGGTGCGCGATCTTTCGCTGGGCTACGGTCCGAAGCTGAAGTCGAACTTCATCTACTCGCAGAAGCAGCTGCTCACCCAGATCATCCCCGCTAAAGTGAAGGAGATCCTCGACCTCCTCTATACCGGCACCAAGGATGAGGCCCAGGCCATTGCCAATGCCACGAAACGGCCAGTCTATCTGTCGCTGCGTGAACCTACCGACAAGAACTACGGTGTGGTGAACACCAAGGTGATAGTCGGCCATGCCTACAACACCACCATCGAGCAGGCCGAAGAGGGGGTCAATTACTTAGTGGTGTTACCTTCCGACAAGAAGGAGACCGACTTCTCTGACGAGATTTCGGAGAAGAGTCAGACCATCTATGCATGGATGAAGATGATTACCCAGAACGAACGCGAGAAGGTGACTGTCACCGACCTGGTGAACAACTATGACATTGCCGGGGCTGCTGGCGTGAACTACAGTGAGACCTACGATGCCAACTACTCCGAGTCTACCATGCAATACTTCCCCTTCGGCCGTGAGCCAGACTACTTCGAGACATCGGCCACAAGCGGAGAATGGATGGGTGTCGTATCATTGGCATCTCAAGGACTTGCTGCTGTAGTGGCACTCGCTGAAGCCAAGATAAAGTATGACCCAACGGTGAAAACCGCGAAAAGTGAATGGCTGGCAGACGATACTGACGATTCGAAATCGTCGTCAATCAAATTCGAAAACTATTATTTCAGGTGGGCACTCTTGCCCGTGCTGTCGCTGCAGACGTTTGGCACCAACTCTGAGACGAAGTCCTACAACCGCACTGAGTCCTTCACCATTGCCACCGACCCGACGAGCCACCTGAACGTGGATGTCTATCGTGTGAAGCCATTCAATACCGACACTATCCACTCGCACGTGGATGCCACCGACATCTTCACGAAGAATTACAACTTCTATAATATGTCAGCGAAGGATCTGGCAAAGATGCAGAGCCAAACCTTCGAGGTCGCCGGTCCGCGTAGCTTCGTCTACCGTACCCGTGGCGGCTCTACCGCCAACCCGTGGGAGGACGAGCGTCGCACCCACTTCTTCAACGCCGACACGCTGTTAGACGAGCGCACGCTGAAGATATGCAACCCGAAGATTTATCTCGACAAGCAGAGCGTGAGTGGTGTGCCTATTAACGAGCCTGCCCGCTTCACCATCGTGCTGGCCAACGAGAGCGAGAAACCCGAAGCAACCGACGGCCTGAGTGTCTTACAGCTCTTCGCCGTAGACCAACTGAATCCCTACGGTGCCAAAATCAGTGTCAACGGACAGACGCTGACCACTGGCGGCATGACCGTTACGGCCGTGCCGGGCGTGCCTACGGCTCTGCAGATGGAAGTGCGAGCTGGACAGGGCTTCGACTACGAGGGTCTGACAATCGGCGTGATGTCGCCCACCGACCCTGAGCATACCTACGTCCTAACATCGTTCGACGTTCACTTCCTGCGCGAGGCCGGACCGGTGAACATTGCCACGCCTGGCGACAAGTGGGTGCTGAACACCATGGCACAAAAGGACGCTAAACGCGGATGGTTCATTCC
Source organism: Prevotella sp. UBA6994 (assembly GCA_002449845.1). GTDB lineage: Bacteria > Bacteroidota > Bacteroidia > Bacteroidales > Bacteroidaceae > Prevotella. The sequence continues at coordinate 22,812 of DJXW01000020.1, forward strand.
CGTCACCATCAACGGCTTCGACCGCCACCAGCACAACTTCGACCACATCGAGCTGCAGTACAAGGAGTCGCAGCGCGGCGACGACTCGTGGACCAACCTCTGCTCCTACTATGCCAGCGACTCGCTCATGGCCCTAGCCAACGGCGTGCGCAAGATGATACCCGAGAACGGAAACATCACCACCGAGTTCTACGGTGAGGGTTGGGTCATCGAGCGCAGCTACGACCTGAGGGCAGTACTCTTCTGCCGCAACGGCAACGACTTCCTCACCACGCCGTCGAAAGTCATCAGCGGCATCAAGGACACGCGCTGTCCGCAGCTGTTCGGTACGCCAGAGCCCAAGAGCGGTCTGCTCACGCAGGGCGACAACATCATCTTCAACTTCTCTGAGGACATAGAGTACAACTACCTCTCGGCCATCACCAACTTCGAGGTGAAGGGCGAGGTGAACAACGACAACCTCTCTGAGATGGTGAGCGTGCAGTTTGACGGCCAGGCCAGCGTGGAGAGCGAGGCCAAGCGTAACTTCAGCGGCAAGGACCTGACCATCGACATGATGGTGCGGCCGGCCGATACAGGACGCGACATGCCACTCTTCTCTCACGGTACCAACGGTCAGAAGCTGCAGCTGTGGCTCACCAAGGATTTCCGGCTGCGTGCCGTGGTGGGCGAACAGGCCTTCACGTCGGACTCCGTCATCGCCAAGAACGGCTTCCGCCATGTGGCTCTCTCGCTGAACCAGGCAGACAGCCTGCTCACCTTCTACTATGGCGGTATGGACATAGGCCACGGCAAGCTTACGTCGACCTACAGCGGCACAGGTCCGCTCATCTTCGGTCGCACCAACGAGGCTGACCGCACACAGAGCCAGTACTACGAGGGTCGCATGATGGAAGCTCGCCTGTGGTACAGCGCCCTGGACGGCGCACTCATCGGCACGACCTACGGCCAGCGCCGCCTCACGGGCTACGAGAAGGATCTCGTGGACTACTATCCGATGAACGAAGGCTCGGGTCCGTACGCCGCCGACATGACGCAGGGTGCCAATGCCCGACTGATGGGCGCATCGTGGGCCATACCGAAGGGTCTGTCGCTCCGCCTGGAGAAGGCCGACAAGGGAGTGCTCCTCGACAAGGCCGACCATGACTATACCCTGATGTTCTGGTTCATGACCGGTGCCGATGGTCGAGGCACGCTGCTCTCCAACGGTCGCGGACTAAAGGAGGATATCGGTGCCGAGAACCAGTTCCATATAGGATTTGAAGATAAGAAGCTCATGTACCGTTCCAACGGCTTTGCTGCCGAGGTGCCCGGCAACTGGAGCGATGGTGACTGGCACAACTTCGCCATGACTGTGAACCGCGCTCGCAATGTTGCCAACATCTACGTGGACAAGGAACTGCGTACCACCTTTGAGGCAGACTTGCTCGGCGGCATCAGCGGTGGCTATCCGCTCATCGGTGCCACACGCTACGACCTGCGTAAAGACAGCGGCGAGGTGGTGACGCTCGATGCCCCCGACGCACTGAAGGGCAATGTGGACGAATTGCTCTTCTTTGCCCAAGCACTGCCTCAGCAGCTCATTAGAACCTACGCTTCGAAGAGTCCCAACGGCGATGAGGCCGGACTGCTCGCCTTCCTCTCCTTCGACCGCCAGGAGCGACAGAAGGACAACAGCATCGAGCTGGTACCCTACGCCTACAGCAAGAAACTCTATCTCGACGACAAGGGCAAGCCCCGCTATCAGCTCGACCCGCTGACCAAGGAGCCTACTGACACGCTGGTGCGTGACTACCTGTTCGTCGACTCGATGGCTGCGGTCATTCAGCACTTCGATGCCGAACTTGCAGCACCCGTGGTGCCGTATGAGGAGGTGACGAACCTGAAATTCTCGTTCATCGGACGAGGTAATCAGGTGCTCGTCGACCTCGACGAGTCGGCTGCCCGTCTGAACCACCGCAACATCTACGTGACGCTGCGCGACATCGAGGACAAGAACGGCAACCCGATGGCTTCGCCTCAGACGGCCTGCTACTATGTGACCAACAGCAGTCTGCAGTGGCTGGTGAACCGGTTAGACACTACCATCAAGTATGGCAGCGGCGAGGGCTGTGAACTGCCATTCTACAACAACGGTTCACAGAACCACACCTACACCATAGAGAACTGCCCGCGCTGGCTCACGCTCAGCAAACGCAGTGACGTGGTGGCTCCGCAGAGTCTTGACTATGTCTATGCAATGTTCAGCAAGGACCTGAACATCGGCACGTACAACGAGATTCTGTATCTGACCGACGAGGAGGGCATCACAGAGCCTTTCTACCTCAACCTGACAGTGGAGGGCGAGCAGCCTGAGTGGGCCAAGAACATCGATGGCGACCTGCTGCAGAACTCGATGAGCATTAGCGGACAGGTGTATCTGTACGACGAACTGGACACCGATACCCGCGACATCGTGGGCGTGTTTGACGGCGAGAACCAGTGCCACGGCTTTGCCAATATCAGTCACGATACACAGACCGGCGAGAACGGTCTCTACCTGACTGTCTACGACAACCAGGCCAGCGGTCGCCAATTGAACTTCCGCCTATGGCAGTACAGCACCGGACGCGAAATCGTGCTGACACCTAAAGATTCCATCAAGTTCGTCAAGGATGCCATGTTGGGCTCCGAGCAGCCCGTGCGCTTCGATGGCGGCAAGGCCTTCGTGCAGAACTTCAGTCTGAAGAAGGGCTGGAATTGGGTATCGTTCAATGTGCAGAGCAAGCACCTGTTCAACCTGAACAACATGCTCAGCGGCATGTCATGGAGCGACGGCGACATTCTGACCGAGATGGGCAGCGACCTGACACTGACCTACGAGAAAGCACAGAAGCAGTGGCTGGCAGCCGGCAGCCCGGCTGATGTGATCATCTCGCCGAAGAAGGCATACGCCATCATGGTTCATAAGGACTGCACCTACCCGGTCGAAGGTACAGTCATCATGAATGAGGACGACCGCACCATCAGCCTGAAGCAAGGCTGGAACGCTATTGGTTACACGCCGATGACCAACCTGACCGTGGAGACGGCACTGAGCGACTACTTCGACCATGCCGAGCCGGGCGATGTCATCAAGAGCCACACCGAGTTTGCCTACTTCACAAAGATCGGCAACACCGGACGCTGGCGCGGCAGCCTCCAATACATGAAGCCTGGTGAAGGTTACATGATGCTCCGCAAGGGTGCTTCTGAGACCTCGTTCACCTATCCGTACTACGACCTAAACAGCAACTTCCGCGAGGACTGGACGGCAGGCACGACACGCTCCGCTGCTCCACAGCACTGCAGCACGATGAGTGTCACCGCCTTAGTGGAAGGCTTCGAGACGGAAGAAGGCGACCGCTTGGTGGCTTACGCCAACGGTGAGCAAGTTGGAACTGCAGAACTCACAATTCTCAGTTCTGAACACTCAACAGGATTCTACCTCAGCATTGCAAGCGAGGCCAAGCAGGGTATCTGGTTCGCCATCGAGCGTGAAGGCGAGATTGTCGCCTCTACTGGCGAGATTATGACCTTCAGGGCAAACGATGTCCTCGGAAGTCCTGATGAGCCGACGGCCATCAACTTCGTACATGCTGACTACGAGAATGGAAAATGGTACACCATCAGCGGCCTGCAACTGCAGAAGAAACCGACGCACAGTGGCATTTACATCTTCAACGGCAAGAAGGTCGTGGTTAAATAACATTAAACATTGATTATTATGAAAAGAATAAAGTTAATGTCCATCCTGCTTGCATGCCTTATACTGGGGGCATGCAGCAGCGACGACGACAACAACAGCGTGAACGCCGCCTTCACGGAGACCTCACAGAGTGAGGCTCCCGTGTGGCAGATTGACTGGAGCAACAACCAAGAGCGTCCCAACTGGAAGGCACCCGACGCGTCCCGCTACGAGAACTGGACGATACTAAAGGTGCAGATAGAGGAGACGCTGCTGCCCTTTGTCTCCGACAGCGACCTGATGGCGCTCTTCGTAAACGGCGAACTGCGCGGACTGGCAAAGCCTGCCGTCACCGTGGCGGGCAACAAGACGAGCGGCGGTAAGTTCCTTATGAAAGCTTATGGCAACGAAACGGAGTCGGAAACGGTAAACATGTCGCTGCAATATTACAACCAGATGCTGAAGCACATCTTTACACTCTCTGATGACATCAGCCAGAACTCCGACGTGACGACTGGCATCGACGAGGACTTCATCCCCGAGTTCACCTACGGATCGGCCAAGTATCCCATAATGAAGACGGCTACGGTGGAGCACTTGCTGACCAAGGTGGGCATCACACCTACCAGTGGTAACATCGCAGGAGCCTTCGTGGGCGACGAGTGCCGCGGCACCGTGACGCTCTCAGCGGCTGGCAGCACGACGCTACTCATCTATGGGCGCAACGCAGGCGAGTCTGTCATGCTGAAGTACTATGATAAAGCAAAGGGGCAGTTGTACACGATCCCCGGCGCAGTGACCATGTGATCTTATATAAATATAAATAATAAGATTCGAGTGGATAGGCGGCAGTGGGTTCGACTCCCACTGCCGCTACAAGTGTAATTATGGTTATTACGGCATGTATGGTCCTCGAATGGCTGTCAACGATGGAAGAGCTACAAGTGTAATTATGGTTATTACGGCATACTGGTACAGGGCGAGCTGACCATCATCGGGCAGAACGGCCAGACTAAGGTGGTACACGAGGGTGAGCCAATCGTGGAAATGGTGAACACTATCCACTACGGCGAGAACCGCAGTTCGAAGCCCGTCATTCTCTATATGTTCTACCTCCCTCAGAAGGACCAGCCCCTTGCCGTGCAGCATCCTGAGATTCCGCTGGAGTAGAGTAAAAGCTCCTTGCTTAAAATTATAATAATTCTTATTTAGGCAAGCTTCACCCTGACGGAATGCTGAGCGGAATCAGATAATCATAAAAAGAAGTTCGCTGACGCGGAGAAATCTGACAAATTGATACAACCAACGACTAACCGAGAGAAGGGCCAAACTTGTTTGAACTATTCCGAGGTGAAGGGGGAAAAACCGAAGATCAAATCGAATAGATGTTTTGTACTTCTCGACATAGCCGCAGCCCGAATGTCTCTACCCAGAGGTGTCCGGACAGCGTTTTTTTACATTGCAGGGACTTTATGCAGTCGTAAACCCGCGGAGTCGGCTTTTTAGCCGTCAGCGATGGCAAAAGGGTTCTGATATGATTTATTATGGGAATATGGCACAAAGGTACTCAAATTCCTTCAAAAACGTGAAGGTTTATTCATTAAATAATGGCAATGATATAGCTGTTGGTATAGTCAGTGCCGAAGGCACGATAGATGACAGGCTGGCGGTGAAGCCCGAAGGGCGTAACCCCTGCTAATAAGAGTTTATTAAGAATAAAGAGTGCTGAAGGCACGACTGAACAGCTAAGCTCAATCAATTCTGTCACCCCCTTTTGGGGGTTGATTTGAAACGCTATCATTGAAGGGTTTCGCTCCGCTTCACCCCTCCCTGTATTCTTTTGCCCTTCGGAACTTATGCCAACTGCTATATTATTGCCTAAATAATAAGATGAAGAAGACTATTTTTGCCTCATTTTTGAATCAAAATGTCACCTCCGCCTTCACTTTTCCATACTTTTTGTGATTTAATTGCATCTGATTATATTTCTGACGACACAGAAAAATGGTACGATTGATAAAAGTGTTCAACAGAGTCCTTTCTCTACTCGCTGTATGGTACTGATGTCTTTTCCTGTCAGTTTTGCCATTTCTCTGATTACAAAGCCCTTCCCTGTATTATGATTTTCTCACCAAAAGAAGGAGACATCAATGGTGACGGTATAGTCAACATATCCGCGCTGTAAAAATCGTAAACGAGATTCTCGGAAAATAACAGTCTGAGTCCAAGAGAGTTCACCTATTTTTCTCGTTTTCCTATCTAATGACTATCATTAACATCCGCTCTCGGCGATACCCATTCGTCTGACCATAACCACTCTTGGCAACAACTCTTGCTAATGGGGGATATCGCTCTTGGCACCTCTGGCTTGGTCGCCATTTTCCCCGTTGACACAAGCAGTCTTTGTCGCCGTTATCGGTCGGTCGAATAGAATGCTGGGGCGCCGATGTTTTTTCTCAGTCTTATTTCATAACAGGACGGACACTTTGGCCACGACTACGTACCAAGAAATAGTTTTTCCATTGTTTATCTGACGAGTCATTGTCAAGTCCATAGGCGGTAGTCGAATTATATAACGAGGAAGACCAGATGGAAACAAGAACTCCGTCATTTCTGAGATCGCTTGTGATATAGCCAGCAGCGGGAAGAAATATATTGTTACCATTAATCTTGCTGATAAACTTGTAACCTTTTACTCCGTTAAGTGTCGTCCATGAACTCGTACAATTGTTATATAACTCCTTAAATTGAGCTGAAGTAGGCATTCGCCATTGGCCACCCCACTTCACATAAGCGACATCATATTGTGTACCACTGATGTCGGAACCAATATTATGACATGTTTGATATGTGCCATTGCAATGGATATAGGTTTACCACTTATAAGTTTCCTTTTCTTCCGTCTCACCCCAGGCATAATAGCCACCATACTCCTCCGGCTTGGTGGCTCCGACGTTACAGCTCGCCCACTTCGTGCCAGAGGGCAAACCTAAGTCTATCGCCTCTCCCGTGGCATTTGTTTCATTTCCGCCATCTCCAGGATTACCATTATTCAGGCCAAAGATATAATTGACCAATTCAATGACATCCGTGATGTTAACATTTCCGTCCGCATTGACATCATACCTGTTACTCTGAGCACTTGCGCCCACCATTCCCATTACAAGGAACAAAAGAATAAATAATAATTTTTACTCTCTGTACGCTAAACAGTACTCTGGTGAACTACTATTATAACGTAAAATCAACGACCTACATGGTATACTTTTCAATTATTATGGTGGTATACTTTTCAATTACTATTTACACATCAGAAGAATTGAATCCACAAAAAAACCTTAGACCTCCTTCGGCTACCGTCCTTTCGGCAGTGTAGCCAGCAATGGCAATAATGCTCCAAAAAGAACCTTCGGAGGTGACAGCTTGTAAGCTTACTAAAAAACAGCATTGTCAGCCAAAAAGCACAGACATCCCCACATCCTCACAAAGCATCGACTACGTAGAAGTCCTGATTATGTGACCAAGGTAAGGCAGATTGCGAGAAAACTTTAAATAAATGGACGGTCAACCTACTGATTTTGTTGACCGTCCTATGGAAATGAGTCATCATTCAATGGGTATCATTTCACCATTAATGATAATCACTATTTATGTTTCTCGTTTTTTTGCAGATTACAGTTATTGGTTCTAAATGTTTTCAATTTGTTTGTTCTAATCATTCGCCCATTCTGAAGTCATCTACATTGTCGGTTGTCAGGGAAAGTTCCTCAAAAGTCGAAGTGCATTCTTCTGCCTGAGGAGCCTGGCTGCAGATGCCAAGATAGAGTTTCGATGGATATTGGTTCTTATAGATGCGGACCATCTGCCACTCCTTACCGTCGAGCGAGAAATAGCTGGCAATGGATTGGGTGTCGCTGCTTATCTTGAAATAGACTGATTTCGCAGAATCAACCACATCGTGGTTGTTGTCATCGCTGGTACCAATGGTGCGTACGCTTACAATACGGTGCTCTCCATGATCGCCATGCTCGAAGCACAGCTTTTGCCAAAGCGAATCATTCGCATATACGAAGAAGGTGGCAGCATTGTACAGTCCCCCTTCAGTCAGGAAACCCGAGGTTACCTTTCCCTTGAAGGTGAAGGGCTTGGTGTTGTCAACCTCTGTCAGAAGAATGCCGGCATCATCCTGTGAGATTTTCTCGTTTGGGTCAATGAAAAAATCTGCATTAGGATTGGCACGGAGGGTAATGATTCCAGCAGAATCAGTGACCAGTTTTTCAGCTCCGTTGATAGACTTGGTGAAATGGATACCATTGATAGTGATGTCACAATCTGCAAGTTTCGCATTCTCCGTTACTGTGTTTTGGGTTTCTGCCTGTTTGTTGCCACAGGCGACAAGGCCAAGCACAAAGGCCGTCAGGAATAAGAACTTCTTCATTTTATTTGGAGTTTAATAGTTAATCTATCAGTCCTAAGATTTTTGCTTTGTGGCAAGCTTCAGTGGTATTGCTCACTTGCAACTTGCCAATGATATTCTGGCGATGGCGATCCACAGTGTGCTTGCTTATCTCAAGCAGTTCGGCAATCAGCTTGCTCGATTTACCGTTACGAATCAGTTGCAGCACACTGATTTCTCTTTCAGAAAGAAGGCTGTTGCTTTCCACATCCAGTTTCCTGCGCTCGCCAGTAAGTGTATTAACCAGATAGGCCGTCCTTTCATCTTTCGGTGCGAATGTATAAAGACATAGGGTATAGCTTACACCAGACTTGTTATGGGCGGCAAAATGAAAAATACGATGATTGACAAAGTGGTACTTGCCTTGATTATCTTTCATCCGCATCGTATTGACCATGTACCATGAATGATTCTTGCCAACATGAGAATTGGTCACGAAATGCAGATACGCAAGTTCCTGAAGGCCGCGCAGCCGCTGGTCATCAGGATGAATGCGAGAATAAATTTCCTCTTCCCAAATGGAATCCACCCGTTGATAGGTGCCTGATGGTGCAAGACCAAGAGTTTCGCCGACATGTCCGAAATAGATATGGCTGATACCAAGACGCAGATTGCTCAAAACGGCAATAGCATTCTCGCACAAGGAATACGACTGTGCAACTATTCTCAGTCGCTGTTCTTCGTCTTGCACAAGAACACCATCCTTCTGCATACGGAAACACTCATCCAATTTGTCGTTGATATCAACCATTCCAATATCCTTTTGTCCACAAAGGTAGCTAAACTTTACGATACAGACGAGTATATAACAACAAATGTGAGGGATAATGGTTATAAATCAGTATTAAATAATCTTCTTCTAATCCTTAGAAGCCACTTTCCTCAGCAAAATGTTTGCCTTTCCAACATATTGTTAACCTTATATTTCATATGATTTTTCAATTGGTGTGGAATAACCATCAAATTCGCTTACTTTTAGCAATAATACCGAGATGAAACCCATAAGTAGATAGGCAATTGTTAAAAAAGATGTCTAAGCCGCAAGGTTTACTTAACGAAACCGACCTTGTCAGCGTCTGTAATCTGCCTGATTACACGACAAGGATTTCCTGCTGCAACCATACGAGGTGGAATGTCGTGTGTAACGATGCTGCCACAACCGATGACAGCACCTTCGCCGATAGTCACGCCTGCCATTATTTTTACGTCACCGGCAATCCATGCCTTATCACCAATGGTGATTCGACCGCCGATGAGAGCACCCTGGATGCGTTCTTCAGGATCAAGGCTATGGTTGGCACTATACATTCCTACGTTAGGACCAATCAGAACGTTGTTGCCAATTGTAATGCGTGAGCAATCAAGGAACACAGCGCCGAAGTTGATGTACACATCGTTTCCGATGTAGATATTCTTGCCGAACTCACACTTGAATGTTGGTTCCACATACACGTTCTCACCAATGCTGCCGAACAGTTGCTTGAGAAGTTCCTTGCGTTCCTCCACTTGTTCGTCGGTTGTCTGGTTGAACTTGTTGAAGATGTTTTTTGCATCGACTCTACGGTTGAAGAGATCTTCGTCAAAATCATCATAAATCATATCAAGCTGCATTTTTTCCCATGCAGTCATAGTTATACTGTCGTTCATATAATGAGATTATATATGTCTAAATATGTCCTCATTTGGCTGTTTACCATTATGAACCTCTCACACATTCGGTTATCTGTAACGACTGCTTTGTCGTTGATGTCAACTTTTCCAATAACTTTTTGTCCACAAAGGTAGCCAAACTTAACGTTACAGACGAGTATATATCAGCAAATATGACTGATAATGGTTATAAATCAGTATCAAAAATTCTTCTTTTAATCCTTAGAGGACACTTTCTTCAGCAAAAAGTTTGCCCTTCCAACATGGTGTTTCCCCATATATTTTACAAGATTATTGCATATGACTCACAATGAAAATGTGGGGATTTTTTTTTTCCTCTCAAGTGAAAATCTAAACGAAGAACAAATATCGGATAGCTTAAACAACTCTTACGTCCAGTTGTTTGTTATTACTTCGCGAAGATAAGGGCACCTCGCTCCCGCCATCGGTTTTCACGGTTTTTTTTCTTTCCCTATCGGCTGCCCCCTGGCAGGCAAAAATTCCCGCAAACCTTCCGAATGTCATGTGCTCGCTGCCATCTTTTGGGGGCGGCGTAATAACAACTCCCGGACGCAAAAGCTGCAAAGCGCAGCAAGTAGCGAATGGGAAAAAAAACGAGCGTATGGACACAATGACAATTATCGACATCTTCATCGCTGCCATATGGGTGGCAATGTTCTATGGTGTTGCAAGAGACATCAAAAAGAGATATGAAAAGCAATAGTTACAAACAACATTCAAATTTTACGACAATGGATAAGGAATATCTGAAGCAGTGTGCCGAAACGGCATGGCAACAGCTCTTCTGGAGCGTGACCCTCCCGGTAGTGATGAGCTGGGGAGTGAGCAAGAAATGTTACACCCTTTTTAAGGAAATGCCAACCCTGATGCTCAAGGTGAGTGCCCTCATTCACAAGGGCTGGGTGTACATCTCCCTTAACGAGGGAAAGGATGTTTACGAAGTACGTGTAAATGGTAACGATAGAATATACCAAATAATAATTCGTCATGAACCAGTATACAAAGGACTTAATGGTTAGTTGCTTTTTATATAATGTTGATTCACAAATACGTATGATAGTTATCTTCCATATAGACGAATATTGAGCGGTATACTACACGATTATTATGGCGGTATACTTTACCGATATTATTTACACTAAAGAGCTTAAAGGCAAAATAGAGGATAGAATTAGAGAGTTAAAGCAATAATTGTCGAAATTCGGCGCAAAATCGGCGCAAAATTAAAATCGAAATCGCTGACTTTCCGCATAGACAAAGGGATTTCCAAGGGTGCGGAAATAAGATTGTGGTTCTGAATGTCGTGGGGTCGAGTCCCACCGGGCACCCTCCAAGGAAAATCCCCGCAAGCTAAGAACTTGCAGGGATTTTCCTTTTCTACCACACCAAATTTTGCCAGAACATTGATGGAACATATTTGTAGGCACATTTTATTGAAAAATTCCACCGAAAGGGGGTATTTTTGAGTTTTTATGCTTATATTTGCCATGCGATTGATGTTTTTCGCTTGTCTTGAATTGCAGCACGAAGGCAAGTGAAAAATCTGACATGGCATAATCCCAGGCAACAAAATGTAGCTCAGGGACTTATAAAAATGTTTAACTAAAGTGCTGCAGAATTAAAATTCATGAAACAGACTCCCTACCCCACCCTGCACTGGCAACATTTCCTGCTCAGCCTCACTCTTAGCCTCGCCTCCCTCACGACCTGGGCACAACGCCAATATTCGATGGACTATCAAGTGGACTTCGACACCTTGGGGCACTACCTGCTCGTCACGCTCGATTACACTGAAACGTCACCAACCTCTGCATCCGACATCGTACTCAACATGCCGGTGTGGGCTCCTGGCTACTATGAAATCCTCGATTTTCCGAAGCATCTATGCGACTTTGTTGCACTGACGTCAGACGGACAACGACTCGCCTGGCAGAAGGAGGGCAAAAACCGATGGCGTGTACCCCTGCCACAAGACGGACATGTACGGGTCAGCTATCGCATCTTTGCCAACGAGCGCGACGTGGCATCGAGCCGTGTGGAGAAGGACATCGCATTCGTTGCTCCATGTGGCGTGTTCATGCACGTCGATGGTGAACTCGACCATCCTTCCACCGTTGCGTTCCACTTACCCAAAAGCTGGACAAAAATAGCTTCAGGACTGAAGCAAGGCGGATGGGACTGTAACGACCGTGATGCACGCCATGACGGTACTGACTCTCTGACTGCCGTTTTCGATGTCAAAGACTTCGACACGCTTTACGACTCACCATTGTTTTTCGGCAATTTCCGTTTGGACAAATTCATACATGACAACCGGTGGTACGAATTTGCACTGGAGACACCCGATGGAGTTGACGAACTCGATCTGAAGGGGAATTTCTGCAAAATCGTGTCAGCGACCACAAAGATGATGGGACACGTGCCTTATACCTTCTACAGCCTCATCCACATGGGAAAGGGCGGCGGCGGACTGGAACACCTCAATTCGCAGGCGTGCTATACCGACGGCACCTATCGTTTCCAATCGCGACGTAGCGAAGTGAAATTCCTGGCATTCGTTGCACACGAATATTTCCACCTCTACAACGTGAAGTGCATCCGACCGGCAGAGCTCTGGCCCATCGACTACAACCGAGAGGCCATCACCCCGATGCTGTGGGTGAGCGAGGGACTGACCTGCTACTATGAGTTCCGTCTGCTGCGCTATGCCGGCATTGTCACCCCCGATGAAGCTCTCGAACTGCTCACCACATATTTCAGCCTGTATGCTCCTTACGAAGGACAGCGGCACCAGAGCCTTCGCCAATCAAGCTACGACATCTGGCTGAATTTCATGAATGATGATGCCAACAGCCGCGATGTGCGCATCAACTACTATTTCAAGGGACCGATGGTTGGTTTACTACTCGACATCGACATCCGCCGTCGCACCCAGCAGCAACGCTCGCTCGACGACGTGATGCGCCTGCTCTACCAACGCTACTACTTGGAGCTCAAGCGTGGTTTCACCGAAGAGGAATTCTGGGCTCTTTGCGCTGAAGTGGCAGGCAGTCCACTCACTGAAGTACGCCACGCAGTCGATACCACCGACGACATCGACTACGACTATTGGCTACGAGATGCCGGACTGCGTATCGACGGATACAAAATTGTGCGTATAGATCGACCTACAAAAGCCCAAAGAGCGTTTCTGGATGCAATGAAACTATAAATCTTCAAACACTTTTGCTGGAATGGCTGTTTGACGGATTCCACATTCGCCATCAATAACCTCGTGTCCCCACCAGGTTGGAGTCTTCCAATCGCGATTATCCACGATGTCAAGCCAGGCATTTTCTCTGTTGTTGCCCGTCCACGACCACGGCATAAAGCCATATCCAAGTTGCTTACACATCGACATAATGGTGCGATGGTCAGTCTTGCATTTGAGATTGTTCTTTCCGTCATTGGAGTTATAGCCAAACTCACCGACTATCAAAGGAAGATTCTTCTCCTTTGCCGCTGTGAGTTTGTCGTTGATGTCCTGGGCATTGTTCCATGAACCATACATGTGGACGGAGAAGAGGATATTGTGCAGCGAATCCTTCGCAATCAATTCTTGTCCACCTTCCAGAATGGGCTGTATATTCTGTCCCCACCCAGGAGCATCAATGACCAGTGTCGTGGTAAAGCCAGCTTTACGCATGGCAGCAACAGCGTCTGTATAGCTTTGCAGCCAATGTTGAGTGGTAACATCATGTTTACCCCATTCATTTGCAATATTAATAAGAAGATAACGCTGATGGCGCATCAGCACAGCCTTGACATCCTCACGTGAGTAGTAGTTGGTCATGTCGAGAAGTCGTTGACCGGAAGAATTGCCCGTCACGTCATGCAGTTCCACCATCGGCACCACTTTCAGAGCAACACAACGCTTGATGATACGCTCCAACTGGTCAGCCCTACCTCGAGTGTTCCAAACGATACGAACCGTATTGGCACGTATGGCAGCGATTTCATCGAGAGCCTCATAAGCCCGCTCGCCAAACCATGCATGAGGATTGTTCATACCCACGATGATGAAGGGCTGCCCCGTGGCATCTATCAATTGTGTACCACGAGTAGTAAATACATTCTGCGCCTGTAAAATGCAAAAGCACATGGTCAGAAAGATGCTGAAAAATAGTCTTTTCATATTCCTGTTATGTTTGAATTGTCGGATATTTCTAAAAACGCTTAAAATCGGGTATAAAGATACGAATTATTAGGTAATTATTGCTATTTTTGCAAATGATTTATGTTTTATAAACAAGCTATGGACAGGAGAATCATAATGGGTGCAGCCCTCACCTTGTTTTTGTTATCTACAGTCGTAGTACGGGCACAGTACAATCAAGTCAATGACATTCGTTACACAGCGTCAAATGACCCTTATGCACAAGAGCGTTGTAAGCTTGATGTCTATTATCCCACCGACAAACAGGATGCTCCCGTGGTGGTATGGTTTCACGGTGGAGGCATTGAGGGTGGCGAGAAGCATATAGACCCACAATTGAAGAACAGCGGACTCGTGGTAGTGGCTGCCAACTATCGTCTGCTGCCCAAGGCTCCGATTGACAGCATTCTCGACGATGCAGCTGCTGCTGTAGCTTGGACATACAAGAACATCGCAAAATACGGTGGCAGCAAGCGCAAAATATTCGTGGCTGGTCACTCGGCAGGAGGTTACCTGCTCGACCTCATCGGACTGGACAAGCGGTGGCTGGCAAAATATGGCGTGGATGCTGATAGTCTCGCAGCTCTCGTACCCTTCAGTGGACAATGTATCACCCACTACAACATCCGCAAGCAGCAGGGCATTTCGCCCCTTCAAGCCACCATCGACCAATATGCACCCCTTACATACGTTCGTCCTGATGCGCCGCCCATCGTCATTATCTCTGGCGACAGGGAGTTAGAGCTCTATGGTCGCTATGAAGAACAAGCCTACTTCTGGAGAATGCTGAAGCTGGTAGGTCATAAGGACGTTACGCTCTATGAAATGCAAGGCTACGACCACGGTAACATGCCACAGGCTGCATACCATATACTGAAACAGCATATCAAGCGATTAACAAAATGAATGAATATGGCATATACAAGACCATTCGACCAAGACGACGAATATCGGCGCGACGAACTGATACGAATCATAGAGCATTCGGTAGCCAAACTAACTCTTCAGGAACTGGAAGCTCTCTATTACGACATGTGTACCAAGAACTACATCAACGACAATTACTGAAATTTCATCCATTTCTTCAGCCTTTGATAGCCCTCTATGCCAAGGATGGTCAATCCTCCGTACTGACAGGTCTTAGCCATTCCGAATAGAATTGTCCATAAAATGCCTTTTGCTGCAGCACTGATGGGCAGCAGCATCTGGGCAAAAGACAAGATATAGAAGGGAATACAGCATAACAGGACGATGACTCCCGTACGGAACGACAGAGATTGCAACCACATCCTCAAGTTGTCAAAGGCGTAATATAATGCCTCTTTGGGTGCATAGAGCATCATCCTTGGTCCCGTCCATCGCATCACTTCCCGAATTTGTTCACGTTCCTTGGGTGCATAGCAATGAACAGGACACCGCTTACAAGTTATACTGGTACTCACCGTCGCTTTCTTCTCCTCACCAAACAGGCAATGGTCAAGTCGTTGACAGGCGTAATCTGCCAAGAGTTGATAATTCTCTGGTATCACATCTTGCTTCAAATGATGCCTGCAATAAATGGCAATCATCTTACGTACTGTCTGTTTCTTTCGTTCTATCCTGTTCATGCTGAACACCCCCACCCTATCAGTATTTCTTCTGACCGTTCAGGACAAACATCTTATCTCGGTTCGGCTCAATCTCCGCTTTCTCCACTTGCTCCACCCAATTCTCTGGCGCTATTTCCTCGATAGAGATGCTAATGGCTTCAGGAGCACAGCCCCAATTGTCAACAAAGGCCTTATTGATGGCCTCTACTACCTTTTCTTTTGTTGCCTGATCCTTGGGATAGGCTTTGATTCTGATGTACGGCATAATGTAAAATCTTATCAAGTTTCGTATTCTTTTCTTTGCAAATATAACCAAAATAGTGTAATTATCGCTATAATTGTCACAAGTTTAAAAAAAATTAGTAAACACATGGTTTACAAGAAAGACCATTGTCTTAACTTTATTACTCCTTGAAACTCCTAAACTACAAAGAAATTGAGCAAATGCTTTCCGAAATAACTATCAAATTACACAACAAAATCTCATCTCACTTTTCTTGCAAACCAGAATGGAGAAAGGGGAAAAACAAGTTGAAACGTCTGAAAAATCGTGTTTTTTATCGTAACATGACACGTTACGCACGTAACTATATATGTTATGAGCGTAACTATATATGTTACGGAGGCTAACTTTATATGTTATAAAGGGTAAAAAACTGGCTTTTTTGTGCCAAAAACATAGCTTTTCACCAAGCATCCAAAGAGAGAAAAACCACAAAATGCTGATTATCAAATACTTATCTAAATATTAAAAAACGCACATTTTTTCCACCAACTCTCGAATATTTTAAAAATATGCCTGTTTTTTAGCCCAAAAATTCAGAATTTTCAAGACAAAGAAATACATCCTTTCTAATAAATCAACTTCAGCATCTCACTCACTCAACTTCTTTATTGTTTAAGAGATTCAAGGAGTAAAGAACAGACCAAATATTCTTTTTTAGAAATCATATAGATGTTGGCACAATGACGCTGAAAGCGTTACCGCTCTGTAACCGAGGGTACGAGCGTAGCGAGCACCCCCGGATAGCGATATACTCCACATCATCAGCACCCTACAGGGGTGCACCTGCTATCCAAAGGGCGACCCCGTCAGAGTCGAAACAATCACTGCCACTACCAACCGGGGGTACTCGCTACACTCGTACCCCTGGTTATTGAGCGAAGACCGCGCTGCGGTCTCTTACAACAATTATGTGCCATTTGCTATATTATTGCCCTTTTATTACCCAACAAAAACGAAAAATCCAACCTATAAAATCATTTTCCCTTATAAAAAGGTGGTTATTATCAGAAAAAAGAGTAACTTTACAAGCGAATTTTTGAAGGAATGTATTTTGCTCAATAAATAGAACGTTGCATTCTCATGGTGCAACTAAATAAAGCTCAAACAAAAAAATGAAGAGAAGTCTATTAACACTCATCATATTAGCATTGATGTGTAACGTGGGAAATGCTCAGACAGACAGCACCACTTCCACTCGAAAAAAAGTGGCAGTGGTCTTGAGCGGTGGTGGTGCTAAAGGTATGGCACACATCGGCGTGCTGAAAGTACTGGAAAGAGCAGGCATTCCCGTTGACATCGTAACAGGTACCTCGATGGGCAGTATCATCGGTGGTCTTTACGCCATAGGCTATAATGCCAATGCCCTTGACTCAATGGTACGTGTGCAAGACTGGAGTTACGTCATTACCGACCGTGAAGACCTGCGCCGACAGAGCCTTAGCGACCGTAAGAAACAAAACACTTATTTCTTCACCACAGGCATGACCATCGGCAAACGCGACAAGAACGCCGGCGGTATCATCAAGGGCAAAAACCTCGCAGAGTTGTTCCAACAGCTTTGCGTGGGTTACACCGATTCCATCGACTTCTCCCGTGACTTACGCATACCCTTCGCTTGTGTTGCCACAAACATCATAGACAACAGCGAAGTGGTTTTCCATAGTGGACGATTGCCACAAGCCATGCGAGCTTCCATGGCAATCCCTGCTGCATTCTCACCCGTGAGGATAGGCAACATGGTGCTCGTTGATGGTGGTTTGAAGAACAACTACCCTGCCGATATAGCCCGCGCCATGGGTGCCGACATTATCATTGGTGTCACCGTGCAGGGTGCTCCTAAAGTGGCAGAAGACATGGGAAACACCATGAGCATACTCAGTCAGATCATCGACGTGAACTGTAAGAACAAATATGATGAGAACCTTGCCATTACCAACCTGCACCTACAAGTGGACACCAAAGGGTATGGTTCTGCCAGTTTTTCACAAACAGCCATTGACACACTTATCCGCCGAGGCGAACAGTTAGCCATGCGGCACTGGGATGACATCATCGCCCTGAAGAAACAGATTGGCATTGATGATTCGTTCCGCCCTATCATCCTGAAACCATTACGTCCACAAGTAATGACAGAAAAGCTACGTGTAACGAGCTATACATTCGAGAACATGACACCACAGGCAGAGCGTTTCCTGAGACAGAAATTCCATTTGCAAAAGGTTGACAGCATTGACGCAAGATTAGAGCAGGAACTCACTACGTCAATGCGTGTGGATTTGTTCTACCAGACCGCAGAGTGCCGATTAATTCCTGAAGGCGACGGTGTACATGTCATCCTTTCTGCGGGCAACCGCAAGTCGGTACAACTGCACGCTGGCGTGAGGTACGACATGGAGGAATATGCCGCCGTACAATTGGGACTCTCCATCCCGATGAAAACAGCGATTCCCGTCAATACAGACATCACGCTCCGACTTGGTAAGCGTCTGATGGCACGTGGAGAGGTAACCGTTCACCCCCGTAGTTTCACCCGTCCCACCTTGAGTTTCACCTTCCGTCGTAATGACGTGGATATTTATATGAATGGTGACCTGGGCTATAACATTCGTTACAACCAGTATCAAGCAGAATTTCTGCCCATCAACTTCAACTTGCGCCACTTCAACCTTCAGATGGGACTGCGCTGGGATTACATGCACTACCGTAATAAACTTGGTTCGGAAGAGGCAAAACAGGTAAAGCTTGAAAACGAACATTTCTACAGCTATCGAGCCAAGGCAGAGTACAACAGTGAGGACAGTTGGTACTTCCCCACCCACGGTGCCAGGTTCAAGGCAGAGTATGCCTATCTGACCGACAATTTCGCAAAACTCGACAATCAGACTGGACTCAGTGAGGTGAATGCCAACTGGCGTATGTCGTTCACTTTCGGCAACCGATTCACCCTACAGCCCATGTTCTATGGACGTCTGCTCTTCGGCAATAGCGTGCCACCCGTCTTTGGCAACACGATAGGCGGTGATTGGTTCGGACATTACGTCGAACAACAGATGCCCTTTGCGGGTGTTGGATATATAGAGTATGTTGACCACCAATTCGTAGGGGTACAGCTGCAGGCGCAACAGCGCATTGCCGACAACAACTATGTATTGCTCCGTATGAGTGGAGCCCAACAATCAGACAAAATCAAGAACATTTTCAACTATCGTACCCTGCTTGGTGTACAAGCCGCATATTATTACAATACCATGTTTGGTCCTGTAGGTGCCACGATAGGATACAGTAACCATACCAAGAAGCCCTATTTCTTCTTGAATCTCGGATATGAATTTTAAATGAAAGGAACAAAGAGACTATATACGTTAGTCACCATGGTGACATTGCTCAGCTTGGGTTTCACCACTGATGCCCAAGCACAAAAGTTTAGGCGTTCGTTACTACACTACGACAGTCTGTTGAGTGAGCGGTATCGCCGTTCTAATATAGACACCATGTACATCACACGTCCAAAGACAAGATGGACTTTGAAGGGACGCATCAATGTCTCTGGAGCTGCCTTAAAAATAGAAGGTATGGACCAGGGAGTTCCTTACAAGTCGGAGATGAGAGCTGCATACAAGTCAACACTCAGTTTAGGGGTTAACTATCTAGGAGTATCGCTCGGTCTCAGTCTAAATCCCGCCAAACTAATGGGCAAATACAAGGATTTTGAATTAAACGTCAACTTATACAACAACCCCTGGGGTTTCGACTTTATCTATCAGGATGCACGTAACTTTACAGGCTGGTACGAAACAGAAGGCAAGCCTCGCACAGACACGCCACCCGAGGTGCTGACGCTGAAATCGCTGAACGTGAATGCTTACTATGCCTTCAACCACCGACGTTTCTCCTATCCTGCCGCCTTCACGCAGAGCTACATCCAACATCGCTCCGCAGGAAGTTTTCTCTTAGCAGCCTCGGCTCAGGCACAACAGGCGGAGACCAATGCTTCCATTAAGTCATTGCTGAACGTGACGAACATTGGCATCGGTGCAGGCTATGGCTACAACTGGGTTCCAGCGAGCACTTGGCTGTTTCATCTGTCTGCCCTTCCCACGTTCATCGTTTACAGCAACACATCGCTTAAAGTGGACGACAACCGCATTCCACTTGACTATCATTTCCCAGAAGTCATCATCACCGCACGAGGTGCCATTGTCCGCCAATTCGGCAGAATGTTTGTAGGTACTACAATGGTTTTCAACTATACAAACATCGGAAACCGTAATGATCTGGAAATCCAAAACAACAAGTGGCGCGTCCGTTTCATTGTAGGCTTCAGACTATAACAAACACCCTTTTGTGATGTTTGATTAACCTCCGTACTCCATTAACTACAATAGTTGAGTACATATAAAATGTAGTTTTTTTTTAGAAAAAATATCGTTTTGCTTAGTTTTTCTGTTCATTGAATCGTCCTTGTTATGTATGACTAATTGAAAAAGTCTGATGATGACGAAAAGAGAATTTGAAAACATATACCGTCAGCATTATGCACAGATGTACCGTCTGGCAAGGGTGATGCTATATGATTCGCAAGAGAGCAAGGACGTGGTGAGCGATGTCTTTGTGCGACTACTTGACAACAAGGAAATGCCAACGCAGGATAAGATGGAAGGATATCTGATGACTGCTGTACGCAACCGTTGCCGCGACATACTCAGCCACAAGTCGATACGGGAACAAGTGGAAAAACTCTTCTTGCAAGAGTCTATGCAGAGCCATATCCTCTCTGTTAATGATGACGACCGTCTGGAACGGCTGATGCTATTCATTGAGGCAGAACTACCCCCACTGAGCCAACAAATCTTCCGATTGCGATTTCTCCGCGAAATGAGCTATGAGGAAGTGGCACAGGCAACAGGTGTGAGCAAAGTGACTGTCTATAACCATCTGTCACAGTCACTACAGCGAATCAAAGAACATTTTCAGAAAACAACAGCAAAACGATAAACGTTATGGAACAGCAAGACAAAATTGACCAGTTGGTAGCAGAGAATCATGAACTGCTCGCACTGATGAAGCAAGCATTTGTGAAGCGCGAAGTCGAAAAAGAGTCCATCCCTGTGGAAGAGGAATGGCAGAAATTTGCAATGGAACACGCCGATGAGTTGGAAGCCCTTGACAGCGATGAGCCACATACCACAGCCACCAAGACGCTGATGGGCAGAATACCCTATAAGGTGGCAGCAAGCATCATCGGTATTCTCTTGACGACTGGAATGGCTTTCGCCACCATTCACATTGTCCGTATGGTTAGCCATTCCAAACCGCAGGTTACGCAGGCAGAACTAACCATATCTGCCAAGCCCTCTCCTGCATTGCCGACAGATACCATCAAGACAGATACGACAACCAATACAAAGCCCCTTGTTTTCGACAATGTGGCATTGGATAAGATACTGCTACAGATAGGTGCCTATTATCATAAAGAGGTGGACTTTCAGAATGCCGATGCCCGTCAGTTCCGTTTCTATTTCGTATGGAAACAAGACGAGACACTTGATGTCGTGCTGCATCGGCTGAATCTCTTCGAAAGCATCACCATAGAACTGAAGGATAATAAGATAATAGTAGAATAAGCCATGAACAGAATCATATCACTGCTTTTCTGCTGCCTTGTCTTTGCTGGAATGCGAGCCCAGCGTATTACGCGTGAATATCATAACGTATCGCTCAGCGAAGCCCTGCGCCAACTGAACAAGGAGAGCGAGAACTACACCATCAGTTTCCTCTACAACGAACTGGAGGATTTCCGCATCACCACTTCTATTCGCCGCAAGACGATTCCCGATGCCATCCGCCAGATGATAGGCTTCTATCCCATCCGCATGACCGTTGACGAGAGAGATATCGTTGTGGAGTGTACCCATAAGACCGACCGTCACCTGACGGGTACCATCATCGACGAGCAGAACCACCCTGTGGCGTATGCCAATGTAGCCATCCTCAATTCTACAGACTCCACACTTCTTGGTGGTGGTGTATCTAACGAAAGCGGATATTTTGCTATTCCTTACGAAATGCCTTCTACAGTACAAGGAGACAAGGTGGGAGCTGTTCTTGCCCGCATCTCATACGTCGGTTACAAGACAGTCTATCGACTATGTAATCTATCAGAAGTGGGAAGTATCAGGTTACATCCTGATGACTACACACTGAATGGTGTGGTGGTACAGGGCGAACGTCCGAAGGTTGTCATACAAGGCAATTCGTTGATAATGAATGTGGAAGGCACAGTGATGGAACGCTTAGGCACGGCGGAGGATGTACTGACACGTGTGCCGATGATTGCCAAGCGAGACGAGGGTTTTGAAATCTTAGGCAAAGGAGCCCCTCTGATTTATCTGAACAACCGCAAGCTGAACGACCTGAACGAGCTACGCAACGTCCAATCGGACAATATCCGCAATGTCGAAGTTATCCAGAATCCTGGTGCTCGCTATGATGCATCGGTTAATGCCGTCATCATCATCCGTACCAAACGAGCAGCAGGTGAAGGGCTCGGTGTGGAACTGACCTCATGGAACCGCAAAGGACGCGGGTATGTCAATAATGAGCGCATCAACCTGACTTATCGCACGGGTGGACTGGAACTCTTCGCTAACCTTTTTGGAGCCTATAACAGAAGGAAAAGCTGTGGCGAATTTGAGCAAACTATCTTTGCCGACACACTGTGGGTGATTAATAACAAGCAGAGGAACAATGTTCGCAATCCCTTCCTTGAAGGACGATTCGGTTTCAACTATCAAATCAATGACAGCCATTCTTTCGGTGGGTTCTACCAAAACACTTACGACTATGTAAAGATTACCAGCAAATATGATGATGATCTACTTGCCAACGGTACTTCATACGACCACTTGCAGAACAGTAGTGTCAAACGCAACAAGAACACACCAAATCATCAATTCAATCTTTACTACACGGGCAAAGTGGGAAAGCTCAGCATCGACTTGAATGCCGATTACATTTCTCGCAACCAATTGAGTCGCAATCAACAGCAAGAGCTCAGTAGCGAATATGAAGACCGTAATGTGAACACCGAAAGCCAGACACGCAGTAAAATGTTTGCCGAGAAACTTTTCGTCACTCATCCACTGTGGAAAGGACAGATAGAGATTGGCGAGGAATTTACCAGCACGCGATGGAAAAGCAGATTCGACAATCAAGAAGGATATATCGTAAATAGTAACAACGAACAGCACGAAAGAAACATTGCACCTTTTGTGGAACTGCGCCAACGTTTGGGATGCATCCAGTTGTCAGCAGGTCTGCGCTATGAGCATGTAGAATCGGAGTATTTCATCAGCGGACAGCGACGCGATGAGCAATGCCGCACTTACAATGACTTTTTTCCGTCAGCATCAGTATCGACCTCAGCCAAGAATCTGCAACTTTCTTTAAGTTACGCCAAGCGAACCACACGTCCTGCTTACTGGCAACTAAGCAGCGATGTCACCTACGAGAATCGCCTGAACCAGCAGACGGGAAATCCTTATCTTAAACCCGTCAAATACCACAACCTGAACGCAATGGTGATGTGGAAATGGCTCTATCTGATGACCAATTACTCTCATTGTGTTGACCCTATCCTTACTACGGCACGCAGTTTGGAAAATGACTCGAAAATAAACTTTGTAACCTCCCTGAACTACGACCATGCTGACTGGCTCACTGTCACGCTGGGCGCACAGAAAAATGTCAAGTTAACAGACAAGGTAACATGGACACCACAATACAACGTTTCGTTGATGAAACCGTGGTTCAAGTCAACGTTTAATGGTCAAACGAAGAGTTTCAGCCATCCGATGCTAACCCTACAATTAGGCAATATTATCACGCTGTCCCACGATTGGTTAATCCAAGCCGACTTCATCATGCATACCCACGGCAATACTGGTTCAAACATTTGGGTTGACTGCACTAATCCAATGCTCTCGCTCAGTGTCAGCAAAGACTTCTTCAAGCGTCGCCTGAATGTCAAGTTGACTGGCAACGACATCTTCAATGGAGGCAGCAATCATGTAATGCTCTACAGCAACCGCATGATGTTCGAAAAAAAGGAGGACAACGACTCCCGTTGCATCCAACTCTCTCTGCGTTACCGTTTCAACGTCACTCCGTCGAAGTACAAGGGCACCGGTGCCGGTCAAGCTGAAAAGAACAGGCTATAACTTCCCTCGCCCTTTTGGCGTACCTTCTTCAGCAAGTATCCAAGGACCAATGCCAAAGGGCTTGGAGTGAAACAGAGGTGTTCCTGTGACAATGCAACTTTTTCCTGCTTCATCATTACAAAAGGAAAGCAACACCACGGGAACCCTCTATATCTAATGTATTGCAATTTCAAACTGAATTAAAAGAAGGAGATGGGCATCCCACAAATGGAATTTTGTGAATCTTTCTCGACAGTATATTCTTTTTCTTTCCCAAATATTTGGCTGATTCTAAAAAAAAGTAATACTTTTGCACTACCAGAACTCGCCAAGCCTCTCCACGATGCTCAAATGTGCGGGTCTTTTTTATCCAATATAAAATATATAACGGAAATGAAATTATTCAAGATTTGGAAAATCGCCTTTGCGATGCTTGCTGCTTTCTCTCTCGCCTCTTGCAGCGAAAAACACGAAGTGCTTAAACAGGAAACCAACTTTGGTGTGGCTACCATCAATGGTAAAGCGTATCGGGATTATCTGACAGTGGCAGAAGCTTTGAGCAATAAGTTCTTTTACACCCCATTAAATGGCTCCGGCAAGTTCTTAATTAGCAACGGCTCCTTCGCCTATCTTCAGTTTATTCTACGCGATGATTCTGCTACTTCTGTTCACGAGAGTTGGCTTGTGCTTGTCGGCATCTCCATCCCTGAAGGTGAAGACTTTCCCGTCATAGGGAAAGAATATCCCATCCAATATAGCCCGCTTACAGACCACACTTTTTCTGGCGGAGGCAATTTCTATGAGCTAAAGCTGCTTGAGCAAATGAAAGCTACAAAAACTGCCGACCTCCCGTCTGGCGTAGGAGGCTTGAAGATACCTTATGCCATTGATTTCATAACATTAAGTGGTACTTTGACTTTTTCCAATTCCACACCTTCGAAAGACGGCACAAAGGTAAACTACAGCGGCCAGTACACGTTAGAGAACCAGCCCGATGAAGAATGCGGCAAGGTTAATATTAATGGAAAGTTTAGTTTAACATTGGAGTAAATGGCTAAAACATAATAGCAAAATGAAAACAATGACAATTTGGAGAAACATCTTTGTGATGTGCGCTGCCATGCTCTCACTCAACTCTTGCAGCAGCGACGATGATAGCGAAAAGGACATTACCAAAGAGATTAACATGAGTGTTTCCGCAGAACCAGGTGTGATGTACGACCTCTTCGACAGCATGGGAGAGCACCCCATCGAGTGCATGCGCGTGATGACAGAGGACGAGCCAGGACAATGGCAGAACCTGTACTTCAATAGCATCAAGGGGTTCACCTACGAAAGAGGCCATGAATACGAGTTGCGTGTAAAGCGAACGATTTTAGCTAACCCTCCCCAGGATACCAGCAACCGTACATACGAACTGGTGCGCATCCTCTTCGACAAGAAAGTGGAAGATGTGGCTGAGCCTGTGGAGAAAGTGGTAAAGACTGAAGCCGACATTGAGTATGAGCAGCAGTGTCCGATAGAGAAGTATGCCATAGCCAAAGGAGGCGAATATATGGTGAATGCCGATGGCAAGATGACATACGCAGATGGAACGCTGACGCCTGAATTTGACAAGCATGCACAAATCTACTTGGAGAACATTCTCGACAAGAGTCACCCACTATGGCAGTCGGGTGCCCGCTATATGGCAACATACGCCTATGTTCTTTCACCGCTTACCGATGAGATACGCCTTGTGCCGAGCACTCATTCTTCATTCCTTTTCAAGAATATACTTACCGATAGCGAGATGGCACATGTCCAGCAATCTATGAAACAGGGCGAGACGCTGCACTATGCCCTCATCCTCTGCAATGTCTATAAGCGAGGAATACAAAAAGTAGCGTTCACAATCAAAAAGAAATAAAAAACAAACATTTGACCACAAGAACTCGCCAAGCCTCTTTACAATGCTTAAACCGGCGAGTTTTTTTGTTTTATAAAGGCGCATCCTCGCCCGATTGATTAGGCAGGATGCTCTCAAAAATTCCATGAAAAGCAAAAAAATTGAGTTTGAATTGAAAAAAATCGCATTTCCGCTTTACATTTTCTTCGTCTGAACTGTCTTATAAATATATGACACGAAAAGATGTTGAAAGTCTGTTCAAGACGCACTACACCGAGATGTACCATCTGGCACTCACGCTGCTCTTCGATGAAGCGGAGAGCAAGG
>DJXW01000020.1:49203-91942 GCA_002449845.1 Prevotella sp. UBA6994
CAAGGACGTGGTGAGCGAGGTGTTCGCCAGTCTGCTCAGTGGCAGCATCGTCATGAGAACAGACAACACACGAGCGTTCCTCTTGACAAGTGTGCGCCACCGTTGCCTGAATGTGGTACAGCACAAGCAAGTGAAAGAACGCTTTGCACGTTTGCTCACTGAGGACTGCGACACACTTGTCAGCAACGATATAGCAGAAGAGCAAATGCAGATGGAAGAGCTGATGCGCTACGTGCGGAACAACCTTTCATCGTTGGAGCAGAAAATCTTCCGACTGCGTTACTTACGAGAAATGACCTGTCAGGAGGTGGCGGAAGCACTGAACGTCAGCCGTCAGACCGTCCACACCCACCTGAAGCAGTCAGTGGAGAAAAACTGGAAGTATTTCAATTCAAACTCAAAAGCAATATGATGACCGAAGAACAGCGTATAGAGTGGCTTTTGAAAATGCAAGACCACCCAGAACAAATAACTGACGCACAGATGCAGCAGATACTCGCCGACAACGAGATACGCCAACTCGTGCAGCAGCTTGGCTTTGCTAAACGTACCTTTATACACGATGAGCTGACTAACGAGCGAGAGCAGAGTGATGCTTGCATCAACTCTGCCGAGCGAGGAGGAAGAAGGCGAAGCCAACTTAAAAACAACACCCCAGACGTGGATAACGAATGGGAGAAGTTTGCAGCATTCCATGCCGAGGAACTGGATGCTCTCGATGAAGAAGAGTCCAAAAAACATTTTTCACTCTTCACCCATCACTTTTCACTTCATAAGGTTGCCGCCTCTTTCTTCGGTGTGCTCTTGGCTTCGGGCATTGCCTTTGCTGCCATCTGGAGCCTCACGCCCAACCCCTCTCCGAAAGACGAGAGGAGTGACTACACTCAAGTTTCGGATACGGTGGAGAAGGTAACTGCTCCTCTCTCCACTGAGAAAGAGGTTGGAGATGAGGTTTCATACGTCTTCGACAACGTGCCACTCGACTCCATGCTAACGACCATTGCCGTTGCCCACGGAGTGCAGGTAGAGTTTGAGAATGAAACAGCTCGCGAGCTCCGTTTCCATTTCGTTTGGAAGCGCGAAGACAGCCTTACGCGTGTAGTAGAAAAGTTGAACACCTTCGAGGCCGTGAACATCGGCATGGAAGATAAAACGCTAGTGGTAAAATGAGACACTCACTATATCTTTTAACGCTTATGGTCTGCCTTTTGTTACAGGCAACCGATACCTATGCACAGCGCATCAGCCACACATATAATAATATGTCACTCAGCGAAGCCCTGCTTGGCTTGAACAACGAGCAGACGGAATACGTCATCAACTTTCTCTACAATGAACTGGAAGACTTCCGCATCACCACCATTGTCTCGCGTAAGACCGTGCCTGATGCCATCCAGCAGATGATTGGCTTCTATCCTGTGCGCATGACTGTAAAATCAGATGACCGAGAAATCTATGTGGAGTGTACACACAAGACTGACCGTCACCTGACAGGCACCATCATTGATGAACAAGGCAAGCCCGTGGCATACGCCAACATCACTATTCTCAATTCTGCCGACTCCACCCTGCTCAGTGGTGGTGTCAGCAATGAAAGCGGCTATTTCGCAATTCCATACAAACAGCCCACTGTTCTCACACGTATCTCTTACGTCGGCTACAAGACCATATACAAAATCTGTAATCAACCAGAATTGGGAACAATTCGTT
The DNA here is from genome assembly GCA_002449845.1 of Prevotella sp. UBA6994. Taxonomy (GTDB): domain Bacteria; phylum Bacteroidota; class Bacteroidia; order Bacteroidales; family Bacteroidaceae; genus Prevotella. Next base: position 50,914 of record DJXW01000020.1, read on the forward strand.
TACAGCCTGAAACCATCAGGTTGAATGGTGTGCAGGTGACTGGCGAACACATCGTTTCGAGCACCGAAAACGGGCACATCATCTATAACATGCCTATGCTCCTGCAATTCTATCCTGCCGACAATGCATACGATGCACTGACCAGTATTCCTGGGGTGAGTGAGATGGACGGCACCATCATGTTCTCTGGTCGGATGGTGACCCTCATCATCAACGGCAAGGCTACTACACTGAGTGCCGACAAGGTGGTAGAGCGATTGAAGCAGATGCCTGCAGCCATGCTTGCCAAGGCAGAGGTAATGCCATCGGCTCCTGCGAAATACCATGTACGGGGCATGGCTATCAACATCATCACGAAGGACTTTGCAGGAACTAACCAGCTATCAGGACAACTGATGGGCGGTTGGCGACAACACAAATACGGTACGGGCTATGCAGGTGGAAGCATCATCTACAATCACGGAAAATTAGGTATTGACGCATCATATAAGTTTTCCCATGGCACGGGCTACGGACAGGTGGAGCATGAGGCGAACCATCCGCTAAATGGTCAGCGTGTATTCTACAGCGACAAGACCCGCAATCGCAGCGACGGCACCGACCATGACTACCGCATCGGCATAGACTATGCCATCAGCGACGACCATCGACTGAGCCTGAACTATACGGGGCAATGGAACAATACCCGCTCCACCAACACCACGACAGGTACGGCGCAATCTGTGCAAAATTCTCGCCAGCATACCTACCTGCACAATGTGGATGCCTCTTACGTTGTACCCTTCGGTCTGCAGCTTGGCGTATCTTACACCAACTATCAGGAGCCGCGCACGCAACATCTGGACGGAAAACTAAATGACATCAGCCGCAACCTCAATGTTGACAGCCGTCAGAAAGTGAGCAAGTGGCTTTTCACCGCCGACCAGACCCACGCGCTGCCGAAAGGCTGGGAACTGAGTTATGGCGGTAAAGCGCAGTTTACCAATAACAACAGTTATCAGACAACATTCGATGCCAGCGGTCATCCCCTGTCTGATGCTACCTCACACGTCGATTACGACGAACGCATCCTGAACGGATACATCGGTCTGAGCAAACAAATAGGCCAGTCGCTAAGCCTTGAAACATCTGTGACAGCCGAACAGTATCATGCCACCAAGTGGAACGAGTGGCGCATCTATCCACAGTTCAACGCAATGTGGAACGTCAATGACCAGAATATGCTCAATCTCTCCTTCAGCAGTGAGGCTGTCTATCCTACCTACTGGAGCACCATGAGCAGCATCTACTACGCCTCAGCCTACAGCGAGATATGGGGCAATCCAGACTTGAAACCCATGTCGAAATACGACATCAACCTGATGTGGCAACTCAATCGCAAATACACATTCACCGCCTTCGCCATGCTGGAACCCGACTACTTCGTGCAGATGGCCTACCAGCCCACGGACCGCATGGCTGTCATCATGAAGGAGACCAACTTCGATTACTCCAACTACTTCGGTCTGCAAGCCTCGGCTCAGTTCCGCGTCGGCAATTGGCTCAACGGTAACATCAATGCCACCGCCCTCTACCGCCACGACAATACCCAATTCTTCAACTTGCCTATCGACCGCACCCGTCTCTCTGGTATTCTCGGCGGTATGGCTGTAGTCCGATTGTCGCAGAAGCACAACATCCAGTTCATCCTCAACCCATTCTTCCAGACCAGAGCCATCCAGGGTGTCTATGACATCAATCCCTTCCTACAACTCAATGCAACGCTCCGCTACACCTCGAAGAACGGCAAGTGGAATCTCGTGGCAAAAGGCGAGAATATCCTGAATGCCCACATGAGCACCAGTTCCACGATAGCCAATCAGGACTACGCCATGCGCGTCTGGATGCCCTACACCAACTACTCCTTCACCGCCATCTACTGCATCGGCAACTTCAAAGAGAAACAAAAGAAAGAGGTTGATACCTCGCGAATGGGGTATTAGAGTCAAACCTGAATTATTTGATGGGGAGCGAAAGAGCTTCTATGGCGAATTGAGAGGTAACAAAAGCTGACACGAACCATATAGGCTGTGTCAGCTTCATAACGAGAGAGCGTTGAGGTAATGAAAAAACAGAATATTATTCAGCGGATAGTTCGTCAATCTCGCGGATGGAGCGGTTCACGCGGTGCATCTCGCAGAAATAGCCGCAGAAAACAATGAGAGAGCCGATGAAGAATCCTATGCCCACCCTGATGCCGATGGTTGCAACTCTTTCTGTCGGATTATCTGCGAAGACTCCTAACTGCCAGCATAAGGCAAGTGCCCAAAGAGTGATCAGCGGTAAGGATATGAGCATCGCCTGGCGCTCTGCCTTCTTAAACTTCAGCAGTCCACGGCGAACGGTCAGCAGGTCGTTGCCTTCGGTGAAGAGTCGCTGTATTTGTCGATGGCAAATGATGTTATAAGCAAGTTCGACGATAACACCTAAGAGCAGGATGAGTGTAAGATACCAAGAAACGCTCATCTTGGAAAACGCCCAAAAGACGAGAGGCATGATGAGCAATACGACAGTATCTACAATGACGCTGGTCTTGGTAAAGATGCTGATGCGGGCGTTCATCGAGCGGCGCATGAGTCGATCGCTGATGATTTCCTGCTGGTCTAGTCGCTGCTTGAACAGGGCGAGTTGCTCGCGGAGTTCATATACTTCGTTTTGAGGGAAGTTGTTATTGTTTGTCTGAGTTTCCATCATTGTATTCTTTTTATGAAATTAATAAATAGGTATAGTTCCGGAACCTACGTTTATCGAGTCTATTTCATTCTTTTCAGTTGTTCTTTGATGCGCACCAACCTGACGCTGACATTCTTGGCAGAAATACCCACAATGGCACCAATTTCATCGTAGCTCATATTTTCCAGCCACAGCAATACGATGGCACGGTCGAAGGCTGGCAACTTATTGATGCGTTGGCGCAGTATCTCCATCTGACGCGAGTTCTGGTTGTCTTCCTCGTAGGGGTTGATGTCCATCGTCAGCGGGATTGTCGGATGGCGCCGCTTCTTACGGTCGAGACTGACGCAGACGTTCAGGCAGATGCGGTATATCCACGTCCGCACGTCGCTGCGATGCTCGAAGTTTGGCCAACTTCGCCACAGGTTGATGAGGCACTCCTGATAGAGGTCGGCCACCTCGTCCTGATCCTTGCTGAACATATAACAGACGGTGTAGATGGTTGCCTTGTGTGCTCGCACCAGCTGTTCAAATGATGCATGGTGCTCACCTGTATCTTTTTCATTAGCATTCATTTCTTTGGTGTTTACATTTGACATTTTAATCTTTAGTCGCTGCAAAGTTATTATTTGCTACACGAAAAGGCGAAAAAAACATAAATCTTTGTAACTTTGTCACCCAAAATGATAATCGACAGCAATTATGAAAAAAATCATAAACAATACAGACTCTCAAGGTTCAGCCCCAAAACAACTATATACTGAGCGCATCAAGACACTGACGGATGAAATCACGCAACTGAACAAACATAACCATCTGTTTATCGTCTTGGAATTGTCTGCCATCGCTTTGGCTATTGGGTGTATCGTAGCTTACACGATGTGGAGCAATGTGGCTGCATTGGTGGTGGCTGCGTTGTTCATTGTTACATACTTGGCTATACGCTGGAAAGATAATAGGAACAGACGATTGTCAGAAGAAAAAGAAAATCTTCGCAGTGTGTACCAGAAAGAACTGGACTATCTGAACGGCGACTTTTGCGGTTTTCTTTCTGGTGAGCAATATGTCAATCCCTATCATGAGTTTTCACTCGATCTTGACATTTTCGGCCCTCAGTCATTGTTCAATCGCATCAATCGCACTGTTACTACTGGCGGCAGTGATTTCTTGGCGAATGAGTTGGCAGAAACACGAGTGCGAACTATTGACGAGATAAAGAAACGACGCGAAGTTATTCATGAGCTATCTGAAAGGGAATCGCTGAGAACAGCATTCCTTGCACAAGGCTGTGGGCAACAGATTAACACTGCCGACATCATGAAAGCTTTGCATAAGGTGCAGCAGTTAAAAGTTTCTCGCCTTGCAGCCCATCGCTTCACCTATTTCGCAGCCATTGTAAGTATTTTCGTTTTCTACGGGTTATTGGTTGGAGCCATCTTTGGTCCACTGTCAGGAACAATCCCGATGATATGGGTATTGATACAGATTATGGTTGTCTATTTTCTTTTCGGTCGTACCCTGAAACGTATCAATCAAATCATCAACATCATCCTTCCGAGATTAGGCACATACGTCAACATGATCATGCTAATCGTAACATCCGACCTTAAAAGTAACGAGGCTCATAGCATCATCAGTCAGTTATCTGCCGAAGAACAGGATGCGCTCAAATCTTTCCAACTGTTGAAGGGAATCATTAACGATCTTGACCGACGAAACGAAGTATGGATACCCTTATCCGATGCACTCTATCTGGCAGACTATTTTATCGTACGGCGTTTCCTTCTTTGGCAAGACCGCTATATGTTGCATATCGATGAATGGATTGCGGCTGTGAGTCATTTCGATGCGTTGGTGTCGATGGCAACATACCGATACAATGAACCGATAGCTACAGACGCAGAACTGGTGGATTCCGACGAAGTGGTTTATGAGGCTCATGGGATCTACCATCCATTCCTTGGAACAAAAGCCGTGAGCAACGAGTTTACCATCAGTAATGAACACTATTACATCATCACTGGGGCGAACATGGCTGGTAAGAGTACATTCCTCCGCTCCATTGGTATCAATTACGTACTTGCCACTTGCGGAATGCCCGTCTTTGCCAAGCATCTGCGCATCTCACTCTTCTCCCTTTTCAGCAGTATGCGTACTACTGACGACCTTGCCCACGGCATCAGTTACTTCAATGCCGAACTGTTACGGTTACAACAACTTATCAAGACTTGCCAACAGAACCGTCATACGCTTATCATCCTTGATGAAATCCTAAAAGGAACAAACTCGCTTGACAAACTCAATGGGTCACGCCTATTCCTCCAGTCTGTGTCCACACTTCCCATAACAGGCATTATCGCCACCCATGACCTTGAACTCTCCAAGATGCAGCAGGAATATCCCGCCCGTTTCCATAACTATTGTTTTGAAATCCAACTCTCCGACGAAATCACATACACCTATAAACTCTCCGAGGGTGTGGCACGTAACCAGAATGCTACTTACCTTCTAAAGAATATTCTTAAAACGTCATTAGAATATCTGTCTTCATAGTGTGAATAATTCAATATTTTTCGCTTGAGCCGAAACATCACCTACTAATATAACAAAAAAAGGTCGCCCGCTGGCGACCACTTGTTAACCTTAAATCTAATACTATGAAAAACACAATGCAAATTTAATCAATTATTCTATTTTTCCAAAACTTTCCTACGGAAAAATAGAATCATTTAACATGTTTTAAGTAATCAAATCGTTATTATACGTTTTTTTACTAAAGTCACAGAGACAAAGAAACGAGATTTATAACCCCTCCATCTGAGATTTATACCCCTTCCATTTCCTTTGCCAGAACAGCCTCAAGTTCTTCAGCAGACAGTCTCAGTCTAAATTCTCCCGTCACCGCCACGCTGATTCTTCCCGTTTCTTCAGACACTACAATAGCTATCGCATCACTATCTTGTGAGATTCCCATTGCAGCCCTATGCCTAAGTCCTAATTCCTTTGGTATATTCAAATCGTGAGAAACAGGAAGGATACAAGCGGCAGCTAAGATTCGTTTCTTGGAGATAATCATTGCTCCATCGTGAAGAGGTGAGTTCTTGAAAAAGATATTCTCTATCAATCGTTGGTTGATATTGGCATTGATGCGGTCGCCCGTATCGATAATATCATCAAGAGGAGTACTACGTTCAATCACAATCAATGCGCCCACCTTGGCTTTCGACATGTTCATGCAAGCCATCACTATCGGCATGATGGTTTCCTTGTCTTCCACTTTCTCTTTCTTAGAATGCGAAGAAGAGAAATACTTATAGATAGACTTAAATCGCTCGTGTGCGCCGAGGGTATAGAGAAACTTTCGGATTTCTTCTTGGAAAAGAACGATAAGCGCAATCACACCTACGCTAACCAACTTGTCCATGATAGACCCCAGCAAGCGCATTTCAAGGATTTGACTCACGAACAGCCAAATCACCACGAAAACCATGATGCCGATAAACACATTGAGTGAACGGCTCTCTTTCATCAACCGATAGATATAGTAGAGCATCAATGCCACCAAAAAGACATCGATTACATCCTTTATTCCAAAATCAAATGGCAACATATTATTACTTGGTTATAATTTTGATACGATTTGTATTGTCTCCACAGCCTCACGAACATCGTGTACACGAAGTATTTGTGCCCCTTTTTGCAACGCCACGGTATGTAATACGGTTGTCCCGTTCAATGCGGTAGAGGGATCGCCTCCCAACAACCGATAAACCATGCTCTTTCTTGAAACGCCTACAAGCAAGGGTAAGTCGAGTACCTGCAACTTATCCAATTCAGACATGATTTGATAATTCTGTTCCAACGTCTTGCCAAAGCCAAAGCCAGGGTCTATGATAATATCTTTCACCCCCAACCCATGCAACGTTTGCACCTCTTGGGCAAAAGCAAGCAACATTTCCCTGACAGTAGGTCTTACAGACATTAATATATAAGGTACGCGTAAGGAAGCAATGGTTTGAAACATATCAAGTTTTTCTTGCAAGGGTGTATTCACGATTCCCGTCAAGCCACCTTCCGACACGTCGTTTACCATATCAGCGCCCCATTCCTCTACGCAATGGCGAGCCACAACTGGACGATAAGTATCCACGCTGACGATAGCATCGGGCAATTCCCTCCTGACGACTTCAAGGGCAAAACGCAGGCGTCTCTGTTCCTCTTCCTCGCTCACTTCCACGGCTCCCGGGCGTGTTGAGAATGCCCCGACATCAATGACAGAGCCTCCTTCTGCAACGATTTGCAATGCTCGCTCAGCTATCTCACGCTCCGTTTGCTTACGGCTCCCTTCATAAAAGGAGTCGGGCGTTGCATTGAGAATACCCATCACTTGCGGTTGACACAAAGCAACCAATCGTCCTCTCACATTGATAGTCTGATTCATTTCACTGGCAAACTTACACATTTTTTTTCAATTATTCATCTAATCCGTAAAAAAACTAACAACATCTATTGATGCGTTAGCGAAAATTAGTATCTTTGTGCGTGAAAACCAAATGACTTGAGTTATGAGAAAAACATTTTTAATTCTATCATTGATAGTATATATGATGTCTATGAATGCCGCTACGAAAGTGAAAGTACAACGAATTGACCCCACCAATTGGTATGTGGGAATGAAAGACGCATCACTACAGCTCATGGTGTATGGGCAAGGAATCGGTGGAGCCACGGTTTCCACTGATTATCCTGGCGTGAGGATAGACAGTTTGGTTCGGTTGGAGTCTCCCAATTACTTGTTGGTTTATCTCAATCTCAAAGATGCCAAAGCTGGCAAGATGCCTCTCACCTTCCAGATTGGCAAGAAGAAAGTGAAGGTGGAATACACCTTGAATAATCGCGAGATGAGTGGAGAGAAGCGCATGGGCTTTACCAATGCAGACGTACTATATATGCTCATGCCCGACAGGTTTGCTCAGTCGGCAACCCACGTCAAGGAGATGAAAGGACTGAATACCTACAAGGAAGATCGCACACAACCATCATTGCGTCATGGTGGCGATCTGGAAGGTGTGCGCCAGCATCTTGACTATTTCAATGAACTGGGCGTTACTGCCCTTTGGTTTACACCCGTGCTGGAAAACAACTCACCCGACACCGACAATGGTTTCTCCACCTACCACGGTTACGCCACCACCGACTATTATCGCGTGGACCCACGTTTCGGAACCAATGCCCAATACAGGCAACTTATTGACGAGGCACATGCTAAGGGGTTGAAAGTGGTCATGGACATGATATTCAACCATTGCGGATTTGAGCATCCGTGGGTGAAAGACATGCCTGCGAAAGACTGGTTTAATCTTCCCGAATGGTTGGAAGATTCAAAAGGAACGAGCAATCCCACGGGAACAAGATTCCAACAAACGTCGTACAAGTTAACTCCCGTTCTTGATCCATACGCTTCAAAGGTTGACATGAAAGAAACGGTGAAAGGGTGGTTTGTGCCAACCATGCCCGACCTGAACCAGCAAAATCCACACGTGATTAAATACCTTATCCAAAACAGCATCTGGTGGATTGAAACCGTAGGAATAGACGGCATTCGTATGGACACTTACCCATACGCCGACCGCAAAGGAATGGCTCAATGGATGAAGGTACTCGACATGGAATATCCTCATTTCAACACCGTAGGAGAAACCTGGGTGACTGAACCTGCCTATACCGCCGCATGGCAGAAAGACTCTAAGCTGACTCCCATGAACTCGTACTTGAAAACTGTGATGGACTTCTCTTTCTTCGACAAACTGAGTCAGGCTAAAAATGAAGAAACGGATGATTGGTGGAAGGGATTGAACCGCATTTACAACTCATTGGTTTACGATTACCTCTATGTAAATCCCGCCAGCGTAATGGCTTTTATCGAAAACCATGATACTGACAGATTCCTTGGGAACGGAAAAGACACGCTTGCCTTAAAACAAGCATTGGCACTATTGCTCACCATCAACCGCATCCCACAACTCTACTACGGTACGGAGATATTGATGAATGGCACCAAGGAGATAACCGACGGATATGTACGCAAAGACTTCCCTGGTGGTTTTCCTGGCGACCAGCGTAACTGTTTCACCAAGGATGGGCGAACGAAAGATGAGAATGCCATGTTTACTTGGCTGAGCAAACTATTGCATTGGCGACAGGGCAACAACGTGATTATCAAGGGCAAGCAAACACAATTCATTCCGTGGAAAGGAGTTTACGTGATTGCACGACAATACAACGGCAAGACGTCGCTTACCATTCTGAACGGAAAGAATGCCCCTGCCACGATGGAAATAGCTCGTTATCAAGAGGTATTGAACGGAGCTAAAACTGCCCGAAACATCATCACGGGTAAAAACGTAAACATCGGTAAAGATGTCAAACTACGCGCTCGCCAAACATTGATACTTGAATTATAAGGAATAAAGGATGTTTTGAACCAAATAAGAACATGCCGTAGCGAAGAAAGAATCCACTTTTAGGGATTTCCCTAACTTGATTTAGGGAATTTGCCATTTTTATTTTGTGAAATTACATTATCTTTGCAACGTGTATTAAAAACTCTCGACATGAAAAAGGTTTTAATTATGGCTGTTAGTGCAGCTTTCCTCATGAGTAGCTGCGGAACCTACACAGGTTCAGGTGCCTATGCAGGTGCCACATTAGGTTCTATTTTCGGTTCTGCTATCGGCGGAATCAGCAACGGTCCGCTTGGTTCACACGTCGGAACGATGGTAGGAATGGCTGGTGGAGCTATTGTCGGTGGAGCCATAGGTTCTGCCAAAGACAAGCAAGACAGGGAAGAAGTACGCGATCACTACCGTAAAGTCATGCAACGCAAAGCACAAGAATCAAAGAATGACCAAATAAGCTTTGAGCAACAAGGTGCTATAGACAGTGGCTTTGACTCTTCCAACAGTGGTGACGACCGTCTATACGACTTCCAGGGAAGCGACTACACTGGCGACTATACGGCACAAAAGCCCAATACCGTTATGCCTATGTCTTCAAGCGTTGAAAGCTTGGCGCAAGGAATGGAATATGTGCCAACCCTGGAGATTCGGAACGCCCGCATCGTAGATGACAATCAGGATGGTGTAATCAATCGTGGGGAAGTGAGTAAGGTGATTTTCGAGATTTACAATCATGGGAAAGCTCCTCTTTTTGACATTCAACCCACTGTTTTGGAAACCACGGGCAACAAGCACATCTTTATCTCGCCCAACATGCATGTGGAGCGTATAGACCCTGGAAAGGGTATTCGTTATACGGCAATGGTCAAGGCTGACAATCGTCTGAAGGATGGGCAAGTTTGCATTTGTGTATCTGTGGTACAAGGAACCAAAGCTATCTCTAAGGTCAGCGAGTTTCATGTTCCTACCAGGAAATAAGCAGCTATTTGTCAAGCTATGAGTGAACACTCATAAAGACTATGTTTAGCTATCGTAAACGTATGGTTTCGATTGGTCAAACCATAGGTTTACGATAGTTGTTCTTATCAGATAACATTCTCAGAAGGAATCAGAACAGGTGGAAATCAAGATGTTTGATTTTCTCCAAAGCCTCCTTCAACTTACTTTCCGTCTTTTTCTTCACGGTATGACCATGTGCCTTCTCCGGCACGAGAGCCTTACTGGGAGCCACCTGACTTTCTTCCATGTCGCTCTTCCACTCTTCAAACAATGGAGCACTGGTAACGGCAATCTCCAAGTCGGGCATTTGCGGTTCTTCCTCATCCTTATAAGGAATGCGACTTTTCTCGCCAATCTTTCTTACCTCAACCATAGCCACGCCTTGTGAAAGAATACCCAACTCCTTGGCAGCTCCCCACGACAAGTCGATAATCCTACCTTTGACAAACGGTCCTCTATCGTTTACCCTGACATCGACCTCTTTCCCCGTATTGAGGTTTGTCACCCGCAACAACGTACCAAACGGGAATGTACGGTGCGCACAAGTCATGCTGTCATGATGAAGTCGCTCGCCATTGGCAGTTCTTGCCCCTGTTGCCCTTTTAGCATAAAAAGTGGCTTTACCGCTCTGCGTTTGCGCACTCAGAGCAGTAAAGCCAACATACATGATAAATAAAAATACTATTACTCTTCGATAATTCACTATTTTGAGTTATTGGTTTATACGATTCCTTGTGCCATCATGGCATTGGCAACCTTCATGAATCCTGCGATATTAGCACCTTTCACGTAATCTATATATCCATCAGGTTCAGTACCGTATTTCACGCATTGCTCATGGATAGAGTGCATGATATAGTGTAACTTCTCGTCCACTTCCTGGTTGCTCCATGTGAGTCGCATGGAGTTTTGCGTCATTTCCAAGCCAGACGTAGCCACACCACCGGCATTTACTGCCTTGCCAGGAGCGAAGAGAGCCTTGGCAGCCACAAATTTCTCGGCAGCCTCAGCCGTACATCCCATGTTGCTCACTTCGGCAATACAGATAGGTTTATTAGCCAAAATCATATCAGCATCAACACCATTCAACTCGTTCTGAGTTGCGCAAGGAAGATAGATATCTGCCTTCTGTCCCCAAGGTTTCTTTCCCTCGAAGAACTGAGCACCCTCAAACTCCTCCTCGTATGGTTGACACACGTCGTTGCCACTGGCACGTAATTCCAACATATAGGCAATCTTCTCCTCATCCAAGCCAGCCGGATCGTAGATGTAACCATCAGGACCGCTGATAGTAATTACCTTTGCGCCCAACTCGGTAGCCTTCTTGGCAGCTCCCCAAGCCACGTTTCCAAATCCACTCAAGGCAATGGTCTTGCCTTTGATGTCTTCGTTACGGGTGGACAGCATGTGGTTGACAAAGTAAATGGCTCCATATCCCGTAGCTTCCGGACGAATGCGAGAACCACCGTATTCAAGTCCCTTACCCGTGAGAACGCCTTGGAACTGATGGGTGAGTTTCTTATACATTCCGAAGAGATAACCGATTTCCCTTCCACCAACGCCAATATCACCAGCAGGCACGTCCTCGTCTGGTCCGATGTGACGATACAACTCCGTCATAAACGCTTGGCAGAAACGCATCACCTCCGCATCACTCCTTCCACGGATAGAGAAGTCAGAACCACCTTTTCCACCGCCCATAGGCAATGTGGTAAGAGCGTTCTTGAACGTCTGCTCAAATCCCAGGAACTTCAAGATAGAAAGGTTTACTGAAGAGTGGAATCGAATACCACCTTTATATGGACCTATGGCGCTGTTGAATTGCACACGGTATCCAAGATTCACATGCACCTCTCCCTTATCATCTGTCCAAGGCACACGGAAAGTGATGATTCGCTCCGGCTCCACGATACGTTCAATGAGCTTTGCCTTTTCAAATTCAGGGTGTTGGTTGTACACATCTTTGATAGAAATCAAAACTTCTCTGACTGCCTGAAGGTACTCTTGTTCACCTGGGTGCTTACGCTGCAGGTCTTGCATAATTTTCTCGACTTCCATAATAGTAATTGTTAAATAGGTTTTTGAGTTACAAATAGTCAATATTGCACCGCAAATATAACCTTTTAACCCGTAATTACCAAATAAAAATCGAATAATTTTCCTTTTTCTCCAAACATTTTGTCAATAGTGTGACCACACTCACACCCCTTGAAGTTGCCTTTGATGTTACAAAGTAAAACAAAAAAATAGACTTTTGCAACAGATAGGCTCTTAAAATGTTCAAAATTTCATAAATACTTCATGTTTTATGTATTTTTTGATTAATTTTGCAATCGTTTTTTACATCTTTTTTATAAGGAGTACACATGATTACATTTAGAAACAAAATGGTTAAACTCATCTATAACAGATATTTTTTGCGATTTGCATGGTTACTTGCATGTATGGTTTGCCTCACCAGTTGTATCGACAAACATTACGACATGGACAAGATAGATGCCACGGTAGGCGTTGGAGGTGACAACTTCACGCTTTATGGAAACAACTCCACCAACGGCATTCCATTGGAAGACATCTTCGAAATTGAAGGAAGCGTATTTGTACACGTGAAAGATGACGGAACATACGAGCTCACTGGAACGAATACCACTCCATTCAACATGTCCACTTCCATTGACCCTATCACTATCTCATCGTCTATCACACGTGAAAAAGAAATAGTCATCAACCTGAAGGATTTTTCTGAGAAAGAAAGCAGCAAAGTACGTGCCCGTAAGGTGAAAAAGGAAGTTACCATTGAGCGTACTGTGGCAAATCTGGAATATGAAACGACCAACATTCCCGAAGAGATAAGCGAACTGAGATACGTCAACACCGAAGCTACCATGCACATGAGAATGACCTTCAACGAGAATGTGGTGCAGGTGCTCAAGAAACTGGCTGAGGTGAAATTTACCATGCCTACCTTTATCGATGTGGAAAGCATCGTGTTTGAAGGACAACCTTGCACGATGGATGAAACCAACACCTTCACCTTGCGTGACGTAGTGCCTCCATCAAAAGGATATGCGGAATTAGACATCACGCTGAAGGGTATGGACCTGACCAAGAAAGACAAGAACAATTACATCATCTTTGAAAAGGGAAAACGCTTGTATGCCAAAGGCGAAGTGGTGATTTCGGGTACGGTAAAACTGGAAGATGTGAACGTTTTCTATCTCAAGGAGCCTTACATCTTCTCGGCTATGTGCAGCGCCAACATCAGCGACACCAAGATTACGGGATGTATTGGTAAGTTTGACATCAACTACGACAGAGACATCTTAGGAAAATTGGTTGTCAACCGCTATCCCGTCTTCTTAGACGACCCAGACGTAAGACTCAAGTTATACGACCCACACATCAACCTGAATTACACCAACGACTTACCCGTTGACGGACTGGTAACAGGAAGACTCGTGGCTTCTGACAGATTCAGATATGAGTTTGCCGTGATGGACGTACCGCCATTCGTCATGAAAGGAAAGGGAAGCGGCGTGATCAGCTTACGAAGAATACCTGCCGAATCTCATGGAGACACCACCGTGGTGGTCATTCCCAATATAACGGATGTCATCAATATCCTTCCCTGTAAGGTGGAACTGGTGGACGTGAAGATTACGAATGCCAGCACGGGATGGACAGAACTGAAGTTTGGACATCAGTATTCTTCTCACACCTATTATACATTGACCAATTCGCTCGCTCTTGCTGAAGGTGCGCAAATCGTACACAATGACACCCTGAAGCAGATGCACGATTGGGTGAAAGACTTGCGATTCAAGGAAATCAACGAAAACGGGGTAAGCAAGATTGATGGTTACGTGCAGATGGATGCTGACGTGGAGAATAAGATTCCTGCATACATCAAGGTAACGGCTCACGGCATTGACAACAAAGGCGATAGCATCAGCACGGATCGTCTGAACTTTACGATGGACAAGGTGGTTCCTGCATCTAAAGATGGTGTCACTCCCTCTGAATGCCACATTACCATTATCGGAAAGGCAACAGACAACGAAGTGTTTAAGACACTCGACCAAATCAAATTCCACATGATTGGCTCTGCCAACGACGAAAACGGGCAGAATCCCGTTACGGGAATACCCATCAATGCCCTCAAGCAAACCGTCAGGCTCAAAAACATTGTTATCAAGAAACATGGAAAACTCATTGGAGACTTTAACTAAACAGCTTGAAACGACATGAAAAGACATCATATCATTCTTACCATACTTTTTGCCATGTGCCTGAACGTTTCGGCACAAAACATTCACACGGGGTATTTCATTGACGAGTTTCTCTATCGCCATGAGATGAACCCTGCATTCGGCAACGAGAAATCTTATATCTCCATTCCTGCACTGGGTAATGTCAACGTGAAGACGATGGGAAACTTTGGGTATCAGGACATCGTGCGCGACAATCCGCTCTATCCCAAACAGAGCAACAAGGAACTGACTACTTTCATGAATCCTTATATCTCAAATCAGTTGGAAGGGTTTAGCACGGGTAACAACAAGGTGAATGCGCAAGCCAATGTCTCTATCCTTTCAGCGGGATTTCAGAAATTCGGCGGTTACAATACCATCGAACTCAACGTGCGTGGAATGGCTTATGGCAAGATTCCATACGAACTTTTTGAAATGGCTACCAATACCAGCAACAAGAATTATGATATTGGAGACATTGCATTCATGGCTCAGAGTTTTACCGAACTGGCATTTGGTCATTCTCGCCAAATCAACGAGCGTTTGAGATTGGGCGCCAAGGCTAAGGTGTTATTAGGTATAGGTCAGGCTTCGGTGGAGATGAACAACGTGAAAGTCGACTTGCAGAATACGGACAAATGGACTATTCATGCTGAATCTGAGGCTCACGTGTCTATGAAAGGGTTTCAATACAAAACGGAGGAAAGAGAGTATGACTCTCGGCCTGGCTCTTACCGACGTATCAATAATGTCAAATTCGACGGAGTAGGCATCAATGGATTTGGATTGGGCATTGACTTGGGCGGTATTTACAAGATTTCAGACGATTGGCAGGTAAGTGCGTCTTTGCTGGACCTTGGCTTTATCAGTTGGAAAAACGATATGTACGCTACCAACTTAGAAAAGGAGTTCGTGTTTGATGGTTTCCACGATGTTGATTTCATCAAGGGAAAGCCTAATCATGCCACTCACCAGGCTGACAAATATGCTGACCAAATCAGCGACTTCTATAATCTCAAGGACATGGGCGACAAAGGTAGCAGGTTGACTACCATCGGGGCAACCGTCAACTTGGCTTGCCAATATTCTTTGCCTTCCTATCGCCCATTGAAATTCGGTGCGTTGAGTTCCACACGTCTGCAAGGCAAGCACACTTGGACGGAAATGCGACTGAGTGCCAACATCGAACCGTTGCAATGGCTCAATGGTGGTGTGAGCATTGCCGCCAATAGCTATACTACAAGTTTGGGATGGATTGTAAACATCCACCCCAACCATTTTAATTTCTTTATTGGAATGGATCACCTCTTAGGCAAAATGAGCGAAGAGATGATTCCATTGAGTTCCAACGCCAGCTTGTCGATGGGCGTTAACATTACTTGGTAATCTTATCCAGTGCCTGACGGATGTCGTCCAGGATATCGTCAACATCCTCGATACCCACTGACAAGCGTATCAAGTCGGGAGCTACTCCTGCCTCTTTCAGTTGCTCATCGCTCAATTGGCGATGGGTATGACTGGCAGGATGCAACACGCAGGTCTTGGCATCTGCCACATGAGTCACGATGCTAATCAGCTCCAGCGAGTCCATAAACTGTATGGCGGTGTCGCGGTCTCCCTTCAAGCCAAATGCCATTACGCCACACGAGCCATTGGGAAGATACTTTTGTGAGAGTTCATAACAAGCATCATCCTTCAATCCGCTGTAGTGAACCCAAGCCACACGTGGGTCATCATGCAGGAATTCGGCTACCTTCTGTGCATTCTTGCAGTGTTGAGCCATTCTCAGATGCAAGGTCTCTAAACCCAGATTGAGCAAGAACGAGTTTTGGGGTGCAGGAATAGAACCTAAGTCGCGCATCAACTGTGCCACTAATTTGGTGGTGTAACCCATCTTTCCGAATGCCTTGGTATAGGTCAATCCGTGATAACTCTCATCCGGTGTACACAGTCCGGGATATTTCTCCGCATGAGCATCCCAGTCAAAGCTGCCACTATCTACCACTGCTCCGCCCACTTGCGTAGCGTGTCCGTCCATGTATTTTGTCGTGGAATGTGTCACGATGTCTGCTCCCCACTCAAAGGGTCGGCAATTGATGGGAGTGGCAAACGTATTGTCAACAATCAACGGCACTCCTTTACGATGTGCGATACGGGCAAACTTCTCGATATCGAGCACGTGGCAACCAGGATTGGAGATCGTCTCGCCGAACAATGCCTTCGTATTCTCCTTGAACGCTGCCTCTATCTCCTCTTCCGTAGCTTCAGGAGAGACAAACGTACACTCAATGCCCAACTTCTTCATCGTCACTCCGAAGAGGTTGAATGTTCCTCCATATATCTCGCTCGAAGAAACGATATGGTCACCAGCCTCACATATATTAAATACAGCATAGAAGTTGGCAGCCTGTCCCGAAGAGGTGAGCACAGCCCCCACTCCACCTTCCAACGCGGCAATCTTCTTTGCCACCGCGTCATTGGTAGGATTTTGCAAACGAGTATAGAAATAGCCCTCTTTCTTCAAGTCGAAGAGCATTGCCATCTCCTCTGAGTTATCATATTTAAATGTAGTGCTTTGGATGATGGGAAGCTGGCGCGATTCACCGTTCTTAGGTTCCCATCCACCATGAATACAAATGGTAGAATTTTTGAGATTCTTTTTCATCTTGTTAATTTTTGAATGATTTTGGTTGCAAAAGTAATAAAAAAAGTGGAAGATAGAGACATCATCCCCCCATTTTTCTCATTCAAACCTCATTTGTATCAGTAGAAGTCGAAATAGGCTGTATGATTCACGCAAGACTTATTATTGTATACAAACTTTTTTGTAAGAAATGAATGAATTCTCATATAATCTTTATATATTTGCAAACGATAAACTTCAATAAAAATTATTATGCCTGAGATTTGCCATTTTTATGGAATCGTCATCACGATGTACCTACCTGATCATAATCCACCGCATTTTCATGTGCGGTACAATGAATATCGAGCCACTATCGATATTCTGACAGGTAAAGTGACGGGACAGATGCCGCGTCGTGCTCTGCATCTCGTTTTTGAATGGCTCGACCTACATAAGGACGAACTGATGGAGAACTGGAAGCGCATGGAGAATGGCATGACTCTGGTAAAGATTAACCCACTGGATTAGCTTATGGAAATAAGGAACGAACTGAAATGGGTCACAGCAGCCCGTCCGCTTGACGACTATCGGCTACACCTGACTTTTAATGACGGAAACCAGCGCATTTTCGACTGTCTGCCACTTATCGAAAAGTATAAACTCTTTGCTCCATTGCGTGACAAAGAGGTATTTAATCGTATTGAGTTGGATGGTTGGACCGTCTGTTGGCTTGATGGAAGCATTGACATTGCCCCTGAACATCTTTACGAAATGGGTGAAGCGGCAGCATAATCGATTCGTAATTCGATATGTCTAATTTAAACTGGAAACCAAAAACTAATATATCCACAGACGTTGCACGCTTATAGACGTATATCTTTCCTGCGTTAGTCTCGATATTCATCAGCGACTTGTCGGCATTGAACTTCATGTGGGCGTTCTTGCTTCAGTAGCAGTTTCCCCAAAAGACTTCTAATCCTGTTTGTCTGCTAACTTCTCTATCATAAGCCATAGAACCATTGCCCACATTGTTGTCGAATTGGTCAGATTCGAAGATTATCTACATAGGAAAAGTCGCGAATTCCTATTCCGGCATAGTCCATCTATCCTGTTTATTTACATGCCGTTCTTCCATCAATTTTGAATACTAGAACCTTACCATTTTCTTTCAAAACCATCCATCTATTTCAATTAATCAATTATTCATTTCTAATCTATCACGGTTTTTTCTTATAATCGAAAACATTCTTTAATCCGTGTCGAAGATCAAGTAAACTATGACGTAGATTAATAAAACTGTGACGTAGTTTTATTAATCTGCGACACAGATTAAACTTTTTGAATCATAACCATTTATTTTATTTTCAAAAAGCAATTAGAATATAATCCCTAAACACTAACAACTCTCTCCTCTCTCAATTATTAAGTCATATCTCTCACCCCTCCCCCTCTTTCTCTTATTTCTAATCTCTTGCTTCTTACTTCTTACATTCTTGCTTCTCTACCTCACACCCATAAAATATGGTGTTTGCAAAAGATAATTGGGTTATCTGGCGGATTTGTCTGAGAAAAATCGTAAATTTGCACCACAAACAACTAATGACATGGAGAATAACATACCACAACAATGGACAAACTTCCTGTTGAAGGACGTGACATTTGTCAATCTGATGATGCGCCGAATCTATAACGTGCTTATCGTGGCAAACCCCTACGACGCATTCATGTTGGAAGACGACGGACGCGTGGAGGAGAAAATCTACAACGAATACATGGAGTTGGGGCTACGCTACCCTCCCACTTTCACGCAGGTAAGTACAACGGAAGAGGCAGAAAGCGTACTCGAAACCACCAACATCGACTTGGTCATCTGTATGCCGGGTAATGCCGACAACGATGCTTTCACCGTGGCTCGTGCCATCAAAGACAAGTTTCCCGACATTCACTGCGTAGTGCTCACGCCGTTCTCTCACGGTATCACCAAACGCATGGAAAATGAAGACTTGTCTATATTTGATTACGTCTTCTGTTGGTTGGGCAACACCAACCTCATTCTCTCTATCATTAAGTTGATTGAAGACCGCATGAACTTAGAGCACGACATTGAGGAGGCTGGCGTGCAGATGATTTTGTTGGTGGAAGACTCCATTCGCTTCTATTCTTCCATCCTGCCAAACCTCTATAGTTTCCTCCTGGTTCAGAGTCAACGTTTCTCCACGGAGGCACTCAACCGCCACTCTGCCACACTCCGTATGCGTGGAAGACCCAAGGTGGTGCTTGCCCGTAGCTACGAAGAAGCATGGGCATTGTACAGCAAATATTCCAACAACACGTTAGGCGTTATCTGCGACGCTCGATTCCCCATACAGGCATCAGCCACACCATCGCGCTCAGGACAAGGACTGTCGGGAATAGAGAAAGACCCCGAGGCTGGCATGAAACTTCTGAGAGCCATTCGTGCCAACGACGAGTACGTGCCTCTTATCATGGAGAGTGCAGAGGCTGAAAATCGGGTGGAGGCAGAAGCAGAGGGATTCCGCTTCGTGGATAAGAACTCGAAGAAGATGAACATTGACCTGCGCCGCTTGTTGGAAGAACACATGGGATTTGGCGACTTTATCTTCCGCGACCCAAAGACACGAGAGGAAGTGGCTCGCGTGAGAAACCTCAAGGAGTTGCAAGACAACATCTTCAAAATACCCAACGACTCCATGCTCTACCATATCTCCCGCAACCACATGAGTCGTTGGCTTACCGCACGAGCCTTGTTTCCCATCTCTCGATTCCTAAAGGATATTACGTGGCACAGATTGCAAGACGTTGACGCTCATAGGAAGATTATCTATGATGCTATCGTACAATACCGACACATGAAGAATATCGGCGTGGTGGCAGTGTTCGATCGTGGCAAGTTCGACCGTTTCTCCCACTTCGCTCGCATAGGAGAGGGTTCATTAGGAGGCAAGGGCAGAGGACTGGCATTTCTCGACAACGTGGTGAAACGTCATCCTCAGTTCAACCAATTCCCAAACATGACGGTGCAGATACCCAAGACGGTGGTATTGTGTACCGACTTGTTCGACCAGTTCATGGAGCAAAACAACCTCTACCAGATAGCGTTGAGCGACGCAAGCGACGAGGAGATACTCAGTCATTTCCTCAGGGCACAGCTCCCCGATGTGTTGATAGCCGACTTCTTTACGTTCTTTGAAGCCACACGCTCGCCTATCGCCATCCGCTCGTCATCGTTGTTGGAAGATGCACATTACCAACCGTTTGCCGGCATTTACTCTACATATATGATACCCTACGTGGAAGACAAATATGCCATGCTGCAAATGTTGGCTTGTGCCATCAAAGGCGTGTACGCATCGGTTTATTACAAAGATTCCAAGACGTATATGGCTGCCACGTCTAACGTGATTGACCAAGAGAAGATGGCTGTCATCTTGCAAGAGGTGGTGGGCAAGACCTACGGTGACCGCTACTATCCCAACTTCAGTGGTGTGTTGCGCTCGTTGAACTATTATCCCATCGGTGACGAAACGGCAGAAGACGGTATCGCATCGTTGGCATTGGGACTGGGTAAGTATATCGTAGATGGTGGACAGACCTTGCGCGTTTCTCCCTATCATCCCACACAGGTATTGCAAACCAGTGAAATGGACATTGCGCTGAAAGAGACTCAGACAAAATTCTACGCTCTCGACCTTACTCACGTGAGTAACGACTTCAAGGTTGACGACGGGTTTAACATCCTGAAGCTGAAGGTAAAGGAAGCCGATAAGGATAAGTCACTCAATTACATTGCCTCAACGTTCGACCCCTACGACCAAGTGATTCGTGACGGGATCTATGAAGGCGGCAGGAAGGTCATCACGTTCAGCGGCGTGCTCCAGCAAGCCGTATTGCCATTGCCAGAGGTGTTGCAAATGGCTATGAAATATGGAACGGAAGCCATGCGCCGACCCGTAGAGATAGAGTTTGCATGTAACGTCAATGATGACAAGACGGGCAATTTCTACTTGTTGCAAATCCGTCCTATCGTTGATTCCAAGCAGATGTTGGAAGAAGACCTCACCACCATTCCAGACGACCAATGTCTGATGCGCTCAAACATGTCGCTCGGTCATGGAATCAGCGAAGACGTGGTTGACGTGGTTTATGTAAAGACTGACGACAATTTCTCTGCCATGAACAATCCAGCCATTGCCGACGATATTGAACGCATCAATCGCAAGTTTCTTGCAGAAGGAAAGAACTACATCTTGGCAGGACCAGGCAGATGGGGTTCAAGCGACTATTGGTTGGGCATTCCTGTGAAATGGCCAAACATCAGCGGAGCAAGAGTGATCGTAGAGGTGGCATTGAAGAACTATCGTGTGGACCCCAGTCAAGGCACACACTTCTTCCAGAATCTCACATCATTTGGAGTAGGTTATTTCACCATAGACTCCAATGCCAATCAAGGATTCTTCCGCCAGGATATTCTCGACCAGATGCCAACCATCGAAGAGACGAAATACGTCAGACACGTACGGTTTGAACGTCCCTTGAAAATCATGATGGATGGAAAGAAGCAGTTGGGAGTGGTATTATACGAACCATGAGATTGACATATATCAAGAAGTGATTCTTCACCCTTGTAGTTTTCTTAAAATCATACACATAACTCACAAGAAATCACTATCTTTGCATCAGTTTTTCATGGTATTAGATTTAAGGTTAAACAAAAGGTTGGGCTCGGCGGAGCCCTATTTTTGTATATATACCCCAACCGTCATATATACTTGCTACAAAAAATTATTCATTCTGTAAATGTAAATTCAGATTTATATTGTATTTTTGTACGAAATAACTAAAAAACGAGATGAATAACATTGCAGTAAGAAACGTAGGTAGCTCATTCTCAGACTCCAAGCCCCATTATGACATACTTGATGGATTGCGTGGGGTGGCTGCGCTTATCGTGATAGTGTATCACGTATTTGAATGTTTCGATTGGTCACCCGTACCACATGGATATTTGGCAGTAGATTTTTTCTTCGTGCTATCAGGATTTGTCATCGGGTATGCTTACGATAATCGCTGGGGAAAGGACTTAGATTTAAAAGGATTCTTTCGCCGCCGACTCATTCGTCTTCATCCAATGGTGGTGATGGGTGCATTGATGGGAGCAATCTGCTTTATCGTACAAGGAAATACACGATGGGACGGAACAGCAGTCTCCATGAGTACAGTCATGCTTTGCATGTTGCTTGGAATGTTCATGATTCCCCTTTCTCCCCATTCTTCCATCGACGTACGAGGCAATGGAGAAATGTTTCCACTCAACGGTCCCAACTGGTCATTGTCTTTTGAGTATATCGGAAACATCATGTATGCGCTCTTCATACGTCGTCTTCGCACTCCTTATCTATGGTGTTTGGCCATTCTATCTGGTTGTTTATTGATTGTCATTGCCACTGGCGATGGATATTTAGGTGTAGGATGGACGATGGCAGACAATGGTTTTTGGAGTGGACTGATTAGAATGCTCTTCCCCTACTCCATTGGCATGTTGATGGCACGTCTCTTCAAGCCCTTGCAGATGAGAGGCGCTTTTTGGATTTGTAGTATCGTGATTGTATGTGTAACCTGTCTTCCATTATGTCTCGGAGAGATGACCGGATGGGTTAATGGTTTATACGACGCATTGGTAGTTATCTTGATTTTTCCATCCCTCGTATGGATAGGTGCATCAGAAATACATATCGGTAAGACGACCAAGCATGTGAGCAGGTTTTTAGGTAATCTATCATACCCCCTTTATGCCATTCACTATCCGTTTATGTATCTCTTCTATGCTCATATAGGTTTTTCAGGAGATCTCGTTTCTATCGACAAGTTGCAGGATGTATGGTTGGAAGCCTTGCTCTTGCCAATCGGCTGTGTCATTCTCGCATGTATTTGCTATAAGTATTATGATTTACCTGTGAGGAAGTGGTTGAGCAAACATCACTAAACAAAATATAATTTGCATTTTCTTGCAAGTATTGCATAAATTTGTGTAATTTTGCAGCTAACAATAGCTAAGAATCAAAATCTTGACCAAAAACATGAAAACAGGAACACAGATTGTAGAATGCGTACCCAATTTTAGCGAAGGACGCGACATGGGTATTATTCATCAAATCACAGAAGAGATTAAGAAATATAAAGGTGTTAAACTACTCAATGTTGACCCAGGTGAAGCAACCAACAGGACAGTGGTAACTTTCGTGGGTACTCCCGATGAAATCGTGAATGCAGCCTTTGATGCCGTGAAGAAAGCAGGAGAGCTCATTGACATGCGCAAACATCACGGTGCTCATCCACGCATAGGTGCCACTGACGTATTGCCATTGATACCTGTATCAGGAATTACTCTGGAAGAATGCGCCCAACTTGCCCGAGACTTGGCAAAGCGAATCAGTGATGAGCTACAAATACCTTGTTATTGCTACGAGGCAGCTGCCTTTAAGCCAGAGAGAAAGAATCTTGCCGTATGCAGAAGAGGTGAATATGAAGCCATTCCTGAGAAACTGACTAATCCCGATAGACAGCCCGATTTTGGTGCACGTCCCTTTGATGAGCGAATAGCAAGAACAGGTTGTACCGTTGTAGGCGCACGCGACTTCTTGATTGCCGTAAACTACAACCTCAACACCACGAGTACCCGTCGTGCCAACGCCATTGCCTTTGACGTAAGGGAGAAAGGTCGTCCCATGCGTGAAGGTGGCACGTTGACAGGCAAGATTCTCAAGGATGCTAACGGCAATCCTATGATGCAACCTGGAACACTGAAATGTACGAAAGCCATAGGATGGTATATTGACGAATATGGTATTGCGCAGGTTTCCATGAATATGACCAACTTGAACGTCACTCCCCTACATGTGGCATTCGACGAAGTATGTCGTTGTGCAGCAGCAAGAGGCATTCGGGTGACAGGTACAGAGATTGTAGGACTGATTCCCAAGAAAGCCCTCATTGATGCGGGCAAGTATTTCTTGGAAAAACAACAACGCTCTACGGGTATTCCCGAAGAAGACATTGTCAAGATTGCCATCAAATCAATGGGACTTGACGACCTGCGACCATTCAATCCACGTGAGAAAGTGATAGAGTATCTATTGGAAGATGCCGACAATGCCGAAACACCCAACAAACTCATTGACCTCACTGTAAAAGGCTTTGCAGAAGAGACATCAAGAGAAAGTCCTGCACCTGGTGGTGGAACAATCTCTGCCTATATGGGTGCACTGGGTGCAGCATTAGGTACGATGGTAGCCAACCTATCCAGTCATAAGCGGGGATGGGATGATAGGTGGAGCGAGTTTTCCGCATGGGCAGAAAAGGGACAAGCAATCATGAACGAACTACTGCATTTGGTAGATGAAGATACCAACGCCTTCAATCGCATCATGGCAGCATTTGGATTGCCTAAAGGCACGGAAGAAGAGAAGAACGTTCGCAACGAAGCCATTCAAAAAGCCACGCTCTACGCTACGGAAGTACCATTGAGAACAATGAAAGTATCCTTTGAGGCATTCGACATCTGTCAGGCAATGGCTGAAACGGGTAATCCTGCCAGTGTGAGCGATGCTGGCGTTGGAGCATTAGCTTTACGAGCCTCGATATTGGGGGCTTGCCTAAACGTAAAAATCAATGCTGCTCAACTGAAAGACAGAGACACAGCCTCCCAATTGGTAAACGAAGCCAATAAATTAGCGGAAAAGGCTAATGAGATAGAAAAAGAAATTCATAGAATAGTAGAGAGTAAGATTAATTAGAGCTCGGAGAACTCTGAGTACTCCGAGAACTCTGAGAACTCCGAGAACTCCGAAAAAACCAAAAACACACGATATGACCATCGAACAATTTCAACAAGCAATACGTGAAGGCATTCCCGACACACTTCCAGCATTGCAACCATACGACAACAACATCAACCATGCGCCTAAGCGCAAAGACATACTCACAACAGAAGAGAAAAGACTTGCCTTGCGCAATGCCTTACGTTATTTTCCCAAACATCTCCATGCCCAACTGGCACCAGAGTTTGTTGAAGAATTGAACAAATACGGTAGGATATATATGTATCGCTATCGTCCTACCTACGAGATGAAGGCTCGTCCCATCTCTGATTATCCACATCAAAGTGAGCAAGCTGCTGCTATCATGCTCATGATACAAAACAATCTCGACCCAAGAGTGGCACAACACCCCCACGAACTTATTATATATGGTGGGAACGGAGCTATCTTCCAAAACTGGGCTCAGTACCGACTCACCATGAAATATCTCTCTGAGATGACCGACGAGCAAACCCTCGTGATGTATAGCGGTCATCCATTAGGGCTATTCCCCAGTCATAAGACCGCTCCTCGGGTGGTAGTAACCAACGGAATGGTGATTCCCAACTATTCAAAGCCCGACGATTGGGAACGGATGAATGCCCTTGGCGTAAGCCAATACGGACAGATGACCGCCGGTTCGTATATGTATATCGGTCCTCAAGGCATTGTACACGGTACCACTATCACCGTGCTGAATGCCGCAAGAAGGGTGAAAACTGACAAGATACCTCTTTTCGTCACCGCAGGATTGGGTGGGATGAGCGGAGCACAACCCAAAGCTGGCAACATTGCGGGTGTGGTTAGCGTAACGGCAGAAATCAATCCTTTGGCAGCAGGAAAACGATATGAACAAGGGTGGGTAGATGAATTACACACCAACTTAGACGAACTCATTCCTGCCATTCGCAAAGCCGTGGAAGAAAGACATGTGGTGAGCATGGCATATGTCGGCAATATCGTTGACTTATGGGAACGATTGGTGGAAGAAGACATACACGTAGATTTGGGAAGCGACCAAACCTCATTGCACAACCCTTGGGCTGGCGGCTATTATCCCGTAGGTCTCACCTTGGAAGAAAGCAAGCAAATGATGGCAGAAGAACCTGAGTTGTTCAAGGAAAAAGTACAAGCATCATTGCGCCGACAAGTTGCCGCCATCAACAAACTTGCCGAAAAGGGTATGTATTTCTTTGATTACGGCAACGCATTCTTGTTGCAAGCAAGCAGAGCCCATGCCGATATCCTGCGTGAAGATGGAAAGTTCCGTTATCCGTCTTACGTTCAAGACATCATGGGACCTTTGTTCTTCGACTATGGCTTTGGTCCATTCAGATGGGTTTGTACTTCATGCAATCCCCAAGACTTGGCAACCACCGACCGATTGGCAGCTGAGGTATTGGAAGAGATGCGTCACCATGTGACAGACGACATACGTGGACAATTGGAAGACAACCTTCATTGGATTAGAGAGGCTGGAAAAAACCACTTGGTAGTTGGTTCGCAAGCCCGAATACTCTATGCCGACGCGGAAGGACGTACCAAGATTGCACTCGCCTTCAACGAAGCCATTCGCAAAGGTGAGATATCTGCTCCCATCGTATTGGGACGCGACCATCACGACGTGAGTGGAACAGACTCTCCTTTCAGAGAGACATCAAATATCTATGACGGCTCACAATTCTGCGCAGACATGGCTGTGCAAAACGTCATTGGCGACTCTTTCAGAGGAGCAACCTGGGTAAGCATCCACAATGGAGGAGGCGTAGGATGGGGAGAGGTCATCAACGGCGGATTCGGAATGGTGATTGACGGAAGCGAGGAAAGCGACCATAAGATACGGGAAATGCTCTTCTGGGATGTGAACAACGGCATTGCCCGCCGTTCATGGGCTCGAAATGAAGGCAGCATTGACGCCATCAAACGAGAGATGGAACGTACTCCCAACTTGCAAGTAACCTTACCCAACATAGTAGATGACGACTTAATAAACATCATATAAGAAATGACTCACAAGATTAGCGCAGGTCATTTGACCCAAGACAAGATAGAGGAAATCATTCTCAATGGTTACACCTTGGAACTGAGCGAGGAAACACGAGAACGTATCATTCACTGCAGGCAATACTTAGACGAGAAAGTTGCCAACAGCAAGCAACCCATCTATGGAGTAACCACGGGATTTGGTTCTCTTTGCAAAATATCCATTGGAGAAGAACAATTGTCACAACTGCAAATCAATCTCATGATGTCTCATGCGTGTGGCGTAGGTGAACGAGTGCCTAACGACATCGTTAAGATTATGATATTGCTCAAGATACAATCGCTCAGTTATGGATATAGTGGTTGTAAGTTGGATACTGTAGAACGGTTGATAGACTTCTTCAACAACGACATCTACCCCATCGTTTACAATCAAGGGTCGGTAGGAGCATCGGGCGACTTGGTTCCTCTCGCACACCTATGCCTTCCACTTGTGGGATTGGGTGAGGTGGAATACCGAGGCAAGCGAATGTCTGGTGCAGAAATACACGCACAAATGGGATGGACACCAATCCGATTAGGCTCAAAGGAAGGATTGGCTTTACTCAACGGAACACAAAACATGAGTGCGTTTGCGGTATGGGCTGCCATTCACGCCAAACGCCTATCCTACACGGCAGACGTGATTGCAGCCATGTCGTTTGAGGCTTACGATGGACGGAAAGATCCTTTCAATCTTGCTGTGCATCTAGTAAGACCACACAAGGGACAGATTGCCACTGCTGCACACATGCTGGATTTATTGAAAGGTAGTGAACTTGCCGACCAACCCAAGTCTAACGTGCAAGATCCGTATTCTTTCCGATGCATTCCGCAAGTACATGGTGCTTGCAAAGACACGCTCTCCTACGTGAAATCTGTTATCGACATAGAGATTAATGCTACTACCGACAACCCAACCGTATGTCCTGACGAAGACCTGATTATCTCTGCGGGTAACTTTCATGGTGAACCTATTGCCTTGCCGATGGATTTCTTAGCCATTGCCATGAGCGAACTGAGCAATATCTCTGAGCGCAGGACTTACAAACTGGTTTCCGGAACAAGAGGACTGCCCAGTTTCTTGGTGGCAGAACCTGGCTTGAACAGCGGGTTTATGATTCCACAATACACGGCTGCCTCTATCGTGAGCCAGAACAAGACGCTTTGTATGCCTTCATCTGCTGATTCCATCCCCACATCACAAGGCCAGGAAGACCATGTTTCAATGGGAGCAAACGCAGGAACAAAACTCTACAAGGTGATACTGAACACGGAGCGTGTATTGGCAATAGAATTGTTTAACGCAGCACAAGCCTTGGATTTCAGAAGACCATTGAAATCATCTCCGAAGATAGAAAAGATTCACGAAGATTATCGTAGAGTGGTTCCGTTTATCAAGAACGACGAAGTGATGTATCCATACATAGCCAAGTCGGTGGAATTTCTGCGACAGGAAAATTTTGACATATAATCACTCGCCCTGACTCTCTTCTTGGGAGTTGGGGCATTTTTTATTTTTACCTTATTATATATGAGAACACTCATACACCATATTGGTTGGTTGACCGGCATTCAAGAAAACCATGAAGTTTGTCTTTGTGGAAAGGAAATGTCTGTGCTTAACGGCATTCCACACGCTTGGCTTCTGATAGAAGATGGGACTATAAAGGATTGGGGAAGCCAAGAGGATGAAGACAGCCCTATCAACCAGACAGCTGACTTAGAAATAGACGCAGCAGGAGGTACAGTATTGCCCGCATTCTGTGACAGCCACACGCATCTGGTTTATGCCGACAGCAGGGAGCAGGAATTTGTGGACAAAATCAATGGACTCAGTTATGCGGAAATAGCACAACGGGGAGGAGGAATACTCAATTCGGCGGACCGCTTACACCAACTTGACGAAGAGGCTCTCTACCAACAAGCCATGAAAAGGGTTAATGAAATCATGCGCAAAGGTACTGGTGCCGTAGAGATAAAAAGTGGATACGGACTGAATACTGAAGACGAATTGAAGATGCTTCGCGTGATTCGCCGCATCAAGGACACCTCTCCCCTCACCGTCAAGAGTACGTTTCTGGGGGCTCACGCTGTGGGGCGTGAATACATAGGAAGGCAAAGCGAATACGTAAACCTTGTGATACGGGAAATGATTCCAGAGGTGGGTCGTCAGAAACTGGCTGATTTCATAGACGTATTCTGCGACAAGGGATTCTTTACGCCCGAAGAAACAAGTAGGATTTTGGAAGCAGGAGCCAAATGGGGACTTCGCCCGAAGATACACGGACAAGAGTTGGCTGATTCAGGAGGCGTGGATGTTGCCATTCAACACCAAGCCTTGTCGGTAGATCACTTGGAAAGCATGACCGATAAAGATATTCTTTCCATCAAGCAAACCTATGGTTTGTCAAACGCAAACATAACGTTTGCGAACGACAAACACTTGATTCCCACCGCACTTCCCGGAACGTCGTTTTTCCTGAACATGCCTTACGCCCCAGCAAGACGAATCATCGACAACGGTCTGCCATTAGCTATAGCCAGCGATTACAATCCTGGCTCCACACCATCTGGCGACATGAAGTTCGTTATCTCATTGGCTTGCATCAAGATGCGCATGGTTCCCGAAGAAGCAATCAATGCCGCAACACTCAATAGTGCTGCCGCCATGGGTGTATCTGATACCCTTGGTAGTATTACGAAAGGCAAAACAGCCAACTTAATCATTACCGAACGAATCCCATCCATCATTTTCATACCATACGCCTACACCTCGCCCATCATCAAACAAATGATTTTAAATGGCAAAATCGTATGAAATAATTTGGTTGAAGAGCATGAATTGATTACTTTTGTACACGAAACATAAACATTGAAGAAGATGAGAAAAACAATAGCACTACTTGCCTTGATGTGTTCCACCTGTACATACGCCTCAGATTACAATATCCTGGAATTTGGAGCGAAGAACGACACAACGCAAATCAGCACGGAAGCCATACAGAATGCCATTGACAAATGTGCCGAACATGGGGGAAGGGTCATCGTACCAGCAGGAAACTACAAGACGGGTACGCTCATCTTACGAAGTAATGTGCATCTTTATCTTGAGATGGGAGCTACTCTTTACGGAAGTACGGAACTGAAAGACTACAAGAAGATGAAATCCGACTATGTTTCATTGCGCACCCAAACCACGACAATACAACTTATTTATGCCGATAACGTACAAAACGTGAGCATTGACGGATATGGAACCATCGACGGAAGGGGCTCCGCCTTCAAGAAACTCTCATGGAACGATGAGGGTATTACCCGTCCTCA
The DNA here is from genome assembly GCA_002449845.1 of Prevotella sp. UBA6994. Lineage (GTDB taxonomy): Bacteria > Bacteroidota > Bacteroidia > Bacteroidales > Bacteroidaceae > Prevotella. The sequence continues at coordinate 81,185 of DJXW01000020.1, forward strand.
CTTGTTGCGTTTCATCAATAGCAAGGATATTGTTGTGAAAGACATCACGATGAAAAACTCTGGATGCTGGATGCAGCATTACTTGGCATGTGACAGAGTACAGATACAAGGTATCAAAGTGTTTAATCGCAACAACTATAACAATGATGCGCTCGACCTCGACGGTTGCCACGGCGTAACCGTCAGTAACATGATTGCAGACAGCGATGATGATGGAATCACCCTTAAAAGCACTTCGCCCCGACTATGCGAGAATATTACCATCCAAAATTGCGTGGTAAGCAGTCATTGCAACGGTCTTAAATTAGGAACGGAAACCAATGGCGGATTCAAGAACATCAATATCAGCAACTGCATCGTAAAGCCATCAGAAGACCAGACCTCGCAATTCTTCGGGCATGAGGGAAAGCGGGGAACATCTGCCATTTCCTTGGAAATCGTAGATGGTGGCATCATGGAAAACATACACGTCTCAGACATTTTAGTAGAAGGTACCGAGTCGCCCATTTTCATTCGTCTGGGCAATCGCGCTCGTGGCTATGCGGAAGGGATTCCCGTCGAGAAAGTGGGGAAAATCAATGGAATACACCTCAGCAACATCACCGTAAACAATGCTGGCTCCACGGGTTGCAGCATCACGGGATTGCAAGGACACCCCGTAGAGAATATCTTTCTGAACAACATCACCATCACGCAAAAGGGTGGATGTAAGAAAATCGCGCCACCAACCGACGAGAAAGAGAAGGAATACCCTGAAGCTACCATGTGGGGCACACTTCCCGCAACGGGTTTCTTTGTCAACCACGCTCGCCATGTGGTATTCAACAACATTGAAGTCAATACCATTGAGAAAGACGAACGTCCCGTTTATGTCAAACTCGACACTCTTCCCTAATCCTCCAAACTAACTTTCGTCCCCCAAAGTTCCATTCCCATTTTTTCCCATTACAAGGAACCATCGGTCACCATGCAAGAAACCGATGGTTACTTGTATGGTTACCATTGGTTTCTTATATGGTTACCAATCGGGTAAAATCATTACACGTAGATAACGATAACCCAGGAAACCACTATTCAAGAATTTGGTAATGGAAATAATCAAACTGTGCTTGCCCACCTTTCCCTTCAACTTGGTAGCAATACAATCCTATACGTGTACCTTTCCAACCACCCATTTGCATAGGGAAGGGTTCGCCCACGGGAATATACCGTTTGCCATCACCACTGACAAAGAACTGATGACGATTATTCCTGCTATCTATTTCAATTTTCAAGAAAACCACCTTCTTATTACATGCTTTCACCCGTTCACGAAGCCCGTCTTTCTCCAAGTAAAACCAACATTGGCCGTTCTCCTTACAAACTCCTACACCCATAAACGTCTTGCCCGTACAAAGCAATCCACCATACGTGGAGTCCGCCATCTTGGAACAATCCATTTTAGTGATAGCCTCGCTCACATAGCCCACCGTCTTTTGCGTCAGCATATTATGACTCTCCTTTAAGGTGGGCGACTTCAGCGCCTTCAATGTCAGCCATCCCTTTCGCTCATCCATATTCCAAGCCTCATCAAAAGGATTGTGATTCCATTGCCATTTCAAGCCCAACGACCGTTGTCGTTGTCCTGCCCAGAACAAGTCATGAGCATCAAACTCATCAGACGTTTGTAATATAGAAGGTTGAGAGAGCAACGGATTTTTCCACACATATACAGGTTCTCCTATCCCATTCCCGTCTATATCTACCCCCATGATTGGCCAGTCGTCTTTCCATCGTACAGGTTGAAGATGAACCACCCGTCCTCGCGGTGAAGACTCTTGAAAATGATAAAACCACCATTCTCCATCGGGCGTATCGACCAGAGCCCCTTGATGCGGACCATTGATTTCAGTAGAGCCTTGTTCTAATACCACCCGTTTTTCGTATGGTCCGTAAATGTTTTTTGCCCTAAGTACGGTTTGCCAACCTTGCCCCACTCCACCTTCTGGAATAATCAGATAATAATATCCATTGCGTTTGAGGAATTTCGTACCCTCCGCCACAGGTCCCGTATATACCGTTACACCCTCGTCAAGCAACTCCTTACCGTCGGCAGACATCTTATGTACGATGATAGGACCTGCCCGATGGCGACTACGTCCCAAATAAGCCTGACCGTCATCGTCCCAGAAAGGACATGGATCTTCCCATTTGGGAATCTCACGCAAGCAATGCAATGGTGTCCAAGGTCCTCTTGCATTTTCTGCAGAACTCATAAACAATCCCTCCTCGTATGTACAGAAAAACACATAGAACCTTCCATTGTGCCAACGAATACTTGGAGCCCACGAACCACCTCCGAAATGCTTGTTGGAATCCCATCCCTCGTAATCCAATCTGTCGAATATCTGACTCGCAAACCGCCAGTTTATCATGTCGTCAGACTCCAAAACCTGCATTCCCATGAAATGGAAATCGGAAGCAACCATATAATATTTCTCCCCTACCCTAATTACATCGGGGTCGGAAAAGTCAGCATTCAATACCGGATTGATAAACGTTCCGTTGCCTTGGTCTCCCCATTGCAATTGTGCAAGAATGACCTGTGGAAACAAAGATGCCAAAAGCACCAGCCAAACCATAAGTTTACACTTCATAAAAACCATGTTTAGGTGAGACAAACATAACATCTGCCACAAAAATAGTGATACTTCGCAAATGTTCCAAATAAAATGCAAAAAATCATTTCTTTTTTCATAAAAAAGACAAGCATCATATCCTGATTTGAAATAATTATTTTATCTTTGCATCGAGAAACAACTTCAAATCTAAATATTATGAAAAAACAAGTTCTATTTATGCTCTTAGGTGTATTATGTGCCTATTTATTAGTTGCTTGCGAGAAGGTACAACTGGAAGAAAACACTTCTCCTGAAGAGGCAAAGGTAGTGTTTCGAGTAGTGTCTTATACCCAAATGCCTTTTACATCTTCCCAATTACGTCAGGCTCCGGTACGTATAGATGAAGCATGTTCACGAATCAGTTTTGCCATATTTGAGGGAGACACGAAGGTCAAGTCGGTGAATCAGACAAAAGGAAGCAATGATTTCGGAACGTTGTCTATCATCCTTCCCAAAGGAACCTACCGATTGGTAGCCATTGCACATAATGGTACGGGAGCTGCCACTATCAGTTCGGCGGAAAAGATTTCGTTTCCCAACAACAAATGCACCGACACCTTTTATATATGTCAAGACTTTACCGTATCAGAAAACTCCGAGTACGACCTTACCATGAAAAGAGCGACTGCCATGTTTCGCTTTGTCATAGAAGATTCGATTCCCAAACAAGTAGAAAACATGAAGTTTTACTACACGGGAGGAAGCAGTACCTTAGACGCAACGACAGGCTTTGGGTGTGTCAACTCCAAGCAAACGGAATATAGGAAAATCATCGATGAAACGGGAAGGAAAAACAATTCATTCGACATCTTCACATTTCCACACAACATCCAAGACACATTGAAGATGACAGTGACAGCCCTTACATTCTCAGACGTAACCATGAAGGAACGGACGTTTGACGCAATACCCGTCAAGCAAAACTATATCACCCAATACTCAGGTACATTCTTTGATGCTGTCTCAGGTGAAGGCGACCTGGACATACACTTCCAAGTAGATACAACTTGGGTACAATATTCACATCGTTATTGACAATTGAAGTAAAATGTAGCAACAAAATAACATTATTTAAAATTTTATTTGTATCTTTGCGCCCATATATAATTCCAACAGCTGGAATTTGTAATTGTCAAGCAATTATTGATGGAGCACAAGATAGATTTTGTCATTACATGGGTGGATAACTCCGATCCCGCATGGAGAGAGAGTTGCCAAAAACACGCAAAGGCACAAGGCCGCCATATTGCTGTATGTTCCGAGAGATACAGAGACTGGGACAATTTGAGGTATTGGTTCAGAGGCATCGAGGCATTTGCACCGTGGGTGAACAAGATTCATTTTGTCACATGCGGTCATCTGCCAAGCTGGCTAAACACCCAAGCACCCAAGTTGCATATCGTCAAACATAGCGACTATATGGATGAGAGATATTTGCCTACGTTCAGCTCTCATCCCATAGAATTTTGTATGCACAAGATAGAGGGTTTGTCTGACCATTTTGTCTATTTTAACGACGATTTTTTCATCATTGACAAGATTAGTCCTTCTCGTTTCTTCCATCAAGGATTGCCTTGCGACATGGCCATCATGTCGCCCATGTTTATTGGAGGGATGCACGGCCATACCGTTTACAATGCCCTTGACATCATCAACCATTTCTTCAACAAGAGAGAAGTCATCAAGAAAAACTTTCTCAATTGGTTTCACCCCAAGTACAAAGGTTACCTGATTAGGAATTTATTTGACTTTGGTTATTCTTATTTCACTGGTTTTTACGACCATCACCTGCCTCAAAGCTTTTTAAAGAGCACCTTCATTGACGCATGGAAACACAATGAGAATCTTTTTGATGAAACCTGTACGCATTCTTTCAGGGACAAGGAAGACGTGTGTATATGGGTGATGAGATACTGGCAATTGGTTAACGGAAACTTCCATCCTTACAACGTTTGCAATGACAGTAAATATTTTCTGTTAGACAATATCAACAAAGTGGAGGGAGTGGCTCAGTTCGTTGCTTCGCAGAAAAAAAACTTAGTCGTAATCAACGACAGTCCTCTCTTGGAAAATTTCGAGAGAGCCAAGAAAGAGATTAATGGTGCTTTTGACAGGATACTGCCAAATAAGTGTAGCTTCGAGAAATAAAAACCATCAACACATGAACAAAAAGAAGTACGATTATTTGATAGTTGGCTCAGGCTTGTTTGGAGCAACGTTTGCCCACAAAGCCCGTCAGTCAGGAAAGAAATGCCTGGTGATAGACAAGCGTCCCCACTTGGGTGGTAATGTCTATTGCGAAGAAATCGAAGGGATTCATGTACATAAATATGGAGCACACATTTTTCACACCTCCAACAAACAAGTGTGGGATTTTGTCAATTCCATCGTGGAATTTAACAGATATACCAACTCTCCCGTAGCCAACTATCAAGGCAAATTGTATAATCTGCCTTTCAACATGAACACTTTCTACCAGATGTGGGGAGTGACTACGCCAAAAGAGGCGCAGGAAAAGATAGACCAACAGAAGGCAGACACGGTAAGAAGACTACGAGAGATGGGTGTTAACGAACCTCGCAACTTGGAAGAGCAAGCACTTTTGCTCATCGGTAATGACATTTACGAGAAGTTAATCAAGGGATATACTGAAAAACAGTGGGGACGTAAATGCTGTGACCTACCAGCTTTTATCATCAAGAGATTGCCCGTAAGGATGGTATTCGACAACAATTATTTCAATGACAAATACCAAGGAATACCTATCGGCGGCTACAACAAGTTGATAGATGGATTACTTGAAGGAATAGAGACACAAGTAAATACCAATTTCTTCGACAACAGGGAATATTGGGAGAATATGGCAGACACCCTTGTGTTCACGGGAAAGATTGACGAGTATTATAACTATCGTTTTGGCAAGCTCAACTATCGCACCGTTAGGTTTGAAGAAGAAATCTTGGATACTCCTAACTACCAGGGCAACGCTGTTGTCAATTACACTGAAGCCGAGGTACCTTATACGCGAATCATAGAACATAAACATTTTGAAATGTTTGGCAATGAGGTGAATCTATGTCCCAAGACCGTTATCTCTAAAGAGTATAGTACGGAATGGAAAGATGACATGGAACCCTACTACCCTATCAATGATACTCATAACAACCAACTGGCTGATCAGTATAGAGCCTTGGCTAAACAAGAGCAACATGTCATATTTGGCGGACGATTGGCAGAATACAAATATTATGATATGGCTCCAATCATAGAAAATGTACTTAAACTATTCTAAGAAATATGGAAAAACTGCTGACGGTTGTCGTTCCCGTTTACAAAGTTGAGAAGTACATCAACAAATGTCTCGACTCGCTGATTGTCTCTGATGAGCAGATGAGCTTATTAGAGGTAATCGTCGTCAACGACGGTACTCCAGACAATTCAGCCATCATGGCTAAGGAATACGAAAAGAAATATCCCCAGACATTCAGGGTGATAGACAAAGAAAACGGAGGACATGGCTCTGCCTGGAACAGGGGCGTACAGGAAGCTACGGGGAAATATCTGCGGTTTCTTGACAGTGACGATTGGTTTGATGAGACCGATTTTCCCAAATTAATCAACAAATTAAGAACTTGTCAAGCTGATGTTGTCTTTTGCAATATCGCAATGCATTATATAAAAAGAAACATCGTAAGAAAGGAAACACTATCTCCCATGACGGATGGGAAATTATCGCATATAGCTGATTTCGACTGGAACAGTCTGAACAACATTCCAAGGGTTTTTGACTTTTGGTATTGCACTTATCGTACAAGCATGATAAAAGACGCACATCCCATGTTTTTGGAAAAAATATATTATGATGATGCGATTCTTTTCATTGCTCCCATGATATTAGGAGAAACTTTTATTTACTTCGACTTTACTATCTATCATTATTTGTTAGGAAGGGAAGGACAAACCATGAACATTTCTTCTCAAATAGTTCATGCTAAAGATTACGCAAAGGTTTGCAAATCGATGATTGCATTTGCTGAGCAACACCCATACGAAGAGCAAAACAAGAAAGATTTTGTAAACACCCGAATCAACAGATATATCAGAAACACATTCATTTGGTTAAACTACCTATCCAAACACGAATTAGACGAGGCGATGCAAAAGACATGGTTTCCCTATGTCAAAGAACATTTCCCATATTATACTGAACCGAAGGTCATTAGTTATTACCAATCTCTACCGTATTGGATGTATAAGGTTTTGTATAAGCTATTCGTAGAAAAGAAAGAAAAAAAAGCTTTTTTAGAAGATGCAGAATAAATTGCTGACGGTTGTCGTCCCAGTTTACAAAGTTGAGAAGTACATTAACAAATGTCTCGACTCGTTGATTGTTACTGATGAGCAGATGAGCTTATTAGAGGTAATCGTCGTCAACGACGGTACTCCAGACAATTCAGCCATCATGGCTAAGGAATACGAGAAGAAATATCCCCAGACATTCAGGGTGATAGACAAGGAAAACGGAGGACATGGCTCTGCTTGGAACAGAGGCGTGGAAGAAGCTACAGGGAAATACCTGCGGTTTCTTGATAGTGACGATTGGCTATCCAACTTTTCTGATTTCATTGGCAAATTGGAATCATGCAACAGCGATTTGATTTTCACTGACGTGCATTGTTACCATGAGGACACAAAAGGCAGTGATTTCTTTCGGAACACGAAATTGGTTCCAATGAAAGAATTGAATACCAATACATTTGATTGGTACAGTGTTCGTCCATTATATCGTGGAAGTAATTATACCAACTTTCATGCGTGTACATATAAGACATCATTGCTAAAGGCTCATTCCCCACTTTTTCTCGAAAAGATTTTCTATGATGATGAGATTTTGATGGTTATGCCTTTATGTACAGCTGACACCTTCACTTATTTCAATATAGTTCTATACAATTATTTATTAGGTAGGGAGGGACAGTCTGTAAACAACAATGTACGAGCCAAGAATCTTGGTTTCTTGGTAAAGTCAGAGAAAGCCATGATTGACTTCTACCACACTCATCCCGTACAGTCTAAAAGCAAAGATGCCGAATTATGTTACATCTTGAATTATAGGATTAAGATGTTAATTGTAGAACTGCTCTTACTTCCTTACCAAGATAGCAAAAGGATGATGAACGACTTCATTTCGTTTATCCAAGACAGATTCCCCAAATATGATGGTGGAATTTTATACAAGATATACAAAATCTCTTATCCTACATGCTGGCTCATTTATCATCACATTCGTCCATTATGGGCTTATTTTAAGATTAATATCCTTAAGAAATGAGAATATTACTTGTCAACAAATTCTACTATCCTCGTGGAGGCGATTGTGTTTATACCCTCAACTTAGAATCATTGCTCAAAAAGCATGGACATGAGATAGGAATCTTTTCCATGGATTATCCAAGAAACTTAGATACACCGTGGAAGAAGTATTTCCCTTCTGAGGTGAGATTCCGATTAAGCACCAAGCTCCTTGACTCTATGATGAGACCTTTTGGTACGAAAGAAGTTGCGGATAAATACAATGCCATCTTAGACGACTTTCGTCCAGATGTGGTACATCTCAATAATATCCACTCCCAACTTTCTCCATTGGTTGCAGAGTTAGCCCACCAAAGAGGCATCAAGGTTATTTGGACTTTGCACGACTATAAACTGATTTGCCCAAAATATGATTGCATGAGAAACGACGGCACTACTTGCAATGATTGTTTTTCTAATTTGAGTATTCCAGAAAAGACACGTAAGAAAAACGTCTTGAAACACAAATGTATGAAAAATTCATTTGTTGCCAGTTATATTGGCTATAAGGAAGCTCTCAAATGGAATAGCGAACGATTGGAGAACAATACCGACGCATATATTTGCCCAAGTCATTTCATGGCAGTTAAGATGAGAGAAGGTGGTTTCAAGGCAGAAAAATTACACGTGCACACCAATTTTATTGATATAGACAAATGCAACCATGATTCCTTTTCAAAAGAAGACTATTATTGTTATGTTGGGAGAATCAGCAAGGAAAAGGGCTTAAAAACCTTAATTGGAGCTGCCAACCAACTGCCATACAAGCTATATATCATTGGCAAAGGTCCCATGTACCAAGAACTTACTGCCATTTCAAAAGGTCACATTGAGTTTTTGGGACAATTGAACTGGAACGAACTGAAAGCCATTGAGCAAAAGGCAAGATTTAGCATCATAGCGTCTGAGACATTTGAAAACAATCCGCTATCTGTCATAGAGTCGAAATGCTTGGGTACACCTGTACTTGGTGCAAGAATTGGTGGAATACCAGAACTGATAGACGAGGGAATTAACGGAATGACTTTCGAGAGTGGTAACATCCAAGACTTGACCTCCAAGATAGAAATCATGATGCACCACCCATTCGACTATCGGCAAATAGCCCAAAACGCCAAGGCTATTTATAGCGACGAAGAATATTATCAATTTCTCATGAACTTATACAATTAATCAATAATATGGGAAAAAGCAAGTTACAGAAATTCGCAGAGATGGAAACATTTCCAAACGTATTCCAATATCCATTCTCCGTGATAGAACAACAACCATTCGAGATGAAGGGAAGTTGGCACCAAGAGTATTTCAAGAATAATCATCCCATAGTATTGGAATTGGGTTGTGGCAAAGGTGAATATACCGTTGAGTTGGCGCGCCTTTACCCCGACATGAATTTCATTGGGGTAGATATCAAGGGAGCTCGCATGTGGACAGGAGCGAAGATGGCACTCGAAGAAAAATTAGGTAACGTGGCTTTCCTTCGCACAAACATCGAGATTATAGATCGCTTTTTCGACACCAACGAGGTACAGGAGATTTGGCTGACATTTAGCGACCCACAAATGAAGAATCCCCGCAAGCGACTAACCTCATCCTTTTTTATGGAGAGGTATCGCCGATTTCTGGTTAACGGTGGTATCATACACCTGAAAACCGATTCCAACTTTCTCTTCACTTATACTTCGCTAATGGTGAAAACCAATAAATTACCCATCTTATTTTGTACGGACGACCTTTACCACACCGAAGGCATAGATGAAGCCACACAGAAAATTCTATCCATTCAGACTTATTACGAGTCGATGTGGATAGAACGAGGACTGAATATCAAGTACATCAAGTTTGAGCTGCCTCACGACGTTCTTTTACAAGAACCCGACGTTGAAATCCCACTTGATGATTATCGTAGTTATCATCGTCCTAAACGCAGTAGCCTCGACACTGGCAAATGACACCAACTATTCATAAGTTGGAACAAAAACCTCAAATCATCTAAAATGTAATGTTGAGGTTGCAAATAATTAAAAAAACGTTTGGAGAATTGCACAAAATATACTAACTTTGCGCAACAATCGATTATTTAATTTTTAACATCAAAAATAAACATGAGCCAAAAAAGAGTTTACACCTTCGGTAACGGCAAAGCTGAAGGAAATGCGCAAATGCGCGAAGAGTTGGGTGGTAAAGGTGCCAACCTGGCTGAAATGAATCTTATTGGTGTTCCTGTTCCTCCAGGCTTCACCATCACAACCGATTGCTGCAACGAGTATTATGAAGTGGGCCAAGAGAAAATCATGGAACTTCTTAACGATGACGTGATGGCAGCAGTAAAGCACATCGAAGTACTGATGAACTCCAAGTTCGGTGACAAGGAGAATCCATTGCTCGTCAGCGTTCGTTCTGGTGCTCGTGCTTCTATGCCCGGTATGATGGACACCATCCTCAACCTTGGTTTGAATGATGAGGTGGCAGAAGGAATGGTGAAGAAGACCAATAATCCTCATTTCGTTTACGACTCATATCGCCGTTTCGTACAGATGTACGGTGACGTTGTGCTCGAAATGAAACCTGCCAACAAGGAAGACATTGACCCATTCGAGGAGATTATCGAAAAGGTAAAGGAAGAGCGTGGCGTGAAATTGGACAAAGACCTGAGTGTTGAAGAGCTCAAGAAATTGGTACAGTTGTTCAAAGCTGCCATTAAGGAGCGTACTGGCAAAGACTTCCCCAACGATCCTATCGAGCA
>DJXW01000020.1:92049-92193 GCA_002449845.1 Prevotella sp. UBA6994
TCCGTTCATGGATGAACGAACGCGCAATCCTCTATCGCAAGATGGAAGGTATTCCCGATGAGTGGGGTACAGCCGTTTCAGTAATGGCAATGGTATTCGGTAACATGGGCGACACATCGGCTACTGGTGTTTGCTTCAGCCGTG
>DJXW01000020.1:92249-101885 GCA_002449845.1 Prevotella sp. UBA6994
GGTGTTTGCTTCAGCCGTGACGCCGCTAACGGTGAGAACATTTTCAATGGTGAATACCTCGTCAACGCACAAGGTGAAGACGTTGTTGCTGGTATCCGTACACCACAGCAGATTACCAAGCTGGGGTCACAGCGTTGGGCTGAGCGTGCTGGTATCTCAGAGGAAGAACGTGCTGCCAAATATCCTTCAATGGAGGAAGCCATGCCTGAGATTTATACTCAGTTGAATAGCATCCAAGAAAAGTTGGAAGAGCACTATCGTGACATGCAAGACATGGAGTTCACCGTTCAGGAAGGCAAACTCTGGTTCCTCCAGACACGTAACGGAAAGCGTACTGGTGCTGCCATGGTGAAGATTGCCATCGACTTGTTACATGAGGGAATGATTGACGAGAAGACCGCCATCATGCGTTGTGAGCCTAACAAACTTGACGAATTACTGCACCCAGTATTCGACAAGGTAGCTTTAAGTCAAGCTAAGGTGATTGCACAAGGATTGCCCGCTTCTCCTGGTGCTGCTTGTGGACAAATCGTATTCCACGCTGATGATGCACAAGCATGGCACGCTGAAGGTCATAAGGTGGTGCTCGTTCGTATCGAGACCTCTCCAGAAGACCTCGCTGGTATGTCTGCCGCAGAAGGAATCTTGACCGCTCGTGGCGGTATGACTTCTCATGCTGCCGTAGTTGCTCGTGGTATGGGTAAGTGCTGTGTATCTGGTGTAGGTGCACTGAATGTTAGTTACAAGGACAAGACCGTTGAAATCGACGGTGTTGTATATAAAGAAGGTGACTATATCTCATTGAATGGTTCAACTGGTCAGGTTTACGCTGGCGAAGTTCCTACCAAGGCTGCCGAGTTGAGTGGTGACTTCAAGGAACTGATGGATCTCTGCGACAAATACACGAAGTTACAAGTACGCACCAATGCTGATACTCCTCATGATGCACAAGTGGCTCGTGCTTTCGGTGCCAAGGGTATCGGTTTGACACGTACAGAGCACATGTTCTTCGAGGATAAGAAGATCATCGCTATGCGCGAAATGATTCTCTCTGAGACGGCTGAAGGTCGCGAGAAGGCTCTTGCAAAGTTGTTGCCCTATCAGAAGGCAGACTTCAAGGGAATCCTTGAGGCTATGGACGGTTGCCCAGTAAATATCCGCTTGCTTGACCCACCACTCCATGAGTTCGTTCCCCATGATCTTGCTGGTCAGGAGACTATGGCTAAGGAAATGGGCGTTGACCTCGCCACCATCCAGCGCCGTGTGAACTCATTGGCTGAGAATAACCCAATGCTTGGACATCGTGGCTGTCGTCTTGGTATTACATTCCCAGAAATCACAGCCATGCAGACACGCGCTATCCTCAGTGCTGCTTGCGAACTGAAGAAAGAGGGCAAGGATCCGAAACCCGAGATTATGGTGCCGCTGATTGGTATCCTCTATGAGTTGAAGCAGCAGAAGAGCGTTATTCAGAAGACTGCTAAGGAAGTGTTTGAAGAGTATGGAGTAGAGGTTGAGTTCGAGATTGGTACGATGATTGAGATTCCACGTGCTGCCTTGACAGCAGACCGCATCGCTACCGAGGCTGAATACTTCTCATTTGGTACGAATGACTTGACGCAGATGACCTTCGGTTACTCGCGTGATGACATCGCATCGTTCCTGCCCGTCTACTTGGAGAAGAAGATCTTGAAGGTAGACCCATTCCAGGTACTTGACCAGAATGGTGTTGGCAAACTTGTGAAGTATGCCGTTGAGAAAGGTCGCTCTGTTCGTCCAAACCTCCGTACAGGTATCTGCGGTGAGCATGGTGGAGAACCGACATCCGTTAAGTTCTGTGCCAAGATTGGCTTGAACTACGCTTCTTGTTCTCCTTTCCGTGTACCTATCGCTCGTCTTGCCGCCGCGCAGGCTGCAGTCGAGGAGTAAAATAACTCTGACATATTTAATAAAGGGACCTGTCCGTTTGGGCAGGTCCCTTTTTATGTTTTATCTCCAGACGATTTTGGTGGTAAAACGTCGCAAAATGTGCATCATTATTTTTCCTTAGCGCTTTAATTCATAGACATAAAACATGCAATTTTTATAATATAAATACGATGGGGATTTTAATGCAAATATTCATATAACATATTAATAATCAATAAATTACCATTCTGAAAACTCTAACAAAAGTTAACAAAAAAGTTTGGCCCAAGTATTAAATATGTTGTATCTTTGCGCCGTGATTAGTCGACGAATCATCATGTTTAACATTAAAAAGAATTGCGATATGATAATAACAGAAAAAGAAAAAAGTAAGGTCGTCTTGTCAAGCCTGTTGGAAAGACACTACCCCGAACTGAAATTAGAACTTTGGGACATTATTGGGACATATCACAAAGGTATGGGAACTGTTTCTCACACGAAAGACTATTGGGTAAGAGATTTTATGCCAATACAAATGGATGAGTATGTTTTCGTTAAGTTCGTTTATAATCCAGATTATCTTCAAGACAAGAAGAAGTACATTACAAATGTTGATAAAGTCATAAAAAACTGCCCATTTGCACAAAATTACGAAATTGTGGATATTCCGTTCGTCGTTGACGGAGGTAATATGGTATTCTGTAAAGGAAAGAAAAAAGGCAAAGAAACGGAATACGTAGTCATGACTGAAAAAGTTTTCAACGAAAATCCATCTTTCAGCAAAGAGCAAATAGAGTGTCTTCTTAAATGTGCTTTCCAGTCACCAGACTTGACAATCGTTTGGCTTCCATGGGATAAAGAAGATATCTTTGGTCACACGGATGGAATAGTTAGGTATGTTGGTATAAGTAAATCTGGCAAGCCTCAAGTATTGGTAAATCTGCAACTGTACGATGACAAGATAGCTCAAGAGATGTATTCATCACTGGCAAAGCATTTTGAAGTCATAGAACTCGAACTAAGCAAATATGATGACTTGAGTTGGGCATATATCAACAGTTTACAAACATGCGATTTCATTATCATTCCAGGACTTGGAGATGAAGTCACAGACGCGGAAACATTGGCCCAATATAAGCAACTATACCCCGAGTATGAAAACAATATCTATCAAGTGCAGATGCGAGATTTTATAGCAGAGAATGGTGGTGCATTGAATTGTCTAACATGGACAATCTATGAGAATTATCTTAAAGTATTAGCGAAATGTGCACGCATTCCCATAATAGATTTGGAAGATAATAAGAAAGATCAAATCAAAAACAAGATTGATGATATGCTTAAAACCAAATGTAAGCGATAGTTTTTCCGTTACCAATAGGGACAACGTCCATTTTTTAGTATATTTGCAAAATAAATCAAAAGAAATGAATCATGGGAAAAGTTTTTGAACTATTTAAGAATCCATTTGAAGGATTATCGAACTATGAAAGTATCCAAGATAAATGTGCAGAAATTGCACGTGAACTATTTAGCAACTATCATCTCGCATGCGGGAATGAAACTTTCCGTTTTGCAGAAATAGAATTCTATTATTATGATAGGGCAATGTATTTGAAAGACAAAAATCTAAATAAATGGCAAGAAGTGACATATCCTCGTGATAATTATCAAGGAGGACAGTTGTTTTATCATCTTAGCGGAATAGATATTTGCTTTGATAGTCATTATAAGAATAACGAAGGCAAATTTGGCGGAATTCTTATTAGGGCAATAAAAGATAATAGTGGTTTGATTATAGCTGGTCCTTTGAATTGTAAAGATGAAATATTGAATGCATGCAAGAATGAGAGCATGCCTAAGTTGATATATGAATCAGACGGGCAGGTCATAGAACCTGTACCAACTTATCGTTCATTGGGAAAAACTGGAACAGATAAAATACATGATAGATTGTGTTTCTTTGATGGAAGTATCGAGGTTGGTGATTGGAATCCCATAAAGGATAGGTTTTTTACAAGCAAAGGAACAGCAAAACCCTATAAAGGTTCATATGATACATCAAAATTTAGTATAAATAAATAACAGTTATGAAAGCGTGAGGACGTGCAGAATGTGTCGCAAAAGAGTCGCCAGTAGTTTATAAACTCTGTAACTCGTTGATAATCAGTATTCGTTAGCCGCCGCGCAGGTAGCCGTGGAAGAGTAAATCAACTCTGACATATTAAGTAAAGAGACCTGCCCAAAACGGACAGGTCTCTTTCTATTCTATCCTTTGATATTGCTCCATTTTTTTCTTGGGCAGTACCTTCACTTCCCTCAATTTTGTTGCATTCCTCATGCGGATGGTTAAGGTGGTGTCGGCGGGATGGCTCAGGCGAACGGTTTCGTAGCCGATATGGCTCACTTGGATTGAGGCATTGGGGTAAGGCAGGCAGAGCTCGAAATACCCTGTGCTATCAGTCCTGACCAGCCCGGTTTCTGGGGTGGGTGTGTAGCCGACGAATACGATGGCACCAGTCAGGGGCTCATCTTTCTCATTCAGCACGATGCCTTCTATCTTTCGGCTATTGGCTATGATTTCCGGACAGTCGGCGGTATAGAGTTTGTCGACAGAATGCAGGTGCATCCAAAGCTGACGTTGTGACGTGATGGAAGTTGTGGAATAATAGACCTCAGCCCACCAATATGACGGTGCGTCAACGTCGGGATTGAACTTGAAAGTGTTTACCTTTGCTTTCTCATATAATCGTTTCTGCATGTATCTACCGGTCAAATCATTCGGCTGCCCTTCTGCGACTTTTCCTCCATAGATGAATGCCAGCGTAACAATGCTGTCACCTTTAATTATTGACGATTCGGCACTGGTCGCAGCTTGCCGAATGTCGTCTACGACCTGGTTGAAATGTGTATCGTCTTTGAGAATCCATATTTCGCCGTTTTCATACCATGAATCATCATGGGTTGTTAGCACCACATCACGAATCAGAGGAACGTATGTGCCGTTTTTATCGCTGCCAATAGAACCAAAATATTCGTTCCGTCCAGCATAGCCACTGTGGCACTTGGCTGCCGTCAGTCCGAAGATGCGTTCTTTGATGGGGCTGTTGTAGATGTCGGGGGAGTAGTATTCTTGGTTGCTATTTTGCTTAAACCCTGCAAGGTACTTGTTCTTGAGGTAAGCCAGCCGACGCAACATAATTTCATTAGTGTGGAGTTGATTGACAGGTGTGAACGGCTTGGTTTGATAGTTTACCACAAGTCTGATATCCCTTCCTGTCAAAACAGATGAGTCAAATAGTACTGACTGCAAATCTTCTGTATGAAGGGATTGCTTGATGAATAATTGGTTCTTTTTAAAGAAATAATCATAGACATCAGCCATTGACCAATATGGCATTTCGCTTATATATTGCATAAAGTCCGCATCTACTTTCCCGTTGACAACCAATAGCACAGTGTCACGCTCCCATAAATATGGCAATGACTTACGCTCCTTTTTCGAAACGAAGTGGATGGGGAAACTGTCCCCTATAACACCGATAAGCCCCTGCAATGAGGCCTCCGCCATACTGAGTGAGTCGCTTCCAAGACTCATGATATGGCCAGATTCCATGTCAGCCGAAGTGGGTACAATGGTAAGTTGGGCAATACGCTTTTCCAATTGTTTGTCTTCCAAGGCGAGTTTTGATTTGCTATTGGAAATGGGAAATGTATCAAGTTCAGATCTTCCGAGTCTCATAACATTATCATCCTGCTGGCTTGTAGGTGTATCATCCTGCTGGGAGTTCATTGCTACTTTTTGTAGCCCTATAGGCCCCTCCGTGGCCTTTTCCATGTCTGTATTCATGACGAATGGTAATAATATAGCAGCAGCAATGCCAACTACCCATGTGGCTGCATGTCGAAACCTTGATTTACTATTTGTACCGATAACTTCGCGTTCAAAGCGTACCCACTCCTTGTCCACATCTGGCATGCCAATTTTCTTGTCAATATTCTGTTGTTTCATACTTATTTTGCAATGTGAAGGGTTTTACGAATCTTTTCCAGTGAGCGCGTGATGTGCTTGTTCACTGCCGAGGCACTGATGCCGAGGACGGTGGCCGTCTCTTCGTAGGTCATTTCCTCATCGTAGTGCAGACTCAGCACGCGCCTGTCCTGCTCCGTCAAGTTATTGTCAATGACTTGCTGAAGTTGCTGCAGCAGTTCCTCTCGTCCCTCGTTCTCGGTGGCAGCGATGTCCTGCTGAAGTTCATCCTCCATTTGTCGCTGCAACTGCCGCGAGCGTAGCGTGTGTAGGCACTGGTTGCGGGTGGCTGCCAGTAAGTAGCCGCGAATACTATCATCGGCCACCTGTGGTTTTCGTCTCCAGATTTGAGCGAACACCTGATGCACCGCATCCTTGGCATCGTCGGCATTCTCCACCATCGAGAATGCCATGCGATACATGTGCGGATAGCTGTCCTTGAACAGGCGTTCAAACTCTTGTTTACTGTAATTCATAAATGTCTTTTGGCCTTTACTCGTATATAAGACCCTCGGACGTCCAAATCAAATACCCCTCATTGCAAAAAAGTTTGGTCTTATGTGAAAAGGTCATCCAATACAACTTCCTGATTAACATCATTGGAGTGCTCGTTTGGGGTCACGCCATCTGTAGTAACCATGACAAGTTGAATAGAGTGTGTCTTGGTATGTTGTTTGCAGTTTGAAAATGCGTCAATCTTATTGGCCAGTTCTGTTTCGTATGACTTGTCGATGGTGAAGTCGTGTTCACTGAATTTCATCTCGCAGATATATTCGGTACGTTCGCCTTTCCATTCCAACATAAGGTCAATCTGAGAAGTCTTACCATTAGGTCCTTGACCTCTCCAGCAGTAGTTGCGATTGATGGTGGCGATGCGTACTTGTCCATTATCTGTGGCAGGTGTTCTATGCAAAGCATTTCAAAAGTATAGCCTGCCCAAATTCCGACATACCGACATCCAGAAGGCTTTCATAAAAGTGTTCAAGCTGTATCTGTCTGTATGTCTTATCGTCCTTGTTCTTGATATAGGAGCCAATTGCACGAAAAACAATTTGTTTTTGCAAACCTCTTCCACAAGATATGACTTACCTACACGTCTGCGCCCATAGATTGCCACGAACTCCGACTTGGAAGATTTAAGAAACTTCTCAAGTTTCTTGATTTCCTCAGTTCTGCCAATAATGCTATTATACACCATAACAACAAGTTTTGATGGTGTAAAGGTACGATTTTACATTCAGATAGCAAAGCAAAAATCAGCCATTTTTAAGAAAATATGTAAGAACATCTAAACTTAAACCTAAACATACGACATTGAGTTCCATCAGTTTTTTTTATTGAAACAAAAAAATTGGTGTAAGCAGAATCAAATTACAAGTAAAAAAATATAACTTTTTCATCCATTTCTATGCCCGAAAATGTTTTTTTATTATTTTTGCAGCTGATAATGTGATTTCTAAGTGTATGGAACTGCTTAAAAGAAAGAATGATAGGTCCCTTCTGGATGGGAAGAACAATCCTGAGAGAAAAAGATTTGTTTCTGCGATACTTGGCAAGACCTTGTTATATATCGTGGCAGTGGCTATGGCATTTGCCTTCATTATCCTTGCTTGGGAGAAATACGACTGGCTACCCTACGTCAAGGATATAATACGAGGGGTGATTATCCCGATCTTGCTTGGCGGTTTGACGGTGTTCCTTCTCCGACATGAATTTGATGTCCTCAAAGATAAATGGAAACCTTTCGTGATGTTGGTCGTTTTCCTTACTAGCACATTTGTGTTTGTCAATGCTGGGCTCATCGCACAAAGTGCCAGTATCAAGGTGATGAAGGTGGACAGTATCACTACACTATCAAACGAAGAAATCAAGAGGGTGGACTATCTTCAGATAGAAAGGGTGGAACCCGATACGAGTTCATGCAAATATCTCCTTGACGATGCCATCGAACCCAGCAGAAATGGTCGAATGCAGAAACTTTTGCTTTATCAGGTCTGTCCGCTTAAAGACAAGAAAGGGGTGTTCGTTTGCACACGTACGAAAGAGACACATCACGCCAAGTGGGCATCCCAAAGTAAGTTGGAACAATGGAAAAAGGATTTCGTCAACCGAGAAAAAGGCTCTATAAAGAAAACTGCTCTTTCTGCGCATTTCTTCAAGGTCATTCACCAAAGTGACGATTTAGAGCCATATCAATTTATTGCATCCACTTGCACTACTCGTTATGGTATCATCAGTACGAAAGACCTTGTTCTACTGAAAATCTGTCAACCGAATACTATCAACGGATGGGTGGACAACGTACTCTATCTTTTCTGTTCTTTGCTTGTCGGCTTTTCTGTGCTGATAATAACATTAAGGTTTTCAGATTGTGTTTTATAGAGTCTTTGACTTTTTACAGTGTCAAAATAAGAAACAATATGGTGAAGATACAAGAAATTGAAGTGAAGTCGGTGATGACGAAGTCGAACCTGCCGGTTGCCGACTTCTCGGTGAATCCATACGTGGGCTGTCTGCATGGTTGCAAATACTGCTACGCCTCGTTTATGAAACGGTTTACGAACCACCCAGAGCCGTGGGGCGAGTTCATCGACGTAAAATACTGGCCGGAAATCAAGAATGCCAAGCGCTATGCGGGTAAGGAAGCCTTCTTCGGCTCCGTGACCGACTGCTATCAGCCGCACGAGGCGAAGTATAAGCGCACACGCACCCTGTTGGAACAGTTGCAGGGCAGCGGCATCAGCGTAAGCATCGCCACGAAGTCCGACCTTGTGCTGCGCGACCTCGACCTTATCAAGACCTTCCCCCATGCCCGTGTGTCGTGGAGCATCAACACGCTTGACGAGTCGTTCCGCCGCGAGATGGACGTGGCCGTCAGCATCGAACGCCGCCTGGATGCCATGCGTCAGTTTTATGAGGCAGGCATTGAGACCACCTGCTTTATCTCTCCGATATTCCCTGGCATCACCGATGTAGAGGCCATCATCCGAAAGGCTAAGGACTGCTGCAACCTGGTATGGTTGGAGAACCTGAACCTGCGTGGCGACTACAAAGGAAAGATTCTCGCCTGGATTCATGAGCACCACCCCGAACTGGACCTGCTCTACCACGACATCTATACAAAAAAAGACCGCTCCTACTGGATGCAGCTTGACATGCAGATGCGCGCCTTCTGCGAGGCTGAGGGACTGCCTTACGTTCGCAATGACGACTCCGTGCGCTCCAAGCATGGCGAACCGCCCGTGGTTGTTAACTATTTCTTCCATGAGGAGATAGTGAATAGAGAAAAATAAGAAGCATTTCATCATCGCAATATATACATGCATCTCTAAACCTAAAATGTCAAACTCAATCATTATGGATAGGGTTTACTTTACCTTATTATACATAAGAACATCTAAACTTAAACCTAAACTTACACCGCAAGAATCCATCCGTTTTTCTTTTAATTGAAGCCAATAATGGCAAGATGATATGTCAGTTCGTCTATATATGTTAAAAAACAAACACATTCTGCAAGAAAAACGTGCAGAATGAACGTAAAGTCAGAAGAAATCATTAACTTTGTAAACAAAGTTTGCAGAATGTGCTTTAGGGGTTATCTCATCCCACCCAAAAAGGAATCTTCATCATCAATCATAAGAAATGGATACGCTGAAAAACATTCTCATTGGTGCCCTCGTCTGTCTGGCATGTAC
>DJXW01000013.1 GCA_002449845.1 Prevotella sp. UBA6994
ATTTGCAAATACTCTGGTTGTTCCGGCCTAAAAACCTTAACTATTGGCAGTGGGATAAAATACATCAATGGGCAAGCATTTGCCAATTGTGAGAATCTTGCAGATGTATATTGCCATGCAGAAAAAGTACCATCAACAGAAACTGATGCCTTTGATGGCTCCTACATAGAATATGCTAAGCTGCATGTCCCTGAAGGTTCTGTTGATCTCTATAAAGCAACTGACCCATGGAGTAGATTTGGCACCTTAAAACCATTCTCTGGAGAAGGGGGTGAAGAAGGAGAACAAGAAGAACCTAAGAAGTGCGAAAAGCCTACTATCAGCTACCGCCATGGTGAATTGTCGTTTGCAAGTGCCACGGAGGGAGTAGATTTCGTTTCAGATATTTCCGACACGGACATCAAGATGCACAATGGTAGCAAGGTGAACCTCTCCGTCACCTATACCGTCTCTGTATACGCCACGAAGGCGGGCTATGAGAACTCCGAGACAGCCACCGCCACACTCTGCTGGATAGACGTTGACCCCAAGACGGAGGGCATTGATAATGGCGTTGCCAACGTGAAGGCGATGCCCGTGCTGATTCAGGGCGAGGATGGCGTGCTGCGTATTACGGGTGCACCCGAAGGTACAGCCATTAACGTCTATGAAATCGGAGGGCAATTGGTAGGCTTCGCCAAGGCATCTTCCGACATCACCATTATACCTACCACATTGCCCCCAAGGCAGCATTGCCATCGTGAAGATTGGGGATAAGGCGGTGAAGGTGTTGATGAAGTAATTTATAAGTAATACTTGTTTGAAGTGCCAAAATGGTACTTCAAACTCACGAGGTGGAGACTTCCATGCCTTACGTAGATTATAATTCGGGTAGCCTAATCATAAAAAAGCATAAATGAATAATAAAAATTCCCATTCTTGCAATAAGGATGGGATTTTTATATACCTTTGCCTCTGTAATCTTAAAACCAATATTATGAACGTCATTCCATGGATTCAAAGAAAGAAATAAAGGGACTTATCATCAATTGTGATCAGTCAAAAGAGGTAGTCGCAAATTGCGACCACCTTGAGAAGGACAAGCCATCTCTTAGCCAACATGATATTGAAAAACTTATCATTACGGTCAGAGGTGAACAAGTGCTTATAGACCAGGATATTGCGCAGTTGTATGGTGTTACGACAAAGCGTCTTAATGAGCAAGCTAAACGAAACTCTGCCAGATTCCCGAGCAACTTTCGTTTTGAACTGACAAAAGAAGAGCGCGACGAGGTGGTTGCAAATTGTGACCACCTCCAATCCTTGAAATTTCGCCCCACTTTGCCCTTTGCCTTTACAGAACAAGGTATTGGGCAGCTTTCATCTGTAGTGCATAGCCAAAAGGCAATAGAAAGAAGCATTGTCATTATGAATGCTTTCGTGGCTATGCGACGATTCATCGTTCAGAATGCAGGTGTTCTGATGCGTATCGCCCATCTTGAGCGACACCAGATAGAGACGGATGAGAAAATTGACAAGATTCTCGACAAGATGGAGGAACGTTCGCCCAAGCTATTGCCTGAACAGATTTTCCAATCAGGGTGCGTGTGGGATGCTTGGTCGTATGTGTCAGACTTGGTGAGAAGTGCCAAGCAGCGCATAGTGTTAATCGATAATTTCGTGGACGACCGTGTGTTGTCGATGTTGGATAAACGTGCCGAAGGCGTGACAGCCACGATTTATAGCCGCTATAATGAGCTGTTCATGACAGACTTGAAAAAGCATAACGAGCAGTATCCTGCCATAGATTTTGTGCAACTGCCCCATAAGAATCATGACAGGTTCCTAATCATCGACGGCAAAGTGTACTTCATGGGAGCCAGCCTTAAGGATATAGGCGCAGGCCTTTGCGCGGTAGCAGAGATGCAGATGGCACCTGAGAATGTATTGGAATTATTGAAATAGAAAAAGTAAGACTTTACACACGGATACCCTAATCATAAAAAAGCATAAATGAATAATAAATATTCCCATTCTTGTTTGAAGAATGGGATTTTTTTATACCTTTGCAGACCCCCTTGAAAATAAGGGGGAATCTTAATCTAATAATATGATTAATGAATAGTAAAGATAATAATTCAAACATTAACAACATCTACATCGTGGGTATGAGCCACGGGGATGTGAGCGAAAAGGTGAAAGCCCTTTTTTCAGAGACCGACGACACAAACCTAAACGCAACAAGCAAGTTGGGCGATACGTTTAAGAGCAACATGGTTTATTTGCTGCCAGAAGAAGACAATCCCTTCGACCCCCATGCGGTAGCCGTCTATTTGGATAGTCAAGAGCGGTTGGGGTATGTCTGCCGCTATCATGCTCCCATCGTGCAAAGCCACATCAAGAGGAAGGGCGTGGGGTGTATTTCCGCACGGCTGAATGGCTTTAACAAGACCGCTGAATTGATCAGCTGTCACACCGAAGACATGGAGCCCGTTGAAAATGCCAGCCGTTCGGAAGACATGGACGAAGACTGGTATCTCAACATGCCTGTCATGCGCAGGTCTGCCGACGAACTGAAATTAGACACGGTGCGTAACATCTTATATTGTGCATTGCAGGAAAAACACGAGTGGAGCGAAAGCCTGCGAAACCACATACTCACGTATGAGCGGCTGATGTGGTTAGACCTCTCGCATGAGGCAAGCATCTTAAACATGGATATTTTTTTCCTCATGTATGGCTCACCCATCAAGGAGATATGCGAGGAAAGCCAGAGGATTTTCAGGTATGCCACCGACATCGGAGGCGATGAGTGCCGGGAGCGATGGACATTGTGGCTCCATTCCATGTTTGAGAGCAACGACGTGAAAGCCATCACCAAGAAGCTGAAAGGGCAGGATATGTCCTTGTATGACATCGAGAGTGCCTTGCGCAAGCTCGCGCGCTACTTGTATGCCGACTACGTGGAAGACTCAAGCGACTTCTCGAAACGCATTTACTACCAAAACATCCCCAGCAAGAAATACAGGCGAATACTCACCCTCTTGGCGGTAAGATACAATTACCTGCTTCAGGAGGGGATGGAGAAGAAACCACGGGAAAACGCCCCGTCTGACCATGAGGAACAAGCCCCTGAGATAGAAAGCACGTTCCGTTTCCCTTCTGAGTTTACGAAGGAACAGGTAGGGAAACTGGTGACTCGGTTCTTTCTCGGACAATCCGTCAACCTGGCACTTATCGAAATAGTCTTGTTTGACCACGGGCAACTGAAAAAGAGGAACAACCATACTTCATTTATTCGCTCTTTGATAACATGGGGATTGTTGCCAGATGAAATTGACATCAAGAAAATAGCAAGAGGCATGGCAACAAAGATGAAATCACCCTTCCCTGTAAACGGATATATGGCTTGGGATAGTGCTTTTCTGAATGATAAGCAGATGTGTATGAATATGGCAAAGTGTCTTCCTTCGTCGATGAAATACATCAGATAATTGCAATTTTCACTCACTCTTAAACTCATTCTACTCACCCTAAAAACTCATTCTCGCTCATTCCACTCATTCCGCTCACCCTCTACTGAGGATGGGCGGTTTTTTTGTATGTTTTCATTTGCCTACCCTTTTTCCATTTTCTAACTTTGCAATGCTTTCGGAAAATAAGGCGCCAAATCCGAGAGGCATTTAGTATTAGGTAAGTTCTAAAAATTAACAT
>DJXW01000009.1 GCA_002449845.1 Prevotella sp. UBA6994
ATGTTAATTTTTAGAACTTACCTAATAATAATAATATATTAATATAAAATTTTAATCCATGTTTTTAATAGTATGAACCTATCAAAGTTGCGTGTTGCGTTTGTTGCGTTTAAGACCTTAAAGTGACGCGTGACAAAAGTGACAAAGTGATAAATTGATTTATTGCTGATGATGTTCAGCATATCGCTATCCGAGCGGTAACGCTTTCTGCGTCATTGTGCTAACATCATTGGTTCTCAATTCACGCATCATTGCCAAAAGCAATAAGCCTCCCCCACCCCAATACGAACAAGTTTCGACTACTCACATACTGGTCGGACGGTGAAGCCACGGTAGCGGAAATTATCACCCTTATAGACGGCTCCACCATTGAAATTCAATCGACAGGCGTTAGCGTTGCTGCCCTCACTCAAGGTACCCGTCCAATAATAGCCATAACTGCCCTTGTTGCCACTATTGGTTCCCCAACGGTCGCCTGCGGCTGGGAGAAAGATGATATTTCCATTAGCCTTACTGGTAAGTTTGAGGCCATTCACACCGTGATACTCCACCCATTCGTAGTTGCAGTAATCCAATAATTCCTGCATCTCGTCGGCAGTGGGCATTCGCCACGATCCTCCCCAAGCGACGTGAGCCACATCATACTGAGTGGCGCAGATGCTGGTGCCGATGTCATGGCAGGTACTCGACGAGCCATCACAATGAGTATAGGTGGACCAGCTATACGCCTCCTTTTTCTCCGTCTCTCCCCAAGCATAATAATTGCCATCGTCTTCAGGTTTTGTGGCTCCCACATTGAAAGTTGCCCATTTGATGCCACTTGGCAATCCCATGTCTATGGCTTCAGGCGAAGGATTGCCAAGTATGTAGTTGACCACCAAGACAGCATCCATGACATTCACCTCCCCATCATTATTCACGTCGTAATGATAAGACGACTGTGCATGAATGTCAACTGTTCCTATACAAGAAAGGATAAAACAAGCTATTGCCTTTTTCATAAATGTAGATATCATGTGTAACAGATTATCAATAATCACTCATTTTAGAAATACATCCATGCAAATATCGTTAAAATTTTTGATATTTCAACAAAATATTTTATTATTCGCCGATATTTTATAAATTTGCACAAGAAAAGAAGATAAAGCTACATAACTATCACCATGTTTTCTGTCAAACAAACCTTAAGCAGACGGTTGACCATTCGGATAGTCTTGATACTGTTCGTCTTGATGTCGGGTACGATGTATGTCATCTACATGGCAGCCAAGATTTCCATGTACACGGAGAACAGCGAACGCTACGAAAGCAACTTGCTAAACATGAAGACAACCGTGAATCACATACTCACGGAGGTAAGCGTGGCTGTGGTAAACAACGAATACGACATTGTGAGCTCGCTGAACAATCCAGACGAGCTGCTGAACATCATGTACCGAATAGTAGAAAAGAACGACCGTATCAAGAGCTGTGGCATTGCTTTCATTGAAAACTACTATCCTAAAAAGGGCAAATGGTACATTCCATACGCCGCAAAAAACGAAAATGGAGAAATAGAGAAAAAGGTCATAGGAGACAAGGATTACGACTACCTCAGCGCAGAATGGTTTCAAAGTGGACTGGCAGCCAAGGAAGGCATTTGGTCAGATCCTTTCTTTGACAATTCTGACCACACGACTCCATTGGTATCTTATCTCTATCCTATCCACGACAAAAAAGGCAACACGGTGGCTGTATTAGGTGCAGACCTGTCGCTCGAATGGCTTACCCAAAAACTGAAGGAGCAAGACAAGAGAGACAATGACAGATCATGGGCATTGAGTGACAGCAAGAAATATGCTTCATATAGCTTTATCATCGACAGAAAAGGAACCTATATCGCCCATCCCGATTCAAGCCGTATCTTAAACAAAAAGATAGACATGTATCTTGCCCCTGACGACTCACACTTTGCCAAAATCATCAAAGAAATGAAAGAAGGCAAGAACAGTTATGAAAAAGGCAAAAAGCGATTCTACGGTGATGAAATAGTGATAGACAGCATCTCATCCACGATATTTTATTCCCAACTGGAAACCACCAAGTGGTCAATGGCTATCGTAGTACCCAATTTCACCATCTACCTGACAGGAGAAGCCATTGGAATACTGATGATATTCATTCTCAGTACCTGTCTGCTATTGATATTCTTCTTATGTCTGAGGGTCGTACACAAAGCCACGAAGCCCCTGGTACAACTGGCAGCCACCGCCAATGAGGTGGCGAAGGGAAACTTCAATGCCGAACTGCCCATCATCAAGCGAAAAGACGAGATCAAGCAGTTGCGTGACTCATTTGAAGACATGCAAAGTTCTCTATCTTCATACATGGAAAGACTGAAAGAGACCACTGCCACCAAAGCCACCTTCGAGAACGAACTGAACATTGCGCACAATATCCAAATGGCGATGTTGCCCAAGACATTCCCACCCTATCCCGAACGCAACGACATTGACATCTACGGCACCCTGTCGCCAGCGAAGGCAGTAGGTGGCGACCTCTTCGACTTCTACATCAAAGACGACAAGCTGTTGTTCTGTATTGGAGACGTATCGGGAAAGGGCATACCTGCCGCATTGGTGATGACGGTGACCCTCGCCTTATTCCATTCCGTATCTTCACATGCACCATCACCCGACCGAGTGATAGACGAGCTCAACAGACTCATGACGAAAGGCAATGACAACATGATGTTTGTAACGCTCTTTATGGGAGAGCTAAACCTCAAGACGGGATGGTTGCGCTATTGCAATGCTGGTCATGATGCACCTTATTTAATAGGTAAGAAAATAGGAAGGTTGCCATGCGAGTCTAACATACCGTTGGGAATCATGGCAGAATGGCAGTTTCAGTTGCAAGAGATAGAAATCTATCCTGGAACCAACATATTCCTCTACACAGACGGTCTGACCGAGGCAGAAAACCTTGAGCAAGAACAATTCGGAAAAGAACGTGTAGTAGAAACAGCCCAACGACACATACAAGAAAATGAAAAAGATGCCCAGTCACTGATTAGCCGCATGAACAAAGCCATCAATGACTTTGTAGGCGAAGCAGAACAAAGCGACGACCTAACCATGTTGGCAGTGAACTACAAAGTACCGAAATCATGAGCCACCATCTATCGCCATGTAGAGATTTTGACGACATGATAAAAAAGTTTTAGTTGTGATTGATTACATTTTTCGAGATTAAACGTCTATTAACAAAAAATAATTATTATACATGTATAACTTTAACACTTATGAACAAATCAAAAATTGTATCAAGCAAGAAGCTGTACACCTTGGCAACCCTTGCCGTAGGAGGATGGCTACTATCATCTTGCGCTGACACCTACAGCGGGAACGATGCGTTTGACGGTGGGGTAAGAAACGCCCAACTTGTTTCTCCTGCAGAGGGTGACATCACGATTACACCCAACACAGATGGTGACAAGATGACCATTACATGGCCTGTAGTATTTGGAGCAGGCGGGTACGAGGTCTTTCTCTACGACCTAAGCAACGACGAGGTAATCAGCGGCGATACCATCGACGGATGTTCGCACACCTACGACCGTGAGGAAGACGTAAACTACAAACTGACCATCAAGACGTTAGGCAACAAGAAGCTGAACAACTCTGACGCGCCATCTGCTACGGAGAAGCTGTTCAACTCATTTGAGGCATCTTTCGCAACGATTCCAGAAGGCGACTTGTATGAGTATTTCCAGAAGAATCCTATCCCAGAGACTTCGGCTGGGCAGAATCTCAACTTCGACTTAACTCCAGGCGGACACTATACCGTATCTGACGTGCTCGACTTTGGGAAGTTTATGGTGACATTGCGCTCCACCAACAAGACCAACAATGCCATCATCACATACAATGAAGGTGGAGGCTTGGCTACGTGCAGTGGATTCAAGGCTAAATACATCACCTTCGAGTGCGAAGCTTCCACGCAGCCCGTGCTTGCCTTGAGTGCAGAGCCCAATCCAGAAATTCTTGATGCAGACCATAATAATCACCATCAAATCGTAGAGCCTATCAGCTTCCAGAACTGTCTGGTGAACAACGTGAAGAGAACGTTCATGTACGACAACAAGGTGAAATACTGCGTGAAAAACTTCTCCATCACCAACACGGTGGTTAAGTTTACACCCGATGAGAAGATGAGCAGTTCTGCATATTTCCAGATTTATGACGGCGGTGGATTTATCAACGACTTCACCGCAACCAACTGCACATTCTGGTGTGCCAACTCAAACAAGGTGCAATACTTCATCCGCTACAACAACTCAGGTCGATGCGACCGTGCCGGTTACCTGACCAACTCCATCAATTTCAAGAGTTGTACGTTCTACAACATCGCCAAGGAAGGACAGATGGCTAACCACGGAGGATTTGACGGAAGAAACACCTCTAACTACGACATCACGAACAACATCTTCGTAGATTGCGGAAGCGGACAAGTGCCACGCCGTATCACGGGACGTATCAGCGACGCAGCAACCAATAACTTTGCTTACAACACATATTGGTTTAACGGTGCTCCTGAGACAGAGGGATTCACGACCAACTCCTATGACAAATCAGGCAATGCCTTGCAATCAGACCCTGCCTTTGAAGATGCAGCCAACGGCAACTTCAAGCCTACTGGCAGTGAGCAGGTAGCTCGCAAGACAGGTGACCCCAGATGGTGGAATAATTAACGAATGAAAGGAATCGATATATGAAAAGAAAACTCATCATCAGTTTATGCGCCTCAGCGGCATTGGCATTGTTGCCATCCGTGTCGTTGGCACAAAACCAGACAGTGAAAGGCACCGTGGTAGATGAAAATGGAGAGCCCATCATCGGAGCCACGATACAAGTAACGGGACAAAAGACAGGAGGAACCGTGACCGACATTGACGGCAACTATGAGTTGTCTGTTCCTGCCGATGCAAAGATTACGGTCACTTACATAGGATTCGTACCCCAAACGGTTAAGCCAGGTGGCGTGATTCACATGGCAGAAGACCGTCAAAGCTTAGAAGAGGTGGTAGTAGTGGGTTATGGTACTCAGAAAATGAAGAACATTACTGGTGCCGTGGAAACCATCACTCCGAAAGATATTCAAGACTTATCGGTAGGTAGTCTTGGAGACGCACTCGTAGGAATGTTCAACGGTGTAAGCGTGAGTGCCAACGGCTATCGCCCAGGTCAGAGTCCATCATTGAATATCCGACAAAGTGACGTACTCGCCAAAAGTACTACTCCCGATGCTACGCGTGGTGGATCTCCAGACCCCACCCCACTCTACGTGATTGACGGTTTTATCTCCAATGAGACCGCATTCAACAATTTGGACATCAGTGAAGTGGAGAGCATTACCGTATTGAAAGACGCTTCAGCAGCCGTTTACGGTGCACGAGCCGCATACGGTGTGGTATTGGTAAAGACCAAGCAAGGTGAAAACGGTGCGCCCAAGATCAGTTACTCTGGTCAATTGGGATGGACCGACGCACTCTATAAGCCCAAGATGCTCAGTTCTTACGACTACATGAAGGTGTACAACACCATGCGCGCTGCCAACACGTCATCCCAAGAAAGTCTGGAAATGCGCACACAACTGTTCCAAGCTGACGAGATGGAAGCTGCCCGTCTTTTGAACTACAACCTTCTCGACAAGGAATGGAAGGCTTCGTTTACACAACGACACAACATCAACATCAATGGTGGAACAGACAAGGCTACGTATTTCGCAGGTGTTTCCTATTACAAGCAAGACGGTAATATCGGACGATTAGACTACGACCGATGGAATTTCCGTACAGGTGTGAACGCCAAGATTGGCAAGCACGTGAAGACTGCCTTGCAGGTGAGTGGCGACTGGGGCGAGCGTAACAACTCTACCACACCACAAGGTGGAGGAACAGACTTCGACTACAAGTGGTTGATGACTCACTTGCCATTTGTGCCAGATTACGCCGGCAGTTATCCCCTTGTATATAGTGGTATGGAAAACGGCATTCCTACCAGTGCTACGCAGCTCTACAACTTTGCTGCCGTGCAAAACCACAGTGACAACGTACAGAACCAGACCAACAATCTGAACATCAACGGAAGCATTGAGTTAGACTTTGATTGGATTAAGCCATTAAAGGGATTGTCTGCCAAGATTTCTTATTCAAAGAGCATCAGCAACTCGAAGAACAACCTTGTACAAACCATCCAAGACGTTTATCGTATGCTGAATCGCACAGGCTCAGGAAATCACTTATATACAGGACATGATGCCGTTTATAATGACGATAACATGAGCGTGCTCCGTTTGGTCAGCAATGGCGGATTGATCAGACGCGACATGGCACGCAGCGACAGTTACCAATACAACTTCACCTTGCAATATGCCCGTCAGTTTGGCTTGCACGACGTGAGTGGTTTGTTCTCTTTGGAAAAGACCGAAGCATGGGCAGAAGACCTCTACGGAAGTATTACAGATTTGATTGCTTACCAAGACGGTCAGTTCAGTTCAGGTA
This sequence comes from Prevotella sp. UBA6994, assembly GCA_002449845.1. Taxonomy (GTDB): domain Bacteria; phylum Bacteroidota; class Bacteroidia; order Bacteroidales; family Bacteroidaceae; genus Prevotella. The sequence goes on from DJXW01000009.1 coordinate 6,548, forward strand.
CTGGAGACAAAGATGCTTCCGGCAACCGTAGCGAAAGTGGTATGCTCTCATACGTAGGACGTTTTAATTACGCATACGCCAGCAAATACCTCTTCGAGTTCTTGTTCCGTGCCGACGCATCTACCAAGTTTGCACCCAAGAACTACTGGGGTAAGTTCCCATCAGTGAGTGCCGGTTGGGTTATCTCAGAAGAAAACTGGTTCCAGAACGGTAAGATTGGCAGATGGGTTGACTTCCTGAAGATTCGTGCATCATGGGGTCTCATGGGACGTGACAACATCCGTGCATGGCTTTGGACACAACTCTATGAGCGCAATGCAGCCAAGGGAGCCATCTTCGGTGCAAACGGCATCAACTCTGATGTGGGTTATGCCCTTGTAATGCCCAAGGCTGGCGTGAACAGCGACGTACATTGGGACAAGACCTATAAGACCAACGTAGGTATTGATGCTCACTTCCTGCGCGACAGGTTGACGCTTGAGTTTAACTACTATTATGATCGCGGTCGTGAATTGTTTGCCACACGTACCGGTACGTCCATGTTCCCCACCACGGTAGGAACGCAGGCTACTCCTGAAAACTACGGCGAACTCGACGCATGGGGATGGGAATTGAACCTCGGCTGGAGAGACAAGATAGGCAAAGACATCAACTATTGGGTGAAGCTATCGACAGGCTTCAGTGACAATAAGATACTCAAGACCAATTTCCAAGCCATTCCCGAATATGATGACCAGGTATATGGCGAACGAACTGACCGTGGTTTGTGGGGATTCAAGTGTTTGGGAATGTTCCGCAGTTACCAAGACATCGAGGAATATTTCTCCAAGTATAATATCACCGAATACATGGGAATGACCAAGAGCGAGGTGCGTCCAGGTATGCTTATCTATGAAGATATTCAAGGAGACAACAATGGTGACGGCACTTACGGACCGAGAGACGGTAAGGTGACGGCAGGCAACGACTATGTACGCTTGTCTGAATACACCAGCAATCCTTACGGATGTACGCTTAACTTCGGTATCAGCTACAAGAGCTTCTCACTGCAAGCACAATTAGGTGCAAGCTGGGGAGCCAAGGCTATGGTAGGAAACGATTTCCGTCAGGCAGCTAACAACTATGAGTATGAAAACATGCCATCATCATTCAGTGACATGTTCAACTACGAAGCCATCTATGATGCAAGCGGAAACATCACCGTTCCCACAAACATTGATGCTTATATGCCAAACATGCGCTATAGCAATGTCAATGCCGCAGCGTCATCATTCTGGCTCATTGATGCAACAGCTATTACGCTGCGTAACATCACGGTAGCTTATACCTTCCCCAAGAAATGGGTGAACTACATCGGCGTGAGCAATGTACGCTTGAATCTCACCGTTCAGAATGCCATCAACTTCATCAACAACTATCCCGACAAGAGTTGGGCATCATGGGCAGGCAGCTATGGCCGTTATCCTAACTTGCGTAAGTTCACGATGGGTATCAACGTTTCGTTCTAATTTATTATGAGGAATTACAAGATGAACAACAAGAATATTTTCAGCAAGGCTCTTGCACTGACAACCATTGCCATGAGCCTGACAGCATGTAGCGACAGTTTTCTGGAAGAGAAGAAAAACTATGGAAACTTCAACCAGACAACTGCTTATAGCGACTACAACGGCGCACAGGAGCGTTTGAACAACCTGTATTATTGGCTATTACCAACATCCAGGAGTGGAGACGGAAATGGCACCAACAGTCCGAACGACTGGACTTCGGTAGGTAATCCCGACAAATGGTCGAAGAGTACTGACGAGTATGGTGGATTCTCCATCTTCGTGAATCCCGAAGAGGAGGTGACCTATAATTTCACAGGAGCCAACTTTGATTTCTTCTATGTGGCAAACGACGTTTATAGTCCTTGGGGACATATCCGCAATTGCAACGACGTAATAGAAAACGTTGAGAAATCCTCGTTGACAGAACAACAGAAGAACGAGATTCTTGGTCAAGCCTATTTCTTCCGCGGTTACATGTATTATCACTTGGTAACCATTTACGGTGGCGTTCCTATCGTTGACCATGTACAAGATCCTATCTTGGGTACAGACGGTGACGGTTCTAACCTCATCGAGCCACGTCGCACCACGAAGGAATGCGTTGACTTTATCTGTAAAGACTTTGAGAATGCTGCCAATATGCTTCCTGACCGTTGGCAAAACGAGGCTCAAGACTTTGGCCGTATCACATCAGGTTTGGCACAAGCCATGTTGGGTAAGATGTTGCTCTATTACGCAAGCCCTGTATTCAACCGTAGTGATGATGTTACCCGTTGGGAAGCAGCTTATACAGCCAACAAAACAGCATTGGAAAAGTTGAAGGCTGGTAATTTCGGTTTGGCTTATCCCACCTCTGGCGGTGAGAAGAACGGTGCCAACTGGGCAAAGATGTGGATGGACTACACGGGCTCTGACGGTAGCGTGAACGAAGCCGTATTCATCACCTTGCACAATACCAAGGCAAATGTATCTGGTCAACCCGACTATGGCAAGTACAACAACTGGGAACACAGCATTCGTCCAAGAAACACCAATGGTGGTGGTGGATACACCCCGACGGCAGAGATGGTTGACCTCTTCCCAATGGCAGACGGACTGAAACCTGGAGAGAGCAAGATTCCATACGACAAGTTGAACTTCTGGCTTAACCGTGACCCACGCTTCTATCGTACATTCGCCTTCCCTGGAGTGGAATGGCAATGGAGTGAGGGTGGAGTGAGCCTTACTGACCCATCCCTGAGCGGAATCATTCCAACGGATGTTTACACCACAGGAAAGAACTATGCCCTCTGGAGTTATATGTGGAACGACAATGAAGAAGACTTGACGAAAGTAACCACTTCCAGCGGTTACTGGCCCGAATTGCTCACCCAATCCACTGATAAGGGAAGCAGCCACTCTATTTACGTTCGCAAACGCACGGATGACCTGCATTTGCATACTTCTCCTTTCTATGAATACATCAATAGCCAAAGCAATCCCAAGGGATTCATGAAGAATGCAGCTCCATTGCTCACCATGCGCTATGCAGAAGTGTTATTGAATTTCGCCGAGGCTGCTTGCGGAGCCAACCATTATGATGAGGCAGTAAAAGCATTGGAGGAGATTCGTGCTCGTGTGGGTTATACGGCAAGCAACAACTACGGTTTGCCTACAGACATCAGTAGTGACCGAGCCAAACTATTTGCTGCCATTCTCTATGAACGTCAGATAGAACTGGCTTACGAAGGACACCGTTACAACGACATGCACCGTTGGATGCTCTTCGACGGTGGACAAGGACAATCAGCCATCAAGCCCTCATGGGCATTGACAGGTTTCGGTGGAAACACCTGTACCTATCTTGGCGTGAAACCATTAAACGGAACCAAACGTCATCAAATCATCTTGTACTGCTTGGATGTTTCTGAAACAGACCCAACAGAGGGCAACCGTCCTGAGAAAGCACTTACACTTGATGAAGATATGTCATACATCAACGGTACGTACAATGACGACAAGGTAAGGGAATTGGCTGAGTTCTACGAGATATTCTTAGGTCGTAAAGATGTAAACCTTGACGGAAACGATGATGCGTTGACCATCAATTACCGTCCTACGTATTACTTCCTCGGACTTCGCCAGAATGCCATGCAAACCAATCCCACCCTGCACCAGACAGTGGGTTGGCATGATTTAGGTCGTAACGCAGATGGTCTGTTTGACCCACTCTCTGACACAGTACCTGAATAACGACATTCTGAAAATCGTTCTTGGGATGTGCCTATTGAATAGGTGCATCCCATTTTTTTGTTTTTTAAAGTAGTACATCTAAAACTCTCATGCGTCTTATAAAAAAATGACTGACAAGATGAACATTCAGAAGATATTGATGCTATTGGCTCTTGTTTGCTTGATAGCCGAGTCACATGCCCAAAAGAAACCCAAGAAAGAGTTGTTTATCCCGATGGATTATTCTACGTGCGGTTATCATGCCTCAGAAGCATTGATTCCCGACGTGGAAGTTGCCACATTCGTTGAATGGCAAGAAGGAGACTGCTCGGAAATCATCCAACAAGCAATCAACCAAGTTGCCAAGATGAAGAAGAATGCCAACGGACACAGAGGAACCATCTTGTTAGGCAAAGGAACCTTTCAACTGAATCGCCCCTTGCGCATGACCACATCGGGTATTGTGTTAAGAGGCACGGACAGAGACCATACCATTCTCCAGAAACACGGTGTGGAACGTGGGGCAATGATTTATGTGGAAAATGAGGGAATGCCATCATTAGTTCCCAACTCTTCAGATACGCTCAAGATAACAACCCAACCGATTGCCGCAGGAAGTACGACGATCACCATAGATGCCCTTCAAGAATCGGCAATCTCCAAATTCCATGTAGGAGACCGTATCAATATTGAACGACCATGCACCAAGAATTGGATCGAGCACTTAAAGATGGAAGATTTCGGAGGTGGGTTAGACTATACGGGATGGAAGCCTACCGACATAGACATCACGTGGAATCGCACCATCACGCAAATCAGCGGAAACGCCATCACCATTGATGCTCCTATCACCACTGTCCTTTCACCAGAATATGGAGGTGGATGGATTGTTAAAGCATCTACGTCCCATGAAATCACTGAATGTGGAATCGAAAACATGACGTTGGAGTCGGTTGTCAACGATTGGAATCCCAAAGACGAAGACCACTGTTGGGACGGAATCTTCATGAACGATGTGAGAGATTGTTGGGTAAGTCGCGTTAACTTCAAGCATTTGGCAGGTTCGGCTGTCAACTTACAGAAAAACACCAGTAGAATCACGGTTGAAGATTGCATCGCCTCTAATCCCACATCAGAGATTGGCGGTTGGCGAAGATGTGTCTTTCTGACACGAGGACAACAAACATTATTCCAACGTTGCGTTTCTCGTCAAGGCATTCACGATTTTGCCGCTGGTTTCTGTGCTGCTGGTCCAAACGCATTCGTGCAATGTGAAGGAGAAGAGTCATTAGGCTTTAGCGGCAGTATTGGTTCATGGGCAGCAGGTCTGTTGTTCGACATTGTCAACATTGACGGTCATGACTTAAAGTTTGCCAACTTAGAGCAATTCCAATTTGGCACGGGTTGGAACACAGCCAACTCCATGTTTTGGCAATGTACAGCCTCAACGATTTACTGTTACTCTCCCGATGAGGACAATCGTTGTAGTGCGCACGGATGTTGGGGTACGCTTACTGGAAACGGTGAATGGACAAGCAGTAACGACCATGTTTCTCCTCGCTCTTTATTCTATGACCAATTGGAAAAGAGGCTCTCCGCTACTATTCCAGAAATCAAGCCCCACATTCAGTCTTTGGCTCATATACTGCCCCGCTCTACCAATGCGAGCACTTCGCCTACTGTAGAGCAAGCCATGCAATTTGCCATGGAGTCTTTAAGCACTCCAAGGCTCACATTGGAAGCATGGATAGATAGCATCCCTTTTATAAGAGGGAATCATTATATAGCTAGAAATACTAGATATCCTAGAAATTCTAGATATTCTAGAAATACTAGTAATACTAGAAATACTAGAAATACTAGTAATACTAGAAATACTAGCGATACTAGAAATACTAGATATACTAGCGATTCTATGAACAAATCTCTCTCCTGCTCTCCCTTATCTTTAAACGGTTTACTTCTCACAGGAAACCAATACAACATCCCCTGGTGGAGCGGACGCGTGAAAGACAATTTCGTCCAACGTGACGCAAGACCAGCCATCACCCGTTTCGTACCAGGCAGAGAGGCAACAGGATGGACAGACAGGATAGACAGCGTAGTAAACTATCTCAGCAGCAACCATTACAGTTCGTTAGACCATCATTACGGTCTTTGGTATGATCTGCGGCGTACCGACCATGAGCGAGTGCGCAGAGCCGATGGCGACGTATGGGTACCGTTCTACGAGCAACCCTTTTCCCGAAGCGGACAAGGCACGGCCTGGGATGGATTGTCACGTTACGACCTGACAAAGCCCAATCAATGGTATTGGCATAGATTAAACGAATTTGCGCAAAAAGGCAAAGACAAAGGAATTATCCTGTTTAACGAGCATTACTTCCAACACAATATCTTAGAGGCTGGTGCTCATTGGGTGGATTGTCCGTGGCGCCCCGTGAACAACATCAACGGTACAACGTTTCCAGAACCCGTTCCCTTTGCCGGAGATAAGCGCATCTTCATTGCCGAACAGTTCTATAACGAGCAAGACAAGACCTTGCGCCCATTACATAAGCAATACATTCGTATGTGCTTGGAGCAACTGAAAGACCATCCCAACGTGGTTCATCTGATCAGTGCCGAATACACTGGACCATTGCATTTCACTCAGTTTTGGTTGGAAACCATTGCAGAATGGGAAGCCGAGACAGGCTTACACCCACTCATTGCGCTCAGTTGTACGAAAGACGCACAAGATGCTATTCTCTCCAACCCACAATTAAACAAGGTGGTGGACATCATCGACATTCGCTATTGGCATTATAACACGCAAGAGTTGTGGGCACCAGAAGCAGGAAAGAACATGGCTCCCCGCCAATGGATGAGGAAGGTGAAAGTGGGAAAGACTGGATTCAACGAAGTGTACAGAGCCGTCAGAGAATACCGTGAAAAATATCCCGACAAGTCGGTGACCTATTTCTCACAACAATTTCCCCAAATGGGATGGGCAGTCTTGATGGGCGGTGGCTCATTGCCCAACATTCCCATTCGCACCGAAACCACCAACACCTTGCAACAGGCATTTTTACATGATGTCTGCCTAATGGCTCCCATCAACGCAAAGGGATGTGTGGCATTAGGGAACAACGATAAGGGCTATCTTCTTTATAGTCAATCGTCCAGCATCGCCATTGACGTTATTCCAGGTAAATACCAGATTTACCAAATCAACGCCAAGACGGGCGAGATTAAAGTAGAGAAGAAAACCGTGCAACTGGGAAACACCTTTGAAAAGACAGATACATCACCCAACAAGATATACTGGATTCAGAAAAGATAATCTTGCCTGAAAAACCTGTCAACTAATCACACACATCATCATGAAGTAGAATAATAGTTCAAATATGAGGAAAATTTAGCAAATTAGCAAAAAAAATAAAAGGTTTAGCAAGGTAGAATCAAAAATAAATACTATTTTTGCAATCGGTAATCATCTTATCAAACAAATCTACCTTTAACAAACAAACCTAAAATGATTGATTTTTCTCTATTATATGACAAGAATATCGACAATCTTTTTGCATTCGGTTCGCGGTTTACCACCAACCGAGAATTGCTGAAGGATTGCATTCATGATGTCTTTGTCAAATTCTTCACCAGAAAAGACAAGCTCAAAGATGTTCACAATATTGAGAGTTATCTCTTTATATCCCTTCGCAATCGCATCAATGACGAGTATCGGCGCAACATCTTTCTTTGCGACAACGAATTGAATGATACGGTTCTCGTTTCCAATGACAATATCATTGAGGACACGATGGAACAGCCATTCTACTTGGCGGAAGACCAAATCAAGCAATTATTCAATAATCTTTCACCAAGGCAACGTCAAATCATCAACCTTTATTACGTTGAGCATAGGAAGTACACCGATATCTGTAAGATTATGGGCATCAACTACCAAAGTGTTCGTAACCTGATGCACAGGAGCATCTGTCGTTTACGCGAACAAGTAAACAAAATGCAGGATGCCGTTTAGCTTGGATGTGAAGATATAGATATTTTCATTCCATCTCATTGGGTACAAACACCCCTTTTTGTTGTCTTTATAGCAAAGACTTCAAGAATGGCAGAAACAAAATCCACCTCACACAAAGCACATGTTAGCATGTTGAAATACTTATGCAACGTACAACAACTTTCCTTTCAAGAAAAGGAGGAGTTGAAATTGCGCATTCTGTTATCTATCGAGCAAGCCACCAAATAATCATTTTACCCCATCCATCTTTTTACGTTGTATAGGGCACAAAACGAAGCGTATATTTGGGGGAAAGCACGGGAACGCCCTATAATTAACACTTTAGACACTGTTTTAAAAGTTTACATAGAGGGGTAAAAAGTTTACATTGCTTTACATTTGGTTTACATTTGAGGGGTTTTTGTTTACGTTGGCGGTGTAAAAAGTTTACATGTACTTTAAATGTGTTTACATGGAGTGGTAAAAAGGTGTTTAAGCCATTTTATGATGTTATATAAAGCCTTTATTTCTAAGATATTACAGAAGATTATAACATATTCTAATAATGCTTTTTTAGTGTCTTATTCTTTGTCAATCCCTTTGCTTTTAAGATGTATTGAAACGTCTTTAAATTCGGTTTGTATTGTGTTCAAATGCTATTTAAACGGTTGTAGATTGTTTATAGATTCAGGGATTTTAGAACGAATTGTTTTTTTGTTAAATCCTTTAACATTTGGAACATCAGATTTAACATTTGAATTGATTTTAACAAAAATTAAAAGGTGTCAACTGGAGTGACAAATTGGGGTGACATTTAGACAAAATCTAAATAACAAAATACATAAACATACAATACAATGAATAAATATGCAGTTATAAAAATGCAGCAAAGGCGTTTGTTTGGGTGTGCAAAAACAAAAAACAACCGCCTTTGTGGGGCGGTTGCTTGGGTTGCTTTGTTGGTATGTCAAATATAGACCTCACAAAGTTTCTTTTGGGCTTTCTTTGGCTGGTGGTTGCACCCGAAATAATGGGACATCATTTCAAATGCCTGGTCAACGTTTGGTGAAAGCATTTCCAACAGTTGGTGGGCGTAGGCTCTTTCGTCCTGGTAGCCACATTCGTCGTAAATGCCATCGAACACACCGAGGATTTCGGTAAGGCTGTTCCGGATTGCTGCAAGTTCATCGTAGTTGTAAACCTCATCGAACACAACGGCAAGGCGTTCCTTTCCGTCAAGATTGATTTTTGCAATCATAATTACTTTGATTTTTAGGATATTGAAAAAGGCACGCCGTAGGTGTCCTACGCCTCAAAGTAAAAGCGCTGGGACGTTTCCGTTTGCCACACCGTAGCGTGCAAAATAAGTCTCGTTGAAAATTCATCGTCATTGTACTTTGATATTTAGGATGTTGCAAAGGTAAACATTTATTTTGAAACGGCAAAGAGAAATGATAAAATTTTCATTGATAAACAAAAAAACGGGGCTTTTCATGTGAAAAACGCACCGTTTTCCCTTTTCGACTAAGCCCATAAAGGCTGCATACGGGGCAAAGTTACAAATTATATCAATAAGGGCAAAAAAGTTATGCACCGCTTTCGTAATATTCCGTAAGGCTTTCACGAAAAAGTGTGCAACGGTTGCACACATGTGTGAAAGCATTTCACACTTTTTTCAAGGTGTTTATATAAATATATAACTTTGCAACGGTAACACTAAAAACCAATGATTTATGAGCAAAACAACATTTGTAATTTCAGACGAAAGCGTAAACAGTTACGGCTACATCGTGAAGACGGACGGAATAGACACGCCCGCCTTTGAACGTAACCCCGTCATGCTGTATATGCACGAAAGAAAAACCGTCGTAGGACGGTGGGAGAACATCCGTAAGGAGGGGAAACGGTTGCTTGCGGACGCTGTTTTTGATGAGAGCACGGAACTTGGGCGGACTGTAAAACAACAAGTCGAAAACGGTTTCTTGCGATCTGCCTCAATCGGTGTTGACATCGTGGAGGAAAAGGAAATCAACGGTGTGAGAACCATTACGAAAAGTGTGCTTTTCGAAGTGTCTATTGTTGACATCCCCGCCAATCAAAACGCCCTAAAACTTTACAGAAAAGGCAACCGCCAGCGGCTTGCGCTGGAAGTGCCTGAAAAGGTGGAGGATTTAAGGGGGGCAATCATCAGCCTTTTAGGGCTTGACGAGGGCGTAACGGACGAGGATATTATAACGGAAATCCAAAACCTTTTGAATACTCCCGACGAGGCAACAACGGAAGTTGAGGAGGCAATAAAGGCGGGATTTGTGGAGGGCAAAGACCGCTGCAATTTCGTCACCATGGCACGTTTAAACCGCAATGTATTCCGCACGTTCATTTCAGGTGAAAAGAATAAACGCAGGAAAGCCGTTAAAACCGCCGTAGATGGTGCAATTACGGACGGGCGGATAAATTGCCCAAGCCGTGGCGTTTATGAGCGTATAGGCGAAACAATGGGGCTTGAAACGCTTTCCGAGTTACTTTGTACCATTCGCAGAAGTCCGAGGCTTTCGGAAATGCTTCCAAACGGCGACCGTTCAAAGTGGACTCTTACGGACTATCGGAAATATCGGCCAGAAGACTTGAAGAACAACCCCAAACTATACGCTGCACTCGTTGAGGCTGAAAGCATGGCAGGGACTGACGGAATGGGCGGCAAACACAGTCTTGAGTATCTAAGAAAGCATAACCCCGAATATCTGAGGGAACACCCCGAGGAATACGAGAAAATGTTAGCAAACATTTAATTTTCATATATCTAAAAGTAAATCAATATGGCACTTAATAAACAAGTTTGGATAAACCAAATAAAAGAGGGCTTTTACCCTGACCGCATTTTCCTTTCAAAGGTGGTTGATTTGAGCGGTGAAGTTGATAACAATATTATACACTTTCCGTCGGCGGGAATCGACCCTAAAGTGTTGATTAACAACACAACATACCCAATTAGAACCGTTGGACGTGACGATGAAGACAACCAATTGCCGTTAGACAAGTTCGAGACGGAAAACACGCTTGTTCGCCGCCCTGACGCTATCGAATACAGTTACGACAAACTGGAAAGCGTTATCAGGCAGCACCGCTCCACGTTGCAGGCAAGCACGGCAAGAAAAGCCGCACACGCCTTTGCACCGAGTGAGGATACCGAAGATACGCCGCTGGTAGTGACAACGGGCGCAACGGTAGGAGGTAGAAAACGCATGACGTTTGACGACCTCTTGACGCTTAAAGAGCGTTTCGATAACGCTTTAATACCATTGGAAGAGCGTTATATCATTCTTCACCCGAGCCACGTTTCAGACCTTTTGCGTGAAGATGTGAAACTATTTAAGGAACTGACCGACATTAAGGACGGAGAGCCGACACGTTTTGCGGGCTTTGGCTGTTTCCATTTCCCCTATATGCCGACCTATAAGGAGGCCAACGGGATTTATACCAAAGTAGCGTTTGGTGAGGCTCAAACGGAACAGTTTGCAAGCGTGGCCTTTTACAAACACGAGGTAATGAAAGCGGACGGTGAAATATACATGTACGCCCGCTATGATGACCCCGAAGAACGGGGCACAATCGTAGGCTTTGACAAGCGTTTTATTGCCCTTCCTATCAGGAACAAGGGTATCGGGGCAATCATCAGTGCACCCGCAGAATAGAAACGCCAATCGTTATTATACCTGTTTAGTGTTACTTGTGCCGTTGGCGGTTGTCTCGCGCCGCCAACGGCCTCTTTTAGCAAAGGACAAAGGAATACCAGGCAATGGACATTATAGAGGAAATCCGTAAATATAATCAAACAAGAGGCTTAACGCTGCCTAAAGGCGAATCATACAGAAAACGCATACAAGCCGTAAACGCCATATATGATGAACACGTAAAGGACGGTGTAAGCAACCGTTTTATTTGGCGTATGTATATACACCCCTTGTTTGGTATCAGTGAAAGGACATTTTACAACTATCTAAAACGTGCAACATTTTGAATAATATGCATAATTATTGCACAAAATAGGGTGTGAAATACCAACAAAATAAGTGTCAAAAAATATAGTTGCTTATCAAGCAGTTACACGTTGGAACGCCATTTAAACGCCATTCGAATTTTAGAACGTTTCGTTTTATATACAGTTTTTTTGAAGTTTTTCAAATGTTAAAGTTTACACGAATAAACAATATAAATGCTTGTTTTTCAGCCAATTGCAAATGTTAAAATTTACGGTGTAAACTTTTAAGTTTACGTTTGGGGGTAGATGTAAACTTTTGAAAATGTAAAGTGTTTTATATCAATAATTTAGCCCTATTTTCTTGTATCTTAACAAATGTTAATTATATACGCTTCGTTTTGGGATTTTGGAACATTTCGTTTTGCGGATTATAGTTGTGATTGGTCACATAGTAAGAAACCATCGGTCACCATGCAAGAAACCGATGGTTACTATATATGTTACCACTGGTTTCTTGAAGATTGAAGATTGAAAATTGAAAATTGAAGATTGAAGATTACGTTTATTGTTTTATTAATTTTAATTTACCCTATTAAAAAATCTATTGAACAAAAAAAAGATGTACCTTTGCATCCTATAAACGTTTAATATATCTATAAGGAAGAACCAATGAATAGGAAAACCATCTTTACCATCGTTTTCGCTTTTGTCGTAATGGCTGTTCAAGCACAAACGAAAGTCTGGAACAAGATTGTAACGGGCTATGTCAACGTACCCATCATCAGCATCACTAAAGTGTCGATTGACGATGACCGTACTGAAGTGTTCTTCCACTTGGAAGTGCCTCAACGGGCAGCGGGCGAAACTATCCCTCTCGCCACCAAACCCACGCTACAAGCCGATGGAAAAACATACGCAGTAAAGGGAGCAACTGTAATCTCCCTGACCGAACCTTACAAAATACCAGCAGATGGTATAGTGGACTTTACCCTTATCTTCGAGCCCATCCCTGTCAACACATGGATGATAGACGTGGCAGAACCTAATGGATGGATTTTAGCCAATGTACGCAATGCAGACAATCAGCCCATCGGCATTGCCGATACCTACTGGCGCGACGAGGCAACGGGCGACTGGCTCATCGGATTTACTCCGAAGCAAGTCATCTATCATCAACAAGTGTACAACATCCTAAACCAAACGGAGAAGAAAGACACCTATACCTTGACGCTCGACAATGACATCTTGGTCAAAGTGGGGAAGATGAAGAAGGGCAAACGCGCCATCTACATTGGCAACGCCAAACCCATCACATGCAGTCCTATCACTGGGACTTCCCTCCCCGACTATCCAACGAAGGACACTCGCAAGGGCTTTGTCGATAATGGCTACCGCGCTGGCGACAGTGTGACGATTGTAGGTTGGCTGAAGGATATGCCGCAAGAAGCTTGGAAACGAAAAGGTCGTGAGTTTGGGATTGGTATTGAGAATATCCTCAAAAACAAAGAAGAGAGCTCATACGCTTTGATGGACTCTTTAGGGCGTTTTACCCTCAAGATGCCATTGTTCAACACCTCACAAGCATTCCTCGACTGGGGACGAACGACACAAAGTACCGTGCTGGAGCCTGGCAAGACCTACTTCTTCCTCAACGATTTCAAGACAGGGCAAATGCTATGGATGGGTGATGACGTGCGAGTGCAGAACGAATTGTTGGCTCATCCCTATTCGTGGACTTCGGCTGACATAGACCGCAAACGCTATGACCTTGACCCCATGACTTATCTGGCTCAAGCCGACAGTGTTAGACGGGTTCAGATGAGCGAACTGGAACAATGTATAACCAACCACCCGAATCTCTCACAACGCTATCAAGACTATGTAGCTGGTTACTATCAGAACATTCTGGGTGAGTCGATGATGCAGGCAGGATATCATTTTCCCAACCACGAGATTCCGCAAGCATACATGGATTACTTATACAAGGAATGTTGGCAGAAAGCCATCAAGCCCTACACACTCTATCGTGATTTCTCCACATTCATGCGCGACTTTCTCATTGATATAGGGCACAAACGGAAATGGACGGAGAACTGGAATATATATGATTACAACCAAGAATTTGCTTCGAACGAAGAGGAGCTGTCTCTACTGAACCGATGGAAGGACTGGTTAATAAATACCAATGCCAAAATCGAGGCAGCTGCTACCTTAGAAGAAAAGCATAAACTTGCCGAACAGCTGAATGCCGATAATGCGGATATGTTAGCAGAGGTAAACAATATCATTAACGGTCCGAGAGGTACGAAAGTGTTGAATAATATCCAAATTCCTTTCAGAATGAGGCATGAACTTCTTGTGCTCGATTCGTTAGGAGCCGACCAAGACCTCAAAGACATTTGTCTCTCACGAACAATCTATAGTATGATTAACGCAAATCCAGCATCGCTGTCGCCAATGGTCATCGACACGCTGAAAGCACTTATCACCAATCCTGTGGCAATCGCGATGATTGAGAAGCAAAACGACTACTACCTTGCCATCGAGAACCGCGAGTTCGACAAACTGGTGCTCAAATCGTCTGACAACCTCAAAGACATTTCTGAAGGTGAGACACTGCTGAAGAAAATCCTCGAACCTTACAAGGGAAAGTTCGTGCTGCTCGATATTTGGGGCACATGGTGCGGTCCCTGCAAGGAAGCACTCAGCCACTCCGCCGAAGAATATGCTCGCCTGAAGGACTACGACATTGAGTTCCTCTATCTTGCCAACAAAAGTCCGCAGGCGGCATGGGAGAACGTCATCAAGGAGTACAACGTCAGCGGCCCGAACGTGGCACACTACAACTTGCCTAACGACCAGCAGAGCGCCATTGAACACTACCTCAATGTACACTCCTGGCCCACCTACAAGCTCTTCGACCGCAACGGCAATCTGCTCGACTTAAAGGTAGATGCCCGCGACCTCAATGGATTGACTAACTTGCTTGAACAGATGAAGTGATAAATAAAAGACAAAAGAAAGACAGCAAATTCTCATAAAGTTACGTAAAACAATAAGTACAAAGAGGCACTTCATTCGTCTATAATACGTATGGATAAAATGCGTATTATATTATTTTCGTTCATTGCATGGTACATCATGCTGCCAGATGCAATGATGGCGCAAGAGCGCTATCAAGTGGGAGTTTGTGACTGGATGGTTCTCAAACGCCAGAAATTGGGTGAATTTGAGTTGGCAAGACAACTTGGTTGTGATGGAATAGAGATGGACATGGGGGCTTTGGGCAAGCGAGACACGTTTGAGAACAAGCTACGCAACCCGAAAGAAGCAGCCATCTTCAAGCGTACTGCCGACAGTCTCGGAATCAAGGTAGGGGCAGTAGCGATGAGCGGTTTCTACGCCCAAGACCTGAGTAAGAAAGACACATATCTGTCGTTGGCAGAAGACTGCTTCGACACGATGGACAAGATGGGAAATGCCACGGTGGCATTCTTGCCATTGGGAGGAAGCGGCAACGACTGGTCCACCGACAAAGCCAAACGAGCCATCATCGTGAAACGCTTGCACGAAATAGGTGAGGCAGCTAAGGCAAGAGGCAAGAAAGTGGGATTAGACACTCCTCTTGACGCAAAAGGAAACCTGAAACTATTAAAAGAAATCAACAGCGAAGGAATAGGCATCATCTACAAATTCCAAACCATCATCGAAAACGGTTGGGACATTTGCAAAGACATGAAGAAATTAGGTGCCAAGAACATCTTTGCCATTCACGCATCTAACACCGACAAAGTTTGGTTGCGTAACGACTCAGCCATCAATATGCCTGCCATCAAACAGACATTAGACCAGATGGGATGGAGCGGTTGGCTCTTCGTGGAACGAAGCAGAAATACCAGCATGGTAAGGAACGTCAAGATGAACTATGGCAACAACGTGAGATACTTGAAGGAAATCTTCAACTCATACCCTGCTCCCGACGTTCCATTAGACAGCATCGGAAGAGAGCAAAAATACGTCAACACCATCATCGGACGAGCACAGAAAGCAACCAACGAACTGGGAATCACGTGGACACCGATGGGGCAAAACGTACAGAACATCATAGCCAACAGATATTTCAAATTGAACGACATCTATACGGAACGCGACTCTGTCAAGAAGAGCAACAAGCAATTGGCAGAAGCCGTTTGCGACTCAAAGCTCTATCGTTCTCATTTCGGATTTGATGCTGACTTATCCAAATATCTCAAGCCTCACGAGATTGAGAAAGTAAAGGACGTGATGACCTATAACGTGGTGAAAGTAACTTACGATGCACAATGCGACATGATTCCCACGTTAAAGGAGGAAGAGAAAACACAAATACTGACTTGGTTGAAAGAAGCCAGGGAACTGGCCATTGATGCAGAAAGCTCGAACAAGAAACATGAGGTGTTCGGAAAGTACAAGGGACGCATTAACAATTACCTTTCCAAACGAGGATACGACCTGAACAAGGAGCGCGAGGAATGGTATAAGAGAGTGAAAGCCAGAGGCGACAAATTATAAACATATCATATAGACAAGCGAAATGATAGGTATAGGAAAGCTAAAGCATATCTTTGTCTGTGCCATACCTTTGGTTTGGTGCAACGCTCCCGTAGCAATGGCTCAACGGGCAGTCCAGCAGACAAGCGGAATCACAGATACACACAACAGTCAATATGCCATCATGACCAGCACTCCCATCAATGCAGTGAGTTGGACTGATGGCTTTTGGGGCGAAAGGTTTGGAGTGTTTAGCAAGACCTCCCTACAAAGCATGTGGGAAACATGGCAGAGCAAGGAAGGAAAGGGATTCAACAATTTCCTGATAGCCTCTGGCGAGATAGAGGGCGAGCATCATGGTCCTCCATTCCACGACGGCGACATGTATAAATGGTTGGAAGCCGTATCTGCCGTTTATGCCATCAACAAAGACCCTGAGTTGGACAAAATCATGGACCGCTTTATAGGATGCGTAGTTAAGGCTCAACGTGAAGACGGATATATCCATACACCTGTCATCATCGCAGAAATCAACAAACGCAAGCAAGCGGCAGAAAAAGAAAGCGACAACACTGTGGTAGGAACGGCTGTAGGAACGAAAAACGATGCAGCTTTTGGCAATCGACTCAACTTCGAGACCTACAATTTAGGACATTTAATCACCGCAGGCATCATTCACAAGCGAGCTACGGGAAAGACGACGTTATTTAACGCAGCCGTTAAAGCTGCCGATTTCCTTTACAACTTCTGCAAGAATGCGCCAGAGGAATTGGCAGGAAATGCCATCTGTCCCTCACACTACATGGCTATTGCCGAATTATACCGTGAAACGAAAGACCCTAAATACTTGGAGCTCTCGAAGAAGTTTATCGACATTCGCGGAATGGTGGAAAACGGAACCGACGACAACCAAGACCGCATTCCTTTCCGTGAGCAATACCAAGCGATGGGACACTCCGTCAGAGCCAATTATCTTTATGCGGGTGTGGCAGACCTGTTCTTGGAAGACGGTGAGGAACAATTGATGAAAAACCTTACTTCCATCTGGAACGACATTGTCAATCGTAAAATGTATATCAACGGTGCTTGCGGCGCTCTCTATGACGGAACGTCGCCCGACGGAACCGACTACAAGCCCGACAACATACAAAAGGTACACCAGAGCTATGGTCGCCCTTACCAACTGCCCCACTCTACAGCCCACAACGAAACGTGTGCAAACATCGGAAACATGTTGTTTAACTGGAGAATGTTGCAAGCTACCGGAGATGGTAAATATGGCGACATTGTGGAAAACTGTTTCTTCAACAGTATCTTATGCGGAATATCGCTCGACGGAGAGAAATATTTCTATACCAATCCTTTACGTATGAGTGACGAACTTCCTTACACTCTTCGTTGGCCTAAAGAAAGAACCAAACTAATCAGTTGTTTCTGTTGTCCTCCCAATACGCTTCGTACCTTATGCGAGACACAAGACTACGCTTATTCTTTGGGAAAGCAAGAGATTTTCGTGAATCTCTACGGAAGCAACACCATCAACACCAAGATGGAAGGAATCGGTGAGATTTGTATCCGTCAACAAACAGATTATCCGTGGGACGGACAAGTATCGTTAGAGATTCAAAAGTTGAAAGGTAAGAAACCATTCAAGTTGAAACTTCGCATACCTGGTTGGTGTGACCGTTTCACCATAGAGAAAAACGGACAAGCCATCAGCACCTTGAAAGAGAATGGCTACGTGACGATAGATGACACGTGGAAAAAGGGAGACGTTATCTCGCTCAACATGGAAATGAAGACACGCATCATGGAAGCCAATCCGTTGGTGGAAGAATCGCGCGGACAGGTAGCCATTCAGCGTGGTCCCATCATTTATTGCATGGAAAGCCAAGACCTCAACGGCATAGACATCGACAATGTCATCATTCCCTTAAACACCCAATTCAAACCTGTAGAGACCATGATTGAAGGCAGTAGGATGATGGCACTTGAAGGGGAGGTCATGGTAAGGACAGAAGGCGAATGGACCAACACGCTCTATCGTGACGCTTCCACCGCAAAACAACGTAAGACTATCCGCTTGATACCCTATTACGCATGGGGAAATCGAGGAAAAAGTGAAATGACCGTATGGATACCCGCAGGTTATTGATAACCATCAGCGCCTGGTTGCTCTCATTGAGTGGCGTGAGAGCTTCTGGAGAATTTACCTTGGACGTAGAGCCAGGTGAGTTTACCATCGAGCGTGCCCTGCAACAAGCACGTCTGCAAAAGATACATCATCAAACCGACCGTAGCGTATTACGTCTGAAGCCCGGCATTTACCGTTTATCACAACCCATCATCATCCGTCCCGAAGATGAACATACAACGATTATTGCCGACGGTGATGTAACCATCAGTGGCGGAATACTTATCAAGGGTTGGAAACGACAAGGAAAGATATGGGTGGCAGACGTTCCGGAATTGAATGGTCGCCCGATAGAATTTCGGCAATTATGGGTGAACGGCAAGAAAGCCATTCGGGCACGAGACGTGAACGACTTTGAGCAAATGAATAAGATATTGTCGATGGACAAGGCAAAGGAAACGCTCTATGTGCCAACCACAGCAGTCAAATCCATCTTACACGAGAAACGGGCAGAGATGGTGCTTCATGAGATGTGGTGTATAGCCAACCTTCGCATTAAGGGTATTCAATTGATGGGAGATAGTGCGGCTGTCACATTCCACAACCCAGAGAGCCACGTACATTTCATGCACCCTTGGCCTTCGCCAATGGTTACTGCTGACGGAAAGCACAATTCGGCATTTTATCTGACCAACGCCCGAAGTTTGCTCAACGAACCTGGCGAGTGGTTTCTTGATATAGACAACCACAAGATTTACTACTATCCACGTGCTCATGAGGATATGCGTACCGCAGAGGTGGAAGCTCCAGCTTTGGAAACACTGCTCAAGGTGGAAGGAACACCAGACCGCATGGTTCGCCATGTTCAAATTGAGGGATTACGTTTCAGTCATACCACTTGGCTTCGCCCTTCCTTGAAAGGACACGCTCCACTTCAAGCCGGTATGTATATGATAGAAGCTTACAAGATACGTCCACAATTATCCCGTCCCAATGGTGACCACAAACTGGATAATCAAGGATGGGTAGGACGACCTGAAGCAGCTGTCAGCGTGAATGGTGGCGAGGGTATTATATTCAAGAATTGTCAGTTTGAGCACTTAGGGTCAACGGCACTCGACTATCATATATATATAAAAGGAGGAAGCATTGACCATTGCACTTTCCGTGACATTGGCGGTACGGCAATCCTCGCCGGTTCTTTCGGCTCTGAGGCACATGAGGCACATCTACCATTCGACCCTAACGACAGACGTATGATTTGCACAGACCTAACAATTACGAACAATTACATCAACGATGCTGCCAATGAAGATTGGGGATGTATAGGTATTGGTGCGGGCTATGTACGTAGCATCCGTATCGTCAACAATGAGATAAGCGACGTATCATATACAGGCATCAGCATAGGCTGGGGGTGGAACCAACAACCATGTGCAATGGCAGACAACCGTGTGGAAAGGAATTACATACACCATTATGCCCGCCACATGTACGACACTGCTGGTATTTACACATTGGGGTGTCAGCCTCATACTTTCATTCAAGAGAACGTGGTAGATAGTATCTACACTCCTATTTACGTGCATGATCCCAACCACTGGTTCTATCTCTATACAGACGAAGGTTCCAGTGGAATTACCGTAAGGAATAATTGGACTCCCTCGGAGAAGTATCTTAAAAATGCCAACGGCCCAGGCAATACTTGGGAGAACAATGGCTCACAAGTGGCAGATAGTATTCGCTTGGCGGCAGGGCCAAAATGAAAAAATAGAAACCCTAGTATCTCTAGAATAACTAGATTATCTAGAATAACTAGAAAAAAATAAAACCAATAGCAATATGAAAAAGAAGAAAAGCAGCCTTAAAAGCACCATAGCAGTATCTCTAACCAATTATCTCGATGCAGGAGCCATCGTGGCAGGAGCCAGTGGCCTTACCTTATGGAAAGACTACCTTGGACTAACGGAAGGACATCTTGGTTGGCTGAATGCCATCAGTGCCAATTGTCTTGGTGCAGCCATTGGTGCCATTATCGGTGGATTCATGGCTGACAAATATGGTCGCAAAGCCATATACACATACAATATGCTCATCTATATGTTAGGTGTAGCACTCATCATGTGTTCAATCAACTTTCCCATGTTATTATTGGGATTTCTCATCACGGGCATTTCGGTAGGCGTAGGTGTTCCAGCCTCTTGGACCTATATCTCCGAGAGTTCAGAAGTGGTGAATCGTGGACGAAACATTGGCATCTCACAGATGGCTTGGGGCATTGGTCCTACCATTATTCTCATCTTAGGAACCTTGCTTGCCCCACCCACGGGAGGCGTAGGAACAGAAGGAATACTGTTCGGATGGGTGCAAGGAATCGCACATCTTTTCAGTGCAGACATGAGTGGAGCCTCACTTCACGTATTTAGTAGTAGGATTGTGTTTGCATCATTGTTTATCGTTGCCTTTATTGCCTGGCAATTGCAACGTCGTCTTGACGAGTCGAAAGAATGGGAGACCATGAAGGAGAAATCTAAGGAGACAGCTCAAGCACCAACCATTTCCGCCTTCTTATCCAACAAGATCAACATTCGTACCATGCTGTTCCTCGCAGGTATGTATCTCACATGGAATTTGGTAAGTTCGGTCATGGGATTCTTCCAACAACACATCTACGAGACGGCAGGTGGACTCTCCAATGAATACGCCAATATGTTGAGCGTAGGGCAATGGCTCATCATTATCGCCACCACATTTGTCTATTCAATGATTATCGACAAAGTAAACCAAAGATGGTTATATTTCATCGGTGTAAGCTTTGCCGTTTCTGCTTGGTTATTGATTATCACCATAGGCATTAACAGCATAGCCGGTCTTCTTATCTTCACATTACTATGGGGATTACAAGGTGGCATTTCCGTACAATCGTTTTATGCGTTATGGGCATCAGAGTTGTTCCCAGCCAAATATCGCGCAGCCGCCCAAGGTATCATGTTCTTCATTGTACGAGGATTGTCTGCAGCATGGGGACTTGGTTTCGTTTATATCTATGGTGAAAACGGAGAGGGATTTAGCATGGCAGCCTACATCATGATAGCCCTGTTGTTTACCTCACTATTGATAGGGACGATTGGAGCACCCAACACACGTGGAAAGACATTGGAAGAAATAACCAAGGAACGATATGGAGATGACATCTAAGCAACAACTATCCACTTGGATTTGGTATCCCGGCGACTTTGAAATATGGTTGGGTAATCGTTTCAACAATCGTCGCACAGAACGAGGAGCCATGTTTCCGCCATTTTGGAAACAAGATAGTCATTGGGCAACGGTGGTATTCTGTAAAACGGTTGATTTACAAAAGTCAGAAACTATCACCATTGCCGCAGAAGGAGACTATAACTTCATGCTGGATGGTAAATTGCAGTTTGGAATGCCTTCCTCTTTTACGATTCCAGCTGGTAAGCATCAGTTATATTTCAAGGTTTATCACCTATCTTCCCCACCCTCCCTTTTTGTTCAAGGAGGAACCATCCATAGCGACAAGTCATGGTCAGTAACTTACGAAGATAAGATATGGATTGACGAAAACGGTAAAGCCCACGGTAGTGGTGTGTATATTCCAGCAGCATGTTGGAACTTCAATCAAATCAGCACTCCCCCATCCCAATACCAATTGTTGAGAGAAGAACACCAACCCATTTCAGAAACAAAAAAGGGAAATGGAATCCTATACGATTTTGGACGAGAAACATTCGGTTATCTCAAGTTTAAAGGGCTCAAAGGCAGTGGTTTCATATATATATATTATGGTGAGAGCGAGGAAGAGGCTTTAGACAAAGAGCATTGCGAAACACTCGACCGTTTGGATTGTTGTGGTATTACCACAACATACGGAACAAGCAAGGCTTTCCGTTACGTCTATGTTGAAACAGAAGTCAAGTATGACCATCTTTCCATGGATTACGAATATGCTCCCCATGATGACAAGCATAGTGGAACGTTTCGTTGCAATGACGAAATGGTCAATGCCATTTGGGAAACGGCAGCTTATACGATGGACCTCACCACCCGTGAATTCTTCTTAGACGGAATCAAGAGAGACCGTTGGATTTGGAGTGGCGACGCCATTCAGAGTTACCTTATGAATTACTATCTGCATTTCGACAAGGAATGTGTGAAACGAACCATCAGACAACTAAGAGGAAAAAATCCCGTGACGGCTCATATCAATACCATCATGGATTATTCTTTCTATTGGTTTAAGTCTATATTGGACTATTATCTCTATACAGGTGACATAGAATTTATCCGTGAATTGTATCCGCGAATGAAAACCTTGATGGATTATTGCCTATCGAGAACCAATGCGGAAGGAATGGCTGAAGGACAAGCCGACGATTGGATCTTCGTGGATTGGGTGGATTTCCCCATGCACAAGAGAGGTACACTCTGTTTTGAACAAATTCTTTTCTGTAAGGCATTGGAGGTAATGAGCAAATGTGCCTCTTTGTTACATGACTACTGTCATTATCCCGAACAGAAAGAACTTTACTTAGCAGACACCAAGCAATATGAACAATTAGCAAGCCACTTACGCGACCAACTGAAGGCTGCTTTCTGGAATGGGGAAGAACATGCTTTCATGCACGCTATAGAGGATGGGAAAATAAATGATATGATTACGAAATTCCCGAATATGTTTGCCATTCTTTACGATATGGTTTGCGACTCGGAAAAACCATATATATTAAATCGTGTCTTATTGAATGATGAGATAGGACAAATCACTACCCCTTACATGCGTTTCTATGAGTTGGAAGCATTATGTATGATGGGACTGCAAACGAAAGTGTTATGTGAGATAAAGGATTATTGGGGTGGAATGTTGCGTGAAGGAGCCACTACCTTCTGGGAAAAATACGTTCCCTCAGAAAAAGGAACGCGACACCTATCCATGTATGGACGACCTTACGGCAAGAGTCTTTGCCACGCATGGGGAGCAAGTCCTATTTATCTCATTGGTAAATATTATTTAGGCATTTCTCCCACTATGGCTGGTTATGAGGAATATATCGTCAAGCCAACACTCGGAGGAATGGAATGGATGGAAGGCTCTGTTCCCACTCCATTTGGAATGATTCGCCTCAAGATGAATAGAGAGCAAGTTAGTGTTTATAGTGATGGAGGAAAAGGATTACTTATCATCAACGAGAAAGAGATTCCCATTCCTTCCCAACAAGAAATAACGATTGATTATGATTAGTACATACAGGAAAGTTATTGGGATAGTCTGTCTGTTCTTGGCTTTACCAACGATGGGCAAGGTAAAGATCAAACTGAATTGCCATGTTCCACAAGCGGAATATGCCGTTTCTCGCTTAGCCCCCATTGAAGGTGATTATACCATTGTCATTGACAATATCAACAAAGGGAAAGCAGAGGGTTTCACCATCTCTTGCAAGAGAAAGAGAGTACGCATCCGTGGCAATGATGCCAACGGAATCATCTATGGAACGAACAAGTTGTTGGAATACTACGAAGCTCATCAGACACTCAAAGGAATGCCCACGATAACGGAAGTGCCAGAGATGAAGTTACGTGGAGCCTGTGTTGGATTGCAAAAGACCGTTTACCTTCCTGGTCATAGGGTTTACGAATATCCCTATACGCCCGAAAACTTTCCGTGGTTTTATGATAAGGAATTATGGATTAAGTATCTCGATTTACTCGCTTCCAACAACATGAATACCGTTTATCTATGGAACGGTCACCCGTTTGCTTCTTTGGTGAAGTTAGACGATTATCCCTTTGCAACAGAAGTAAGCGACATCACCATGCAGAAAAATCAAGAGATGTTTTCCTTCCTTACGACAGAAGCAGAAAGAAGAGGCATACGTGTCATACAAATGTTTTATAATATTATCTTGTCAAAACCCTTTGCCGATCACTACGGATTGAAGACACAAGACCGAAATCGTCCCATTACTCCACTGATAGCAGACTATACACGGAAGAGTATTTCCGCATTCGTCCAGAAATACCCAAACGTAGGATTCCTCGTTTGTCTCGGTGAGGCAATGTCGGGCATAGACACAGATATTCAATGGATGACCGAAACGATTATCCCTGGTATTAAGGATGGATTGAAAGCGTCTGGTCGTACAGACACACCTCCCATTATTCTTCGTTCCCATGACACTGACGGACCAGCTGTATTGAAGGCTTCCCTGCCCTATTATCCTAATATCTATACCATGAGCAAATATACGGGGGAGAGTCTGACTACCTACGAACCAGGTGGACCGTGGGGAGAGACACATCAGCAATTAGCAGCTGCCGCTCCCATACACATTGACAATGTTCACATATTAGCCAATTTAGAACCGTGGCGTTGGTCTTCGCCTATATTTACTCAAAAGACCGTGCAAGCCATGCATCAGGTTCATCATTCCAAGGGCTTACATCTATATCCTCAATCATCATATTGGGATTGGCCATATACGGCAGACAAATTGGAGAATAACAAAAGACTCCTGCAAATTGACCGTGACTGGATGTGGTATAAGGCATGGGGAAGATACGCATGGAATTGCCATCGTGACAACGATCAAACATTCTGGAAACAACAGATAGCCAACTATTACGGCATTGACACCATAGCTGCCAACATGATTCTTCAAGCGTATCAAGAGACTGGAGAGATTGCCCCGAAACTTCTCCGTCGTTTCGGTATTACGGAAGGCAACAGGCAAACGCTCTTGCTCGGTATGAAAATGGCTCAGTTGGTCAATCCTTACAAGTTCACTATTTATCCAGGATTCTATGAAAGTTGTGGTCCTATGGGAGAAAAGCTCATTGAATATGTTGAAAAAGAATGGAAAGGATTGCCACACGAAGGTGAATTGCCTATCAACATCGTCACGGAGTGTGTGAATCATGGTAAGAACGCCATCCAACACATCACGGATTTCATGGCTTCTTACACTCCAACCAAACACCAAGACGAATTAAAACGGGTCTTCAATGATTTCAAGTTTTACAGTTTGTTTGCCGAGTCTTTTTACAACAAGGTTTTGGCAGCCCAACAAGTGTTGAATTACAAATGGTCTAAAGACATCAAATATTTAGATGCTGCTATTCCTTTATTGGAAAAGAGTTTGAATACATGGAAAGAACTATCCAAGGAAACAGCCAATCATTATCTTTATGCCAATTCGATGCAGACTGCCCAACGCCGTATTCCCATCGGAGGCAATGACGGCAAGTATAAGACGTGGTCTGAAATGCTACCTGTGTATGAGGAAGAACTTATTGCCTTGAAGGAGAATACCAACAAACTCCATCGACAAAGGAGAAAAGGGAACAACTTATCCCTTCATGAAGAACATCCACGAGTAACGCCCTCCAACGTTACCCTCATCTCCCCTAAGACAACCACAACATTACGTAAGAATGCCATACTTTTCGAGAATCGTAAAGACACGAGAGTCAATGCCATTGCTCCCGAATTGCAAGGATTGAGAGCATTGGTATTAAACCGAGACAGTACTCGAATCAACGGAACAACCATTGAGTTCTCAACAGAAGAACCAACTAAAATGCTCGTTGGATTCTTCCAAGACGATGACCCTAAATGGGCAAAGGCTCCCAAGTTGGAAACCGATGCGTTGGGCAATGAATACGGACAAGCTGAACCCGTGCTTTACAATGCCATCAACATGAAAGAAATGCCTCCCGTGCATATACATGCTTATCAGTTTGGAGCAGGAAAGCACAGTATCAATCTTCCTAAAGGAATAATATGTGTCGTGGGATTTACTAATTCCGACATCAAACAACGAGATGCAGGACTTCAAAGTGCCGGCGACGAAGTGGATTGGTTATTTATGAAATAATACAAGATGAGAAAATACATTTTACTGACACTTGTTTCTATTTGCGTCACGTCTTTTGCGCAAGTGGTTTCGCAAGAGCGAATGCAACAGATATATGAGGCTTCACGCACTCCTTATAAATATGGAATGGTGATAGCCCCATCATCTAATTTCAACAAATACGATTGTCCCACTGTTTTTCGTCAAGACGACAAATGGTATATGTCATTCGTATGTTATGATGGAAAAGACGGAACCGACGGTCGTGGGTATGAGACATGGTTAGCTCAAAGTGATGACTTGCTGCATTGGCAAATCTTAGGTCGTATTCTATCCTTACCCGATAATCCCATTTCTTCTCTATGGGACAAGAACCAACGTGGTGGTTTCCCCGCTCTGATAGATTATACATGGGATGGTTCATACGAAATGCAATCGTTCAAGGGAAGACATTGGTTGACATACATCGGAGGACCAGGTACGGGATATGAGGCTGTCAACGCTCCTTTGAGTATTGGCATTGCCTCTACCAAGGGAGATATTTCCATTCCTCACCAATGGAATACGAAAAAAAAGCCATTAATGAGTTACAACGACAAAGATGCACAATGGTGGGAATATCTTACCCAGT
This sequence comes from Prevotella sp. UBA6994, assembly GCA_002449845.1. GTDB lineage: Bacteria > Bacteroidota > Bacteroidia > Bacteroidales > Bacteroidaceae > Prevotella. The sequence continues at coordinate 33,463 of DJXW01000009.1, forward strand.
ATAAAAGTACCATCTATTGGATGAAAGATAAAAAACACAGAATCAAAGGAAAGGAAAAATATCCTTTTATCATGTTCTATAATGCGGGTGGCAAAGACAACACGCATCCCAAGGGAGAGCGTATTGGCATTGCCCTTTCCAAGAACATGAAAAAGTGGAAACGCTTTGAAGGGAATCCTGTCTTTGCCCATGATTCGGATGGCACCATTACTGGCGACGCACAAATCGTACGCATGAATGATGTGTGGGTGATGTATTATTTTTCCGCATACAATCCAACTCGCAAATACAATGCGTATAACACGTTTGCAGCAAGTTACGATTTAGTTAACTGGACCGACTGGAATGGTGCCGATCTTATCATTCCTTCTAAGCCTTACGATGAGATGTTTGCGCACAAGAGTTGTGTCATCCATCATCAAGGAGTGGTCTATCATTTCTATTGCGCGGTAAATCATGCCGGACAACGGGGCATTGCCGTGGCTACAAGTACACCGATGGGACGTTCAGACGTGTCATTCCCTCAACCAGAACCTACGGGAAGACGTACCATCACTTCACTCAATGACCATTGGAATTGCCAAATAATTGGAAACAATGAAGTAAAGACGGTCAATATTCCACATAATTTGGATGACTATTATGGGTATAGGCAACTACGACATGGTAACCTTCATGGTTCTGCTAAATATGAGAAGTCGTTTACTGCAACGAAAAAAGACGGCAAACGATATTTCCTCATGATGGAAGGTGTGGGAACATTTGCCACCGTTACCCTCAACGGTCATTCCTATCCCAAAGAACTTATAGGTAGGACATCTTTTACCATCGACATTACAGATGCCCTACGTGATGGACACAATCAATTAAGTATTCTCGTTGACCATCCAGCCATGCTCACCAATAGTCCTTGGGTTTGTGGTGGTTGTTCTTCTGAATGGGGATTTAGTGAAGGCTCACAACCATTCGGCATTTTCCGTCCTGTCTCTCTGATAGAAACCGATGAGGTACGTATCGAACCATTTGGCGTACATATCTGGAACAATCTCGCTTGTGATTCGGTTTTCATTGATACGGAAGTCAAGAATTACACGTCTCATACTCAAGAAATAGAATTGGTCAATAAGTTTACATTAGAGAGTGGCAAGCAGGTGTTCCGTCATGCTATTACCGCATCGCTTCAACCTGGTGAGACAAAAGTGTTCCGACATGCAGAACATATTGACAATCCGATTAGATGGAACATTGACAATCCATACCTCTACCAACTTGCCACGATGATCAAACGCAATGGAAAGACAACGGATGAATGTCGCACACCCTTCGGCATTCGTAGTTTGTCGTGGCCTATACATCATCCTACCGACCATCGCTTTTTCCTCAACGAAAAGCCCATCTTCATCAACGGCACTTGTGAGTACGAACATCTGTTAGGAGCAAGTCATGCTTTTACGCACGAACAAATAGCCTCGCGCATCAAACAGATTCGCCATGCGGGGTTCAATGCTTTCCGCGAGGCTCATCAACCACATAACCTCTATTATCAACAATTGCTTGACCAACAAGGCATCTTGTTTTGGAGTCAGTTCTCTGCTCATATCTGGTACGATACCCCAGAGTTCCGCAACAATTTCAAACGATTGTTGGTACGATGGATAAAGGAACGTCGCAATTCTCCGAGCATTATGATGTGGGGATTACAAAACGAGAGTGTTCTTCCCAAAGCTTTTGCTGAGGAATGTAGTGAGCTCATTCGCCAACTCGACCCTACGGCTACCGTCATGCGACCCATCACTACCTGTAATGGTGGTGAAGGTACGGATTGGAACGTCATACAAAATTGGAGCGGTACGTATGGAGGCTCTGCTGAAAACTATGATAAGGAACTCACACTTCCCGAACAATTGCTGAATGGAGAATATGGTGCATGGCGAACGATAGACATGCACGGCAAAGAGAAATATAGCGAAGAATCGTTTACTCAATTGTTGGAGACGAAAGCGCGATTGGCAGAAAGTGTGAAAGACTCTGTCTGCGGTCACTTCCAATGGTTGTTTACGTCTCACGACAATCCTGGGCGAGTGCAACCCGATGGTGCCTATCGTCTGATAGATAAGATTGGTCCCATCAACTACAAAGGTCTTTCTACCATCTGGGAAGAACCTACACCTGCTTATTACATGTACCGTCATCGTTATGTTGGAAAAGATACCATTATCCCTACGGCAGCCTCTCGTAACGTTGACCTTGTGAAAGGAGATAAAGACTGGCACTACCTCTATCGTATCAATTGTGGTGGCGATTGCTATACCGATGAGTTTGGACAGCAATGGCATCAGGATTCGCAAAAATACTGCCATTCTTGGGGAAACGATTTCGAGAACATATCACCCTACCAGGCAAGTCAACGTCATATCACGGAACAAATACAAGGAACAAAGTCGCAAGAATTGTTCCAGTTCTTCCGTTTTGGTCGCCATCATCTGTGGTATGATTTCAATGTTCCCAATGGAGATTATCGCATTGAATTGTATTTCTTGGAACCGTGGCACGGCAAAGGAGGTGGAGAGAATGACGATTATGAAGGTATGCGTATCTTTGATGTAGCCGTAAATGGCAACACCGTCATCAACGACCTTGACCCTTGGGCTGAAGCAGGTTATTGCGGAGCTATGAAACGCATCGTCTATGCGAAGTCAAAAAATGGGATGTTGCGTATTTCCTTCCCCGAAGTGAAAGCAGGACAAGCCATCATCTGTGGTATTGCCATCGCAACAAAATCACCTATCGACACCAGTATGCACGAATGTCCACTCAGTTCGTTTTCATGGAGGGCTTGCGACACTGACACCATTGCCAAATTACCCAAAACATCATTGCCGCAAGATACGGAAGTTCGCCCTGCAACCGTATATGAGCCTGTGAAGCAAGGTACATGGGAAATAAAACCTGGATTGGGACAAGAATATGCCATTCGGTTCAGATATAAAAACACGACGGGCAAAGCCATCATCGCTCGTATGAAAATCGTGGATTCCAAGAAAGCCACGCTCGTTGACCGAGACATCACTTTCCCACCTACTCCCAATAAGTTTAAAATGCTTTCCACCACCACGGGTACGCAAATCAACGCGGGTACTTATTTATTGACGGTGGACAACCAACAACTCGAATTTCAAAACATTGAGATACAATGAAAATGAAACTTCATATCACCCTTTTCCTCTCTGCACTCGCCTGTATTGCCGTGGCACAAGAACATCATGATTGGGAAGACCAAAATATCTTGCAAATACATCGTGAAGCACCACGTGCATCATTCTTCTCCTTTCAGACTAAGCCTGGCGACCGCCAATTGTCTCTCGATGGCACATGGAAATTTCATTGGACGAAAACACCTGATGAACAACCAAAAGACTTTTTCCTTTCCGATTATGATGACAGTCATTGGGTATCTTTCCCTGTGCCTGGTGATTGGGAGATGAATGGATATGGCACCCCCATTTACAGCAGTAGCGGATATACCTTTAAGATTGACCCACCACGAGTAATGGGTACGCCCAAACAATCATATACGGCATATATCGAACGTAATCCCACGGCTGTATATCGACGTACCTTCTCCATCCCTAAGGAGTGGAAAGGACAAGAAGTATTCATTCGTTTTGGAGCCGTGAGCAGTGCTTTCTATCTGTGGATTAACGGGCAAAAGGTGGGTTACTCACAGGGTAGCATGGAACCAGCGGAGTTTCGCATCACCGATTACATCAATCCTTCCTCATCCAATCAAATCACCTTGCAGGTATTCAAATATTCTGATGGCAGTTATTTGGAAGACCAAGACATGTGGCGATTGGCAGGTATCCATCGCAGCATCACTCTTTTTTGCCAACCACGCATCCGCATCCGCGATATAGGCATACGAACCTTGCTCGATGATGATTACAAAGATGCAGAGTTAATCATTCATCCAGAATTAGAGGTATCGAAAGGACAACGAGGTGAGGGGTATCAACTTGAGGCACGACTGTTTGATGATAGCGGAAAGATGGTGCTTGACAGTGTGCTCAGGCAAGATGCTGTTACCATGCTCAATTTAGACCATAAGGCTGCCATCATGAACGACCGCAATCCTCAGCGTGGCTATCCTAAATGGGGATGGATGGCAGCATCTGTCAAGAATCCACACAAATGGAATGCCGAACATCCATATCTCTACACGTTGCACCTGGCGTTAGTGGACTCTTTAGGAAAGACCATAGAACAGGTGAAGACCAAGGTAGGATTCAGAAAATTGGAAATCAGACGAGGAGTTTTTCTCGTCAATGGTACTCCCGTAAGGTTTCGTGGTGTCAATCGCCATGAGATGGATCCCTTAACAGGACACGTAATCAGCGAGGAACGAATGTTGCAAGATCTCATTCTCATGAAGCAGGCTAATATCAATGCCGTGCGCACTTGCCATTACCCCAACGCTGAACGCTGGTATGAACTGTGCGACAGTATTGGTATGTATGTGATGGACGAGGCTGACATTGAGGAACATGGACTGCGCGGACTATTGGCAAGTGATCCTTCATGGGCTGCCGCATGGATAGACCGAACACAACGCTTGGTGATTCGTGACAGGAACCATCCATCCGTAGTATTCTGGAGCTTGGGCAACGAGGCTGGATGGGGAACGAATTTTGCCATGACTGCTGCATGGATACATGAATACGACCCTACCCGATTCGTACACTATGAAGGAGCACAGGGAGAAAGTATGAAGCAAGATTCAGGAAACAAGAGATTAGACCCTCATTATGTTGACGTAATCTCCCGTTTCTATCCACGAACGCAAGACGAGTATCTCAATCCAGGTGTGAAAGACAACAACATGGAACGCCCGGAGAATGCCAGATGGGAACGACTGCTGTCTATCGCTCGGGACACGATAGATGACCGCCCCGTTCTCACAAGTGAATATGCTCATGCGATGGGTAATGCTTTAGGCAATTTTCAAGAGTATTGGAACGAGATTTATAGTCATCCTCGTATGTTGGGTGGTTTTATTTGGGAATGGGCAGATGAGGGCATCTTCACCACGCGCAATGGAAAGCAGATGGTTGCGTATGGTGGGGATTTTGGCGATGTTCCTAACCTCAAGGCGTTTTGCGTGAAAGGAATTGTCAGCAGTGACCGACAGAAAACGCCGAAATACGAAGAGGTAAAGGCGGTTTATGCTCCCATCCGTTTCATCTACGAGAATGGGAAAGTGACTCCTCATCTCATGGATATGTCGTGTAGCATCAACGATTATGAGATAGAAACTGTTGAATCACAACACTTCATTGACGTATTTGCCAAACTGAAACACGACACGAAATGGGCAAAAGCGGGCTACCTTGTCTGCCACCAACAATTCTTTAAAAATGAAGAATGTAGAATGAAGAATGAAGAATGGGCTCATGCGTTAATTGAAGAATGTAGAATGAAGAATGAAGAATTGCTGGACTCAAGCCATTCTCAACCAAACGATTCTTCATTCTTCATTCTTCATTCTTCATTTCAAAAAGATGCTTCATTTATAGCACCTCACTTCTTCCGTGCCCCGACGGATAATGACAAAGGGTTTGGAAATTGGATTGCCAAAGACTGGAAGAACCATCATCTTGACAACTTACGCGATTCTGTCATTTCTCCTTGGACCAAGGAGACTCTTCCAGATGGAAGTGTGAAAGCTCAAGCCATCATCGCTTATTGTACAAAGGAAGGAAATATTACCACCGAATACAATTATGTCATCATGCCCAATGGTAGCGTTGATTTCCAGGCAAAATATATGCCTCATGGAAACCTACCTCCCTTGCCATGTATGGGAACCACGTTCACCCTACCCAAAGACCTGCGCCAACTCTCCTATTTCGGAAGAGGACCGTGGGACAACTATCCCGACCGTCACGCATCTACGACCATCAACCTTCGGAATAGTACGGTGGATGAACAATACGTGCATTATCCTCGTCCGCAAGATAGTGGCAACCACGATGATGTCGTTTGCGTAGAACTGACTGACAAGAAAGGTCGTGGATGGAGAATTGAATGCGTGGACAAACCATTCTCATTTTCTGCCCTACCCTATAGCACACAACATATTTATGAGACTACTCACGACTGCGACTTGGTGACTGACCCCGAACACGTATATTTGAATATCGATGCAGCCGTGATGGGACTTGGTAACAGTTCTTGCGGTCCTGGTGTCTTGACCAAATACGCCATCCCAACTAACACACCACTGTCCTTACATATTCGTTTCATTCCCTTGGAGAAATAGGAACCATCGGTCACCATGCAAGAAACCATCGGTCACTATATATGTAACCGATGGTTTCTTAGTATGGGAACCGCTGGGAAACATCATGTGCTACCTTTTTATTTCACACATCAAACATGTATCGTTATATTTGATACTTTTCATGATTACAAAATGAGAAGTTTAGAGTCTTATAATAAAGGGAGCACAAAAGGGAACATCATCTCTTTCTCCTTTGGACAATCAACTGAACAAACTGGTATATGATGAAAAGAAGGATATTATTTATAATGGTATTTGCCATCTGTTACTTAGGCATTCATGCTCAAGCGATAGACACGCAAACCCATAGGCAATATTTGAGCGGTACAGGATGCGATGATATGGTGGAATGGGATTTCTTCTGTACTGACGGTAGGAACTCTGGCAAATGGACGAAGATTGGTGTACCATCTTGTTGGGAATTGCAAGGATTCGGTACTTATCAATATGGTATGCGTTTCTATGGAAAGGCAACCCCCGAAGGCATTGCCAATGAGAAAGGACTGTATAAATACGAGTTTTCGTTACCCAAGGAGTGGGCAGGCAGACAGATATTCTTGGTGTTTGAGGCTGCCATGACCGACCTCAAGGCAACCATCAACGGACGAAAGGCTGGCAACGGACTGCATCAGGGAGGTTTCACAAGATATACCATTGACGTTTCTGACCGTATTTTCACGGGAGAAAAGAAGAACCGTCTGGAAGTGGAAGTATCTAAGGAGAGTGCCAACCCACAAGTAAACATGGCTGAACGCCGAGCCGACTATTGGAACTTCGGTGGTATCTGGCGACCTGTTTACATCATCTCCAAGCCTACGAGAAACATCCATCGTGTAGCTATCGATGCCCAGATGGACGGTCGCTTCACCGCAGACGTTTACCTCAACCGTGCCACCCCTGGCAGTTGTGTATGTGTCGATGTCATCGACACACACGGGAAGAAAGTTGGCACAAGCCAACCTTTCCCCATCTCCAGCGACTATGCCAAGGTGGATTTCTCCGTCAAGAACCCCAAGCTATGGAATGCAGAACAGCCCAACCTCTATACAGCAACATTTACCTTGAAAGACCCTGAAGGAAAAACGCTGCATGTAGAACAACAGAAATTTGGATTCCGAACCATCGAATACAGGCATAGCTATGATGGTGGAGAGGATGACGGTGTATTCATCAACGGACAAAAGGTGATCTTCAAAGGCGTAAACCGTCATTCTTTTCGTCCTGAAAGTGGACGAACACTGTCGAAAGAAAAGAACATAGAAGACGTTAGACTCATCAAGAGCATGAACATGAATGCCGTAAGATTGTCGCACTATCCCGCCGACCCAGAATTTTTGGATGCTTGCGACTCATTAGGCCTGTATGTGGAATGCGAATTACCAGGTTGGCATCAAGCCCACGAAACAATCATTGGCAGTAAGCTGGTAGAAGAGATGGTTACTCGTGACGTGAACCATCCGTCTATTATCTTTTGGAGCAATGGCAATGAGGGTGGTTTCAACTATGAACTGGAACCGTTCTTCACCCAATTAGACCCACAACGACGTGTAGTGTTATATCCGTGGGCAAACCGCAATGGCTTTGAGACGAAACACTATCGCTCTTGGGGAGAGACTGCCGACTATATGCGACAAAAGGAAATTTTCTTGCCTACCGAATTTCTTCATGGTTTGTATGATGGAGGACATGGTGCTGGTCTGAAAGACTATTGGGAATTGATGATGCAGAATGAAAGGTGCGCTGGTGGGTTCCTTTGGGACTTGATGGACCAAGCCGTCTTACGTACCGACCAGAACGGCATTCTTGATTGCGTAGGGAATTTCGGTGCTGACGGCATCGTCGGACCCCATGGGGAAAAGGAAGGAAGTTATTACACAATCAAAGAGATATGGAGTCCTATACAATTACGCTACGGTTTGCCACCAAATGCCAGCAAGGGAAAAAGTATCATTGAAGTACGAAATGCCTACAACTTCACTTCGCTGAGCGATTGTAAGTTTACTGGGAAAATTCTCTCCATGCCTCAATATGGAAAGACTGAGGTAAGTACAATCAAGGAGTTTACGATTCCATCTCCGAAAGTTGGTCCTGGCGGCACTTCTTGGCTATATGACTTTGATTCCAATGACAATCATATCATGAAAGGTGATGTATTAAGCATCACAGCAGCCAATCCATACGGTGAGGAGATTTTCAACTGGTCGTTTCCTATTATCAAAGAAAAAGCTACTTCTTCTGAAGACAATCGAAAGGGAACAGGAGAAATAACATCTGAGACCGCAGAAGAACTGACCATTACGGCAGGAAAAACCATTTACCGCTTTTCCAAGAAAGATGGAAGACTATTACAAGTTAAGACTACAGGGCATAGTTACTCGTTAACGAATGGTCCTCGTTTTGTAGCCGTTCGTCGCTCTGACCGTTCTCACGATGGTTTCTACAATCATGACGACAAAGAGGCTTTCCAAAAGAAAACCCAATATACTGAATACTCCGACCAGGGCAAGTTCGTGGGTTTCTCATTTGACTCTGGCATACTTACAGCTCGCTATCTCTACGGGTCGCTGACCAATGTGAGATGGACATTCCATGATGATGGTTGTGCAGACATCGCCGTTTCTACCAATTTCAACGGTGTAGTTGACTTGGTGGGGATTGCATTCGACTACCCCGAGCAGTTAGTGAAGGGCAAGCATTGGGTGGGGCGTGGTCCTTACCGTGTTTGGCAAAACCGTATGGAAGGACCGCAATACGGTTATTGGCAAACATCCTACAATGACCCAATACCTGGAGAGTCGTGGCTATATCCTGAGTTTAAGGGTTATTTCGCCGACGTTCATTGGATGCAGATAGAGACCACGGAAGGACATATCGGCATTGAGCCAAAAGAGATTTGGGAAAATCCCGAAACCAATGGCTATGAAACCAATAATGACTGGATGTATCTTGAGAAAGAAGAACTTTTCGGGAATGAATTACGATACACTCGTCCATTCGTTGGTGTTTACACTCCTCGTGACGGAAGAGACCATATCCTTTACGATTTACCACAAACAGGCATTTCACTTCTCAAAGTGATTCCTGCCGTGAGAAACAAAGTAAATACTACTGACCTCAATGGACCATCTGCCCAACCACATTGGGAAAAAGGAAGCAATATTTATCAAGCAAGACTATGGTTTGAATGAGGATTGATTGTTGAGTGTTTAGCGTTTAGTGTTTAGTGTTTATTGAATAGTTGTTATGATTATTGTTCAACGTTTAATGAGTAAATGTTTAGTGTTGAGTGCTCAGTGTTTAGTGAGCATTTGTTTAGTGTTTAGCGTTGATAGTCTTCACGCCCAATCATTAAACACACAACACTCAACACTCAACAATAGCTATTCAACACTCAACACTCAACACTCGACACTCAACATTAAACCTTGGACATTCTGGTATTGGATGTATGGAGCCGTATCGAAGGAAGGCATCAAGGCAGACCTGCAAGCCATGAAGGACGTAGGACTTGGAGGATGTTACCTCATGCCTATCAGAGGCATTGCGGAAAAGCCCGAATATCAAGGAGAAGCACAACAACTGACACCCAAGTTTTGGGAGATGATAGATTATGCCATGCAACAAGCAGACTCTCTGCAATTGGGATTAGGCATTCATGTCTGCGATGGATTTGCATTGGCTGGCGGACCGTGGATTTCGCCCGAAGAGTCGATGCAGAAGGTGGTTTGGAGTGATACTATTATCAATATCACCAACAAGAACCAAACAGTCATCATTCCCCAACCTGCTAAAGGCTATGAAGGGTATTACGAGGATATTGCCACGTATGCGGTAAAAGCCTATTCCCCATTGCCAACACCACATGAATCTGGTAGTATTATACGCAATGAAAACGGGGTATTCCGTTCCAAGGATGCGGGATATATCCAATTTGACTACGACGAAAAGCAAACCGTGCGTAGTGTTGAGATCATCCCGAGTGGAAACAACATTCAATCGCAACGCCTTTTAGTGCAGGCAAGTGATAATGGAGAGACGTTTTACAATGTCAGACAACTCACGCCTCCTCGTCAAGGATGGCAAAATACTGATGAAAACTATACCTATTCATTGCCCGAAACCACTGCCAAGCATTTCCGTTTCTATTGGACTCCCGAAGGAACAGAACCTGGCAGTGAAGACTTAGATGCTGCTAAATGGAGTGCTGTATTAAAGCTCAAAGACATCAAGCTATCCTCTGATCCTCGTATAGACCAATTTGAGGCGAAGAACGGTAGTGTTTGGAGAAAGGTAAATGAAGAATGTAGAATGAAGAATGAAGAATCATTTGATGGAGAAAGGTATGCACCTGACAATTCTTCATTCTTCATTCTTCATTTTTCATTTCAAAAAGATCCTTCATTTAATCTTCCATCAGGTAGTTGGCGTATTATTCGGTTTGGACACACCTCAACGGGACACACCAATGCCACGGCAGGAGGAGGAAGAGGATTAGAGTGTGACAAATTCTCTGCCAATACCATCAACAAACAAATAGACCATTGGTTTGGGGAGTTTATGAAGCGCCCACATGCAGATGTAGTGAAATACATGCACGTTGACTCATGGGAATGTGGTTGTCAGAATTGGTCAAACAATTTCGTTGAGGAATTTAAGAAACGACGTGGTTACGACCTGCTACCATATATGCCCGTATATGCAGGTATTCCCATGGAAAATGACGAGCAAGTGTTACGTGACATCAGACTAACCATTAACGATCTCATCAATGATGTATTTTTCGCTACAGTAAAGAAAAGAGCGGAAGAATACGGAGTACAACTCAGTTCCGAGAGCGTTGCACCAACCATGATTTCTGATGGCATCGAACACTATAAGTACGTTGACATTCCTATGGGTGAATATTGGTTGAACTCTCCTACACACGATAAGCCAAATGATATGTTGGATGCTATTAGCGGTGCTCACATTTACGGAAAGAACATCGTCCAAGCAGAAGGATTTACGGAAGTGCGTGGCGTTTGGGACGAAACACCAGCCATGATAAAACCATTAATTGACCGAAACTTTGCACTTGGCATGAACAGGCTGTTTTTCCATGTGTTTACCCACAATCCGTGGATGGATAAAAAACCTGGTATGACACTCGATGGAATAGGTCTATTCTTCCAACGTGACCAAACATGGTTTCAAGAGGCTCAGGGATTCGTGGATTATATCACACGTTGCCAAGAACTATTGCAACAAGGCAGTCCTGTCATTGACATTGCCGTTTACACAGGTGAAGAAATGCCAAGTCGCGCACTCACTCCTGACCGTATAGTATCTATTCTCCCTGGTCTTTTCGGTGAAGAACGTGTTAAGTCTGAGCAAAAAAGACTTGCCAACATTGGTAATCCGATGGAAGAAAGTCCTGTCGGTGTCAATCATTCTGCAGGTATTTTCGACTTGAAGCATTGGATAAATCCTCTTCATGGTTATCAATATGATTCCATGAACAAAGATGCCCTACTCCATCAGTCCTTCCGATACAAGGTGTTGGTGATTCCGCAAAACGTACGTGTTTCTCATGAGGTACGAAATCACATTGATGCATTACGAAAGCAAGGTGTTATTGTCATCGAACAACCATTTACAGATTCCAACTTCACACAATATGGTTTGGAACCAGACATTATCTTTCCAGAAGGAATCGCCTATACACATCGAAAGACTGATGATGGCAATGACATTTATTTCATTGCCAACCAAAGCCAAGATTATCGGGATTTCAAAGTTTCATTCCGTAAAGACAACCAAAGATATGCTGCGTTCATCAATCCTATGACGGGCAAAGAACATTCTATTCTCTTGAATGTTCACACACCAAGACCGACGGTAGAATTGGAATTGCCAGGCTATGGCTCATGCTTTGTGATATTGACAAAGAATAAGGAAAAGGATAACAACAAATTAATGGAAGAGTCTTCTCGTGCCAATTATTCACTTATTCCCCTTTCTTTTCCTAAATGGAAAATACATTTCAAGGAAAACAATATCCAAATGACCACAGACAACTTATTCTTATGGAACACACATTCCAATGACAGCATTCGTTACTATAGTGGTCATGCTCGCTATTCAAACACTTTCAAATACAAAGGGAAAGGAAAGCAAGTGTATCTTTATCTCAACGATGTAAAAGACATTGCTCACGTATGGGTGAATGGTATTGATTGCGGTATTACTTGGATTGCTCCATTTGAGGTAAACATCACGAAAGCACTGAAGAAAGGAATGAACAAACTGGAGATTGAGGTGGTCAACACATGGCATAATGCCCTTCGTGGCGCAGACCAAGGAAAAGCTCCTTACGATGGCATTTGGACAAATGCGAAATATCGAACTAAAGGCGAACATTTATTACCCGCTGGATTACAGGGTCCTATTGCCTTGAAAATCGAAAAATGATCTTTGAAGATTAAATATGAATGATAAACAATAAACAGAAGTATATGAAACGCATCCTATTATTATCCATTGTATATCACTTGTCTCTCATCACATCCTTTGCAGAAGTCAAGTTGCCTGCGTTTTTTGCTGATGGCATGGTATTACAACAGCAAACCGAAGTTCGGCTTTGGGGATGGATAGACAAACTCAACAACGGAACACCCAACAAAAGAGTCACTGTCACTACTTCATGGGACAAGAAATCGTATCAAGCGAAGAGTGATGCAGATGGACGTTTTGAAGTCATCGTGCAAACTCCCATCGCCGGTGGACCATACGACATCACTTTCAATGATGGCAAGCAACGACAATTAAGTAACATACTGATTGGAGAAGTGTGGATTTGCAGCGGTCAATCGAATATGGAAATGCAAATGAAAGGATTCAAGGGGCAACCCGTAGCAGAAGCAACCAAGGAACTGCTACAATGTGGAGACTCATTGATGCGACTTTTCTATGCTGGCAGAAAGCCTTCCATTAGTCAGCAACATGACCTGACAGGTTCATGGAAATCTGCCAACAGTGCCAGTGTTCGTGATTTCTCTGCTACAGCATACTTTTTCGGCAAGGCATTGAGAAAAGCATTGGGAGTTCCAATCGGACTTATCTGCACCAGTTATGGAGGTTCGGCTTGTGAGGCATGGATGGAAGCCGACTGGTTAAAGGCATTTCCCAAAGTACAACAAACCATCACAGAAGATGACGTTAACAAGTTGCGCCAACGTTGTCCTACCGCACTTTACAACGGGCAGTTGTTTCCTCTTATCGGATATGGAATCCGCGGTGCCATTTGGTATCAGGGAGAAGACAATGTACCACGTTACGATTTCTATGCTCCCCTCTTTGCCCGCATGATTCAAGGATGGCGAGAGGAATGGAAGATTGGTGACTTCCCTTTCTATTATTGTCAGATTGCTCCATACGATTATAGTCTAATTGATTGGGGACAATACAACAGTGCCTTATTGCGAGAACAACAAGCAAGAGTTGAAAACATGGTTGACAATTGTAGGATGGCAGTATTGATGGATGCTGGCTTGGAGTACGGCATTCATCCCCGCAAGAAGAGAGAGGCTGGTGAGCGACTGGCTATTTTAGCTCTCGCTAATACTTATCAAATGAAAGGGCTGCCCGATTTTGCAACCTATAGTCAAGTAGAATTTCATGGAGACACGGCTGTAATTTCCTTCGACCGTTCTAAGGAATGGGTGTATTTTGAAAATGGTCCTCATAGCGACAATTTCGAAATAGCAGGAAACGACCAAGTGTTTTATCCAGCCGAAGCATGGATTTCCCGCAATCGCCTTTATGTCAAGAGCGAGAAAGTAAGCCATCCTGTTGCCGTGCGATATGCATTTAAGAACTGGGCTATTGGCGACCTGATGCACGACGGTCTTCCTGTGAGTTCTTTCAGAACAGATAATTGGTAGGAATGTTGAGTGTTGAGTGTTTAGAGTTTAGTGTTTAGTGATTAGTGCTTATGGTTAAGAGTTCATTATTATCCATCCTATTGTTTGTTGCGACCGCTTTACAAGCAACGGAATATATTCCGAAGGACTATGTTTGGACTACACAAAGCAAGAACTCTAGCGAGTCGATGCCTTGTGGCGGTCACGATATAGGAATGAACGTATGGGTGGAAGATGGTGACATCTTATTCTATGCAGCTCAAAGTGGATGGTTTGACGAAAACAACACCCTACTAAAAGCAGGCAGATGGAGGATTCATCTCGACCAACTCAATCAATCAATCATTCCCTTTCGCCAAGTTTTACGTCTCGATGAGGGAGCTATTTACATAACCATCGGCGATACGAAAGTGAGGATATGGGCAGACGTTTTTTCTCCGATGATATATGTTGAGATGGCATCTCAACATACTGGACGGGCTACCGTCAGTTATGAAAGTTGGAGGTACAAGGATAGGATTGTGAGTAAAGCAGAATGCCAACAATGTTCCTACAAATGGTTTTTACCCAAAGATTGCACCACTTTTGCCGATAGTATTCAAGTAGATGGCAACCGATTATCATTCTCTCATCAAAACAGGGAACTAACTGTTTTTGACTTTACCGTCAACAGGGAACATTTAGATGACATCAAGGCACAATTATATAACCCTCTTGGTGGAAGAGAAATGCGTGGTATCATGACCGTTCCAGGTTTCCAGTTTATTGGAACCACATACGGCACATACGCATCCACTGATTATCAGTCGTGGAATTTTCAAAACCAACATTTCAAGAAAGCCACTTTCACCATTTCTCTCCATGTAGATGAGCAAAAGGGAAACAACAACAATTCACCTCTGACAAATGCTCGCGAATCAAGGAAAAGAAGTAGTCAGTGGTGGCATGATTACTGGCAAAGGAGTTGGATTCAGACCGACAGTCAAAATTCCGAACTCACACGTATCATCCGTAATTACGAACTCTTCCGTTATATGCTCGCGTGCAACGCATACGGACAATGGCCAACAAAGTTTAATGGAGGATTGTTTACCTTCGACCCCGTTTATGTAGATTCTGCTTCAACATTCACCCCAGACTATCGCAAATGGGGCGGAGGAACAATGACGGCACAAAACCAACGATTGGTATATTGGCCCATGTTGAAAAGTGGTGACATCGACATGATGAAAGCCCAATTCGATACTTACCTGAGACTCCTGCCTACAGCTACCGTACGTACCAAATATTATTGGGGACACGATGGTGCATCATTCACCGAACAATTAGAAAACTTCGGCTTACCCAATCCAGCTGAATACGGGAAGCACCTTGAAGGAAGCGACTATGGCGTTGAGCGTAACGCATGGTTGGAATATGAATGGGATACTGCCCTTGAATTTTGCATGATGATACTTCAGGCAGATCAGCAACAAGGTCATCTTTTCGATTATCCCAAATACGTTCCTCTCATCGAGCAATGTCTGAAGTTCTTTGACGAACACTATCAGTACCAAGCCAAGAAGATGGGAGCTAAAGCTTTGACCGATAGTGGCAAGTTGGTTATCTTTCCAGGTTCTGGTTGCGAGACATACAAGATGGCATACAACCCATCCAGTACGATAGCTGCCTTACAAACGGTCAATCAAGCATTCATCAAGATACAAGAAAAGAGAGCCCTTTCTGTCGATTCCTCCTTCATCCAATATCATTCTTCATTGGCTAATAGAATCCCGGAAATACCATTGCGAACCATCGACGGAGACGCCTGCATTGCACCAGCCATTGCATGGGCTCGCATACAAAATGTGGAAACACCACAGCTCTATCCTGTCTTTCCGTGGCGCATCTACGGAATGGGAAGACCACAACTGCAAATTGGCAGAAACACCTACCACAAAGACCCTCACGTCATTGCCATGCGCAGCAGTAAGGGATGGAAGCAAGACAATATTTGGGCAGCTTGCTTAGGACTCACTGATGAAGCCAAACAACTCACCATAGAGAAATTCGCCGATGGTCCTTATCGTTTTCCAGCATTCTGGGAATCAGGATTTGATTGGGCTCCCGACCACAATCGCGGTGGCTCAGCCATGATTGGCTTGCAAGAAATGCTCTTGCAAGAAAAGCCCGATGGCACTCCTATTCTTTTCCCTGCATGGCCAAAGGAATGGAATGTGAGTTTCAAACTTCACGGTAGCAACGGGCAAGTTATCGAAGCAAGTATCGTGAACGGACTTGTGATTGAAGATTGAAGATTAAAAATTGAAAATTGAAAATTGAAGATTAATAATTGATGATATGAATGCGATTTCAAGAATATGTACTTGTGTTTTTCTCGTTGTATTCTGTTTGACTTCCACTTGTGCCAAACTGGTCATTACAAAAACACTTTGCAATTATCAAAGTGGAGAAATGGCGATAGCAGAAGGAAAGATACGTGTGGGATGGCAATATCTTGATGACCAAGATGCATCCTTTATACAGAAATCATATCAAATCGTAGTTCACGAACGAGTTACTCGTCGTATGATATACGATAGTGGAAATGTCATTTCTGATGAGAGCCAGTTGATTGAAATCCCTACATTAACTCCCAACCAATACGGTTACACATGGAAAGTTAGAATTACCACGTATTCAGATCATCATAAAAAAGGAAAGGACCATTATTCCCCTTGGAGCAAGGAACAAATCATTCGTGTCACACCTAACTATCTTCAAGCTCCAATTTTCAATCTTCAATCTTCAAACTTCAATTTTCGATCTCCCAAGTGGATAGGTGCCATCACCAAGAAAGACGCAAAGATTCCCGATGGCAGATGGAGTAATGCCGTCTTTAAGCAAGATTCTTTCAAGAACAAATGGAAAGACGTAGATACACTCTCTACTAAAAGCATCATCCTCAGAAAAGAGTTCAAGGCAAAGAAAGAAATTGTTGATGCCGTGGTGTATGTATGTGGACTTGGGCATTATGAATTGCGTATGAACGGAAAGAAAATTGGCGATAGTGAGTTTGCGCCATTATGGAGTGAATACAGTCAAACGGTTTACTATAATCTATTCGACGTAACCCAACAATTACGCACGGGCAGCAATGCCATTTCCGTCTTGCTTGGCAACGGTTTCTTCAATGTACAGCGAGGTGGCAGATACAGCAAGCTGCAAACCAGTTTTGGTCCTCCACAACTATTCTTCCGCTTAGACATCACCTATAGTGACCATACCACCGAACAAATAATCAGTGACGATAGCTGGAAGTGGGATTTCAGTCCTATCACCTTCAACAGCATCTATGGAGGTGAGTCATACGATGCACGATTAGAACAACCAGGACATGATCGTCCTGACTTTAAAGACAGCAAATGGCGACCGGCAATCATTGTGGAGGGACCAACAGGAAAGTTACGTCCACAAACCGCCTTACCCGTTAAGGTCATGGAACACTTCAATATCCAATCATGGAAAGCCATTCCCAAAGACTCCATTGATGCTGCCTCGCAAAAGACTCGTCGCACCGTAGCTCCCTCAGCCTTTGTTTGCAACATGGGACAAAACCTTGCTGGCTTTCCCACCATCACCGTTTCAGGAAAAAGAGGACAAAAGATCACACTCATTGTCTCTGAAAGACTCACCCCACAAGGAGCTTGTGACCAATCTCAAACTGGTCGCCAACATTATTATGAATACACGCTCAAAGGTAAAGACTCGAATGACAAAAAGGATTCCTTAGAAACTTGGCAACCCCGATTCTCTTATTATGGTTTCCAATACATACAAGTAGAGGGTGCAGTCTTAGAAGGACAACCCAATCCATTGCAATTACCCATCATCCACAACCTACAAAGTTGCTTCATCTACAATTCCGCCCCCGAGACCTCCACATTCTGGTGTAACAATGACCTGTTCACCAAGACCCATCGTCTCATTGAACGGGCAGAACGCAGCAATATGCAAGCAGTACTTTCCGACTGTCCCCATCGGGAGAAATTGGGATGGCTGGAACAAGACCATCTTTGTGGTCCCTCATTGTTGTATAACTACGACATGACCACACTGATTCCGAAAATCATCAGAGACATCGTCGATACACAGAAAGATGATGGCATGGTGCCTACCACGGCTCCACAATATGTATCCTTCGGCAATCTCTTTGACGATTCTCCCGAATGGGGTTCTACGCTTATCATTCTCCCATTCATGTATTATGACATGTATGGTGACAGTACACTCATTACTGACAATTATCATGCCATGCGCAGATACGTGGATTACCTCACCTCTCGTTCAGATGACGGAATCGTCAGTCATGGATTGGGCGACTGGTACGACTATGGTCCTTGGCGAGCAGGATTCTCCAAGAACACACCTGTTCCCTTAGTGGCTACCGCTCATTACATCTATGATTTACAACTCATCTGCGAGGCAGCTAAGATGGTAGGACATCATGCTGACGAACAAAAATACCAGGCATTATACAAGCAAGTGGTCAATGCCTTCAACCGTCATTTCTACAAACCCGACTCATGTTATTACGGCACTGGCAGTCAGACAAGCAATGCCCTACCCCTTTTCTTAGGTATCTGCGGTGAAAACAAGGAGGCTGTCTTGCAGAGCCTCATCCATGATATTCATGCTCATGGCGACCGTCTCACCACGGGCGACGTTGGCAATCGCTATCTCTTCCGTGTGTTGGCAGACAATGGTCAAGACGAATTGCTTTTCAAGATGCTCAACCATTACGAGACACCTGGTTATGGTTTTCAGATGATTCAGGGAGCCACTACGCTCACTGAGCAATGGGATCCCCGACAGGGTTCTTCATGGAATCATTTCATGATGGGACAGATAGACGAGTGGCTTTTCCGCTCTCTCGTGGGCATCAAACAGAAACCTGGTACTCATGGTATGCGTCATCTCGTCATCACTCCCCAATCCGTTGGAGACATTCAGCAAGTACGTGCTTCCATCGAGACGCTCTACGGAAAAATCATTGTCGATTACGATGAAAAGACGGGAAAACGCCACATCACCATTCCCAACGGTTGTACTCTCGAATAATGTGGCGAGGAGAAGCATTCCTTTTCACATTCGGTCATTGTGTTTGGAAACAAAGGTAACTATGCAAGAAACCATCGGTCACCATATAAGAAACCACTGGTTACTCTATGAGAAACCGATGGTCACCATGCAAGGAAACAAACGAATACAAATACCGTCAATAAAAAACAAATAATAATTGTTCAACTTTTCAATATAATTACGTATCTTTGTAGGCAAATCTACAAACTCAAATCAAATAACAAGATGAAAAAATTATTGATGACAAATGTATTGACCATGATAGGGCTCTGTGCAATGGCACAAAGCATCGACTTCAACATGACCAATCGGTCGATGGAGGAAGTAAATGAGCCCAATTATATCTCATGGCCGGTAAACACGGTGCAGAGTGAATCGAAAACACTTGACAACGGTGTGACGTTAACATTAACGGCTTGCGACGGAGCAAACGTATTACGTGCCCAATGGAACAAGAATACCGTCACTTTGGGAAAGAACGGAGCTACGGGACTACGGTTGTTGGGCGACGGCGTACAGGCATTTGTGTTGGACGATGATAACAACACGCCCAACATCACAGAGGGCAGCACAGCCATTATGTTGACCATAGAAGGACTGGAAGCCGGACAACACTCTCTGCTTGCTTACCACAACTACAAGGATGGCAACACCACATTGCCAGATATTCAGGTGGAAGTAAACGGACAAGTATTGGCTTCTGGCGTGAAATATTCGTGCAACGTACAAAAGCCATCTGAAACGGGTTCGTCATTCGTGGAGTTTACAGCAGTGGAAGGCCAGCCCGTAGTCATCAAATACTCCACGACTCCCGTTAGCGGAAAGACATACGGTTCTACATGTATGACCTTGAATGGATTGGAGTTTGACGTGAATCCCTATTCTGCGATGGATCCTACTCCAGACAATTACGATTTCCATGCTGACGGAAAGAATGAGATAGGAACTAAGAGCGTAACCCTACGATGGACTCCCGCAAACGTAGCTGTGTCGCATCGGTTGGTGTTTGGCACTGATTCCACGGAAGTAGCCAATGCTACAGCCTATCAATATACGGGTAAAAATGCCCAATACGAAGCCACGGGATTGTCACCTTTGCAGAAATATTGGTGGCGTGTGGACGAGGTAGATGAAAAAGGTAATGTTTACAAAGGCAAAACATGGTGTTTTCAACCCCGAAGGTTGGCGTTTCCAAGTGCTGAAGGTTATGGTCGTTTCGCCATAGGTGGACGTGGAGGAATCGTGTATCATGTTACGTCATTGGATGATGATGCTACCAATCCCCAACCAGGCACATTCCGCTATGGCATCAGCAATATCCACGGTCCAAGAACCATTGTCTTCGACGTAGCGGGAACCATTCACCTGAAGGCTCGCCTCACCTGCTCAGACAAATATGTCACCATTGCCGGCCAGACAGCCCCAGGACGTGGTATCATGTTCCGTGGTGCTCCATTCGGAATGCAAAGTGACGGTATCACCCGATTCATCCGTGCTCGTCGCGGACATATCAGCAGCGAAGACAGTGACGACAAGGGATTAGACGGATTAGGAATGGCTGGCAACGACCATTCCATCATGGACCACTGTTCTATCTCCTGGACCATCGATGAGGCATTCTCATCACGAAACGCCAAGCATATCACCCTACAAAACACCCTTATCTCTGAGGCATTGAATATCGCTGGTCACCCCAATTACAGCGAAGGCAGCGGACATGGTTATGCGGCAACCATCGGCGGCGGTGAATACGGCGCCGTAGGTAGTTCGTTCCACCACAATCTTTTGGCTCATAACGAGGGGCGCAACTGGAGTATCTCTGGTGGATTGGATGGAAAGGGTTATTATGACGGTCACCACGACATTTTCAACAATGTGGTCTATAACTGGGGTGGACGTGCTTGCGACGGTGGCACTCATGAACTGAACTTCGTCAACAACTATTACAAGAAAGGACCAGCCACTTCTCAAAATTATATCTTGCGTCATCAATTTGAAGGCACAGGGCAAGGCACGCAACGTGCTTACGTGAGCGGAAATATCCGTGAGGAGACCAGTGGCAGATTGACGCAAGACAAGGAAGGAACCACCTATCGCTACGACTTGTCTAACGACCAGGTACTGGATTGGGAGCCCTGGAGCAAAGAACCATTCTTCCCCAGTTATGCAACCATCGAAACGGCTGAGGCTGCATTCAAGAACGTACTGTGCAACGTAGGTTGCAACCAACCCGAATTGGACAACCATGACACACGTATCATCCAAGAAACATTGCTTGGTACTACATCTACCGTTGGTTCGAAAGGAAAAAGAAAAGGCATCATCGACCATGAGGATGACTCAGAAGGTTTTGCAGGTTTGAACATCATCGAAGCACAACGTGAGGCTGACTGGGACACCGACCAAGACGGTATTCCCAATTGGTATGAGAAAGTAACGGGAACTGACATTAACCTTCCCAACAACAACGAATGCCACGACAATTATAATTATTATACCGATTTGGAGCAATATCTCAACTGGATAGCTGAACCCAATTTCATCTTGAATGGTGCCGAAGAGAAAGCCATCGACTTAAAACCTTATTTTGCGGGATATAAAAACTTTGAAGTAGTTGATGATTCTGTTCGTCCTACTAATGGTTTTGTGTGGAATTTCGAAGGTACTACTCTCAAAGTACAAGACCTTTTCGGAAGAGATACTTCAAGAAGACAATTTATCTTAGTAACCGTGAAGGACCCAAATACCGACATCACACTTACCCGCCAATTCAATTTTGCAACCATTGGCGGTAATCTTTCAGGGATTGTCGAAGTAAAAGACAACGAACATTCAAAGTCATCTCCTATTTACAACATAGCAGGTCAACGCATTTCCCAGTCACAAAAGGGAATCAACATTCAAAACGGAAAGAAATTTATCAAGAAATAACATGAAAGAAAAAGCAATGAACCAAAAGCTGGTGGTACGTCCCATCATAGGTTGTCTTACGCATTCTCATTTTTGGGAAGGTCCGTGTAGGGCTGGATATGCTCACGAAATGACACCAGAGGCAGAAGATGCAGCAGCCACTGCCGCATTTGAAGCAGCCAAGGAAGAACTGAAGAAAGCCACTCCTGAAATAGAGATGCTTCCAGCTATCGATGCCCGCTACGACGAGAAGTTTGTGGTGAGCCGTGAAATATATGCACAAATAGAGGAAGACCTTGACCGTGTGGATTTCTTCCTTTGCATGAACTGGCGCATTCCTAAGTTGGAACGTTACCACAAGACCGTGGTTATCATGCAAAATGGCAATGAGGGCATTGACTTTGCCACCTATTGCCGTTCCATTGGCGTAGAGGCTTTCGTCTGCATGGACATACAAGACCTCAACGAGATTGCTCATGCGCTATGGGTGAGAAAGGTAGTTGCCAACACCCGTGCCCTTGTACTGACACATGGCTCTATGCCAACATTCGGGTTGCAAAGCGTGATTCGTGACCCAGAACTGATTCGCCAACGCTATGGAATGGAAATCGTCAAGTTGCCCTTCCGCGACATTTTCAAATACATGGATGAGGTGACGGATGAAGAGGCACGTCCCATCGCAGAACGTATCATCGGAGGATCGTTGGAAACGAAAGTCAACAAAGATTGGTTTATCAACGACATCAAGTATTATCTGGCAGCCAAGAAGATGATGGATGTATATGATTGCAACGCATTCTCTACAGCCTGCCATGAACTTTGCACATCGGAGATTCCACAAAACAGGAAGTTCACGCCATGCGTTTGTCACTCGTTGTTGAAAGACGAGGGTTATCCAAGTGGTTGTGAGGAAGACCTGAACGCACTCTTGGCAATGACCATCATGCAAGCTGCTGCCATGCGCCCGGCCTTCATGGGCAATCCCAATATGGAAACCGACGAACTATTGCGTATTCACCACGCCGTACCCGCACTATGTATGAACGGCTATGGCACCAAACCATTGAAGTATAAGCTATGGGCATTCACAGGACAAGGATTTGGTGGAAAGCTACAGGTTGACTTCACGGAGAGCGAAGACCAATATATCACGTTGGGAAGATTCAATCCTCTGGCAGATACCATCAGCATCAAACGAGGCGAAGTGCTTAAATCCGAATTTGAGGCGGTTTACTGTTCACCATATTATTATATCAAGATGAATGATGCCCGTGGTTTCATGCACCAATTGGCTGGTTTCGGACACCATCAGGTTCTCATCTTTGGCGATTACACCAAAATGATTCATCTGATTGGTGAAGTGATGGGATTCAAAGTGATGGAGCATCAATGATATATCTGAACAATGCCGCAACGAGTTATCCAAAGCCGCCGTCAGTCATCAAGGCAATGACGGTGGCTTTGGAGAATCCTCCAGTAAGTCCTTTTCGTAGCAATGCACAAGAGAGCGATTTACTGATGGACACGAGAAAACTCCTTGGCAAGTTATTCAATATAGGCGATTATGAACGTATATTTTTCTGTAGTAGTGCTACCGATGCCATCAATCGCATATTAGCAGGAGAGAACAAGACAATTGTTGCCACTTCCGACAACCACAATAGCGTGCTTCGACCCTTGATGAACAGACTTCATCAAGGGACAATCATTCCTCCCATTACTCCATCTGACACACTTCCTAAAGCCTCGTTACTCATCATCAATCATTGTTCTAATGTTACAGGTAACATCGTTGACGTGGCGGAAATCACTCATCGCGCCCATCAACAAGGAATGCTCGTAATGCTGGATGCTGCACAAAGTGCTGGATGTATTCCCATTGATGTTGATAGATGGGGGGTTGATATTTTAGTGTTTACTGGCCATAAGTCTTTATTTGGTCCTACGGGAACAGGAGGATATTACGTGCATCGTAACATCAATCTTCGCCCAACACAATTTGGAGGAACGGGGCGCGATAGTAGTATTATTCTCTATAAAGATGGTGAATGGGAATACGAAGTAGGTACGCAAAATGTCGTGGGCATTGCTGGATTGAAAGCTGGTATAGAATACGTTTTGAAAAACGATGTAGGCATCATCTTCCACAAATTGCAATCAGAAACAAATTGGCTTATTAATGAATTACGCGGAATTGATAAAGTGACATTATATAGTAAAGGAGGAGACCATCAAGGACCTATCGTCAGTTTTTACATAAATGGACTCCTTCCTTCCGATGTGGGTTACATTCTTCAGAACAGCTATGATATCACCGTGCGAACGGGTTTACATTGTGCTCCGCTCATCCATCAACAATTTGGAACGTCAGAATACGGTACCGTACGAGTGAGTTTATCCCATTTCACAACGCATGAAGAATTGGAAGCCTTTGTCAATGCCATTCGAGAAATTGCCCATAGCCTATGAAAATAACGAATATCACACGATCACCAGAACCTTGTACCGAAGCAGGATGGATAGCTTTCCAATATGAATTGGAACGTGTGGTTTGTCGTGACTTCATCTTGGCACTCCGTCCTCTTGGCTCTTTCATTTTCTTAGAGTCGCTATCCAAACCCTTTTTCAAGATACAAAACCATCATTACATGATTAAGGGATTATTAAACGATTCTTCTATCAGGGTTGCCGTACATCGGGAACATCTCAACGAACAAGAACCTATCAAACAATTGATTGAATCATTATGAAATATCTACTGACCTTTTTCCTACTATTCCTACATGCTTATTCCTTCGCAGGAGAGATCATCGTTCATCCTGGTGAAAGCATTCATGATGCCTTGCGGACAGCAAGAGAATGGAGACGTACCAACGACCCTCGTTGTAAGGGAGGCATTACCATTACACTTGAGGCTGGGCGTTACTATATGTACGAACCGCTGTTTCTTCGTCCTGAGGATAGTGGTACAAAGGAGTCGCCGCTCGTCATTCGTGGCATCGGAGAGAACCACACGAGCATTATCTGTGGCGATGCCCGACAACAGCATACACAGCTTTGGCCTCAACAAGGTATGGAGCGTATGATAGATTTTAAAAAGGAGGCTCGCACCATTACCATCCCTACTCCACCAGACTCTGTGCTTCAATATTTCGCCTCGAAGAATACCCCGCTCGAAATGGTAGTACACCAACGATGGGCCATCGCCATTCTGCGTGTGAAGAAAATGACCGTTGAGGGCGACAAGACCATCATATCGTTTATGGAGCCTGAGAGTCGACTGGAGTTTGAACATCCCTGGCCTCAGCCCGTTATCGGAGGCAAGAAGGGCAATAGCAGTTTTCTGCTACGCACCACCGAACAACGTGACGGAATCGAACAGCTGGTTATCGTTGACGGTGCCAACTATGTGCGTTTCGAAGGAATAACTATAGATAAAACATGCTGGAACCGTCCGCTACATAAAGGTCACGTCACCCTGCAGGGTGGATTTCCCCTCATCGATGCCTATAAGCTAAAAGAGAATCCTGGGTTGCCTTGGGACGAAGGTCTCGAAAACCAAGCCTGGATAGAGCGCCCTGTGAGTGCAGTTACCGTGCGCAATGCCTATCACATAGAATTCTATTCGGTGTTGTTCCAAAATCTGGCCGCCACAGCATTGGACTTTGTCGATAATATCAGCGACTGTAAGGTACAGAAATGCACCTTCGGAAACATTGGTGGCACAGCCATCATGGGCGGTTCTTTTGCAGAGAGCCCTCGTGAGGTACACCGTCCCTACACCGACTTGGCCGAACATTGTCAACGGCTGACCATCACTGAAAACTTCATCGTCGATGCTGCCAACGAGGACTGGGGAGCCGTAGCCATCGCATTAGGGTACGTGCGCCACTGCACCGTCAGCAAAAACTATGTGAACCGTGTCAACTATTCCGGCATCTGCATCGGCTGGGGATGGACACCTCTTGATACGGGTATGGAGAACAACCACATCGTGGGCAATAAAGTCAGCCACTATGCCCGTCAGCTGTACGATGCCGGAGGCATCTATACGCTGTCGAACCAACCCAACTCCACCATCAAGGGCAACGAAATATCGCAACCCTTCCCTGCACCATACGCCACTAACGACCGTGGGTTCTGCATCTATCTCGATGCCCGCACCGATGGCTTCACAATAGAGAATAATACAACCGAAGGACGCTTGATCCGTCGTGATGAAATCGGTGACAATCATCCTGGTCCAAATATCGTATTCAAGTAAAATGAAACAAACTAACTATCACCTTTTCGACTTCATGGACTTCGACCCTGATATGCAGAAAGACGAAGCCTTATGGAAAGCGTACACCCCACAATCTGTCAAGGAACAAGATGGTGACATCGTCATCTCGATACCTTATCAAAAACAGAAACATCAGGAAGACATGGCTCCTGATTCAGACGTACTACAAGAGTGTTATGAACTTATCATACGAGCATACGAATCGAACATCTTACGCATCTACACATCAATGATTCACGACGAGATGCTAGAAGAAGATGACATGCTGCAAATGCAAGTGAAACGAATGCATCTGCACTTGGACGGTACTCACATCATAGATGCTGAAGGAAAGACAAGGGGAGTCATTGACCTACGTCCTCCCGTGCTGGACCACTGGAGCGACCTGCTTCCCGATACTCAGCCAGCTCCATTTATCACCTTTTACCCAGACGGCGATGAAGACAAGCCCATTGCCCTCAGTGACGACCATTTCTCTCCGCCTCGTTACGATGCTCTTCCCCTCGGTTTCGTCTGTTGTGATGCCATCACAACAGACATAACAAGCGAGAAAAAGAATGAGCGAGCCACCATCAGCTTCAAATGTGAAGCAGACGAGTGCTTTGCAGGCACTGGTGAACGATTCAGGAAAATGGATTTAAGCGGTCAGACTTTCCAACTGAAAAACCAAGACGGACAAGGCGTGAACAACCGCAGATGTTATAAGAACATTCCTTTTTATTTGTCAAGTCGTATGTATGGGGCATTCTATCACACGAGCGACTATTGCAAGCTCTCATTAGCCGATCATTCCTCACGCTCTGTACAATTTATGTGCGACAGGGCTACGATAGATGTTTTCCTTATTGGCGGAAAGAATCCAGAGGAGATTCTCCGTGGTTATCGTCAACTCACAGGATTTCCCTCTATGCCACCGCTATGGTCTTTCGGTATATGGATGAGCAGGATGACTTACTTCTCTGCTGATGAAGTAAACGAGATTTGTGAACGACTCCGTAACGAACACTATCCTTGCGACGTGATTCACCTTGATACGGGATGGTTCCGAAAAGACTGGCTCTGCGAATGGAAATTCAATCCCGAAAGATTTCCACATCCACAAGATTTCATCCAACGTCTGAGAGAAAAAGGTTTCAAGATTTCCTTGTGGCAACTGCCATATATCGCATACGGAGCGGAACAGTTGGAAGAGGCTAAAGCCCATCACTACATAAGCAGTCAGCTTCATTCTTCATCAAAAGAAGATATGAAAGGAGAAGACAATTCTTCCAATTTTTCTGCCCTCGACTATGCGGGAACCATCGACTTTACCAATCCTGCAGCCGTTGAATGGTATAAGGAAAAACTACTCAAACCGCTCATTGACATGGGCATACTTTGCATCAAGACCGACTTCGGTGAAAACATTCATATCAACCATCAATATCACGGTATGCCTGCGGAGCGATTGAACAATATCTATGCCCTACTCTACCAACGTGCTGCCTACGAAGCCCTTCAAGAATCTCAGATTCCCATTACGTCACACGGAAAGAAACAGGAGGGTACTTGTATTTGGGCAAGGGCTGCTTGGGCAGGATGTCAGCGTTATCCCTTACATTGGGGAGGAGACAGCGCCAGTTCTTGGGATGGAATGGCAGGTTCACTCAAAGGCGGTTTGCACTTCGGACTGAGTGGTTTCGCTTTTTGGAGTCATGATGTACCAGGATTTCATTCCATTCCCAACTTCATGAACTCGCCTTTAGATGAACGGGTATATGTAAGATGGACACAATTTGGCGTTTTTACCTCGCACATTCGCTATCATGGCACATGCAAGCGAGAACCTTGGCACTATCCGAATATTGCTCCCATCATCAAGCGTTGGTGGAACTTACGTTACAGACTTATTCCCTACATCATCGAGCAAAGTGAAAAGGCTTGTCAATGTGGACTACCTTTATTGCAAGCTCTGCTGATTCAACATCCATACGACCGCCAATGCTGGCACATCGACGATGAGTATTACTTTGGCAACGATTTCCTTGTCTGTCCCGTCATGAACAGTCAAGACAAACGAGACATCTACCTTCCTGAAGGAGAATGGGTAAACTTCTTCACCGGTGAACGAATGACAGGTGGCAAATGGTATTACAACATACATACGCCTCTCGAACTCATGCCTGTCTTTGTTCGCCTTAACTCCTGTATCAAGATGTATCCATACAACGTTGATTGCACTGACGAAATGGATCTCTCACAAAGCATAGGCATCAAAATTGATTCCACCTTTACAGGTTACCACCTATAACACATTAAAAATCTATCACCATGAACACTCATTATATGCAAGGCCTTGATTGGCTTATCTTGATTATCTACTTTGTCATTTTGCTCACTATCGGCATCTGGGCAAGTATGAAACGAAAGAAAGAGAGTAGCTTGTTTCTTGCAGAACATACATTAAGATGGCATCATATCGGATTCTCCATGTGGGGAACCAACGTGGGACCGTCCATGCTCATCGCCAGTGCGAGTGCAGGATTCACCACGGGTATTGTCTCTGGCAACTATGCCTGGTATTCGTTTGTTTTTATCGCCTTGCTTGCCTTTGTGTTTGCACCCCGATACTTGGGCGCCAACATCCAGACAATACCTGAGTTTATGGGATTACGATTCGGGCAGTCCACGCGCAACATCCTCGCTTGGTACACCATCGTCACCATCATCATATCGTGGTTGGCTCTCACGCTCTTTGCCGGTGGCATCCTCATCAGACAGGTGTTCGACTTCCCCATGTGGTTGTCTGCCCTCATTTTGCTTGTCATCTCTGCTTTCTTCACCATGATGGGAGGATTGAAAGCCGTTGCTTATACCAATGTCTATCAGATGATTCTGCTGATTGTCGTATCGGCTACATTAACCATCGTTGGAATCAGTCATGTGGGAGGAATTACAGCATTGGTAGAGAAGGTTCCTGCTGATTACTGGATTCTCTTCAAGCCCAATACCGATGAGGCATTCCCATGGTTACCCATCATCTTAGGCTATCCCGTCATGGGAGTATGGTTCTGGTGTACTGACCAGTCGATGGTGCAACCCGTATTGGCAGCACGCAATCTGAAGGAAGGGCAATTGGGAACCAATTTCACGGGATGGCTGAAGATTCTCGACGTGCCTCTTTACATTCTCCCAGGTGTTATCTGCTTTGCCTTATTCCCCGATTTGAAGAATCCTGACGAGGCTTATCTCACAATGGTAGAAAACCTGTTTCCCATGGGAATGGTAGGACTGGTCTTTGCCGTGCTTACCGCTTGTCTTGTCTCTACGATTGGGTCTGCACTGAACGCTCTCAGCACTGTCTTCACCATCGACATCTACGTGAAGAAATTCAACCCCTCCGCTTCACAAAGAAGAATCAACTATGTGGGAAGAATTGTCACCGTCATCGGAGCCATCACTGCCATCGCCCTGACCATCGCCATCGACAGTATCAAAGGGCTTAACCTTTTCAACGTGTTCCAATCGGTATTGGGTTTCATCGCACCGCCCATGACTGCCGTATTCCTTCTTGGCGTATTTTGGAAGCGTACCACGACACGGGCAGCCAACATTGCGCTCACCGCAGGTACTGCCTTCTGCCTGATTGTGGGCATATTGTATTTGTGGGGACCAGAAAGTGCACTCTGGCCACACTTCATGCTTCTGTCGTTTTATTTGTTCGTCATCTTGGTAGTGATGATGGTTGTGATTTCCTTATCCGACAAACATGGGGAAATACATGACATTCCCTCTCCCATTCACGAGGATTACTCCAAGGTAGTGATAGGATTGTGGGTAGCTCTCATCATCGTGATGATCGGACTTTACGTTTATTTCAATTAATAACACATCATTCATTCTCTTTTTGTCTGCAAATGGCTTGGAAAAAGACTTATCGATGTGAATCGTGTGGATATGAGGCAGAGGATTATGAAGGACAGGGATTGTTTCGACAAAGCATCACCTCCATTAGTTGTCCAGACTGTCACAGTATCCAAAATATTGTCGTAGGGGGCATCATTGCCGATGTTGCCCCATCATACAGAAGTGAGGTAGGCAGGCTCTGTCTCAACTGTGGCAGCGACAGAATTAAGGTTTGGGATAAGCAAACATGTCCTAAATGCAATGGAAAGATGGTCTTTACTGGCGATAAGTCTTTTTGGACTTAGCCAGTAAAACTATCCCTAAAAACACTAGAATTACCTCTCTATCTCCTGTATCTTCTCATCCCCTGGACGGTAGAGCCATCCTTTACATTTTTTCTTATCTGCGCTGTAGGCTTTCCATTCTATCTTGTCCCATTCTATCTTATCTGTGCGTTGCGCCAATGGCACATGAGGAATCAGCGAACCATCGCGGACGAGGATGATGGCAGGTATCTTTCCTGCCTCTATGTCTTGATAGCCTCCTTCATATACCTTCCCATTCTGATAGTCTATCCACTTTCCTTTAGGCAAGTAACAGGTGCGTGATGTTCCGCTTTCCATCAAGGGAGCCACCAATATTTGTTCACCAAACATATACTCATCTTCTACGAGCCATGCTCCTGGATCATTGGGGAATTCGACGAACAATGCTCTCACCATCGGCAAACCTTTCTCCGTACAATCCTTGGCTTGTGCATAGACGTAAGGCATTAACCGATACTTCAATTCAGCACTCTCGCGGAATGCCTTCGTAAACGATTCGCTAATCAACCACGGTTCGGTTGGTGGGGCACCATGCGCACGGGTATGACTACTGAGGAATCCGAAGGGCAACCAACGACGGTAGATATCTTCAGGACTTGCCGTTACGAATCCACCCATATCATGGCTCCAGAAAGAGAAACCGCTCAAGCCAAACGACAAGCCTCCTCGCAAATCGCCTAACAATCCCGTGTTGGTGGTGGCAGCATCGCCTCCCCAATGCAAGGGATAGCGTTGACTTCCAGCCCAAGCGGAACGCGCCCAAATCACGCCTTCACGTGGTTTCTCTCTTTCTATCACTTCCCACAATGCCTTATTATATCTGAGTGGATAGAGATTATGCTCATACATGCCTCCCTTGCCGCTGTAATAAAAACCATTCAGCGGAGCAGCCTCGCCAAAGTCACACTTGATCACATCTACCCCTTGTCGAATCAATCCTGCTATCTTATCCTGATACCATTTCACGGTCTTGGGGTTAGACAAGTCGAGTACGGCATCTTCGTATGGCATTCCGCCCGTGGAGTTCTTCACGTGCATTCCTCCATCTACCAACTCCTTGAAATACCTGTTCTTCGGAGTGAAATAAGGCAATTGCCACAGACAGGTATGGAATCCCATCTCATCCATCTGCTTCAACATCTTCACGGGATTCTTGAAACGATTCTTCGAGAACTCGTAGTCACATTGCCAATCCACGTCAAACCAGCCCGTATCGAAGTGTATCACGTCAGAAGGGATATTGTTCTTGCGCAATTGATTAGCAATTTCCATTCCTTCCTCTTGAGAGAAATACGTGATACGGCTCATCCATGTGCCGAAAGTCCAGAGGGGCAACATGGGCGATTTTCCCGTTACTTCGGTATATTCATTCAGGATGTCCTTAGGCTCACCGAAGAAGATGAAATAATCCATCGTCTCATCACCCATGAATAGGCGGTCGGCACCGATATACGAAGCACCGAAATCGCACGTAACGGGCGCGGATGTGTGCATGAATATACCATAACCTCTATTCGAGAAGAAGAAAGGTACTGGTTTGTATTGTCCGTCCGTCTCTGGTCCTTGTGGGTCAGTAACAAACAAATGTACCTTCTGCCCTACCTTATTGAGTTTCGTAAACGATTCGCCACAACCGTAAATGCGTTCGCTCGGTGCAAGCGTAAAGACGGGATTGATGCTACGAGAGTTGTCGCTTCCGCGCTTGACGAACGAGAATGGTAACAATTTCACTTGCGAAGAGTCATTGTCGATGATGTGGCGCGTTTGCGTGAGAATCTTTCCTTTCGCGTCTTTCACCACCAATCGCCAAGGGTGCTTCCGTATTTCCAACGAGCCATACGCGCTTTTATACACCACGGCTTCTGGTGTTTCGGAAACCTTCCAATCTTGTTGTGCAGATGCAACGCCACCATTCACTAATTTAGAGATAAAGGCAGGCGAAAACATCACGTCATCTTTGTCCTCATCAGTAGGTTCTATGGGCGTGGTAAGCATGGTAATGCGCAACGTTCTCGGACTTACCAAACGCACTTGCATTTTCAAATCGGGATCGTTCTCGTAGGCTGCATCGGGGAAATCGAGCATTTGCATACGCACGGGCCAATAGCCATTGGTATTGAAGGCTTGACGAGGCGACAGGCGATACCGTTTCCAATTCACGGTACCGATACCTTTCGAGACATCAAACGACGAAAGGCTATCTGCCAGGAAATAGGTGTTTGACAAGTCATAGAAATCGGTTGACATGTCTTTCTGCGCATTCATCAAATACTGAACACCTGCATTGGTTTGGATTTGTGCGTTTGCCGTAAGGGTCAAGGCACAAATCATGCTGAGAACAAAGAATTTTCTTTTCATATTTCTTGAATCATTTTTCATAAGAACGATGGGAGTATCATTCGCATTGGCGTGTGTTTATACATTGCAAATGTACACAATAAACCTGAAAAATAGTTGTATTATTGGCAGAAGATATATTAAAGTACATCTTTTTAACTTTGTTTTTAACTTCTAATGATGTGTGTATCGATAATTATTCGTATTTTTGAACGCTATAAATATATTTTTCAACTAAAACATTTTTGATATGAGCGATTTTGACGATTTATTGAAAGGAATTAAAAAGGGTTTGAGCGAACTTGCAGAAGATGCTCAAGAGAAGTACAATGATTTGACAAACTACCTCGACACACACAATGCCGACGAAATCAAACGCGACCTCAAGGAGATTGCAGACAAGACAACCTCTGACGCAAAGGAACAGTTGGAAAAGGCTAAGAAAGAATGGAACGAAGTGGATGTCAACGAGAAAGTGGCTGACATGAAGGAAGATTTCCAAGAGGGTATCAGCAAAGCAAAGGAAACCATCGACGAGGGAATCGAGAAAGCCAAGAAAGAACTGAAGGAAATGGACGTGGAGGCAAAGATTGCCGACGCGAAGGAAGACTTACAGGAGGGAATAGACAAGGCAAAAGTTGCTTTGGGAGAAGGTATCGACGTAGTTCAAAAACAATTTGCCGAACTCAAGAAGAGATTCAATCTATAACATAATGAGAAAGATATTTCTATTCATCGCCTTGGCACTGGTTGCCACGATGAATGCCTACGCTCAACAGGTTGGTAATCCTTACGACTTAGGTCAACCCATTGGGTGGGCTACTGTAGATGGCTCTGTCACTGGAGGTGTTGGCGGTGAGACGGTGACCGTGACCAACTTCAAGGAGTTTGATGATGCCATGCTTCGTGTAAACGGGAAAAAGGATACGCAGGTGAAACGCATCATCTACGTCAAGGGTGAGATTGTGTTTGACCGTCTGGTTACCTACAATGGCGTATGCAACAAGACCATCATCGGATTGCCTGGTGCTACGTTTTCCAACATGGGACAAACCAAGGAAACCTCTGGTATCTTAAAGTTTACCAACAAATGCCAGAACATCATCCTGAGAAACATGACATTCAAGGGACCAGGTGCGTTTGACGTTGACGGCAGCGACAACTTCCTCATCCAAGACGGTCATTATATCTGGGTGGATCATTGCGATTTCCAAGATGGTGTAGATGGTAACTTCGACATCAACAACGGCTCTGACAATATCTCTGTCACATGGTGTCGTTTCCGTTACCTGAAAGCCCCCAAGGCTGGCGGCTCTGGTGGTTCCAACGACCACCGTTTCTCTAACCTCATTGGCAGTAGCGACAAAAGTACGAAAGACGCAGGACACTTGAAAGTAACCTTTGCCAATTGTTGGTGGGATCAGGGATGCAGGGAGAGATGTCCACGTGTGAGATTCGGAAAGATTCACATCCTCAACTGCCTATATACCAACGAGGGTTACAGCTATTGTATCGGTACAGGGATTGATAGCAACATCTACGTGGAGAACACATTCTTCTGCAAGGGAAAGACTGTTTACAAGAATCCCAGCAAGACTACCAACTACAACATCACCTTCACCAACTGTACAGGCATCGATGATGTGCAAGACCGTATGGGAACCAATGAATACTTCATCCCTTCCCAACACTACAAGTACTCACCTCTCGACAAGTCTTTGCTGAAGGATGTGGTGGGCAATGAGCAAACGGGAGCTGGTGCAACATTGAAAGTGAACTGCTCTCAGACGGAATGTGCAAAGCATTAGCTTAATATATAGATAATGCCAATCATTGGCAGGGTGGCATCATGGATGTATTCCATCTCGAATCTGGAAAATTTCAAGTACGCTGAATGCACCGACCAATCCCTGTCCAGTAGGTCATCAGGGTCAATAGTGGGTTAACGAATATGGGTAACGCCTATGGTTTTTAATTACGGGGCAATATCAATGGGGTCAGTTCTGGATATTGCTTCAAAACAAAGCCAACGACAACGCTTATAGGTTAACTTATATTTGACTCTGTGACCTTAAATTTTTCAATACATTTATGAATCTAAGCGCCTTACTCCATCTACTAAAGATAACTGTGTCATGATATATTTTAAATGATGACGATAAATAAATTGTAATTACAATAAAAAAAAGTTTAATCCGTGTCGCAGATTAATAAAACTACATCACAGATTAATAAAACTGCGTCATAGTTTACTTAATCTGCGACACGGATTAAAGAATATAATTGAAAGAAAAACACAATTATTGAATATTACCATTATTTTTCTGAAAGATTTCTTTGGTAATTCTATTTTTTTCTTTATTTTTGCGACATAAACCCAAGAAGTTGGGTGAATATGTTGAATGCAAAGCGTTTAAGCTTTAGTGATATTATCCTCAATCTGAAATCTGGAAAATTTCAAGTACGCTTGGATAATAAGCAACGGCTTTCATGTATATGCATACCTTTTTGCGTGGTGTTTTATGCATTATGCAAGGGGTAAGTTATTATATGGGACTATTGTTTTATTACAAGCGTACAGGTATTCCAGAACCTCAGATGAGTAATAAGCCTTAGTCTCATTTTCGTGTCTTTACGCCACTATATGGGTTTTTAGGGAAAGTTTATAAAAGTGGGTGTTTCATACATTAATTCTGGCCTTTGATACCATACACATGAAATTGTTTGGAGAAAGGACTTTAGACTAATAACTTTGCAACAGAAATATTAATTTTTTAATCCTAAAATTCTCAAGTTATGAAAAAAGTAATGTTAATTCTGGCAGCCGCTTGCATGACAGCCGCTGCTAATGCGAAAATCCTCAGAGTAAGTAATGTTAGTGGTAGCTCGGCACCGTATTCAAGCATTGATGCTGCTCACGATGCCGCTAAGGCTGGTGATACCATTATGGTAGATGCCTCAAGTGCCAAATATGGAGGTGCTAATGCCATTTATGACATTACTAAAAAAGTGGTAATCATCGGACCTGGCTATTGGCTTGTTGAAAATGGTGTTGTTGCTGAAGGATCCAGTTCTGCGTATATTCGAATATTAAATCTGAAAACAGAGGGTATTGTTGTTAAAGGTATGGATATTGGTACTCTATATGTATATGGAGCAAAAGTTGTAATTAATCGTTGTCATATAGGCGAACTAAGTTTTAGTTCAGGTGCAGACAATGGAGTTGTCAGCCAATGTTATATAGCAGGGACTCCTTCAGGAGCAAATTACATTCAAATGACAAACAATATTTTTACGAGTACAACAGTTAATACTTTTTTATCTGGCTTTAACAATAGTTATATTGCCTATAATACATTCCGTAATAAAAATGTTCAAATGTATTCAGTTACAAATACAACCTTTGAACATAATCTTTGGAAAGAAATAAAGAATAGCAATACAACAAATAGCTTAAATGATAATTACAGTACAGAGATCATAAACACTCAAGCAACTAATGATTTCATTGACAAAGACTATTTAGCATTGGAAATTCCTGAGGATATTATAAATAAATATGGTGCTTTCGCTGGTGATAGCCCATACGTGTTGGCTGGTGTGCCATCGGGTCCAGTGATTCAGGACTTGGTGGTTCCTACTACGGTGGAGATGGGTAGTAAGATGAATGTGACCGTTAAAATTGGAATGGTGAAATGAACATACCGAGATTCATAACACTCTGTCTCACGTTTGCTGCCACCTCGGTATGGGCACAGCAACCCGTGAGGGTGGAGTATTTCCTTGACACCGACCCTGGGTATGGGCTTGCCACTTCCGTCAGCGGTATCCGCGAGGGAAACAATGGCATAGCCTTCGACCTCGGTGATGCGCTGCCTGGTTCGCATGTGCTCTATGTGCGTAGCCTGGACAGCGAAGGGAGGTGGTCTGCCACGGTGGCACATCCTCTCTTTATCCGAGAGAAAGTTCCGCAGCAGCCTGTGCGAGTGGAGTATTTCTTGGATGAAGACCCAGGATATGGCTTGGCGGCAGTAATCAGCAACTTGCAGGTAGGCGATAACGCATTGACGTTCGACCTCTCACCTGTCAAGGATGGTGCACATGTACTATATGTACGTAGCCAAGACGCTACAGGACATTGGTCCACCACCATGAGCCGTCCACTATTCATCGACCGATATCAAGACATCGTGTACGTGGAATACTTCTTTGACGGTAATGACCCTGGCATTGGCAAGGCTACTTCAGTGCCATTACCTGATGTGGAATACAAGGGTAACTTGACGCTCGACCTCTCGCTCGACATTACGGGCATGGCACTTGGCGACCATCAATTATCTGTTCGTGCTCTCGACCGTTACGACCAATGGACAGATGTGATGACTCGTACGTTTAAAATCGTGGAGAAGAAAGACCCAGATGAACCTGTCATTCCCGACACCCCAATAGTAGAAGAAGGTGACTTAGCTCGTTTGGAATATTTCTTTGATACCGACCCTGGCTATGGCAATGGCACACCATTATCGCGTCCAAATACGGGAACCAATACATACTTGATGTCGTTCGAGGGTCTGGCTCCTGGAGCTCACATTCTCTGCCTTCGTGCGTGGGATGACCAAAATCATTGGTCGCAGACGATTTCACGTCCCATCTACGTATGTTCCGTGAAAGGGCAGCAAGTGGCTCGTTTAGAATACTTCTTCGATACCGACCCTGGCTATGGCATGGGAACTGCTTTACAAGCACCTTCAAAGGGCGAACAAAATTATCTCATGTCGTTAGACGGAATAGAAGCAGGTGCACATATATTATATATGCGCGCGCAAGACGAACAAGGGAAATGGTCGATGGTAATGGCTCGCCCATTATACATTACCAGCAAGGCTGACGGAAAGATTATTGCCTTAGAATACTTCTTCGACAAGCAAGACCCAGGTGAAGGGATGGCTACGTCTGTGACTGTGCCAAGCAACACCTCTGAACCTTTCGCCTTTGAGGTATCGATAGACGGACTAAGCGAAGGAAGTCACCAGTTCTCTCTCCGTGCCAAGGACGACAATGGCAAATGGTCGATGGTGCGCAGTGAACCGTTTACCATCACCGTCAACGATGGCATAGCATCGGTGACATGGGAAATGCCTATTGACATTCGCTTCGCAGATGGCACTTGCTTCGTTTCCGACAGAAGTAACGACACCCGTGGAAACAGCCATATCGAAATATATACCATCACGGGAATGACTATAGCTAAAGCAGAATGGCAGAAAGACATAAACACTTTGTCAATCCCTTTGAACCATGCGCTGCACAATGGCATCGTCATGG
Organism: Prevotella sp. UBA6994; assembly: GCA_002449845.1. Classification (GTDB taxonomy): domain Bacteria; phylum Bacteroidota; class Bacteroidia; order Bacteroidales; family Bacteroidaceae; genus Prevotella. The sequence goes on from DJXW01000009.1 coordinate 71,893, forward strand.
TGAAAGTGACAGACACAGAAAAGGGAAAGACGGTCATTAAACGCTTCTCTCTAAAAGCCCTATAATATCTCAAAATCAAAACTTAATAAAACTATCAACTATATGATGATGCACACTAAATTATATCATCTCGCACTTGTAGCCCTCCTCTTAACGGGAGGGCCACAAGAGGCTTCTGCCCAAGGAGAAAATGGGGGCTTTATCGTCTGTTTTCGTCAGGATACTTCTCTATGCGCCTTACTCCAGTCAATAATCCATACAAACATAGCCTAATAGCATGTATACAGGTTATGTAAATGAGAAAGGTGAATGGATCATTTATTTTTCGGAGAATGACTTTTGCATTAATTTTTCAATGTTATAAAATTCAATTTTATGAAACGATTTTTTCTTTATTTTCTTTCTTTGATGATGCTATCAGTAGATGCATCTATTGCCAAAATGCAAGATGATGGCACCCAATGGATATTACCATTAGGTAGCAATGATGGGTGGCAGATGAAATACATCATGTGCGACAATGGTGAGGATATACCTTTGAATGATACAAATGGTTATTCATGGAAAGATCTAAATTATGATGACTCTTCATGGGAAATATTGACGGGACCAATAGGGTCAGCAGGAATAGAAAACTTTACTCCTAATTTTAACATCATTGGAGTTGACAACTTTTTCTTTTTGCGTCGGAAGTTTACGATAAATGGTGATTTGGCAGATGTCTATTGCTTAAAGATTATGTATGATGACTTTGTTAGGATATATTTGAATGGTGAATTAATTATTGATAATAATTGTTCAACTCTTTATATTCCTGGTTCATCATTTGTACAAGGTGAAAACATATTGTCTATTTGCTATCAAGGATTTGGATATCCTGATTATTTTGATTATGGGCTTTATGAAAATGTTGACGATGTTATACAGGAAGATGGAACATTTACAACAATAACACAGAATGGTATTAGAATGGCATTCAAAATAATTAACGAAGAAGATAAAATTATTCAAGTTGGTTCGGATAGAGGTCCTGCTATTGAAAAAAGGACAGCAGGTGGAATATATATACCTGCAATGGTAAATGGATATAATGTTGTGAAAATAGGAGAGGGTGCATTTGGGGGTTGTTCTAATATCACATCGGTTTTGGTTCCTGAGGGAGTAACCGACATTTGTACACGTGGCTTTTCTGGCTGTAACAATCTTAAGACAATCTCTTTACCAAGTACACTAAGAGTTTTGGGTGATGTTGTATTTGAGGATTGTGGGAATTTGGACAATGTTACTATTCCTGTTGGTATAGAGACAATACCTTGGGGATTGTTTTTTAATTGTAGAAATTTGGGGCAGATAGAGATTCCGAATACAGTGAAGTCTATCGGACGTTATGCCTTTGAAAACTGTGACAATCTGAAGTCTGTAATTATACCTAATTCCGTAAGAATTATAGAAGGAATGTCCTTTAGAGCGAATTCGCTAGAGTCAGTTATTTGCTACATTGAGGATCCTTTTGAAATAGAGGATGGTACATTTTATGGATGGGGAACTCACACTGACGCTACATTGTATGTACCCATTGGTACACTTGATAAATATCGTAATACCGCTGGATGGGAAGAATTTCTTAATATCGTGGAAATGAACGAAGTAGAACCAGAGAAATGTGAGCCTTATGCAGTCTATAAAGATGGAGTTCTCACGTTCTATTATGATGATAAAAAAGGGACGCGCGAAGGAATGGTGTATGAGTTGAACAAAGGACACAACGTCCCAGGATGGTATACCGACCATCGCACAAACATCACTAAGGCTGTGTTTGACAATTCCTTTGCAGGGGCAAGACCAACGAATACTAATGGATGGTTTGCTGTAGGGTATAATGAAACATCAAATCTGAAGGAAATTAAAGGTATTCAGAACCTGAATACAAGTAATGTGACGAACATGGAGCACATGTTCTACGGTTGTAGTAACTTGACGAGCCTTGATGTGAGCCACTTTGATACACGGAATGTGACAAGCATGTATTTTATGTTCTATGGTTGCAAAGGACTGACAAGCCTTGATGTGAGCCACTTTGATACAGGGAATGTAACGAATATGGGATTTATGTTCTATGACTGTAGTAGCTTGACGAGCCTTGATGTGAGCTACTTCGACACAAGGAGTGTAACTGGTATGTTTGATATGTTCGAGGGTTGCAGTGGACTGACGAGCCTTGATGTGAGCCACTTTGACACAGGGAATGTAACGAATATGGAATATATGTTCAAAGGTTGTCGTAGCTTGACGAGCCTTGATGTGAGCCACTTCGACACAGGGAATATAACCAGTATGTCATATATGTTCTATGGTTGCAGTGGCTTGTCGAGCCTTGATGTGAGCCATTTTGATACAAGTAATGTTACGAATATGGGTAGTATGTTCATGGGATGTAGCAGTTTGATAAGCCTTGAGGTGAGTCAATTCGACACAGATAACGTAACAAGAATGGATTATATGTTCCAGGGTTGCAGTGGACTGACGAGCCTTGATTTGAGCCACTTCCATACAGGGAATGTAACGAATATGGAGGCTATGTTCTGGAGATGCAGTGGTTTGACGAATCTTGATGTAAGCAACTTCGATACGCGTAAAGTTACGAACATGGATTATATGTTCTATGGTTGCTCTGTTTTGTCCACCATATACTGCAACGATACATGGACTTGTTCTTCAAGCACAAGCATGTTTTATAATTGTACAAGTCTGCCTGGATATAATTCAGCCAATATCACTGTAGATTATGCCAAGCCTATAGACTTGGGTGGCTATTTCGCAAGAGCTGAGAATAATCCTAATGGCATTATCGACTTTGCTGATGCTGAGGTGAAGCGCATTTGCGTAGAGAACTGGGATACCAACGGCGATGGTGAGTTGTCGTATGGTGAGGCAGCAGCGGTAGAGGATATAGGTGAAGTATTTAGGCATAATAGAAATATCGAAAAATTTGAAGAATTGAGATTCTTTATTGGAATTTCAAATATTTCAGATTACGCCTTTTACGGATGTTCAAAGTTAATGACCATTATCATTCCTAATCAAGTAATAAAAATTGGTCGAGTTTCGTTTTGGAGCACAGGATTAACTTCAATTTATATCCCAGCTAATGTTACAGAAGGAATGCAATCAAATGCATTTTATGATTGTGATAAATTAGCCTCTATTGTTGTTGATGAAAATAATCCAATATTTGACTCTCGCAATAACTGTAATGCTATTATTCTCACATCATCTAACAAGCTTATTACAGGTAGTTTAAATACGATTATACCAAATGACATCAAAATAATTGGTGCAAACGCTTTTAGTATTGATGGTTTATCTAATATAGATATTCCACAGAGTGTGACTTCCATCGATTATGAAGCATTTAGTGCTTCTGGTCTAAAGTCAATAACAATTCCAAGCAGTGTAACATTTCTTAATGGCAATGTTTTTGCTCGTTGTATTAAGTTGGAATCGATTTCTGTAAATACGGAGAATCCAGTGTATGACTCGAGAAACAATTGTAATGCTATTATTGAAACTTTGAGCAATAAGCTTATTGCGGGTTGTACAAATACTACTATACCAAATGAGATAGTAAGTATTGGGAATGGTGCTTTTGACTATTGTAGAGAATTGCAGAGTATTTTTATTCCAAATAAAGTGGAAACTATAGGTGAAGATGCTTTTCGGTCCAGTGGCATTACTTCAATTTCTATTCCGAAAAGTGTAAATAAAATTGGAAGTCGTGCTTTTCAGTGGTGCCACAATATGGAATCTGTAACTGTTAATTGGGCTGTGCCTATTGCTATCAATGAGGATGTTTTTTCTACGCGTGCTAGAACAACCCTTTACGTTCCATACGGTTGCAAGGCTGCATACGAGGCAGCAGACTACTGGAAGGAATTCAAGGAAATCATTGAGATGGATGGTGAGAACAGCTTGTATGCTGACGATGTGACCGTTCGCCCAGGTGTTCAGAAGACCATTACCCTCCAGTTGGACAACGAGAACACGTTCGTAGCTGGAGAGTTCCGCTTGCAGCTGCCAGCAGGAATGAGAATAGAGACGGACGAGGACGGTGAGCCTGTGGCAAATCTTGTCAGCGGAAGAAGCAACAAGCATACGCTGATGGTGACAGACGAAGGCAACGGAGTCTATCATTTCCTCCTCTACTCAGGCCAGAACAGAGCCATCCTCGGCAATTCGGGCGACTTCATCAGCTTGTCGGTGATTGCTGATGAGGGAGTGGAAGACGGCAGCTATACAGCCAAGCTGAAGAATGTCTTCTTCTCCACGGAGGATGAAAAGCGTATCGACCTGCCAGATGTTGACTTCAACATCAATGTTCTCGACTATACTCCAGGCGATGTAAACGGCGACGGTTCGCTGAATGTGATGGATGTCGTGAAGCTGGTGAACTATATCATGGGCAGGAACCCAAGCGACTTTGTCTTTGTGGCTGCCGACATGGACGAAAACGGCACGATCAACGTCATGGACTTGGTGAATGTGGTGGATATTATCATGTCCACACCACAATATGCACCTGCAAAAAGCAATAATATGGCATCATTCAGTCGTTTGATACTCGATAAGACAGATAAGAATATCATTTCGATGAGTGTTCCCGAAGCTAATAGGCATATTGCAGCACAGTTCGTTGTAACACTTAAAGGAAATGCCGTTTTGAATGATGTTCTATCTGATAATGATCACCAGTCGGAAGTCACAAGAATGTCAGATGGTCGTTACAAAGTGATGGTTTATTCTGGCAAAAATGATGTATTCAAAAATAATCGTCCTATCAGCCTTCAGTTGAGTGGTAACAGTGATGTCATGATAGAAGACGTAGTGTTTGTAGATACAGACGAAGAGGCAGTAGTGTATGAACCAGCGATGACCAACACAACAGGAATCATGGCTATTGATACGGAGTTCAGCCAGCCAACAGACATCTATACGGTCGGAGGCTCGCTGGTAAAGAAGAATGCGACTTCGATGCATGGACTTGCAAGTGGAGTCTATATAGTAAACAATGAAAAGGTCGTTATCAAATGATGGAAAAGATGAATAAGGTTAGACTGTTTCTGCTGATGGCATTGCTCACGCTGGTGGGCAATGCCACTGCCGATGAAGTGACAATAAGCGACGTGAACATTACGGCAGGTGAAACCAAAAGTATCTCAATAGAACTTAATAATCCAACAAAAGATTATATAGCCTTTGAGTTCTGGCTGAGACTTCCAGATGGCATCAGGGTGAAATATGATGAGACGGGGGATTTGATGGCTGTAATAAATGATAATCGTGCAAACGGACACGTTCTAGAGGTGAGTGAGCCAAACAATGATGGTGTTTATCATTTTCTTGGTTATTCTGGAAAGAATAAGACATTTAAAGAAAAGAACGGCGAGTTAATTAATCTGACCATTCACTGCACAGAAAATGCTAAATCAGGTATATTTACAGCATCAGTCTATGATTTGATCTTTAGTGACCCTAATAAAGTTGAGGTTGATTTCACTGATTTATCGTTTAAAGTAAACGTCATGGAAGATTATCTTTTAGGCGACGTAAACGGCGATGGGAAGGTGAATATTATTGATGTAGTTGCTGTGACGGAATATATTTTGAACAGACCACCATTGGTATTCATAAAAAAACAAGCAGACATCAATCAAGACAACAGCATCAACATTTCTGATGTGATAGGAATCGTCAATATCATTCTCAGCAAATAGTTGCCTACACTCCATACACACTGCCTACACTCTGCAACCACCTTATTACAAAAGGTTTAAATGCGAGTGTAGGCAGTGTAGGCAATTATCTAAACTTTTTATAGCACGCTTACTTTCGCCATGCGACTTTGTCCCTTGAATGTCAGGCGAAGGATGTAAACGCCAGAAGGAATATTGGTTAATGGGAAGGAGTATTGCGCACCGCCCGTTGCTAAGATGTCAACCTTCTTTGAAAGGGAATGGCCTTGCAAAGATAATATTTCTATACAAGCACGACCATCTTCTGGTACGGTAAACACCATGTTTCCGTCATGGTAAGCAAGAGATAGCTTTGATGCTTGCGTGAGAAGCATCTGCACTCCCGATGGTTGGGACGACTGATATTCGTAAGGACCTAAGTCGCGAGCCGTTCCTACGATGTCTTGCCATGTAAACGGATATTCGTCTTGCATCTCGCTGCGAAGGTCTAAACCACGGTCGATGAGTTTTGACGAACTTTTCAACCGAGCAAAGCGAGTGGGCAATGAGCCATCTGCTGCACGTGGAGCCTTGGCATCTTCCTCAGAAAGACTCACATAGTCGCTCTCAGAAAAGCCACTGGTCAGCACATTGTTTTTCCAAGCATTCTTCGGATCGGTAAGCAATGCGTTATTGCCATCGGTGAAGCCTCCCTTGATTTCTATTCTTCCCAAACACACATTATTATAGAATGAGAACGTAGAAGCATCGGCACAATCCTCAAACATAAAATCATAGCCATTACCAAATGCCAAGCAGTTGACCAACTTGATGCCACCTTTATGGCTGTTCTCGTCGAATCCTTTCACAGAACCCGTTTTGTTATTGTTGAAAGCAATGCAACGCCAAGCCTCATGCACACCCTTGGAAGAGCCACCCGTGCCATTGCCACCCAACTTAATACCATTGCCATTGCCTTGGAATGAGCCACTTGCCTGTACCCACTTGAAAAGGTCAGCACGTCCTGATCCCCAAGCCCAACATTCTATGAGCTTGACAGCATAATCGGTCTCGTACAAGTCCCACGCATCATCCGCATTATCCCATGCACGACAACGGATAAACCGATTACCTATGCCGTTGTGCATCTTACAAGCAAAGCCATCCGCATCACTGCCATAGTTGTCTGCGTCACAATTCAGATAAGAGTCGCAGTCGATGATGTCATTATACGCACACCACGACCCATCATTCTTGGAGCCATGTCCACTGGCACTGAAGTCATGGCCAAAGCCCAACTGCAATCCCGTATCGTCGTTATAACTAAACGTGCAACGCTCGATGATGTTATGAGAACCTTCCAACTTGATGCCATTGTCGCCCGCCTGGGTGATGTGCAAGCCGTAGATGTGCCAGTAATTACCATCCAACTGAATACCACGCACACTGACCTTTTTGGGTTGGTCCTTGAAATTCAACACAGGAAATTCACCAGGAAATGTCTTCACCGTAAACCACGCATCAGGAGTACCGTTTTTGTTGATACGAATGGTCGTTTTCTGTCCGTCTTTCTTCATCGTGGGATAATACGTGCCACCCCTTACATAAATCGTATCACCAGCCTCGGCTTTGTCAACAGCCATCTGCAAGTTATAGAAAGGATTCTCCCAACTGCCATTACCCACATCGCTGCCCCAGGGCGCTACGTATAGACAATGCTCCACGCTGTGAGGACCGTTCCACTCTATCGTGTCCTGCGGTTCGGGATTGCCAGGATAGTCTTCTCCACCCTCTTCACCGCCACTAACAGTATTAAGGGAGATGGAAATATCATCCACGTAGATGGTGGCATTCTGACATGTAAATCGTATGAGCACTTCCTTATCTTCCTCCTTGGAATTGGCTTGATAACTGCTCAATCCATAAGGTGTGGAGGATGAAATGGTTGACGTTCCAATCTCGCTCCACGTATTGCCACCATCCGTAGATTTCTCTACCAACAGTTTTTTACCGTTACCCGATGCCCGATGTTTCAGAGAGATGGAACCAGGTTGACACAATACAGGAGTGATGAGATAAGCTCCCGCAGAACTCATCGTAGCTCGCAAGCTGTTATTGTCCTTTTTCCCATACACGCCCTTCACTCGCCATGTACCCGAAGCAAGTGTCACCTGCGTTTCCACTGACGGGGCAGACGTTGGCAACCCCGTCTCAAAATCTTCTTTCAGTTCGTTGTCAGCCCAGATACAAACATGGGACATCAACAACAGTGCAAAAAACAATAAACGTTTCATATCTTTTTAGAATTGATGTGTCAAAACAAAGAAAACAAATAATGTCCGAACGAAACCAAAGCCCAAATCATCAGTGCAATAAGCACAAGGAGAATGACCAACACCACTGCCGACTGAGTAGCTTTCTTGTTGACCTCTTTGATCACGGATTCATCGCCATCGACAAATCCCTGCACCATCTTCATGTTTTGGGTGTTGGCACGATGGAAAATATCAATGATGTCGCCCACGAAAAAAGGAATCATTCCCAACAATACGTCACGCAACGAATTGTTGATGACAGCCAACGTCAAAGGAATACTTTTCAGGATCTTTGCAGAAAAGTAGATAAACGGAATCGCACTCATGATTGTCAGCATATCACCCCATCCAGGCAACAATCCGAACAAAGCATCCAAATAATACTTATCCATGTACTTTGTCAAACCGTCCATCGCCTGATAAGCCTTATTCTCCATCAATCGCCTACGTTGCTGTTCACGTTTCTCGTTATCGTTGTTTACGTTTCGCATTTGATACAAATTTATGCAATGATACTAAACAGGCATTATAAACCCCTTCTATTTCAAGATTTGTTTCATTTCCCACACAAAATTAATTGAAAATATCATACAATCCAAACATTAGGTGTAACATTTATATTTTTTAAATGTATCATTTTCATAAATTGTCTATTGAGAATTTGCTCATGATTGAAAAAAAACATAATTTTGCATACACTCAAATCATATACATATTACAATGATTAGTTCTTTCTTAGCTACTGCAGTTCTTATCATCAATGAAATCATGGCTTCAAATACGGGAACAGTAATGAGTCCCGCAACCAACTTCGACAGTTGGATAGAACTATATAATCCATCAGATGAATATATTCAACTATCAGGAATGTTCTTGAGCGATGACGCAAATAATCCCACACGTTGGTGTATGCCTACCAACATAGGCGTAGTACCAGCCAGAGGATACAAGGTGATTTGGCTTGGTTCCAACAACATCAAGAACAACCAAGCACCATTCAAGTTAAACTGTGATGGAGGAACCATCTACCTCAGCGACAAAGACGGACAACTTATCACCAGTGAAAACTACCCAAAAGCACTCAGTCGTACCTCTTACGCAAGAAAGACTGACGGAGGAGAGGAATGGGGCATAACCGCAGACCCTACTCCTGGACAGTCTAACCTAACATCTATATTTGCCAGTCAACGATTGGAACCGCCCGTAGTCAACCAAGACAGTAAAATTTTCAATGGTTCCATAACGGTGAATGTGAGCATTCCACAAGGCTGCACCTTGGTATATACCACCGATGGTAGCATTCCCATGCTGTCCAAGGGAAAGGCGGTGGGCAAAGTCAGTCCCGATGGAATCTTCACAATCGCCAATACCATGAATCTTTGTTTCCGTTTGTTCAAGGAAGGATGGTTGCCCAGTGTACCTGTTACCAGATCATACATCAAGACCACCAACAAATACACCATACCCGTGGTGTCTATCGTAGGCGACAAGAAATACTTCACAGACAACCAATGGGGAATAGACACGAAGGGAACCAATGGCAAGACTGGCAACGGACAATCTACCAAGTGCAACTGGAACATGGATTGGGAACGCCCCATCAACTTCTCATTTATCACTCCTGACGGGAAGATGGTGTACAATCAAGACGTAGAAATTTCCGTCTCTGGTGGATGGACACGCTCAGCCTCTCCACGTTCCTTCAAACTGAAGGCAGGTAAAGAATTTGACGGAAGAAACACCCTTGACTACACCTTTTTCCCACAAAAGCCCTATCTCAGAAACAAGGTGTTGCTATTGCGCAACGGTGGCAACGACATTTGGGAAAACAATGGCAGCAGATTCTTAGACCCCGCCCTGCAAACCATTATCCAACGGTCAGGAATCGACCTCGACTTACAATCGTATGTTCCTATCATAGAATATGTAAACGGAGAGTTTAGGGGAGTGCTCAACATGCGTGAACCTAACAACAAGAAATACGTGGAATCCAATTTCGGCTATGATGACGAAAAGATTGACATGTTTGAGATGAGTGCAGACTCTAATGTGGTGTTTATGGTGGGTACGAAAGACGTACTTGAACGCATCTACGAGTTAGGTACTCATGCTGCAGAGCCAAATGTCTATGAGGAACTGAAGCAACTGCTTGACATTGATGAGTTTACCAACTACATGGCTACGGAACTCTATCTGGGGTCCACCGACTGGCCACACAACAACATCAAGGGTTACAGGAGTCAAGAAGACGGTCGTTACCGTTTCGTGACGTTCGACCTGGATTTTGCATTCAAGAACACCAATCCTTTTACCGCCTTTGAAAACGACCAATGGCATAAGTTCAACCTAATCTACGACACCAACGAAGAACGATACGAGGAAATCAAACTGGTGACATTGTTCCTGAATATGCTCGACAATGATGAGTTCAGGAAGAAATTCATTGACACATTCTGTCTCATTGGAGGAAGCGTATTTGAGAAAGAACGTGCCACTAAGATTGTCAACGAACTGGCTGACAACGTGAGACCGATGATGCAATTAGATGGATGGAGGTCACCAGACACCTCTGCCAACCTGATTATCTCTAAGCTCAACGACCTCACCGACAAGATGACCTCATGTATGCAACAGTTTAAGTACATGAAGCTTGCGGAGACAAAGAGACAAAGCGTTCAAATAAGATCAGATATAGAGGATGCAAACATATTCTTGAACGACATAGAGATACCGTATGCAAACTTTAAAGGTTATCTTTTCGCTCCTGTATCACTGGAAGCCAAGGCACCAGCTGGCTACACCTTCACGGGATGGAAGAAATCATCAGCCGCCACAAATACCCTCATTGATTGGAACAGCGATTGGAAGTACTACGACAAGGGAGCACAAAACAGTATCATTTGGCGTTCAATAAACTTTAACGACACGTCGTGGAGTACGGGCGAAAGTCCACTTGGCTACAAGACTCCCGGCATCAAGACCACAGTAGGCTATGGCACTAATGCCAATCAAAAGAATCCCACTACCTATTTTAGAAAGACGGTTTCGCTCAACAAGACACCTTCCGCAGATGATTTGTTTATACTCGACTATCAAGTTGACGATGGATTTGTCATTTATGTCAACGGTAAGGAAGCTGGCAGGGTGAACATGCCCACTGGTTCTATCTCTTACAACACTTATTCAAGTTCCTATGCAGCTACCGATCCCATTGAAGGAACGCTGGAATTGCAAGCATCCCTATTTCATAGTGGTAGCAATGTGATAGCCGTGGAAGTTCACAACAATAGCGCTACATCTACCGACCTGTATTGGGCAGCTCAACTGAACACCACTTTGGGTGAGCTATATCATGAATATATTTCTACGGAAGCCATCATCGACTTACCTTCAGACAATCATGTAACGCTCACTGCTTGTTTCTCTCCCCTTTCTGAGGAACAACGTTTGTCACAGGGAATGACACCTGTTCGCATCAACGAGGTAAGCGCAGCCAATGCCATCTACGTTAATGAATATTGGAAACGCAATGACTGGGTGGAACTATACAACACCACCGACCACCCTATTGACATAGAGGGTATGTATCTCACTGACAATATCGAGAATCCTCACCAATACAGAATCAGCAAAAACGAGACCCTTACCAATACCATGATACAACCTCACGACTATCTCGTCATTTGGTGCGACAAGCTCGAAACGCTCAGTCAGCTACACGCATCATTCAAGCTCGACAAAGACGGCGGTGACATCATGCTCTCATCGGCTGATGACTCTTGGAGAGATTGTTTCTCTTACTCAGCACACAAGGAAGACCAAACCGTAGGACGTTACCCTGATGGTTACAATGACGTATTCGTGATGAACGTTCCATCCATAAGCAAAGCCAATCTCAAGTCGTCATATATGGTCAACGTAGAACAACCGTCCGTTTCAGGAATCCAACTCGCCACGACTGAGTCTGTATCATCCTTATCTGTACGATATGTATTGGAGCATCTCGTAGTCAGGGGCAATGCGAAGGAAGATATTCATGTCAACATCTATCATCTCACGGGACAATTGGCTAAGGAAAAGGAATATTCTCTCCATGCAGGCTATGCGGAAATACCCGTTGGAGAATTGCCAACTGGCTACTACATTGCACGTATTACGGATAAACGAGGCGAAACTGCTACTTGCAAGTTTGTCAAAAAGTGATTGACAAGACCTTCCCTATCTACGATTATTCCTAATCTGCAAGGGTGTCTTCCCCAAATGTTCCTTCACGTATCGTCCAAAGAAAGAAGTATTGGGAAATCCCACCAAACTTGAAATCTGTTTGATGGACAAGTCAGACGACTGGAGATAATACCGTATGTCTTCCAGCACATGTTCGGTAATCCATTGGTTAGCCGTCTTCCCAGAGTTTTTCTTGCAGATAGCAGACAGATACTTGGAAGAAATGCACAACTCATCGGCATACGATTCCACTGTGCGGTGTTTCGTTTTGGAATGATTGAGCAAGTCGATAAACCGTTGGAAGATATTGTCGGGTTGCTTCAACTGCAACTGATTGTTTTCAGGAAGTATCTGACTCATACGTCCACACAATGCCAAGAAGGCACTGCGCAAAAGCGACTGTATCACATCAGTCTTGTACGGGTTGTTTTGATCGGAATAAATGCACATTCTGAGCATATCATAAAAATGACTGAAAAACACCACGTCTAACTCACCCATCGTAAAGACACGAATGCGATGTACATAAATCATCTCATTCCATACCCCCATCTTCTCACGTAAGAAACTTTGCAAAATCCTGTTCGTGAAAAACATAGCCTTGAACTCAAAGTCGGGACTCATCATGAAATCGTTGAATGTGGCATTGGGTGAACTGACAAACACTTGGTTTGCATTCAGTTCTATGGTTTCACCCTTGACGTTTCCGATTGCTTTTCCCGAAATGGCTACTACCAGCACATTCATGGTGACACGTGCAGACCTGGATTCTACCAATCCCTTCACATTATCTATTATCACGATGTCATCATCATGATACCCTACGGACACGTTTTGGTCGTCTTTAAAGTCAGCTATGGTTATTCCCTCTTGATACATAAGTCTGTTTAAGTATGAAATGATTGTCTATTTTACTGCAAAGATGATATTTTTTTTTCATATTACCACTATCAAAAGCGCAAAAAAAGAACTTTCCAACTAAATAACGTAAAATTTAGTATAATTAGCAGAAAATAGAACATCTATATTGAAGAAAAATTTACCATCTTTGCAATTTGAAAATACAACAATCGTATCTACGAAAAGATTAGACGTTAGACAAACATGATAAACCCAAAACAATAGTTATATATGAAACCATTTAAATCATCTATCTGTGCCACCCTCTTGGTACTTGCTTCCATGATGCTTATGAGCAGTTGCAAACAAGAAAAGGCTAATGTGACAAAGGCACCTATGCGCGTCAAGACAGAAGTAGTAACTCCAGCCCGAAACGTATCAGGACAATCGTATGTGGGAATCGTGGAAGAGGGTGCTGCCACGGCGGTCAGCTTCACAAGCATGGGCACCGTGAGTCGAGTATTGGTAAACGAAGGACAAGCCGTTAGCAAAGGACAACTATTAGCCGTGATGGATGATACGCAGGCTCGCAATCTATTGCTAACCGCAGAGGCACAGATGGCTCAAGCGGAAGACGCATTGCAACGCTATGGACTGCTACACGAAAACGGTTCGTTGCCGGAAGTGCAATGGGTAGAAATACAGAGCAAGGTGGCTCAAGCCAAGTCGCAACTGGCAATCGCAAAGAAGAACGTGGCTGATTGTAGGTTGGTGGCTCCCGTGAGTGGCATTATCGGACGGAAGCATGTGGGAGCAGGTGAGACTGCCCTACCCTCTCAATCGGTAGTTACCATTCTCAATATCGGAACGGTGAAAGTGAAGGTGGCTATCCCTGAAACCGAAATGAACTCCATACGCTCTAACACGTCATCTCTCATCAAGGTAGAAGCTGCCAACACGCAAGTGCAAGGAGGACATATAGAGAAAGGTGTGCAAGCCGATGCTCTCACCCATACGTACGACATTCGTATCAACGTAGCAAACGGCAATAGAAAATTGTTGCCTGGTATGGTTGCCAACGTCACATTTGGTGGAAGAAATGCGTTTATGGGAAGTGTCTGTTCGCTGCCCGTCACCGCAGTTCAGAAGAAATCAGGTGGCAGTCTCTTTGTATGGACTATCAACAACGACAGCACCGCTCATCGCACGGCTGTAACAATCGGTCAAACCGCAGGCAACCGCATCGCCATCACCAGTGGATTGAATGATGGGCAACGCGTAGTAACCGAAGGATACCAGAAATTGAGCGAGGGAACAAAGGTGATTTATTGAAGATTGAAGATTGAAGATTGAAAATTGAAGATTGAAGATTCATAATTCATAATTCACAATTGACAATTCATAATTCACAATTCATAATTCATAATTCACAATTGACAATTCATAATTTAGATTGACCAAATAACATTTGAGAGATGGAGAAGAAAATGTCTTGGCTCAATTGGCCATTAGAGCATTACTCGATTACCCTGTTAATCATCGTCATACTATTCGGACTGGGTATCTTTGGCATGTACGATATGCCGAAAGATGAGTTTCCACAATTCACCATTCGCCAAGGCGTGGTGATTGCTGCCTATCCTGGTGCCACGACTGAGGAGGTGGAAGAACAGGTGGCACGACCCTTGGAACGCTATCTTTTCACCTTTGGAGAAGTAAACCGTGAGAAGACTTCCACCACGGCGCAAAACGGTCTTTGTATCGTAATGGTGAGGCTCAATGACAACGTTACCGACAAAGACGAGGTGTGGAGCAAAATCAAACATGGCTTAAACCTCTTCAAGCAGTCATTACCCAAAGGAGTGCTTGCTCTGTTCGCCAACGATGACTTTGGAAACACATCGGCATTACTCATTGCCATCGAGAGCGAACAACGTAGTTACCGTGAACTGCATGAGTATGGTGACCAACTGAGCGACCGTTTGCGTCGCATCCCATCCGTTGCCAATGTGCGTTCCTACGGTGAACAGAAAGAACAAATAAGTCTATACGTGGACCGCCAACGACTACAAGCCTACGGAATAGGACAACAAGTGCTATTCAGTAAGTTGCAGGCGCAAGGCATTACCACGGTCAGTGGTAACATCAGCGATGACGACCAACAAATCCCCATCCATATTGAAACTACGGAAAACAGCGAAGAGGAGATTGCCAACCAAATCATCTTCACTGCCCCTAATCATGGAACGGTAGTAAGGGTAAGAGACATTGCCCGCGTGGTTCGTGAATACGACCGCGTGGAGAGCTACATTGAACAAAACGGACACCCTTGTATCTTGTTGTCTTTGGAGATGTCACCGGGCAACAATGTGGTTGCATACGGCAATGATGTGGATAAGGCTCTCGATGAGTTTCGCCAAAATGAGTTGCCAGAAGATGTAGTCATCACGCGTATTGCTGACCAACCCAAGGTGGTGAGCGAGAGCGTCAGTTCCTTCTTGCGCGACCTTCTTATCTCGATGGCTATCATCATCTTGGTCATGATGATACTTTTCCCTCTTCGTTCAGCCATTGTCGCAGCCATCACCATACCATTGAGTACGTTCATATCCGTTTCCATCATGTATCTGGCAGGCATCGAGCTCAACATTGTCACGCTGGCTGCCCTCATCGTGGTATTGGGAATGGTGGTTGACAATTCTATCGTGGTCATAGACGGTTACCTGGAATATCTCGGAAAAGGATATGAGCCTCATAAGGCTGCCATCGAATCTGCCAAGCAGTATTTCATGCCCATGATGCTTGCCACGTTATGTATCTGCGTGATATTCTTCCCATTGCTGATTACCATGAAAGGAGCATTTAACGATGCTTTGCACGATTTCCCGTGGACGATAGCCATCAACTTAATGGTGTCTTTGTTCTTGGCAGTAACGGTGATACCTTTCTTGGAGGTAATCATTATTAAGCCGAAGGATTCTAGTAAATCTAGTGATTCTAGAAATACTAGAAATACTAGTGATACTAGTCATACTAGTGATTCTAGCAAAAAAGAAAAAAAGACCATCACCGATTACGTGCAAGCTCTCTACGATAAGATATTGGCTTTCACGTTCCGCCACCCTTGGTTTACCATCACGGGAGGAATCGGAGTGGTATTACTCTCTTGCCTCATCGTACCCACATTGAAAGTACGATTGTTTCCCTTTGCCGACCGTGACCAGTTTGCCGTAGAGATTTTCCTCCCAGAGGGCAAGGGATTGAATGAGACAAAGGCAATTGCCGACTCCCTGCGAGACGTCTTGCTGAAAGACGAGCAAGTGAAATGCGTGACCAGTTTCATCGGATGTTCTTCGCCACGATTCATGACTTGCTATGCTCCGCAAATGGCAAGCAGAAACTATGCGCAGTTTATCGTGAATACCACTTCGCAAGACAACACGCTCAAGCTTCTTGCCAAATACCAACCCGAATGGAGTGAGAAATTCCCTGATGCTTACGTTCGATTCAAACGACTCGACTTCTTGGAAGTACCAGAACTGGAATATCGATTCTATGGTGAAAACATAGACTCCCTGCACGTGGTGGCCGAACGATTGATGGAACGAATGCGACCCATGCCCGAACTGGAATGGGTACATACCGACTACCTACAGCCATTCCCTATCATTAACGTGGAACTTGATCCCATCATGTCTCCCCAGTTGGGTATTACTCGCACCACGGCAGCTCTCGCATTGAGTACCACCACGAACGACTTACGTGTGGGACAAATATGGGAAGGCAATTATGAAATGCCAATCATCGTGAAGGATGATGCCGACATGACATTCTCCGACATCGAGAACTTGGGAATTGCCTCTCCTATGGCTATTCCATCGGCAGCACTCTCTTCATTGCAAAACCAACTCTCGCCCAACTCCACTATTCCTCTCCGACAGATTGCCACCGTTAAACCAAAGTGGAGCGAGAGTCGTATCATGCACCGTGGTGGCGAGCGTTGTATCACCGTAACGGCACAATTTGCCAATGGCGTATATGCAGCACCAGTGGAACGACGGATTGCTGATATCATGGAAAACGACATTCAAATTCCACAGGGAGTACGTGCTGAGGTGGGCGGCGAGATTGAATATGATGCTGAAGCCATCCCGCAAATCTTCGGAGGCGTGGCTATCGCAATGGTCATCATCTTCTTCTTCCTCTTGTTCAACTTCAAGAAATATGGCATTACCACCGTCTGTATCGCTGCCCTTGGATTGATGTTGCCTGGCACACTCATCGGACTGGGATTGATGAATCGTACACTCGGACTGACTTCTATCATGGGAGTCATCACCCTCATGGGTATGATTATGCGAAACGAAATCCTCATCTTTGAACACGCCATCGACCTGATAAAAAAATATGTAGCTGAACATGGCGACTGGACAGTTGACCGTGAAGCCTACAATAATGCCGTGAAGCAAGCTGCTTACGATGCGGGACGAAGACGCATGGTGCCCATCTTCCTCACTACAGCCACCACTGCCGTGGGCGTGGTTCCCATGATTATCGCCCAGTCTTCTTTCTGGATGCCTGTAGGTGTGACCATCTTCGCAGGAGGTATCGGTTCGCTCATCCTCGTAGTCACCGTATTGCCCGTTGTATATTGGAAAGTTAGTACTAAATAAAGTCTTACTCCGACCTCTCTCGCTGGAGAGGGGGAGCAAACAGACTTTTAAAACAACAGAATAATTATGAAAAAGATAAGCATAGCAATATTTCTTTTAACAGCCACCCTTCCCCTGTTTGCTCAAGTAAACACTCCTCTCCCCGTGGAAGAAAGGACGGGGGTGAGGCTTCTATCCCTGAATCAACTCAAGGACTCTGCCTTGCGCAACAACATCTCCATCCGCAATGCCTACCATAACATTGATGCTGCCCAAGAACAACGAAAGGAGGCTTTCACCAAATACTTCCCCAATGTAAGTGGCGTAGGAGCATGGTTTAATGCCGATAAGGGAATGGCAAAGACCGACATCAATCCTTCCGAAATGATTTCTCCAGAGATGTCAGCAACCCTTGCACAAATGCTTCCACCCCAAATGTTGGCTTCACTTGCCAATCCCATCCATATATCGATGATGAAAAACGGAGTCATTGCTGGCATTTCAGCCGTGCAACCAGTTTTCGCCGGAGGACAAATTATCAACGGTAACAAACTGGCGAAGGTTGGTGAGGATGTAAGTCGCTTACAATTGCAACTCTCCGAAGACGAGGTGGTGAAAAACACCGAACAATACTTCTGGCAAATTGTCACACTCAAGGAAAAGACGAAAACCGTCAATACCGTGGAGGAATTGCTCAATGGTATCAACAAAGACGTGACCGTAGCCGTGAAAGCGGGTGTGGCTATGCGCAATGACTTATTGCAAGTACAACTGCGTCAAAACGAGGTGGAGAGTCAAAAGTTGAAATTGAACAACGGCATTTCCATCCTCAAGCTCGTACTTGCACAGTATTGTGGATTGAGAGACACAACCTTCGACGTGAGTTACGATCCCGAAGTTACGGTGCCTATCAATCTCAAGCAAGACCATCAACAGGCTTTGTTACAAACCACCGAATATCAGTTGCTCAACAAGCAAGTGGAAGCCACGAATTTACAACGTAAGATGGCAATTGGCGAAAACCTGCCTACCGTGGCTGTGGGAGCAGGATACAACTACCACACGCTCTTAGACAACAACCATACTTTCGGAATGCTTTTCGCCACCGTCAGCGTTCCCATTTCCAGTTGGTGGGGAGGCTCACATGCCATCAAACGGAAGAAGATTGAACAGCAGAAAGCCATTGACCAATTGAACGACAATTCAGAACTGCTCAAGATACGGATGCAAAAGGCATGGAACGAAGTGGATGAGTCGTATCAGCAACTCCTGCTCGCACGGAAAAGCATCGAACAAGCAGAAGAGAACCTACGTCTCAATCGCAATTTCTACCAAGCGGGTACATCAACGATGTCTGACCTTCTGCAAGCCCAATTACTCTACCAACAGGCTCACGACAAGCACACCGACGCATTCGCCGAATACCAGAACAAGTTGTTGGAATATAAGATAGCGGTCAATTGCGAATAGCCATTACGAGAGCTATCTCGTTTATCTTCTTTGGCAACGTCAGTTTCAAATAAACTTGGCGTTGCATTCGACTTGTGCTAAAATTCCAGTCTGAATCCTTTTGATTTCATCTCCTTGTATTTGTCAGGGTTGAACCTGTAGTGAACGGGGACTGTTCTTGCAGCATCTTTCGGACGGTCACCCGTTTCTTCCAAAACACCCAGCTTCAGCATCTTGTTGGCAAAGTTCCTACGGTCGAAATGGACATTCAGAATTGCCTCATATAACGCTTGCAGTTGTGACATGGTAAAGACATCGGGCAGCAATTCAAAGCCGATAGGCTGGAAGTGCATCTGTTCTTTCAGACGCTTCAGAGCCATTTGGAGAATTTTCTCGTGGTCGAATGCCAATTTCGGTAGCTCACCAATGGGAAACCACTGCGCATTTCTGGCATCATCACCGCCTTTCACGGCTCCTTTCTGCACTAAGGCATAATAGGCAATGGTGATAACGCGTCCCCGTGGATCACGATCTACATCTGAGAAACACCCCAACTGTTCCAAAAAACCACTATCCACATCAAACTCTGTTTCTTCTTTCAACTCTCGAAGTGCACCAGCCTCTGTGGTTTCATCCATATTCAGGAATCCTCCAGGAAATGCCCAGCATCCCTTATAGGGTTCTATACCTCTTTCTATCAAGAGCACAGACAGTACTTCTTTCACATCATAACCGAATATCACACAATCCGTAGTTACCGAAGGACGTGGATACTCATACGTATAAACACCTTTCATTGCTTTCTTCGTTGAACTTTATTTATTATTACAATGCGTATTTTATACGCAAAAGTACAAAATACAGTTCATTTCACCAAATATTCATGCGTAAATTTTATAGATAAAAGAAGAAACACTACTCAAAAAGCTTAATCCGTGTCGCAGATTAATAAATCTGTATCGCAGTTTTAATAAACTACGTCTTAGTTTTATAAAACTGCGACACGGATTTAAGAATTTATTTAGTAATAACATCAAATGTATCATGTTTTAGAGAAAAATATATCATTTATTGAATAGGATTGATGACCGTTTGAGATTCGTCCATATCCATCCCAACAATTGTGACAAATGACAGCAAGGAAAATAAAAGCTGCCAGAGACTTTGTAATTATTTGTATTTTTCGTATTTTTGCACGAAACAAGAAAAAACATGGTGGCAGAAGCATTATATAGGTTGCCATACGCCGATGAATATGTGCGTGTGACACAACATGAAGGCAACGTAGAAGAGTTGCGATCATACACGAAGCTAAACGGGAAAAGCGGATTCGTGATGGCTCCGTTCAGTGTGTCCGCGGAAGATCCCATCCTTCTGATGCACCCAGACGAAGTAAACACTCACAATATCCCTTCGGAAGCAAACACAAAGGGGGAAGCTGAGGCAAAGAAAGAGCTCTCGCTTAGCGAAAACGAAAGACAAAGAGCACAAGAAAGGATGCGATATGCGGTGGATTTTGCCAATTTCCACACACAAGTAGAGAATGGCACATTCAGGAAAGTGGTTCTTGCCCGCTGCAAAGAAATAAGGACGAATGAGATGGAGCCAGTTGAGCAATTGTTTTTACGAGCTTGCGAACGTTATCCTCGTATGTTCGTTGCTTTGGTCAACATGCCTCATTGCGGCACTTGGCTCATGGCAACGCCAGAGATTCTCTTAGAGGGGAAAGACAACCTATGGCACACGATGGCATTGGCAGGAACGATGAAGTTGAAAACCGAAGAAATGGATTTCGACATCCCGTTTGGTGATGAATCGAGGAAGATTGCATGGTCTGCCAAAGACATTGAGGAACAGCGATTCGTGGCTACCTATATCAACGAGACCATAGAGCAGTTTACTTACGATTATACAGAGAAAGGACCTTACACGTGCAGGGCTGGCGGATTGGTTCATTTGCGAAGCGACTTCACCTTCACATTGAAAGACAAGATGCGGTTGGGCAGTTTTCTCAACCAATTGCACCCTACTCCAGCGGTATGTGGATTGCCCAAGGAAGACGTGCGACGGTTTATCCTACACAACGAATGTGCTCCACGCAGGTATTACAGCGGTTTTACGGGTATACTCAATCCCGATGGTGAGACACACCTCTACGTGTCGCTACGTTGTATGGAGATTCTCCCCAACCGATACATCCTACATGCAGGTGGTGGCATCATGGCAACAAGCACCGAGGAGAAGGAATGGGAAGAAACGGAGGCAAAGATGGAAACCATGAAAGAATTATTAGAATAATGTATAGCAACAAGAAAAGCATCAATATCCTCACGGCATTACTGGTGAAACACGGTATTTGTAATGCTGTGGTTTGCCCTGGCAGCAGGAATGCGCCCATCGTGCACAATCTCGTAGAGTGCGAAGACATAGAATGCCAAAGTGTGACCGACGAACGGTCGGCAGGATTCTATGCGTTAGGAATGGCACAAGCCACCCATCTACCCGTAGTGGTTTGCGTTACGTCTGGTACGGCTTTGCTCAACCTCTTGCCAGCCGTGGCAGAGGCATATTATCAACACGTTCCATTAATCGTGATTTCAGCCGATCGTCCTCCACAGTGGATCGACCAACTCGACGGACAGACCTTGCCTCAACAAGATGCATTGGGAAGGTTTGTGAAAAAAGCCGTTTCATTACCCGAACCGCATAATGACGAGGAACATTGGTATTGCAATCGATTGATAAACGAGGCTTTGATAGCCACTCAGCAACACGGTGGTGGTCCAGTACACATCAACGTTCCTCTGACGGAACCCTTATATGAGTTTACGACAAAAGAATTGCCCGAAGAACGAGAGATTTCCATTCTCTATCCACGGAATGACCAACGACCAATGGAAATCGTCTGTTCCAAGTTTTGGAAATCCAAGAAACCCATGATAGTTGTAGGGCAAATATCAGCAAATGAACTCATGGCTGAGGATTTCATTGGCATTTCAGGATTTGCCGTTGTGTTGAACGAATCTTTGAGCATTGGTTGCGGTGCTTGTCATTTCGATGAGTTATTATGCAAGCAATTGCCCAAGGATTTTCTTCCCGATTTCGTTCTGTATATCGGCAATGTGCTGGTAAGCAAACGCATGAAACAATTCTTGCGTCAATTGCCACCAGAAGCACCCATTTGGGCAGTGAGCGAAGATGAACAAATACATGATACATTCCAATCGCTTGACGGCGTTATCATCGGTCATCCCGCAGACGTACTTGACGACCTCAAAAAACATAATGATAAATGGAAGAGCAGAACTACTCCATTCTTTGACCGATGGGATGAAACACTTGCAGAAACAGACGAGATCATAACGACATTTATACCTGGCTACTCGCAAATGGCTGCCGTGCAATGTCTGGAAAGTGATTTAGAGAATTATTCTGATGATGATTACGTGACGCATTACGGAAATAGCATGGCGGTGCGCCTTGCCAATATCTATGCCACACATTATGTATATTGCAACCGTGGTGTAAACGGAATTGAAGGTACATTATCCACGGCAGCAGGATTTTCATTAACTACCGAGCAGACGGTATATTGCATTCTTGGCGACTTGAGTTTCTTCTACGACTCCAATGCACTCTGGAACGAAGATTTACGAGGCAACCTACGCATCCTATTGCTGAACAATGGCGGTGGGGGAATCTTTGAGAAATTCGAGGGATTGAAAGAGAGTGCTGCTCGCGACCGATTTGTCATGGCGAAACACCATACTTCAGCAGAAGGCATTTGCCAAAGTTATCACGTAGAATACCTTTCTGCACACAATATGGATGAGCTGAAAGAGGGAATCAATTGGCTCCAGCAAGATCAAAATGAGAGACCGATGTTGTTAGAAGTATTCACCGACTCAGCAAATGACGCCAAGGTTTTGAAAGAGTATTACGATAGATTTAGAATGTAAATAATAAAAGAGAATCATGGGAATATTTTTAGGTCGTTATTCATGGAATGAACTGAAAGATTCGTTTGTGGCAGGTTGCCATAGATTCCCCATTGTATTGTTGTTTTTGCTCATAGCAACAATTGATGCCATCGTGTTAAACCACGACAACGGAAACATTTCTTCGCGTACGGTTTTTTTCATGTCATTCTATCCGCTTTCGGCAGCTATCCTATCGTTGGCACTCCAACTGTGGAGCGAGGAAGTGAGAAACAAGATGGTGAGTATCAGCGTACAAGTTATTGCCCACGCCCTTTTGTTGGGTAGCTCTATCTGGCTCACCTCCAATTGGCCATTAGACATTGTACAAGGAACTGCACTCTTCACCATCGTTGCAGTATTAATATTAGCAGTGTTCATGGTGTCGTTTTTCAGGAGCAAGACCGACCTACCCTTATGGAATTTCACCATGCACCTGTTGCGAGGCCTGGCATTGGCATTCGTGGTGGGAATCGTCCTCATCGCAGGACTCACACTGCTTATCTATTCGTTTAAGGAACTATTCGGATGGAACATCAACTGGCACATTCAAAGTGACATTTACTTTGTTTGCGGAATATTGATAGCCCCAACCGTATTCCTGCAATTCATTCCTGGAAAAGAAAAGAAGCACAATGAGAATGCCCAAGGATTGAGCAAGGTGATGCAAGGTGTGGTACATTTTCTGTTTGTTCCCCTGTTGTGCGCCTATATCCTCACATTATACGCCTACGCTGGCAAGATATTACTGACATGGACCTTACCCTGCGGATGGGTGTCGTGGTTGGTTTCTACGATGATGCTGGGAATGGTGACCATACTCATCCTCACCTATCCTTCACAGTTTCATGAAGAGAAACGATTCGACCATCTGCTTATGCGGTGGCTGCCCATTGTGGCATTACCCTTGTTGGTACTCATGACCATCGGTATCTATCGACGTATCAGCGACTATGGCATTACGGTGATGCGACTGTATCTCATCACATTCAACCTCTGGTGCTATGCAGTGTGTTTCTATCTGATATGGAAGAAAGGAAGAAGGATGAATTGGATTCCCGCCTCGTTCGGGATCGTTCTCTTTTTGGTATCGGTAGGTCCTCAGAGTTTCGCCAATATCACGTTGCACCAGATGAAATCAGACCTGAAACAGATTGTCAGTGCATCTAACTCCAAGAGTAATCTTGCCATACCTTTCACCAACAAAGACATGATGAATTGGATAGAGAAACAAGATTCGCTCACACAACAACAAGTGAAAGACAAGCTCCATTATTTAGGAACAACGTATGAATTGGCTCGATTAGCTGATGTGATAGACACAGCATCCTTTAAGGGAGTGAGTTTCTATACCCTTCCACATTCGGGAGAGATAGTAGAATCGCTAAACGGTTATTCATTATTAGACCGTGTCATCGATATTCCTGCAGGTTGTACGAGGATGTGGAACGTGGATGAAAGTCACAAAATCCTATCGGATGATGATAAGACTATTGTCATTGAAATTCACCTCAGTGACGGGAAGGCAATTCCTTTTACCCTCTCCAAGGAAAGGATGAGAGACATTAATAAATCCAAGAATCCTACCAAGCCTTGGGTAATAGAAAACGAGGAAGGATATCTATATGTCAAGTCATTCTATTACTACGGTTCGCAGCCCGTGGAGATGAACCTGGCAGGATTGCTATTTGAGAAAACCAAAACAAAATAAGATATGAATATGAGAGAATGGAAAAAGATTGAAGGATTCAACTTCAAGGAAATCCTCTTTGAGGAATATAACCACATTGCGAAGATTACCATCAACAGAGAGCGCTATCGCAATGCCTTTACACCACTGACCACATGGGAAATGTCGCAGGCATTCGGATACTGTCGCGACTGCTTAGACATCAGGGTGGTATTGCTGACGGGAGCAGGCGACAAGGCTTTCTGCTCTGGTGGTGACATGCACGTAAAAGGACACGGAGGATATATCGACGGAGAGGGAGTGCCACGGTTGAGCGTACTCGACGTGCAGATGCAGATACGTAGGTTGCCCAAGCCTGTGATAGCGATGGTGAACGGCTACGCCATTGGGGGCGGTCATGTGCTTCATGTGGTATGCGATCTGACCATCTGTTCTGAAAACGCCATCTTCGGACAGACAGGACCGAAGGTAGGGTCATTTGATGCAGGCTTCGGTTCGAGTTATCTCGCCCGTATCGTAGGGCAAAAGAAAGCACGAGAGATATGGTTTCTCTGTAGGCAATACAATGCGGAGGAAGCCCTTCAAATGGGATTGGTCAATAAGGTTGTGCCCTTGGAGCAATTGGAAGACGAGTGCGTAGAATGGGCAGAGACCATGATGGAACGGTCGCCATTGGCATTGCGCATGATTAAGGCGGGACTGAATGCGGAGCTTGACGGACAGGCAGGCATTCAGGAACTCGCTGGCGACGCAACCATGCTTTACTATTGCTTAGACGAGGCACAAGAGGGCGGAAAAGCTTTCTTGGAAAAGCGCAAACCCGATTTCGACAAGTATCCCAAGTTTCCATAAGACGTGGATGAGGAGAAGCGCAGGCAACAAATGAACATGATGGCAATGGAGCTATGTAACAACGAGACTACATCATAGAAACATGAAAATAAACATCAAGAAACGGATTCTACACTTCAAACAACCAGCAGGAACGTCAAGAGGCGTTTATACCGAACGCAAGATATGGTTGGTGGAGATGATAGAAGGCGACAAGAAAGGCATTGGCGAATGTGCCCCATTGCCACAACTGAGCACTGATGACCTGCCCGACTATGAGGAAAAGCTACACGCTATCTGCCAACAGACAGAGCGCACAGGAATCATCGACTACTCCGCACTACGCCCCTACCCTTCCATGCTCTTTGGATTGGAAACTGCCTGGGCACAAATACAGGCAAACGGAAATCTGAGACTCTTCGACACTCCTTTCGGCAGAGGCGAGGAAGGCATCACCATCAACGGATTGGTATGGATGGGAACGTTTGAAGAAATGTATCACCGCATTAAGGAGAAGATACAGGCAGGGTTCCACTGCGTAAAGCTCAAGATAGGAGCCATCGACTGGGAAAGAGAAATATCTCTCATCCAGTTTATCCGACAACATTTCTCCAAGCAGCAGATAGAACTACGCGTAGATGCTAATGGCGGCTTCACTCCACAGGAAGCCATGAGAAAACTGGAACAATTGGCAACATACGACATTCATTCCATAGAGCAACCCATCAAACAACACCAATGGAAAGAGATGGCACAACTCTGCAAGGAATCACCATTACCCATCGCACTCGACGAAGAACTGATTGGCGTAAACAACAAGGCGAGCAAGGAGAATCTCTTAGACACTATTCGCCCACAATACATCATTCTGAAACCATCACTGCACGGAGGAATGCATGGAAGCGAGGAATGGATTCAGTTGGCTCGTGAACGTGAGATAGGGTCTTGGATCACCTCGGCATTAGAAAGTAACATAGGCTTAAATGCCATTGCCCATTTTGCCGCCAAGACATACAGTCCCCATATCACCATGCCGCAAGGACTGGGAACGGGTCAACTCTTCACAGACAATATAGACATGCCGATAGAGATACGTGGTGAAAAACTATACTTCGTCCCATGATGACCATTGCAGATTTTTACAAGGAATGGAACAACAAAGCTGATAAATTGTTGGTTCATACCAGCGGTTCTACTGGAAAGCCCAAGCCATTGTGGGTGGAGAAACGACGCATGGAAGCAAGTGCAATTATCACCTGCGACTTTTTAGGCTTGCAAGAAGGAGATACAGCATTGCTCTGCATGTCGCTCGATTTCATTGCTGGCAAGATGATGGTGGTTCGCTCTATCGTGAGAGGATTAGAACTTATCGTAATTCCCCCCAGCGGACACCCATTATGTGACGAGAATTGGCAAGGAATGGTAAACAAAGATATCACCTTTGCTGCTATGGTTCCATTGCAAGTATATAACTCATTGCAAACAGATGAGGAACGGAAACGACTGAAAAGCATCAAACATCTCATCATTGGAGGTGGAGCCATTGACGAAGACCTTGCCACAGAGTTGAAAACATTTCCTCATGCCGTATGGAGTACATACGGAATGACGGAAACTCTCTCACACATCGCATTGAGAAGATTAAGCGGTGAAGAAGCAAGTGATTGGTACACCCCATTCCCATCTGTCAACATCTCATTGGCAGAAGACGGATGTCTGATGATCAATGCCCCACTGGTTTGTTCGGAAACACTCAAGACCAATGACATTGCCGAGATACAAGACGGCAAATTCCGCATCATAGGCAGGAAAGACAACGTTATTGTAAGCGGTGGTGTAAAGATACAAATAGAAGAGGTGGAACGCATCTTGAGACAATACATCAAGACACCTTTTCTCATTACCAAACGACAAGACAAGAAATTCGGGGAAATAGTGGTAATGCTTTCTACGGCAGAAGACCTGACAGAAACAAAATACATCTGCGAGCAAATGCTACCTAAGTTTTGGCAACCACGTGCATTTGTCACCGTGCAGGAAATACCCATGACCACTACGGGAAAACCAGCGAGAAAAGAAGCAGAACGATTGGCAAAAGAAACCATATAAAATTCAACCATGACATATACATCCCATTATGACAGCGTAATCGGTAGGATAACCTTGGCAAGCAATGGTGAGGCTTTGACAGGACTTTGGTTTGACGGACAGAAACATTTTGCCTCAACAATCAGTGGTGAACACGAAACCAACGAAGACCTTCCCATCTTTCAAGAAACAAGGAATTGGCTTGATATCTATTTCAGTGGACAAGCTCCCCACTTCACCCCGCCCATCTGTATCAAAGGCAGCGAGTTCAGGAAACAAGTATGGAAGATATTGTTGACCATTCCCTTCGGACAAACGATGAGTTATGGAGCAATTGCCCAGCTCATGGCTTGCCAAAAGGGAACGAATAAGATGTCGGCACGTGCGATAGGAGGAGCCGTAGGACACAATCCCATCTCGCTGATTATTCCTTGTCACCGAGTAGTGGGAGCCAACGGTCAGCTCACAGGCTATGCAGGTGGTAAGTATAAAAAACTATGGCTATTACAAAACGAACATGTGCCGACTGTGAATTTTCATTTATAGCGGATATTCATCAAAAGCGTAAAGGACAGTGGACAGATAACGCTCACCCGTATCAGGCAACAATACCACGATTTTCTTGCCCAGATTTTCCGGACGCTTAGCTATCTCAGCTGCAGCAAATGCCGCTGCTCCACTGGAGATACCAACCAACAATCCCTCGGATTGTGCCAACTGCCGACCCGTGCGTATTGCATCGTCATTATCCACGTCGAACACCTCATCAATCACGTCAGCGTTGTACGTGTTAGGGACGAATCCTGCACCGATACCCTGAATCTTATGAGGACCACTCTTTCCACCATTTAACACAGGTGACGACTTGGGCTCTACGGCGATTATTTTCACGTTAGGATTATTCTCTTTCAATCGCTTTCCAACGCCAGACACCGTTCCACCAGTACCCACGCCAGCCACGAAGATATCCACCTTTCCGTCAGTTTGTTGCAAGATCTCCAAGCCTGTAGTGTCATAATGTTTCTGGGGATTAGCAGGATTCTCGAATTGTTGGAGAATCACACTACCGGGAATAGCATCACGCAGTTCCTCTGCCGCACGAATGGCTCCAGGCATTCCATCTTTGCCACTGGTCAATCTCACTTCTGCGCCATACGCCTTCACCAAGTTTCTACGTTCCACGCTCATCGTATCAGGCATGGTCAAAATCAACCTATATCCCTTGACTGCACTCACCAATGCCAATCCTACTCCCGTATTACCACTTGTCGGTTCGATGATGGTAGCTCCAGGTTTCAGGATTCCACGTTGTTCCGCATCCTCAATCATAGCCAAGGCGATACGATCTTTCACGCTTCCGCCAGGATTGAAATACTCCACCTTTGCAATGATAGGTGTTTGAAGATCTTTCGATTGAGAAAATTTATTGAGTTCTACAAGAGGCGTATTGCCAATGAGATCCGTTAATTGTTTAGCTATCTTTGCCATAATGATATAATATATTAAATGTTATTGAATGCTTGAGTTAAATCGTCGATAATATCGTCAATATGTTCCGTACCAATAGAGAGGCGCACGGTAGAAGGTGTGATATGTTGCTCCTCCAATTCCTCTGGTGACAATTGTGAGTGAGTGGTAGTATAAGGATGGATAACCAAGCTCTTCACGTCAGCAACATTGGCGAGCAACGAGAAGATTTGCAATGAGTCAATGAATTTCCATGCAGCCTCTTGTCCGCCCTTGATTTCAAATGTGAAGATACTTCCTCCACCATTTGGAAAATACCTATTATATAATTCATGGTCTGGATGCGAGGGTAAACTGGGATGATTTACATGAGCCACTTTCGGATGATTAGCCAAGAAGTTGACCACTTTCAAGGCATTCTCCACATGTCGTTCAACGCGTAGGCTCAGCGTTTCCAATCCTTGAAGTAATATCCAAGCATTGAAAGGAGAAATCGTAGAACCTGTATCACGCAAGATGACGGCACGAATCCTGGTCACAAATGCAGCTGCACCAGCCACGTCAGCAAAAACGGCACCATGATAACTGGGATCAGGTTTGGCGAGAGATGGGAACTTATCGGCATTGGCTTTCCAGTCGAACTTTCCACCATCAACAATCACGCCGCCCAAGCTACTGCCATGACCACCAAGGAACTTAGTAGCAGAGTGAACCACCACGTCAGCTCCATGTTCGATGGGACGAATGAGGAACGGTGTTCCAAACGTATTATCAATGATGAGGGGAATATGGTGGCGATGAGCGACCTCTGCTACCGCTTCGATATTCGTAACGTCAGAATTAGGATTACCAAACGTCTCTGCATACACCACCTTTGTATTAGGTTGAATGGCAGCTTCGAGTGCAGACAAGTCATTAACCTTAACGATGGTATGAGAAATACCCAAGGAAGCAAGCGTATGGGTAATGAGATTGAACGAGCCACCATAGAGATTGTCCGCAGCAACGATATGGTCGCCTGCGCCAACGATGTTCTGCAAGGCGTAAGTCACGGCAGCCGCTCCACTTGCCACTGCCAATCCAGCCACACCTCCTTCGAGTGCAGCCACACGATCCTCAAATACACCTTGAGTAGAATTGGTCAATCGTCCGTAGATGTTTCCAGCATCCCTCAGCCCAAAACGATCAGCAGCATGTTGCGAGTTATGAAACACGTAAGAGGTAGTTTGGTAAATGGGAACAGCACGTGAATCAGTTGCGGGATCAGCCTGTTCTTGTCCAACATGAAGTTGAAGAGTCTCGAAATGTAATTTTTTCTGTGCCATAATGATTATATTTTTAAATGTTTATACTATGTGATATTTGTCATTCGATTTTGAATGTTTTGACGATGCAAAGTTATAAGTTTTAGAAATATCCTCCAAATTATTTGCATTATTCAGAAAATATAGCTATTTTTGCATACTCAAACAAAATATACATCTTTTTATCTTATCAAAAAACGCCTTTGGCAGAATAATTTTCTACGCATAATATGGAAACATTAGACGCAATCGACTTAAAGATTCTTCGAACATTACAAAAGAATGCAAAATTGACAACCAAAGAACTGGCTGATGCTGTTAATTTAACTCCAACGCCCGTGTTTGAACGTCTGAAAAGACTGGAAAGACAAGGTTACATCAAGAAGTACGTAGCAGTATTAGACCCAGAGAAGCTCAATCAAAGCCTTTTGGTATTTTGCAAAGTGAAACTTATGCACATCAACCATGAAATTGCAGATACCTTCACGCGAAAGATTATGAAGATTCCTGAAGTAACAGAGTGTTACAACACGTCGGGTAACTATGATTACTTATTAAAGGTACGCGCGTGCGACATGAAACAATACCAAGAGTTTGTATTAAACAAATTGGGAACCATCGAAAATCTCAGTTCATTGGAAAGTACATTTGTGATGAGTGAAGTGAAACAAGAATATGGTATTCATATTTAGAAAACTTTTAACGGTCGCCAACTTTTCTTTCAATTTGTTCTATTTTTCATATAAAAACAATAATAAACATATTAAATGAAAAAATCAACGTCGAAAAATCCATAAAAACATCTATTTTTGCAGTCGGAATTACGAACACGTATATGGCTAACTCAAAAATAGTATTTAAATACGACAATGAGGTAAAGGTCTTGGATAACATTCGAGACGTGGAGAACCTATCCACTCTAAGAATGAATTACAATTCCATTATATATTGTCGAGGTGGAAGGATATTAGTAGAGATTGGGGGCAACAACCAAATTAACGTAAAGCCTGGTCAGTTGTTTCTTATCCCCAGAGGCAAATTGGTGCAGCCAATGATGGTCAGCACCGACGTAGAGGCGAGTGCACTTCTTTTTTCAGACCGTGCCTTAAAATCAATTTTAGGAAACCAAATCAACATTTGGAACAAGGCAATGTACATGAAAGAAATATACGTCTTGGAAAGTGCCAATTGGTTGGAAGCATTTGGGGAATACACTCGTTGCATTTTTCAGAGAGATCCAATGCCCATCCTATATGACGAAATCACCAGTTCTTTTTTACGTATGCTCATGCTTTTGCTTTGCGAAGAACTGATGAAGCACGAGGACATGATGCATTCTGATGACATTTCCACCATGCACGACAAGGAAATTTTCAACCAATTCCTACAATTGTTAGCCAATCAAAAACAAAAGCGTCAACGTGTATCGTTTTATGCAAACCAATTGAACATCACCTCCAAATACCTTTCTACGGTATGCAAGAGAGTTAGTGGGAAAAGTCCTATACGTTGGATTATCGAGAGTGTGATGCAAGATGGTTATAGTTTGCTAACGGAAACCGATTTAAGTGTCAAGGAAATTTCCAACATCTTGGGCTTTCCCAATTCATCTTTCTTCGGACAATATTTCCGTGAGCAAGCAGGAATCACACCCATAGAATACCGTTTGGAACATAAAAAGATGATATAATGGATGAAATTATCGTAAAAAAAGTAGCAAGCAAGAAAGAGTTAGATGATTTCATACACGTAGTAGATATCATCTATCAAAATTGCCCACAATATGTTCCTGATTTTGAAAGTGATGTTAAAGATATTTTCGACTCACGGAAAAACTCTGGATTGGAATTTTCCAACGTTCAGCCATTCGTAGCATATCGAGGAGACAAGGCTGTCGGACGCATTGTCGGAATCGTGAATCATCGTGCAAACGAGAAATGGAAGACACACAATGTTCGTTTTTCCATGATAGAGTTTTTGGATGACTTAGCGATTTCCAGAGCATTACTCAACAGCGTAGAAGAATGGGGACGTTCATACGGAATGGATTCCATCCAAGGACCGTTAGGAATAACCGACTTCGACAAGGAGGGAATGTTGATTGAGGATTTTGATATGTTGGGGTCAATAATTACCATTTACAACCCAGAATACTATCCTCGACACATGGAAGCATTGGGATTCAAAAAAGAAACAGATTGGGTACAAATACGCGTCAACGTTCCCAAAGAAGTTCCTGTGAGATATGCCCGTGTAGCTCAATACGCAAAGGAGCAAGTAGGATTGCGAGTGCTCACCTTAACAGATAAGGACATTACGAAAAGACAATACGGACGAAAGATCTTCAAATTGTTAAATGAAGCATACTCTCCACTTTTCGGTTTCTCTGAAATATCAGGCCAACAAATCGACGAATTCGTTGGCAAATACCTCCAGTTGATTGACAAGCAACTCATGCCTGTAGTCATTAACGATAAAGGAGAACTGGTTGGTGCGACCGTGACAATGGGAAGTCTGGCGCGAGCTACTCAGAAAGCGAAAGGTAAGCTCTTGCCATTCGGTTGGTTTCATTTGCTGAAGGCTCTCAAATGGAAGCACGAGGACACTGTGGAAATGTTGCTCATTGGTGTTCGTCCAGATTACCAAGGGTTAGGAGTAAACGCCATGTTCTTCAACCACCTCATACCTATATATAATAAATATGGTTTCAAGTGGGCAGAGACGGGACCACAATTGGAGGACAACTTCAAGGAACTTTCACAATGGAAAGTATTGAATCCCGAATATATCAAACGTAGAAGATGTTACATAAAAACTATACAATAATAACATGGAAAGAAGAGTAGTAATTACAGGATTGGGCATTTGGTCGTGTCTCGGCACGAACCTGGATGAAGTGCGCCAATCATTATACGAGGGAAAGAGTGGCATTATTTTCAGTCAAGAACGTAAAGATGCAGGATTCCGCTCTGCTCTTTGCGGCAACGTGCCACAACCTAACCTCAAACCTTATCTGAGTAGAGACATGCGCAAGCTCATACCAGAGGAAGCACAATACGCATATATCGCAACGTTGCAGGCAATGGAACATGCACGTCTCTCACAAGATTACATCGACCAACACGAAATAGGCGTAATCTACGGCAATGACTCCGTTGCTGAAGCCACGATGAGAGCTCTCGACAAATTCCGCCAGGCTGGTTCTACCGCAGCATGTGGAAGCGGTGCTATTTTCCAGTCGATGAACTCAACCGTAACGATGAACCTTGCCACGCTGTTTCACTTGAAAGGTATCAACCTGACGGCATCTGCTGCTTGTGCATCGGGTTCTCATTCCATCGGTTTAGGATATTTGCTCATTAAAGACGGATTACAAGACTGCGTTATCTGTGGTGGAGCACAAGAGGCAAACATGTTTAGCGTTGCGGCATTTGACGGACTCATGGCATTCTCTACACGTGAGGATGAGCCCACAAAGGCAAGTCGTCCATTCGACCGCAACCGTGACGGTCTTATTCCAAGTGGTGGAGCTGCTACAGTTATCATT
The DNA here is from genome assembly GCA_002449845.1 of Prevotella sp. UBA6994. Taxonomy (GTDB): domain Bacteria; phylum Bacteroidota; class Bacteroidia; order Bacteroidales; family Bacteroidaceae; genus Prevotella. The sequence goes on from DJXW01000009.1 coordinate 106,006, forward strand.
GAGAGTTACGAACATGCCGTGAAACGTGGTGCACCTATCCTCGCTGAGATTGTTGGTTGGGGATTCTCTGGTAACGGAGAGCATATCTCTACACCCAACGTGGCTGGTCCAGCCCGTTCATTGGAATTGAGCTTGAGAAATGGTGGCATCAATCCTCATGATATTGGTTACGTGAATGCTCACGCTACATCTACCAAGGCTGGAGACGGACGCGAGGCACAAGCCATTGCGCAAATATTCGGTGACTACCACGTACCCGTAACATCAACCAAGAGTCAGACTGGTCATGAAATGTGGATGGCTGGCGCATCTGAAATCATCTACTCTCTCTTGATGATGAAGAATGACTTTATCGCTGGTTCTCTCAATTTCGAGAATCCCGATGAGGAAACGGCTTGTATCAACATCTTCCCAGAGACACGCAAGGCTCATTTCGATATGTTCCTCAGCAACTCTTTTGGATTTGGTGGCACCAACTCGTCACTGATTATCAAAAACCTATAAAATTAAGTATCACAAACAAAACACATAAATAACTTAAAAAAATGACAAGAGAAGAAATCATCAAGCAAGTAAACGACTTGCTCTCAGAAGAATTTGAAATCGAACAAAGTGAATTTACTCCAGATGCTCCATTGAAGGAAACTCTCAATCTCGACAGCATCAGTCTGGTTGACTTAGTTGCTCTCGTGCAGTTTACCTATAAGATTACCATTCCCGTAGAGGAATTGCACAAGATTCAGACATTCGACGATCTCTATAACTACATTGAGGAACATCTTGCCAAATAATGTTTAGAGGAGAGGACATCAAACAACTCATCCCACAACGTTATCCCATGATGATGGTCGATGAGTTTGAAGAACAGGAAGAGCAACATGCCACAACTGCCTTGACGGTTAGGGTGGACAACATCTTCGTGCTTCCCTCTGGCGAATTTTTAGAATCAGGATTGTTAGAACATATTGCCCAATCGTGCTCTGCACTGGCTGGCTATCAGGCTCGTCAACGTGGCGACACGAAACCGCCTGTCGGGATGATTGTAGAAATCAAGAATTTCCAATGCAACCGTCGTCCTTTGGCTGGAGAGAAGATTGAGACCGATATTTCTTTCACGTTCTCTTTCGGCAATATGACCTTAGCACACGGAACGACACGTATCGGTGAAGAAAACATCGCAGAAGTGGAAATGAAAATATTTATACAATGACAAAATTCTTCATCAATATTTACCATTTTTTTCGCAACCATCGCACAGTTTGTTGGCTGTCGATGGTTGCCCTATTTATCTTCTTCGGATATTTTGCATCGCAAATCCACTTAGAGGAAGATATCAACAAATTAATGCCATCATCGAAAAACAGTGATGGAACCACAAAATTGGCTTTTGCCAACTTAAAAATCAAAGACAAGACATTCTTGCTGTTTGAGGGTGAAAACCCTGACAGCTTGATAGAGGTATGCGACTTGTTCATTGATTCCCTATTAGTCAACGACTCTGCCAGTCAAACGATAGGCGACATCTTCTACCGATTGCCAGAAGAACTCATACCTGACGGCATTGGTTATCTCACCGAACATTTACCAGCATACATCGACACATCTGCTTACTCGCAGTTTGACACATTGCTGACCAAAGCCCACTTCACCCGACAGATGCAACAAAACTATGAAGACCTATCGGGTGAGTTTGGCGAAATGTTCCCAGAACTTATTCAGTTAGACCCAATGGGTATGCGAAACATTCTGATGGAACAGTTGAAGCCATTACTTGACAGTGGCACAGGCAGTTATAAGACCATAGAAGAGCATTTCTTCGTACCTGATTCCACGGTATGTATAGCCTTTATCACACCACGTTTTTCTGCGACAAACACTGGACAAGGCTCTGATATGTTCTTGATGTTGAATCAACAAATCACTCAATTTGCCAAGACATACCCCAACATTCGCATCACCTACCACGGCACACCTGCCAGCGGTTTCTATAATTCTACACAAATCAAGCACGACTTGACAACCACCATCAGTGGCGCATTGCTATTGGTATTGTTGTTCTTGCTGGTATGTTTCCGCAAGTGGAGCACCATTCCCCTTTTGCTTCTGCCAGTGGTTTTCGGAACACTCTTTGCCCTTTCCATCATGTATTGGCTCAAGGGAGAATTCTCCTTGTTGGCTTTGGGCATTGGTGGAGTGGTCTTAGGTGTGGCACTTAGTTATGTACTTCATGTCTTGACGCATCATCAATATGTGAAAGACAACGTACAATTGCTTCAAGACCAAGTAAAACCTGTGTGGTTAGGATGTCTGACCACCATCGGTTCGTTTGCAGGTCTCATCTTTATCAAGACTGATCTATTGCAAGACTTCGGTCTTTTTGCAGCGTTTGCCATTCTCGGCACTACTTTATTCAGTCTTACTTATTTGCCGCAATTTCTTTCTTCCGAAAAGAAGTCTGACAAACGTCAATCATTTGCTTTTATCGACCGTATCAACGCTTATCCTATCGACAGGAAGAAACCTTTCATCATAGTCATTACCGCCATCATGGTTCTTTGTATTGGTGCATACATGATTGGTGGAACTCATTTCGATGCAGATATGCACAACTTAGGTTACCTCAATGAAATGACCGAATACTCCGAACAATTATTGCGCGATAAGACTTACACGGGAGACAAGCAGAAGTATTTTGCCAGCCAAGGCAAAACGATGGAAGAAGCGATAGAGAACTTCGAGATTCTTGATAAGAAACTCGACTCTCTACAGCAATTAGGATTGGTGAAAAGCTATACGCACACCAACCAGATATTTGTTTCCATAAAGAAACAACAAGAGCGCATCAATGCCTGGAAACAATATTGGACAGAAGAGCGACTATCAAAGGTTAGACAACTCATTGCCGCTACTGCGCCACAAGCTGGATTACAAGCCGACGCATTCGAGACTTTCTTTGATGCGGCTACAGCCGATTATCAGCCAGATTCGCTTTATGGAGCTCATATCATCCCAGAGGGTTATCAATCCACGATGATGGAACAAAGCTACAATGGCGATTACCTGTGCTTTACTTCCGTTCGTTGCGCCAATGATTCTGTACGCAGCAATGAAAGCGACTATATCCGCATCTGCGACGCTATCGCCCAAGAACCTACTCTTTTGGTTCTCGACACCTATTATTATACGACGGACACGCTCATACAAATGAGTGAGGATTTCAACGTGTTGCAATGGCTTTCCATGTTGTTTGTCTTGGTAGTACTGTTTATCAGTTTCCACTACAACATCAAGTACACCCTGCTTGGCTTTATGCCCATTCTGCTCAGTTGGATGATTGTCCTTGGCGCAATGGTGATTTTCGGAATGCAATTTAATCTCATCAATATCATCATCTCCACCTTCATCTTTGGTATTGGCGTAGATTACAGTATATTCGTGATGAACGGACTTACTGAGGGTAACAGTCAAAAGCTCGCTTATCATAAGACCGCCATTTTCTTCAGCGCCGTTACGCTCATCGTCACGGTTAGCAGTATGGTATTGGCTACTCATCCTGCCATTCGCTCGGTAGGATTCTCTACACTCGTCGGACTGATGTCTGCCGTTATTCTCTCTTACGTTCTCCAACCAGCCATTTACAGATGGATTAGTCAAAAAAAGAAATGAAATACGACATCATTATCATAGGAAGCGGTTTTGGCGGTTTGGTTTGTGCCAACCTCTTATCAAAAGCTGGTAAGAATGTGCTTGTCTTGGAAAGGCAGGCACAAACAGGTGGTTGCATCCAGAGCTACCGACGGAAGAACTTCTCCTTTGATACTGGTTTACATTATGTTGGCGGACTCGCAGAGGGGCAACCCTTATACCAGATATTTCATCACTTAGGACTGATGCGGTTGCCTTGGCATCGGTTAAGCGCTGATGGATTCGACCTGATTACCATAGACAACCAGACCTTTGCCTTCGCCGAGGGTTACGACAACTTCGTTCGTCAACTTTCTGCTTCGTTTCCGTCAGAGAGGGAAGCATTGGCGCAATACGCTAAACTGCTCAAGGAAGCAAGCGAAATGCCATTAGGATCAGACGGTGTCTATCGTTTGATGGAAACCAATGCCTACGATTACCTCACGGAGACCTTCCACGACTCCTTGCTGATTAACGTGTTGTCTGGTTCTGCATTGAAGATGGAATTGCGCAAGCCATCTCTCCCACTCTTCACCTTTGCCCACGGCAATAGCAGTTTTATACAAAGCAGTTGGAGACTACGTGGCGAGGGCAACCTGATTGTACAATCCTTGTCTGAAAGCATTCAAGCCAATGGCGGAACGATTCTTCGTGGAAAGGAAGCACAAGAGTTAATGGAAAACGACGGAAAGATTACCACCGTGAAATGTCAAGATGGTGAAGTGTATGAGGCAAATTCATTCATCAGCGACATTCATCCGGCACAGACGTTTAGTCTCGTCAAGGATTCCAAGATACTGAAACGATTGTACCGTCAACGTATTGCCATGTTGGAAAACACGTATGGTATGTTCACGGTTTCTCTCGTGCTCAAGCCACAAGTGCTTCGTTATTTCAATCACAATAAATACGTTTATCGAAAGGCAAATGTTTGGTCATTCTTCGAGGAAGACCAGCATGTAGGAGGATTGATGGTCAGTTGCAGGGTTCCTCTCGAAGGTGATTATGCTCGCCAGTTGGATTTGCTGACACCTATGCCTTGGTCATTGTGTGCAGAATGGGAGCATACGCAGGTAGGACACAGGGGTGATGAATACAAAGCCATGAAACAGCAATTGGCTGACCGCTGCATCGACTTGGCAGAGACGGTGATTCCTGGGCTTCGCTCCATGATTGCAGAGCAATACACCAGCACTCCCCTCACCTACCGTGACTACACGCTCACGCCCAATGGGTCGGCTTACGGCATCAGGAAAGATTGCAGAAACCTATTGATAACCATGCTTTCACCCAAGACACCGATTCCCAATCTCTTGTTGACAGGACAAAACTTGATGTTGCATGGATTAGAGGGTGTGTCTATGACTGCCCTACAAACGTGTTCTGAATTATTAGGAAAAGATTATATACAAACGATTATAAAGACGTAAATTATGAAATATGCATTAGTAACAGGTGGCAGCAGAGGCATCGGACGTGCCATTGCCATCAGACTTGCCAAAGACGGCTATCGTGTCATCATCAATTATACCAGCAATCAGGCTGAGGCTGAAAAGACACTCGAAATGATTGATGGACAAGGAGAACTGTTACCCTTCGACGTGAGCAATGCCCAACAAACGGAGCAAGCTCTCAAGAATTGGCAGTCGCAACATTCTGATGAATACATTGAGGTGGTGGTCAACAATGCGGGCATTCGTCGCGACAACGTTCTGGCTCTGATGCCTGCTGACGATTGGCACAGGGTTCTCGACATCACACTCTCTGGTTTCTTCAACGTTACCCAACCCTTGTTGCCTGCCATGCAACTACATAAGTTTGGCAGAATCATCAACATGGCAAGCGTGAGTGGTCTGAAAGGATTGCCCGGACAGGCTAACTATTCTGCTGCCAAGGGTGGAATCATTGCAGCTACCAAAGCATTGGCTCAGGAAGTAGCCCGACGCAACATCACCGTCAACGCCGTGGCTCCAGGGTTTATCAAGACCGACATGACGGAAGGACTCGACGAGGCTGCACTGAAGAAAATGATTCCTGCCAACCGCTTTGGCAAGCCAGAGGAAGTAGCCGACTTGGTAGCATTCCTTGCCTCTCCCAATGCGGGATATATTACAGGTAGCGTCATCTCCATCAACGGTGGACTCTATACATAATCTTTAAGGATAACAAATATGTTTAACAAGCACAAACATTATCTATGAAAAGGCTATTGATAATATTTACATTTTTGCACGTATTCATCGTTGCAATCGTAGCGCAAAATGCCGATTACAAAAAGGCTGTCGCTCATTATAAGAACATCAAGAACGTAACTGCCGTTGCCACCAAGACCTCGCACAAAAACGCCGTGACGAAAGACGTGGTAACGAAAGGCACACTGGTCATGAATGCTCCATCAGAAGTAAGCATCACGATGGACGGAGGAAAAGACCAGTTGCTCATGCAAGGCAACGTGTTCACCATGACCGTGAAAGGCAAGAAGCACACGACAAACAGTCAGAAGAACACTCAGTTTGCCACATTCCAGACGGTGTTTGAAAGCATCATGTCTGGTGGAACCATAGACATTTCAAAGCTCAGCGACCTGACCATCAGCAAGCAAGGCAACAACCTCGTGCTGACCATCACCCCTAAGACGAGCAGCAAGAAAGAAGCTCGCAGGATGATGTTCTCTTCTTTCGTGCTCACCCTCGACTCCAAGAGTGGCGAGCTACGTACCTTGAGGATGAATGAGAGAGCTGGTTATACGGAATATTCTTTTTCAAGTCATCGCCTTAAATGAATAGGTTAAGACTCGCATATCTTCTTGTCTTGTTGGTATGTGGCTTAACGCTACACGCCCAGCAGATTTCGGGAGATATAGTAGATGCAGAAACGGGAGAAAGCATTCCCTTTGTAAGCGTGGTTTACAAGGGGCATCATATAACGGCTATATCCGATATAGACGGTCATTATAGTATTGACCGTCACCAAGGCTGGGATGTTACTTTCAGTGCTGTAGGCTATGAGTCACAAACCGTTCACATCAATGCTAATATCAAGAACCGTTTAGACGTTTCGCTCACGCCTGTCAAACAACAATTGCAAGAGATCACCATCAAGGCTAAAAGGGAAAAATACAGCAGAAAGAACAATCCTGCGGTAGAGTTGATGAAGAAAGTGATTGCCGCCAAGAAGCGCACAGACTTGGCAAACCATGATTACTACCGTTTCGACAAGTACGAAAAGATAACGCTTGCCGCCAACGACATCACTCCCAGCAAACTGGAACAGAAACCGTTCTCCAGTACTCCTTGGCTGAAAGATCAGGTGGAGAATTGCGAATACAACCATAAGTTGATTTTGCCTATCAGTATTGACGAAACGGTGTCGGAAACAGTTTATCGCAAGAATCCTCATTCCAAGAAGACGATTATCAAAGGTCAACAGTCGTCGGGTATTAACGACATTATCCAGACGGGAGATGTGCTGAACGTGATTCTCAAAGACGTGTTTACCGATGTTGACTTGTATGATGACCAAATCAGACTCTTCCAATATCCGTTCACGTCGCCTATCGGGAAAGATGCCATTGCCTTCTATCGGTTCTACATACAGGATACCGTGAAGGTAGAAAAGGATAGTTGTATTCACTTGCATTTCCTTCCCAACAACCAGCAAGACTTTGGTTTCAGGGGTGACTTATACATCTTGAAAGATTCTACCTATCATGTTCGCCGATGTGAACTGACACTTCCCAAGCAGACAACCGTCAACTTTGTGGAGAATCTGAGCATCCAACAGGAATTTGTCCAATTAGACAATGGCGAATGGGTACTGTCACGAGACGACATGATTACGGAGTTAGAGCTTGCCAAATTTATCCAAAAAGCCATCGTCATTCGCACTACCCGAATGTCTGACTATGCTTTCACCGAGATTCCCAACAAGCTTTTCAAGGGCAAACGTACCGAAATAAGAGAGGCTGACGCTGGAATGAGAGGTAAGTCGTTCTGGGAACACTATCGGAAGGTGGACCTTACAAAGAGCGAGGACTCGATGGGCAGCTTTGTCAAGAACATTCAAAACATCAAGGGATTCAAATATATATTGGTGGGATTGAATGCGCTGATAGAAAACTCTATCGAAACGGGAACGCCCAACAAGATTGACATTGCTCCCGTCAACACGCTGATTACCCGTAACGACATTGACGGATGGAGAACGAGATTGAGTATGCAAACCACGGCAAACCTCAACAAACGGCTCTTTGCTGCAGGTTACTATGCGCATGGCTTTGGCAGTCATAAGAACTACTATAGTGCGTCGTTGACGTATTCCTTTATCGACAAGCTATATATGCCCTGGGAATATCCTAAACGCACGTTGAAACTGGAGAGTTCATACGACATCAGTTCGCCAAGCGACCGTTACTTGCCTACCGACAAGGATAATTTCTTGGTGGCTTTCAAATGGACAGCCATCGACAAGATGATGATTTGCAACAAGCAACAGCTCTCGTATGAATACGAAGCGTATGGTGGACTGAGAACCACGCTGAAATTCAAGACAGAAGAGTATGAGGCTTGCGGAGCCATGTCTTTCCGCCGTCTCAACGAGCCACGTATAGATTACAATGAGCTGAAGCCTCATCATGAATTCTTACGTACAACGGAACTGTTTGCCGAAATGAGATACGCTCCCGACGAGACATACATCAACAGCAAGCAAAGGCGAGTGACCATCAACCATGATGCTCCTGCTATCAGCCTCAGTCACACGTTTGGATTCAGGAACATATTTGGAGGCGATTACAGTTCCAATCTTACGGAGCTCAAGATCTATAAGCGCTTCTGGCTGAACAGCTGGGGAAAAATAGACTGTTTCCTGAAGGGAGGCATTCAATGGAACCAAGTGCCTTATCCTTTGTTGATTCATCCCGTTGCCAACCAATCGTTTGTCATTGAGGAAGAGATGTTCAACTTGGTCAACAACATGGAATTTCTGAACGACCGCTATGCTTCGTTGATGCTTTCATGGGACCTCAACGGCAAATTCTTCAATCGCGTTCCTTTGATTCGCAAACTCAAATGGCGCGAGTACATTGGCATCAACATACTGTGGGGAGAGCTCACCAACAAGAACAACCCTTACCACCCTGACAACATAGGGAGCAACAAACTCATGCACTTCCCCAAAGGATGCTATGTGATGGATAATAAGAAACCATACGCAGAATTAGTGGTGGGTATTCACAATATATTCAAACTAATACACGTTGAATATGTAAGAAGGTTATCGTATCTTAATTTACCAACCAGTGAGAAATGGGGAATCAGGTACATTTTTCGTGTGACATTCTAACATGTAACAAATAAAGGAAATGAACGACAAAGTATTTCAATCTTTAAAATCAACAGAAACAGAAGACTGGTTAGACTACCATGTAGTACGACCATTCAGTTATTACTGGGCACGTTTCTTCGCATATTTTAATATACATCCCAATACGGTTACGATCTTATCCATGATTATTGGAGCTGGAAGTGCCGCATTGTTTGCTCATGGCTGTTTTTATTATGAGGGAACGACGGGATTAGCATACAATCTCATAGCCATTCTCCTTCTCTGCATCGCCGACATACTTGATTGCACGGACGGACAGTTGGCTCGCATGACTGGAAAGAAAAGTCGCATGGGACGTATTCTCGACGGTATGGCTGGATTTGTCTGGTTCATCCCCATCTACGTGGCTCTTGTCTATCGGTTTTACCTTCATCACGACTTGGAATTTGGATGGTTAGGCATTACTGACACACTTGAGAATACGTGGATTGCCACTACCATCGTGTTTATCCTCGCTCTCATTTCGGGTATTGCTGGATTGGCAGGACAACAACGCTTAGCTGACTATTACATTCAGGTACATCTCTTTTTCCTGAAGGGGGAAAAGGGAAGTGAACTGGACAATTCTGCCAAGCAAAAGGAACTCTACGACCAACTGACATGGAAAGACAACTTCACCGAGAAGTTGTTCCTCTATTCGTATGTGGGTTATACGCAAAAACAAGAAGCCGTCACCCCTAAGTTCCAGAAAATGCTGGCACAATTGCGAAAGAAATACGGAAGCATTGACAACATTCCCGCAGAAATTCGTGAGGAGATTCATCGCAACTCTCTGTCGTTGATGAAATGGAATGGCTTGCTGACATTCAATTTCCGTTCAGCATGGTTGTTCTTGTTCTGCCTTCTCGACATTCCTACCATGAATTTCCTCTTTGAAATCATCGCTATGGGATTGCTTTACAAGTATATCAACTATCGACACGAATCCTTCTGCAAGAAAATAACGGATACATTATAAAACCTAAACGGATGAAGTGGACAAAAAAACGACTTAATAATTTATTTTTCCTCTTCGGCGTGGTTGCCGTGGTGGTGATGCTCTTGACATTCGACGTGAGTTTCGTCGAACTATGGCAACATCTTTGCAAAGCTGGATATTGGCTCATTCCCATCATCGGAGTGTGGGTATTCATCTACGCCATCAACGCATTGGCTTGGCAACAAGTAATCAAGGGCAACACTTCTCCTGACGAGCACATCAGCTTTTGGCGCATTTACAAACTCACCATCACTGGTTATGCGCTCAACTACGCCACTCCCGTAGGTGGATTGGGCGGAGAGCCATACCGCATCATGGAACTGGCAAAAGACATCGACAAGCAACGAGCCACGTCATCGGTCATCCTCTATGCCATGATGCATATATTTGCCCACTTCTGGTTTTGGTTCACATCCGTGTTTCTCTATCTTGCGCTCGCTGCCGTGGGTGATTTACCTTTCACCTGGTTGACAGCCATCACGCTTGGCCTTGTCATCGTTTTCTGCCTCATTGCTTTCTACCTCTTCTCTAAGGGCTATAGCAAGGGCTTGGTGGTAAAGGTTATCAAGTGGATAGGAAAAATCCCCGGACTGAAGGGATGGGGACAACGTTTCTTGGAGAAACATTCCGAATCGTTGCAGAAAATAGACACACAGATTGCAGCTCTCCATCAACAAGAGAAAGGAGCATTCTACAAGAGCTTGCTGCTGGAATATCTCTCACGCATCGTGCAAGCTCTTGAAATTCTGTTCATGCTTCTGCTTTTCGGAGTGGATTGCGGTGGAGGCACTACAGGCATCTTGCTCACGTTCCTTCACAGCATATTGATTCTCGCATTCACCACCCTCTTCGCCAATCTCATCGGTTTCTTGCCCATGCAATTGGGTGTACAAGAAGGCGGGTTTGTCATTTCCATTGCCGCATTGGGATTGTCTGCCGCATTGGGAATCTTCGTCAGCATTATCTGTCGTGTTCGGGAGATCATCTGGATTCTCATCGGACTATTACTCATGAAAATAGATCAACAATAAAATCACATAACTATGAATGAAAAAATGAATTTCCTCGATAGAAACGAGTTTAATTTCGAGCCTTCCAATGAAGTGAAGGAAGTAATTAAGAATTTCGATTACCGTAAGCTGTGTTTTTACACTCGTATATATGACCAAGGCAAGAAGAGTATTTTCTCTGTGTACCTTTCTGAGTTGTACGACATCGACGAACATCAGATTATCTTGGGATATGGTGCAGAAGACTTGTTGAAAAAGACTGTGCATTACTTCCTCACCTTAGGTGGTTCCAAGACCATGCTGATACCCAAGTTCTCCTGGTGGTATTACAAGTCTATCGCCGACGAGGTACATGGCACAACTCTGCAATATCCTGTATATGAGAACGGCAACACCTTCACGTATGATTTCGAGGGTATCAAGAAGATGGTAGATGAATTGCAACCCAAGATTCTCTTGGTAGCTTCTCCTAACAACCCTACGGGTAATGCGCTCACTCCAGCAGAGATGGAGAAGATGGTTGACATGGTTCCGCAATCCACCATCTTGTTGGTAGATGAGGCGTACGCCTCTTTCTTGTCGAGCGATGCCTCTTACGTAAAGATGCTCATTGAGAAACATCCTAACATCATCATCTGTCGCACCATGTCTAAGTTCTATGGGTTGCCTGGCTTGCGCATGGGATTCGGCTTCATTGGTCAGGGCGAAGAGATGGAGCACTTTGCCAAGTATGCCAATATGTACTTAGGCTATGACCGTTTGTCTGAAGACATCGCCATTGCAGCCATCAAGAGTGATGCCCATTACCGTGAGATTGCTCAAGTGATGCAAGACGCACGTGATATGTACACCAACGAATTGGGAGCATTGCCTGGGTTTAAGGTCTATCAATCTCTTGCCAACTTCATCCTCGTGAAATATCCCATCGAACTGAAAGAAGCTCTGCAGAAAGAGTTTGCCAACGAGAGCTATAAGGTGAAGTTCATGAACGAGCCAGGCATAGACACGCACATGCGTATCACATTGGGAAGGGCTGAGCAGAACCGCAAGGTATGTGACATCATCTTAAAGATTGCCAAGTCATGATAGGTGTGATTCTCGCTGCAGGTATGGCTCGCCGCTTACGACCATTGACAGATGACAAGCCAAAATGTTTGTTGAAAGTGGGTGAGCGTACCTTGCTTGAACGTACGGTCAGTGCCATGCAACAAGCGGGTATCCATGAGTTTGTCGTGGTCACGGGTTATCGTGGGGATATGATTCGCAATTTCTTGGAAGAGTATTCCCAGAAGTCGCCTCTCCCTACTCCATCGTTTACCTTCCTTCATAATGCCGACTATGAGCACAACAACAACATCTATTCACTATGGATGGCTGGCAAGGTGGTACGTGGTAAGGAGTTCTTATTGATGGACAGTGACATCTTTTGCGACCCAGCCGCTGTAGTGCGCATAGCCAACGAGTCCGTGTCTGCATTGGCACTAAACCGTCATGAGTTAGGTGCAGAGGAAATCAAGGTCATCGTGAACGAGAACATGCAAATCAAGGAAATCAACAAGACATGTAGGCCACAAGATGCGTTGGGAGAGTCGGTAGGTATCGAGAAGATTACGGCTCCTTTCAGTGAGGCGCTTTACAAGGAATTGGATCAGATGATTATCCAAGAATCACTCATCGACATCTTCTATGAGCGAGCCTTTGAGCGTCTCATCCCTCAGGGTTTCACCTTCCGTGTGGTAGATACCACCAATTATTTCTCATACGAACTTGATACACCTGAAGATTTTGAAATGGCAAAAAAATTGATGCCAGAAGAATTGAAATAAGGGGGTGAACACCCCCTTTTTTATGTTTCCACGCACAAACGGTCATTAACACCATACTTCATCGCTTTTTGTGTTTATTTTATGAGCATAAACAGAAAAGCCAATAGTATCTTGAGAATGATTTGCGATCTTAACTATAAAACTGAGAGTGAAAGACTCCGGACATGCAGTAAATATTATGCAAATCAGCAAAAATGTGCAAAAAACTAATAATTATTTCATAACTGTCAAAATTTAATGTGGGTTTTCACCCTGATTATATAATCAAAATGAAAATAATATTTATCTGCATACGTTGTTTTTTGCTAATCGATTTCATTTTACCTTATTTTGATAATAGTTTTCATCGGGATTTTCGTATGTAATATTCCTGTCAAATCCACCTTCTTCGTTTCTTTTGGCTATCCATTTATTAAACATTTTTCTGTTACAAATTTCATCCCAGGAATATCTCTTCGCATTCCCCCATTTGATTAAGAAAAAAAAGCATGGGGCATTATTGTCGAACAAATAGAGTGAGTCTATACCACATATAGAGTCTGGAAAAATGATCTCTCTACTGACATCGATACCATCACATAGGCCAATCCCTGCCGTATTGATATCCTTTTCAGGAAACAAATATCTAGGCCATAATTGATAATCCACACTATCGATATTATCGTAGTGAGATGCTACTATAATCAATGTATCATTCGTACAATTCCTAAAATTAACTACAAACTTAGTGTGAATTATCGGTACACAAGATGATAATAAACAAGCAATTACCAAGGTGTACACTGAAAGATTCATATTTTTATTTTTTCTGTTCATAAAGTTAACGGCAGCATAAAGCCCCTGTAAAGCTTGACGGGGTAAGGGGATGGTAGGCAAAAAACATACATTAGCACGTCTATAGTGGATGGGGAATCGTCATGTGGAGCAACAGACAACATAATTAGGCCGCATCACTATTAATTGCGGATTTTAGGTTCTTTTCTCTTTTTTTATATTTATTCCCATAACGTAATTTAATAACGATTCTCTTCTTGTTGGCTGGACATGGCAAAATATACTTGACAACGTTTTTTTCGAATAAATTACAAATTGTGGATTGACTGTTTATTACAACAGACCCATCTTTCCTCAATACCTCTAAACCAGACAAGTTTTTCATGACAAATTTTTCGATATACTCCCTAATCCACCCCCTTCTCATGAAAGCAGAATCTAACCCCATTAATTCCCTTCTTTTATATTCTGAATTTGTATAATAACGACATTCAAATGGGCTTCTAAAATCGATACACTTATATGTGTAATCTGACTCAAAAAAAATGGTATCATTTGTGCCATCAAGATATTTAAAGATAACACACTCACTACTATCTCCATATATTACAATATCTGGTTTCCAAGGTGAAAAACCAAATAGAGATTGAAACCATAATATTAAAAAAGTAAATACTATTAATCTTATTGATAACGAATTGTTCATAATCATCTTTCTCCATTTTTATTTAAAAAGTTCTATATTTCTAATTATTTTTCTTTATTGACATGAAACCCGAATATTTATCAGCCTCTACATCAAAATCTCCTTCAAAATCCCTGCATTCAAGGGCAATGGGTGATTCCCCCATATCATAGTGAAAGCGTCCTTTCAGATAATGTGCCATCATCTTTTCGTTGGCGTTGCCGTGGCGGTCGAAGTAGCTGACCAAGGAATCTACCGTGGGCAGTCATGCCTCGGTAAACACCGTGTCGGCACGGTTGCACTGGCTCACGTAGCTGAGCCTTTGGCGCATCGCCTCGTTGTCAACGCAAGAGGCAAGCATCGTAGCCAAAAGAAATACCGATATGATGTGTATGATGTATTTCATGTTTGCAAAGTTACGCAATTATTTGGAAAAAGCAAGGGATGTTAGTAGAAAGAAGTGATATATGCTTTGGAGATTGAGAAGATTGAAAATTGAAATTTATAATGCACAATGCACAATGCATAATTTATAATTGAAGATTGAAAATTGTGTTTGTGGTCGATGTTGTCAATAGCCTTACAGCACGGAAAGATGCCGTAGGCATCAGATGTTAGTAGCCAGCCATACAGAAACGCCGTTAGGTGTTTCTGTATGGCTGGGAAATGGAATGGGGCGTGAGGGAAAGCCTGCCATAGGTAGGCGATATTGCTTTTCATGTTCCCTACCTTAAAGGCAGGGCATTCCGTACACGGCATTCTTTTTCCCAGCCATTTACTTTCCCTCGCTATCACGAACAGTGACCGTTGGTTCGCCGTACCTACTGGGCACGGCTGTATGGCTGACTACCAACATCAAATGCCTAACGGCATTTCTCTTCCTCACAACCAATCTATCTTCATGATGTTTTTTATTATAAATTTAACCATCTTCCTAATATACCTTCAAGATGAAAAGGTTCTAAAAAAAAACGTTCCAAAAAGACAGTCAGTATAATACCTAACAAAACACAAACAGCTACCATACAATATATTAAAAATACAGGGATTGTTTTGTTATATTTTGATCTTGAATATTTCTATATGATTTGGTTATACTTTTTCTTGTATCTTATAAACAATAAAAGATAGATGAGAGACGCCATAACAAATACATACATTTTAGGAGGGTTTCTTCCTACAATTACATAGTACCCCCCACCACCAAATAGGACTAAACAACCCTCCAAAACAATTTCCTACATGAATAGTAGGTCCAATAACTTGCTCTTCTCCTCGTTTCTTAAAAGCAATGTAAGTCCTATAAAAGATGTAATCGAAAAAACATATCATAATCATATATCATTATATTATACCAGCTAATAGAGAATGAATCATTGAGATTCTGACGAATAGTTTCTCCTGTGTATCTATAATACAGATAATCAGCAACGAAATAACCTACACCAAAAGCCGCCCCTGCACCTGTGGCCGAGAAAACTGCAAGACCTATGTCAATTGTATTTCCTAAACCAATTCTGTTATTTGTCAATATGTCTTTAGTGTTTTCAATTACATTAAAACCAATGCCAAGCCTAGCGGCAATCGCCCCCTGTTGTCTTTAAACCATTTGG
>DJXW01000026.1 GCA_002449845.1 Prevotella sp. UBA6994
GCAATCCTATCTGCAGCCCCTGCATTGCACCCGACAAGAAATCTCCGCCAGCAGCCCATGATGCCAGTCCGCCCAATGCCGTGGTCGATGCAAGCATCAATTCCGTATTCATGTGGACACCCTGGGCAAAGGATCCTATGCCAGAGGATAGTGCGCCCGTCAAGAATCCCCTACCGAAGCTGTCGCCGTTCAAGGCGTTGATGGCACCCGTCGCAAAGCCATGCGAGCCGGCACGCAATAGTTCATGTCCGAAGTTTCCCACACCGCCAAAAACGGAACCGATGCCATACGAGGCAGCGGAGGAGAGGAGTGAAAGCCCGCCTGCTTTCAATACGCCTTGGTCATTGTATGCTGCCATCATCATGCTGCTTGCCATGTTGTAAAGGGCAAACGCAAAGACGGCATCGTCTATCCCGAACAACTCGCCGCTTGGGTCTGTGTATTTCAACGGGTTGTTCAAGCAGTAACTATAGCGGTTAAAGCTCTGCGCCGAGGTGGGCATCTGCACGTAGTTGTCGGGGGAGAGAAACCTGCCCAGCACGGGGTCGTACATACGCCCGTTCATGTTGATTAAATGGAAATCATTCAGCATTTCGTGACCGCAGTAGCCACGGACAAAGTTGATGTTATTCTTGCTAACCAACTGCACTCCCCATGGGTCATACTGCGCACGGAACTTCTCCATACCCGTTTCCGTGTAAAGGCGGGTGACGTTGCCGAGGTTGTCTGTGAAGGCGTACAACGGGGTGACCGTATTGTTAACCTTCCTCAAGATGACTCCATGGCCAAGGTAATAGAAACGGCACACCTCCGACGGTCCGCTTGACACGATTTCCATGTCCCCCACGTAGCGGCGCACCGTGTCGGGACATTGAGAATAAATACATATTATACCTTTAGTTATCTCTGCAATCATTTTATTACAAACACTTATTTAATACCCAAATGTTTTTTTACTATTAACAATTCCACCAGTCCCCGAGATATAATAAACTCTTTTAGTTGTTTTTCTGAAATTATTTTTCCAAACACTTCATTTATTGTGTCCTTAAGAATCGACAGTAATTCTTTTTCTCGTTTTTCATCTGGCATCGTGTTCTCTAAATCCAACAAGGTACAATATGCATCATATTTTTGTTTATTGGATATGGCATTAGTCATCGTATGGGGTTTAAGTTTTGAATTATTTAACGTATTGATTATATAATCATAATGAAAATAATATTTATCTGCATACGTTGATTTTTGCAAATAAATCAATTCTGAAATTTCATTACCTTTATAAATCCAAATCATGCCTCTCCGTTTTCTAAATCCGAAAGGGATTAATACATCATTGAATATTCTAATTAATTCTGTCTTCTCCATAATTGTTCAATGTAAATCTAACATCGTATTCCAAGTCCCGCCAAAATAAGATTCATATACTTCTTTATATTTAGCAAGTTGTTTTATTCCTGTTTTAATTCCACGAGGATTGAAAGGCTTCAGCTCATAAATTGTCTTTGAATTAAAATCCACGAAATCTGGCCTAATTCTTGATATCCGAGTACACTCTTTTATTTTCATAATTCCATCAGCTTCTTTTGCACGATACAAAGAATGTATCTCCCTCCCATATTTTAAACTTGATTTAGTATATAAAATAGCTGCTTTTGCCGCATATTTCCCTCCTGTTGCGAAGTTTCCGACAAAAGGAATCATTGCTGCCGCACTTAATCCCGCATTTATCATGTCGCCCTGAAAAGCATATATGGCAGCATTTGTGCCATCGGCAAACTCTCCTATAACAGGAAACATCCACAATATGTCAAGACCTGCATGGATTGCGGAAATGACACCGCCATTTCCCATCCGTGGGGCAGAACAAACAACTTCGTCAAGCACATAGACATTCTCACCATTAATGTTTTGCCACTCATGGTTTAATGCCCCTATCATCAGACCGTTTAATGCGCCTCCAACCCATGAGCCTCCTGCCAGCTCGGAAGACAATGCCCCTCTTATCGTTGACAATCCAATGGATGCCCATAGGGATGTCCCCAACGCCTTTGAGGCAGAGCCACCCCATGAGGAAATGGCACCTGAGACAAAACCGGAACTAAAGCTACCACCATTTATGCAATTAGCGGTTCCGCTTACTATACCATGGGCAAAGCCACGTGCAAGTTCTTTGCTTAATGAGCCTAACCCGTGTCCAAACCATTCACCTACGCCATAAGAGCCTATAGACGACAATAACGATGAGCCTACGCCTCTAAATGCGCCCCCAAACGCATTCTCACCATTCATGGAGGCATTAAAAGCACCACAAACAGCAGAAATATATGCGCTCGTCGCAATATTGAATATCAAAAGATCGTCAATCCCGAACAACTCGCCACTTGTGTCTGTGTATTTCAATGGGTTGTTCAGGCAATAAGAATATCGGTTGAAACTCTGCGCCGAGGTGGGCATCTGCACGTAGTTGTCTGGGCTAAGGAACCTGCCCAGCACGGGGTCGTACATCCGACCGTTCATGTTGATGAGCTGGAAGTCGTTCAGCATCTCGTGTCCGCAGTAGCCACGGGTGAAGTTGACATCGTTCCTGCTGACGACCTGCACTCCCCACGGGTCATACTGCGCACGGAACTTCTCCGTGCCGGCCTCGGTGTAAAGGCGGGTGACGCTGCCGAGGTTGTCCGTGAAGGCATACAACGGGGTGACGGCATTGTTCACCTTGCGCAGCACCACGCCA
Source organism: Prevotella sp. UBA6994 (assembly GCA_002449845.1). Lineage (GTDB taxonomy): Bacteria > Bacteroidota > Bacteroidia > Bacteroidales > Bacteroidaceae > Prevotella. Next base: position 2,738 of record DJXW01000026.1, read on the forward strand.
TGGCCGAGGTAGTAGAAGCGGCACACCTCCGACGGCCCGCTTGACACGATTTCCATGTCCCCCACGTAGCGGCGCACTGTGTCGGGCCATTGGTAGCCGGTCTTGTAGAGCGACGACTCCCACCGCCCGCCGTCGGGTCCGTACACGATGTCGTAGCGGATGCCCGCATGGCTCTCCTCGATGCGCGAAGCTTTCCCGAGGTCGTTGTAGGTCACGTAGTTGTCGTCGGTATGCATCTTATTGATGTATATAATTAAACTGGACATCAAATAATTATAGGACGAAATGATGTATGACACTTGTCAAAAAAACTCTGCTAATTAAATTGTAATTATTAACACTTCTTTTGCTATTATTTTTATTATGCTACCTGTCGAGTTAGTCTCTATCTCATAATAGTTTAAATCCACATCATTTATCATTCCTTTCCATTTAGCATATAGCTCTTTTACATAAATACAGTCTCTTCCCTTTGAAATAGCTTTTACTATACTTTCAGTAGCTACCACCCCAAAATTCATATTCAAATCAGCCCAATACACATTATTGAAACGTAGATTTCGTTTTGTATTATCAGCACAAATAATGAAAATAACAATAGAGTCATTGATGCCAGGATTGTTCCTGTCAATCATTATTTTTTCAATGATTGCATCATGCCAATCTATTTCACAAAAATTATATAATATTATCTTTTCCATGGTCATCTATTAATATCAAATATATGTTCCTTATTACCATTTAAATGGAAATGACTATTATTGGGTCCTTTAAAACCGGTAAACGTTCCATTGTCTATTCTTAAAATCTCTATGTATTTACCATCTATTATTTTACCAAAACTACCTATTCTATATGGATTTTCAACTAATTCTTGTGGAATATAAATATTCTTGGGTAATACAATTCCATTAGGAGTTACGGTAAACGCATTATTGTTTAAAAGTGTTTCTCCATTTCCAACACATTCATATACTACATTATCGAGAGTCTGATGCCCTTCATTTAAAGGAGTCTGTACCTATTCTGGCATGGGCGTTTCTGGCAAATCATGCCATTGGGGTTCGAATGTCTGTGTACCTCTCATTGGCTCAGGGATGACATCAGGATCCCAATTCACCTCTGGCTTAATGATTGCCTGCTTGGCGGCACCCGTCCAAAAATTGTTCCCTTTCGCTACCGAACACACGCCGCCAATAATCCCGCCACCTATCCCACCAATGATCCCGCCATATATGACTCCATGACCAAATCCCTGCCAAAAGTGGGCATCACCAAAATAGGCATTTCCACCACCAAGGATACCGCCAGAGACCGCACCACCTACAAAACCAGAGACCGCACCACCAATGGCACCGCCAATACCAATAGCACTAGCAACCACCCCACCTACGTAAGCACCAGCTGCACCTGATGCAAAACCGACACCAAAGTATTTGAGGGCATCCCAGCTAGAGTTTATATTATTTGAATTCGCAATGACATTCATCATTCCACCGAGAAAGGCCAAGATAGGAATCCAAGCGAATTCCCCATCAGTGTCAATATACTTCAGCGGGTTGTTCAAACAATATGAATACCGATTGAAGCTCTGCGCCGAGGTGGGCATCTGCACGTAGTTGTCTGGGCTAAGGAACCTGCCAAGCACGGGATCATACATTCGTCCGTTCATGTTGATGAGCTGGAAGTCATTCAGCATCTCGTGACCGCAGTAGCCACGGGCGAAGTTGACATCATTCCTTTTTATCTCTTGCACTCCCCACGGATCGTACTGCGCACGGAACTTCTCCGTGCCATTCTCGGTATACAGGCGGGTGACGCTGCCGAGGTTGTCCGTGAAGGCGTACAGGGGTGTGACGGCGTTGTTCACCTTGTGGAGGATATTCCCATGTGACATTCTTTCGTAATCTTCGTGAGTTATGAAAAAGTACAACACCATAACATTTCAACTTCTCTTGTTGCGTCATTTCTTTGTCTTTTAGATATATGACGATGTCATCTTTCTTATATAACCTCTAATTGTCGTTTTTTTTCATATATTCTTTCCACGCTTCTTTCGAATTCCACATCCATCTACTCTTTTTATATCTCATAGAAGATGATGGCAATGAGTCTGCTTTCACATAATGAAGTCTGATTGGCTTTTCGAGAACTCCCCATTGTAACTCTTCATCATATAAATCCTTATTACCCAACATTTCTGCAGAAAAAAACAATTCAATGGTTTCATCATTGATTATGTGAAATTTATATTTGTGCATCCACCAGTAGAAATACAGAGGTCTTACAATAAAGTAGTGCGGTTCATATTGATTTGCCTCTATGGTATCGCCGTGTATCTTATAAACCCCAAAATCCCAATCCCATCGAGATGTCTTCTTGCTATATCCATGTAATGAATGGAGTTTATCCAAATTAATAACTTTCTGACTACTATTTCCTTGGACAAAACACGATGAAGTTGATGCCAAAAAATTACCATCATCAAAAAGGAACACAATGTCAATAAGACAATCTGTTATGCTGTCAGCGATGAAGACACCATCTGTTCTTATCCAATTTTGCTGAAAATGATACGCGTCTGTATACTTTATATCAGAAATGGATTTTATGAATCTTCCAAAAGAGCAAGAGAAAATGCTCATTGATGCACTAAAAGCCATCACAAAACGAAAAATAGCCATTATCTTTTTTAATAATTCCATAACGTAAAGGGATTATTATATCCATAATATGAAAAAACACCGACATGCATCTTATCATAATCGGTAAAAAAGGGAGTTGGGGTAATATATTTATGAACTGCGTTTTGAGTAAGAGTCTGGACATATCTACTGCTGTATCCAATTCGGAATATTTGAGAATCCTTACCCAGACCAATCCAAAATGGTGCACTATATACATTTCCTTTTTCCCAAGCCTTCTTTGGTCCTCTTCCCAATAAGGGTGCTTTGACATCCTTGAGCTTACTATCGCTTTCTTTTTCCCCCCAATTTGTCAGGACATAGGAACCTATGGCAAAATTACCAATTTTCAATTCAGCAGCACTCGTACGCCACCTATCAACATGGTTTTCCGCAAACAAGTCATTGGACAATGCGAATGACACATCTCCCATCCCGACAAATCCCGAACCGACTTTTTGCTTCCCTAGATCATAGTCTCCGTAATGTGTCGCATTATAATATGTGATGCCGTATCCCAATGAAAAAGCACCAATGCTAATATCAGCTCGCCAACCATGGTAATTATTTCCCATGCCCAACTGAGACCCAATTGAAAAGTCACCACTGGAATATGTGATTCCATGGCTTATACCGAGACTCAAGCCTTGGTCTCCATATCCGAATCCTAAAGAAAAGCCAATATTGATGTTATTATTTATCGGAATGCTTATGGTTGGCAGAAAAGTATTGGATATGCTGTTAATCCCAATGTTTGCTAATTGATTCCATGTGGATGAAGTTATGCCATTTCCAGTTGGGATTCCACATGTATTATAGCCTAACCATGCTGAAAATGCAGTAGTCGCACCATTTCCAATGGATTTCCATCCCCAATCTCCAGTCTTAATGCAATTTGATGTATACCCTATGACAAAACTAACTCCAGCAACCAACAAATCGTCAATTCCAAACCATTCGCCATCTGGATCCAAATACTTCAATGGGTTATTCAAACAATAACTGTAACGGTTGAAGCTCTGCGCCGAGGTGGGCAGCTGCACGTAGTTGTCGGGGGAGAGGAACCTGCCAAGCACGGGATCATACATTCGTCCGTTCATGTTGATCATTTGGAAGGAACTCAACATCTCATGACCGCAATAGCCCCTGTTCATTCCAACATGGTTCATTAACATAGACATCTCGCCCCATGGCTTGTAATATGCCTTGAACTTCTCTGTCCCGTTTACGGTATAGAGACGGACGATACTGCCGAGGTTGTCCGTAAACGCATACAGCGGCGTGATGGTATTCCCAGCCTTGCGCAAAATAACGCCGTGACCGATATAATAGAACGTGCAGTTAGCCTGACTACCGCTGAGTATCTCCATTTCCCGTACATATCGGTTCTGTTGCTGTGGCGAGCCGCCTGCAAAGCGTAATGTTGTCTCCCATCTCTCCCCGTCAGGACCATAGACAAGTTCGTACTCCATCGCTGAGGAGGTGGCATCCTCGTTGATAAATGATGCCTTGCCCATGTCGTTGTATGCCACATTGGCCCGACATGTCGGAACTTTACCATTCATGTTGTCAACCCTTCTTACTGCATGAGGTCTTGGGCTTGAAGAGGATGGGTAATCATAGTATCCGATACCTGTCCTAAAATTTATGTTACCGTCGTGAGTGTACTGGTATATTTCATCCCATGCATTATATTCACTTTGCCATCGTATTAACCTGTCCTCGTCGTCATACGTAAACGTTTCGCTTCCATTGGGAAGCATTCCTGACCGGGACAACAGATTGCCTGTTAATGAGTCATGATGGAACGTCATGGCATGGAGTGTGGAATTCTGGCGAGTCATGACAATCGTCGAAAGGTTACCGAACTCGTCGAAACGAGTCGTCTTTACCAAGGGGAACAGCCCCTCACCGTACTCCTCCGTCATGAGCAAGTCATTACTGTTTGGGGCAAGGTTATAGTCTGCCCAATACCACACCCTTTCGCCATTCACCTTCATCTCCTCACAGTTACCTGACCCTTCATAGAGGTAATCCACAGTAACATTTCCAGGGTAAACAATCCGAGAGAGGTTACCGAGACTGTCATACGTATTCGTGAAAACATATTGCGTAGATCCGAAATTGCGCGTTTCAGTGGAAACACGACCAAACGAATCGTAAGTGTAATAGATTCCATGAGTAGGCGTTGATACACCAGTCAATCTCTGAGATGCGTTACCTGTCGTCCCGTATGTGAAGTTTACCACAGTATTTCCTGTCGTGGTTCTTTTGACGCGGTTCAATGAGTCAAGTGTATGCGAGGTGGTAATTCCCCTTGCATCCGTCTGGGATATAATTTGCCCGGCAGCATTATAAGAATAAGTCATCATTCCAGCATCAGGATCCACAAGGCTTACTTGGTTTCCACAGTCATCGTAATTCATAGATACGATACCGTTTCCTGTACTGGCGGTGGCGGGCTTGCCATTACTATTATATGTATAAGTCACTGAACCATAAGGCTCTTGTACCTTCTTGACATTTCCCCATGCGTCATACCAGGTCGTCCTTGTCTTCCCGTCAGTTGTCGAAGTTACCTTCCGGTTGTCGTAAGAATAATTGGTCACGCTTCCCGTGGAAAGACTGTCCTTGACAATCCTCCCCCTATCGTCATATTCCAAATCCTCCTTCTCAAGTGTTATAAATAGTTCGGATTCCTTATGGATGATGTTACCCCTTGCATCATAATACGCATGCTTAATTAATGGCGTGTTTATGAAATCAATCTTATTAGTTCTCGTCTCTGTCACACGACTCTTGGTGTCATACCATGTTTCTACCCATGGTCTTCCTGGCGTTTCCTCATGCACGCAATAGCGTTTCTGGCCGTCATTCCACGTTCGGGTGATATTCGTGATAATGCCTTCCTGTGAAATGGATTCCGTCAGATTGCTGAATCCGTCGTAACTATTCTTCGTCGTCAATGGGTTTGATGGATCCGTCCTGTCCGTTACCGTCGTATCATTGCCCCACGCATCATGCGTGTATTCCGTAACTGTAGAAGAGGGTGTCGTATATTTCTTCGTTAAGAAACGATGGGAGTAGTCATACTCATAATGAGTCGTGACAGTCTCCAATCCACTGCCGTTGACCGTCTCTGAGATTGGATTGCCCCATTGGTCGTATCTATACACCGTGGTCAGCGGAAGTGATGTCCCTGCATTGACAGTTACCGTATCGGGAAGTCCACGGTTATTGTATGAAACTGTTTTTTCGGACTTAAAGGCAACGGAATCGTCCTTGTGCTTTTGATATTGCGTTATTATTCGTGGAAGCCAGCGACCCGCAATGCAAACAATACTGTCATTGTCCGTCTCGGTATACATGTCTGCTGCATAGCCGTCTTTCAGCCAGTCTGTAGCCACCATACCGCTCGTCAGATCAAAAGTCTTTATCTCCTCCGCCGCATTTCCGTCAAAATCAACGGAACATGTACGGATGCGATGAATGGTGAAGTTACTGCCAATACGTGACAACTCAGTTACATTCCTGACGGAAGATGTCTGCCCCCCTACAATCACCGTATCTGTAATTTCTGTCGGTATCCAGCTCAACGTGTCCAAAGTTGACACAGTCTTTTTGCCAAAGGTACCCATTATGTCATTGGAGACAGTCGTTTCCATGAAACCGATTAGACCGCGTCCTGCAATATGTGCCAAAAGGTGGCTATATGAGTACGTGTCGTTCATGACAGACGAAAAACCTTGGCTTGCTGCTGTTGGAGACAGCACGGTGCGAACCACGGATAATGGAGCCATCACATCCACAAGCGGATATGAGGCAGTCGTTTCATGCTCATAGACTCCCGGGGTTGTCAGACAGCCATATCCTATTGACGACAAATTGCCAAGTCCGTCGGTTATGTCTGTTACCTTTCCACTTGACGGAGACATGCCAACCGTCAGGTACACACCTAAATTTGGATTGCTGCCGTCATGGTATCCGCCAGAGCAGTCATAACCGTAATTCATCAAGTCCTCGTAACCGTCGCCATTGAAATCACCAACGGAAAAATTCTGTGGACGGGCATCAAAATCTTCATACGATCGGGAACGCCTTGCTACAATAAGGGAGTCGCCAGTAGAACGGAGCCAAAGCGTATTAGTAGGCCAGAACTGACCTACACCGTACATGGCCTTCGTAAAAACCACGTCAGATTTCCCGTCATGGTCAAAGTCAAGTACGGTACAGCCGTACTTGTCATTATCGTAATCTGTAGGCTGGTCATAAATGTCAAGCGTCGCCGCCTTTTTTTGCGTAAACGTACCGTCACCGTTGTTAAAGGCGAAATTCCAGCTCCTGTCAGTCTGCCTGTTGATGACAAAATCAACAAGACCGTCACCATTGAAGTCACCTTGTCGCATGGTTAATGCCTTGGAAACCGTCGTGCCGTCAATGTGCGTTCCACCGAAAAAGGAAATCGTGGGCGTGTCACCCACCCTGTTTGGGAATATGCGATAACCATTTTCAAGAATGACCATCAAATCCAACATGCCATCATTGTCAAAGTCACCCGTACAGAGCGACTGGGGCTTTCCACTAAGCGGAAAAAGAAGACCATCGTCATTCCAGATTGAATTATCTGAGACAACATGCCCATAATAGTTGCCATAACCGTCATCCTCGCACTCTATGACCACGATGCTGCTTTTGCCACTACCGTCAAAATCGCCTGTTGTAAACAAGGGTACATCCTCAGACGGCTCATTAAGCCATATCGTTGTGAGTATATTCCCCATTAACGACTCTTCCATGGAAGTACTTTTCTCATACACAAATTTCTGAAACTTCATGGCATGCACGTTTCCGTCCATGTTTATATGATAATAAGGAACCATCAAGATCGGTAGTCCATTGCCATAAAAGTCAAATGAAAAAGTGGATGAGATGCCCGGTCCTCCGTACAGATACATGCCATCCAGTCCTGTATGGAAGTCATTGTCAAAGAATATGTTTCCTTGGGAATCCCTTCTCGACAAATGTGCATATATATCAGTGAACCTTTCACTCGTCTGCCTTTGTACACAAGGAGCGATCTCAACAATATCGCTAATACCGTCACAGTTGATGTCTACACTCGTAAAGACATTGTCTTCATAGTCAAGAAAGGTGCTGTCATCATGTTTCACTATGTTACTGTAAATTACACGAGAAACATTCTCAGAAGGCATGTAATTCCATCCCAGATTCAGAGGCCTTAGCTCCTGTCCGTTTCCGTCAGATACGGTTACTTCTGTCAGTCTTGGCAATTTTACAGCCGTTCCGTCGGATGTCGTGTCATACGTCAAGTTATATTGCCTTAAAATTGTATCACCAGACTTGCATGTTATACCCGTCAGCAGTTTATCCATCTTTCCCGCCACGTTCTTTAACCTGAACGGTTGTGCTGCATCTCCGAGTGAAGTGTAGTAAAACATTATACAGCAATTTCCGTATGATACTTGCGTGGGATAAATGAAATGTTGGTCTTGGGAATAATACCAACTCACTTTATTTCCCAAAGCATCCGTTATGGAACTTAAATACCATGAGGCAATCCTCTGCTTGTAATCATAGTAAAAACTCTGGCTAGATCTAAAAGAGGTTCCGTATGTTGCAACTAATCCGTCAGGTGTCCTCACTTCAAAACTTCGGTTATCGAATCCGTTTGAATAAGACCCCATCACCTTGACGGTTGTGTAAGGGTTACCCTCGGGATTATAGATGCAACCGGGCATCCCCTCCGTTCCCGAAGAAAGGACCAGTCTCTTCCCGTCAAGGTAATAGGCATCGTCCTCCCCGTATCTCATGCCCCGTGCCACACCGTCGTGGAACTTGTCCTTGGGACGTCGCATAATTGAGGAATACCCTGCAAGGTTGCAACCCCACCCAGCCAGCCCCATTCCCGACTGGCTGTTATACGCTATCGTCAATTGAGGCTGCATTCCATTAATGCCGGGTGGAACGTCAATGGGTACGGTATATGTCGCGGCACCGGTGGGTGACACGGCGAAGTTACCCTGTACGGCTCCATGATATGTTTCCTGGCCATATATAAATGGCATGTTTGTCGTCAAGATGACCAAAAAGGCGATTGTGCGTGCGACATGCCCTTTCAACATGATGAAATGATTCGTCGTTTCCATGTCACGTCCCTTTCTCATTTTTCCTTGATGATTTTCACGGCAGCCACGGTGCCGTCGATGTCGGCACGAAGCAGGTAGAGACCGTCTGCGAGGGCGGTCATGTCAAGGGTGGTAAGAGTTTGGGAAGTGTTGACGGTGAGGACGATCCTGCCCATAGAGTCTGCCAGCGTGAGCGTGCATTGCCCAAACTCGCGCAAGCTGCGGATGAGTACCTGCACCAGTCCGTGAGTGGGATTGGGAGCTGCTATCACTTTCCAATCGCTTGTCATTCTATTGTTTGTATTATTTTGCTCATCCTCAGATTCATCCATCTCACGTAACATAAGGTTAAAAATTGAACGCCCAGTACGATTTCCAGTATCATCATAGGTGTAGTGAATACTTTGCTGGGCAAGTGCAGTGCTTGCCCAGCACATAATTAATAATGTCAACAAAAATGTTCTCATGGCAACAATAACGGTTACAAAGTTAGTCTTTTTTCTTAAACTCCTATTTCGCCCAAATATGATTTGTATCAAAAAAATCACCACCTTGAATCGTGAAAGTGGTGATTTTGGTAGGGACGATCGGGCTCGAACCGATGACCTCTGCAATGTGACTGCAGCGCTCTAAACCAACTGGGCTACGCCCCTGTCTTTCGTAGTTAACGCTGCAAAATTACATAATCTGTTTTAATTGACCAAATAGTTTAGGGATTTTTTTGCTCCCTATGGAAAATAAATCCTATTTTGCAAATAGACAGTTTGACGGAGTTTGTCGTTGTGAAGGCGGAATGTTAAGAAAAGTGACATTTTAGGCCCAAATTCCAGGCGCTATTTTGCACCAACCTTTCCGTAGGTCGGAAAAATGCGATTTTTAGGGTGTTTTGTAAATTGTTGATAATGAGCTTGTTGTGAAAAATGGGCGTTTGCGATGATGTTAAAATCGTAATTTTTCGTTGAAAAAACGTGATTTTTGAGCTTTCATAACATGTTATTTGAGCGAGCTAACTATATCAGTTATGCTCGTAAAGTATATAGTTACGGTCGTAACTGATAATGTTATGAGAAATATCATCGGTTTTTGCATCAAAACAACATGTTGTCAGCAATTTCAAATTCTATTTCACAAATTTTTCTGGAAAAAAATTGTCGGGTTATTTCACTGCATTACACGATGCCAGCATCTGAGAGGAAAGTGACAAACCAGAAAGATATAAAAAATGGGTACACAAATGGTACCCATCCCTGTTATTTGTTGTATTTCTGCAAATATCCGCGTGTGAGTTTTCCAGAACGCTTGATGACATCATCTGGCCAAGGACCTGTGGATGTGGCACGAGGGAGAAGCATGGAGCACGACTCGTTTTTGTCGCTGATGCTCCAACAAATCCAACTCACTTTGAGTTTTTCCATGCGGTCAATCCATAATTGTTGTGATTCTGGGTCAATCTTACCATCACCAGATGCTTCGGTAACACCACTTTCAGAAACAAAAACGGGAATACCCTTCTTCACAGCATCTTCCATGCGGTCGCGAAGATATTCCTTGTGGGTGGAAGCATAGAAATGGAGTGTGTACATGATGTTGGAAAAGCCCTTTAAAGGACTCTCTGCCACGAGGTGAATGTCTTGGTCCCAGTGAGGGCAACCCATGAGAATGATATTGTCAGGGTCGTATTTGCGAATTTCCGTGATGATTTCGGAGGCATATTGCTTGAGACTTTCCCAAGAATCTTCTACAGGCTCGTTGTAGAGTTCGTAAATCACATGAGGGTATTTCCCATATTTTTGCGCCATCTGACTGAAGAAAGCCTTAGCCTTTTCAGTGTGCATTTCGTGAGCGTGCCAGTCGATGATGACATAAACATTGTTCTTGATGGCTGCTTTTATCACAGGTTCGATACATTGGAGCGCAAAGGTGGGATTCTCAAGATAGTTGTCTTCTACCGTTGTCACACCCATTGCTGCACGAATCACGGTGGCATTCCAATCGTTTTTCAAAGTCTTTACCGCCTTTTTGTTATAGAAACGAGGCCAGATGTTGTGCCATCCAAGACTGACGCCACGCAATACAACGGGATTACCATATTGGTCGCATAGTTGAGAGCCTTTTACTTGTAACTGTCCCCATTGCTTGACGGGGTCTGTGGCGTGAATGCCGAGGGTGAGTAAGGTGGCTATTGCCAAAAGAAACAATTTCTTCATGATGAGATAGGTTTAGGAAAACGAATAGGTATATATTATAATAAGGTGAGCGTATAGAGATATACCACAGATGCAGGGATTGCCATGAGAGAGGAATCGAAACGGTCGAGCATTCCACCATGACCAGGCATGATGTTGCCACTGTCTTTGATGCCAAGCGTGCGTTTGAAGAGTGATTCCACAAGGTCGCCCCATGTGCCGAAGAAAACAACCGTCAATCCAAGTCCCATCCACTCGATGGTGTTCAATAAATGAACGGAACCATCGTTGCCAGCGTAATAACTGATGATGGCTGCTGCAATGAGTACGAAGATTCCGCCTCCGATGCTCCCTTCCCAACTCTTTCCCGGGGAAATGCGTGGGAATAGTTTGTGTTTGCCAAGTAACGAACCGCTACAATAAGCACCTGAATCGTTAACCCAAAGGAAAATGAAGATGCTCAATGGCAGAAGAGTGTCAAAATGATGCTCCATTCCATCGGGTGAAATCTCGAAAGCCAAGATGTTAATCAAAGAGAAGGGCATGGCTATATACAACTGTGCCAACATGGTGTAAGCCCAATCGTTGATGGCATTCTTGTTCTTGGTGTATAATTCGCTTACGAACAAATAAACGATACTCAAGATATAAGGGATGAAGATGATAAAGTTGTCAACTATTCCAGTCCTGATGGCTGCAACGGCAAGGAAGAAGTACATACCTGCAATGGTAGAAATAAACCGATTGACGGTAACGTCTTCCAACTGATTGACCAACCCCGTGTATTCCCAAATGGTCATTCCCGTAATGAGGGTAAACAAAAAGATAAAAGCGTCAGGGCGAAAGACCATTCCTACAATCATGATGACAAGGAATATTACACCGCTGATACTTCGAATGATAAGGTTTTTCTTTTTATCGCTCATGGCTGTTAAAGGTTTTCATGTTGAAAGAAAGGACGTGAAGTCCTTTTCTTTCAACGATTATTCATTTCATTCTTCTGTTTTCTTGTTCTTTTCGTATTCTTCTTGTGCCTTTCTCACTTCCTCGGGCATGTCTTCCAAAGTGGGCGCTTCGCTGTTTGCCAACTTCTCGTTTTCATCGATGATTTCCTGAGAACGACTAATCCACGGGCGTTTGCCGAAGATACGTTCTACGTCTTCAGCGAAAATCACCTCGTTCTTGATGAGTAACTCTGCCAATTCATTATGGCCTTCCTTGTGTTCGGAAAGAATGCTCTTGGCTCGCGCATATTGGTCGTTAATCATCTTGAGCACCTCATCGTCCATGATTTTTGCCGTTGTCTCGGAGTATGGACGTTGGAATTGGTATTCCTGATTGTTGTAATAACAAATGTTAGGCAGACGCTCACTCATACCAGCGTAAGCAATCATACCATACGCACTCTTGGTGGCACGTTCAAGGTCGTTCATGGCACCAGTGGAAATGTGTCCGGTGAACAACTCTTCAGCCGCTCTACCGCCTAAGAGGGCACACATCTCGTCGAGCATCTGCTCTTTGGTGGTAATCTGTCGTTCTTCGGGAAGATACCACGCTGCGCCCAAGGCTTGTCCGCGAGGCACGATGCTTACCTTTACCAAAGGATTGGCAAACTCGCAGAACCAAGAGATGGTGGCGTGACCAGCCTCGTGAAGGGCGATGGCACGTTTCTCGCCGGAAGTCATCACCTTGGTTTTCTTTTCCAAACCACCAATGATACGGTCAACGGCATCCAAGAAGTCTTGCTTGCCTACTGCCGCTGCGTTCCTACGGGCTGCAATCAGAGCAGCTTCATTACAAACATTGGCAATGTCGGCACCAGAGAAACCTGGCGTTTGACGAGCAAGAAACTCAATGTCAACCGTCTCATCTGTTTTCACGGGTTTCAGATGAACCTTGAATATTTCCTTCCTTTCCGGTAAGTCGGGAAGGTCAACGTTGATTTGTCTGTCAAAACGACCGGCACGTAACAAAGCCTTGTCAAGCATGTCCACACGGTTGGTAGCGGCAAGAATGATAACACCGCTGTTCGTGCCAAAGCCATCCATCTCTGTCAACAGGGCGTTCAGGGTGTTTTCGCGCTCATCATTGCCTCCCATGGCAGGATTCTTGGAACGAGCGCGACCAACGGCATCAATCTCGTCAATGAAGATGATACATGGAGATTTTTCCTTGGCTTGACGGAAAAGGTCGCGGACACGACTGGCACCAACTCCTACAAACATCTCCACGAAGTCGGAACCACTCATAGAGAAGAATGGGACGCTTGCCTCACCAGCTACAGCCTTTGCCAAAAGGGTCTTACCTGTTCCCGGAGGACCTACAAGCAAGGCACCTTTAGGAATCTTTCCACCTAAGTCGGTATATTTCTTGGGGTTTTTCAGGAAGTCCACGATTTCCTGTACCTCTTGCTTGGCGCCAGCTTGACCGGCAACATCCTTAAACGTTACGCCCAGGTCGTTGCCTTTCTCATACATCTTAGCCTTGCTTTTTCCTACGCTAAACACGCTGCTTCCGCCAACGCCTCCGCCACCCATTCTGCGCATCATGATAATCCAGATGACTACGAGGAAGATGATGGGACCGAAACTAAGCAGAAGGTCAAAGAAACCGCTACCTCGCTTATTCTCATAACTGAAGTCCTTGATCTTCCCCGCCGTTTGTACTTCGGTAAGATATTTCTCCAGTTCATCAACCGAACCAAATTCGATGGTGAGATAAGGATTCTTGCCTGTTTGTTGAGCAGACATGTTGAATACGTCACGGATATTTTTAGCCTTGACGTACATCTTGAGTTTGCTTTCGTCTTTGTTGACTACCACGTTGTTGACGTAACCTTTGTCAACGTATTCCTTAAACTTGGTGTAACTCGTGGGTTGATTCATTGCGTTTCCCGACGCAGGCATCAGTATCGAATCGTTACCGTTGAAGATGAATCCAACGGCAAGCATGATGATAATGAGGCCATAGAGCCAACCCATATTAAACCTTGGCATCTTCGGGTCTTTGTCGTTGCCTGGTTGATTGGTGTTATTGTTGCTCATAATAGTAATAATTATCTTTAGCTGATAGTTTCAAAAGATGTGCCAAACCTTAATCGAGATTTGGAATATTCGTTAATTTTGCATCTTGCCATAGGTTTTCGAGGTCGTAGTATGTACGTAACTCAGGCACGAAGATATGAACGATCACGTCTCCATAGTCCATTGCCACCCATTGCGATACTCCAAGACCTATCACATGCATGGGTTTGTCATGAACGTCTGTTAGCACGATTTCGCCAATCGATTCGGTAATCGCTTCCACTTGCATGGGTGAGTTGCCTTGGCAAATCACGAAATAATTACATACGGTACCGTCGATACCTTCCAGATTTACTACGGTAATATCTTGTCCCTTTTTCTCTTGAACGCCTTTGATGATTGCTTCAACTAATTGCTTTGTTTGTTCCATTCAATGATATGTGATAATATATGCTACAAAGTTACATTGATTTATTGGAAAAACGATTAAAGAATAGGTTAATTTGAATTTTTTTATAAAAAAACACTTTAAAATATTGTTAGTTTAAAAAAAAGATGTACCTTTGCAACCGCAATCGAACATCACGGGATGTTTTGGTGCAGACAATTGGGGTATGGTGTAATGGTAACACTACAGATTCTGGTCCTGTCATTCTTGGTTCGAGTCCGAGTACCCCAACAGAAATAATCGCTAGGTAATTGAAAATCAATGCCTGGCGATTTTTCTTTTTTTGATAAATTCCCGAAAAATCCGGCTCAGCGGATCCCCGAATGGTAAAAAAAATGGGCTCAAGCGAAAAATCATAGGGGAAGAAGATTGAAAATTTAAGATTGAAATAGAATGTAGTCATTACAAAACAATCAATATTAAATGCAAAACACATCAGACTGCAACGCAGTCTCCGCTCTCTAACTCAGTGTCCGTAGGACCTGCGGATAGTAGGCTAAGGGAGGGAAAGCACTCTGAAGGAGTGCCCCCGTACGTGCAGTGAGCGACTCTTTCAGAGTCGTTTTATCCGTCCCTTATCTATCCGTGGGTACTGCGCACCCACGGTTATCGAGCGGTGACGCTTTCAGCGTCTTTCTAAATGCACTTCATCTTCCCTCGTACATTGTGAACTAATGGTTCTTATCAAATGAGTATCTTTAAATCCTGTCATCCTTAGACTTTTGAATGAAGAGCTGGCTCACAGAGAAAGTGCGGCTGAACATAGATAGGGATTTCGCTACGCTACACCACCTGCCTGTAATCTTAACGCCCCAGTCGGGGCTTACAATAAAAACGCTATGAAATGAAATTGACAAGTTTATCATTTACCAAAATAAAATCTTCAATATTCAATCTTCAATCTTCCTCCCCCTATGAAAAATCTATTGAGCCAAAAAATGAGTGAGGAATGAGTAGTGAAAACAAGAAAAGACGCAGGGTGTTGGCTCCACGTCTCTTTGTATTTGTTTCTAAGGAGGAAAGAGAAAACAGAATTAAAAATAATAATTCCTTTCCTCTTTTCCTCAGTAGATATTAGAGAATACTATAGTAACGATTGTTTAATCATCAATTCTGAGTGTTTTCACCCAAAATCTTGTTGACCAAGGTAACAACATCGGAGATGTCAATTGCACCATCGGAATTCATGTCACCATACGTAAGCACGCCATATTCAGCAGAGGCATCGGCATTGCCCAGCACGTAGTCGATGACTAACACCACGTCGGTAACGCCCACCGAGCCATCCATATTGGCGTCTCCCTTTTCAAAGGCTTCATTGGTGGCGAGTTCCTTGAACTTGGCGTCGAGATATACGAAGCGCTGATTAAGGTATTCCTTAATGGACTGCACGGCTGACGAATAATCACCGTCGAGTGTCCATCCTGCTCCGCCATTTGCCTTTGTGGCATAGTTGTCACCTTGAGTTTGTGCAATCTCATCAGCCAGTACGTCTATCTTTGCTGTCAACAAAGCAAGCAAGTCTTTGGTCTTTGATTCACCGTATAGGGTGTTCCATTTTGCCATCACTGCATCCTTGAACCACTGTTCTTGCCAAAGAGCCTTAATCTTGTTGCGCATCACTTGGTAGTCGGCATGGTTGAAGAGCATACCGTTGAACGAGCCTGTGGTGTTGAGGTCGCTCATATCCACAGGATGTTTGTCATTGTTGCCGTATGCCTTATCGTTGCTCCAGAGCGGACCGAAGTGCAACTTTCCGTCGGCATTGTCCTTATAGACGTAGATGTCGGAGAGTTGATTGTAGGCACCAAGGATTTCGCTGGCAACGTACCAGTTGATGAATGAAGTCTGATCAACATGGTTTTCCACATCTGCCCAGAAGGACGTGAAGTAGTTGCTTACTGCGGTTTGCAATGCGGCTTGCTCTTCTGCTGTGATGTCGTCCTTATCAGGATTCTTGATGACGATGTTTGGTTTGGCTTCGTCGCCTGCCACATAGAGATCGTTGGCTCCAACTTCACCATTAGATGCAATTTCCAAGAGCCAGTCGGTGTTTTTGTCGTTCACCAATACTCGTCCGCTTTCCACTTTTACGCGGTCGGTAATCTGATAGGTGCCAACGAAAGTGTCGTTTACGACGAGATCGGCATACTGGCATCCTGGTGTGAAGCTGAATCCTAACTGATCGCCGAGTTCCTCGGTAAGACCGTTACGCAGCATCGATGGATCGTCGTCGTTAGATTCGAGTACCCATTGCTTGTAAGAGCCAGACTTGCTTCCCAACAGTGCACGTTTTTTCTCAAACTTCAGTCGGTAGGAAGTCTTTTCGTCACTTCCGTCACCAACATATTTCACGCTCAGTCCAGTGTTGTCCAACGAGAAGCTGCCGCCAATCATGTTGTTCTGGTCGAACACTTCGATGGCTGCTGTTCCCCAGTTATCGGCATCGACTGGTGCATCGGTATCGATGTAGATGGTTGGCACGTCGTTCATCTGTTTGCGCTGCTCTTCAACTGCATCTTCTGCTATGAAGCTGATGGTAGGATTTACGGCTCCATTGGCTTTTCTGATATATGCGTTGATGCCGTAAACGAGACCGTTTGTATTCCAATCATTAGTCTTTTGTGGAATGGTGAATGATGTGGCATCGCCAGTGATGAGAAGGTCATTGCCATCCACGTTAAGTCTGTTAGGATAGAGGTTGGCGCTGAAGGTGTAGTTGCCGAACGTCACGCTTTCACCGTATGGCTTATGAGTGTTGTCCCAATTTGAACAATATGCCAACATGACACTATTGAATACAGGATTTGAATCAACAGTTTTAGAAGGCTTGATCAGATAAGGCATACCTGGGCAGATGGCATTGTCGGCAGGCGTAGCGAAATACAGGGTGGTGCCGTTGGAGTAAATGCCCGCCAGTTCTTTCAATTCGTATTGGTCACCAAAGACGCTCTTCAAGGTTTGCTCGTTTGCTGAGAATGGTAGCGAAATGGCACTCCATTTGCCTTTCTCAAACGACTTATTGACCAAAGTCACATTATATAATTGGTCCAGGAGTTCAACCTTTATACCATTGCCTTCTTGGTTCTTTGCGGCATCAATTGTCAGACTACCCGTAACTGTATTAGCCTCTACCACAAGTTCATCGAATCGCTGCTGCACGTAGTCGATGCGGTCGCTCAGCCAGTCTTTCAACTGGTCAACGTATGCCTGATAGTTGGCAAGTCCGCTAACATATCCGAAGGCTCCCTGTGGTGTGTTACCCCACTTTGCCAAGTTTAGCTTTTGAGTTTCCCTTACCACATCAGCCATTTCATCGATTTTTGCAAGCAGATGGTCTTTGATGCCTCCTCTGACAAGATTGTCCATGACCTCCTTAGCACGAATCATGAAATCAGGGTCTTGGGTTAGTTTCTCGAAATAACCTTGTATGCACGAAGCTTGTTGTAGGTGAGCCACAAGTTTTTCTTCTGGGTCACCCATTGACTGCCAGTTCCCGAACGCCAGATCCTTGTCCCACAGAGGACCCCAGCAGAGTTTGCCGTCGGCTTCACGATAAGCCTTTACGCTCATCAATCCGTCGTAGTCGCCTGTCAATTCGGTTGCAATCCAGAATTTCATCAGCGATTCCTCGTCGTTATAGGCGCGCCATCCTGTTGCTGGGTTGGAATAGCCAACGCCGAAGGCTTTCTTCCAACCATTGAGGAACCAATCTTTTATCGGGTTAATAACAGCTGCGCGTTGTTGAGCATCCGTGTCATCGGCTGGCTCTGGATTGTTGATGTTCATCATCATACCGCCTTCAGAAAAGCACATAGGATAGTCGCACATGTCGTTTCTGCCTTGGAACTCAACGTACCATCCCGTGTCCTCGTTCACGTTGATGCGGTCGGCATCTACTTCGCAATGGTCAGAAACTTGATAAGTGCCACGGTATTCGTTATTGATGACGAGGTCAACAAACTTATAGCCAGCAGAGAATGGCATTCCCACTGCTTGTCCAATGTGATAAGTCAGCGCATTGCGGAGCAAGGACTTGTCGTTTACGTTGGCAAGGAGAGTCCAGTTACGTTTTGCATAGCCTTTACCAAGGAGGTCATGCTTATGTGCCTGTCCGTTGGTAGAAGTCTTTTTGCTGGCAAATTTCAGACGGTATGGTCGTTTCTCTGCATCAGCCGTGGAGTTTCCTCTTACTTTGATTTCCAGATTGGTGTTCCCATTTGCGTCGATGGCATCTTCGATGAACGACTCAAGGTAGTCGGGACTTGAGGTGTCGGACGTAGCCACTACTTGAATCTTGGCAGGACGATAAGGTGCTTCTTCGGCTTTTGAGTCATTTCCTCGTATCTTGTATAGATAATCGTTCAATGTTTGATTGCCAATACCTGGGAGGTCGATATAGATGGTAGGTACATTGGTGATTTGGGCACGAGCCGCTATTTTTCCTTCAAGAGAGGTCGGGGTAGGCTCGTCGCCTCCACCGCCTTCATTACCTCCGCTTTCACTGCCAGAACTGGTTATGTCAAGCGAAAGGGATGGGGTGGTTGAGTCGAGTGTAGGATGATAGAACCATGCAAACGTGCCATGATATCCATCATCACTATCTCCATTTTTGTCTTGTGCTCTGAATGTACCCCAAATGCGCCAGTTTCCTAATCCTGTACCGTCATTTTTGAAAGAAAAAGCGGTTACAGGACTGCCTTGACCGTTTACGATTCTATACCAATCCAGTTTGAAGTATGTTCCCCAAAATTCCAAGCCATTGCTTAGAGTAACTTTGATGAAGTTCGTGGAAATGCTGGAAGCAAAAGTAACATTGTAGAAGGTTGGATTTTCAACCGTTTGTTTTATGCGAATGGCGTATGGATTACCTGCAACAATGGATGTTGCAGCCTTCATCTTGATGGTTGTGCCATCAAAGGAATCAAACTCTTGCAAGTCCCATTTTCCTTCGCCAAAGGTAGCGTTAAGTACTTCTTGTGAAGCCGTGAACGGGAAGACTACACCGTCCCACTCAAAGGCTGAGAATGTTTTGTTTTGTAGGGTGACGTTACATGTCTGATTGCAATAACTGGTGTAAGCACCAGCATTGGTTGAAGTAACATCAAATACTACGTCTGTTGCTTGTGCGCCTCTGCACACCAACAAAAATAAGGTCGCCAATGCGACACGCAATAATTTTTTCATATTTATAGTTATTAGTTATTATCAGGTTTTTCCGACTCGTAAATGATATACTTAGACGGCGTAAACGATATATTTCTTTGGCACTTCTGTTTTATATGAAATTATCCGAGTGCCCAACAAAAAGGCTTCCGATTGGAAGCCTTTTTTGTTGTTGTTACTTATCTTCTTGTTCTGTTGTTTCTGTTTCATCGATAGCTTTAATCTTCTCACGAACCAAAGCCAAGTCGTCTTTCAGTTTCTGTACTTTCTGGTTCATTTCCTCGATAAGTTTGTTACCCTTCTTGCTGCTTGCGTTCAAGAAGCCAAGGTTGTTCTCGTATGTCTGAATCTCTTGCTTGAGTTTCTCGAAACGACGCATCAGTCGGTCGCGCTCGTTGTCAAGAGCATCCTCACCACGTTTGGCAACATTCTTCAAATTGCTGCGGAAGTTGTCAAGACGTCTGCGTGTAACAGAGATATTCAGTTCCTTGTAGATTTTGTCGAGAACTTCATGATACTCCTTATATATTTTATCTTTCTCCTTGAAGGGTACAAATCCAATCTCCTGGTATTTGTTAACCAATTCAGATACTTTCTCTTGTGCATCATCAACGGCGTTATCTGCCAATTCCTTTAATTGTGCAATGATGCTACGTTTAGCTTCGAGATTCTCACGTTCTTGGTTACGAGTTCCTGCATTTGCCGCATTGCGAGCCTCAAAGAACTTGTTGCAAGCACTCAAGAAGTCGTTCCATAATTGGTCGCCCAGTTTCTTGGGAACCACACCGATAGTCTTCCATTCCTTTTGCAAGGCAATCAACTTATCACTTGTAGATTTCCAATCTGTGCTATCTTGCAAGGCTTGTGCCTTTTCTACCAATGCCTTCTTCTTTTCTGCATTTTCTGCAAAGCGCTCTTTCATCTGCTTAAAGAACTCAGCTTTGCGTCCGAAGAAATCATCGCAAGTAGAGCGGAAGCGTTCGAAAATCTTCACGTTCATCTTTTGGGGAGCAAAACCGATGGTCTTCCATTCATTTTGAATGTCAATGATTTCCTTAGTATGCTTTTCCCAATCGCTTGCACCCTTGTTTTCCTCTTGGTTGATGGCTTCCACCTTTTCGCAGAGAGCCGTCTTCTTTGCCAAATTCTCCTCTTCTTGTGAGCGAAGAGACTCGAAATGCTGTTGGTGACGCTTGTTGATAACGGTAGATGCAGCCTTGAAGCGTACCCACATTTCCTCGCGCAAGTCTTTAGACACGGGACCTACCTCACGGTATTGCTGATGCAGTTCCTGTAAACGATGGAATGCGCTGATCACGTCAGGTTCATCTGCCAGTTTCTCTGCGGCTTCACATATCTTAGTCTTGAGTTCAAGATTCTTCTTGAAGTCATATTCACGTGCTTCATTGTTCAGTTTCAGCAAATCATAGAATTGCTCCACATACAACTGATAGTTACGCCACAATTCATTAGCCTTTTCTGCAGGTACAGCCTTAATGTCGCGCCATTGCTGCTGAAGGTCTTTGAATTGCTGGTAAGAACGGTTGGCTTCGTCGGGAGATGTAGCCAAAGCCTTAATCTTCTCAATGATGTCGAGTTTCTTCTTCAGATTCTCTTGCTTCTCAGTCTCCTGTGCTTGGAACACTTTGGCACGTTTCTCCTTGATGATATTCATCTCTGCCTTGAAAGCCTCTTCTAAGTCATCGGGAGTAACCTGGTATTTCTCTGGGTCACCACCTGCGTTGAGGTATTCTTTCATTTGAGCTTCGCGCTCTGCTACGTGGAGTTTGTAGAACACCGTCTTCAGATGATCTACTTCATCTTTTGAAGGTGAATCCTCGTTGTGCGCGATTTCCCTTACACGTTCGAGAATCTCCTCTTTAGATGTGTAAACCTTCTTGCTGAGGTCTTCTTCCGCATTCGCTTCTGCTGGCTCGGAAACGTTTAGTGGTTGTTCCGTAGTGGCTTCGGGAGTTTCCTCTTCCTTTGTTATTACTTGATTTTCTACTTGTGAAGCATTGTCAACTACGTTTTCCACAACTTCTTCACTTTTCTTTACTTCTTCTTTTGCCTGTTCCAGCACATTTTCTTGAGAGTCCATCATTTCACTGATTTGAGTTTATGATATCTTTTTATCTAAATACATTAATGACAAGAAAAAGAGGTTTAACGCTCTTCTTTTGTCTTTCTGAAGTGCAAACTTATATAAAATAATTGAAAATACAAAAAAAAAGTCAATTTTTTGTAATTATTTCGCTTAAACTAACCGTTTATATCTCAAAATTGCCCATGTTAACCCTGAAAATACAACGGCAATGACCAATGCTATGAAGAAACCAAATCTACTTTGTTCCATTCCGTTGACTAAGTTCATTCCAAACAGAGAGGCTATCAACGTGGGGAACATCATGATAATCGACACGGAGGTGAGCGTACGCATCACGGTGTTCATATTGTTGTTGATAATGCTGGAATAGGTATCCATCGTAGATTCGAGAATGTCGGAATATATGCTTGTGGTTTCTCTTGCCTGTGACATCTCGATGCTGACGTCTTCGATAAGGTCTGCGTCTAATTCATCTACTTGAAGTTTGAACTTCAGTTTCTGCAACAGGTTTTCATTACCACGAATAGAGGTGTTGAAATAAGTCAATGAGTCTTGCAAGCGCGACAGACCTATCAGGCTCTCGTTGTTCACGCCTTGGTCGAGGTTGTGCTTGGCTTTCTCAATCAATGTGTTAATTTGTTTCAAACGTTTTAGATACCACACCGCGCTTGATAGAAACAAACGGAAAGTCAAGTCAACATAGTCGATGAAACCCTCGCCGCGCTTTTGTTGATACGATACGAAGTCAATCATCATGTTGGTTTCGTAATAACATACGGTGATCGTTACGTCGCGTTTATGGATGATACCAAGAGGAATGGTGGTGTAAGGAGTGCGTGAACGTACTTCCTTGACGTATGGGATACGTAAGATGATAAGCATCCAACCATCGTCGTACTCATAACGGGCACGCTCGTCGGTATCGCTAATGTCAGACATAAAATAGTCGGGGATGTTGAATCTCTCTTCGAGTTCGCGCTGGTCTTCGTCTGTGGGGCAAGTCACTTGTATCCAGCAATTAGGTTGCCACTCGCTAATGTGGCTCAGTTTGCCCGTAGTATTCCAATATGTTTTCATTTACTAATCCTCCACGTTTTACAATTGCGTGTGATAAATACTCCTTACGCATGAGGATTAGCAGCTAAGACTAAATCCTCAGGCTTCTCTTCTCTTGTTTTTCCGCCGGATAATCGTCCATTTCTTTGTTGTTTAATTGTTTTTATCGGTTGCAAAGTTACTAAAAAATAGTGGAGGTGAAAACATTCTCCTTTGTTTTTTTCCAAAAATCGATTGATTTTCCCTACTCCTATGACATACATCATGTAAGATGGGTGGAATCAATCTTGTGTGTGATGATTCCACCCATGTTTTCTGTCCCTTATTTCACGGGTATTTCTTCAAGTGTTTTCTTCAGCAATTCCCAGAAAGGAGCCACCGTTGCGATGAGTGCACGCTCTGTTGTGGTGTGCGGACTCTTCATCGTAGGACCGAGGCTCACTACGTCAAGGTGTGGATATTTGCCCAAGATGACCGAGCATTCCAGACCAGCATGATCTACTTGTATGATTCCGTCCGTTCCGTTCAGTTCTTTGTACACCTTTAATAATAGATGTAAGATTTCGCTGTCTGGGTTCGGATCCCATCCACCATAGCTTCCAGCCGTTTCCACTTTCATTCCTGCCATGTTGAAACAGCTTTCCAAGGTCTTCACGATGTAGTCTTTCATGTCTTCCCTGCTTGAGCGAGCCAACACTTTCAGCGAAGCATGACCCTCTTCAATGTCGATGATGGCGAGGTTTGACGATGTCTCTACCACGTTAGGATAACTTGGAATCATGCGCAATACACCATCATGGCAACCATAGATGGCGTTCACGATGTTGTCTTGTATCTCTACGGGAATCTCCATGCTTGGAGTTTCTACTTCAGCAACGTCAAACTCAATGCCGCTTTCTATTCCCTTGTACTCGTCGATGAAGTCGGCTTTCCAATCCTCTACAAGTTCTTTCAATGCCTCAACGTTCTCCTTCGGCAATGTGAGCACCACCTCTGCCTTGAATGGAATAGCGTTTCTCATGTTGCCACCGTGCCATGTAGCAAGACGTGCCTCACATTCTTCGATAGCCTCGCGCACAAATCTCACCATCATCTTGTTGGCGTTTCCGCGTCCCTCATGTATCTCCAAGCCAGAGTGTCCGCCACGTAATCCTTTGAGCGTTACGCATACGGCAACGTCTTCAGGGTCTGTTTCCACTTCCTTATAGTCAAGTGTAGCTGTAACATCAATGCCTCCAGCACTTCCAATCACGAATTTTCCCCAGTGCTCTGAGTCAAGGTTGAGCAGGATGTCTCCTTGCAACATGTTTTCGGGAAGGTCGTTGGCACCATACATACCTGTTTCCTCATCTGCGGTAATCAATGCTTCGATAGGTCCATGTACGAGCGTCTTGTCTTCCATGATTGCCATGATTGAAGCCACACCCAGTCCGTTGTCGGCTCCCAACGTAGTACCTTTGGCTTTCACCCATTCTCCATCAATCCACGTTTGGATAGGATCGGTCTCGAAATTGTGGGTAGATTCAGGAGTCTTCTGTGGCACCATGTCCATGTGGGCTTGAAGTATCACGCCCTTACGATTCTCCATTCCCGCACTTGCAGGCTTTCTCATCACGACGTTTCTGCCTTCGTCGATAAACGCTTCCACGCCTACCTCCTTGGCAAAGTTGAGCAAGAACTGTTGTACTTTTTCCAGATGTCCGCTTGGACGGGGAACTTGAGTCAATGCATCAAAATTCTTCCAGATGCATGTAGGATTTAAATTTTTAATTTCACTCATAGGTTTTCGTTTTGTAGAGACTATGTTTGTTCATCGTAAAGCTATGCTTTAGGTGAGCTAAACCATATCTCTTGAGTTATTAGGATTATTGTTTATCAATTCATTACTGATTGGTGCCTCTTTCTTTTGGGTGAACATCAACCTCAACCATGCGTATATTCCCACCAACACTACCAAAAGTGTTTGCACGGCGTGAACCACAAGCACGAAAAAGAGGGCATCATTGTCTGCCACACCATAAAGTATGAGCATTGTCTTGACCGCAAAGTGCCACGGACCGGCACCGTTGGGAGTGGGAACGATTACGGCAAAACTGCCCACGATGAACGTTACCAATCCACAGCTGAAGCCTAAATGCGACGTTGCGTCGAAACAGAAGAATGCCAAATAGTGATGCAGAAAATAGCAACCCCAGATGGCAAACGACATGAGGATATACAAGGGCGCATTCTCCACGTTCTTCAACGAGGCTATTCCTTGCCATATTCCATGTAGCGTGTCTTTCACCTTATTATATATAGAAAGGCGACGAATCAGGTAATACACCAGCCACAACACGGATAATCCACAAATGGCAGTTACCAAATACCCAGTGGGGGAGAAGCTTTTCAATATGCTGTCAAGACTTGTCCCTGTGTGGGCAAAAAACTTGTTGAATATCGGAATGTGTAGGATGAATGTGACGATGGCAATGAGCATGATGATGAGCGTGTCTATGATTCGCTCGGTCACTACCGTGCCCAATGCTTTCGGAAACGATATGTTGTCGTAGCGTTTCAATACGATGCACCTGGCAAACTCGCCAATTCGGGGAATGGCAAGGCTCACGGCGTAAGAAAGGAAGATGGAGTTGAGCGTGGTGGAAGTGCGTGGGTTTTCGCCGATGGGCTTCAATGCCAGCTTCCAACGCCATCCGCGGAATGCCTGCGCCAATATTCCAAAGGGGAAAGACAACAGCATCCACGTCCAATTCATCTCGTTGAACAGGATTGATTCCATTTGTTTGAAGTTGAAATCACGATACATCCAATAGAGAATGCTACCGCCTAATATGAGCGATATGCAAACCTTGAATATGTTGTTTCCTCTTTTCTTCACGCTGATGATTTCTTCTTTCATTGGCAAAGGTAATCTAAATCGTGGGAAATACAAAATAATTGGCGTTTTTATTTCTTAAACTTTGCAAGTTGGGCGTATAAGTAAGCAGTAGGAAGGTGGTATGTGGGAATTTTCTACACTTTGTCCACCAAATGGAATTTACTTACAAACTTATGCTTTTTATTGTTGTTTACAAGAAAAATGTGTAATTTTGCACCCGAAAAATGTTCGATTAATATTTTTTTAAGATGAAAGTAGCAATTGTTGGAGCAAGCGGAGCTGTAGGACAAGAGTTCCTGCGCATACTTGCCGAGAGAGATTTCCCCATGGATGAGTTGGTTCTTTTTGGTTCTGAACGTAGTGCAGGACGCAAATATTCATTTAAGGGAAAGGATTATGAGGTCAAGCTTTTGCAGCACAATGACGACTTCAAGGATATTGACGTGGCATTTGTTTCTGCCGGTGGCGGCACGTCTAAGGATTTTGCTGATACCATTACGAAATACGGTACGGTAATGATAGACAATTCCAGTGCGTTCCGTATGGATGAAAACGTGCCGTTGGTGGTTCCCGAGTGTAACGCAGAGGATGCGCTGAACCGTCCTCGTGGAATCATTGCCAATCCTAACTGCACCACCATCATGATGGTTACGGTGCTTCAGCCATTGGAAAAGATTAGCCATATCAAGCGTATTCACGTAGCATCTTATCAGAGTGCCAGTGGTGCGGGAGCCGCTGCAATGGCAGAATTGCAACAGCAATATAAGGAGTTGGTCAACAATGAGCCTGTTACCGTGAATAAATTCCCTCACCAACTGGCTTATAACGTCATTCCTCAAATCGACGTGTTCACCGACAATGGTTATACGAAAGAGGAGATGAAGATGTTCAACGAGACTCGTAAGATCATGCACACTGATGCTAAGTGCTCAGCCATGTGCGTTCGTGTAAGTTCGTTGAGAAGCCATTCTGAGAGTGTTTGGATTGAGACAGAGCGTCCCATCAGTGTGGAGGAGGCTCGTGAGGCAATAGCCGCAGCTCCTGGTTGTACGTTGAAAGACGATCCCGCTAACCTCGTTTATCCCATGCCTCTCGAAACGGCTGGTAAGGATGATGTGTATGTGGGTCGTATTCGCAAGGATTTAGCCGATGAGAATGGCTTGACATTCTGGCTCAGTGGCGACCAGATTCGTAAGGGAGCAGCCTTGAATGCCGTACAAATTGCTGAATACTTGATAAAAGTAGGGAATATCAAATAATTCTTTATAAGTTTCTGTAAAGAGGGTTGCAACTTCCAAAAGATTGTAGCCCTCTTTTTTTCTATTGACGTTATCTCTTATTCTTACCGAAAAGGTCAGAATGAGTGCCAGTGTTAGTCATCATCAATATCAATTCCTTATCGTTCTGATCCCATACAAGAAGCCAGTCGTTGGTAATGTGACACTCCCAAAAGCCTTCGTATTGTCCATGAAGAATGTGTGGAAGGTACTTCTGAGGTAATTTGCCTTCATTTGTAAGGATGTTAAGTACTTCGGTCAGCAATTGTTCGTCATAACCACGTTTGAGACAACGCTTCAATGACCGTTTGAACTCACCAGTGTAACGAATTGAATATTTCATTCCTTGCACTGTTTAATAAGGTCTTCTACACTATTAGCATCATAGACGCAGCCGTTTTTGATGTCTTCTATAGCACGATCCATACCTGTTTTAGGCTGCCGTTTTAGTGAAACGGAAGTTACACCACGTATTAAACTGATTGCCTGTCGAATTTGGTCAATCATTGAAGCATCTTCTATCGAAACTGTTAATTGGTGCATATCTTTTATATTTAATGAAACTTTGGTTGCAAATATAGATAAAATACTCGAATAATTAGCCAATCAAATAAAGAAATTGCATTTTCCTAAGAAGAAAATTTTAAAATTTCCCATGAAAATTCAGTTCTTTAATACATGTACTTTGGAACTTAGGTGGCATAAATACACTAATTCACTGACAAAATGGAATGTTTTGTAGAATTTTTTTGTACTTATGAGAGTATTTCTGTAAATTTGCAACGTAAAAACTATTAACATGAATGAAATACTTGGTCAATTCGCACCTATCAGTTTGGAAGAGATGAGTGGCATTCGTCTCATGAATCGCATTGACACCAAATTTGTCACGACGATTCCTGTGCTGATGCGTCTCCTGGAAATGGCCCAGAAAGAATATTGGGCGCAGGAGATTGCTGGTGAACGTAACATGAAATATGACACTACATATTATGATACGGAAGGTTTTGACATGTTTTACGTTCATCAAAGCGGTCATACGAACAGACAGAAATTGCGCTTCCGCACGTATGTGAGTTCCAATCTTCAATTTATGGAGGTAAAAACCAAAAACAATCACGGCAGAACGAAGAAGAAAAGAATGAAGGTGACGGACATGAACCTGGACGAACAGGAGAAACTGGATTTCCTGCACCAGCATTTGCGTTATGAGCGTGAAGAATTGATACCTGCCATACGTAATAATTTCAATCGTATCACATTGGTTAACAAAGCAAAGACCGAGCGACTGACCATTGACTCTAACCTTCAGTTCTTTAATTTGGTTTCAGGTGTGAACAGACACATGGGTGATTTGGTTATCGTAGAGTTGAAACGAGACGGTTTGTGCTATTCTCCTGTTTTGGAAATGCTTCGTCAGTTGCGTGTGTTTCCTCATGGGTTCAGCAAGTATTGCATGGGTTCAGCCCTTACCAACGACCAATTGCAGGTAAACCGATTCAAACCGAAACTGATAGACGTAGAAAAGATATTAAATAGATAATCATCAAAAATATAAAGTATATGGATTTTGAGAGCCTTTTCACATTTTCGGGCGATTTCGCTGAAATGATGGTGCGTTTCGTGGTTTGCTTTCTCTTCAACTGGTTCATCACCGACAGGTTGTATTATAGAAAGAGCAGACGCAGAGACTTTTATTTCACGTTCTTGCTGACGAGCATTGCCATCTTCTTCTTGGTGTTCTTCATGATCTTCGGACTCGACAAGTTGGGCGGTAAGACATCTATGGGTATTGGTATTGGCTTGTTTGGCATCTTCTCTATCATGCGTTATCGAACAGACCCCATGCCCGTAAGGGAAATGACTTACCTCTTTGTCATCATATCATTGTCGGTGGTAAACGCCATCGCCAGTTCGGCTACGTTGGCGGAGATTCTCGTGACCGACCTAATCGTGGTCTTTGCCATTTGGATTTGCGAGAAAAACTTGCGGATACAACATGCTAAATTGATACAATACGACCGTATCGAACTGATTAAGCCCGAACGTAGGGAAGAACTCATTGCCGACTTGGAGCAACGCCTTGGTCTGAAAGTTTCTAAGGTGGAAATTGGCGGCATAGATATGCTTCGCGACATGACGATGATAAAGGTGTATTATGAAGAGCCGGAGGGAGAATATACCAACTCCGTTGACAAAATGGTGAAGATGAAAACGACCGAAATGATGGATAATAATAAATAATAGATAAGGTATGAAAGAGAGAATGTTATTTGTGTCCCTTTTGTTGATGGCATTGTTGTTGCCTATGAACTCTCATGCGCAAAATAAAGACTTCGGCATGTGGTTCTCGGCAGCAGCTGATAAGAAAATCGGAACGAAATGGAATGTGGGCTTGGAAGGTGAGTTTCGTACTCGCAACAATGTGAAAACGGCTGACAGATGGAGCTTTGGCATTGATGGTGGATATAAAATCACCAATTGGCTGAAGGCTTCGGCTGGATATATGTTGCTCTTTGACAATAACGAGAAGAATACGTACTACGATGATCCTGAAGAAGACGTGGACGAAGATACCGGCGAGCCATACGGCTATTACGGCAAGGTGAAGAAGTCTGCCAAGTATTGGGGCGCACGTCATCGTTTCAACGTGTCTCTCACGGGAAGTGTGAAGCTCGGAAGGTTTGAGCTTTCTCTCCGTGAACGTTGGCAATATACTTACCGTCCCGAAAAGACGGTGTCTTCCCGTACGAAATACACTTACCTGAAAGACGGTACATTATCTACGACATCCAACGATAACGATCCTAAAACATATAAAGGAAAAGGTAAGAATGTGCTTCGTAGTAGGTTGACGGTAGAATACAATATCCCTAATTGCAAGGTGGATCCTTACGTGAGCGTGGAGGCTTATAATTCGTGGGCGTTAGAGAAAACTCGTTATACAGTCGGTGCAAATTGGAAGATTGCCAAGATTCATGTTGTTGATTTCTATTATCGCTTTCAAGACGTGAGACACAATGATGCTCTCGACTCTGACCCTGATTTGCATGTCATAGGATTGGGATATAAGTACAAATTTTAATAGATGTAGATAACGAAAATCTCATCATAGTTTGATTCCATCAGCAAGTATTATTGATGGATTCACTATTCAAGAAACCGATGGTCACTATATCAAAAACCATCGGTTTCTTGATTGGTGACCGATGGTTCCATGCATAGTTACCAATGGTTCCTTGCGTCAATTCAATAAAAAAATAAGTTTTGATGTCACAAAACATCATTTTTTACGTATTGTAAATAGAACAACAAACTTAGAAATGACGACCGAGGAGTTCAAACGAGAGATACAGGCTATTCGTCCAAGGCTTATCAACCAAGCGCAAAGGTATTTAGGAAATGCCGATGATGCTGAGGATGTGGTGCAAGACGCACTGCTGAGGATGTGGCAGATGCGTGACCAGCTCCGTTCTCCATTAGACCGTATGGCAATGGTTGTAACCCGCAATCTTGCCATTCAACTCCTAAGGCAACGCAAATCTGAGGATTTGTTGGATTATGTTGAAACCGACGAGCCACAAGAGGACTTTCGCATTGAGCGTATTCTCATGATTCTCTCCTCACTTCCACCCATGCAACAAACCATCTTGCGCTTACGCCATATAGAAGGATGGGAAATGGCAGACATCGCAGAATTGGTAGGAAGCAATGAGGTAGCTGTAAGAAAAACTCTTAGCCGTGCTCGTAAATCTCTGAGGGATAAATATTTGTCGATGAAAAATGATGAAATGAATGAGTTATGAGGAAAGATATGACGAAAAGGGAAATGGAATTACGAATGCTGACCAAGCGTTTCCTTGACGGGGAAACTACGCTTGAAGAGGAACGACGACTCTACGAGTTGTACCGCTCTGGGGATTCGTTGCCTCCCGACCTCTTATCTCTGCGTGAGATGATGCTTGACATGGGCAGTCTTCTGCTTGACAAGAAGGATGAGAAGCGTATCTCCTTCAATGGAGAAGGAAATAAAAACAGCCTCGAAAGAAATAAAAGATGGTGGGCTGACCACATTCTTGCCATTGCCGCATCTCTGCTATTACTTTTTTCTGTCGGTACGGTATATTACAATTATGCACGTCAAAATGAGTGCGTGGCTTACGTTTATGGTGAGAAAGTGACCGACGATGAGGTTGTGCTTCACGAAATGCAGTCGGCTATGGCTTCGTTCACCATCGACGATGCTACCGTTGCAATGGAACAGCAAATGAAAGAAATGTTTAATGACTGAAGAATATGAAACAACTTGTTCTTATACTGATGATGATGATGGGCTTTTCCGCCTATGCCCAAAAGGAAATGCACATTAGTGCGCTCTTTGAGGGGAAAATCGTTCCATCGAGTAAGATGGTGGAAACTCGCATTCGAGGCAAGGCAATCAGCAAATACAAACTATCGTTTTTTCATAGTGTACGCTTCAAGGCTGATGATGCCTTGATAAAGAAAATCGACCATTTAACGGCTCAAGACTTTACGGCTGATACGGAGAAGGTCAAGAACAGGGAACTTGCTAACGAGGGTAGGGCGCACATTGATAAAGACAGGACATCTTTCACGCAAATGTATGAATTGGCACCAAATGGCTCTACCCACCGATATTTATGCTATAAGGTGAGGGATGAGGTGATGACGGTTATTTACCTTGAAGGATCGGTGTCTTCTCTTACGGAACTAAAAAGAATATTTAATGATTGATAAATTTTAAAAGATACTAATATGAATAAGAAACTTCTCTGCATGATGGTTGTTGCCGTGAGTGCTTGTCATTTTGCTCATGCCGCATCGTTACAACCTACGATGATTTCTGGTACTGACAACGATACGCTTGTTGTCAACTATCCCCACAAGGTGACTGTTATCTCAGGCGACTCATTGCAAACCATTCGTATTGAAGGCAGACATGATGACCCTGCTTTCCGTTTTGAGAATACCATTCAGTTGGTGGATTCTAATTATGTGAGCGACTTGACGGTCAATAGCGACCGTTGGGAGTTTTCGTTGCCTATTGGAGAGAAACGCAAAGGCAAAAGGGCTGAACGTGTAGGTACCACACATCTGGGCTTCGGTTGGTGTAATGCGTTGAATGGTCCTGACAATATGGATATTGCAATGGGGTCGTCATGGGAAATCTTCTGGACCATCTTCCAATGGAACTACACACCGAAAGGTGGGCGTAACACATGGTCCACGGGTATTGGCGTAGATTGGAGAAACTACCGTATGAAGGGACATTGGCGTTTCGACAAGACTCCTGATGATAACGTGGTTGTCGTTCCGTATAAGTCTGTGGATGTGCATGATCAGTTCTCGCGCATAAAAGTATTTAGCTTGCAGGTACCCTTGCTCTATCGTTACCGCATTGGTCGTGGTTTTTCCTTGAGCGTGGGCAGTATATTGAATTTTAACCTTCATAGCAGCTTGAAGACACGCTACAAGATAAACGGTGAGAAATTCAAGGAAACTTGCAATGATGCCAACGTAAACCTTGTAACGTTAGATTTCATGGGTATCGTCTCTACGCCACTCGTCAGCATGTATGTGAAATATTCTCCTTGCAATGTGCTCAAGAGTGCGCACGCTCCTAAATTCCAATCATTGTCGGTGGGAATCTATCTATAGGATAAATAACTTATCTTTTGTTAAATAGTTACATTTTTAATTAGAGATTTCTCTATTTATAAAAAACTCTTTGTAATTTCGCAACCAGATATGAACAAGAACCTCTATATCATTGGCGGCTGTAATGGTGCTGGTAAGACAACGGCTTCATATACAGTGTTACCGGAAATCCTTAATTGCAAGGAGTTCGTAAATGCTGATGAAATAGCTCGTGGTCTATCCCCTTTCAATCCAGAGAGTGTTGCAATAGAAGCAGGACGACTCATGTTGCAAAGAATAGACTACTTGTTGGAAAAAGATACTTCTTTTTCTATTGAGACAACTCTATCAACTAAATCTTATGTAAATCTTGTCAAGAGGGCTCATGAAAAAGGTTTTAGTGTCAAACTCTTGTTTTTTTGGCTTAATTCACCTGAACTCGCCATCAGAAGAGTGGCAGAGCGAGTAGCAAAAGGTGGACATAATATACCTGAACCAATCGTAAGAAGACGGTACGTGGCAGGTATTATAAATTTGTTTGCTCTTTTCATGGATCAGGTTGACTATTGGGATATATATGACAATAGCGAGTTTCCACGTAGGCAAATTGCTTGTGGGGGAAAGAATGCTACTACTATTATTAATGACGTTTTATTATTTAATCAGATAAAAAGGTATGTCAGATAAAGAAATCAGAGATTTTTCTCAGAAAATAAAACTGGGGTTAGAACTTGCTGAAAGAAAAATGCTTGAAGAAAAAGCATTGCATGGTGAAAATATTATAGTGTCATCTGATGGCAAGACCTTTCAGTACATACCAGCAAAACAAATCATTGAGGCATCAAAGATGTAAATTGAATTCTTTCTTGAAAGATGAGAATTGCTTTTGCGTGTATTTTATTGAAAAAATAAGCCCGTTTGCTGAAACTTTTTGCAAACGGGCTTACTTTTTTTTAATTTTGCAAAAAATAATGATAAAAACGTAAACTGTTTATGAAGAATACCCTGATATTGATTTTGACATTTACGACATCCTTGATGACGTATGCAAATGATTATACCTACAATTATCTGGTGTTTACCACCCAGGACGGAACGGAAAAGGCGATAACGGTAGAAAACTTGAAATTGTCTTTTGTCGATGGACAATTGGTGGTTGATAACGGGGTGGAAAGTCAGACGTATAGCTTGACGAGTCTGTCCAAGATGTTTTTCTCTGAAAGCACCGTCGATGGAATCGTTGAGACCGTCATCAATGGCAATGAAGTCGTGGATGTGTTTACCGTCTCAGGTATATGGATGGGGAAATTCGGGAACGTCGATGATGCAAAGAAATCATTGCAACGGGGAGTGTATGTATTGAAACAAGGAAAAACAACAAGCAAAATAGCAATCAAATGAAAAGATTATCAATGCTTCTTTCTGCCTTCATCACGTCGATGGCGATGATGGCACAGACTTTAAACGTAGTGCAGGGGAATGTGACTTACGCATTTCCCGCATCTCAGTGTGGAGAGATGAACTATGCCAACGGCACTACCTGTACGATTCTCAACAAGACGTTCACGCTCAGCGAGGTTGACAATATGTATATTGACAACAGTGAGGTGACCGACAATATGGTTGAGGTTACCTATGAGGGGACTTCTGCCAAGGTTAGGGTAGCTGGCAATGTTGCCCAATATGTTACTCCTTCGCTTAGTGGTGCTCACGTGAGCATTGCTCAAGGCTCCGACTTAGGCGATGAAACGGGAGAAATCATGTATTCATTGTCGGGTTCGTCAGATGATGGCGAGTTTTATATGACGGGTTCGTATAAGGCTACCGTTGAACTCAATGGGCTTACGTTGAAAAACACCACCCCCGTCTATTCGGGTGCAGCGATTAATATCATGGACGGTAAGCGTATTGACCTGAGCATCAAGAAAGATACTGAAAACTCATTGACTGATGCTACCTCTGGCTCTCAAAAGGCTGCCCTCTATTGCAAGGGTCATTTGGAACTCAAAGGTAAGGGTACGCTTTATGTGTATGGTATGTTGGCTCATGCAATCAAGAGCGCAGAATATATGCAAATGAAAAATTGCTCCATCAACGTGAAGCAGGCGGTGAAAGACGGTATTTCATGCGATGAATATTTCTTGATGGAGAGTGGAGAGCTGGCCGTTGACAATGTGGGTGATGATGCAATCCAAGTAGATATTGACGGAACGGAAAGCACGGGCGAAACTGCCAACCACGATGATGAGGATAGTGGTAATATCTATCTTCAAGGTGGAACACTCAACTTAAACGTAACTGCCAACGGTGCCAAGGGTATAAAGGCTGCGGGCGACGTGAAGGTGAGTGGTGGAAGTATCACCGTTATACAGACGGGATCTATTGTTGCCGATACTGATTTAAGCTATCCTACTTCCATCAAGGCAGATGCCAATATCAACATCACTGGTGGAACCATCAACATCAATAACACCGCTGATGGCGGTAAGGGATTGAGTGCAGACGGAACGATTAACATCGACGAGAGCAATGCTTCTGTTACCATTGACATCATTGCCAACGGAAAGGGTGGAACGGCTGAGGTCACGGGCTCTACCGAAACCGAAATCACTGGCTCGTATAAGGTTTATGTCAGTGTGCCTACCACGGGAGGCGGTGGCATGGGACCTGGTGGATCGGGCAATAGCGCATGGAAGAATGTGTATCTCTACAAGAGTGATGGCACGTTGGTGCAACAATTGACCAATACGGTGTCTAAGTCGAACGGCTATTCTACCGTAACATTCTACTATTATGACTTTGGCGCATCTGATTCTGGCACTTATTACTTCAAGAGCGATAATTACACTTCTCGTAACACTACCTATGCCATTAAGTCGGCAACCTTCTCTGGTCCCACTTCTGGAAGTGATATCTATTATAGCATTTCCAATAGTTATTCCACCAGT
The DNA here is from genome assembly GCA_002449845.1 of Prevotella sp. UBA6994. Classification (GTDB taxonomy): domain Bacteria; phylum Bacteroidota; class Bacteroidia; order Bacteroidales; family Bacteroidaceae; genus Prevotella. The sequence goes on from DJXW01000026.1 coordinate 38,315, forward strand.
AGCGGCACTCGTACCTACTCGCTTACCAACGTAACCAGTACGTATAGCGGCAGTAGCGACTTGAGCGAAGACGAGGGAACGGGCTATAATGCCATTGGTATCAAGGCTGATGGAAACCTTACCATCGCTGGAGGAACCATCACCATCAAGAATAGTGGTGCTATGAGCAAGGGTATGAAGTCGAAGGCTACGTTGACCATCAATGGTGGAAACATTACGCTCACACCGAGTGGAGCTATGCAGGTCATCAATAACGATGCTTCGTACAGCATGGGAATCAAGACGGTTGATTTTGTGCAAAACGATGGAACATTGAAGATCACGTCTTCGGGTGCTGCCGGTCGTGGCATTTCCTCCACCAACATCACCACCAATGGCGGTACGCTTACCATAAGCAATAGCGGTACGGGCCAGTCGGGTAGTAGTGACGACTATACCGCCAAGGGATTGAAAGCTGATACAAAGATTGCGCTCAATGCTGGTACGATTACCATTACCATGACGGGCAATGGCGGTAAGGGCATCAAGTGTAACGGTACCTATACGCAAGGCACGTCAGATGGCAACGGTCCCACGCTGACCGTGACCACTACGGGTAGTCGATTTGGTAGTTCTTCTTCTTCTGGCGGCTGGGGCTGGGGACCTGGTGGCGGAATGCAAGAGGGTAGTGGAGGCTCAGCCAAAGGTATTAAGGTGCAGGGAATCATCTACTTATATGGCGGTACCACTGAGGTATCTACGTCAACCGACGGAGCAGAGGGATTAGAGTCGAAAACCACGATTTATGTTGAGGGCGGCAAACACTATTTCAAGTGTTATGATGATTGCATCAATTGTAGCGGAGCTATTTATTTCAACGGTGGAGCTACGGTTTGTTACTCTAATGGCAACGATGCGGTAGATTCAAATTATGGAAGGACGGGAGCCATCACCATTGGCAACGGAGCCGTATTTGCCTACTCAACCAAGGGAGCACCTGAAGAAGGTATCGATTGCGACAACAATAGTTATATCCAGATTACGGGTAATGGCTATGCCATCAGCGCAGGTGCAAACCAAGGTGGCGGTGGCGGCTGGGGTGGCTCATCAAGCAGTACTATCTCCAATGCCAAGCAGGGATATGCTTTCGTGACGAGTACGTTGAGCTATTCTGCTGGTCGTTACTATACCTTAGCTGATGCCAGTGGCAACAACCTTGTTACTTATAGCTTTGCCGCCTCATGTAGCAGTTCGTTGGCTCTCTTCACGGCAAAGGGAATGGTCAAGGGTAGTACGTATAACATCAAGTACAGCACCGTAGAACCTACTGATGCCACTACTGCCTGGCACGGTCTCTACCTTGGCAGTTCTCATAAGGGGACAACGAGTCTGACCAACAACATCACGGCACAATAAGTTCGGATAAAAAACAGAAGTGCATGTGTAAATCATAATTGATAATTCATAATTCACAATTGACAATGCGCAATTGACAATTGTGAATTATGAATTATCAATTATGAATTATTTTTTTCTCCTTTCTCACGTGAATAAACCGAAAAATTTTATATCTTTGCGGTGTTATTCTATCGACTACACTTTTTTCTTAATAACTAAATAATTAAAACATGAAAAAAATCTATTTACAAACGTTGACGTTGTGTCTGTTGCTGGTGACTTCATTGTCAGCCAGTGCAGAGACTGTTACTGCCAAATGGGATTTCAAGAACGACATTCCCGCTGGCATTCAGGAAAGCACCAACTATCAAGGTAAGGTGGCTGACGTGGTGTCTGATGTTGCCGACATCGTCATGCACGTAGATGCTACGAGTGGAAAACTCTATTGCGTGGGGCGCAACAATGCCCAGATGAATCCAGGTACCGTGCTTCAAATCCCCGTTGTCTCCAATGAGGATGTGGTTACCGTGGAAGGCTATCCCGGCTATTGCCATTTTGCCGTGGGTGGCGATGAGAATGGCGGCGAGAGCGTGGTGAGCCATATCGCTACCAATGCCGAGGTGAAACAAGGCTATGTGGAGGTTACTGCCACCGCTGGCAACAATTACATTTATAGCATTCAGGTGGTGCAAAACAAGGACAAGGCAGCCGTGGTTTATAAGGACGAACCCGCCATTGCTACGTTCCCCTTCACCCTCGGTACGGAAGGACAAACTGCCGACTTCGGTGATGCGGCAGACTTCTTCCTCAATAGTAAGGTGACGTATGGAAGTGGCTTGAATTTGAAAGATGCCAATTCGGGCGCAGGTATCGCAGAGACACGATTTGAACCATACGATCAAAACAACTCTGCCGATGCTACCAACCTCATCCAATTTACCATCCAACCCAAGTTTGGCTTGACATTTACGCCTACTAAGGTGAAGCTCAATGCCACCCGCTTCGGTACCGACAACGGTCTTCTCGACATTGCCTGGCTCAATGCCGATGGCAGCACCGTGACCTTGGCTACTGAGGTGAAGCCCAACCGCAATAGCGGCACCAATCCCGCCATTGCTGAAGAGGAAGGACAAAAGTATAGTAAATTGTCGTACGACGTGAAAGGTGCTACTCCTGGTGAGGGCGTTTGCGGACTTCTCGTGAATCTCTATCACTTGCAATCGGGTAAGCAAATTGGTTTTGCCGATATTGTCATCGAGGGTACTATCAACGGACAGATCATTTCCGTTCCCATGCTTGGCTCATTCTCTGCCAATGGTGTAAACTATGTGGCTGACAATGTGTTTGAGGCTGATGGAGACAATTACGTGGCTACCATCGAGCTGTCGAAGAGCGAGGAGATGATTTCACCCAACAATCCCGTTGCTGACGTGGTGACTCTCGCTGGTGAGGTGGGTGACATCACTTACAAAGGCGACGAGACCACTTGTGTGACTACCATTCCCGTTGGCTTGAATGACATCACTATCAACTATATCGTCAACTTTGTGCAAAAGCCCGACTTCACGCTGACATACGTTAATACCGATGGAAGCCAGATGGGTACGCAAGCCGTAGAGAAGGATGCTGCCATCAGGGAGTTTGCCATCGACTACAACGAGGCTATTGCCGAAGAGGGCTACAAGGTGCGCGGATGGTTTGAGAAGAAGTCGGGTGCCAGAAAATACACCACCGCCGACGTGATTACCAGTGACATCACCCTCTACGCTGTGGCTACGGAGATTGAGGTTCCGCACGACTATAAGAAATATAACTTCGACCTGACCAGCACCACCTTCTATCCTGAAGATCATGAGGCATTCACCTCTACCGGCTCAGGCTATTGGCACGACGTGCAACACGGATGGGCATTCAACAATGGCGACGTAATCACGTTGCTCGTGGGCGAGAAGGCAACTATCTTCGTTACCAACTGCCAATACTCTAATGCCGATGCACAACTCGTCTTCAAGGATGCTCAGGGCAATGAGGTAGGACGCATAGCCGGAAAGGGCGAGGGCGACGGTCAGATAGATGCTTTCGCATACGAGGGAAGCGCTGGCGAACTCTTTATGGAAATCGAATCGAATGGTGCCGTTTACATCCATAACATCAAGATCGTGAACACCAAGACCACCAACTACCAACAAGAAGGTCGCTGGTATTTCGTGAAGAAAAACGACGTGAGCAGCTTGTATGATGTACTCGACGTGGTAAGTGGCGTAAACGCCAGCAAAGACGCTGAACGTTCTTACATCTTCATCCCCGACGGAACGTATGACATGGGTGAGACCGTGCTGACTGCCGTGAGCGGTTACAACATCTCCATCATCGGTCAATCTACCGAGGGCACCATCATCAAGAATGCTCCCGAGGTAGCTAATGAGGGTATCGGAACAACCGCCGTTCTCGTCAACTCTACCCAAAATCTCTACATGCAAGACCTCACGTTGCAGAATGCACTCGACTATTATGCCGCTGGTGATGCTGGTCGTGCCGTTTGCTTCCAAGACAAGGGCGACCGTGCTATCCTGAAGAATGTGGCTATGCTTTCTCACCAAGATACTTATTACAGCCAAAACACCAAACAATCGTATTGGGAGGATTGCGACATCCACGGTACCGTTGACTTTATCTGCGGTGGTGGTGACGTGCGTTTCGTGAACACGACGCTCTCTTTGGAACCACGCTCTGCCAACGGAACGGGCGGACGTACAATTACCGCTCCTACCACCACTACTGAGTTTGGCTACGTGTTTGACGGATGTAAAGTGGTTGACCTGGCAGAAGGAAAGGGCGATTGGAACTTCGGTCGTACTTGGCAAAACTATCCTATCTGTATCTACCTGAACACCACGCTCGATGCCAATAGTGCCAAGACGCTGGTAAACTCTCGCTGGACGCAGAAGGGTATGAACAACAAAGACCCGAAGATATTCGGTGAGTTCAACACGATGGATGAGGCTGGCAACAACATCACACCTTCCAGCAACTACATCACCTCTTTCAAGGGAACGTTCCAAACCATCCTCTCTGCGGATGAAGCCGATGCGTATAGCTATGACAAGATGTTTACCAACTGGGATCCCGCTTATCTCACCATCCAGGCAGAGGCACCCGAGGCAACATATACCGACGGCTTGGTTTCTTGGAAACCAGCCAACAACGGAGCCATCGCCTACGCTTTGTTCAAGAATGGTGAGTTTGTTACCGTGGTGGAAGGCACCGACTATGAAATCGAGCTCACCGAGAACGATAAGCTCACCATCCGCGCTGCCAACTCGATGGGTGGATTCGGTGAAGAGAAAGAGGTACAGGTGGCTGCTCCTATCTCTGAGGACGGTGGATTCGTAGATGGCGTGAATGCCGTGGAGAACAACCCAGCCGACGAGACCGTTTACAACTTGCAGGGTATCCGCGTGAAGAATGCCAGCAAGGGCGTGTTTATCGTCAACGGAAAGAAAGTGATTAAGTAATCAGAATCATTGATATATGTAACGGGGGAATGGACCAAAATGGTTCATTCCCCTGTTTAGTTAGGGATAGGGGAGGAGTCTTAATAAAAATGTCCACCGTTAAAGGACGATGGACAAAAACCTAATGTCTTTACAATGCAAAGTGCTTGTCATAATTGTTATCAAAATGTGCGACAAAATTGTGTTTGTATTTACTTGTGAAATAGATCTGGAAGAAAGGAAAAATGGGTTGAAACGGTTAAAATATCCCTTCTTTTGTGCTAACATATATAGTTATGGTCGTAACTATATATGTTATGAGCGTAATTATGTATGTTAGCGAGCTAACTATATATGTTGTAAATGAACTAAAACATGCTGTTTTTGAAGTAAAAACGAGGTATCTTTGGTTAATTGTAAATACAATTTGTTTATAAGTCGTTGATTGATAGTTAGTTGTGGTAAAGCTAAAAAATAAGCATTTTTTCGACTAAGACTAAATTAGTTTGAAAAAATGCTTGTTTATTGATGCTGAAATTAAGAATTTTCAAGACAAAGTAAATGTTAGATTGAATGATGACTATTAAATATAAATATTATCTGACTCATAAAAAAACTCCCACCTAAGCGGGAGTATAGGTTTTACCCTTCGGCCATCATGGCCTTATTGTGATAAGATGTAGGAATCTTACATCTGCAAAAGTACAAAATTTTTTTGTAAATTCAAAATTAATTTGTAACTTCACCGAAAAATTAACTAAAAACAATAACTATGGACCGAATTTTAGGAATTGATACTGGTACAAACAGTCTTGGTTGGGCAGTTATAGACAAGAGTGAAGAGATAACCACGCTCGTTGCGAAAGGTACTAATATATTTACGGAAGGGGTGAAAATAGAAAAAGGTATTGAATCTTCAAGGGCAGCAGAACGAACAGAACATCGTTCGGTACGTAAACAATATTGGCGTAGGAAAATAAGAAAAATACGTTTGTTGTCAATTCTGAGCGAGAATCATTTGTGCCCTCCATTGGATAAGGAAAGTTTGCGTCAGTGGAGGCTTAAGAAAGTCTATCCTGTTAATGAAAGTTTCATGGAATGGCAACGGACTGAAGACAAACTAAATATCAATCCTTACAGATATAGATATATTTGTTTGACGCAAAAGTTGGATTTGACAGACTTGACGCAACGTTATATTTTAGGTCGTGCTTTGTATCATCTGAATCAACGACGTGGCTTTCTGAGTAATCGAAAAGAAAATACGAAGGAGAGTGAAGGTGCTGTTAAAGATGGAATTAGTACTCTGTCTAAAAACATGAAAGACAATGGATGTGATTATTTGGGAGAGTATTATTTTAAATTATACCAGGAAGGTAAAAAGATAAGAAATCACTATACGGCTCGCAAAGAGCATTATTTGAAAGAGTTTAAAGCTATTTGCAGGAAGTAGGAGATAGACGCAGATTTGGAAGAAAAACTTGAGAAAGCTATTTTCGACCAACGGCCGTTGAAGTCACAGAAAGGACAAGTAGGAACTTGCACTTTTGAAAAAGGTAAAGCTCGTTGTCCATCATCCCATCCTTTGTATGAAGATTTTAGAATGTACAGTTTCTTGAATAATATCAAGATGAAAATACATACACTTTATGAAAATACTGAACGGGGATTGACAGAGGAAGAAAAACTAAAAGTTATACCTCTTTTTAAACGAAAATCAAAAAAGACTTTTCCTTTTGAGGATATTGCGAAAAAGTTGGCAGGAAAGAATAATTATTGTTATTACAAAAGTGATGTAGATAAACCGTATAAGTTTAATTATCAGATGGACACGCAAGTATCTGGTAGTGTGGTCAGTGCTCAATTGGAAGAACTATTTGGTGAAGATTGGCTTAGTGGTGTTTGTGAAGTATATACTCTTGCTAAAGATAAAACACGTTTTCAAATAATGAATGACATTTGGCACGCTCTTTTCTTCTTTGATGACGATGAGAAGTTGAAGGAGTTTGCTGTCAACCGTCTGCAATTGAATGATGAGGATGCTGAGAAGTTCAGCAATATTTCGATGCCTAATGATTATTCTTCCCTTAGTCTCAAAGCTATTCGTAAGATGCTTCCTTATATGCGTGATTATGGAATGATGTACTCCCAGGCCGTGTTTGTTGCAAATCTTTGTGAAGTTTTGCCTCATTATATATGGGGAATCAAAGAAACGAGAGAGGTTGCCATAGAAAATGTGATTAATGAAATAAACTCATACGACAGTAATCGCATTGATGGTAAAACAATGGAAGCCTGTATAAAAGATTTTTTGAGAGAAAAATATCAAATTGATGAGAATAACTTAAAGAAACTTTATCATCCTTCAATGTTAGAGCTTTATCCACGTCAATGTCCAAATGATGAAGGTATTTATCAATTAGGTTCACCACGTATTAGTAGTGTCAAGAATCCTATGGCTATGCATTCGTTGTTTAGGCTTCGTAAAGTTGTAAATTTATTGCTAAAAGAGCAGATAATAACACCTGAGACAAAAATACATATAGAGTTCTCGCGTGATTTAAATGATGCTAATCGTCGTTGGGCCATTCAGACTTGGCAACGAGACAACGAAAAGGAAAGGATGAATTGCAGAAAGGAAATTGAGAAATATATATCAAATCCTACTGATTCAGACATTATGAAATACCAGCTTTGGGAAGAGCAAAACCATAAATGTCTTTACACTGGTGAAGAAATTAGAATTACCGATTTTTTAGGAAGTAATCCGAGATATGATATTGAACATACAATACCCAGAAGTGCTGGAGGAGATAGTACTAAAATGAATTTAACTTTATGTAGCAATAGGTTTAATAGAGATGTGAAAAGAACTAATCTTCCCTCTCAGCTCACTAATCATGAAGATATTCTTGAAAGAATTGCTGCATGGAAAGAAAAATACGAAGAATTGGCTAAACAAATAAGGAAAACCAATACAAGAGGTGCTGCCTCAAAAGAGGAAAAAGATAAAATAATTAAAAGGCGCCATTACTTATCTTTGCAGTATGACTATTGGCGAGGTAAATATCAGCGATTTGTAATGACAGAGGTTCCAGAGGGCTTTTCTCGCAGACAGGGAACAGATATTAGTGTTATATCGCGTTATGCTCGAATGTATTTGAAATCAGTTTTCAAACAAGTATATATTGTGAAGGGAATTGCTACTTCCGACTTTCGCAAAATGTGGGGTATTCAAGATGAATATACGAAGAAAGAAAGAATAAACCATGTACATCATTGTATAGATGCAATCACCATCGCATGTATAGACAAAAATGAGTATGACAAATTGGCTCAGTTTTATCATCAGTCGGATGAATATAAGTTGGGAAGGGGTGAAAAACCAGTCTTTGGAAAGCCATGGCCAACATTTGTTAGCGATATCAAACAGATACAAGATGAATTGCTGATAGCACATTATTTCAAAGACAACATGCCCAAGCAAGCCAAACGTTATGTACGAGATAGTAAAGGCAGAAAAGTTTTAACACAAGGAGATACTGCACGTGCCTCTTTACATAATGATACATATTATGGTGCCATAGAAGTTGATGGTGCGATTAAATATGTTGTTCGCAAAAAACTTAGTGGATTAGAAGAGAAAGATGTTAAGAATATTGTTGATGCTGAAGTGCGATCTAAAGTGGAAAATGCAATCCTTCTACACGGTTCGTTGAAGAAAGCATTAGAGGAAACTATCTGGATGAACGAGGAGAAACAGATACCAATAAATAAAGTACGAGTTTTTACAGGTTCTGTTACTCGTCCTATCAATATTCGTCAACAACGTGATAAGTCGAGACATGAGTATAAAAGACAATTTCATGTTCAGAATGACCGAAACTATATGATGGCAATCTATATCGGTCATGATAAGAATGGTAAAGAGAAACGTGAATTTGAGTTAATCAACAATATAACTGCTGCAAATTTCTATCGTCGTAGTAATGACCGTATACCTACCGATAATCAGCTCGTACCACTTTACAGTAAAAGCGGATATGAGCTTTGTTATCGTTTGAAGATTGGTACAATGGTTTTATTGTATGAAAATTCTCCTGAGGAGGTATGGGAACTGGATAAGAAAAACCTGCAAATGCGATTATATAAAATAACGGGATTGTCGTCAATGGTGATTCAACAGAAATATGAATTTGGTACTATTGAGATGGTGCATCATCAAAATGCAAGACCAAGTTCCGACGTTAAGAAAGTAAATGGTGAATACAAATCAAATGAAGAATTTCGTCCAGGAATAAAATTGTTACACACTCAGTTTAAAGCCCTTGTCCAAGGAGTAGATTATGAAATTAATGATTTAGGAGAGATAAAGAGATTGTTATGATAAAGCAAACACTGATGTTTACATCACCAGTGTCATTGTCTCTAAAAGACAAACAAATGGTTATCACATTTAAGGATAATAAAGACACGGTGACTCGTCCTATTGAAGACGTTGGCTTTGTGGTAATTGAAAACCCCATGGTCAGTATCACGGTTCCATTACTTAATGAATTAGCAGATAATAATGTTGCCGTTATCTTCTGTGACAAGAAAATGATGCCAAAAACTATGTTGATGACACTTGATGGGAATACAACTCAACAGGAAAGTTATAAGTATCAATTGAATGCTTCTCTTCCAATGAAGAAAAACGTTTGGAAACAGTTGGTTGAGTGTAAAATTAAGAATCAATCATTATTATTGAACAAAGTTGGAAAAGATGGTGGAGTCTTGAAGCCTTATTATTTGAACGTGAAATCTGGGGATTCTGACAATCGTGAAGGAGCTGCTGCAAGAGAGTATTGGAGACTGCTTTTTGATGGTGGTTTTAAAAGAGAACGCGAGGGCCTACCGCCAAATGGCATGTTAAACTATGGATATACGATACTGCGTGCTGCCGTAACCCGTGCATTGATAGGTTCAGGATTATATCCTGCATTTGGAGTGTTTCACAGAAATCGTTATAATGCTTTTCCTTTGGCAGATGATATTATGGAACCATATCGTCCGTTTGTTGATGAAATTGTCTATCACCTCTATTATGATGGTGCTGTCAATGAATTGGATAGTCAGACAAAGAGGAGACTGTTACGTGTGTTGTTCTCAGACGTGAAAATGGGGAAAGTGACAAGACCATTGGAAAATGCATTGTCTCTGACGACAGCATCTTTATTGAAGATGTATAAGGGAGAATCTGATAAATTGTCATTGCCTATGTTAGTATGAGCGAAAATCGTTTAAATGCTTACCATATTATGTGGCTATTCGTATTCTTTGATTTACCAGTGGTTACTAAAAAGGAACGAAAGACAGCATCACTTTTTAGAAAGAATTTGGTTAAAGATGGCTTTGTGATGTTACAGTATTCGGTGTATATTCGTCATTGTGCATCGTATGAAAGCCAGACAGTTCATGTTAAGCGAATTAAATCTTTTGTTCCAGATACGGGGATGGTGAGTATACTAAGCGTTACAGATAAGCAATATGGTGATATTGTGAACTTTTGGGGAAAGGAGAAAAAGAAAAAAGTACATACAGAACCTCTTCAATTGGAATTTTTTTAGTAGTTTTGTGAAAGAAATACCACATCAAAGCCACTTCTTAGTGCAATTTGTCAGGGTAAATCCCTGTGTTATAACAATATAGGATACCTAGGTTGTGGTTTGATGTAGGAATAGATAGATATACAACGAATAAGCTATAATTGTTATGACACAAAGAGTTGTGGTTTGATGTAGGAATAGATAGATATACAACGAAAATCAAGAACGCCCACATTAACGTAGGGTTGTGGTTTGATGTAGGAATAGATAGATATACAACTCAGAGAGCGAAGCATGTTGTCAATCTCCTGTTGTGGTTTGATGTAGGAATAGATAGATATACAACGCTCCGTACAAACAAGGTAGAGACAAAGGCGTTGTGGTTTGATGTAGGAATAGATAGATATACAACTGACATGGGGAGAGGTGCACATGCAGGGTGTTGTGGTTTGATGTAGGAATAGATAGATATACAACATTCGCTGGCAACAGCAGAACAAACCATTGGTTGTGGTTTGATGTAGGAATAGATAGATATACAACCCCGACACCACACACCCGACCACTCACACCGTTGTGGTTTGATGTAGGAATAGATAGATATACAACTTATCGAACGATTCCTTTTCGTAGATTTCGGTTGTGGTTTGATGTAGGAATAGATAGATATACAACAATTAAACAAATTTATTAAGCACGTGCAAGTTGTGGTTTGATGTAGGAATAGATAGATATACAACTTGACAGGCGAAGAAATCAATCAGTTATACGTTGTGGTTTGATGTAGGAATAGATAGATATACAACATCTATAGGCGTAGTGGTGAGGATTGTATGTTGTGGTTTGATGTAGGAATAGATAGATATACAACCAGGCATAAAACAAAAGAAACATGAAACGTGTTGTGGTTTGATGTAGGAATAGATAGATATACAACCGTGCATAGCCATGTTGATAGCCGACATCTGTTGTGGTTTGATGTAGGAATAGATAGATATACAACCATCTTGTCGCACCTTAAAAAAACCGCAAGGTTGTGGTTTGATGTAGCAATAGATAGATATACAACTTTATATGTACGGTCCTTCTGTGCATCATTGTTGTGGTTTGATGTAGGAATAGATAGATATACAACACAAACCGTAAACGATAGGGATTATGAGCGGTTGTGGTTTGATGTAGGAATAGATAGATATACAACTTCGAGTAAAAATTCCTCTGAGAGCAAAGGGTTGTGGTTTGATGTAGGAATAGATAGATATACAACGGGCGGATTTTGCCCCGAAGCAAAAAGCGGTTGTGGTTTGATGTAGGAATAGATAGATATACAACATCCCATCGAAGAAGCCGAAAGCCGCAAGGGTTGTGGTTTGATGTAGGAATAGATAGATATACAACACGCACAGGAATACTTAGACAGGCTCTGTTGTTGTGGTTTGATGTAGGAATAGATAGATATACAACAGTCAGATGATGGGTACGGAAACTACAAGGTTGTGGTTTGATGTAGGAATAGATAGATATACAACTGAAGATGCAGCTCTTGAACGATGCAGGAGTTGTGGTTTGATGTAGGAATAGATAGATATACAACCAGCGGAGAGATGACCCGTGACAACTACGAGTTGTGGTTTGATGTAGGAATAGATAGATATACAACCAAGCGACAAGGCGAAGTCAATAGAGCAGGTTGTGGTTTGATGTAGGAATAGATAGATATACAACCTGATAGGTATTTTAAGAGTACATACTACGTTGTGGTTTGATGTAGGAATAGATAGATATACAACTGTCGAGGTTCTTCGAATAAGTGTCACCGGGTTGTGGTTTGATGTAGGAATAGATAGATATACAACAGAGCCAGACGAAAGCGAGCAGTTCTCGAGTTGTGGTTTGATGTAGGAATAGATAGATATACAACTCCATGCCGTTTTCTTCCAGCACGTCCTTCAGTTGTGGTTTGATGTAGGAATAGATAGATATACAACCAAAGAAAGGCAACAGGATGGTGAAGTATGTTGTGGTTTGATGTAGGAATAGATAGATATACAACACATACCGAACAGCCAGTTTACAGCGGTAGTTGTGGTTTGATGTAGGAATAGATAGATATACAACCTCTGAATACTACAAACGGATTCAGGAACTGTTGTGGTTTGATGTAGGAATAGATAGATATACAACGTTCTGTCGTGAGGTAGGTTCTGGACGCAAGTTGTGGTTTGATGTAGGAATAGATAGATATACAACTCAGGCACGTCAGCAAGGCCGACTTCCACGGTTGTGGTTTGATGTAGGAATAGATAGATATACAACGTTGCTCGCTGACATGATAAACGGCAAACAGTTGTGGTTTGATGTAGGAATAGATAGATATACAACAAGCAACACGGGTGATTGTTCAAGTGCAAGGTTGTGGTTTGATGTAGGAATAGATAGATATACAACAAAGGAAGAAATTATAGATTTTATCTATAAGTTGTGGTTTGATGTAGGAATAGATAGATATACAACAAGATGACCATTAAGATTTATGCTGAACTGGTTGTGGTTTGATGTAGGAATAGATAGATATACAACTCAAGTGCTTGTATTCCTCCCTTCTCACGTTGTGGTTTGATGTAGGAATAGATAGATATACAACAGCAACACGGGTTATGGTTCAAGTGCAAGGTTGTGGTTTGATGTAGGAATAGATAGATATACAACGATATGCTATTGCAAGACCATCAACACCGAGTTGTGGTTTGATGTAGGAATAGATAGATATACAACTTCAGGCGGAAATATCTCAATGTGGCCATGGTTGTGGTTTGATGTAGGAATAGATAGATATACAACCTGCACAATTAATTAACGATTTCGTAGCTAGTTGTGGTTTGATGTAGGAATAGATAGATATACAACGGTGAGTATCCAAGAGACGGGCAGCAGACAGTTGTGGTTTGATGTAGGAATAGATAGATATACAACGTCTGCAAGACGTACAGCATTAAACTTATAGTTGTGGTTTGATGTAGGAATAGATAGATATACAACTACAATCATATTGGCAGCCTTACGAACTTGTTGTGGTTTGATGTAGGAATAGATAGATATACAACGATTGCAAAGCACTTGCAATACCGTTATAGTTGTGGTTTGATGTAGGAATAGATAGATATACAACTATTCTTGAAACTTTCAGAATTGAGCACCTGTTGTGGTTTGATGTAGGAATAGATAGATATACAACGGAATCTGGAAAATTCTTCATCGAAAGGCGTTGTGGTTTGATGTAGGAATAGATAGATATACAACAGAAGCACCTGCGAAGGAAGCAACCGTGAAGTTGTGGTTTGATGTAGGAATAGATAGATATACAACATCTTGTCAAAATGTCTTTGTCACCTTGGAGTTGTGGTTTGATGTAGGAATAGATAGATATACAACAGAAGACTGCTTTCTATCATCAGAATCCAAGTTGTGGTTTGATGTAGGAATAGATAGATATACAACTGCAGGTACGGCTATCATTTCGACGTATGTGTTGTGGTTTGATGTAGGAATAGATAGATATACAACTTGAATATTATCTAATAAATCTAAATACTTGTTGTGGTTTGATGTAGGAATAGATAGATATACAACAACAGGAATTAACCCGTTTTTGTCGAAAGAGTTGTGGTTTGATGTAGGAATAGATAGATATACAACTTCCCTTTTTGTATAGCAATTAGATTTTCTGTTGTGGTTTGATGTAGGAATAGATAGATATACAACAAGACCAGATTTCAATTTAAACATATCTGAGTTGTGGTTTGATGTAGGAATAGATAGATATACAACATAATCATAATCATGATGCAAGTATAGTAGTTGTGGTTTGATGTAGGAATAGATAGATATACAACAGCCATAATAATGCCGTGACATGGTGCAGTGTTGTGGTTTGATGTAGGAATAGATAGATATACAACATGATTCACAATTACCACAATCTACATAATGTTGTGGTTTGATGTAGGAATAGATAGATATACAACAATATGGTTTTCCAGTCCAGAGAACTCGTAGTTGTGGTTTGATGTAGGAATAGATAGATATACAACAATACGTTCATATTACGACCGTTCAAGTCGTTGTGGTTTGATGTAGGAATAGATAGATATACAACCCATGAAAGTGTTTGTATCTGAGTATGTAGTTGTGGTTTGATGTAGGAATAGATAGATATACAACGAACACTGCCAACATATTTTGCAAACCAGCGTTGTGGTTTGATGTAGGAATAGATAGATATACAACCAAATCTAAACCAAAAGCATCAGTAATTGGGTTGTGGTTTGATGTAGGAATAGATAGATATACAACAATTCCATAATGTCGTGACATATTAATACGTTGTGGTTTGATGTAGGAATAGATAGATATACAACGCATAGTCACGGAATCTTTGAGGATGTTGCGTTGTGGTTTGATGTAGGAATAGATAGATATACAACCACTTGCTCGGCAAAAGCCATTGTTGCTGGTTGTGGTTTGATGTAGGAATAGATAGATATACAACTAACTGAAACATCATTGAAAGACATTTCAGTTGTGGTTTGATGTAGGAATAGATAGATATACAACTGCCCTCGCTAAATACTCGATGCGTGACAGGTTGTGGTTTGATGTAGGAATAGATAGATATACAACTAAACATCTTGAAAGCTATCACCTATCTGCGTTGTGGTTTGATGTAGGAATAGATAGATATACAACCACAATGTCAGAAGTAGTAGAACCATATCCGTTGTGGTTTGATGTAGGAATAGATAGATATACAACTATCTGAAGCCGAAAGTTTGCTCTATCGGGGTTGTGGTTTGATGTAGGAATAGATAGATATACAACAAGCCCATGCAGATGTGGCAAAGAGTACGAGTTGTGGTTTGATGTAGGAATAGATAGATATACAACTCTTACTTAATCAAATTATCTTATGAAAAGTTGTGGTTTGATGTAGGAATAGATATACATTTTTTATATAGGATCGATAGAGCCCCTATATCGGCTATTCTATAATGTGATGCTAAAATAAAAAAGAGGAAATGTAATTATTTGATTTACATTCAAAGAATTACGTTTCCTTTTTTGTGCGCCTGAAAGGACTCGAACCTTCACGTCGGATGACACTAGATCCTAAGTCTAGCGCGTCTACCAATTCCGCCACAAGCGCATAACATGGGTACAAAGGTAAGAAAAAATAGATAATTTAGATGATTTTACGATGATTTTTTTTGAGAAAGTATGGTTTTTCTTGAGCAGCATAGAGTTTTTGGGGGAGAATGGTGCTATTTGTGTTTGTTGATGATGCTACGTGCGTACTCAATGATGGTGTCTTTCCCCCTTCTCAGGTCGGCATCGTTGAGTGATACGTAGTGGTGTGGAGGAATGCCAAACTCGGTGTCGTTTTTGTCTTTGTCGTACATCGGACAGGCGGAGAACCGCACGCTCCACCCGATGGGCAGTTCGGATGAGAAGGGGAGCCCTGCGCCTCCCCCCGTATGGTCACCAACGACGGTGGCATGAGGGCAGCATTTCATGTACTTGGTAAACTCGTTAGCGGCGCTGAATACCTGTCGGTTGGTGAGTACGACGACCTTTTTTTGCCATCGTATGCCCTTGGAGGGAGTGAGCCATTGCTCTTGTAGGGGTGAGAATTCGTTGTGTCCCTTTCCTGTTTTGTGCTGCATGTATCCCACGAGTATTTTCTCGTTGGTGAATCGTGCAGCCAGTTGCTCGGCACTGGAAAGAAGTCCGCCCGTATTGTTGCGGATGTCGATGATCAGTCCGTTGCAGGGAGCCAAATAGTATAATATCTCGTCGAGGTTGCCGGCACCCAGTTCGTTGGAAAAGGTGGGGCAGCGGAGATACCCGATGTTATCGTCAAGGATTTTGTATCTGAGACCAGAGGCAATGCGATAGTCGGTTCCTATATATATATTAAATAAGGTGTCGCTGAAGTTGGTGGGGTAATCTTCGTGCCAAGCCCAGTAACGTCCTAAGTCGAAGCTGGTATAGAGGTTGACGTGCCCGTCTTTGAGCTCGCTGAGCATATTAGTGAGCACCTCGAATTGCTGGTACTTGCTCATTCCTTGGTTTACTTGTTGGTTGTAACGTGAGTGAACCTCGTTCCAATCAAGTCCGTATTGTTTCTGTTTGTAGTCGAAGAAGCAGTAATGCTCGTCGATGATTTGCCAAAGAGCCTCCAGGTTGCCTTGTGGCGTATTGGAGAACTCCTCTTCCTTGACGCACGACATCAATAAGGAGGTGAGGATGGTGGCAGCTATGAGGGTGACAGATGGTTTCATGGCAGTATTATAAATGGTGGACCCATCCGATGAGGAATGAATGGGTGTAATGATGGCGCTTGATGTTGTTGACATTGCTTTGTTGAATGTCGCCGAGATAGCCTAAACGCAATTTTGAGTGAGGTTTTTTGGGCGACAATTGCACGTCCAATGTGAGTGCATGGTGGAGGGAAGGTGCAGAGACGAAGGTGGTGGGTACGATGTTGTGGTCGTAGTTTCCCTTGGAAAAAATCTCATAGTAGGATTGTCCGTAATTGGGTGAGAACATCAATCCTACGAGAGGAGTAGAGAGATGGTAGCGGATGAGAAAGCTACGATGACGGAAAGTGTTTTTGTAAGAGATGGAAGCTGATGGGGCAAGGTGGAGAGAGATGTCAGCTTGTACGGGATTGTTGCTATTTCGGGTGTTATATAGAATGCCCAATTTGGCATCAGTACATCCTCCAACCTGCAGGGAAAAGTTGGGGGAGAGGATCCAGTTGTAATGGAGGGAGAACTGGAAGCGATAGGCTCCAGCTAACTCGTTGCCATTGCCCGCACGGTTGTCTAAGATGGAAAGACAACCGTGGTGGGTAAAGGTGTGAGAGAGATGTCTGGGAGAGATGCGGCTCCTGTTTTCTGCCATAATCCTTATTTCTGTGCCTTTATATTGCTCGGCAGAGATATATGTGTCGAGAACGTTGGCGGCACCAATTGCAATCATGAAGGCTCTCTCCTTGGGATTCTGCATGTTGTAATTTGATGCAGAGAGACCGCCGTGAGCAAGAGAAACGCTATCGTTTTGAGCCGCACAAGGTAACGCCAGCAAGGAGAACGTAGCACACAAGATTATGAATATTTCAGCTATCTTCATCAGGGAAGAGGCTTAATTGTTCTGATGTCTGCCCATTCTTAGACGGCTGACTTTGTGAGGAAAGGTCTTCGGAGATAGCAGTCTCATTGGGTGTTTCTTCAGAGATGTTGTCATCTTCCTCGCCATTGTCATCAGCGGATGGATTCTCAGGGAGTTTGGTAGGTTCGAGTTCTTCAATGGAAGTAACGTTACAGGTGGTGATACGTTTTCCTTTCGCCTTGAAACCCTTGACCATGATAAATTCTTCTACATCAATAACCATTGGCTCTTTGTCGGCATCAAATCCACCGAAGTTGACCTTTATGCGTGGGAATGGTTGGTCGGTGAGAATCAACAACTTAGAATTAGGGTTGTCGCCAAGATAATTCTGCTTTTTCCTTGTAGCCTCCATGGTGAAGCGCTTGATGTAAGGATAGCCCTGATTGTCGGCATCGAAGAGCACGGCAGTCCAGATCTTAGTGGAATCCCATTTCTCAATGATTTTGATGTTATCCTCATAGTGATTGTTTGCATCGAAGTTGGAAATGTAAAATTCCCCATTATCCAAAATCACGAGAATCATTTCGTCATCGTTAAATTCTCCGAGGAATGTGCCATGTTCGTCATAATTGAGACGGTTCACGTCAGAGTCGTACCACACCTTTCGTCCTCCGAGAGTAGAGTGACCGCGGTCTTTCAGACTTATTCTGTGGACAGGTTTCTTAGAGAGCAGATAACCCTTGCTCGACTTTCCCCTGATGGTAATCTTAGAGAAGTCGCGGGTGAGGAAGATAGACTTGAGTGTGGGGCTGGAGTCGAGTGTTACCTTGATGGTTTCGGCTTCACCATTGGGATTAGAAGTGAAATAAAGGATTTTAGAACCAGGCTTTCCTTGCGTTAAATCATATTCCTTGTCACGTGTGATGGCGGTGACGTTGAAACGTTTCATGAACGTGAATCCTTCTCTACCATCACGATAGGCAACATTGTAAATAGTACGCGTGTCGTTTTTCTTGAATACTTGTACGTGCAGGATGTTTTTTCCGACGAAGATCTTGTCTGCCACACGAATGACCTTAAACTTACCATCCTTATAAAATATAATAATGTCGTCAATGTCGGAGCAGTTGCAAACAAACTCATCCTTTTTAAGTCCAGTACCGATGAATCCCTCGGCACGGTTGATGTAAAGTTTTTCGTTAGCCTCTACGACTTTCGTTGCCTCGATGGTGTCGAAATTACGAATTTCAGTTCTTCTTGGATAGTTGGCTCCATATTTGTTTTTGATAAACGTAAACCAGTTGATGGTAACGTCAACCATGTGGGCAAGGTCGTGATTGATGCCTTTTATTTCGTCTTTTATTCTTGCGATGAGGTCGTCAGCCTTATCCTTGTTGAACTTTAAGATTCGTTGCATCTTGATTTCCATCAAATGAAGAATGTCATCACGTGTGATTTCACGAATGAAATCCTTCTTGTAAGGCTCCAATCGATTGTCGATATGTTCGATGGCAGCATCCATGTTTTCCGCATTTTCAAACTTCTTGTCCTTGTAGATGCGTTCTTCGATGAAGATTTTCTCTAAAGATGCGAAGAACAATTGCTCCTCCAGTTCTTTTTTGCGTATGCTTAACTCTTTGCGGAGAAGTCCCATCGTGTAATCCACATTATGGCGTAAAACGTCGCTGATGGTTAAGAAGCAAGGCTTATTGTCTTCGATGACGCAACAATTGGGGGAAATATTGATTTCGCAATCAGAAAAGGCGTATAGGGCATCAATTGTCTTGTCGCTGGAAATACCAGGAGCGAGGTGGACTTGAATTTCGACCTCGGCGGCGGTGTTGTCATCCACCTTCTTGGCTTTGATTTTTCCTTTGTCAATGGCTTTGAGGATGGAGTCAATTAAGGTGACGGTAGTTTTTGAGAAAGGAATTTCTTTGATGACGAGAGTCTTATTGTCTAATTTCTCAATTTTTGCCCTTACCTTTAGCATTCCACCACGTTGTCCGTCATTGTACTTAGATACGTCAATGCTCCCTCCCGTGGGGAAGTCGGGATATAATTGGAAGGGTTTTCCTTTTAGATAAGAAATTGCAGCATCGCAAATCTCGTTGAGGTTGTGTGGTAGGATTTTAGAACTTAATCCTACGGCAATACCCTCGGCACCTTGTACTAATAATAAAGGAAATTTGGCGGGAAGGGTGATAGGCTCTTTGTTTCTGCCATCATAAGAAAGCTGCCAGTCGGTGGTTTTGGGATTGAAGACCACATCTAAGGCAAATTTGCTTAGTCGAGCTTCTATGTATCGAGGAGCAGCGGCACGGTCGCCTGTTAAAATGTTCCCCCAGTTGCCTTGCGTGTCGATAAGTAAGTCTTTTTGTCCCATCTGCACCAAAGCATCACCAATGGAAGCGTCACCATGAGGGTGAAATTGCATGGTATGTCCTACGATGTTGGCCACCTTATTATATCTGCCATCATCCATGCGCTTCATGGAATGAAGGATTCTGCGTTGAACTGGTTTCAGTCCGTCTTCGATGTGAGGAACAGCTCTTTCGAGAATCACATAACTTGCATAATCCAAGAACCAGTTTTGATACATTCCGCTGAGATGATGAACCACAGAAGCATCGAATCTGTTTACTGGCTTATATTCAGAATGTGAATCTTCGGAAGAGTCCGGGTTTGATGGTATCTCTTGATAGTCATCAAGTTGATTTTGATTTTCTTCGTTTATGATGTCGTTGTCCATATTGTTTGCTTAAAGATAATAGAAAGCATTCATCTGCTTTTGCAAATGTAATATAAAAAATTGATATTCACAAATTTACGATGGTTTTATTTTGAGGAAATAATGTAAAAGCAAAAATCCCGGTGGAAACTTTTAATTTCCATCGGGACTTAAGTGCATTTAAAATTAGAATTTTAAAACAAGTCTGTTGAGGTAATTTCTTACCACATTCTGCCTGAAGCAGCTGTGCCTTTAACGTCGTTACCCATTACAGGAGCACCAGGTCCAGCAGTCGTACTAGGAGTACTCCCTACCATGATGCCTTCGAAACCAACGGTTAAAGGTCTTGTCTTTGGACATACGTAAGCTTTCTTCATTTTATATAAAATTAAAAGAAAAAAAATACTATATCTATTTGTTTAATGAGCGTGCTTATTCACACATTTCTGCTGCAAAGATAAGACTTTTTTCTTAGATACAAAAAAAATATATGAAAAAATTTTGAGTCTTGTATTAAAAAATGTAATTTTGCACAGTTTAATAAAATAAAACATATATGGAAACGATAGAAAATAATCATCATCACAGTCATTCTCATGGACATCATCATGGGAAACACAGATCTGAAAATGTACATGTTTATCAAGTTGATGCCATTGTAGGTAAAAATCCACTAAATATAGCCTTTACAGCGGCTGTTTTGGGACAGTTACTTTTCTTTTTTGCTAATTATAGTATTTCTGCTGCGTTAGGTTCTGATGGAGAGGTCTTTGTTTTGTTAGCCCATTTCCTGAGAGCCTTTGGAGAAGGATTTCTTTTATTTTGTCTGATGAAGGGAATGGCTTCATTGCTTTATCCACTTAAATGGTATTTTATTTCGGCAATTTTTTTCTTTGTTTTGTTTCACTTGGTAACTTCTGCTTTATTGATAATGCATCAGAATGGTTTGTTGGGTGATATCGGAGTTTTCTTTTACTTATTAAGTACTATTACTTATTTTGCATTAGGATTTATGCTCAAACAAAAGTATAAGGATAGCTTAGCCAAATTGGGAATTATAATGATGACATATATTTTAGTTACTATGGCATTGAGCTTAGCAGGAATGATGGGAATAAATATTTACATTGATTTTGCTTGTGTTGCTTTGGGAGTATATTATATCATAACGCTTAGAGATAGATTCGACGTTGATTATGATGACTAAGAATGAAATTTTAATGTTAAATTTACTCAAGTCTGCTTTATGGAATCAAGAAGCAGACTTGAGCCTTTTTAATAATAAAGGTGTAGATTGGCAGGGTATTATAGATGTTGCTGATAAACAGGGTGTGGTGTCTTTAGTTGCATCAGCTATTCGAAAGTTAGAAGATCAAGGTCTTTCTGAAGAATATTTGCCCAATGATATTATTAATAAATGTGTAACCCTTCAATTTTCAATCATTAGACAAACAAGTTCTGTTGTTCCTACCATTGAGAGTGTGGTTCAAAAGTTAAGGGAAGCTGGAATAGAACCTATATTGTTGAAAGGACACGGTGTTGCTCAATATTATCTTAAACCAGAATTTCGGTATTGTGGTGATATAGATTTGTATTTAGGTGATGAATTTGTTGATAAGGCAGTTGATTCTTTGAAGGCTTATGTTGATTTTGTAGATGATTCCTATGATAATGATAAACATTATAATATGAAATGGCAGGATGTAGAAGTGGAATTACATCGCTCGGCTATTGATTTGACTGATACCCAGCAGAATAAATTGTTGTACGAATGGACAGAAAAAGAGTTGCATTCGAATAGGAATCGTCAAGTTGTTATTGGTAATACCAATGTGACTGTACCTTCGGAACTATTCGATTCAATTTTCATTTTATTTCATTTGTGGTGGCATTTTGTAAATGGTGGAACTGGAATACGACAGTTTTGTGATTGGACAATGTGTCTTTATCGTGTTGGAGATAAACTCGATGAAAGAGAATTGAAAGAATTGCTTAACAGATTTGGTATGTTAAGCATGTGGAGAGTCTTTGGCCATGTAGCAGTTGAGTATCTTGGACTACCAAAAGAAAAGTTTCCTTTGTATAGTAGCAAGAAAAAATATGTTGGGAAAAAAATCACAGAACTTGCCATGGAATATGGCAATTTTGGCCATGAACATTATCAATATATGGTTATTGATAGTGTTAAAAGAGGTGTCTTCATTCATAAGATAATGACCGCAACATATTTTGGAAAATTAAAATTCTGGTGTTTTTGGGCATCTCCTATTTTATCTTTGCCAGTTATTAAGGATTATTATAAAGGAGTGTTCCTGTCATATTGGAAGAAACTATTCCATTAATTCCTTATAATCTCAGTACCATCAAAAAAGCGAGGCATGTCTGCAAAACATGCCTCGCTTTTTGATATTCATTCAATTAAATGCTTATTTCACAACAAACTTTTTGCCATTTTGGATGTAAATACCCTTGTTAGGATTCTTCACTAATCTACCGCTCAAATCATAAATCTTGCCTTTCTTGGTAGCAGATGCTGAAACGTTGTCAATACCTGTATAAAGAGCTTCGTCCATGAATGTAACGTGGTAAATATAGCGTTTCGTATCGATTTGGAAGCAGATTTCTGCATCTTTGCGATAGCCTTCTTCCAATTCTTGGTCAGAAATGGTAACGATAGAGTACCCGTCTCCAGCTTCTTCAAAGATGATATGTATCATTCCACTCTCGTCGTAACCACCGTTCTCATGGTTGAAAGACAATCCGTTCTCCAATGGTTTGTAGCCTTCTCCGTAAACTCCAGATTCAGCTTTTCCTCTCAACGTGTAGCCATTCATCAGTTCGTCAACAGATATTCCGAATGCTGCGGCAGCCTTAGATGGGTCGAATGGTGCGGTTGTATCTTCCAGATCCAAGTTGATGGGGAATGCAAGCGACTCTTCACCAAGGATTTCATATTCTACGATTTCATTAACGAATTGCACGGTGAATTTGATTTGAACCATGTCTTTCGTTTCCTCGTTCACCAAATACAGATTTGCTCTGTAAGAAGAACCAATGGCATTAACTCCAGGAACTTGGTAAACAGAGAACTGACCATTTGAAAGATTGTAGCAAATACCTACTGGAGCCACGTCATTGCCAGTCCATAAGTGTCCTTGTCCTTCCTTTCCAAGCCATACACCTGGGCGTGGGTCACACGGGTATCTTGAGAATGGAGCATATTTCTCGCCTGTAGCAGTGGTGATTGAATCGGCAACTTCGCAATACAATACTGGTGAGGTCGTGCCTATAAGCTCGTTCACTACATCTGTTGTCAGGGTATAAGTAGATTGGTTGCCATTTACCAAGTAGTCTGTGGCGCTTGCGATTACCTGTACGGTTGCGCTTCTTGTAGCCACAATCTTATATCCGCTTTGGTCTTCAGCCTCTTTTTCCTTTACTTTATAGGTAATGTCGAGAGCGTGATACTTGCCTTCGTTTACGATGTACATGGTAAAATGTGCTTCGTCTCCAATCTTCAAGTTGCCTGGATAGTGACCAATGTTCAAAGTGGATAAGTCGCCAGCTGTCATAGGTTCTACAAATACTATTGCGCTGGTTCCCCAATTACAAGCTACACCGTCAGCAGTCATCCAGAATCCACCGTTATTGGCAGTACCTGCACTTGTTAAGTTGTTGTTTGCGTCAAGTACTTGCAAGCTCAATTGGGTAGCTTCGCAACCCAGTTCTGCGGCAATAGCCTCCGTGTCGAGTGTGAAAGAAATGGTTTCGTAATTGTATGAGTCATCGATGCCTTGTTCTTTTACGATGATAGTCTCGCCCGTTTTTGTCATTTCGTCCAAGCCAGAATAGTCTGGTTCTTCGATGGTCAATTGAATGCGAATCTTGTAAGCCTTATCATTATATATAATGTACACGTTATTATAATAAGAGTCACCTGGTTTCAAGGCATTGCCATGCTGTCCGAGATTAAATTTCAACTTATTGTCACTAAATTCAAATTTCTCGGTATAGTAAACCTCACCTTGCGTGTTGTATGGAGCAGCCAACACCTCGTCGGAGACGTTTCCTTGCTCGTCTTCTGTTTGCTTAGACAGCCACCATCCTGGAGCTGCAGCCGTGCTTACGTTCGTCAATGTGTCCTTCTTGTCTCCAATAGAAGCGTCTCTTTCTGGTGAATAGATAATCTTTGAGAGTACCAGTTCCAACAATTCAGCCGATGGCATTCCTAACTTCTCCACCAAGTCATTGATTTCAAACTCGTAAGTAGTTCCGTTCGTGCCACTGCGTGGGAATTGCTTTACTTCAAGAGTCGTTTCGCCCACGATGTTCAATTCTTTTTCTACCAATGTGGTAGGAGCGGTTACCTCGGGAATTGGTTTCACGATGTAGGTAATGTCAAACGTAGCTTCCTTTTCGCCCAAAACAAGTTTAAACTGAGGGTTAAACGTTGCTCCGGCGGCTAAACTGTCAGGGAATTGACCGATGTTGATGGCAAACAAGTCGTTTTCAGAATCCCAAGTAAGTGTGTTGTAATACACTACATTAGGCCATTCGCCAATCATTCCGTTTCCTTGAATCCAGAAACCACCTTTTCCACCTTGTGTGTAGTTGTCAGAGAAGTTTCCGTCAGCTTCTTGATAGAAGAACATGTTGGCGTCGGTGCTGCCTTCGCCAGTCCAAGACCTTACGGCATTCATCAAGCCAACCGTGTCTGTACCCAATTGGGTAGCCACTTCCGTTAGGCTAAAGTTAATGGCATCGGTGTCATACGCTGATCTGGCGTATTGTTCGAGCGTAGCTTTAAACTGCGCTTGTGCCGATAAGCCTGTAAATAGACATACCACTGCTAACAGCAGTTTCTTTAAGTGAGTAGTTGTCATAACATGCATAATAATTTAAGTTAATAATTGATTTCAATAAATGTTTAGGCAAAACTAAGAAAAAAATGTGTATTTGACAAATAAAAACCACCGAATTTATTGTGAATAGACGTTTTTTTCATACTTTGGACTATTCTTTTATCTATAAGTGTGAAAAGTCATGTTTTTGTTTAAAATCAAGTGAATCTCCTTCATTGCGTTCCCATTGGTTTTCTTTGCTTAAAACCATTGGTCACTATGCCAGTAACCGATGGTTTCTATATGAGTTACCATCGGTTACTATGTGAGAAACCATAGCTTTCATGATTGTTTGTTTCTTGCTTTTTTATCTTCTTAAAGATGCAAAAATGCGCCATTTCATCGTGAATAATGAATGATTAGCGCCTGATTGTTCTTTCCCGTTCCATAGGTTATGTATAGGCTTACCAAACATGGTGTTTGCTTACCTTAAAGATACTGTTTGTTGTCCATAAACATAGTCTTTATAGAATTAACGAGTGAGGGTGGGGGACAGTAAGAAATATTTGATGAAATGTAACAACTTGTTTTAAAAACTATTCATCTCGTCATTTCTTGTAATAATAAATAGTTAAAATATTTGTGTGATTTAAAAAAAGATGTTATTTTTGCAAAATAATCTAAATCGTATAGCTATTTTCTATCGAAAAATCTAACATTTATATACATAACATGAAAATTTGCATACCTAAGAAGAAAGAATGTGTGGCGGCTATTGTTGCTTCCTTGCTGCTTTCAGGAAGTGGTGTCTTGCAGTCGTGTAGTACTGACGAGCTTACTGGTCAGCCCTCATGGCTTGGAAACTCCATTTACGAGCGTTTGCAGGAAGATGGCAATTACACCTACACACTGCGTCTCATCGATGACCTGAATCAGACATCGGTATTGAGCCAAACAGGTAGTAAGACACTTTTCGTAGCTGATGACAAGGCTTACGACGAGTTCTTCAAGAGTAATTCATGGGGAG
Organism: Prevotella sp. UBA6994; assembly: GCA_002449845.1. Classification (GTDB taxonomy): domain Bacteria; phylum Bacteroidota; class Bacteroidia; order Bacteroidales; family Bacteroidaceae; genus Prevotella. The sequence goes on from DJXW01000026.1 coordinate 64,543, forward strand.
TGAAAAGGTACGAAGACCTGAGTGCTGCCCAGAAGAAATTGTTGCTGAATGCTTCTATGGTGAACAATGCTTACCTTGTGGAGTTGCTTTCCAATGTGAGTGGCAATCCTCCCTCTGAGGGTGAGTGTATGCGTAGGGCAACGGCAGTCTCTGTTTACGATTCCGTTTCGAGAATCTACCCAGACCAAATGCCAAACACGGTTTATTGGGAAAAGTACAAGGACCACAAGAACGGTATCGTATTGTTGCGCGACAACTCCAGTAAGCCTATGATTCACTTCTTGCCAGCTTACATGAAGTTGAACAAGATTACCAGTGAAGACTTGGCAATCTTGACCAACCAGCGTTCAAACTCTGTTTCTGACGCATGGGTAAACGGCATGAAGATTATCGACCGAGACATTGCTTGCAAGAATGGTTACATCCATAAGGTGGACGGAGTAATGACGTCTTCTGACAACATGGCGGAAATCATTCACAAACATGCTAACATGTCAACCTTCTCCAGTCTGCTCGACCGTTTCTCTGCTCCTTATTACAATGAAGAGGCTACCTCAGACTACAGACGTCTTTACAACACCAACGACTCTGTGTATGTGCTGCGCTATTTTGCCAGTACGGCGGCACGAGATGGCTATGCTACTGACGGTAACTTAAAGAGCGACCCTAACGGAAACTTGGTTGACGCTCAGCTGACCTTCGATCCAGGATGGAACCAATATATGTACACCAACACCGCAGGTAGGGACATGCACTACGATGCAGGAGCTATGCTCGTACCTACCAATGAAGCGTTGGATTTCTGGTGGAACCACGACGGTAGGGCTTTGCAAGACATGTATGGCTCATGGGAGAACGTACCATTGAAAGTGCTCGTTCAGTTGATGAATATCAACATGATAAACACGTTCTCTGAAACCGTTCCTTCAAAGTTCGACTATATCGTAGATAATACCACCAAGGTGACGCTCGGCGTTACTCCCGAACACGTCGATAGTTGTTTCATGGGATGTAATGGTGTTGTCTATTTAATTAATAAGGTGTTCTCACCCGCATCTTACTCATCCGTTTCGTTCCCGGCATTGATCAACGAGAACACGATGAACGTGATTTACTGGGGTATCGAGAACTTATACTTTAACGCATACCTCAACTCAATGGATTCCTACTATAGCTTCTTCATTCCTACGAATGATGCTATGTTGCGCTATGTTGACCCCTGTTCTTACGGTTCTTCCTTGTCTGTTCTCTACGAGTTCTATTACGACAAAGATGCCAAGACCGTGAAGGCTCATCGTTACAGTTACGATGTGAATACACAGCAAATCGTACCAGGACCCACATTGAGCGATGCTACAACGGAACAAGTGTCTAACCGTCTTACCGATTTGCTCAACAGCTTAATCGTGGTTGGCAACGTGGAAGATGGACACACCTATTATAAAACTAAGGGCGGAAGTCCGCTGATGGTTACTCATGCTGGTCAAGAAAATACAATGACCGTTTCAGGTGGCTTGCAGATAGAGACCAACACCCCGATTACCGTTAATACCATATACGACGAAAGTGCGAGTGGTAACGGTAAATCGTATGTTGTCAATACCCAAATGCCATTGACCAGCCAGCGTTCTACCTACGCCATCTTAAAGGACATTCCCGAATGCTCTAAGTTCTATGAGCTTTTGGTTGGCAGTAAGTTGCTTTCGTCAAGATTGAGCTCACGCTATACTTGTGCTGATTACAATATCAACCTTTTCGATGCTTATAATTACACGGTATATGTGCCAACCAATGATGCGATAGAAAAACTCCAGGCTGATGGAATCCTTCCAGAGTGGGGAGACTTTGACGATTTGACGGTTGAGATGTTTGGCGGTGATGCTACGCTTTTGAAGAAAGCACAAAACATCATCACCAACCGTATCACCGACTTCTTGCGTTACCATATACAAGACAACTCGGTGTTTATCGGTGGTCAGCCAGTAAGCGAGGTGAAATATGAAACATCTAAGTTGAATCCCATTAACAGCCGATTCTTCAGTCTTACCGTTACTGCCGACGATAACAGGATGCAGATTTCCGACCAGCTCGGCAATACACGTAACGTTGTGAAAGACCGTGGCTATTACAACATGATTGGTCGTGAGTACTGGAAGCAAGGTTCAGGAAACAATGACCTTATCTACAATGCCTCTGACGTGGTGGTTCATCAGATTGATGGAGCCCTCTTCTATGACCAAGAACAGTTGACCTCATGGAAAGATGAGATAGAGGCTTTGATACCAACACCATCTAACGCTAAAAGGAGGAGATAATTATGAATGGCCGATTAAGATATTTCATTTTGTCGCTGCTTAGTATAGTAGCCATTGGTGCTTCGGCACAGATAACAGCCGTTCATGGAACGGTAACTGATGAGTTTGGAGAGCTCACGGGTGCTTCCGTTTGTGAGATTGACGGTAGTGGACGTATCATCGAGGCTACCGTGACCGACATCAACGGTAACTTCTCCATGAAGATCAGCAACCCGAAAGACAAGCTTCGTTTCAGTTACGTAGGTTTCAAGAATGTGATTCTGCCTATCGACCGTGAGGAATACCAAGTGTCCATGAAGTCGGAAACCAACTTGAAGGAGGTGACCGTCGTGGCAAAGCGCCGCTTGAATGGTGGTGGTTTGGCTATTCCTGAGAAAGAAATCTCATTTGCCACGCAGACCATCGATGCAAAGGAGTTTGACGGTCTGGGTATGAACACCATCGACGAGGCTCTTCAAGGACGTATTGCCGGTCTTGACATTATTTCTAATTCAGGTAACCTGGGAGCTGGTACTACCATGCGTCTGCGTGGTGCTTCGTCTATCAGTTCTCTGACCAATGCCAACCCGCTGATTGTGGTGAACGGTAATACGTGGAACGTGGATATGTCTAACTTCGACATGACCAGTGCCAACGATGAGCAGTTTGCCCAGTTGCTGAACGTGAACCCCGAAGACATTGCCAGCATCACCGTGCTGAAAGATGCTGCCGCTACCGCCATCTATGGTTCACAGGGTGCGAATGGTGTGATTGAGATTACCACCAAGAGAGGTACTCGCGGTAAGCCAAGACTTGAATATCGTTTGCGTTTAACGGGTACTTATCAGCCAAAGGGTTATAAGATGTTGAACGGTGACGACTATACCATGTTGCTGAAGGAGTCTTACTTCAACCCCGAACAGAATGACAATTCTTCTAACATCAGGGAGTTGAACTATGATCCTACCTTCTCTGAGTATGAGCAGTACAACAACAATACCGACTGGATGGATGCGGTAACCCAATGGGGCTTGCGCCAAAACCATAGCTTGGTGATTTCGGGTGGTGGCGAGAAAGCTACGTTCCGTATCTCTGGTGGTTTCGACCATGAGACAGGTTCGGTTATCAAGCAGAAGTTGAATCGTTTCTCTACCCGTGTGGCTCTCGACTACTTTGTGAGCGACAGGATTACGATTAAGACCAACTTCTCATTGACTTATACACAAAATAACAGAAACTCTGACAACCTCTTGTCTTTGGCTTACAGGAAGATGCCAAACATGAGTATCTATGAGCAAGATCCTCTGACGGGTGCAGATACAGACAAGTATTACACCATGCTCCAGAGTGCTTCTTCGGTATTCAATGATAACCAAAAGAATATGGTGAACCCCGTGGCAAGTGCCAATCTCGCCATCAATAAGGCAAGTACCTACGACATTTCTCCTGAGTTTATCATGAACTACCGTCTGTTGGGCTTGGATGAGGAGCATACGAGATTAGACTGGGAAGGTAGAGTTTATATGAACATTTTCAACGACTACGTGAACAGATTCTATCCCAGTGAGTTAAAGACCGTTTCTTGGGATGCAGGAGTAAATACCTCCTACGCAGGTAGCACCAAGAGCGTGGCTTTAACCACGAAGCAATCGTTGTTCTTCTATCCTCATTTCAACAACGAGAATCACAAGTTGTCAATCATGGCACGTTTCGAGCTGACTACCGGTAGTTCTACCGGACAGGGTACCGATGGTAAGGGACTCGTTTCAGGTGGTCCTTCCAGTCCTGATGCCGGTGGTTTGATTACAGGTATGTCTTCCAGCTTCAGCCAGTGGAGGTCTATGTATTACACCATGCAGGCGCACTACGCCTTTAAGGAGCGATACATGCTTGACGTTTCAGTACGTGCCGACGGTACGACCAAGTTCGGACCAGACCGTAGATGGGGTTATTTCCCCGCTGTTTCTGCCCGTTGGAACTTTGCCGAAGAGCCCTGGATTAAGAAGGCAACAGAGAAATGGCTCTCTATGTGGTCTATCCGTGCAAGTTGGGGTATGGTAGGTAACCAGCCTGGTCAAGACTATTTGTATATGAGTAAGTATGGTGCTGCTGACCGTTACATTGGCTTGGCAGCTATGCGCCCCAACAACATCCGTCTGACCGATTTGCGTTGGGAGACTACTTCCACATACGACGTTGGTACGGATATCGGCTTGTTCAACAATAAGTTTAACCTGACGATGGAATGGTATCATTCTACCCGTCGTGACATGTTGATGAGTAATGTACGTATTCCTTCCAACTCTGGTTTCTATACCTTGGCTTACAGAAACGTGGGTTCTATGCGTAATATCGGTTGGGAGTTCCACCTCAATACCAATAGGCTGGTGGAGATTGGCAAGTTCTATGCTGACATCAATGCAACCTTCGGTAACAACTCCAATGAAATCCTGACGATGGACCCAACGGTGTTGGAGTCTTTGAACTCTGATTTCCATTTCAATAACCGTGAGGTTCTTCAGCGTGTTCAGTTGCACAATCCTTTCGGAGCCATTTACGGTTTCAAGTATAAGGGCGTATATGAGTACCAGTATGAAACGTTCAAGGACATGAACGAGACACAGAGGGCTGACTTCCTCGCTGCCGGACATACGGCTCCTATCGCTCAAACCGAAACAGGTGCAGTGATTTACGACGATGAGGGCGATCCCATCCGTATGATGTACGCTTATTCAAACGATGCTGCCGGAAAGAACTACAAGTTTAAGGGTGGTGATGCTATTTATGAAGACATCAACCATGACGGTAACATCAATGCCCTTGACATTGTTTATTTAGGTAGCTCACTTCCAAAGTTGACTGGTGGATTTGGTTTCTCTTTGAATTATGCTCGTTGGAGGCTCAACGCACAGTTCAACTACCGTGTAGGAAACAAGATTTTGAATCTTGCCCGTTTGGATGCTGAGGCAATGATTGGTAACGACAACCAAAGCCAGGCTGTAAACTATCGTTGGCGTAAGGAGGGAGACGTTACCTCCATACCAAGAGCTATGTACGGAGCATCTTCCAATTACAACACGTTGGTAAGCGACCGCTTCGTGGAGAATGGTTCGTTCCTTCGTCTCAACTACCTTCAGTTGTCATACGCCTTTGATCCAAAGGTAATCAAGAAAGTCATTGGATTGAATGGTTTGGATTTCTACATCAGTGCAAACAACTTGTTCATCTTGACCAAGTACACTGGTGTTGACCCAGAAGTTGGTTATGGAGGTTATGGCGCATCTATTGACGGTGGCCAGACTCCTCGTGCTAAGTCTTATACGTTTGGTTTCAATGTAAAGTTTTAAAGAAGTATGAATATGAAACTAAAGAATATAATCGTTAAATCAGGTATTGCTCTCTTCATGGGTGCTTCCTTGAGTTCTTGTTCTGATTTCTTGGAGATAGAGCCACTGAACGACATTGTCTTGGAGAAGTTCTGGAACGAGGAGAGTGATGTCGAGAATATTGTTGCCGGTTGCTATTCGGCTTTGCAGACTCAGGTGATAGTCGATAGAATGATGGCATGGGGAGAGTTTAGGTCTGACAACGTGGTAGGAGGAACCAACGTGCAAAACGACACGCACCTTCAGAATATCTTCAAGGAAAACCTCAATGCAAGTAATTCATATACCACTTGGGGCGAGTTCTATGATATTATCAACCGTTGTAATACGACTATTTACTATGCTCCTTCCGTTGCGGCGAAAGACCCTAATTTTACGCAGACGGAATTGAAAGCCACCATTGCAGAGGTTTCTGCCATTCGTGACTTATGTTATTTCTATCTCATCAGGGCTTTCCGTGATGTTCCTTACACCACTGTTCCTTATCTTGATGACAACCAGAAGATGGATAATCCTGCCGTTAAGTTTAACTTGGTGTTGGATAGTCTTATCTTAGACTTGGAAAAGGTGAAGGACGATGCTGTGGTTAAATATCCTGAGAATAAGGATTATTACCAAAAAGGACGTATCACGAAAGATGCCATTCATGCAATGCTTTGCGATATGTATCTGTGGAAAAAGGATTATACCAATGCGGTGAAGTATGCTGATTTGGTCATCAAGTCTCTTACAGATGATTATCAGAATCAGTTGGATAGGAGAGGCGGTTCTGTTTCTTCTCTTGACCAGATGATGAATGGTTATCCTCTGATTAGTGATAAACCATATTCAGGAAACGAGTATGGTGAAGCTTTCAATACTATCTTTGATGAAGGAAACAGCAGAGAGAGCATCTTTGAGTTGATTTACATGGACGATGATAGCTACATTCCCAACAATGCTGTCAGCTATAGGTTTGGTAATACTGTTACATACCCAGGCTTTGTCAAGCCAGCAGATTTTATTGGCTCAGACGTGAAGGATGAGTTGTATGCCGTTTACTTGACCAAGTATGATACTCGTTATTACGAGAACATTCAACCCATTGGGTCTTCAGACTACGGTATTAATAAATATGTAGCTACAGCCAGATTGGATGCTTCGCAAACAACCTATCAGGCAAGGTATGGACAAAGACCGGCAGAGAAAACTTGTCACTCTAATTGGATTGTCTATCGCCTGACAGATGTCATGCTGATGAAGGCAGAAGCATTGTGTGAGTTGATCAACTTAGATGATACAACCGCTATAGGCAAGACCCAAAATGATTCATTGCTCAAACAGGCATACGATATCGTCAATACCATCAACAAGCGTTCTAACTGCGCTACCAGTAACCAAGACATCAAGTATGACTCTTATAGCAGCAAGAGTTTGATGGCTAACTTGGTGTTGGACGAAAGACAGCGTGAGTTGATGTTTGAGGGAAAACGTTGGTTTGACTTGGTGCGCCGCTCATTGCGTGACGGCAATACCAATTACCTCATTTCCAAGGTGATGCGTAAGGGCTCCGACAATGCCAGTGTCGTACAGAGTAAATTGGCAAAGATGGACGCTATCTTCTGGCCATACAATAAGGACGAATTGAAAGTGAATAATTCGCTTACACAGAACCCAGCATTCGGAAGCGGAGAAAACTCATCATATTCTAAGTAATACGCTTGACTCATATAATAAATGAATAACATTATGAAAAAGATAAAATATTTTTTGATGACATTGCTCGTTGCTTGTGCGTTGGGCACGATGGTGAGTTGTTCTGATGAGCCGGATACGTCCAATTATTATACGTTTACGGGAGAGATGATGAACAATTATCTCGAAAACCACAGCGAGTTCAGCGAGTTTGCTGCCATCGTGAAACGCGCAGGTATGATGGAGTTGCTGTCTGCCTACGGTCATTATACTTGCTTCCCTCCAACCAACGAGGCGTTTGCCGCATATTACAAGAAGCGTGGCATTAGCTCTATCGACCAGTTGACAGACGCTGATTGTGATACGATTGCACGTACTCACTTGGTAAGCAATATGTATGCTACATCTGAGATGAATGACGGTGTGCTGACTACGGCTAACATGAACCGCCGTTATATAGAGGTTTCTCACGACCTTGACAGCGACAGCAATGCTGTGGTGTTCTTGAACCGTACTGCTCACATCATCTTCGAGATGCAAGACGACTCTGTGGAGAATGGTATCATGCAACCTATCACTGAGGTGCTGGAAAGCAGTAACAGTATGTTGCCTGACGTGATGAAGCTGAATCCTAAGATTTCTCTTTTCTATAACGCACTGGTGGAGACGGGAATCATTGATTCTATGTATAAGTTCCGTGATGATACCTATAACGCCAAGGATTATCCCCGTTACAAATATACGTCGCACGTGAATAAGGAAACGGCTACCGTTCCAGACGAGAAGAAATATGGCTTTACGGCTTTTGTTCCTACTGATTCGGTACTGAATGCGAAGTATGGTATTACCACACTTAACCAACTCTACGAGAAGGCGTGCGAAATCTATGATGCCGTTTATCCGGAAGATGTAAACAGTGAGGCTCACAGCTTTGCCAATCTGACAGACCGTAGGAATCCATTAAACAGATTCGTGGCTTATCATATCTTGGATCGTGACGTAAAGGGTTGGAACTATCTTACTCCATTGAACGACATCGGTATCATTACTACCTTGATGAACCCTGTGGATTGGTATGAAACCTTGCTTCCACATACGTTGATGAAGTTTGAGCGTCTCACCGTTCGTAAGTATGCTGGTTCCAGCACCGTAGGTCAACGCTACATCAATCGTCGCTATGATGACGATTACCAAATCCTCGGTACACAGGTGCAGCGTTCTATTGAGAAAGAGTATATGCAAGATGCCTTGAACGGTCGCTACTTCTACATTGACGACATCGTGGCTTTCAGTGAAACAACGAGAGATATTGTTGACAACACCCGTATTCGTATGGACTTCTCAACCATATTCCCAGAGTTGATGACTAACGACATTCGTCAAAACGGTAATCCAAAGTTCCAGGATCCCGACTACGACGAAACGGCTAAGTATGGACGTAACTTCTATTTCCCCAATGGCTATTTGAAGAACGTGAAGAGTGCAGGATATTTCGTTTATCGTCGTCCTCACGATTATTATGACTGTTATGAGGGAGACGAGATGAACCTCTTTGGCAATTACGACATTACCTTTAAGTTGCCGCCTGTTCCATACGAAGGTGAGTGGCAGGTACGTATGGGTTATGCACAAGAGCCTACCCGTGGTATTGCTCAGATTTATTTCGATGGCAAGCCTCAGGGTATTCCTTTGGACATGACGATCGGCTTGAACGATGCTTCCATTCTGGGTACGGCATGGGTAAGCGATTACACAGGTATGACTACCGAACAATTGTCTGAGGACCAGAAGACATTGAAGAACAAAGGTTATTACCGTGGAGCAGCTGGTGGCTATCGCTACAATGGCGCAGGTGGAACCACCACTACCGTGTTTGCCACTCAGACGCAGACCTTCCGTATCGTTCTCTGTACCGTTCACATGGATCCCAAGCAAGACCATTATCTTCGTATCAGAAGTGTGTCTTCTAAGATGGGTAACGATAATGAGTTCATGCTTGATTACTTGGAACTGGTTCCAAAGAGCATTTACGGTGTAACTGACGAAGGACAAATCGAAGACATGCTTTAAGTAATGAAAACATGGTTTATTCATTTAAAGAATCCAACAAGATGAAAATGAAATATATAAATATAGGAAGAACAGCCATCGTTGCTTTTGCAACGGTGCTGTTCTGCGCAGCTTGTAGTGACGAATGGAATGATCATTACGAAAAGTTTGATACTTCCGTTGCCAATAGCGGAACACTCTGGGAGGCTATATCGTCACAAGGTAATTTGAGTAATTTCTCACGAGTGGTGCAAGCTTGTGGTTATGATGCTGTGCTTAATGGAAGCCAGACGTTCTCAGTCTTTGCTCCCACTAACGACCAATTCACATCTACACAAGCTGATAGCTTGATCAACGTGTTTAATGAACAAAAGGCAAAGGGTGTAAGAAGTGATGACAACACCGTGGTAAAGCAATTCTTGCAAAACCACATTTGCTTGTATAAATACCCTGTATCGAGCTTGACAGATACCACGCTCGTGATGATGAACGGCAAGTATGCCAAACTGAAGGCTGACAATATCGAACAGCATTCGTTCTTGACAAAGAATGTGCTTTACGGTAACGGCGTGCTCTTTACTATTAATAATAAGGTGGAGTATTTCCCTAACGTGTTCGAGTATTTAGGACTTGATAAAGACCTCGATAGTGTTTATCAGTTTGTGAACAGCTATAGCGAGTACGAGTTTAATCCCAATAAGAGTGTACCAGGAGATATTATAGATGGACGTACAGAATATTTGGATTCTGTAACCGAATTGTCTAATCTGTTGTTCAGAACTCTTGGAAGAATCAACTCAGAAGACAGCACCTATTGGATGGTAGCACCTACCAATGAGGAGTGGACTAATCTGACCTCTACTTATACGGATTACTTCAATTATCACAAGAATGTGGCAAAGCGCGATTCCATGCAGTATGCAAACGCTCGTCTGGCAATCTTGAGAGGAACGGTGTTTAGTCGTACCGAAAACCCAGACCCAGCTTTCAACGACTCCGCAATGTCAACCAATGCTACTCATTATGCTACGAGAAAGTTATTGGATTTAGATCCGTATTACGTGTTCTATAAGCCGTTTGAGGCTGGTAATATCTTCGACGTTGATGATGATTTTACTTGTAGCAACGGTAAGGTTCTCAAGGCTAATCATTTGAATATAGACAACAGAAACACATTCATGCAAACCATCAAGGTGGAGGCTGAACATGTGTTGTATCAAGATACATTGCAAGATGCGGAAGAACCGCTTACCGCTCGTCAAGTGGCTGTGGATAATCCATTCCGTGACAAAATCTCTAATAATTCGTATGTGGAAGTCATTCCTAAACCAGCATCTGCCAACCCTACGGTAAGATTTGCCATTCCTAACGTGTTGTCTAATGTAGGTTATGATATATATGGCGTTTTTGTACCAGCTACGGCTCTTGATACATTGGCTACTCACGAACAACGTTTGCCAAACAGCTTCCGTGTTACCCTGAGGTATCCTGATGAGAATGACGTGACATCTGACAGACAGTTGTCTGGAACAAAACGTACGGATAGTGACGCGAATGGTGAGATGAATGTTGTCGATACTGTGTTGCTGGCAGAAAACTATGTATTCCCTACGTGTTCATACGATTTAAGTGACCCGCAGGTGAAGATTAGTTTGAGAAGTACCGTAACCAGTAGGCAAACATCTACCTACACGAAGGTGTTCCGTATCGATTGCTTCATCCTGGTTCCACATGAAGAGGCAACAGAACCTAAAAATGTTAAGCATAAAATTCAATAACCCTTTAGAATTCGTACACAATGAAAAAATATGTAATATATTGCCTATCACTCTTCCTGTTTGGAGCATCTACAGCCTTTGCGCAGGATGATGAGAGTGACGCTCAGGTGGTTCGTAAAGTAACGACAAGCCTGAAGAAACAATATCCAACGCGTGTGGTAAAGGGTCGTGTCATCAATGGTGCGTCCAAGAGTCCTGTCTCTGGAGCAATGGTTCGTGTCGGCGAGATTGAGGGCTACAGTGCTTTGACTCACAGTGACGGTACTTTTGAGATAAAGGTTCCTCTTTTTGCCACTTCTCTTGAGGTGTCTGCCCCAGACATGAACATGTCGAAGATGGGATTGGTGAAAGACGAGCAGCAGAAAGACGTTTACTTGTATCCTGCTACTTTTGTTCCTGAATACCGCAATGGTACAAACGTGACAGCAGAGAACATGACTACCGACTTCCGTTTCTCTGATGCAACGTCTATCGAGGATGAGATTCAAAAGAGACTGGGCGCAGAGGTACATACCACCATGCGCAACGGAACGTCTGGAGTGGGAGGCGTGATGTTCATGAACGGTTTAAATTCATTGAATATCAACTCTCAGCCGTTGATTGTTATTGATGATGTGATTTTCGACCAGCAATATGGCAGATCGGTTTTGCACCAAGGATTCTATAATGACATTCTTGCCAATATCAGTCCTGCCGACATTGAGACGGTTACTGTTCTTCGCAACGGTACGGCTCTCTATGGTGCAAAGGGTGCTAATGGCGTTATCTTGATCAAGACCCGTCGTAATCATAGTATGGCTACACGTATCACGGCAAGTGTTTCTGCTGGCGTAACCTTGGAACCTAAGTTTATCGACGTGATGAACGCCACGCAGTATAAGAACTATGCTTCCGACTTGCTGAAGAGCGTAAGAACCAATATCCGTGATTTCAAGTTCTTGAATGAGGATCCTAATTATTATTACTATCCTCAGTATCACAACAATACCAATTGGAAAGACCAGATTTACCGTACCGCCATTACCCAAAACTACAACATCAACGTTGAGGGTGGTGATGATGTGGCAGACTACAACCTCTCTCTTGGATACATGGACAAGCAGAGTGTGCTGAAATACAATAAACATACTCGTTTGAATATTCGCTTCAATACGGATATCCGTCTTCTTGAGCAATTCCACATTCGTTTTGATGCTTCCTTTGCCAACCAGACACGTAACATCCGTAACGACGGTGCGCCCATGGACTATGTGGAAGGTACACCTACGTCTCCTTCTTTCCTGGCTTATGCCAAGAGTCCTATGTTGAGTCCGTATGCGTATGCAAACCGTATCTTGTCTGACAGCTATCTCGACATTACCGATGAGAGTTATTTGGATGAGGCTTTGGCAGAATATGCCAATTACAACTATAAGTTGGCTAACCCGATTGCATTGAATGAATACAGTGATGCTGAAAACAAGAACCGTTTTGAAAACTCGATGGTGAACTTGAGCGTTACTCCCAAGTATCAGTTCAATCGTCATCTTTTCGTCAGCGAGCATTTCAGTTACAATTTGGTAAACACCAACGAGAAGTTCTATATTCCTATCAATGGTGTTCCCAGTTATTTCGTTTCCAGTGTCAATGCTTACCGTGAGAATGAGGTTCGCTCTTTAGCTGGCAAGCAAAATTCCGTGATGTCAGACACTCGCGTGGATTGGAACAACCGCTATGGTGCTCATGCCATTCATGCTTTTGGTGGTGTGAGAATCAATTGGGAGAGTTATACGCTGAATACCCAACTTGGTTACAACACGGGTAGTGACAAGACTCCGTTTATCAGTTCTCAGTTGCTCAATGCAACAACCACTGGTGTGAATGATAATTGGAATTCTATCGCATGGTACGCTCAAGCTGAGTATAATTTCCTGCAACGTTATTATCTCCAAGCCAACCTCACCGCAGAGGCTTCATCAAGGTTTGGTAAGGATGCTGATCATTCTCTGAAAGCGTTTGATGCAGCATGGGGAATCTTCCCAGGTGTACAGGCTGCATGGGTAGTGAGCAACGAGCCTTGGTTTGCTAAGGTGAAGGGCATCAATTACCTGCGCTTGAACGTGGGCTACGACATCAGTGGTAATGACGACATCGATTACTATGCAGCTCGTAGTTACTTCCGTGCTCAGAAGTTCCTCGACTACATCTCTGGTTTGTCTTTCGACAATATCGGAAATACGAACATCCAATGGGAAACGACCAAGCGCTTCAATGCTGGCTTTGAAACCAACGTGTTCAACAATCGCCTGAACATCAAGTTTAATTACTTCAACAGTAAGGTTGACAACCTGCTTACTTATCAAGCCTTGGGTTATCTCTCAGGTTTGGAGCGCACATGGAGCAATGGCGGTTCTATGAAGAATGAAGGCTTCGATGTTTCTGCTGTTGCCAAAGTGGTTTCCACCAAGAATTTCCAATGGGAATTGGGCGCAAGCATGGGACACTACGAAAACAAGATTACCAAGTTGGTAGATGGTCAGAATAGTTTCGATACTTCTATCTACGGTGCAACGGTACGTACCGAAATAGGACATCCTGCCAATATGTTCTATGGCTATAAGGTCGTGAAAGATGCATCAAGTCCTGAAGGTGTGTTCAAGACCAGTGAAGATGCTAACAAGAAGCTCTTCGTCTTAGGTGCTAACGGTATAGACAAACTGTACTTCGGTGCTGGAGACATGCACTTTGAAGATATGAATAACGACGGCCAAATCACGGAGGCAGACCGTACGTTTATCGGTAATCCTAATCCGGATATCTACGGAAATATCTTCACCTCTCTGATGTACAAACGCCTGAAGCTCGACATCAACTTCAACTATTGCCTTGGCAATGACGTATATAATTATATGAGAAGTCAACTCGAAGGTGGAAGTCGTTTCATGAACCAGACCACTGCCATTACTCGTTCATGGCAAACGGAAGGACAGGTTACGGATATTCCGAAGGTTACCTTCCAAGACCCATTGGGCAACAACCGTTTCAGCGACCGTTGGATTGAGGATGGTAGCTATCTCCGCTTAAAGTCGGTTACGCTGAGTTATTCACTTCCTGTTCATTCCACGTTCTTGCAGGGATTCCAATTCTGGGTACAAGGCAACAACCTCCTTACCTTCAGTAAGTATCTTGGCTCAGACCCCGAGTTCTCAATGACTTCAAGTGTGCTTGGGCAAGGCATTGACCTTGGTCAGTTGCCACAAAGCCGTAGCATAGTTGCTGGTATCAAGATTAATCTGTAATTTGAAACATAATATATATAGAATATGATACGAAATATTTTCAAGGCTTTTGCAGTCTTTGCCTTATTGATAGCATCGTCATCGTGCAGCGATTTCCTTGATCAGGAGTCCGACCATGTGATATATGCTGATAAGAGCCATTTAAATAATGCCACCGATACCGTCTATTCTCTGATTGGTATCATGAACAAGATGCAGGCAATTGCCGACAGAACGATCTTGTTGGGTGAGGTTCGTGGGGATTTGATTGACATCAACGACCACACCTCTTCAGACTTGCGTGATGTGGCTTTGTTCAATATCGGAAGTGAGAATAAGTACAATAACCCACGTGATTATTATGCCATCATCAATAATTGCAACTATTTCATCGCCAAGGCAGATACTGCCCTGAAGAACAATCGTAACGAGTTGATCTTCATGAAGGAATACGCTGCTGTGAAGGCTTTCCGTGCTTGGACTTATCTCCAACTCGCCCTCAATTACGGACAGGTTCCTTTCTTCACCGAGCCTATCCTTACCAAGGCTGCGGCTGATTATGATTATCCTAAGAAGAACATCCAGGATATCTGCCAGTTCTTCATCAACGACATCGCCCCGTTTGCCGATATTGAGACACCAAGTTACGGAACGATTAGAAGCAACGATTCTAAGTTGTTCTACTTCCCCATTTATGTCCTTTTAGGCGACTTGAATCTTTGGGCTGGTAATTACAAGGAGGCTGCACTCAACTATTACAATTACATCTCTAAGCGCAATGGTACAAATTCGGCTTATCCCATCGGTACGAATGGTGTGAGATGGTCAAAGACCGATTCTCATTGGAGAAGCTTGTCTGATGGCTGGTCTCTCAATTACTTTAGGGTAGAAAGTAATAGTAGAAATGCTGAATTGATTACGATGATTCCTGGCGACTCTATTCCTTCTGAGGGTAACTATAGTGAGTTGCGCAATCTGTTCAACAGTACAGAGGCTAACGAATATCAAGTTTCCTTGAAGCCTTCACAGAGCATTATCGATTTGTCTGCTGCTCAGGTTTATTGTCATCTTTCTTCGGGAAATGATGTGGTTTATGCACCCAAGGGATTGTCTGATAATAGAACGGGCGATTTGAGACTGTCCTCAGTCTGGTCTTCTTACGATAATGTGAGCGTTAGCATTAATGGTTCTATACGTGAAATCACCGATTACTCCAGTCTTTATAAGTACAGTACGCGTAATGTTCACATCTATCGTCGTACGATGGTTTACTTGCGCATGGCAGAGGCGCTCAACCGTGCCGGCTATCCACGTTTCGCCTTCGAGATCTTGAAGAACGGTGTCAACAATAGTTCCATTGAGGCAAACGTGATACCTTATTACACGGCTGACAGCACGTGGATTCGTCAGTTCAACTTCCCCAACAACGATTACGTTTTGGAATCAAGAAGTGGGCAACAGAGCGAAAACACAATGGGTATTCACAGCCACGGTTCGGGCTATACGTTCCTCAACGATTATTACGTGATGCCTGACGATACGCTGATTACCGATTCTCTGATGCGTCGTGATTATCAAATCGAGAAAGTGGAAGACTTAATCATGGATGAAGAGGCTCTCGAATTTGCGTTTGAAGGACATCGCTTCTACGACTTGATGCGTATTGCCTTGCGCAGAAACGATCCCTCTTATCTCGCCAATCGTGTTTACCGACGTAGAGGTGCTGCCCAAGAAAGCGTGATGAAAGGATTAATCCAACGTGACTTGAATGACACTCGCAGTTGGTATCTCAATTGGAACAATAAGATAGGCTTAGGTTACTAATCGCGATATAATAAGGTAGGACACGGATTATACGGAATATCACAACCGTGTAGTCCGTGTTTCTTTTATTTGTTCTTCACCTCTTATCAAACCATAACTTAACATGAAAAGAAATACGATCATTGTCCTTTTGCTTGCTTTTTCATTTTCCTTGAATGCTCAAAAAAAGGTGTTTATCCCTGAAGACTTGAAATCAATGGACTTAAACGACCCTGAAAGCAAGTGGTGTTTCAAACGTTCCGTGGAGACGGAAAACCTGATCTTTTTTTGGGAGAAGGGATTTGGCGACGACTTGAACAATCCGCCTATGCTGGAAGGCAAGCCCATGCGTTTCAATCTCGACAATCTCAAGTATCGTGTAGAGAGCTTCTATCGCTTCTTTCGTGATTCCTTGAAATTCTCGTTGCCTGGGTCTAAGGCAGACCGCTATAAGATGATGGTCATGATTAATTATTCTCTCGACGGTACTGCCTACGGTGGCACGTATGATAATTTTATCGGTGCGCTATGGGTGGCTCCCAATCGTATTCAAGACCAAAAACTCAATTGCCTGGCACATGAGTTAGGACACAGCTTCCAACTCCAGATTCCTGCCGATAGCGTAGGCGATGCGTGGGGTGGCTCAGGCTTTTTTGAAATGACCTCACAGTGGATGCTCTGGCAGGTGAATCCTGATTGGGTGAAAGACGAACAATATCATTTCGATGCGTTCCGCAAACTCACCCACAAGGCTTTTCTCCACATGGAAAACATTTACCATTCTCCTTACGTCATCGAGTGGTGGAGTGAGTTGCGGGGGAAAACGTCTATTGCCGAACTTTACAGAAAGGGCAAGAAGGGTGAAGACCCTGTCATCACCTACAAGCAAATATTCAATTTGTCGCAGTCTCAGTTTTGCGACGAGATGTTCGCAGGGTATCAGCATCTTGTCAATTTCGATTTCTCTCATGCCCGTAGCGAGACGCGCCCATACGCATGTACGTTCTCAACGCCTATGAATCTTCGTGGCAAGAATACGTATTATCCATCTAATCAGTTCGCACCCGAAAATTATGGTTTCAATGCCATTAAGTTGTCCGTTCCTCAAGCAGGCAAGACGGTTACCGTGCGCTTTCAGGGTTTGCCCAATGCTGATGGCTATCACGTCATTCATCCAGAGAAAGCAGGGTGGAGGTATGGCTTCGTCGGTGTGACCAAAGACGATAAAACCATTTATGGTGAAGTTTGCCGTGATGCGAAGGGCAAAGTCAAGTTCAAGGCTCCCCAACAACCATTAAAAGCCTTGTATTTCATCGTGATGGGTGCGCCCACCGAACATTGGATGAATCCCATGTCATGGGGCAACGACAATCAACCTGATGCCCAATGGCCTTATCAAATACAACTGAAAGGGGCTACGGTTATCCCATAACTGATTGATATGAAGCGTACTATCTTGTTTCTGAATTTCTTTGTTGCCATGTTGGTGTCTTCTCTTGCCACTAACCTGCCTACCGCACCCTTTCGCAATATCACCGTAGAGGATGGCTTGCTTGCCAATGGCGTGAGAAACATCGTACAAGACCATTATGGCTTCATTTGGTTTGGTACCGACAATGGATTGTGCCGCTACGACGGTACTCACATCCAGCCTTTCCGCATCATGGAGAATGGGGCTAATCAGTTTATTTCTGCCCTTCTCGCTGATACCGATGGACTGTATGTCGGTACAGACAATGGTGTTTTCTTTTTTCATTTCCAATCTGAGAAGTTCCAGCGCATTGCCGCAGACATCCGTAACACGGTCCGTGCATTCTCTCTCGACAAAGATGGAAATGTGTGGATTTCCATGAATGGGCATTCTGTGTTCCGGTACAATCCCAAAAACAAGCAGCTCAAGAAATACTCGGTCTTCGCCAATGATTCTTCTTCCTCTGTTTCCATGACCATTGTTTATGCTGATGCGCAAAACCGTATCTGGGCTGTCGGGGGGAGTGGCGAATGGGTGATGTGTCAGCTCAATAAGGCGAAAGACCTCTTTGAGCCTGTCCGCTTAAAATCTTCTTCGCCTGACCTCGGTGCTTACACCATGTTGCAAACCAAGGATGGCTCGTTGTGGTTAGGTACGTGGAACAATGGCTTGGTTCGTATCAACGACGATTTTACCATTTCGCAGGTCATCAATCCTCTCATTACTGGGGTGGGCAATCATATCCATTGCCTGTATGAGTGGTCGCCTACGCAATTGCTCATAGGTTGCGATGGTGGCTTGATTTGTTTCAATCCTCAGGATGGTTCATGGAAGATGGTTTCCTACAATCGCTCTGCTCCTTCCTCCATCAGCAATCGGTTTGTCTATACGGTGATGGGCGACCATGAGGGCGGACTTTGGTACGGTACGTTCTATGGTGGCGTCAATTATCTTTCTCCCGTTGCCGACCGTTTCGAGGCTTATTCGGCTGGTAATGGTTTGCATAATGGCTTGCATGGCAATGTCATTTCTCGATTCTGCGAAGATAATGCCGGACATGTATGGGTCGCGTCTGACGATGGCGGATTGAGTTGTTTCAGACAGTCTGACCGTCAGTTCGTGGATTTTCCTCATAGCGATGTGCTCTCTAAATATAATATCCATGCCTTGTGCGTGGATGGTGATTACCTGTGGATAGGTACTTATTCCGACGGTATCATCCAACTGAATGTGCGCTCTGGCAAGATGCGTCATTATGATATGGAAAACGAGATTGCCAGCCCCAGCGCATACGCTCTCTTCATGGACAGCAGTCGTACGTTGTGGGTGGGTACGATGGATGCTATCTATCGTTATGATGCTGCTAAAGACAAGTTCGTGTTTATCCATAAGACTGGTGCCTTGGTCATCGACATCGACCAGGATGCGCATGGCGACATCTGGGCTTCCACTCATGGGAAGGGCATCTTCTGTTATCGTCCTTCCACGGGTAAGAAATGGTTCCATCAGTTGCCTTGTAATCAGGTGGAGTGTTTGTACATTGACAGCCATCAGAAGATTTGGGTTGCCACTACTGATGGGCTTTATGCTTATCAGTCTAAGAAGTTTCTACCTGTTCCGTTGGATATTCCCACTACCGACTTCTGCGCCATCATCGAAGAGGGTGGGGCATTGTGGTTATCTACGACGAAGGGACTGGTACGTTATGTTCCTGGCGAGCCTGTTCAGTTGTATAATTGTCAGGATGGATTGGTGAGCGAACAGTTCCAACCTAATTCCGTGCTCAAGACGTCCGATGGCAAACTCTTCTTCGGTACCGTGCGCGGATTCAATGCTTTCTATCCTTATCAGATTCATGTCAATCAGTCTGAACCTTCCGTCTTTATCACGGGATTGAAGTTGTATAACAAGACGATTGAGGTGGGCTCTGATGTTCTCCCAGAGGCTTTGCACCATATCCCGCAAGTAGATTTGTCTTATCAGGACGATATGTTCAGCTTGTCGTTTGCTGCCCTCAGTTATTGCTCTCCTGAGAAAAATCAGTATGCTTATCTCTTGGAGGGATTCGACAAGGATTGGAATTATGTCGGCGCTCGTCATGAGGCTACTTACACCAATATCCCATCCGGCACTTACACGTTTCGTGTGAAAGCTACCAATAATGATGGTATCTGGAGTAGTCGTGATGCTACGCTCAAGATAGTGGTTCATCCTCCTTTCTGGCTTACGTTGCCTGCTAAGATCA
Source organism: Prevotella sp. UBA6994 (assembly GCA_002449845.1). Lineage (GTDB taxonomy): Bacteria > Bacteroidota > Bacteroidia > Bacteroidales > Bacteroidaceae > Prevotella. Next base: position 84,500 of record DJXW01000026.1, read on the forward strand.
TCTATCTTCTTTTGGCTCTTGCTGCCATCTGGCTCTATACTCAGTTCAGGTTGCGTAAGGCTGAACGTCGGCACCAGCTCGAATTGGTTCGGCTCAACGAGAAGAAGGAGGCTGAGGTGCGTGATGCGCGTCTGAGATTCTTCACCATGATTGCTCATGAGATACGTACTCCCGTCTCGCTCATCATCGGACCGTTGGAGAAGGTGAAGCAGTCGTTCACCCAACATGAGTTGTCTAACGACTTGGAGGTGGTGGATAGAAATGCTCACCGTTTGTTAGAGCTGGTCAATCAGTTGCTGGATTTCAATAAGGTGCAGCAAGCCGACCTCCAGTTGCATTTCAGCTTGCAGAACATGGGACGTTTGTTGAGGGCTGTCACGGATAGGTTCGTGCCTACGTTGCAACAGAAGAATGCGGTCTTGCAAGTCAATGAACCTCCTGCTGATTTTACGGCTGTGGTGGATGAGGAAGCCATTACCAAGGTGATAAGCAATCTCATGACCAATGCCACCAAGTACACCAAAGACCAGGTGTGTGTCAGTTGTGTGGTCGATGCTGACCATCAGCATTTCCATATCATCGTAGAAGACAATGGAATGGGGGTGAGTGCCGCAGAACAGAAAAAGATATTCAATCCTTTCTATCAGTCGCGCGACAACAAGCCTGGCACGGGCATTGGATTGAGCATCGTCAAAAACATCGTTGACCTTCATCACGGCACGGTTCGTGTGGAATCTCAAGAGGGTAGGGGAGCCAAGTTCATCGTCTCCTTGCCCGTTCATCAGAAGGATGTGGAGATTGTGCAAGAACCTGCTAAAAACGATGTGGCTTCTGATGTGGCAATGGTGCAGAATGATGATGCCGTTGGCGACACGTCTTCCGTCAATGCTCAACGTCCCGAAGTGTTAATCGTGGAAGACAATGAGGATATGTTGCATTTCCTCTCCAATCATTTCAAAAAAGAATATACCGTGCTTACCGCTCAGAATGGTGTGCAAGGTCTCAAGCAATTGAAGACACATTCCGTCACCTTGATAGTGAGCGATTGGATGATGCCTGAGATGGATGGTGCAGAGTTCTGCAAGCAGGTAAGGGCTGACCAATCCATCAGTCACCTGCCTATCATCTTGCTCACGGCAAAGACTGACAGCGACTCTAAGGCTCTGGGTATGGATGTGGGGGCTGATGCTTATATAGAAAAGCCTTTCTCCATGAAACACTTAGAGGCTACCATCCGTAATCTCATGGAGATGCGCAGGTTGTTGTTGGCTAAGTTCTCTCAAAACTCGTCGGAGAAGATCACCCAAATGGCGAAATCGCCTGTGGATAATGTCTTCTTGGTGAAGTTGAATAAGTTGATTGAAGACAATATGTGTAACACCCAACTCTCCGTGCCGTTTATTGCCAATGAGATGGGCATCAGCAGAAGTGGGTTGTTTGCCAAGCTGAAGGCGCTCACGGGAGCTACGCCCAACGAGATGATCCAAATCGTCAGGTTGCGCAAGGCTGCCGAGCTGATGAAGGATGGTGGATATAGAATCAATGAGATATGTTACATGGTGGGATTTAGCAGCCCCTCGTATTTCTCCAAGTGCTTCCAGCAGCAGTTTGGCATGAAGCCTGGCGAATACGCCAAGAGAGCCCTCTGATTTCTCCGAGTCCTCCGAGCTCTCTGAGTTCTCCGAGTTCTCTGAGCCCTCCGAGCTCTCCGAGTTCTCTGAGTTCTCTGAGTCCTCCGAGCCCTCCGATAAAAAAATCAATAACACTAACAATATGAAAAAAATCTTTTTATTAATTTTCTCAATCTCTGCCTTGCCCCTCTTCTCCCAAGGCACCCTGCAAGATTACAAACGTGCCTATTCCTTGTACGATAAGTTCAAGTCAGACAATGTCTATCATTGGGCTCAAGACATCCAATGGCACGATTCCACCCACGTGTTTCACTATTCCATCCAAACCTCTGAAGGAAAGAGATTCGTCACCTTCGATGCCGACAAGTTGGAAAAAAAGGTTTTCCAATCTGAAAAAGAGATGCGTGAGTCTCTCGCCCCAAAACCTGAAAATGGCAGAAACCAGCGCTTCGACCGTCAGCGCCGTGGCGATATGGCACAGAGTAATTCTCCCTTCCGTCAGAAACAACGTCATTGGATGGAGGTGGACGAGGAGAATGAACCGCGTTTGATTACCTCTCCCAATGGCAAGTGGGATGCTTATATCGAAGGGTATAATGTGGTGCTGCACCAGGTGGGTAAGCCCTATTCTCAAAAACGGGTCATCACGCAAGATGGTACCATCGGCAATTATTATTCCAATCGCATCTATTGGTCGCCCGACAGCAGGAAGATTTTCGTCTGCAAGCGCAGAGCCGTTGAGAAACGTTTTGCTTATTATGTGGAGTCGTCTCCACAAGACCAACTCCAACCCATTCTCCACAAGCAGGAATATGCCAAGCCTGGCGATGAGCTGCCGCAGTTCGTGCCTTGTATCTTCGATTGCATTGGTCCAGACACGTTGATGAATGCCTCCATCCGTTCTCTCGTTGCCGATACCGCTCTCTGCCCCAATCAGTATAGCCTTGATTGGTTCAGGTGGAGCGATGACAGTCGTGAGGTGACGATGGAGTACAATCAGCGTGGACACAAGGTGTATCGCCTCTTGGCAATGAGTGCTGAAACGGGCAAGATGCGCACTCTGATTGAAGAACGCTCAGACAAGTTTGTCAACTATAATCGCCTGTGGAGGCAATGGATTAATTTGGATGGTGGAAGGATGAATGATGAAGGACGAAGTAGTGCGGCAATGCCGCAGGTAGAAAGTGCAGATGAAAGAAGTACTTCCCCCCTCCAACCTTCTTCCTCGCCGACAGGCGAAAAACTTCGTAATTCCTCCATCCTCCTTCCTCCTTCCCAATCTCTTCTTTGGATCAGTGAGCGAGACAATTGGAATCATATTTATCTATATGATATGTCAAACCAACCCACCTCCAAGAAGAAAAAACGTAACCTCAGTGCCGACGGGGCTTTCCAAATCACCAAGGGCAACTGGTGTGTGCGCGAGGTGATACGGGTTGATACCGACGAGAAGCGTATCTACTTCACCGCGTGTGGCGTGAATCCCGATGAAGACCCATACCTCATTCATTACTACAGTATCAAGATGGACGGTACCGACATGAGGTCGCTCACACCTGAAGCTGGCAACCATCGTGCGCATTTCTCTTGCGACTGGAAGTATCTCGTTGACACCTATTCCTTGGTCGACCGTGCCCCCGTTACTGTCTTGCGCCGTGTGAGCGATGGCTCTGTCGTTCAACAGTTAGAGTGTGCCGACCTCTCCAAGATAGAAAGCAATGGATGGGTGGCTCCAGAGGTGTTCACCGCTCCAGGACGTGACGGTGTCACTCCTATGTGGGGCATCATCCAGCGTCCTACCAACTTCGACCCTTCCAAGCGTTATCCCATCATCGAATATATCTATGCCGGACCTGGCGATGCTTATACACCCAAGTCTTTCAATCCTTACAACTGGAACATGACGGCTTTGGCAGAACTGGGCTTTATCGTCGTGCAACTCGATGGTATGGGTACGTCGTGGAGAGGTAAGCAGTTTGAGGAAGTATGCTATAAGAACTTGAAAGATGCAGGGTTCCCCGACCGCATGGCGTGGATCAAGGCTGCTGCTGCCAAGTATCCGTATATGGATGCTGATCGTGTTGGTATCTTTGGCGCATCGGCTGGTGGTCAGGAATCCACTACAGCCGTTCTCCTGCATGGAGATTTCTATAAGGCTGCCTATTCATCCTGTGGCTGCCACGACAACAGGATGGATAAGATATGGTGGAACGAGCAGTGGATGGGCTACCCCGTAGATTCCTCGTATGTGGAATCGAGCAATGTATATCATGCCGCTAAGTTGGAACGTCCGCTGATGTTGGTGGTGGGAGAGCTCGATGACAACGTAGATCCTGCCAGTACCATGCAGGTGGTAGATGCTCTCATCCGTGCCAACAAAGATTTTGAACTCGTTGTCCTCCCTGGTGTTCATCACACGATGGGTGAACGTTTTGGCGAACATAAACGCTATGACTTCTTCGTGAAAAACCTCTTGAATGTGCAACCTCCCAAATGGAATGAGTTGAAGTGATTTCACTACGTGAGGAAATGTCTATTTGAAAAACCTATTGTCAAGAAAAAGTGATAAAAAGGGCTTAAAATACGGCATTTTTTTGCACCAACCTTTCCGTCGGTGCAAAAAATGCCGTTTTTTAATGATATTTATAAAGTGTTAGTAATCAATGTGTTGGTAAATTGCATATTATTTTAGTGAATAAATAGTGTATATCTTTGCTAAAATAAGCGATTTTTTAGCCTCCTAAACATATATTTTTAGCTCTCTAACTATATACTTTACGAGCGTAACATACATAGTTACGCTCGTAAAGTATATAGTTACGGTGAAAAACAAGCCATTTAGCATCAAAAACATGCAATTTGGGCTTCATTATTTTCTAGAATGAAAATTTTTCTGAAATTTTTTTGTTGGATTATTTCAGCTTTTTTTTATAGTAGTAAGATGCAAGAAAGTAAGAAGCAAGAGATTAGACTTTGTTGTTGAGAGTGAAGAAGTGAGGAGGATGTATTTTAATGATTATTAGTGAATATATTTTGTGTTCATGGAATATAATCACTATATTTGCAGAATAATAACTAAAAAACGAAAATATTATGCGCTTCAAATTAACCCTTCAGATTCAACCAGATGCAATGGGACGTGAGCTACCCATTAATTACCAGTACCCGTTACAAGCAGCTATCTATAAAACGTTAGCACAAAGTGACTTGGATTTTTCTACGTGGTTACATGAAAATGGCTATCAGTTTAGTAAGGAAAAGAAATTTAAACTTTTCACATTTTCTAATCTAATCGTACCGCAATATGGAATTAATAAAGAAAGAGAAAGACTTATAGTCAAATCAGACCTGGTAACTTTCTACATTAGTTTCTTGCCAGAGAAAAGCACCCAAAAATTCATTCAAGGTTTGTTTCAACAACAAACTATCCAACTATCCGACTATATCTCTGGTGTGCAGTTCGTGGTTCGTGAGATACAAGTAATGCCACCTCTCGTATATCATCCAGACATGGTGTTTAAGACCCTTTCACCCATTTGTGTTTCTTGTCGTAATGATCATGGCAGAATGGACTATCTTTCTCCTGTTGACCCACGCTATGAGTTGGGGTTACTAACAGGATTGCTTGCCCGCTATAATACCATTCATGGACAACCCTTTAGTGGAGAACCATATTGTCACCTTCATCTGCTCAGCGAACCTAAGTCAACACTCGTTCGCATCAAAGCTGGCACTCCTAACGAGACACGTGTACGCGGCTACCGCTATAAGTTCAAAATAGACCTACCCGATGAATTGATGCAAATTGCTTATGAAAGCGGATTAGGTGAGAAGGGAAGTCTGGGATTTGGGATGATTGGATAGTTTTTTTTAAAAAAAAGAATAATAAAAAATAAATATGTATATTGTCGTTTATAAAGGATCATTTGGCTATATAAAACCATGGACAGCTGTCAGGGATGGTGAGACTTTCAGCCAGCAATTTTTGACACCATCCATCATCGAAGGAATTGAGAAAAAACTATTTCCCGAATTGTTGGGAGTTAATGGTGAGATAAAGAAGATTATGCGTCATAAACTGAGTTATGCAGCAATTGACTTGCAACAAGAAGTTACTCAGACAAGAGGATGGAAAGTAGGTAAAAACCAGATGACACGTGCTCGTTCTATTCTTAAGCGTGGAGTTATGCTTGACCCAGTTTTGCATTTAGGTTTCCATAATAAAGCTGATGCCGAGAAAGCAGTAAAACAGCATATATGTCTCTGCAGAAACGAAGATGTAATGTTGCCTTGTCCCGAAATTAAGGAAATTTCAGAAGAAGAGTTTAATCTTTTTGACGGCTTTGAACTGCGCTTTGGAGAATCCGAGCAATCATTTCTTGTAGGCTACAACCGTTTTGACGGTGGAAAACCAATGTACGGATGGATAGAGTATAATGGTAACAAGCTATTATGAGTACGCTAAGTAAGTTCGACTATATATTGGCAAAGCATGAAGATAGTGGCGGTATGCCTTTGACCACACATTTGAGATGTGTGGCTGATGCCTCTGTTGTCTTAGCCCGTCATTTGGGATTAGACGAAGAACTCGCCCAAAAAGGTGCCATCCTACATGATATAGGGAAAGTCTCACCACTGTTTCAATGCACCCTAAAAAATGGTTTCATTCAACAACCAGGATTTGTATTTAGACATGAGATAGCTTCTCTTTTATTTATTTCTCTATTTCCAATTGAGGAGAGAGGCTTCTTGATAGACATGATAGTTGCGCATCATAAGTCAGTCTCTAAGGACATTGGAGGAAAAGGTATTTTGGACTTGGATGACAATATGGATTGTTTCGGTCGCCATTCTACGGAATTTGCAGAATGGTGTCCCATTGCATTAGACATTCTTGCAAAATTCGGTATCAAAACACATCCTCTTAGTATTGAAGAAGCCTCCGACAATTATGACTTTGTGATTGATTATTGTTGTGGCAAGAAGTTGAATTATTCGCGGTGGAAAGGGTTGCTTATGGCCGCCGACCACTATGCTTCAGCTTTGGAAGACAAGACGGAGGATTCTCTTGGTAAACTTTTCATCAATCCCAATTTAAATTTCTACAATAGAATACACCCTTTATATCCACTTTCGCTAATCAGCACAAATGACAAAAGGATGCACACATTGGTGACAGCTCCAACAGGCGCGGGAAAAACCGATTTCCTGTTACGTCGATGTAAAGGACGAGTGTTTTACACACTTCCGTATCAGGCATCTATCAATGCCATGTACGACAGGATTAAAAACGATTTAAGAGATACTGACGCACAAGTATATCTACTTCATGCTTCGTCCGAGTTAAAAGTCAGGGACAAAGGAATTGAAGAAAGAATATTACAACATCATATTGGGGCATCGGTCAAGATTCTCACGCCACATCAGATGGCATCTATAGTCTTTGGCATCAAAGGCTACGAGTCCATGCTTCTTGATTTGGAGGGTTGTGATGTCATATTAGACGAGATTCACACCTATTCCAGTGAAACTCAGGCTATAGTTCTGAAAATCATTGAAATTCTGAAATCTATTGGCTGCAGAATTCATATTGGCACTGCTACTATGCCAAGCATATTATACGAAAAGATACTGACATTGTTGGGTGGTTCTTCAGATGTCTATGAAGTTTCTTTACCAGAAAGCATCCTTAACAGTTTTAATAGACATATTATATATAAGGTGCTTGATATTGACAGTTGCAAGGATGTATTGGATAATGCTGTCAGAAATGGGCAAAAAGTACTAATTGTCTGCAACCAAGTTGGACGGTCCCAGACATTATTTGAAAGCTTAACCAGTTTTTATCCCGATACATGCAGGATGTTGATACACAGCCGGTTCAAGCGTAGCGACCGCACTCAACTTGAACAATTGCTCAAAGATGAATACAATACATCAAACGGAGCTTGTATTGTGGTTTCAACACAGGTGGTGGAAGTAAGTCTTGACATCAGTTTCGATGTAATGATTACCGAATGTGCACCAATAGATGCGATGATTCAGCGTTTCGGGCGCATCAACAGGAAACGAACCAAAGAGACTATTGGTAAATACAAAAGCATTTATGTTGTCCAGCCACCAAAAGATGAAACCGATGCACTGCCCTATAATATAGACATTTTGCAAAAGAGCTATGACGTTCTACCCGACAACGGATTGCTCCAAGAATCTATGCTACAGACGATGATAGATGCTGTTTATCCTGATACCAAGTTTATGAACCTCGACTATTCGGGGGTAGTATTTGTTGACGGGAAGTGGACAATAAAAGAATTGTGCCATCATGCGAAGTCTGCTTTGCTTGAAGTGCTTGACATCAATTCTGCCGTATGCATTCAAGAAAGTGACCAAGAAGAATATCTTCATACTCCAGCCAATCGGATGATGTTGGAGATACCCGTGAGCTATAGAAGCATAGCCTACAGGAAACTCAAGCAGATAAACGTAGGCTCTCGTCCATTCATCATACCAGACAGAGCCTACGATGAAGAAAAAGGACTCTTGATAGAGAATGCGAGACCAGAATTATTTACACAATATGAATTTTTATAACACCTCGACAGTATGATTACAGCTAATATAGGAAGAACATTTTTGGATGCCTACAACAAAAGGTTTCATGAAAATTATGATGCTAAGTCATTCTTTTTTGATGTATATTATCCTCTCTTTTTTGATTATAAAAAGTATTTGATGACAGCTGGTAACACCCCACTTGAAAATCCAAAAATAAGTTGGGCAGACATGATTGCTGGGAAAAAATCTTTTGAGTCAAAAGAGCAGAGAGAGAAGAGGCTAGAAAGTCTAGTCTCAAAAATTGGAATAGGTTACCCAACAACAGATAATTCCATTGGCTTTGGTTCAACTGACATTAATTCAACTACGTCAGGTCAAACCACATGCATAGCATACCCCTTTGCAGAAGAAGATATTTATTATTCTTGGTTTGGAGCAAGTTTGGGTGTCGGTGTGCAAGGTGGCTTGTCTATCTTGTTTTCAGAGGCAGACATCCTTGTGGATTTGTTTGAAGGCTGGAAATTATACAGAACCATTTTGAACGCGAATGACAAACTTAAAGGAAATCAAGTAAATACATGGAATGGACAGTGGTTGGCTCATCGATACAATAAAAGAGTTTATAATCAAGAGCAACCTATGGTTGGTTTTTCTCCTTTCGAAGCAACGGCTGGTGGGATGAACATTGCTACTCAGTCATGGACGAAAGTTGTGATAGGTATTGCCCAACAATATGAGCAGCCTAATTTAATGGGATATATTTTTAATTTTGGACAGACGAATACAACAATTGGTTTTATTCCATTCAATCTAATGCACATAAAGAGACCTATACAGCTTTATTCAAAGCTCTTTGGTTCTAATGAAGGGACAAAAGCAGAAGAACTGTGGGGTACTGAGAAAGGTTTCAAAGCATGTTGTCAAAAAGGTGCTATTGGTATAGAGGCCATGCAACCCAAAGGATTTAGGCAATATATGACAGAGGATAAAGGCAAAGGAGTGAAACTTCCTAAATATGACGAGAAACATAAAATTAATTTTCATACATATCAAATCTGGTTATTAGCTATGTTAAACAACGAAGAACTATGGACAAAGTCCATTGAGTTTGCTCAAACGTTGCAAACTTATGTCAATAGAGACAAAAAACTGAGTACAAAAAGAGGCAATATCGTGAGAAATATTTTGGCCTCTAATACAAAAAAATCATTCTTTCAAGCATTGAGTGAAATCGTATCTGATGTGGAGTCATTCAATAAAATCGAAGAGAATGCTAAGATTATACACATGATGCCAAATGATAATGTGCCTTATTATTTGACATTGCTAAGGTTCCATTTTGCAGGGCTTAACAACAAGAATAACCCTCAAGCATTAGAATTAGATTTCAAATGATATAAATATTTATGAAAAAAAGTTGTTTCATTTATCTGCGTGGTTTAAAACACGCCGAAAATGCCGTTTTTTGTGTGGAAAACGGTCAAAAGAGTTATTATGACCCTCAATTTGGGTTTCAAGTGCCGTATTCGAGTGGGCAACAAGTAAAACGCTCTATTCTTTCAGCGTTAGTTGATGAGTTGGGGGTACTCCCTGCTCCAACAACATTTGTATTTGATGTTAAAAACAAATCATTGGGTGAAGGTGAGGTTCTTTCTATATGTGACCCTTCTTACATCGATCAATTGTTAGGTGGATGGATGAGGGCAGTCAAAGAAGGCAAAGAAAGAACTGTAAAACGTAGAAGCCCACTTTCTATTTCATCGATGCATCCATTACATCCTCTTTTGGTATCTAAATCAAAAGAAAACATCACTTTTGATCGTTCCGACAGACCAGAAGTACATACGATTAAGGTACGAGGACCACAAGGTAATGAGTTGTCTGCTGATGAGATAGATCAATTATTAGCTGGCACAGATAGAAGTCTTTTGAGAAAATGGATTCCTGATAACTATAGGGCAACGGGATTGTTTATTTATGATGTAGCCATTGACTTGCGCACTCTTTTTTGTGTTTCCACTAATCAATACGAGCCAGAATTATCCAAGGAAATGATTAAGTGTTTGGAAGAAAAAGGCTGGGTGAAGAGTAAAAATGTATTCGGGGAATGTCTTGTCTTACCTAAAGAAGAACGTGACAAAGTAATTCCTGCCTTGGCAAAGGCTCTCATCAATTGGCGCATCACTTCTAACCAAGCTCGTACATTCAGTCTAATGGAAACACTGGCTGTTGCCATAAGTGACAATGCTAATACATTGTCAGGTGCCATACGCGCTAAATTAATAGACGAAGGAGATAAGCCAATTGCAAAACCTGTTATTGATGAGAATGCTGGTGCAGACTTATTCGTTACTTTGCCATGTGCCAGCTACATAGTAACGGAAAATGAAAGTGCTTATGCACTGCATGAAGCCGAAATGAGACTGATTGAGTTGATGAATGCATTTGATTATGAAAATCAATTGTGACAGCCCAACTCTCAACATCATCAACTATGACACCGCCGATATTTTACATTGGTGGTGTCATAAGCCTTCATGGTTGATTTTTAGATTGATATCTTTATATTATTATGTCAAAACGTAAAGAAATAAGAAACAGTACAGCTGAGTTCCTCATCTTCCAAGCGGAGACGAAGGAGCAAGGTGTGGAGGTGTATTATAAAGAAGAAAACATCTGGGCTACACAAAAAGCTATCTCCGTACTGTTCGACTGTGACAGGAGTGTTGTTACAAAGCATTTAAGAAATATTTTTGAGACAGGAGAACTGGATGAGTCACAAGTATGTGCAAAATTTGCACATACTGCCTCAGACGGGAAGAACTATAACACAAAGTTCTACAATCTTGATGCCATCATCGCCGTTGGATACCGCGTGAACAGCATTCGCGCCACTCAGTTCAGACAATGGGCTACGAGTGTGCTGAGACAGTATGCCATACGCGGCTATGTGCTCGACAGGAAACGCATGGAGAACGGCACGTTCTTGGGGGAGGACTACTTCGAGCACCTTTTGGCAGAGATACGGGAGATTCGTCTGTCGGAACGGCGATTCTATCAGAAACTGACGGACATCTATGCCACCAGTATGGATTATAACAAAGATGCACCGACCACGCGACAGTTCTTCAAACGCATCCAGAATAAAATGCATTATGCTGTACATCAGCATACGGCAGCAGAACTCATCATGGAGCGGGCTGATGCCGAGAAGGAACACATGGGGTTGACCACATGGGAGAATGCACCAGACGGAAAGATAGTGAAGACGGATGTGTCGATTGCCAAGAACTATTTGAAAGAAATGGAATTGGAGGACATGGGACGTATCGTGACAGCAGTGCTCGAATTTGCTGAGAGTCGTGCCAAACGACATATTCCCATGACGATGGAGGACTGGGCAAAGCGCATTGATGCGTATTTGAGCAGTGATGAACGTCCCCTGCTGGACAATGCTGGCAGTGTGAGCCATGAAGAGGCTGTACTGTATGCAGAGACTGAATTTGAAAAATATCGTATCATCCAAGACCATCTTTTTCAAAGTGATTTTGACAGATTTCTTGGAGAACTTCCATTTGTGGAGAAATAACTTATCAACTCGCAGATATGACACTTACAGGCACACATTTCAACTACTATCAAATTTGCCGTCGTAAGCTATGGTTGTTTGCCAATGGTATCAATATGGAACACACTAATGACATGGTGTATGATGGCAAACTGATTCATGAGGGAAGCTATCCGCAACGTTCAGAACGCTATGAGGAAATATCTATAGAGGGCATTAAGGTGGATTTCTTCGATACGAAGAGACGAGTTATCCATGAGATAAAACGCTCTGACAAGATGGAAAAGGCGCATGAGTGGCAGGTGAAATACTACATTTATGTGTTTGAAAGAAATGGCATTGAAGGATGTACGGGATTGTTGGAATATCCTACCATTCGGCAAACAATACCTGTAGTGTTGACAGATGGAGACAGAGATGTGATTAAGGAAATGGAAAAGGAAATCAAGAACATCATTGAATCGGATAACTGTCCTTCCATTGAGAAGAAACGTATATGCAAATCTTGCAGTTATTATGATTTTTGTTTTACTACTGAACCTGATGAAATATGAAGAAAACTTTTTATTTGTTTAACCCTGGTCAGATGGAACGAAAGGATAACACTCTGAAGTTTACTCCTTTTTCTATTGACGAAGATGGTACAGAGCATCCTGGACAACCACGTTATCTTCCTGTAGAGGACATTAGTGAGTTTTATTGTTTTGGTTCACTGAAAGCAAATAGCTCTTTGTTCAATTTCCTTGGACAGAAAGACATCTGTATGCACTTCTTTGATTATTACGAAAACTACACGGGGTCGTTTATGCCACGCGATTCGTTGCTATCTGGGAGAATGTTATTGGCTCAGACAGCCGCATATCAGAATAAAAAGCGGCGTGTTGCCATTGCCCAAAAGTTTATAGAGGGAGCAGCTTATAATATGGTACGTAATCTGATGTATTATAACCGTAGGGGAAAAGACATGGAGGATATCATCGTCATCATTAATTGTTTGGCAAAGAAGATTATGGGTGCAACCGAGATAGATGAACTGATGGGCATTGAGGGACAAATAAGGAAAACATATTATGAGGCATTCGACTTGATACTTAATGATTTCCAAATGGAAGAACGAAGCAAGCAACCTCCGCAAAATGAGGTGAATGCTCTGATCTCGTTTGGAAACATGATGTGTTATAGCCAATGCCTGCGAGCCATTCATCAGACGCAACTTAATCCCACTATTAGCTTCTTGCATACTCCTGGTGAGCGACGGTATTCACTCTGCTTGGACATTTCTGAAATATTTAAACCCATCATTATCGACCGTGTCATATTCCGAGTGTTAAACCGTAGAGAGATTCAAAACAAACACTTTGACAGGAAACTGAACCGTTGCTTGCTTAACGAGAAAGGGAAACAAGTATTTGTACGAGCAATTGAAGATAAACTGAATGAAACATTTCAACACAAGTCGTTGGGAAGGAAAGTGAGTTTTCGACATCTCATTAAACTGGAATGCTATAAATTGGCAAAACACTTTTTGGGTATAGAAGAGTATAAACCTTTTAAAATGTATTGGTAAGAGTATGTATGTGATACTTGTTTATGATTTTGGTGAGAAACGTGTGGCAAAGATGTTGAAACTATGCCGTAAATATCTTTTTTGGATACAGAATTCTGTATTTGAAGGAGAAATATCTGAAGTGAAATTGAAAGAGCTTTTACAAAAGGCTCACGGATTTATGGATAAGACAGAAGATAGCATCATTTTGTTTAAGCATCCTTCAAAAGTGTATATGGATAAAGAAATAATAGGTAAGGAAAGGGGATTTACGGATAATTTCTTGTAGTTGATTAATTGTCGATGTATAGTTCCTGGGTGTGAAATTATGTTTGTCAGTCGGCATCATAATCGTATGGTACTCATTTTTAAGGACTTAAACGAATGTCGATAACCCAATGAAAATTTATTATTGCACATTGACATCAATTTCCACATTTTTTTATTATCTTTGCAAACGTAACTGTTTGATTATGAATAATCCCTTCTTGATATCAAGCAGGGGTATAATCGTACTAATATAGAATTGAAACAAAATCATCAAGTGTCTTATTCTCGTTACCTTCTTGGTATAATCGTACTAATATAGAATTGAAACTCGTATGGAAGGACAAATAGGCTGAATAAGGCAAAGGTATAATCGTACTAATATAGAATTGAAACTGATGTCAGACAGTATGAAGGACGCGTCTTCGTCCCAGGTATAATCGTACTAATATAGAATTGAAACCACGTTATGAGAGATTTTCAAGAGTTCATTTTTCAGGTATAATCGTACTAATATAGAATTGAAACAACGCAGGAGGGATAAGCCATGTACGAGATAATAGGTATAATCGTACTAATATAGAATTGAAACGATGCTCATGTACCGTTCTGCCGCTTTTTGGCAGGGTATAATCGTACTAATATAGAATTGAAACGTCTTTAGTGTTTTGTTGCATGGGATAATATTTAGGTATAATCGTACTAATATAGAATTGAAACTTGGTTGTACGTATTGCCCGTCGATGAGTCGCGGAGGTATAATCGTACTAATATAGAATTGAAACAAGGTATTATCGTCTGAGACATCAGGGTGATCAGGGTATAATCGTACTAATATAGAATTGAAACACAAACTTGGTTGGGCAAGGGTGTATCGTAATTACGGTATAATCGTACTAATATAGAATTGAAACAGGTGATGTGGTATTGTTTTTCTTTTCTTCCATAGGTATAATCGTACTAATATAGAATTGAAACACAATCCTTGTGCAATCTGCCCCTCGTATTCCTCCAAGGTATAATCGTACTAATATAGAATTGAAACAGTGCCATCCGTGGCGATTGCATAGACGGGGTATGGTATAATCGTACTAATATAGAATTGAAACAGCAACTATTTGCATTATCCATTGACATTTGGAGTGGTATAATCGTACTAATATAGAATTGAAACAGAGTATTAGCAAGAGATTCAATCGTGCTAACCTTGGTATAATCGTACTAATATAGAATTGAAACTGTTCCACTCACCTCCTTCCACGGCTCGTAGCCTCGGTATAATCGTACTAATATAGAATTGAAACAGCACTGGTTCGTGCAACTTATGTACCAGCTGGGTGGTATAATCGTACTAATATAGAATTGAAACGACGGACACGGCAAGAGCGTGCAGGGAGACGGCAAGGTATAATCGTACTAATATAGAATTGAAACAATAGCAAGTACGGAGCGTTGCTTATCGAGATGAGGTATAATCGTACTAATATAGAATTGAAACTACAAAATTTAAGAACCAAAACATCTTTGAATGCGGTATAATCGTACTAATATAGAATTGAAACTAATTTTATTTTATTATAAACAAGCGTCTATTGCTTGGTATAATCGTACTAATATAGAATTGAAACTTATGTCAAAAGTCCAATAAGCACCCATCTGAAAGGTATAATCGTACTAATATAGAATTGAAACGAGGTTAAGATTGCCCTTGAGCGTAGAAATATGAAGGTATAATCGTACTAATATAGAATTGAAACAGATGATCATGTAGTAGATAGTATTCAATATTAATGGTATAATCGTACTAATATAGAATTGAAACTCCGCAAGTGTACGGATGACTTTGCGAAGATGGAGGGTATAATCGTACTAATATAGAATTGAAACTGTTGACCAGGTAACCGAGGCGCAGCGCATCGCCAGGTATAATCGTACTAATATAGAATTGAAACTGGAACAGCTCAGGCATGATGAACTTCGGTACCAACGGGTATAATCGTACTAATATAGAATTGAAACGCGTTATATAGAGGGTATGGCAGTTATAAGATGTTTAGGTATAATCGTACTAATATAGAATTGAAACAGGAGTTTAGTAAATTTATACACGGGCACAATTTAGGTATAATCGTACTAATATAGAATTGAAACTGATGAAGATAACAACGGAAAAGCCATCTTCAAGCTAGGTATAATCGTACTAATATAGAATTGAAACGTGCGAAATAGACGAGGCGGTGAAACGTTGAGGCAGGTATAATCGTACTAATATAGAATTGAAACGCGGTTATCCTTATTCTTTAAGTGTGAATAAAGATGGTATAATCGTACTAATATAGAATTGAAACGACGTGGTGTTCATCGACGGCATACGCGACCTGTGGTATAATCGTACTAATATAACGTGAGTTCGATTTAAGAGTTCAGCGGAATAAGTCTGCTTTTGTCAATGATTTCGATGTTCATCTGTGGCTTCTTTGGCAAGAGGTTGTAGGCAATGAGGCTAGCGATGAGATTCGTCACGAAGTTGTCGACCGAACGATGTCTGGTGTGTTCAATCTGGCAGACGTTCTTGAGCTCATCATTGACCGTTTCAATGACAGATCTTTTCCTAAGCATGAGTTTTTCCTTCAGAAGCATGAGCGAGTTCTTCATGTTCTTCTTGATCTTGGTGACGAGGTGCAGGTCATCCACAAAGAGCATCTCAAAGAGGTCTTGGCTGATATATCCCCTGTCGGCGAAGAGTTTCCCGAAGAGCTTCTCCGTGAAGCGTTTGTCCTTCAGCGGTGCCCGGTCGTCTACATTCCCCGGCGTAAGCTGCCACTGGATAATCTCCCCCTTGTCGTTGATGACCAGATGCAGCTTGAATCCATAGAACCAGCCCATGGTACACTTCCCCTTGGCAGCCCATCCCTTCATGGTCTTGTGCTGCTTCTCCCGCTTGATGTGGCATGATACCAGAGGAGTGGAGTCGATGATGGATATGCCCGTGCACTTGCCAAGAGCGCAAGTCTGGAGGAAGAGCAACAGATGCAGCCCCACCTGAGCCTGACGCTCCACGAAGCGGTTGTATGAGACGGTATGCGGGAATTCTTTCCTCATGTGCTGGCAGACATAGCCAAGGTAGAATGATTTCAGGTCGCGGAAATGGTGCGTATGGAACAACAACAGTATGGTCATTATCTCGCTGTCGGACATGCGGCTCGGACGGTTACGATGGCGCTTGCCGGGGGCCTGAATAGTATGTTTTTTCAACTTTGGGGCGAAATATTTGCAGAATTTTTCGCTCTGCTCAACAACACGTCGTCGAGAATACAGAAAATTTCTATTAAATTTGTAGTCGTCATGGGAATGGGTATTAATTCGTAACTATTTGATTATCACCTATAAAGTTACTAAAAATATTCCATTCCCACAACTTTTTCAACACTTTTCTTACATCGAACTCACGTTATTATAGGCTCTCATTCTTGGCAAAGATGTTCTTCCAGAAACTCTGCCGCGTCTGAAACACAAAGGGGACATTCTCGCAATACCACTTTCGTTCCGACACCTTTCAACTGTTTACATTGTGTTGCTCCGTTTTTCTCTTGGAACCTGGACATGATCTGACGCATTTGCTTCATGGACTTCACCTTGTCCTTGTTGACTAAACCAAGGACAACGCCTGCACCCACGAGTGCGCCACAGGTTCCTTCCATGTTTCCCATGCCACCGCCAAAGGCTCCAGCAATGTTCATGGCTTCGACTTCGCTGATTCCTGCAATGTCTGCGTAGGTGTGCAGGACAGCTTGGGCGCAATTGTGACTGTTGCAGCGTTTCTTCTCAGCTGCTATATGTTTTCTTGTTTCCATTTTGTTTGTTTATTCGTTACCATTCTTTTTTCCTTCGTCCGTCACGACTCGGTCATCTTCGAGCAAGCTCGGATGGTTCTCGCTGCTCCGTCCTTTCATTTCTTCACCCTGCTTGTCATACTGCTTACGCTTACCTGTTGGAGGCTCAGTCAAAGTTATCTTTACCACAGCTGTCCGATCCAGACTGCGTTCAATGGCAGCATCGAAAGCATCCATGTGATGAGGTAGAAAACGCTGGCAGATAAGCCTAAGAGCCTCTATCTTCTCTGCTTTATCCGTAACTACTTCGGCTATACCTACTGCCATTGCTGATTTATATTGGAGCGTAAAACTGTTGTCTTTAGGGCCAACAGTAGGAGTGCATTTAGTTACGGCAGACAATGCCACCCTAGGATTTTGGGCTATGCAGTCCATCTTTTCACCTTCCATGGCTCCATGGAAATAGAAGGTCTTTTCATCTTTACGTGCTAATGACAAGGGCACACCATAAGGGCTTCCGTCTGGTCTGGTGAAACTGACGGTAATAAATGGGGCTTTGTCTATCACCTCAAGAGCGAAGTCCGAATCCATTTGGCGACTCACCTTTCTCATTTTCGGCTTGGCATAGCCCGAATATGATTGGTTCTGCTCTCCCTGCTCGTTCGGTTCTCTGTTTGCTTTTCTCATATAATCACTATTAGTTCCATGATAGCATTGTTTCTAATCGTTCCACCGCTTGGGTTATATCTTCTTGAAACCGCTTGTGGTCTCTCAGGAAGTCTGCCCGACCACAGGAAATGTTTTCATACAGTTCCCGATTCATATCATCAACGTATGACGCGATGGCATATTCTATGTCATCCTTCTGCCAGTCGAGTGAGGAATGGATATAGACATTCCTTTTTTGATGCAGGAAGCTGTATGCGGTCTCTATGCTGTCTTTGGTTATCATGCGTCGTAGCCTATAGGACGGAACTGTTTCTGCTGCTCGCTCCACACATAGCCTTTCTCCAGCAGATAGTCCTTTATCTCCTGTGGGTCTCTGCTGAAGGCGTAGCACAGGGACTTCAGCGTATCAAACTCCTCGTCTCGAAGAAGCATGTTGATACTTGATACCAAAATGGCGGGGTCTTTAGGCAGATAGTCCATTGTATGAATTAAATGTTGTTGTAATCGTGTGCAAAGTTACGATTAAATGAGCGAAATGAAAAGGAAAGCATGTTTTTCTTTTCATGTCCGAGTGAAAGTAACTTATTTAAAGTTTCTCATTTCTACGGAATGATGAGGATTGTTTGCTAACTTTGCATCTAAGTTAATAAAAATTACCTATGAAGAAAATCATGATAGTGGTATGTGATTTGTTTAGACCAATCAGCTTTTTTTTATCAAAAAGTGCGACAAAATTTTGTTTGGATTTTCTTGCAAAATAGAATTGAGAAAGCGGAATAATGGGTTAAAACGGACGAAAAACCATGTTTTTCCACGTAACATATATAGTTATTGGTGTAACTATATACTTTACGAGCGTAATGATATATGTTAGCGAGCTAACTATATATGTTATGAATGCCAGAAAAATGGCTTTTTTGAGGTGAAATTATGGAGTTTTATTCAATTTTTAGTAGTTATGATTTTGTAAATGGTTGATAATGAGCGGTTTAATAAACTTTTTAAATTCGGGCATTTTTTTGACCAAGTATCAACTCGTTTAAAAAATGCCCGTATTTTAGGGGGTAAATTCAGAATTTACAGGACAAAGTTTGTTTAATCAAAGTACCAAGTGTTTCATCGGATGGCCACCCCAAACGTTATCATCCATGTATCGGAAGCCGACAGAGGTGTAAAGTGTTTCTCCTGCGGGATTACCCTTGTCAACCAAAAGACCTACGTAGGGTAAGCCCATGCTGTCAGCACGTTTCTTCGTTGCCTCCAGAAGTCGTCTGGCTATTCCTTGACGGCGATAATCCGGCAATACGGCTAATGAGTCGAGATAGAGTTCTCCAGCTTGTGTCTCATCATCCATACCAGTATGGTCTTTGCCGAGAAACATCTTTGCCGACTCAATAAAAGCCTTGCGGAGTGTGTGCAACTGTCCTCCATCGTAACTCACGGCGATACCTACGATGTTTTTGCCAACCATTGCAACCAACGTATTCTTGTAGCTGTATTGCGAATCCACACGCTCCACCAGACAAGTCATCATCCTATGAAAATCGGTGAGTCCATGTCCGTCGCCACAGAAATAAAGACAACACTCGTCGGTCATTGCCATCATAATCAGTTGTGCGATGTCTGCTGCTTGCTCCCTTGTTGCCGGTAGTATCTGAATCTTCATGAAATATGCCAAATGTTTGCTGCAAAGTTAGTGAAAAAATGGCAAAATGTTTAATCATGCAACTTTTTATATCGCCATTTCGTCTAAGAAACAGAAACTTTTAAAAAGGAAACGAATATGTTACTATCAACAACCCAACAGATTGAAGGTCATCCCATCCGTGAATATAAAGGTGTGGTGACAGGTGAGACCATTATTGGTGCAAACTTTTTTAAGGATTTTTTTGCTGGCATCCGCGACATTGTTGGTGGACGTTCTGGCAGTTACGAAAAGGTATTGCGTGAAGCTAAGGACACTTCTATGAAAGAAATGATGGAACGTGCCCAAGCAATGGGAGCAAATGCCATTGTCGGTATCGACATTGATTATGAAACTATCGGTGAGGCCAATTCAATGCTGATGGTTGCCACCAGTGGAACGGCTGTAGTGATATAAACCAATTAAAAATAACAAAAGAAATAGGTACCATCAGATACCTATTTCTTTTTTCGTTTTCGCCCTTTTTTATTTTAAGTTCTTGTTGAAAAAGTCTGCCAGTTTATCCCAAGGAATGAGATTTTTGGATTCTCCTTTGCCTTCGAGTTCAGTATAGCCACCATCATAGAGATCACAGTGAGTGGCATTCGGAATAATCAGGAGTTCCTTATTCTCTGGATTAGGATTAGGTTTGCCAACAACACGATAACCCTCTGCCTTGCCTTCTACCATATATTTATAGGCAGCCTCGCCAAAATAGCGTGAATGGGCTTTCTCGCCGTGCATCACGAGCACAGCAGAACGAATCTCGTTGATATAATAGAGGAAACGACTATTGGCAAAAGCCTGAGTGCCGATGATGCGCCAACCATCATTCGAGTTGCCACTGCGCTTGTGGTAGCCACGTGGGGTGATGTAATAATCGTAGTAGTCTTTTACAAACTGGGGAGCATCAGCAGGTAAGGGATTCACTACGCCACCAGCCATTGCATTTGGGTTTGAGAGACGTTGTTTTGCCAAAGTCTCACGTGCCTGATGGCGCGCCTCCTCATTGTCATCACTGTCGAAATAGCCATTACCACTGACACGTGTCATGTCATACATCGTACTGGCTACAGTAGCCTTGATACGTGTGTCAGCTGCTGCCGCATTGAGTGCGATACCTCCCCATCCGCAAATGCCGATGATACCAATCTTTTCAGCATCCACATTCTCCTGCTTTGAGAGGAAGTCAACAGCAGCCATGAAATCTTCGGTATTGATGTCGGGCGAAGCAGTACGACGGGGTTCACCACTGCTCTCGCCAGTATATGAAGGATCGAAAGCCAACGCTACAAAACCACGTTCAGCCATCCGCATAGCATAGAGTCCGCTTGATTGTTCCTTTGAAGCTCCGAAAGGACCTGAAACAGCTATTGCCGCCATCTTTTCTCCATTCTCTTTGGTGTAAGAGGCAGGTGTGTACAAATCAGCTGCCAAAGTCAGTCCATACTGTGTTTCGAACGTCACCTTCTGGTGATTCACCTTCTCACTCAGTGGGAATACCTTGTCCCACTCTTGCGTTAATTGCAAATCCTGTTTCATGTTGTTATTTGAATTTTGTTGGTTACCATTGTTACACGCTGTCATCAATCCCAATGCCAGCATTGTTGTCAAAATTGTTTTCTTCATTTGATATATTTTTAAAATTAGGCAGTTTGTCTGTATTCAGAAGGTGTCTGTCCGGTATGAGCTTTAAACAGACGTGTAAAGTGGCTCACGCTGCTAAAGCCAAGATGCTCGCTGATGATGGTGATGGAGGTGTCAGTGCCACGAAGCTCATGCTTGGCTTTGGCGATGATTTTGCCTGTGATAAAGTCTTTGGCTGTACTCCCCAACTCCTTACGTATCAAGTCGCCAAAGTAGTTGGCAGAGAGACACAGTTCGCTGGCGCACCAGCCTACGGTGGGCTGACCTTTCAGTATCACCTGGTCACTCGCTAAATAATCGTCCACCAAACGCTCGAAGCGGCTGATGAGCGAAGAGTTTACCTTGTGCCGGGTAATAAACTGACGGTCATAGAAACGCAGGCAATAATCCAATACCAACTGTACATAGACTGTGAGCAACTGTGAGGAATGTTTGTCGATGGCGTGTTCCAACTCGTTTGTGATATGCTGGAAGGTGTCTTCGATGGTCCGCCGTTCGTCATCTGATACATGCAATGCCTCGCGCTGGTCATAGCCGAAGAAACCATACTCGCGGATGCGTTCTGCGAGAGGTGTGCCAAACAGCAAATCAGGATGAAACAGCAAGGCTTTCCAACTACTATGCTCGCCTTTGATAAACTCTGTTGTCACCACCTGTCCTGGTGCCATCGTAACGATGCTGCCAGCCTGATAGTCGTACTGTTCACGACCATAGCGCAGACGACAGCCTACGCCTTGTTTCAAGAATACGGCATAGAGCCCATATTTCACCGTCTGTGTCAATTGGCTTGCGGCAGGGGCATAATCCTTCACTTCAACCACTGTCACCAAAGGATGTTTGGTTTCTGCTCCAAACATTTGGTTATACTGTTCTATCGTCTCAATCTTCTGAATCATGGTGCAATGAGGTGTTTAAGTGAGTGCAAAGGTACAACTATTTCGCCGTTTCGCATTTGCATATTTTACGGATTCACTTTGCATTTTTACGGAAAATAGATGGAAGGAGCAAAATAGCCCCGAAACTGTTTTATGCTTTCTGCTGAACGTATTGTGAGGGAGTAACGCCGAAATGTTTCTTGAACTGGCGTGTGAAATGTTGGGGATATTCAAACCCGAGAAGTTCGGCAGTTTCTGTGATGGTCTTGCCAGCATGAAGAAGACGAGTGGCTTGCTGCATCACATGATTGCGGATGAAGGAGATGGCAGTATCACCTGTAGCCTGACGGATAAGGTCGCCGAAATAGTTGGGCGAGAGGAAAAGTTGTTGGGCGCAATAGTGTACAGTAGGTAAGCCGAGCTTCAGTTGACGGTTTTCAGCATAGTAATTATGGAGCAAGGCATCAAAGCGTTTCAATAGGTCGTTGTCGGCAGTGGTCTCGGTCTTGAACTGCCGTTCATAGAAACAGGCGCAGTATTCCAGTACCAGTTCGATATAGGCAGTAATGATGCGGCGCAGGTGTTCACTGTCGGGGCGAGTCCGTAATTCGTGACGAATCATCTTCAGGCAAACCTCAATGATACGAGCTTCTTCAGATGTTGTGCGGAGCGACTCGTTTTCATAATAGGAGAAGAAATGGTAGTCATGAATGCGCTTGCCTAACTCTGTTCCATAGAGCAACTTAGGCGCAAAGAGCAACATCCATCCACGGATATTGATCGTCTCACCATTGTCACTCATGCCCCCCGTCTGACCTGGAGCCACGCACATCAGTGAACCATTGTCGAAGTGATACTGCCCTTGTCCGTAGGTCAACGTGTAAGGACTGTCCTCAATGAGGACGATACCATAGACTTGATAGTTGTTCAGTGAATGGCGGCAATGCTCCAACTCGTCATAATGAATGACGGAAACAAGAGGATGCAGTACCTCGGCACCTACGTAGCGGGCATAGTCGTTGACCGACTCGACATTAAGAGATTGTTTCATAATTGTAGTTTTTGTGTGGCAAAGGTACGATTAAGCGAGCAAAATGCCAAAACTTTTTGCTTTTTTGTTCACTTCGAGAGAAGTCGTAATATGACAAAAAGTAAGATTCCGTAAAATTGGTATTTATTCCGATGATTTGGTTATGCAGTTTGGATTGATTTTGTCGTACCTTTGCACTCGTAAAACTCGTGCGATGATGCTCACGCTCGGCAAAGCTCAAAAGATTGGCTCTGTTCTTGTTTACTCGCATCATTGTCATTGTCAAAATTAAACAACAGAAAAATATGAGTAAGATTGCATTAGGAACCTGGGCTTGGGGCGCAGGAGCATTCGGTGGGGACACCGTGTTTGGAAGTAAGACCGACGTGGAGAACTTGAAGCCTGTCTTTGATGCGGCTATGAAGGCTGGACTTTCCCTTTGGGACACAGCTACGGCATACGGTATGGGCGAGTCAGAGAAGATTCTCGGCAAACTGGCAAAAGAGTATAAACGTGAAGACGTGCAAATCTCAACGAAGTTTACTCCGCAGATTGCCGAGGTGTTTGAAAACTCCGTGGAGAAGATGGCTGATGCTTCTATCGAGCGCATGGGATGTGACTACATAGACATCTACTGGATTCACAATCCGATGGACGTGGAGCGATGGACTCCCGGATTGATTCCCCTGCTTCAGTCGGGCAAGGTGAAGCGCGTAGGTGTGTCTAACCATAACATCAAGGAGATTCAGCGTGCTAACGAAATTTTGGGCGAGGCTGGTTTCAAGGTGAGTGCTGTACAGAACCACTTTTCTTTGCTCTATCGTTCGTCAGAAAAAGGCGGCGTATTAGATTACTGCAAGGAGAACGGCATTGAGTTTTGGGCTTATATGGTGCTGGAACAGGGTGCACTCTCAGGTAAATATAATAAGGAGAATCCACTGCCCGAAGAAAGTGACCGCGGCAAGAAATACAACCCCGTACTGCCACAGTTAGAAGCTTTGACCAACGAAATGACCGAAATCGGCAAGAAATATGGTGCCTCATGCTCGCAGGTTGGCATTGCCTGGGCTATTGCCAAAGGTACGATGCCCATCATCGGAGCCACGAAGGAACGTCACGTCATCGAGGCTGCCGAAGCTGCCAAGATTCAGTTGACTGACGAAGAAGTGGCTCGTCTGGAACAACTTGCTGATGCCACAGGAATAGATACCCGTGGTGGTTGGGAACACTCGATGGAATAAACCATATACACAAAAAAGTGGGAGGAAGTACAGAAACTTTCTCCCACTTTTTTCGTTATAGGGTGAAACCCAAAAAACGAGGCTAATCTAAGCCCGGTCAGTCGACAGACAACTGGGCTATGTCCCTGCTGAAATAGCTTCACCTTCGGCTCGTGAGTACATCCAGCAGGTCATCTGGTCTGTAGGTGGAATTATGCGTGGCTCGTTGCAGCCAGGCTTGAACATCGTCCGTTTCAGCGATGGGACGGTCAGGAAAATATGGCGGAGGTGAAAATCTGCAGCTCGTCATCGTGCTCAGCAATTCACATTAAATCATCTGCCTAATGGTTATACCGTTGGTACATATCCTTGATAATGATTCTTATCCTATCCCTGAAAGACTGAGGCTGAAGGACTTCAAAAACCTCGCGATGCGAAAGAATTTCTTGCTCAAAGTCGTAGGTGGGCTTCAAATTGTATTCAAAGATGGAATAATCGGGTGTAGTGGTTGTCTCTCGTTGGGAATGGTGGAGTGGAAGAGAGCGCACGTATTTCACCTGACTGCTTGCCACCTTGATGACGATATGCTCGCAGGGCAGTCCGTCCTCGATGATGATGCCGAAGGAGTCGCGATAGTAGTCATTGATGTCAAAGTCCGTTGGATATTTGAAGGTTTGTTCTCCTACGGTAAAAGTGCTGATGCGGTCGGCAGCGAAGATTAGTATTTTCTCATCGTCGAGTGGTTTCCCCACAATATACCATCGTTGGCGGAACAATTTCAGGGCGTAGGGCATGAGCGAATGTTGTGTTGGCATATCACGGTCGAAACTTTGATAAGTAAAAGAAACGACTTTGTTTTCGCGCAGCGCCTGAATGATGTCGGGTAGGAAAGGTTCGCTGGAAGGAATGTATTCCAGTGCAATCTGTTTTTCCAAATCCTCAGCTTCCCGAACAATGGAACTTACAGCCACGCTGTTGACGAGCCATCGGCGCAATTCGCCGTTGCAGAAACTGCTGTCGTCCTCCACATGGTAGGTATTGTCGCGTTTGTCACAAACGATGTTCAGGTTGAACAGCATCTCAATTTCCTTGCGGTGGTAGTCGAAAGTACGACGTGGAATGTCTTTCCCATCGTACAGGTAGCAGTCACGCCATCGCTCATTCAGTTCCTTTAGCGTGATGCGCTTCATGCGATAGATGGTTGTCAATTCCCAAATATAGCGAGCAAATAGATTCTTGGCCATAGCATAATCGTTTTGTGCAAAAGTACGAAATAAAACGAGACTGTGCAATGTTTTTGCCAAGATAATGTGTATCTTTGCAAACGTTATAACTAAAAGAAAAAACATGGATAGGATTATATCAATTAGAGAATTACTGAGTCTAAGAGGGCTTGATGTAAACAAAAGAATAAAAGTTGTGCGCCACAAAGATGCACGTAAAGAAGTTGTTGTCAATGGAAAGCTTGAACAAGGAAATCCTTATGACTGGTATCGCTACAACAGAGAACTGTTTATAGAATATCAGAGTGAACAAGGTAGAGATGTGTTCAAAGACGTTGATTACATTGTTTCTTTTATTGGAGAACAGGGTACAACTGCGAGGTTTGTCGGTGTATACCATATTGATGGATTGGAAATGAAGACTTTCCCTGATGGTGCATCTTGTTATTACTATAGAATGACGCAGCTGACCGGATTCGAAGCATTAGAAGAGCGAATCATTATTGACTGGGGAAAGGGAACTTTGTCTTGGAACCAATGGCTAACAAAAGACAAAGATAAAGAGGTCATTGAAATTACGCCTGGATTTGATAACGTATTTCCAGGATATGAAAAGGTCCTGCTTAGATTAGGGGATTTACAAAACATCATCAAGAAAGAATATCCCGAATGGAAAAAAATGTTGAGTGCTGTTAATTGCGTTTATGTAATTTCAGATAGAAAATCAAAATCCTTATATGTAGGCTCTACATATAACCAAGAAGGTATTTGGGGACGTTGGAAGATATATGCTGATACAGGCGGACATGGGAATGACATTACATTAAAGAAACTTTGTAATGAAGATCCACAATACGGTAATAACTTTTCTTGGTCGATATTGGAAATCTTGCCTCTGAACATTAGCCTTGATGAGGCTGTAACTATTGAGACACGCTATAAAAACAAATTGGGACGAGAAGTTTGTTCTCTGAACAACAATTAGTTTTTTTGGATTACTGTGCAACGTTCTTGCCGCACCGCCCATTACCTTTGCATCGTCAAACTAAAAAAGAATAAAGATGAAAACAAAGGTAATGTGCTGCGCGGAGGACTTTCAAGAGAGAGTCGAGCAGTTTCTGGATGATATCCTGTTGGGCGTTGACATAGAGAATTACGACGACGTTCAGGTGAGATTTCTTTGGGCACCAAGGAAGTTCCGAATTGGCGGTTTGGCAGACTTGTTTGTCTATCGTGGGCAGTGGTACTATTGGACGAATAACAAGCAGGGCAAAGACTATATGACGCTTGCCGACTTTGAATTGACTGGCCGACTTGCCTATCTGGAAATATTCGGCGACATTAAGATTTATCCCGTTGCCTTTGCTGGTTTCTATACGGGCTATATTGACGACCGAGGGCAGAAAATCTATACTGGCGACGTGGTGAAAGCCACGATGACTACAAATGTGGCGGTTCCCTCTTCTGGAGGAAGAACCCGTGCCAAAGTGTTCAACGGAAAGCCCAATGACGGATTTACGACCATCGTAGGAGTCAACAGTTTTGCAGGCAGGCGTGATGACTATTACTACATTCTTGACAACTGCCCCATTGCCATGAAATACACGACGAGCGTTAGAGTGATCGGCAACGTCTTCTACGACTTAGACCGTAACAATCCGACGGTGGATATACGGGAGCGTTGCGCTATGCTCGCCTTCCCTTATAAAATTAATTTACGCAATCTACACATCAAGATGGCTCATGCTCCCTATTATGCCAAGACCACATGGCAAGAAAAAGCTTTGCATATACTCACTGGAGAAACGAACTACGAAGATTTGCCTATAGACTTGGGAACAAATGAATAGTATCTCCCTTAACCATCACTACCGTTAATTATAGTTACCAGAGTATGCGATTCCGTAAAATGTGTCGGAAAATCAGTAATTAAGGTAAATGGTTTTCTGCATTTTCTTCGTACTTTTGCAACAAAGTTTTTGAATGATGAAAAGATTGACAATTGTTTTAATATGCCTTTTATCTATAATAGATTTGAAGGCTCAGCAAGTAATCGATGTTCATAGCCACATCATTACTCCAGAGTTTCTGTCATCTCTCGAAGCAGAGGGAAGATTGATGGACGAGGGATTTCCTTTGCCGAAGTACGATGTAAGGGAACATCTGAAATGGATGGACGAAGCGGGTGTTCAGACTTCTGTATTGACATTAGCTGCTCCACAGCCATATCTTACTCACGGTAACTCTTCAAAAGGTGAGGGGAGTGGATACGCTGTTGTCAGAAAGTGCAACGAGGTAGCTGCGAAATTAAAGCAAGAACATCCTGGCAGATTCATGTTTTGTGCAGCCTTGCCGTTACCCGATGTTGACGCTGCCATTCGCGAAGCTATTTATGCTTTGGATACATTGAATGCTGATGGTATCAAGTTGGCAACAAACGTACAAGGACAGTACCTTGGTGCTCCGGAACTGGATAAATTGTTCTCTGTACTCAATGAACGTAAAGCCGTAGTGATTCTGCATCCCCATCGTCCAGAGCCTGTGAATCATCAGGTGATGCAACAGACACCACTCGCCATGCAGGAATATCTCTCCGAAACCACTCGCGCCGTATCAAATATGATTAGCCGCAATGTCCTTGCCCGCTATCCAAAGGTCAAGGTAGTGGTGCCTCATTGTGGAGCCTATCTTCCACTGTCAGTTCCTCGTATGAAGTCGTTGGCTCCCGTGATGCAAAAGAATCAAATGGTGGGAGAAATAGACTGGGAAAAGAATCTTGCAGCTCTCTATTACGATCTTGCAGGAGCACATTCGCCTGAAGTAATCCGAATGTTGCTCACCATTACCACGCCAGACCATCTGCTCTATGGCTCCGATTATCCATACGTGGCTCCACAGGTGTTGACCGCCAGTCTGAAAAGAATGCAACAATATCTCACTACAGAGCCTGACCTTGCACCATATAAAGAAATGATACTGTATAAGAATGCAAGGAACCTCTTTTTCTCTTCAAAGGGTGAGGGGAGTAATTACCAACGGGATGGAGCATCTGCCGCAAAAGTGACTAATCCTTTCTCTTTGGGAGAGGAGTCAGAGAAAAAGCTTATTTGCCGTTTGGCTGAAATCGAGGTCTATCCACAGCATCTTACTGAATATCTTGCTTTCGCCAATGAGGTTGACCGACTAAGTGTGGAGCGTGAGCCAGGTGTCGTTTGTCTCTTCCCAATGCAGAGTGCCGAGGACTCAACACATATTCGCATCCTTGAAATCTATGCTTCTGAGGAGGCTTATCAGCAGCATTTGAAAACCGACCATTTTCAGAAGTACAAACAGGGCACGATGCACATGGTGAAAAGTTTGAAACTGCCCACCATGCAGCCACTCGATCCCGAAACCATGAAACTGATATTCAAAAAACGATAATAAATGAGGATTATTACCACCGTTATTGCACTGCTCATGGCAGTTGCTAACATTAATGCACAAGAAAACATGAAAGAGAATGTAGATTTGAATAATCGACTCGTGCTCGGTCATCAGCAAACGGATTTGCATGACGCTTGCCCAAACGTCGATTTTAATGTGTGGCCGAAAGGCGAACTGAACAGCGCCTATGCCAAGTATTTCATCGGTAACAGTTATCTGGCTCCACTTGATGCTGAAAACGGTGGACCTGTGAACGTTACCTTTGAACCGCGATGCCGCAACAATTGGCACATTCACCATAAATCGGTGCAGGTGCTCATTTGTGTGGCTGGTCAAGGCTGGTATGTAGAAGAGGGGAAAGACCCCGTGGTACTGCGCCCAGGCGTGGTGGTGGCAATCCCTGCAGAGGCGAAACATTGGCACGGAGCAGCCAAAGACTCGTGGATGCAGCATATCACATACATGACAAAAGTTGAAGAAGGAGCTTCCAACGAATGGCTGGAACCTGTCTTGGATGAAGAGTACGATAAATTGCCCGCCAGCAATGCACTTCTCAGTGTGACCGACCCTGAGTATATGCAACGTTTCAATGCTTTTGCCTACGGTGAGGTGGTAGAGCAAGTTAAAACTCGCCTTGATGACCACACCCGCTATATCTGCTATCTGGCTACGCTCTTAGGTTGTCAGGGTATAGACGAATATCGCGAACTGCTGCCCGAAGCACTGAACAAAGGTGTGACACCTGTTGAAGTGAAAGAAATCGTCTATCAAGCTACAGCATACTTGGGTATGGGACGTGTCCGTCCGTTCCTGACGGCAACCAACGAGATTCTCACTGCTCGTGGTATTGCTCTTCCGCTGACTTCTCAGTCAACAACTACGATGGAAACTCGTCGTGAGGCTGGTACTCAGGCACAGGTGGACTGCTTCGGCGACGGAATGCGCGACTTCTGGAAGTCGGGACCCGAAGATAGCCGTCATATCAACAAATGGTTGGCTGACAACTGTTTCGGTGATTATTACACCCGTAAGGGACTCAACTTGAAAATGAGAGAATTGATTACGTTTTGTTTCCTTGCTGCCCAAGGTGGATGTGAGCCACAGTTGAAGGGGCACATCGCAGGCAACTACCACGTAGGAAACAACAAGGACATGCTCATTGCTGTCATTTCTTCCAACCTTCCTTTCATTGGTTATCCTCGTACCCTCAATGCGCTCAATTGCATCCGTAGTGTAGAGTCGGGAAATTAAATACAGATTTCAATCATGAAGAAAACAATCCTATTTCTCATGCTATTGCTGACCGCCAGTTTGTCGTCGGTTCAAGCAAAAACATTGGTGGCGTACTATAGTTACACGGGTAACTGCAAGGCAATTGCCAGCGCACTATCTAAGCAAATAACGACTGACGTGCTGGAGATTCAACCTGCAGAGAAAGGGCTGCGGTACGAGGCGAACAACTATGCTTTAGGTACTCAATTGCTCAATGCCATCAAAGCCAATCCCAATGATGTGAACAGCTATCCAGCTATTGATCCTGTAAACTGTTCGATAAAAGATTATCAGAACGTCATCATCGTCACTCCGTTGTGGTGGAGTCAGATGGCTGCTCCAATGCAGACTTTTCTATTTAATTATGGAAGACAGATGGCAGGCAAGAATGTCGGACTGATTGTGTCGAGTGCCAGTAGCGGCATCAGTGGAGTGGAAGCTGACTGCAAACGATTGGTGCCCAATGGCAATTACTATAACAAGAGTCTATGGATACGTTCGTCACAAGTAGCAAAAGCCTCTTCGTTAGTCAGCGAGTGGCTGCAACAGATCAACTTCATGGATAATAACACGTCAAACAATATGATGATAAAGGTATCGGATGGTTCGAATACTATCACCTATGAACTGAATGAGACCAGTGCTGCCAAGTCGCTCTACCAGATGCTGCCCTTAGAGGTGACGGTACAAAACTACAGTAACAATGAGAAAATATTCTATCCTCCTACGGCTATCAGCTATGGAGCCGACTGCATCGAGGGTGACTGCCCAGCCGGAACGTTGGCATTGTTCTCGCCATGGGGTAATGTCGTGATGTACTACGGTGCGGCTAATCGTTATAGTGGTCTGTACATCCTCGGTAAAGCTGTTAATGGAGCGAATAACATCAGCAGACTCACGGGAACCATTCGTGTAGAGGCTGTAGGAGACACTTCTGGCATTTCGCAGATGAAAACCGATAACGAAGACAATGCTTCAAGAGCATATACTCTGAATGGGATGACCGCAGCGAAAGAGTCAACGGGCATTATCATCAGGGATGGAAAGAAATATATGGTAAAATAACATGATTTAAATACTAAGACAATTATGAAAAGCTTTGGTTCAAAACCGTGGATTCTTCCACAACCTGTGCTGATTATTGGCACATACGATCAAGAGGGTAAGCCCAATGCCATGAATGCTGCTTGGGGTGGTCAGTGGGACATGTAAGATTTTATTTGATCTCAAAAAATCTTAATTAATGTTATTTTGGTTGATTTTCAGTATTTTACAAGTCTAACCCTAATTTTTAGTGTAAATAAAATTTCAGCGAATTAAAGAAAATCGCATCAAAATCGTATCTAAATCGTATCAAAATATTTTGTATGGATTTCAGAAAAACACCGCCCTACCCATCACGGGCAAGGCGGCATGAAATAACAATAGTAAATAGCTGAATTTACGAAAAAATATATTTTTTTATACATCGAAAGAAAATGTATGCTAAAAGGCATCTTTCTTCATGCGCACACGCGCGTATTAGTTCAATCGTCCCACTCTACTTCACGGGGTCTTCCCACCTTGTTTTTTAAGTAAGGCGAAAGAAAATACACTTTTTGCGTGTCTGTTTCTTCACCGCCCGAAAGTATGAACTGGTGCCTAAGTGCAGAGTGAAACGCCCAGGATGACAGCACATCGGCGTATTTGTCGGGTAGGTTGGCGAATGTATCATGTTTAAGAAAGTGCAAGATGTCTAACTCCGTCATTGGCTCAGTGATGGCGTACTCCCTGCCAGCCTTTGCCATTAGCTGGTAGAGCTTTTGGATAGCTTTTCGGACATCAGTCGGCGTAAAGGAAAGCATGAAACTAACTTCCTCAGCACTCTTGAGTATCTTCTGTTTGCGTATTATCATAGTTTATTATTGCACCTCGAATTGTTGATATAAAAAATGGTATGCGGTGGATAGATGGGTTCGGTTGGAACGACCCCATCATCAGAACACACCGCACACCGTCTAACATTAAATTAAATATAGTAACCTTAATATAATGGGTGGTACTTCTTAACCCCCTAATAATAGTTGGTGGTACTTCTGTCAAATCCCGCCTCAAGCTGCTTGGTATATTCCAGGCTTTCCTTTTCCTTGGTCAGGAATTTGTCAATGCGTCGTTGTACGATTTGCCGTGTGTCGTTTTCTCTTGTGTTCTGGTGACGGTCTGCCAACTCCTGCAAAGTTGCGAGTTCCTGCGCACTAAAACCGTTTAATTGTTCGTCTGTGAATGTGATCATATAAATATTATTGTTGCAATTAAAAAATGAAGAAATAACTAATCTATAAATAGGTTTGTTCGGACATCAACTTTGAAACCAATCCATGATAACGGATAAGTTTCATTTTATTGGTTGCCCACAACTCTGCGAAACGCTGAGGCTCTATTTCAAACAGCTGCTCAAGTGGTATCTTCTGCAATTCTCGTTCACGTTCCCACTCTCGCAGATTGTCGATTGCTTTCTTAACTTGTTGGATGAGCTGCCAATGTTTTTGTGCGTCCTCTGGCACTTCGTGGGTGCTTCTCTCCGTGGCAAGTGCCTTAATGCCCTTGATGTAGAAAGTATCTATTCGCTCATCGTATGCAAATCTGTTGGGGGGTACTGACTTGATGAAATCCTGAATGATGCCAACCAATTCATCCGCCTTTTTGCATAACTTGGAAAAGTGCATTATTTGTGAGTTCCTTTGTGCGGTGGTGAGAAACTCCGCCTTATTGATAGCTTCTTTCTTTTTCTCAACGACAGCCTCCACCCATTCATGGGTGCAATCCATAGGCAAAGGGATTTCTCCCAAATCCGCAAACTCTTTCAAGTGATTGTAAGCCTCTTGCGCCTCACATTGTGATTTGCGCAGAGCCTCGTCAATCTTTCTTAGCTCTTCGGCTATAATGACTGTCTTTGGAGTGTTGTTGTTCGTTTCTTCCATCATACTGTAATCTGGTTTTTGTGTTGATGTTGGCAAAGGTAAATATTTTTTACTTTATTTCCAAATTATTTTCTGGAAAATTTACAAAAACGAAAATAAATAAAGACTCAGCGGATTAACCCAGTTGGTGAAGCTTGTGCTAATCAACCAGGTAAATCCGCTGAGCCTAAATAAATGGAATTATGAATTTAGCCATAAAAAAAGGTCAGGCAAACACCTAACCCGTACACCTTAATAGTGTGGATGCTAACTATATATGTTATGCTGCGTGTGCTTTATTGCACTTCGCGAGTGGTTTCCCCCTCACGTTAACGCCGCACAGCCGGCGCGATAGTATTCATCACTTCTTTTTGGCATTGCAAAGATAGTGAATAAATGCTACCTGGTGCAAATCTCAAGAATAATTTAGGTTACTTTCACATTTTCGTGGTGATGAAAGAAAAAACAAAAAATTCCGATGAAAGGTTAGGGTTTGTAGAAATACGGACAAAAAAGGGGGTATATACCCCATCAAGACGATAATTGAAGAAGGTGAAGGGTTAAGAGTGAGTGAAAGAACGAAATGAAACGAAATACAAACAATGCATCATTATATCATCCTCAAGACATGATGGTGTGGTGATGGTGCATGATGATTATTGTGTAATTATTTGTAGTCGATCCTATCACTACTAATCAATCACCCTTGTTAGATGATGGGCAAAGAATGATAACGAATAACATTATGAGACAATACTACTAATCACTGCCTACATAAAGAAATAGGATTGGATGATAGAATATAACTTAATAAATACAGCAAAGCCATACACACATTATATCTTCTGCGTATGGCTTTATCTATGTATGTGCTTAGTATTTGCTTATACCAATACTTTACGGCTCCGCAAACAAATTAAGTTGCATGAGAATAAATCATGCCCCATATCTTTGCAACAACCGTGAAACCTGCATTGGTGTAAAGGATTTGCCTTTTGGCGTTAGAAAACCGTTATCATTCAGATAATCGGCTTTGGCTCTCAAACTACCCTGTAGAAACTTGATGGCTGCGTATGCGTGGCGGTTGGCGTCGCTCTGGTCTGCTGCTGCCTTGCGTTTTTCTGCGCCAAGGTGGTTGAACCTTCTTAATGTTTCTGAGGCGTTCGGATTGCCCAATTTGACACCCTCTGCCTTACGTGCTGCCAAAGCCTCCTTAGTGCGCTTACTGATTAATTCACGTTCCTTTTGCGCCAACGTTGAGAATATTCCCAAAGTCATGGTGTCGCTTGCGTCTATATCGCAAACCTCGAATGTGAGGTTAGTATCTTTTTTCAAAGTGAATATGTCGATGATGTCACGGCTAAGCCTGTCAAGTTTGGCAACGATAAGGATTGCACCTTCTTTCTTTGCA
Organism: Prevotella sp. UBA6994; assembly: GCA_002449845.1. GTDB lineage: Bacteria > Bacteroidota > Bacteroidia > Bacteroidales > Bacteroidaceae > Prevotella. The sequence goes on from DJXW01000026.1 coordinate 119,299, forward strand.
TGGCTGATGGCTAACTGTAATTGATGTCGGTTGATGGTTTCTTTCCCACTTTCCTTTTCGCTGTAACTGGCTATGATGGTTCCGTTGGCGTTTCTCACGTAACTCTCTATCGTAGCGGTCTGAGCTTCAAGGCCTAAACCTTGCTTTGCCGTAGATACTCTGGTGTATGATATAAACTTTCTCATGGGTTTGTGATATGTTATGTTTTATGTTACAAAGATATAAAAAATATCCGTAACATAACACAAACGTCCGTATTTGTTATGTTATTTTAACAAAACACAAAAGGGTATAAACATAATATAGCCTATACCCTCCTTAAATGTGGTCTGATATTGTTCAATCATTCGTTTGTAGGGGTTTCCAAAACAGTAACCCCTTTGCAAAATGTGGTCTGATATTGTTCAATCATTCGGCTTCCATGTATCAATGATATGTTGCACTTCTTCCGTGATGGCGTGCCATGTCATCGACTGCCTACCGTTGAAAATCTTTGCCATGTCGATATGGGGCAACGTAATTCCATCATCGTTGAATTTTGCCAACTTGATATGATTCTCTATCTTATCCCAATTGGCTTGTGCCTGTTGTAATGTCAATCTTTCCTTTCTCATTGCTTCTAATTATTTTGGTGCAAAATTAATAATAAAATAGTAAATAAGCCAACACGGGCAAAATAAATAATGTCTGCAATGTTCATGGCATTAATCCCATCAAATCACTATGCAACGATTTCGAGGCTCAATTCCTCGACGAGTAACCCTATTGCATGGTTAGCCGCGATCATGTCATTTAAGATTTCTTCCTTCTCTGTCATTACTGTGCTAATTGTGTCTTTGCACCCGGAAAGATTCTTAATCAGCCAATCCCCTATATCTATTTTTTGCGATCGTTGTGTAGGTGTAGCATTTACTTCTAAAATGTCGCTGACGGTGCAATCGCAGAAGGTAAGCTCTTTGGACTTTCGCACCCAATATTTGTATGTGTCGCCCGTTGTGTCGGTGTCGGGGAACATGATAACCTTTCGCCCTGCCAACACTTTCATCTTGTCGGGATTCAGGGCATACTTTCCGCCTGTTGCGAGCCATACATATTCAGGATATACTGCAGCACCGAGTAAAGCCGTTTTTTCGCTTTCTACGACGGAAACTATCTTGTTGGGATGTATTTTCAATAAGTGTTCACCAAATAAACATTGAGAGAGATTAAAGTCACTGATGAGTCTATTTTTCCTCATGATTGAATGCACCCAGTTCGTCGTGTCTTGTCTGTCCTTTATTCGATGCCCTGTTTCAGTGTTATAGTGCATTATCTTTCCCGTCCTAACATTGCCGTTACTGTCAATTTGCCAATATATAACACCACCGTCTTTGGTGGCTCCCAGTGCGTAGTCATCGCCTAACCTCCTTATTGTGTCAACATCGACCACCCCACAAAGGAACTCCACTAATTGCGAATTATAGGAGGCTGATTTTTTAACGTAGTCCCATGGAATATATGAATGTTGACACTTTGGCATGGTCTGTGGTCCAATCGGCTTTGTCTTTAGATGACTTTTGCATGATTGGTGGAGGTTGTTCGCTTCATCGTCAATCCTATATCGGGCAATATCTATTCCGTTATCCTTGCACATAAGAAGGAATGTGGCAATGGTTACGGTTCTGTTGGTTCGTTGAGCATTCGAAAATTTCAGTTCGTTCTCCTTCCACTTGTATTTGGTGGATAATCTACTGATGGCATGAAAGATGTCCTTTCCTTCTGGAATGGTCGATAATGACATTGCCCCCTTGGTCCAATCTTCGTAATTCTCAAATAGGTTGATGTTCCTCCTTATGACTTCGTTTGTTATTTCTTGAATGTTGCATTTCATATTTTTCTTTTTTAGTGTAGAATTTAAAGTTTTACCCTTACACCCCAAAATATTTGATTAGGGTAAAAGGGGTAAAAAGGGTGTATATTTATATATAAATATATACACACTAATTTTACCCCTATTTTACACAGGGTAATTTTACCCTTAGTTTTACCCTTAGTTTTACCCTTGTTTTTTTTTTGCAAATTCCCATCTTTCTTTTGCGTTCTTTATTATTAAGCCATTATTTTTTGCAGTACGGAATCTTTGGACTGCTGTGTCTTTTTTGACACCTTTCTCGTCCCATCTATCAAGAATGTCATTGTAACTTAGGCTATCAGCACCCTCAAACAGTTGCGCCCATTGTTCTTCTATCCCCTCTCTTCTTCTGTCTTTCTTCCGTGCAATTGCTATTTCTTCTTCAGGTGCATACACGTTGCCATCTGATGCATATCTGAAAGTGATGGGGGGTGCTAAAGCCGTGTCGTTGCTTTTTTCGTGGGTGATAGTGTGGTTGCCATTATTCTTGTTGAAATTCACTACAAAAATTGTCGTGGCTATTCGGGTTAGCTCGGTTCCCAGGGCATACCGCATATTGTCATCATTTTTGTTGGTGTGCAACATTGCAAAAACTGTCGTGCCATGGTTGGCGAGTCTTTGCAGTAGCTCAATGACAGGGGCATAATTCTCGTTAGGGTCATTCGTCAGGTCGAAGATTCCATCTATCACCACACAATCGTATTTTCCGAGGTTGAATAACAATTCAATGAAAGCTATCCTGTCCACAAGTCTTTCACCCCTCAAGAGCCAAAAAGAGATACCACATTGTTCAAGCTGTATGTTTTCGCTCATATCAGAGATTCGTCTAAACGTTGCCATCTTCTGTTGTGTGCTGTATTCGCCTTTCTCCGTGTCCATCCAGAGTACTTTATGGCATGGGGTTACGCATCTTATCCCTCCAAACGTGACGTTCCCCATAATTACACCTATAAGTATGGCAAGTGCCGTAGTTTTTCCTGTTCCTGGCTTGCCGCCAATACCCACGACTTCCCCAGAGGGGACACAATTCACACCGTGTATATTATAGAGGAATTTAGGCGGATGAATTAACTGCAGATCATTGAATGGACCATTTACATATAATTTTCTAAATCTTTCTATCATTTGGGTGTCGGTATAGCCCAGATTTTCAGCGATATTTGATATTTCGGTATCAATGGCTTTTTTGTCTTTTTCCTTTTCTAATTTTTTCGTGCAGTTTTTCAGTTCTTCATCAAGTAAGTTAATATAATTTTTCCCATCGCTTTCTTTGTAAGCAACAGAAAAATTTTGTATCTTTGCACTTGTGTTGGTAAGGGTGGTTTCAGAGGGTTCTGAGCCACTTTTTTTAATGTGTTTTTCGTCCATCATTCTCAGTGAATTTTTTTATGTCTGATTCCGCATATAGAACTCTACGCCCCACCTTAGTAGCTTTGATTTCTCCGTCCTTGGTCCTTAGCCAAAGGGTGGGCTTGCTGATGCCCAGAAGTTTACAGACATCATCACGGGACAGGTATTTCTCTGGCTTTGCTTTCTGGCGTTCCTCAGCTATTGCCTTTCTTACCTCATCGGCGAATATACCACGCAACCACCTCTCTACCATCGGCAATGCTTCGCCCATTAAGCTGTTTACTACATAATTGTTATTTGCCATCTTATGCCTCCTTTCCGTTAATGTATTCGTCAATCTCATTACGTATGAATAGCACCCTACCACCTATCTTACGAGGCTTTAATATGCCTTTGGTACGCAATAGATGTACAGTAGTACGGCTAACATGAATATACTCACACACCTCTTTCACGGTCAAATAGTTTCTTTCTTTTTCCATATCTTTGTGTCAAATTGTTTTTATATGGCAAAGTTCGTTATATAATATATAAATGTGTTTAGAAATGTTTGGTAATCTTGATTTTTTTGATAAAAATTTTAGTGATTATTTCTGAAATCGTCTTTTCGGTGGTCATTATTTTTTTTATATAGGCAAACCTCCGTATCCTTTTATCGGTGTTTTTAATTCGTTTGTTAGGACGAAAAAAGGCGCAACGATAAGTTGCACCCCTTTGAAGTTTTATGCCCTTACAGAGCCGTTATAGTGGCTCGTATGATGACTATTAAATTATCTTCGTCAAGGCTTCCGTAGCTCGTCGGCGTACCTCTTCCATTGTCTTTATCGGCTCGTCGGCGTTCTGCTCCTGGTAATTGAATGCACCCGGTTTGTTGTCGGTCGTTTCAGCGATTGCAGAATACAAGTCGTTATAATCGGCAATAGTTGCCATAACCTTAAGGTAAGTTCTAAAAATTAACATTT
>DJXW01000036.1 GCA_002449845.1 Prevotella sp. UBA6994
ATGTATAAGCATTGCATAAATATTCTTTACCAACCGTAAACACTGCGTTTTAATTTTTTAATATAAAAGTAGTGTTTTCTTAACAGATTTTCACACCTTTTGAAAGCCCGATTTTTGGTGGTTGGGGATTTTAGAAGTAACTTTGCATCACGGTTAGAGAAAGAGAGGTGAGGAGAGAGAGGTGAGAGAATAGCCACGGCTGCTGGAAACTCAATCACAAACCTCAAACACGAAACTCAATCAAGAAGACTAATCTCTCACTCCTCACCTCTCACCTCTCACCCCTAATTATTAACAACAACACAAACACAAAACTATGCTGAAGTACAAACTTTATCAAGAGAAACGAGACAATGCCTTTAAAGGCAAGTGGTACGCACGTGTGGCAGTAGATGAGACCATCGACCTCAACGGACTCGCCAAGCACATGGCAGACCATCACTCTCCCTACTCAGAGGGATTGATTACGGGAATCCTCAAAGACATGGTGAGTTGCATCCGTGAGCTGGCTCTCGACGGAAAGGCTGTGAAAATCCCCGACCTCGCTATCTTCTCGCTTGGACTGGAGACGAAACCTGCTGACAAGGCTGAAGATTTCACCGCCTCGAAGAACGTTACGAGCGTTAAGCTCCGCTCACGTGCCACTGATGTATTCACCCGCCAACAGTTGAACATCATCGCCCAAATGAGGGAGAAAGACATCTACACCGTGGACGAAACGGGTGAAGGAGGAGCTTAGAGAAAAAGGGGAGAGAGGTGAGAGGATGGTTAGAGAAAAAGAGGTGAGGGGTGAGAGGTGAGAGAATAGCCACGGCTGCTTGAAGCCCCATTACGTAAGCTAATTAACCACCATCAAAAAGACTAATCTCTCATTCCTCATTCCTCACTCCTCACTCCTCACTCCTCACCTCTCACCACTCATCACTAAAATTCTCCTCACCTCTAACATGAATCTCAATCAAGAAGACTAATCTCTCCCCTCTCCCCCCTCACCACTAATTACTAAACAAATAACACACATGAAAAAGGAAACTTGGAAATTTATCTTGCAGCTTCTCTTGTCTATTCTCACGGCAATAGGCACTACGCTTGGCGTTACCTCATGTATGTAATGACCATAGCTTGAAACTTTGACCTTTCTTATCTGAAAATGAAAGAACCCCAAAAAACAACTCGCTTTTTGGGGTTCTTTTTAGGCTCATGTCATAATAAAATAGAGGAAAATGAGTTATTTATGTATTAAAACTTTATCAATTCAATGATTTTGAGTAATTTTGCAAACAAATCGCACGAAACAGGCAATATCATGAAGAAAATAATATTATATGTCATCGTTTCTCTTCTCTTCCCTTTGAGCGTCATGGCACAGTCGGCAATGACGGATGACCAGGTGATTAAGTTTGTCATCAAAGAGCATGAGGCTGGTACGTCGCAATCGCAAATCGTGACGAAGCTCATGCAGAACGGTGTGGACATTCAACAGATCAGACGCGTGAAAGCCAAATACGACCGACAAATCAAACAGGGCGGCTTGGGCGCAGTGGCAGATGAAGCCGTATCAAAGGCTGAGAACAGAATGCGCAAGAACAATGGCGAGACGAAAGATGATAAGGTGAAAGGCAAGAGTAATCTTCGCTTGGAGGGTGGAACAGCAGTGCAGCATACGTATGACGACAAGGATGATGACTTCTTGCTGATGCAGAGCGAGATGCAAGACTTGTTCCCCACGGATTCCGTGGAGTGGTTGAAGAGAATCTTGGAGGAAAGGCAAAAGGAAAAGAAGAAGGTCTTTGGACGTGACATCTTCAATCTGAAGAACTTGACCTTTGAACCTAACATGAACATTGCCACACCACAGACTTACCGCGTGGGACCTGGCGATGAGGTGATCGTAGATATCTATGGCGCTTCCCAAAAAACAATCCAGACTACCGTCTCTCCCGATGGTGAGATTGTGATAGAGGGCTTTGGTCCTGTTCAGGTGAGTGGACTGACCGTGACACAAGCCACTCAACGTCTGCGTTCTCAGTTGGGCGCACGATACAAAAGCAGTCAAATCAAATTGTCGTTAGGTCAGACCCGAACCATCATGGTCAACGTGATGGGTGAGGTGAAGGCTCCAGGCACCTATACGCTGTCTGCCTTTGCCAGCGTATTTCATGCCTTGTATATGGCAGGAGGAACAAACGACTTGGGTACGCTCAGAAACATCAAGGTCTATCGAAACAGCAAGTTGATTTCGATTGTTGACATCTATGATTATATCCTCAATGGTAAGTTGACTGGCAATGTCCGTCTTTCCGATAATGACGTGATTGTAGTGGGCGCATACGACTGCATGGTGAACATTACGGGTAAGGTGAAACGTCCTATGTATTATGAAATGAAGAAGAACGAGAGCATAGGCACCTTGCTGAAGTATGCTGGAGGATTCACGGGAGACGCTTACACCAAGAGCGTGCGCGTGCAGAGAAAGACGGGAAAGGAATACAGTGTCTTTAACGTAGAGGAATTTGACATGAGTTCTTTCCACGTAGCCGACGGCGACTCGGTAAGCGTGGATAGCGTGTTGGCAAGATATGAAAACACCATAGAGGTGAAAGGTGCTATCTTCCGCCCAGGCTTGTATCAGTTGGGAAGTGGCATCAATAGTGTGCGCAGCCTGATAGAACATGCAGAAGGAATTACGGAGGAAGCGTTTGTGAACCGTGCCGTGATGCACCGCATGAAGGAAGACCGCACGTTAGAGGTGATCAGCGTGGATGTGAAAGGCATCCTGGCAGGAACCGTTCCCGATATCCCACTGAAAGAAAACGACGTGCTGTTTATCCCTACCAAGCAAGAGGCAATGGTGGAACGTACCATTACCATTCATGGAGAGGTGATGTATCCGGGCGTGTATAAGTATGCTGACAACGAGACGTTGGAAGACTTTGTGTTGCAGGCAGGAGGATTGAAGGAAACAGCATCTATGATGAAGGTGGATGTGGCACGAAGGGTGAACAATCCTAAGGCGTTGACCACGGATAGCGTCATCGCAAAAACATTCAGCTTCGCATTGAAAGATGGGTTTGTGGTGGATGGCGAACAGGGATTTGTATTGCAGCCATTCGACGAGGTGTATGTAAGAAAGAGCCCTGGATATAATACCCAGCAAAACGTGTCGGTTCAAGGTCAGGTGATGTTCTCTGGTACTTATACGCTATCTACGAAGAATGAGCGATTGAGCGACTTGGTGAAAAAGGCGGGTGGCGTGACAGAGCTGGCATATACCCCAGGAGCCCGTTTGGAAAGAATCATTACCAATGAAGAGCGACTTCGTATGCAAACGGTGCTGCGCATGGCGAATACACAAAGTGGAAACGACTCCCTTGACGTGAAGAAACTTGATTTGGGAGAAACCTATTTCGTGGGTATAGAGTTGGATAAGGCATTGAGCGAACCTGGTGGTGATGCCGACTTGGTGCTGCGTGAAGGCGACCGACTGATCGTTCCCGAATATAACGGAACCGTCAAGATCTCCGGTGACGTGATGTTCCCCAATACCGTGGCTTACCAGAAAGGCAAGCGCGTGTCTTATTACATCGACCAAGCCGGTGGCTGGGGAAACAGAGCCAAGAAACGAAGTACGCATATTATTTACATGAATGGTACGGTGGCAAAGGTGGGACATAATGCCAAGGTGAAGCCTGGTTGTGAAATCGTTGTTCCATCCAAACCGAAGAACGCTGGATTGTCGTTGGCAGAATGGATGACCATCGGAACGTCTGTGGCTTCTATTGCAACCATGATTGCAACCATTGCGAATTTAATTAAGTAGAGAAACATGGCAACAGAAATTCAAGCTACAAGCATTGACTATAGGGCTGTATTACGAGAGATCAAGAAACGCAAACGCCTTTTCCTCATCGTCCTATCCATCACCTTCGTGCTGTCTATTCTATATATTCTGTGTATCCCAAGATACTACTCCACAGACACGAAGATGGCACCAGAGCTTGAGAGCTCTATTGGTGGTGGAACACTGGGATCTATCGCTTCTTCTTTCGGTTTCGACTTATCCGAAATGGAAACGTCTGATGCCATCACGCCTATGCTCTATCCTGACTTGATGGAGGACAATGGATTTGTGACAGGACTCTTCCCCATCAAGGTGAAGACACAAGATGGAAGCATCAATACCACCTACCACGACTATTTGAAGAAATACCAGAAAGAACCTTGGTGGACAAAGATGATTTATTCCGTGCTGAGTCTTTTACCTAAAAAAGAGGAGGGTGGTAAAGGCAATCAAGGAGAGTACGACCCATACATATTATCCAAGAGTGAAGATGATATTGCAGGAGCCATCCGCAATAACGTGAAGTTGAGTACGGATAAGAAAACGGGCGTGATTACCATCACCGTAAAGGCGCAGGATAAACTGGTCTGCAAGACGGTAGCAGATTCCGTAAGGGGACACTTGCAACGATTCATCAGTGCTTATCGTACCAATAAGGCTCGTACCGACCTGGAATACTACAAGAAACTGATGGCTGAGGCAAAGCATGATTATCAAAAGGCACGTCAGCTGTATGGCAGTTATTCTGATGCCAATAGCGACCTTATCTTGGAGAGCTATCGGGCGAAGAAGGAAGACCTGGAAAATGAGATGCAATTGAAATTCAATGCTTACAGTGCGCTGAATACGCAGATGCAGGCAGCCAAAGCCAAGGTGCAGGAACGAACACCCGTGTTTACGCTGATCAAGGGAGCCGCAATGCCTAACAAGCCTGCCGGTCCTAAGCGTATGTTCTTTGTCATAGAAATGCTCATATTGGCATTTATAGGAACAAGTATATATGTTCTGAACACCCTATTGCGTGAAAAGAAATAAATGACAAATCAGCCATCCGAATCATACAATAAATCCAAGAGAATAGCATCAAATACATTGGTGCTATTCGTGCGTATGTTTCTGTTGACGATTTTAAACCTTTATGCCGTTCGTCTGGTACTGAAAGGCTTGGGAGAAGAAGACTATGGGATTTTCAACACCATAGCGGGCGTTGTTACCCTCAGCTCTTTTCTTAGCGGAGTGATGGCTCTTTCCGTTCAGCGATTCTACTCCATAGCCTTGGGCTTGGGGAATCCCAAGCGAATGAACGACATCTTTTCCGTGAGTATGAACATCCTGATTGTCTTGGCTGTCATTCTCCTGATTTTGTTTGAGACCATAGGACTATGGTTCATACGTACCGAAATCCATATTCCACCAGAAAGAATGCACGCCACATTGTGGCTTTTCCAGTTTTCGTTGTTTTCTTTTATCTGTTCCATTTTTCAAATCCCATACACGGCTTCTATCTTTGCCCATGAAGACATGGGAGCATACGCCATGATCTCCACGGTAGAGTGTATCTTGCGTGTGGTGGTAGCATGGATGATTGGGAAGATGATAATGGACGGACTCATCTTTTATGGATTTGGATTGGTGATAGTAGCCATTCTCGTACTTTTATTGTATGCTTGGTATGGCAGCAACCATTATGAGGAATGTCACTATCGTCTTGTGCGTCAGTCACCATTGTATCGTAGATTGCTGATATTCTCAGGCTGGACCATGTTTGGCTCAGTAGCCAATGTGGGATTGATACAAGGAAACATCATTCTTTTGGGCGTGTTCTTCGGTCCAATCATCAATGCAGCCTTTGGAATAGCCCTTCAAATCAACAATGCCTTCCAAGCCTTGTGCAACAGCATGGTGCTTCCATTCCGTTCGGCTATGATGAGAGCATTTGCCGAGAAGCAATTTGATTATTTGGATAAATTGTTTTCTGTCAGCAATAAGTTTGTCTTTTACATCCTTCTGGCGGTAAGTTTGCCCATCCTGTCAGAAATGGTCAATATCCTTCATATATGGTTGGGAGATGACATCAACCAAGATACGGTGTTGTTCTCGCGCCTCATCATCATATACATCATTTGTCTGGCGATGCACAATCCCATTACCATCATCATGCAAGCATCGGGATATGTGAAAGAATATCATTTGCCAGTGGAGAGCATTACGCTCATGTGCCTCCCCGTAACCTATATCCTCTTCCGTTTGGGAATGCCTTCATACAGTGTGTTCTTTTCCATGATAGGCGTATGCGTCATAGCCCATGTCGTTAGGTTGGTCTGTCTGTGCCATTATTACAAAAGATTCTCCATTCTTGATTATATCGTCTCATTTGTCATTCCCTCTTGTGTCATTACGATCATGAGCGGTTTGATAGCATATACATTACATCACCATATCAGTGATGTATATGTAGAATTGTTTAGTGTGATATTACTGATGCCATTGGTGGTCATTGTTCTTGCCTATCTTTTTGGAATCAACAGAAAAGAAAAGGAACTGTCGAAGAGTTTTGTGATCAACTTCATTAAGAGGCGAGCTGCATGACACAAGTATTATCCGATAATCTCCTTTGCCTGTTTTATCTGCTGCTGTGGGTGTTGACATTGGCTTGGTACCAGTATAAAAATCATACGATAGATGCAGGTACGGCTATCATTTCGACGTATGTGTTGTATGCCATTTTTTCAATCATCACGCTCAATGATGATTTCTTCTCCATCGCATATAACCCCTTGAAGCTGTTTCCTTTCATTTATTTATATGTGATGTTGATGATAGCGTTGGCTCCGACCATCTATCATCATCTAAATCCTCCTAAAAGAATCATAGAACCTCATTCCAAGATATTGGTGATAACGGCTATTCTCACAATTGTCATGGCTGCCACTCGAATACCTGAAATTATTTCGGATTTTAGCAATGGAATAAAATTGTTTACGGATGTAGAGGGTGGTAATGATGCCTACATGGAGCAGATAGAAAAAACCACAGAGCAAGGTAAGTCAATTAGTAATTTATTTGCCATTATTGATAACACCCTTTCAGACCTGCCAGTGTTTCTTTTCTTTTACTTTTTAACATTGAAAAAAAAGAATTATTGGATTCTTGGAGGATTGCTGTTTGCCATTTCTAATTGTGTCGTGTTGCCGGTTCTTCATGGACAGAGAGGTTCTGTGATTATAAGTGTGCTGACGATTATAGTAGGATATGCGTTGTTTAAGCCCTTTATATCAAAAAGAATCAATCGTATATTTAAGATTTTTGGTTTGACGAGTATGATCATTATTTCCTTACCAATTATAGCTATTACGATGAGCCGATTTGGTGAAAATGTGGTTGGTGCTGGTGGAATAGTAAATTGGTATGTAGGACAAGGTAATCTTTACTTTAATAATTATGGCTTAGATGCTGGTGGTATAAGAAATGGTGACAGGACCATGTTTTTGATCAAAATGGCTGTGAATCCTGAAGATACCCCTAAGAATTATTTTGAGAGGAGGGAGAAGTATCATCAGTTGAAAATTGACGACTATTGGTTTTATACATTTGTAGGAGATTTTACGATTGACTTTGGTCCGTTTTACGCTTTTGTTATTTTTGTCGTGTTTAATTTTATCATATTGCTTTTAACTCGCCCACGTGATGGCACGATCAAAGTCTATCAGATGTTGTTGTTGTACTTTACCATGTGTATATGTATGCAAGGTGGAATGACTTTGTATTCGTATGCAGATTACAATGGACTTCGTATCATTGTTCTTTTGATGCTATATACTTATTTACGCTATCATGAACTATTATTAGAGAAATTTCCCTTGGTACAATCATCTGAAAATGATGATTCATTAGAAGACGTTGACAAAGACAAGTGATGAGAGATTTTGTGTATAAGATATTTGTAAACTTGGGAATGATACTTTCATTTCTTTATCCCCAAACGTTGACAAGAGTATGGCATTCGTTTAGGGACAAGGTATATACGGGGTTTATAAAGAGACGGTTTGCCAAATTTGGCAAGTCTATTGTGATGTGGCATCCTTACCAATTACGTGGATTGGAATATATAGAAGTAGGAGATGACACGATATTTGAAAAAGACTTGCAACTGACCGTTACGGTTTCTTCTTCTCAAAAACCGTGTATAACCATTGGAAACCATTGCTTAATCCGTCGCGGAACTCACATTACTGCTTGTAATCACATTACGATAGGTGACCATCTTCTTACGGGAACAAACGTTCTTATCACCGATAATTCACATGGTAGCACGGATGATGCAAGTCTTCTCATACCTCCAGGAGAAAGAGAAGTGGTAAGCAAAGGTCCCGTCACCATTGGCAATCGTGTCTGGTTAGGCAATAATGTATGTGTCTTGCCAGGTGTCACTATCGGAGACGGGGCTGTCGTTGGCGCAAATAGTGTAGTAACGTGTGATGTCCCTGCTTATGCTGTAGTCGCAGGAATACCGGCGAAGATATTAAGGAAAGCTGAATAAAATATTATATTTTATTTGTATGATCAAGAAAATTTTATGCATATTGCTTTTTACATTTTTGATGGCAATACCATCAATGTACCATTTCGATTCCAGAGGTATCGTGCTGACTGCATTTGTACAATCGTTCTCATATAGTCTTCTTTTTTTGTTTTTGGCAAAAAATATCATCTTTAGAGTTTCGATCTACACGATATTATATATCCTATTCATCATTGAAACCTTTACTTTTATTTTCTTTGGTTCTCGTTTTGACCCTAATATTTTAAGTCTCATTTTACAAACAGACTTTCAGGAAATCAAGGGATTCTTTCATTTGTATATCTTTTCTTTCAAATCATTGATTTATTTCTTGATGATTATCTTGCTGTATGTTTTCTTTTTAAAAACCATTGTGCTCTCTAACTTTAAAATATATAGCAAAAGGAAATATGTCAATATCCTATCCTTGTTGGTCATTGCAGGAGGTATCGCTATCCCGATAATACCCCTTCCATGTCAAAAAGGGGCAAATACAATCCAGGAAGTATATACGTCAATAGAGTTCGTGAACTCTTCACATCGTAATTTGAATGAGATTGAAAGTATGATGGATGATACAAAGGTCTATCAATCCCCTAAACAAGAAGATGCTCCAATTATCGTCCTGATTATAGGTGAATCTTTTAACAGGCATCATTCTAATCTATACGATTATAGGTTAAACACATCACCTCGCCTAAAGAAAGAAAAGAATTTGATAGTGTATAATCAAGTTATAACTCCTGCAAATGTAACTCATACGAACATGAGATATCTTTTTACTTTGGAAAGTTGTAACACTGACAAAGCTGATTCCAGCCAATATGTTCTCATGCCTGTGGTCTTTAAGAAAGCAAAATATAAGGTTGGTTATTTCGATAATCAATATACAAGGTCAGAGGGAGGGGTTATGGACTATAGCTGTGGCTATTTCTTAAATCCCAAGAATATTAACCAGAATTGTTTTGACTATAGAAATGATCAAACTTTTAAGTATGATGGTGATTTTGTTGAACATTATAAACGCTTTTTCTTTTACGAAAGAAAATCCTTAAATATTATACATTTAATGGGGCAGCATCTTCCTGCCAAGATGCGGTATCCCGATAATTTCCACTTTTTCAACAGCTCAGACATTCATCGACACGATTTGGATGAATCACAGAAAACCATTGTTGCGGAATATGATAATGCAACACGATATAATGATTACGTTGTTCAACAAATTATTGATTGCTTTCGTCATTTAAACGCTGTCGTTATATATTTATCCGATCATGGTGAGAATATTTATGATGGAAAAACACTTACTTTGGGAAGAACGTTCGATCATTCAAATGAGAAAGAGGCTATTGAGAATATTTATAAGATACCTTTTATGGTATGGTGTAGCGATGAATTCATAGCTAATCATCCAGAGAAGTTTGATTTGCTAAAATCATCGTCCAATCAGAGATTCTGTAGTGATGATGTACCATTCTTGTTATTTGATTTAGCATCAATCAACTTTAACTACAGTAATGATGAAAGAAATTTCATAAGTCCCAAATACCAACCTCATAAGACGGTTATCAAACATTTTTAAAAAAGAATAATATGAAAGCAAGAGTTATAGCATTCTATCTACCACAGTTTCATCCTATTCCTGAAAACGACAAGTATTGGGGGAAAGGATTTACGGAATGGACCAATGTGGCAAAAGCCAAACCGTTGTTTCGTGGACATTATCAGCCACGCATTCCAGCCGACTTGGGCTTTTATGACCTACGAATGCCAGAGGTGAGAGAGGCACAAGCACAGTTGGCTCGTGAAGCGGGTGTAGAGGGCTTTTGCTATTGGCATTATTGGTTAGGAAACGGAAGGAAACTGCTGGAACGTCCCTTTGAAGAAGTTCTTGCGTCTGGCAAACCCGATTTCCCGTTTTGTCTGGCTTGGGCAAATCATAACTGGACGACCAAGACTTGGCAAAATGGTGGAAGGGAAGAGATGATTGCAGAACAACTCTATCCAGGAGACGAAGACCACATCAATCACTTCAACTACGTCTTGCCTGCATTTCGTGACCATCGATATATTCAGGTAGATGGCAAACCCTTGTTTTTGATATTAGAGCCTTATTATTTCAAGGATTTGACACATTTTATAGAGCTATGGCGTCAGTTAGCCGTACAAAATGGGTTGAAGGGGATTCACTTTGTGGGCATGGGCAATTCCACTTCTACCATCAAGAAACTCGAAGATGGGTCGATTGGGCGTGTGCTTCCTAACCTCAAAAGCAGCTCTGACTTGTATAAGGAAATATTGTCGTGGGGATTTGATGGGTACAATTCTTGGGGGAAATCTCGTGCTGAGATGCTCAGCTTGGGGAAATACCGTCGGTTAATCCGTCGAGGAATACAAGAGAAATTCCCTTTCCTTCCTGCATACCATCTTAACTATCCCAAGGTGATGAAAAAAGAGTATTATTTTGCACCAGAAGATAGATGGGAGAATATATATCCCACATTGTTTCCTCAATGGGATAGAAGTCCACGTGTGGCGAAGTTTGATGGTGTATATGTCAATTCCACGCCTCAACATTTCTTGCATCATATAGAAGATGCCTTAGAGGTGGTTGCCGATAAGAAGCCAGAACATCGGATATTGTTCCTTCGTTCATGGAATGAATGGGGAGAGGGAAACTACGTGGAGCCAGACTTAAAGTATGGACATGGATATCTGGATGCTTTAAAAAGCACTCTTTTTTAGGGGGAGACCGCATTTCGGTCTCTTACGACAAATATGTGCCATTTGCTATATGATTGCTTAGTGTAAAAGCGTGTTGTAAAGGTCGAAATATTTTTGATAACACTGATTCTTATTATAGAATTTCTCTGAGTGTTGCCTACACGTTTCCCGCATCGTAAGAAGTTGGTCAGATTGAGCGAGTTTTTGGATGGTATCAGCCAATACTTCAACATTTCCGTATGGCACTACGAAACCAGTCTTTCCTTCAACGATTGCTTCGGGGCTTCCTCCTGTCTGGTAGGTTATGACAGGAGTTCCACACGCCATCGCTTCGATATTGGTAGTAGGGAAATTGTCTTCGTAGGTAGGGTTGACAAAAACCGTTGCTGCTGCATAGTAATCAGCCAGTTCTGATATGTTATTGGTTCTTCTTATGCCAATGACACCTTCTGGTAATCCTTTGATTTGTTGTTCCGGCAAACCTACTAATACGATGAGATACCGTGAATCTAAAAGGTTTCTTAATTTGATGAAGTCTTTGAATCCTTTTCGGGAATCCCATTTGCTGTTCACTCCTAAAATAATGTGCTTGTCCTTGTATTGGGCAAGGATGTCCGTTTGCCTTTCCCGACGGCTAAATACGTTTAAGTCGATTCCGTTATGAATCATTCTTATTGGATATTTGTTCAGGAACGACTGGTCTATGATGTCTGCCAACCATCTTGAAACGGGTACGACGGTCATGCTCTTACATTGAGTGAAAGATTCTTTCTTGCACTTATAATTCAATGCACTTCTTTGTCTCAAGTACGAGATGGGGTAGGTGTTGATGTGGTTACAGTTCTTGCAACCGTCTTTCCATTTGTCGCATTGCACGTAAGTGAAATAAGCACAGTGTCCTGTTATGGGCCAGCAGTCGTGCAAGGTCCAAACAATGGGTATGTTGTTTTTTGCAAGATATTGGAAGAGGATGGGATAATTGAGATAATAGCCGTGAATGTTGTGCAAGTGAATGATGTCTGGCTTTATTCTGTCAATTTCCTGTACGAATTTCCGTGTTGTCTTTTTGGAAGCTAATCCGTGGTTGTCGAGTAATCTTGACTGAATACCGTGGATATATTCATCAAACATATTGCCTATTTTGATGAGCGTAGATTGGCTGCTGTTTGCGTGTCTTCCATACGCAATGTAGCTTTCCCATCCCTTTTCTTGTGCCAACACTCCGATGTCTTCTGCGATTCTTCCATGAGAACCCCAATTGGCTGTTATGTTAATTTGCAGGAGTTTTGGCATTATAGATGAACTTATTTTGTTGGAACGGCTTTGGATAAAGGTCCTTCTTTGTAAACGAAAGTCTTATCGTGCAACATGGCATCACAGAATTTATACAACCTTTCCGCTGCGATATGGGGAGTCCACAAAGTGTTGATGGTACGATAAGCTTCCTTTGCCAATTCTTTCATCTGATTGGGATGGTCAAGTAGTTGCTTCACGCATTCATATAAAGAATTGATGTCTTCCGATTGAAATACCATTCCATTTTTTCCGTTTTCCAACAAGAATGGAACAGCACCGATTAAATTGGATGCTACAGGGCAGCACACTTGTCCCATTGCTTCATTGAGCACCACTCCCCATCCCTCGTTTCTGTCTGACGTAAAAAGAAAGATGTCGTGTGCAGCCATCATTTTCAAGACCTCATTGTTGGGGAAGTTTCCTAAAAGGTGTACTTTTTCAGAGAGATTCTTTTCCTCAATAAGTCGTGCTATCTGTTCTTTCATGGTGCCCGAACCAATCATGTTCAGTTCAAAGTCGTAACCTGCTTGGTGCAGCTTTTCAGCCAACAACACTGCTAATTCGGGGTGTTTCCATGGAATCATCCTTGCACACCAGATGATTCTTACTTTTTTGTTTGCCTCTCTTGCTTTGATTACCTGGGCTACGTCTTGTTGAGGTACTTCGGAAAAGTAGCCAAACTTGTAACATCTGTCTGCGAAACAATGTTGAAAGTACATGTCATTGGCGGTATATCCACTGACACATAACTTGTAAAACGGTTTGTTGTAAAACAGAAAGTGATAGTGCAATTGTGTCAATACGTTTGTAGGCGAAAACGCATTGATGAAACCACGTTTCAGAGGTCTCTCCCCGTATTCTAAAGTTAGCTTTCCTTGTCTTAGTCGTATCCTTTCATAGGGTAAGATAAACTTGCCGCCACCAGCAATCATTATATCCACGTCTTTAGCCAACTGGAATGAACGTTCTTTTTCCTTGTCATTTTGCCAAGCCCTTACGATATATGGTCTGTCATAGTCAGAAAAACCACCTTTCCTAAAAGAGTCGGGCATTTCTTGGGCTTCGATAAAATAGTATTCTCTTCCAGTCAGTCTATACAGTTCGTCTGACAATGGAATTTGATAATGGTTGATGAAATTTGATACAAATGCTATTTTCATTGTAAGACGTTTAAATGGAAAGCTTTTCTTTAAAATAGGCAATGACATGGTCAAGACCTTCGTCTAATGACACATGTGGCTCCCAATCCAGTTTCTGTTTTGCCAACGTGATGTCTGGTCGGCGTTTCTTGGGATCGTCGCTTGGCAATGGTCGGAAGACAATCTTACTTTTTCCACCTACTTTGGCAATTACCTTTTCTGCCAATTCCAGCATGGTAAACTCACCTGGATTGCCAAGGTTCACAGGACCGGTAAACGAGTCATCTGTAGCCATCATGCGAATCATTCCGTCTATCAAGTCTGTAACATATTGGAACGAACGAGTCTGTTGACCGTCGCCATAGATGGTGATGTCCTCGCCACGAAGTGCTTGCACCACGAAATTGGAAACCACTCTTCCGTCGTTGACAGCCATTCGAGGACCATACGTGTTGAAAATGCGGATAACCTTGATTCTTACCCCATGCAGACGATGATAGTCGAAAAACAATGTCTCTGCACAACGTTTGCCCTCATCGTAGCAAGAGCGTTCGCCGATGGGATTCACGTTTCCCCAATACTTCTCTGGTTGTGGGTGAACGTTTGGGTCACCATACACTTCGCTGGTAGATGATTGCATGATTTTGCAATGAGTCCTACGTGCAAGCCCAAGCATGTGAAATGCTCCAAATACAGAGGTCTTGGTTGTTTGTATGGGGTCATATTGATAGAAAATAGGAGAGGCGGGGCAAGCAAGGTTGTAAATCTCGTCTATCTCTGCCCAATACGGATTGATGACATCGTGGCGCACGATCTCAAAATTAGGCTTGCCAATCAGATGCCATACGTTTTCTTTGCTTCCCGAATAGAAATTATCAAGGCAAATGACATCGCATCCGTCATTTACCAATCTTTCGCAGAGATGAGAGCCGATAAATCCTGCTCCTCCTGTTACCAAAATTCGTTTCATGTCGTTTTGTTAATATTTCAAATATAGGTGTGCTAACATTCGTAATATATTAAACGAATATCTATCCATTTTATTGCACGAATATTTAAAAGACATTAATTTTATTTACTTATTTCTTAAAATATTTGTAACCATTCGTGATGATGAGTCCTTTCGTGTTTTCTGAAACACGTTGACCATTAAGATGATAATACCTTTGGTGACTTGGCTCATCCTTCATGTACAGGTGGGGAATCTCCAATAAGACAATCTCGTTGGGAATAGCTTTCTCAAGCCAGATTTGTCGTTTCCTGAACCATTCAAGGTTTGTGGCGATGTTATCTGCAACGGTAGGACCTGTGGTTTCCCATCTTCTGTTATCCAGAGCTCTTGACGTTTCCAATGCTTCGGCAACATCTGATGATGCGAAATCGTTTAGAAAATTCTCCATTTCATCGAAAACTTTTGGATTGAGTTCTTCCCAACGAGCCAGATAGGTTTCTGCAAATGCTTGGTTTGTATTGTTAAACAATTTGTACGGATAGAACCCGCCAGAAAAGGTATGAACCATGGAAAAAGTATCGGGTGTCATCTCTATAGTGTCGAAGTCCCACATGTTTGCCATCTTCAACTTAGAATCTAATGTATCATCTTTGATTAAGAAAATATTAGAACCAAGCCAGTCGTAGGTTCCCAAGATGTCGTGTCCTAACACCCAAGATGCAAACGATTCCATGTCAATGTATTGGTCGTAATAACCGCCATACAGAGAATTATCTACATCCGACATGTAGTCAATGAGATATTGCAGTTGCTCTTCTTTTACATCTTCAGGATCGGGATACTTGAAGGTATATTTATGGTTGAGCACATTACTTTTGAAATATAAGTCTTCGTTCCACCAATAGGGGTCTAACTCAAAGATAAATCCCGTGTTGCTGACGTTGAGGCGACAACTTGTGTTGCGTTCTACGGATTCACACAACATATACACACCCCTGTAGTCTCCGTTGAATAATACGTTGACATAGCGAAATCTCGGAGTCCATTGCAAGCCTACCATTTCGTTTACTTTTAAGCCAACCATCAAGTTGAGTGACGGATATTCTTCTTTCAAGAGCAACCAGTTCTTGTCTTTATACTTCTCGTCCTCTCCCAACATGTCTGCTTTCTTTTGCAACTTGATTTTATAGGGTTTCTTGGGTGTAAATGCGCTGCTGTTTCCTCTCAGTTTGATGGTCATCCCGCTGATGTCCATTTCATAATCACCACTGTCGTATAGCGTGTCATTTCCCTCAATGACAAGAATTTTACCTGGTACTTTAGTCTCGTTGCCTATGGAGTTTCCTGGGTATCCTTCATCAGTCGTTAAGTATTCGCACGACGGTTCTTCCCTGTCTATCGTTTCCACGATGACGACAGGCAGTCCAATCTCTCGCAATGTCTCCAACGTTACTTTTTGCGCTTGTGCGAAACAGGTTATAGACAGTAATATGATAGTTATTACCCTTCTCATCTTTCTTTTTGATTGCAAAAGTACAAAAATAAATCTATAATACCATTTATCTTTTGTGATTTTCAATGATTTGAGAAGTGAGGGGTGAGAGGTGAGAGATTAGTCTTCTTGATTGAGACTCAAACTGCCGTGGGTATTCTCTCACTACTCACCTCTCACCCCTCTTTCTCTTGTTCAATCTTACAACAGCCACAGCTATTCATCACTAAACACTAAACATTCATCACTCAACATTTATTCACTAAACACTAAACACTCAACATTTATTCACTCAACACAATCACCGTTTGACAAGGAGAGCTCTTACCTATAGATATACTTCTTCCCGTTCTTGATATATAAGTGCCCTGTTTGCGGTGTATTCACTTTCCTGCCTTGCAGGTCGTAGATGCAGGAAGCATTTTCAGACTCGTTTTCTATCAAGTTTATCCCACTTGGCAAGTCTATGACAATATGCTGGAAATCTTTCCAATAATAATCATTCTTATACTCACTTTCGGTAGTAAGGGATGGTTCAGGAACGTGCAACGTGGCATCCTGTATCGTTTTTTCGTCAAACGATGTCGGATAGATAGAAGGAGCATGTTCATCATACGAATATATGTCTTCCAAGGATGTGCAGCCCCCAAAGGCATATTGCTTAATTGCAGAAATAGAATTGATGTGCAAGGTCTTCAGACCTGTACAATAGTCGAATGCATGGTTATATACAACAAGGTCTCTTCTTCCCCCCAATTCTCCTCCCCTAATATCGGCTCCAATGGAAAGAGAAGTTAGGCCTGTACAACCAGCGAAAGCATACTCACCTATTTTTTCCAATTCTTTAGGCAAGTTCAATGATTGTATGCCTTTGCAATTATAGAAAGCATAACTGCCTATGGTTTTCGCCTTGCCAAAAGTGATGGAAGTCAAATTGGTACATCCCTTAAACAGACCATCCATAATCACACTTCCAGGACCAAAGATGACATTTTTTAATGTCCTCATATCTTCAAAGGGCGAATTGCCATTGCCATAATGATAATCAAGAACCCTATATATATTGACCGTTTCAATGGGGCAGCCATAGAACACCCTCGAATATAACGTATAGGGATTACCAAATATTAAGGCATACGTGTTGCTATATTCGAAGGTTATGGTCTTGAGATTTCCACAGTTTTGAAAAGCCCCAATCCTCATAGCCCTCACATTCCCTGGTATTGTTATCGACTCCAAGTTCGTACAGCCTGTGAATGCTTCGTCCTCTATTGTTTCTATTCCCTTTCCAAAAGATACAGATGTTAATCCTGTACACCATGAAAACAGACTGTAAGAAACTGTTTTCATGGAACTTGGCAGACTGACTGATGTCAAATTCTCACATCCCCTAAACGAACCATCACCAATGGTTTTGACACCTTCTTCAATGGATAATGACTTAATCCCTGAGAAAGAAAAGACAAACTCGCCTATTTCCCGAACATTACCAGGGATAATCAAAGATGTTAATCCCGTGCAACAGAAAAAAGCATGTTGTTCAATGGTCCACAAGGAGGAAGGGATGGTGACAGAGGTCAACTCATTACAATGCTCAAAAGCACCCTCACCAATGCCTCTCACCATGTAGGAATTTCCTTTGTATGTTACTTTCTCAGGAATCTCTATATGACCTGAGTAATTGCCACCTTTTGTTACATACGCTTCATATGTACCATAGCCATAGTTGTCCACCAATTTGAATAGTATACCGTCCACCTCAAAAGTTTGGGCGAACATCAACATGGAAAAGAGCAAAAGACTGATGGTCATTCCAAGCCTTTTCAATCTTTCCAAGTCAAGTAAAAGAATCTTTTTCCTTTTCATAATTCTAACTTATTGGTTAAACATTTGATAGTTTGCAAATATAAGAATTTTTTTATATTTATATCAACATTAATACAACTTTTCCTACACTTTTTTGCTTTTGCATCTAAAAGTGTCCTTTAAGATTACGTTCAATGTGTTCCAATTGATGTCTTACAGTATTCTTCCGTGAAGACATGAACGTGAGTCTATGACTTCATCCATATCAGCATTCTAAGAATTGCTTTAGGTTGTCCTTCAGTGTCCTCGCCTTTCTTTCTCCGAACAGGTGATAGTTCACCTGTATCTTCAGGCGTACTATTCTGTTGCTGTCAACCCCCATTGCCCTCTGCATGGCATAATTGGAGAACGACAGGCAAAGGAGAAGGCTCACCCGCAACTGGTCACGGGTGAGTTTTCCCTCCATCACCGCCAAGCGGTAGAAAGAAGGGTAATGTTTGCGGATGAGCATTTTCAACTGTTCCCATTCCTCGTTGGTGGGTGGCTCGCCAATGTATGAGTCTTGGGTAAGGGCATGGAAGCGGGCATATATCCCACTGTCGTACATATTTTGAAGATTGTCATGATGTTTTTCCACATTGAGTTGGGCTTCGAGAGATTCTACCTTTTCCACCAGCATCCTCAATAGTTTCATGATTTCCCTCAGATTCTCGTTAACGTTGTCCATAGCTATATTGTTGTTAGTTATTATTCAATTTGCTTACACTCAACCGATTTGGTTTACGAAGCAAAATTAGAAAACTAAAAAGTGGGAAAGAAAAAAGTGACACATTATGTGTCACCCTAAATTCACCCTAAAGGCTTGAACGATGAGATATGGAAGGTTGTAAGTGGCTTGTTTTCAGTGCTTTTAAAAAAGTGTCACCCTAAAATCACCCTAATATAAGGTGAGCCACATTCAACGACACATTGCCACGGATATAACTGGACGTTTTACCTTTGATTATTTATTGAAAAACAAATGTCATAATGTATGACAAAATCTTGTTCGCATTTTCTTGTATTCCAGAAATGGAAATACGGGAAAATGGGTTAAGAAGGGTGAAAAACCATGTTTTTCATCGTAACATAATATGTTACGGACGTAACTATATGAGTTACGAGCGTAATTCATATAGTTAGCGAGCTTAAAATGATATGTTATGAAGGCTCAAAAATGATGTTTTTCATGTATAAATACACAATAACGAACGCATATTTATGCGTTCGTTATTGTAATATGCTAATTATCAAGTTGTTATGAAAAGTTTTAAAAACTGCCATTTTTTCGACCGACGGAGGAGTTGGTGAAAAATATCGCAAACGAGAGGGCTGTTTTTGTTACTTTTTATTGACAAATCAGCGACATGTTGCGGTCTCTAAGTGCAAATATGTGACATTTGCTATATGATTGACTTATTTTATAAGGCAGGATAATCTGTAGTTTGTGCCTTGATAGCCATCGTTTCCATTTCGATAAGCCATCCTGGGCGACACACTTTGGCATTGACGATAATCCACGGTTTGTTGGGGAAACGCTCTTGGTACAGTGCGCGAATGGTTTCGTAATCGGCAGGGTCGCGCAGATAAACAATCATCTGCATGGCATCGTCGAACGTACATCCAGCCTCGGCAAGCAATGCTTCTACGTTTTCCCACATCCTATGGCATTGAGCCACCACGTCGCCACGGTGCATGATTTCGCCCTTGTTGTTGATGCTTGCCGTACCAGAGATAAACACATGTCGGCGGTCGCCATAGTCGATGTACGTGCCACGCTCAAAGCTTACGCCATAGTCGCTTGTGCGATTCAGGTGAGTAGCTGCATAGAGATAGTGTACCTGTTCTTTCTTGATGCCTTTCACGGCGTATGCGTCCATCTGTGAAAGGACCCTTGCCTCAGCCTGTCTGCCACCTATTCCCGTACTGGCAATGAAGTGGGTCTTATCAGTCAGGTTTTGCGTGATAAACACCTCGTTTCTGGCTTTCACCACACCATGATAGTTTAAATCGACATCGTTGACAAAAAACCAGGTCCTGATGCAATTGTCAGCCAAGCTGCATCCTTCCTTGATGAGTTGCATGATATAGTCGTTGAGAAGGATGCGAGTCTGTCGTTCAGAGTCTTTTGCCAGGTTGTTGGCACTACCCAACCACAGGTGTTGGTAAGCACCGTGGGATATTTCATAAAGACCAGACGGTAATGCCTTGTTTTGGACATGGGTCTGCAAGTATGCCCATAGTGCAATCTTGGTTCCGTTGAGGGGAGCCTGTTGGATGATAGATAGGGCACAGTCAGGACTTTCCAACTCATAGTTCATCAGTTCGTCGCTTTGGTTGGCAGCGTCGCTCAAGAAGTAACGCTTGAAAACGGCACATGCATTTTCAAGTTCTTCAGTCCTAACGTATGTGAGTGTATTTAATATCGACTTTACTTGTTCTTGAAAGGAAAGGCGATTGTTTGTTACTTGTATCGCTACATGAAACTCTTTCACCTCCGTTCCTTTTTCAAAGCTGGTTATTTTGGCAATTGAGTTGTCAAAAGTTATTATTTTGTCCATCTTTATTTTGTTTGCTGCAAAATTATGAAAAAAAACTCAAATATTGACAGTTGTTGAGATAAAAGTGTTGGTTGGGGCGATTTTTGTTGTCAAGCGTAACTGTGCATTCCTCCTAAGAAGTAGTTTACACCGAAGTAAGTCATGAGAATGGTCAGGAACGCCAGTACCATAAAGGCATGGAAAACCTTGGCTCGATTGAATGCGGGAAGTGATTGCGTGTGTAAGGCAATGGCATAAACCATGAAGGTGATGAGCGCCCATGTCTCCTTGGGGTCCCATTGCCAATATTGTCCCCATGATACATTAGCCCAGATAGCACCGATGAAAATGCCAAGTCCCATTGTGGTCATGGCAGGATAGAGCATGATTCTGCTCAATACAGCCAACTGGTCGGCACTTTTCTTCATGATAAGCCCCATGATTCCGCAGATAAATGTCAGGCTCAGCAAGGCATACGACATCATGATGACGCTCACGTGCAAGCTCAGCAAAGGACTGTTGAGCACTGGCATCAAGTGGGTGATGTTGGGATCCATCTGGTTGATGTGGCTCACCAAGAGAAAGAAACCACTCGACAGGAAGCAAGACGTGATGAACAGGGATGAAAGCGTATCGGAGAGGTTCTTAAACCTGAAATGTACCAATAGGGCAGTGAGCATGACGAACCATGCGATAAACAACATCGTCTCATATCCATTGCTCATGGGAAGTGTTGACTTGATTATCCACCGCAAGGCAATGCAAAAGGTAAGTGTCAGGAAAGACAATGTCATGATACAGATAATCAATGTCTTGATACACTTGTCTTTGCGGTTGTCTGCGGGATTCTTCCTCGTCATACGGTAGATGAGGTAGATGAGGCACAGTATGCCCATCGTCAGGTTGACCATGAAAAGAATGGTGGCATACGATACCTTATTATATATGTATTCGGCTTGTAATTTTGTGTTGCCTGGAATAGATGTTCCTGCGTTTTCTTGTTGGAAAGCCTTGATTTCGTTAAGGACAGACGTGAAATGAACCACGTTTTTCGATTGCGTGTCTTGGTAAAGACGGTCGAAAGCAGATGAGATGAACGTAGCGTTTTCGGTGCTCATTCCGTTTGGCATCTTTTCCGTGGGAGACACCCATTTGGTTATTCCATCATAAGTGTTGGGGAACAGTCTCAATAAAGTACCTCTGCGCAACTCCATCACCAGTATGAGCTTATCGTCTAACTGTAGTGCTTGTTTATGCAAGTCGTCGTGGTTGCCATTGTAGTATTCCTGTAAGTATTTGCCTAACTTGTAGTTGCCTGTATAAGCCTCGAAGAAGGTGTTGACGGTAGCATATTTCTCAATGCCAAACAGACTCTTGATGTTGCTGCCTTTCACCTTGATGATGGGCTCCTTGCTCCATTCATCTCCCCAGAAGATGAAGCCTAAGAGCACTTGCTCGGCAGTAAAGTCCTTGTAATGACCTTTGCCGTAGAGCTTTTTGGTGAAGTCGATGGCAAATGTCTGCACGGGACAGGTGCGGTCGTTGTGCAGGATGATGAGTTTTCCGAAATCCCGTGCCACGTCTTTGGGCAGTGTTGGCTGAGCGTGTAGGGAAGGAATGGTGATTGAGAAAACGGCAATCAGCATCATCGTGCGTTTCAGCAAGGGTGAGCGAAGCAGTTTCCTAAACGTACCTTTCGGGTCGATTAGCATCCAGATTAATGAGAAAAACAACAGCGCATAACCGACGTATGTCACAGGAATGCCCCACGGGTCGTCGTTGATAGAGAGAATGCTCCCACCACGGTCATCGTCAAACGCACTCTGGTATATACGAATGCCTCTGTAAGAGAAAATGCTGTTCATGGAAACCGTGCCCCTTGTCTGTTGGTCTCCATCAGTTACCAAGAGATGAGAGATATAGTTGTTGGCAGCCTCAGTACCCTCATGATACGTAATGTCGAACTTCTCCAGCTTCACGCTGAAAGGCAGTGTCTCCATGCGCATCCCATTCTCAGTAGCTTCTCCATAGTATTGGTTGGTAGTCTCTCCAATTCTCAGGTGTATCATCCCTTGGCGAGAGAAATAGTGAGTGAGCAAAGCCCCTGCGAGAATACATACCAAAGAGGCATGGATGAGCAAGGTAGCCCAACGCTTCACCCTTCTCTTGACAATCCAGGCAATGCCAAAAGCTACAAGCAATGCCCAAAGCAACGAAAACCACCATGCGCCATAGACATTGGTAAGTACGTATTCTCTGCCTTGGCTATGTTCGATAAACGTTGCCGATGCAAGGACAATGATGATGGCGATGTATAAGATACTGACTATTTTTCTCATTGGGATAGGGGGCGTTTTTTCTAGGATTTATAGGGATACCTAGGATATCCTAAGTATCCCTATGTACTTCTTAATTACTTTACTTAAATTGCTTCGATGAATTTCACTACTGCATCACGGTCTTTCTTGGGAAGATTGTAGAACTTCACCGTAGAATCGTAAGCATCCGATTGCTTAGAATAACCGTGCCACATGATAGCCTCGATGACTGTACGGGCGCGAGTATCGTGCAAACGGTCATCAGCACCGGTAAGCATACGGCTCAAACCACGTCCCCATAATGGAGTGGTACGGCACCATCCCGTGCGAATATCGTTAATCATGAACAAGCGATGCTGAACCATGTCTGTATAGGGCCAAATGGTTTGGTTGGGGAACTTAGGCAGAAGCTTGGTGTAATCGCCATCCTTTGCCAATCCGTTTGCATCGGCGTATGCCTTGATGCTTGCATCTACCCACATGTTGTCGTTTCCTGTCTTCCATGAAGGACGGTGACACTGTGCGCAACCAATCTGAGTGAAGAGCGCCTTACCACGTTGTACATCCTCATCGCCCAGGTTACGAGCTGCAGGAACGGCCAATCCACGATGCCAAACCATAAACTGGTAATATTGCTTGTCGCTCATCTCCTCTTTGCCATTATAAGGTGCTCCTTGGAAAAGATACTTGTCAAAGGTTTCCTTCTTGGCTATAGACGAACAGCTCAATATCTCGTTGACACGATTGGCAATGCCCTCGTCAGTTCCATCAGCGTAATAAGGATGGAGAATGCTCGTTTCGGAAGCACCATGCTCCTTGATGTAGCTGATAACCTCTTGGTCTTCGCTCTGTGCCTTTGCCCAAGCGGGAGTGGTATAGAGGAAGTGACGGTCAGAACGAGTAACGTTGGTGATGTTCCAGATGGCATTTGCGCCAGCACCGTCTTGCAATGAGCCACGAGTCATGGCGTATGTGAATCGCTTCAGAGGACCACGGTTTCCATGATGAGTGCCCGTGTTATTGTATGCGGCAGAGTAATAGGCACCTGGCTTGAACTTGCCCGCTGCCTTATCCCACATGGCAGGATTCAACTCCACGTATTTTGACTCGGCAGCCCATTGCTTCTCAATCTCTTCGTCATCGAGAGCATCCAGCAAACCAGTTCCGTAAATGCCAATGGTAGATTCTAAGCGCACGTCGTAGTTCTCTGGCTTAGGATTGGTGTTGAATGCAGACTGTGGGATTCTTACTTCTGGATAGATGAGAGAATACGTTTCGCCATCAGGGAATGTCATGGGAAGTCCACTCTCCATTGCCGTTACGGTCTTCCAATCAATCTGAATCTGATTCTCGTCGATAGGAGCCTTGAATGGAGTCATGGCTTTTGTCTGAGGCATACCTGTCACTTCAGAGATGTAAGCATTGTTGTCAGGATGATAGATTACCAACAGATAACCATTGCCGATGGTATTGGCACGATACTCTGTTTGGCGCTTTCCGTGTCCGTAAGCAGGGTGGCAAGCGATACAACTGTTGCGTACCCAAGCAGGACCAAGACCCTTGCGTGGTTCTTGTTCAAAGGTGTAAAGATGCTCAAAGAAGTCTTCACCCGTATTGAAGTCTTCTTCCATACCCGCAATGTTTTCCACGGCAGGTGCAGGTGATGAATAGCTCACTTCTTCGGTTGTTCCTAACAATCCTCCGGGATACCATTCCTCAGCGGAGAAGTTGCCTACCGCCTTTCCAAAAATGTTCTCGTTGGGGCTGAGAGGACCCAGGTTTGGCGTTTCGCTTTCATTGTCATCAGAGCAAGCTGTCAATAACGGCAAAGACAGCAGTCCGGCGAAAGCCATTGCAGTAAATTTGTTCAGTTTCATCATGTTATTTGTATCATTTAATTAAAACCAATCAAGCGTCTCGCCGCATTTTACGGCAAGACGCATTATTATATATATTGAATAGTTGAAAATTATTCAGTAGTAGAATTCCAGTTGGTTGGGTCATCGAAGTTCTTGTTCCAAATCACACTGCAATACTTCACGAAAGGCGCAGGCATATTGCCGATAGAGCTGATGGCATTGTTGAATGCGCTGACCACAGAGGTGTTGACAGTGTTGTTTACACTTGCGAAGAAATTGTTGAAGCTGTTGCTGGCTGCATTTCCGTTGGTGCTTCCGAACCATACGTTACGGATAGAACGAATGTTGTCTTGGAAGTCGGTGATGGAATTGTAGCTATAGGGAGACTCCACGTAAGCGATGTCGCCATTCTGGAATGGATTCAATATCTTGGCTGTTCCCACCTCGTTGGCAATGGCAACGCAAGAACCTTCGCTGAAAGACAGCACTTGAGTGATGGCTGATTGCAGAGTGGGGAACGTACTGTTCTTGCCGCTTACACCAGCATTGATGAGGTTTTCACCGTATGAAAGACCTTTCTCTGTGACAATGTCAAGGTTGGCAGCTTCTACTACGGAAGCACGACTTGCATTGGCAGATGTCTTTCCTTCCCAAGCCACTTGCAACTGGAAACAACGCTCCTTCAATAATTTACATACTTGTTGTGCATATTTCAGCTCGTCTGCGCCACTGATGCTTTCAAAGTTTTTGTAAGTATCGTTTCCTTGCAGTTCGGCAACCTTTCTGTTTTGTCCGTTGCGGAACAAGATAAATTCCAAAGCATGGAATCCGAGGATAGAAGACTCGTCTTCAATCTGTGCTTTCATGCCTCCCTTGAAGTAGTCGAGCAATTCCTTACGGTCTAAAGGCCATGAGTCGATGGTGGGGTCAATGCTGAAGTCTGAAGCAGCACCCATCAAGAATGCCTCTGAACGCTCCCAATGCTGGCGGGCTTTCTTGAAGTCGTCGCAAGCCTTGTCAATTTGTGTCTGAGTAATGGTACTGGTGGTCAGTCCGTTCAGAGTCTTTTCCAAGTCTTCCACATCATTTGCCAAGTCGGTATATGTGGGAATGATGACATTGCTTACAACACCTTGGAGTACGTTTCTCAAGTATTGCTCTTGGTCAGAGGTCAGTTTAGCCGTTTCGATAGCTCTGTTGGCACTCTGCAATTGAGCGATGAGAGCCTCACATTTGCTGATGGCATCTTGACCATAGATTTTGTTGCTGTACTTGTCTGTATCGCCTGTGTTGTTGTCATCGTCATTGTTGCTGCAAGACGTGAATGTCATCGCTCCCATGAGGAAGGCAATTGACAT
Organism: Prevotella sp. UBA6994; assembly: GCA_002449845.1. Classification (GTDB taxonomy): domain Bacteria; phylum Bacteroidota; class Bacteroidia; order Bacteroidales; family Bacteroidaceae; genus Prevotella. The sequence goes on from DJXW01000036.1 coordinate 25,929, forward strand.
GATAAATAATTTTTTCATCGTTGTTTTATTTTATGGTTGATATTATATGTTTTTCTTTAACTCATTCAATTGTTCCTGAAGTTGGTTGATGCGGTCGTTCAGTTTCTGAATGTCGCTTTGCTCTTGTTCCACGATAGCTTTGTGGCCAAGGTCAAACCATCCTTCGTAGGCAATGCCGATGTTTACGGAAGGCTCGTCGTTGTACAAGCTCTTCAGGAAACGCTTGGAATATTCTGCCTTCACTACAATATCCTTGATAGGGTAGTAGTTGATTCCCACAGCCATACGCTTCACATCAGTATAATTATAATTGGTGCCTTTTGTGGAACTTGCGTATGGATTGTATTGTTCGTAGCGACCGAACACGTACATCTTTTGGTTCTTCTTATGAAGACTCTCGATTTGAGAGAATACGTTATATCCTGCCTCAATACCTATCGCATAAGCATTCTTGCTGACGAAAGCAGAGTGCTTGTAAGGCGATTTCGAATTCATTCTGTTATAGACATACTTCAACTGGTCAGCATCACTAAGATAACCATAATCAGCTTGTCCACGTACAATCCAGTTGTATCCTTGATAAGTGAAGTCGATAGCTCCGATGAGGACGGTTCCTTTATACGTGGCATCAGTACCGTTGGCATTGAGCGGATAACTGTTGCCGATGCTCTGACCATAATATCCGCTTACGCCAATGCGCAATCCAGGCACGGTGTAATTGTCTAAACGAAGGGAAAGACCGTATTTGTTGGCAATGTCAAACTCTAATGGCGACTTATGTCCCTTGTGAATCCATCCCACATTCGTGAAATGGTCGGCATTTAAGCCAGCCAGGAATTGTGCTTCATAACGGAAATCCTTATGACGACCCCAAAACGAAACACCCGTTTGGTGCCAGGTAGAAGGCAAAATAGTGTTCTCACCCTCTGGACGATACACGGTGAAGAAGTTAAGAGGCTCGTGGTGAGCATTGTTCAGACCAACGGGCACTACGATATGTCCTGCTCGGATGTTTGCCCATCTGCCAAACGACTTCTGAATCCAGAATTGTTCGAGTTCAACCTCACCGCCTTTCTCGGTTTCTTGTTCCCATTCACCGCCTTCTTCGTTTTCTTTCTCGTAGGCAATGCCGGCTCCACCATGTTCAAACTCAATCTCTGTACCGAATGTCCATCCCTTTCCGAAGTCGTAACCTAAATAGATAACGGCATGAGGAATGTCAAATCGTCCATGACTGGGGTCGTTCCTGTGCTCTTCTGGTTGACTGTATCGACTTACGTGGTCGCTGTAATAGTTTCTGCTAAATACCGCTTCGCCATAGCCACCCACGCTGAGGCGACTGCTACGTGTCTTGTTGAAAACGCTGTCGGCAGCGTTTGTCTGTGCATTTGCTTGTAAGGCAATCATTGTCGCTGTCAATGCGAACAATAGCTTTATCCTTTTCATTTCTGTGATAAGATATTATTGATGTTTTTTCGGGGTGCAAAGTTACACTTTTTATTATTATGATGCAATACCTAAAAATCATGTATTTACATATATAAAAATACCTATAAATGATTATTGCGAGTTCCGTATTTTTTTTGTTATTTTGCATCGGTAATATTAAATAGGTATATACACGCGATGAAAAGTCAGAAGATGTATGAACCCGACGACATGATGATAGACATGATTCGGGATAATTATAACATATTACAGAGCTTGGGTTGTTTCGGAATCAGCTTGGGCTTTGGCGATAAGACCGTCAATGAGGTTTGCCAAGAGCAGGGTGTTGATACATTTACTTTTTTGGCGGTTGTCAACTTCACCATTAATGGGTATCGTAGTTTTAATGATGCCGAACACCTGTCGGTTCCCACATTGATGCAATACCTGAGAGCATCCCATTCTTATTACTTGGATTTCCAATTGCCGTTCATTCGTAAGGAATTAGTAGATGCGCTGGATGAAAACGATAACTTGGCGCGCTTGATACTCAAGTTGTATGATGAGTATGCGCACTCTATCCGCTCACACATGAAGTATGAAGAGAAGATGGTGTTCCCATACGTGGAAGGTTTGCTCGAAGGAAAGGTAAACGACAATTACGACATAGAAACGTTCTCTAAGCATCACAGTCAGGTTGACCATAAGGTGAAAGAACTCAAGAGCATCATTATCAAGTATTTGCCATCAGATGGTTTGAGAAACAACCAACTCACCGCCACGCTTTACGACATTTACAACAATGAAGAATGGCTTGCTCATCACTCGCAGGTGGAGGATGAGATATTTATCCCTTCAATCAGATTGATGGAAAGGAAACTTAAACAGAGCGACGTGACGTATAAAATCACGAACATGATTAACCAGAACCCTGCTAATTCAGAGGCGCTGAGCGACCGTGAGAAGGATGTTGTCGTGAGTTTGGTGCAGGGAATGACCAATAAGGAAATAGCCGATCATCTCTGCATTTCCATCAATACCGTCATTACCCATAGGAGAAACATTGCAAGAAAACTGCAAATCCATTCACCGGCTGGATTGACCATCTATGCCATCGTCAACAATCTGGTGGATATTTCCTCTGTGAAGCTCTAATCATTTTAATAGGTTAAACGTTATTTTTGCTAAACCTATGCTTTGCCAAGCGTAAAGCATAGGTTTTCTTGTTGAATACCATAGGTTTAGATTTGACAAACCTTATCCTTACTTTTTTTGACCCTTATCTTGCCAAATATAGAGCAAGTCAAGAAATACATGTTTTTGAGAAATTTTAAGCCGATATTTCTTGCAAGTTAGAAAATTATACTTATCTTTGCAAACGAAATTCAATTGCTAAAAATGCAAACTTAATATTGTGTTTTTTGAAGAAAGTTTTCCAAAACGGACAACTTTTTTGAAATTCAAAAGGGAAAAGTTTCCCAAAAAGTGATATTTTGAAATTGATATAAGGTAACTAAAACCTCTCATGGAAATAAAGAATTTTACGATTACAAAACGTGACGGTTCCAAAGACCGTTTCTCATTAGACAAGATTATGAATGCCATCATCAAGGCGTTCGAGTCAGTGAAACAACCTATCGATTTGGGTTCTATCTCCAAGATTATCAGCCATTTGAATATTCATGACGATATTAAGGTGGAAGATATCCAAAACCAAGTGGAAGAAGCTCTGATGCGTGAGGGGTATTATCAAGTGGCTAAGTCTTTCATGCTCTACAGACAGCAGCACACTGAGGACAGAGAGACGTTGGAACGGTTGAAATTTTTGGCAGACTATTGTCAAGCAGCCAACGCAGCTACTGGTTCAAAGTATGACGCTAATGCAAACGTGGAACACAAGAATATTGCCACGCTGATTGGTGAACTTCCCAAGTCGAGCTTTATTCGTCTGAACAGACGCTTGCTTACCGACCGTATCAAGAAAATGTATGGTAAGGAGTTGGCTGATGAGTATATTGACTTGCTCACCCATCACTTCATTTACAAGAACGATGAGACAAGCCTTGCCAATTATTGCGCTTCCATCACCATGTATCCGTGGTTGATTGGGGGAACGGCTTCTATCGGCGGCAACTCTACCGCTCCTACCAACTTGAAATCTTATTGCGGTGGATTCGTGAATATGGTATTCATGGTATCGAGTATGCTCTCAGGAGCTTGCGCAACACCTGAGTTCTTGATGTATTTGAATTATTTCATCGGACTGGAATATGGTAAGGATTATTATAAGGAGGCTGACAAGGTGGTTGACCTCTCGCTTAAGAAACGTACGATAGATAAGGTGATTACCGATTGCTTCGAGCAGATTGTGTATTCTATCAACCAGCCAACTGGCGCTCGTAATTACCAAGCTGTGTTCTGGAATGTGGCTTATTATGACAAGTATTATTTCGAGAGCTTGTTTGGCAATTTCTATTTCCCAGATGGCAGTCAACCAGATTGGAATGGTCTTTCTTGGTTGCAGAAACGATTCATGAAGTGGTTCAACAAGGAACGCACCAAGACGGTTCTCACTTTCCCCGTGGAAACAATGGCGTTGCTCACCAAGGATGGTGATTGCATGGATAAGGAATGGGCAGACTTTACCGCAGAAATGTATGCAGAGGGACATTCGTTCTTCACTTACATGAGCGACAATGCTGACTCGCTAAGTTCTTGTTGCCGCCTGCGCAACGAGATTCAAGACAATGGTTTCAGTTATACGTTAGGAGCAGGTGGTGTTTCCACTGGCTCAAAGAGTGTGCTGACCATCAACCTGAATCGCTGTGTGCAATATGCGGTGAACCACAAGATGGATTACAAGGAGTTCCTCTCTCATGTAATAGATCTTTGCCATAAGGTACAGATTGCATACAATGAAAACCTGAAGGAATTGCAGAAGCAGGGTATGTTGCCATTGTTTGATGCTGGCTATATCAACATCGGTCGCCAATACCTAACAATAGGTATCAACGGATTGGTTGAGGCTGCTGAGTTTATGGGAATCAAGATCAACGACAATCCGGAATACTTGAAACTGGTGCAAACCATTCTCGGACTCGTGGAGAAATACAATCGCCAGTATCGTTCTAAGGATGTCCTCTTCAATTGTGAGATGATTCCTGCTGAGAACGTGGGCGTTAAACACGCTAAGTGGGACCGTGAGGATGGCTATTTCGTGCCTCGTGATTGCTACAATAGTTATTTCTATGTGGTAGAAGACGACTCGCTGAACATCATCGACAAGTTTAAGTTGCATGGAGCTCCTTATATCCAGCACCTGACGGGTGGTTCTGCCTTGCACATGAACTTGGAGGAACATCTCTCTAAGGCTCAATATCGCCAACTCTTGAAGGTGGCTGCTAAGGAAGGGTGTAACTACTTCACGTTTAATATCCCCAATACCATCTGCAACGATTGCGGATATATAGACAAGCGTTACTTGAAGAAGTGCCCGCATTGCGGATCAGAGAACGTGGACTATATGACACGTATCATTGGTTACCTGAAACGTGTGAGCAACTTCTCTGAGCCACGTCAGCAAGAGGAGCATCGTCGTTTCTATGCAGGAAAGAATAAATACGTAATGGCTGAATAAATGCTGAAGTACGTCAATACATCTGTTGTGTTCCAGGAGATTCCTGATGAGGTGACTTTAGCCATCAATATCTCCAACTGCCCGTGTCATTGCCCAGGTTGCCATAGTCGTTTCTTGTGGGAAGACATCGGCAATCCACTCACGCCAATGGTGCTCGACCAGTTTGTGAGGGAATATGGCAGCGACATTACTTGCATTTGCTTCATGGGCGGTGATGCTGAACCTTCGTATGTCAATATGTTGGCTCGTCACATCCATCATGAGCATCCTCAGTATAAGGTTGCTTGGTATAGTGGAAGGATTCGTGTGCCTTCGTCTGTGAGGAAGTCGGACTTCGATTATATTAAAGTGGGACCTTACATCAAGCACTTGGGTTGCTTGAAAGATAAAACCACCAACCAACGATTGTATAAACATGCGGTTGGTGACGATTTCACGGACATTACTTCTCGTTTCTGGAAGTAATGTCCGTGAAATTTTTTGCCTTATCGTTTGTTGATTTCGTCTTCGAAAAGCTTGTCGAAGATTTCTCTCAACTTCACTTTATCTGTTATGTATGAGCGAATGGTCTTGAGATATTGCTCATTGGGCGAGTTGGGAATCCACAATGTGATGTAGCCGTGAGAAGAATACTTGTTTTCCATGTGTTCGTCAAATCGTTTCCAATGCTCTTCCTTGCTCTTTTCAGGATAGTTTTCAAGACCGAAGAGTATTGTGCGACGGAAAACAATCTCTGGCTCAAGGTCTCTGTCTGCCTCGGCTACTATCTTCCCGTATATGCTACGTGGCGTATGGCTCGATGAGGCACGGTGGTCTTCTATCGCCTCGCGCATCAACTTGATTTGGTCTTGGCTGAACCAACGCCTCAGTCGCTGGTCTGCTGCCATGATCTTGCCTCCTGTAATGTGGTGAATGGCTCTTGGACCGCTCATACCAATGTCGTGATAGGCGGCAATGGTATATACCATGTTGATATCGGCTCCAGTGATCTTTGCCAGTTTCAGACTGTTGTCAATCACTCTTTTCACATGTGCCAACCCATGACTGCGCCCAAACTCCGTGTAGCGAGGCAGTATGTTGGTTTCGATGAATTGCATCAAGTCGAGGTTAACGTTGGAATCTATCATATTAAATGGATTTATTTTTGCAAATATACGGTTTTATGTTTAATTTTGCAAGTGTGTTTTCATATAAAATGACGTTGACATGGAAAATATAGAGGTGAAGTTGAACTCAACAAAGGCATGGGTGTTGGCTGCAAGACCAAAAACGCTCACGGGGGCTGCCGTTCCCGTGATGATTGGTACGGCATTGGCAATGGCAGATTCGGCTTTTCATATTCGTCTGGTCCCTGCCGTGCTGTGTTTCCTTTTTGCTTTCGTGATGCAGATTGATGCCAACTTCGTGAATGATTATTTTGATTTTCTCAAAGGCACTGACGATGAGACCAGACTTGGTCCCAAGCGTGCGTGTGCACAGGGATGGGTTACCATAGGAGCCATGCGGTGGGCGTTGGCTATTACCACGGCATTGGCTTGCCTCATCGGCTTGCCCTTGATATATTATGGTGGTTGGTGGATGATTGCCGTTGGCGTGTTTTGTGTTTTGTTCTGTTTTCTCTATACCACACATCTTTCTTATAGAGGCTTCGGTGACGTACTTGTGCTTTTGTTCTTTGGCATTGTTCCCGTCACCATGACGTATTATCTCGTTTTGCCCGATGGAGAACAGACGATAACGTGGCAATGTTTTCTCGCTTCCATTGCCTGTGGATTGGTGATAGATACTCTCCTTGTGGTTAACAATTATCGTGACATTGACAACGACCGAAGGGCGGGCAAGCACACGCTCATCGTTGCTATTGGAGCCAAATGGGGTAGGGCATTGTACTTTTCACTTGGTGTTGTTGCTTGTTTGATGGGTAACATCTACCATTTCTCAGGTCATTTTTGGGCAGTGTGGTTGCCAATCATCATTTACCTTCCCCTCCACGTCTCTACTTTCATTGAGATGCGAAAAATCAACAAGGGAGCAGCGCTTAACATCGTGTTGGGCAAGACTGCTCGCAATATGTTTGTCTATGGATTGTCCGTTTCCATCGGCTTGCTGATAGGATAAACTCTTATCTCTCAGATTGTCAACGCGACGTTTGACTGATAATGTCTCTCAGGAGTGCATTGAAGTCGATTAGGTTGTCTGGCTTTGGAGAGAATCCCAGGATGACTACCACTAACTGGTGGGAAGGGAATATGAAGATGTCCTGTCCGTCGTGTCCGTCGCAATAGTACATATCTTTTGACACATCGGGAAACTTGCCGTTTCGGTTCAGCCAGAAGAAAGCACCATAGTGGTCACCGCTGGCGGAAGCCGATGTGTGCGTATAGTCCACCCATCCTTCGGGCAGGATTCTCTCATTGCCTACGCAACCGTCGTTGAGGTACATCTGTCCGAAACGTGCGAAATCCCTTGCCGTGGCATAGAGGTACGAGGAGCCTACAGGTGTGCCGCTCAAGTCTTGCTCGAAGATGGGAGCGACGATGCCGAGCGGAGCAAAGAGGCGAGAGTGCATATAATGGATGAATGCCTCGTCGGAAGAAAAGCGACTGCGCAGATAGCGCATCACGATGTTTGTAGTACCACTGGAGTATTGCCAGTGAGTACCAGGTTCGTACTTGAGTGGCTTTAAGAGAGCGAAAAGACCCATGTCGCGTTCGCAGTGGAGCATGATGTTCACGTCGGAACGTGCGCCGTAGTCCTCGTTCCACTCCAGTCCGCTCTGCATCTGCATCAGGTCGTGCATGGTGATGGCTTTGCGTCCGTCACCCTGCCATTCAGGAATGTCCAACGGGGCATGAATGTCTATCAGACTGTCTTTGACCATGATGCCGATGAGCGCATTTACAAAGCTCTTCGCCATGCTCCAACTGAGGAGTTTTGTATCGCGGCTGATTCCCTTGTCATAGCATTCCGCCACCACACCGCCCTTGTGCAGCACGACGAAGGCAAAGGGATGACCGTGATAGGCACGTTCGTTGACGAAAGCCTTTGCGATGGGGGCAAGGCGTTTAGCCACAGTCGAATCGCCTACAGGCAGTGGAGCCTTAGAGATGGTGTCTTGTTGCGCTTGCGCTTTGCGAAGTACATCCAACGGAATGCGTTGTTCCTTCAACTGCTCTGCAGTGATGCCGCGCAGCAATGTTACACCGTAGCCTTCGAGGTAGGCAGCAGTAGATTTGCCCCAAAGGAAACGACTGGTGACCGTCTTGTTCTCATAGTCCACCGTATTGCTTGTGAAGCGAATGAAGGAAAAGTTCAGGTCAATTGCTTCAACATCTTTCGCTTCGCGACCCGAAACGAACACTGCCGAAGCCATATTCTTTGCAGCATAGCCCGTAATGATAGGCATCAGAGTGTTCAGATAAATACATCCGCCCACAATGGCAAGGATGATTACAATGGCAAAATAGCGTAAGAGTCTTTTCATAAATATTCAGTTTGTTTAAGTTCTTCAGATACTGAAATTTGAAAATATCATCTATTATATTACAATCTATTATCTCTATAGATATTTGCAAAAGTAGATAAAATTTTCAAATTATACGAATAATTAGGGAAAAACAAAGGCAATAATATATGTGTTGGCACATAGATCCCCGAAGGGGTGTTAAGAACACAGGCAATGATACATGAGTTTGCCCCACAGAGCCCCGATAGGGCGTTAAGAACACAGGCAATGATACATGAGTTGCCTCACAAAGCCCCGATAGGGGCGTTAAGAACACAGGCAGGGGTGAAGCGAAGCGAAACCCCTGTAAAAAGTAGCCGTCAACAACCAAGTACCGAAGGTACGACAGAAATTCTGTCACCCCTGTCGGGGTTTCAATCTGCTCGTACATCTTTTGCAGGGGTTTCGCTTCGCTCCACCACCTGCCTGTGTTCTGTCGCCCCTATCGGGGCTTGCAATAACAATCAGAATAAAAATGATGCCAATAAGTATAATAATCTCCTATGAATTGCGAATTATGAATTGCGAATTATGAATTATGAATTGTGAATTATCAATTGTCAATTATTCCAACAAATTTTTGTCCTGTTTTTCTTGCAAAATAGAAATGGAAACACGAAATCATGGGTTAAAAAGGCGCAAATAATGTGTTTTTCTCGCTAACATATATAGTTATTGTCGTAACTATGTATGTTATGAACGTAACTATATATGTTACGAGTGCCAACATGATATGTTATGAAAGCCCAAAAATGTGCTTTTTTTGATAAAAAACCATCCTTTTTTATGTGCTTCTTAAATTTGTAGTTTCGTAAGTCGTTGATACTTAATTATATGTAAAATTCCTAAAAATGAGCATTTTTCCTACCAAGTCTTAACTCGTTTGAAAAAAAGCCCGTATTTTGGCACCTAAATTCAGAATTTCCATGACAAATTGAAAAGACTGCTTTTCTGGGGAGACAGCCTTTTCCAATATGCGTTTGTTCATCGTAACCACATGGTTATATACACTCCAATGAAAAAAGAGGCGCATCTTCATGACGCGCCTCCTTTTTTCATTCGGGATCATACGGATTCACTCTCATCAAAATTCCCAGTAGCCCCTCTTGGAGAAGGCTTCGGAAGCATTACCCCCGTTGCCATTTCCGGAGATACCACCGTGGCCCAAGCCCGTGGAGTTGTATCTCAGATTGGTTGGCACGCTGCCAGTCTGCATAAAGCTGTCCACTTTCACATTCACCTTTGATGTGCGAGGGCGTAAATACTTACTCTTTTCCATGATTTATTGATAATTTTACTTGATGACTACTTTCTTTCCGTTCACGATATAAAGACCCTTTGTCGGGCGGGTTACCATTCTTCCCTGCAAGTCATACACTTGCTCGCTTTGCAGGCTCTCGTTGAGTATCGTCTTGATACCTGTCACAGAGTTGTCTATCATAACCATCGCCTTGGCACCCTGGGCTTTGCCAGTCACTTCAAAGTAGGCGCGAAACCCCTTCATGTCACCAGAGTCGGTGTTCGGGTAGAACAAAGTGTTATTGGCTCCGAGGAAAAGGATGTTCTCATTGCCATTGTCCAACTTCGTTACGTTAAACACGGGAATGAACTTGGCAAGGCTTGTCGTAACGGGCTGAGTACCCTCCTTCACTGTCACGGCGTTAAACATGGGCTTCGCAACGGTAGTAGGCACATAGATAAGGTAAGATTGGCTGAAAAAGACAATTGTTGCATTTCTACCTTTAATTGAAGAAATTCCAACTCACTCCAAACCTGATGACGCTGCCATTGAGGGGATAGTGGGGAGTCAGGAAGTAGTTCTTGACACCAACGTTGGCATTGACATGGCTCATCATGATAAAGAACCGCGTGTGCTTGAGGTGGAAGTTGGCATAAACGTCGATGATAGGACGATTACCTATTTCCACTCTTGAATTATTTTCTTGTACGGTGAATTGCCCGATGGCTGGACTATAGTCGGGAGCATAATATTTGGTAAAGTAGAACATGTCTGCACCCAAGTCGCAACTGAGTACCTTGGCAATCTTGAATCGCAGGAAGAGATTGGTATAGATGTTCAGGTCGGGAACGGGAATGACTTCGCTCTTGGCTGACTTTTGCCAAGTGACGACTGATTCCCAATTAAGCGGTCCTAACGTGACATCTTGTGAGAGCGATGCGGTGAAAAGCGTGATGGCATCTCCGCTCTGTCGCACTTGCACGGTATTGTTGGTTCGGTCGTTTTCTTCGTTGATGTTGTATGACTGCGCAAAATAGGTGTGGTTCTTGATTTCGTCAATGGCAACACGGAGAGAGGTCCGTGTCTTTTGGTACTTAAACAATCCTTGGATACGTGTGTGGATAATCTTGTCTAAGCTGTTGTCCCACCAAAAATGACGGGAGTGATAATGACGGAAATAGAACGTGGGATTTTGCCGGTAGAAAAATCCACTTGCCGCCAATGTCACGGTATCACCGAACAAGGGGAAGTTCAGGTCAACGGTACCGTCTATTTTCAGTTGTCCGGCATCTTCGCCCGTTATCCAAGTCTCTGCCGTAGCATTGTAATGCAGGGTCTTGCCTTGCGTCTTGCTGATTTGAGCGCCAATGCTGAGGTTGTGAGTGCGGTATTTGATGTCGCTCCCAATGGAGTCTGGGAGACTGAAATGGCGGTAATCACTTGTGATAAATGCTTTCAATCCCGCTTTTGCCCATTTGTTGAATCCTTCGAGCAGTGAAACGGCGAAGGTGTTCTTGATGGAGTAATGCCTTGTCTTGTCGTAAATGGAGTCGCCTGCATACTTACCATTATTATAATAGGTGTGGGCATAATAGTTGTCTGGCGTATAGTAAGATTGGTAAATACGGTCATAACCATCAAATTTCAGGGTATGGATGAAACTGGTAACAGGCACGTATTCGTTTTTGAGCCAGGAAGTATCTTCTGCTTCCTTTTGTTCGGTTGTCAAGATACTGTCGGCTTGGGCTTTGCCTTCGACGGCAATACGTTTAGAGCGAGTGATGGAATCGGCTATTGCCTCCATTCCCATGATTTTGGCATCATCGGGTCTGCCTTCAAACTTTCGTTCTGGTTCTTTGCTCTCATAGGGATTGTCTTTATCCTCGGCAGCCTTGAGCGCCTCTCGTCTTTCCTTGTCTTTCTGGGCAGCAATGGCAAACTTACGGGCTTGGATTTCCTCGTCGGTCATGCGGACCTTTCGGTTGAATCCGAAACTGTATCGATGAGTGAGGAAGATATGCTGGTTGTCGTTACGGTTCCAGTTCTCGTCAAGAACGGTAGGAATCTCTGTCGTTTGGAAGTTGAAACTTTCGGAATGCAAGATGTGTTGGTCATCAGTAATACCACCGTTTTCGGCTACCTTCTGGTGGTTGGTTGACAGCAACAAGTGAGCTTGATAGCGGTCACCGAGATAACTGCCATACATGGTGTAGTTGAAATGTGCCGTGCTCTGGGCGTGATAGTAGCCACGTCCGTAGATGTAATCGAAATTGAATCCCACACCAATCTTTTTCCCCGCATTGACACCAAACTTGGCAGTGAAGTGGTCTTCACCGTCAGTGCGGTCGCCACATGTGTTATAGGTGAGGTTGGTGAATGGAGAGAGCGTGTTGGTGAAATGAAATTGATCGACGGATTTGATGAAGAAATCGTATGGTTGGGTGAAGATGAATTGTTTGTATAGGGGTATGTCGATGAAGACACGATTGATGCGCGGCGCACCTAAGTTGCCCGTGGTGTTATACTCTCCCCTTACGCCAGTAGTAAAGATAGAGTTCATAAACATATGAGATAGGGTGTCTAAAGGTGCTCTTTGCATATCGCCAAAACGAGCGTCAACGGTCCAAACCTTAATACCCTTTGGGATTTCTTTATTTTCCTTTTCTCCTTTTTTGTTGTCGTTACGTTGTCCTCGGGTGATGTTGCCGTCAGGTGTGATTTGGTTATATGTGTCGGTTTGTGCCAACAACCATGTTGGCACAAACGTAAATAGGATGATCGTAATGAAGTGTTTTGTCATCGATTGAAAAGTCGTAGAGCGCATTCAACAAACTTGAACGCCATTGCAATGAAGATGATAATAGTGCCTATGATATGATCTGAGTAGTAAAACACGGCACATCCCACAATGGCTCCTATCATGAAGATGATGTTGAGCACGTTTCGCAATTTGAAATACTTGTCTCTTTCCTTGGGCTCTTGCCTTTGGTGATGACGATACGGTGGGGTGGGAGATTCACTGTTGGACATAGTTATTTATTTAATTCGTCAGTGATGGTCTGGAAGATGTTGTCTTTCCTGTCGATGGTCTTACGGCGGAATTTTCCAGTGTATTTAGCCAACTTGGTCTTTTTCTTGTTCAAGGCATACTCGTCGGTGATCCATTCCTCTGCAACTGTTTCGATACCTTCGGTGTCGCTTCTGTCTTGCTCATATTGATAGCTGATGCGAGAAAGGGTGACGTTTGCATGACCATCGGTGCAGGTGGCAATGATGGTGTAGTTGAAAACGGTACGGTCGAGTGACAAGAAGGTGTTCTGGAATACCAACCATTCCTTAAAGCGGGCGGCAATGATGTGGTCTTGCTTGTTGACAAGAGCTACCTGACTTTCCTTGAACTGACCTTCTTCCTTTGTCATTTCGCTTAACACATTATATATAATATTATATATTTGCTCGGCACTTTTGCCTGGCACGTCTTGGTCTAATGTGAAAACAATCTTTCCATCTACCAAGGGTATGGCACCTGCGAGATACTTGGGATCTTCGTTGGCAACATTCTTTTCTATCAGTGCTTTTTTCTTTTGTTGAGGAGCATCGGTTGGTTTCTCCCAAACGTTTTGGGCATTCACGATAAGTGGAAAAAATGCGATTAAGGCAATAATAATTTTCTTCATATCTTTGTAGTTTTGGTTTCTATTGGCAAAAATACAAAATATTATGTGACAAACATTGATTTAAGGATAATTTAACTCAAAAAAAATCTATTTCGTATGATTTTCCCCTTTATTTGGCCTTATTTTGTTTAGAAAGTCGAAAACTTTGCAT
>DJXW01000041.1 GCA_002449845.1 Prevotella sp. UBA6994
GTTATCTATCGTGCCTTCGGCACTGCCTGTGCCAACAACTATATCATTACCTTTGTTTTTCATTGATAAGAATTTCGTTGCAAAGTTACGAAATAATGTATGTAAAACAAAAGAAAATCACTTTTTCTTTTTATATGATATTAATCAAATCGAAATATAAATATCTTGTTTTTAGTGGTAATTTTAACCTAACCTTTTCTGCTTCTTGCTCTTCGGACTTAAAAAAACTGTGAAATCCATTTTTCTCATAGAAGGAAAGAGTTTGTTGATTGTTTAACGCATCAACGGCAAGGTATCTACATGCAGTTACATATTCTGGAAGCGTTACCCATGATTTAATAAACTCCATTAATTCTGTACCTATACCTTTGTGGGCAAATTCTCGATTCACACCCAACCTTCCTATCAACACTGCAGGATAGCGACGCATACGCTTTTCATGAGGAAATTGTTTCATGAAATTCTTATGTCTTTGATTAGGTAGCAAATCTGTTCTCACACTTTCATTTGATAGTGAAAAAGCGCATACTATGGTTTTGGGATCATCATCAAGAACATAACAATAACTTTTACTTAACATAGCAATGGCATAATGTGGACTATCAAGGTTGAAAAAATCGTCCAATTCATCGTCACCACAATTAAATGGCTTACAGGTAGCAATTAATTCTTTTGTAAGCGGCATTAATGAGCAATAATTTTCCAAATAACCCATCACATTTATTATTATAAAAGGTAACCTTTGGAACGTGCTTTTTTGACTACTCTTCTACAAACCTCACGTTGCTTACTGAAATCAATCCTTTGTGGATTCATCTCCGCTGCATCTGAGGCATCTATAAAACGAGTAGCATCTTCTCCTGTTAAAATTGGTATTGGTCTTATAGGTGTAGCCATAATATCTTCTCCTTTCTCTATCTTTCGTTTTTCATTGATTAGAATTTCGTTGCAAAGTTACGAAAAAACGAGAGTAATACAAAAGAAAAATACACTTTTTTTGTAAGAAGCAAGAGGTAAGAAAATAAGAAGCAAGAGATTAGTCCTCAAATGGAGAAACATATCTCTTGCTTCTTACTTTCTCACTTCTAACTTGCTTCTTACTCTCCTATCTTGCCTCTTACTTCTATAACCTTACTTCATCACCTTCTTGCCATTCACCATGTATATTCCCTTGGGTAATTGGTTGAGATTGACAATGCCGTTGGCAGATGGAAGGGTAGCCACTTTCACGCCTTGCAGGTTATATACATCCACTTTATTGGTGTTTACAGATTCAGTAGTGGAGATGCCCGTAGCCTGATTGTTCCCATCCTGGAACTTGATGCGAAGAATAGGTTTGTCGGTTTGAGCTACAGACGAACCGAATACTTGGTTGTTGTCCATGAAATAAGCATGGAAGGCTGGCACATCCTGTGTCTGAGCATAGAGGAAAGCATTGCCTACGGAATTGATAAACCATGCGTTGCTTACGTTCTTACCCACGGTAGTACCCATCAAGTTGTATGCGCTCGAATGTACACCCACGTTCACATCTTTATATAATGTGGCATTCTCACCAAAGAATGTGATTTGTTTCCCGCACAGATTACGTCTCTTGCCCCAATATTCGCCCGGTACGTTATACAGATACGGTTCGTATGCCAACATCTCGTCAACGTTGTCTGCGAAGATGATGTCGCCATCCTTGTCTAACCGCTCAAAGCCACGCACCCAGAAATCTTTGCCTGTGGTCTCACCTGGATGGAACCAGTCTATTTCCTTATTATCCGTGACATCCACCACACCCATCACGTCGAACGGCAATGCTATGGTGTTCCATCCCACATTGCTTCCCGACTCGGCACCGATGGAAGGAATAGTGGTGAAGCTCACCCTCTCGGCAGTGAACGTCTTGGGTACGAAGAAGTCGCAACTGTCACGCAATGCCACGTTTTCTGCCTTATCACCCTTCACGATATTGGCGTTTTCGAGGCCGTTGGGAATTGTCTGAGAAGCCCCCATGTAATAGAGCACGTTAGGATTGCTGTTTACGTTTAGCGTCTTAATGGCAGTGGCATCAGTGATATCTACCGCTATCACGTCATCGTCAATCGTCATGGTTTCCTGTGGTTCTACGGAAATGCTTGAACCATCAGCCTTCCAGGTAGTGAGGGCAGGGAGCATGACCATGGGAAGAACATCGATAATCTTATTTCCACCTTGATATTCTACCCTAATATCATAGCGAGTGTTCAATTTGAGATTTTCAAATACAACAGGTAAGGTATAATCAGTATGAGGAGGAACTATAATCTCTTTTAGATAAAACCTGCCATTGTCGGAATAATTGGCAGAACGATTATAATCCCAGGAAGAAGACGTTACTGTTGCATATTCCCTGATCCATATCGCTAAGTTTTTACGTATCGTATAATCAGTATTATTCTTCAAATGGGTGATATTTACCTGGAAGGTACTTCCCCAAATAGAACGTAATCCGTTTTGTAAACCAGCAAAATTTTTCACAATAGAGAAATTACGTTCAGAAATATCCAACTCAGGAACAGTGCCAGAACTAATTTCCATTTGAGTCTGACCTATGATGTTATCACCAAATTCATCCGTAGCTATCCATACATAATATGTTCCACTTGATGATGGTTTATACGAAAAATCTATCAATACACTTTCATCCTTATCCATATTGATTCTCGTATGATCAATGGCTTCTCCCATTGTTGTGGTATTACTTACAAAGCAATAAATAATACCAGAATATGAATATTCAGGACTTACATTGGTTATTGTAGTTTTAATGGCTTGTTCACTTCCCTTCAATCCGTCACCTATTATATCAAATTTTGAAACGGAAACATTGGATAAGTTGGAATGAAGCCTACTTGAAATGCCTGATTCCGAATAATTTACGATAGCGTAATTGGCACTTTCATGCTGGCACACTTTCCACTCTTCATTATCCTCTTCATTTTTATACATGTAAATGGGTACCAACTCGTATGTACCATATTCCAAACTAGCATTGTTGAAATCGTTGGCTGACAAGGTAAAATATCTCGAAGCTGAATTGGTATTGTTCAAATAAGCAAAGTTCTTGTTGAATTGCTTGATCAAGACCACCTGATCGTCTTCGTTAACATATCCTATGCCATATAGGTAATAACCTGATATACCAGACTGATTGTGGAACTTACATGAAATGGTACTGCTTGAAGCACTGACAATCTTAGCATTCAATTGATGATCGCTCGTATTCACACACCCAAAACTTGACGGTACGGTATAGAGCAAGGCAGAATGCTTGTCAGTATAAGATTTCAAAGAATAATTGGCTGATACAATATTGGCTTGGTATCTATTAAAAACGGACAACCGAAAATATCCATCATCAATACCTCCCCATCCCCAATTAACATGGAAAAGGCCATTGACATCATAGCCGTCAATTAAATAGGAGTGTCCTGCAGAAGAAGAAAAGCCATTATAAATAACAGGTCTGAGATGAGCGATTTCGTTGTAGATAACATTTTCCCAATCTTCTACATTATAATATTCCCTGTCAATATATGCTATAGATTCATCAAATCCAAAATAATTAATCAACGCAGAATTATACTGTGAGGTAGGTGTCAGCGCAACATCGGTATAAAACCTCGTTGAAGTGGCTTTTGCCGTATAAAGCATCAAATCTGCTACTGCCTTTTTTTGTGCGTCAGTATAATTACTGTTATATCCATAGTCTTCCAACATATTATCCCAATCAATCATTGTTCCAGAGGGAACGGCATCTAAGGTAACGCCATTGGAAACATAAGAAGGTATCGTGTTTGTTATAGATGGGATAAAGTCTTTATAATAATACAAAAATTGGGCTAAACAAACAGGAGCACAACCAATGGGAAGATTCTTTCCATCAACGATAGGAGTTGAGGTCTTGAAAGGATACCTACTTGCCCATTTTGTTGATGTCATTGGTGCAATCGACTTCTTCGTCTTCTCTATCACCTTTTTCTTTGCCGTGGTAGAAGGCAACTGAACGGAGGAGATAGACTCTATCTCTCGCTCATACGCACGTAGCCATTCCTTCAATGGGGCAGGTGCATTCTCCTCGTCGAAGCTGCCAGAGTCAACATAACCGAGTATTTTCTCCGTGCGGTCGTCACCAGATACGATAACAAATCCGCGGTCTTCTCCCACATTATAAATGTAATAGTAAGGGTTGTTCTCTTTAGCACCAGCCTTACGCAGAGCCTTGTAAGCCTCACTGACAGTTTGCATATCTATGCCTTTCGTTGCCAAGAAAGCCTTTGCCTCCTGCAATGCCTGAGTTCTACTTACTGGATTTGCCTTGACCATGAGAAGACAAAAAGCGAAGAAAGAATAAAGTAAAATGATTCTTTTCATGATTTATAGTTTGATTAATTTAACAAAAGTAAGAAAAATCATTAAAAAACAAGAAAAAGTGCATTCTCTATTAATGATAATTAACGAAACAATTAATTTTTTATATGATTGAAAGAGTTTTTTCATATATATGGAATATAATGCTCAATAAAAAAAGTCCCACTGCTTGGGACTTTTGTCCCACATTGTGGGATTTTTATCCCAAGCAGTGGGACATTTCTAAATGATATGTTTGTTGAGTAATTTATCACCAATTATAATTCCATACGTTATCTTCAGATTCAGAGTCATCGTAATAGGAATTTCTTTTAGCTGCTGCGCCTCCCGCATTTCCACCTCCTGAGCCAAACTCAAACTCCTGGTCAAGAAGATAAGGTGCAGACAAAACCTTGATGAAAGGTTGTTTATATATTTTCTTTTCCATAGAATTATCTTATAATTACTTTCTTACCGTTCACGATATATACACCCTTATAGAGTTCGCTCCTTGTGGAACCCACTTTCTGACCGTTGAGATTATATACAGGTTGATCCATCATGTATCCACCATCAATGGATTGCAAACCATCTACCAGTCCTGCGTCTTCAGATACCATATCTTCTTCTATCATCATCCTGATCACGCCTTGCCTTGCTGCCACGGGAGGAACGGTAAACGTTGCTCGCATACCCAACAAGTGATTTTGATTAGGATTGGGATAATACAACTTACCATCAGTGGAAAGGAAATATTCCGATTGATCTGTAGCCATGTCATAGCGAGCAAAGTGACCCTCAAATCTGAAACCATTTTCTTCAACTATTTCTTCTTCTGATGCGGTGATATTCACTTGAGAGAAATCTGGATTGGTTACAGAATTAATTGGCTTAAAAAGACAAGGTACACCTGCTCTAATACCAGTGGTAACGGTTTTGAATGTTACCGAAGAACGTGTAGCATTACTAAATTCCAATACTTCACCACCTCCGAAAACCTCATTTATTTGTTCTTGAGAAATATTAAATGGAACGCAGAAGGAATTCCAGAAACTATTAGAGAGCGTACGTTGTAACGTGACATTAGCATAGTTGATGGGCAGAGATTCATCTGTAAACACCGTTGTTTTGCCTTTCTTATACGGGAAATGGTCGTTAGCGGTTTCTTTTAAAATAATCTTTGTTTGATTTGTTGTTTTAGTTCCGCTTATTGTTCCGTTGATGATAATGTCCTTGAGTCCAATATATTTGCTTGACCCAAGTGAATATATATTTACTTTTATCCCAAACGTTCCACTATAAGATTGATTATTAAAAGAATTATATGCATAAGTTGAATAACTATCATTTCTATTGGGCTTTTGATTTTTAATTAGTGAAATTGATGAACCATTATCATTCCATGATATATCTATATTACCTCCATCAGTGCCAAATCGAGTAGCAGTTAGTGAGATAGAAGATGGTTTAAATGTATATCCATCTTGTAATGTCACATAGAAAGTTACCGCATTGTTTTCGGCAGCATTATTAATCATGCTTGTACTAGATCCAAAACGTGTTTCTCCCAAATTTCTATCATCAATAGTAAACGTATTTGTTCCATTTAAACTTGATCCAACTGATATCTTTTTAACTGTAAATAAATTATTTACATCATTATCGCCAAACGTTATAGTTGCCGTTTGGTTTGCCCCACCTTCATTCAATGGCCAAGTAATGTTTCCTGTTATAGAAAAGGGAGTATCTGTTTCACTTGTAATAACCTCATTATACACACTCTCGTCTTGTTCTTCAGCTGGTTTAACATAGAAATTAAATGTTCGAATGAGAGAAATACTACTTTCAGTAGCTTTCACTTGCAGGGAGAAAAGACCAGAGGTAGTAGGATTAACCACCAATTTATTGTTAGAAATACTTGCATCAATGTCACTCGTTACAATGGTATAGGTTGGATTTGTATAACCAGCAAAATAAGTTGCAAGGTCTATTGTTTTCTGTACATCTACTACCAAATCTATGAAGTGTGGACAAGCCATCCAATTGAGATAGATTTCCAAATCAGTATACCAACCAGTGGAAGCACCATCTAAATGATTATTATTCAAATCTGATGTACTCCATCCTTTTGCCGTCTCAAACCAATCTGGAATACCATCTCTATCTGTATCCCAATCAGCAGGGCGAGATTCGGATATAATATCTTGAGCTAATGCTGTCCATCCCTCTGAATCACTTTCCTTATCAATAAGTCCTGGTTCACCCGTTCTACTTCCTGTTTTGGAATACGTGCCATTCAGAGTTTCGGTTATAAGACGTTTTTCATTGATGTCTAATTCTTCATAATTACATCCCACATCACTCAATACATTCTTATAAGCAGCTTCAGCTGATTCAACATTATTTACATCCAATGAATAAAAACTAAACGGTTCATCTAAGAACGTCTCATAATTAATAGGATTATTAACTATAGCAGAAGATATGGTTACTCTATAAACTTCATTTTCATTATCAACAATTCTGGTAGTTCCATTTCTTTTAATATCATATATTTTATTAGTTCCATTTCTGTCGACACGTAAATTTTCACTTAAATAATATTGTTGGTGTCCTGCAAAATCATCTTCATGGTCAGCACTAAAAATAATTTTCTGGTAAAAAGCTGGTCCTTTCTTATAATAGTTACCAACAAAATTCACTTCTTTTGCTCCACCGTCAGTACCACGGTTTCGCCAGTTATAAACAACATTATTATAAATATTCATTTCACCTTTAAATTCTTTTCCTCCTTCCAATCTATCTAATAATCCACCTGCAAGGCTCCAATTACGTCCTTCATTATGAGCAAGTAAGTTGTGATGGAAAGATCCCACTTCTCCTCCAATAGAAGCAGCATATCCATGTTCTACTGAAAGATCATTAGGATCATTCTTATTTTCATGACCATTTTTGTTGAGAGATTCACCTATAATAGAATGTTGAAAAGAAATATTGCCCGCATCTCGTGTAGATAAAGTCTCATCTGAACCCCATCCCAATAGACAATGATCCATGATAGAATGATTTCCTTTAAGTCCTGCTGCATTTGAAACGTTAGGATTTATAGTTGTTCCATCCCAATCATCTCCATGACCATAGCGGAAACGCATAAAACGGGTAATTTGATCATCACCAGAAGAACCATAATTACGATCACGAATCATAATACCTTTACCTGGTGCCGTTTGTCCAGCAATGGTAATATATGGTTTATTACAAGTAAGATCTGTTTGAAGTTGAATAACACCACTCACGTCAAAGACAATAGTTCTTGGACCCGTTGCGTTCTCTATACCATAACGCAGTGATCCTTCACCTGAATCATTGAGATTTGTTACATGATAGACATCTCCACCACGACCACCTATTGCATATTTACCTGCACCTTCAGCACCAGGAAATGCCAAACGACGAGGACGAAAACTCCAAACAATACCTTTATAAGTCACATCATTTATTACTTCATCCACACGCCAATAATAAGTTTGTAATGGAGAAAGACCATTTCGAATTAAACTTGTTAATTCTGTCTCAAAGCCTCCTGATGAAGCATTATTCACTTGGTCTTCATTATCACCAAAATAGACAATATGCTTAGTTGCACCTGATGCAGCTGTCCAACTTAAAGTGATATTGCTATTGTCAACATTTGCATGTATATCCGTATTTTGTGGGTATGGATTTTGAGCTTGATAATCAGTTGCAGCTACTGGATCTATTTCCAATGAATTGATAAAGAATTGGGTAGTAGAATGAGTGCCAGTATAACTAACATTTTCTTGTGGAACCGAATAATATTCAATTTCAATTTCTTGATTCGTTGATGTAACATTAAAAGATACAAACGACCTTGCTGATTCTGACAGAGTTGATTTACGCAAAGTTTGAGTTATAAGATTTGAAGTATAATTACCTACCTTAACTTGAATTGGTGGAACAATAGCATTATCTAATTCACTTGCTTCAACATAATTATGATAAGCTTGAACAGAATGATTTCCTATGGTTAATCCTGAAATGGTAACGATAATAGAAACACAACCTGATTGATTCTTAGTATTTCCACTAATATATGATGTTATACCATCAGAAACTAAGTTTGATTCAGCTGTTTTTGTACTACCTATTCCACCACTATTTCCATTATTAGAAATATTAGTACTTGTAGTATTTCTTCCATGACTGATTTTAAGTGTTACTCCTGTATCAAATGTCTTAGAAACAGATGTAGCAATATTATTAATAACCCATGACGTATAACCATCAGAAGTGTAAGATGCTTGTACACTTTGATTGGCATGATATTTATCAAAATCAATTTTAGTATTCTGCGCCCAAGCATGTGAAGCATAAAATAATAAAGTGAAAGCTAAACCATAAGATTGTAGCCACAAAAACCTTGTTTTTGTTTGGTTAGTTATTTGTCCCATAAAAAAATAAATTAATAATGTCCCATTTTGGGTACAAAGATAGTTATATTTTTCTTAACACAAAATTTTTTGTGTAAAAATTGCTAATAAAGTATCATTTTTGATAGTTTTAATGAAAATGCAATGCTTATCATTCTAAAAGACCATCTAAAATATCACGAAATTGTTCAACGTTTTGCCAATGAAATCAATATGTTTCAATAAAATGATAGCATATTAGGAAAATTTCGTAACTTTGCACTCGCGAAATAAAATAAACACATAATAATTCATGGAATACGATTTCAGAGAGATTGAAAAGAAATGGCAACAACGATGGGTAGAGAACAAAACCTATAAGGTTGTAGAAGATGCTGAGAAGAAAAAGTTTTATGTATTGAATATGTTTCCCTATCCATCTGGAGCGGGATTGCACGTGGGTCATCCTTTAGGATATATCGCCAGTGACATTTATGCCCGTTACAAGCGTTTGCAAGGATATAACGTGTTGAATCCCATGGGATATGATGCATACGGATTGCCTGCTGAGCAATATGCCATACAAACGGGACAACATCCTGCCATTACCACGGAAGCCAACATCAACCGCTATCGTGAGCAGTTGGACAAGATAGGATTTTGCTTTGACTGGGATAGGGAAGTGCGCACTTGTGAACCTGGTTACTACAAATGGACACAATGGGCATTCCAAAAAATGTTCAATAGTTTTTATTGTAACAAATGTCAACATGCACAACCTATTGAAAAACTGATTGAACGATTCGGTCAAAAGGGTACAGAAGGTTTGGATATTGCTCAAAGTGAGGAATTGCAATTCACCGCTGACGAATGGAACAGTTGGGATGAAGTCAAGCAACAAGAAGTATTGATGAATTATCGCATAGCCTATTTGGGTGAGACGATGGTCAACTGGTGTGCTGGCTTGGGTACCGTATTGGCAAACGATGAAGTGGTAGAAGGTGTCAGCGTGCGTGGTGGTTATCCCGTAGTGCAAAAGAAGATGCGCCAATGGTGTTTGCGTGTTTCCGCATACGCACAACGATTGCTCGACGGATTGGACACTATTGATTGGACCGACTCTCTGAAAGAAACTCAACGTAACTGGATTGGTCGTTCAGAAGGAACAGAGGTGGTATTCACCGTCAAAGACAGTGACGTGAAGTTTACCATCTTCACCACACGTGCAGATACCATGTTTGGTGTTACGTTCATGGTATTGGCTCCAGAGAGCGAATACGTGATGCAAGTAACTACCGATGACCAACGCCAAGCCGTGGAAGACTATTTGGCTGCTACCAAGAAACGTACTGAGCGAGACCGTATTTCAGACCGTAAGGTAACGGGTGTCTTTACAGGAAGTTACGCCATCAACCCATTTACCGATGAAGCCATTCCCATCTGGATATCAGACTATGTGTTGGCAGGATATGGTACAGGAGCTATCATGGCAGTACCTGCTCACGACAGTCGTGACTATGCCTTTGCCAAGCATTTCGGCTTGCCTATTATCCCATTGATAGAAGGAGCCGACGTAAGCGAAGAGAGCTATGATGCCAAAGAGGGAATTGTATGCAACTCATCCTCAGATAAATTCTCATTGAATGGATTGACCGTCAAGGAGGCTATCGCAGCCACGAAAAAATACGTGGAAGAGCATCACTTGGGTCGTGTCAAGGTGAACTATCGTTTGCGTGACGCCATCTTCTCACGTCAGAGATACTGGGGTGAACCATTCCCTGTGTACTATAAGAACAATATGCCTTATATGATACCAGAGGAATGCTTGCCTTTGGAATTGCCAGAAATCAAAACTTATCAACCCACCGAGACAGGAGAGCCACCCCTCGGTCATGCTGAGAAATGGGCTTGGGACACAAAGACCAATACTATAGTGAATGTATCAGACATTGACAACGAAACCGTATTCCCATTGGAATTGAACACCATGCCTGGCTTTGCCGGTTCTTCCGCATACTATTTGCGCTATATGGATCCTCAGAACGACAAGGCACTGGTATCGAAAGAGGTGGATGAATATTGGCAAAACGTAGATCTTTACGTAGGTGGAACAGAACACGCTACCGGACACTTGATTTATTCTCGATTCTGGAATAAATTCTTACACGATTATGGAGTAAGTTGCAAGGAAGAACCATTCCAGAAATTGGTCAACCAAGGAATGATTCAAGGAAGAAGCAACTTTGTCTATCGTGTGAATGATGAATCTTCTTCTAAGGCTCCTGTATTCGTTAGTTATGGTTTGAAAGATCAGTACAAAGACGTTACGCCTATCCACGTAGATGTGAATATCGTTTCAAATGACGTGTTAGACATTGAAGCTTTCAAGGCGTGGAGACCAGAATACGAAAATGCCCAATTCATTTTGGAAAACGGAAAGTATATCTGCGGCTGGGCAATAGAGAAAATGTCTAAATCCATGTTTAACGTGGTAAATCCAGACATGATTGTAGAGAAATACGGTGCAGATACATTGAGACTGTATGAAATGTTCTTGGGACCAGTAGAGCAAAGCAAGCCTTGGGATACTAATGGTATTGATGGTTGCCATCGCTTCTTGAAGAAGCTCTGGAATTTGTTTGGTGGTTCTGTTAGTTGCGTTGGCAACGCAACAGACGGGACAGCAACAGGCGGAACTGAGGAGGCTACCAAGGAGCAACTGAAGAGCGTGCATAAACTGATTAAGAAAGTAACTGGCGACATTCAGCAATTCTCCTATAATACCGCCATCTCTGCATTTATGATTTGTGTCAACGAATTGTCGCAAAGCAAGTGCAAGAACCGTGAATTAATCAAGAATATCGTCATATTGATTGCACCATTCGCACCACATATCGCAGAAGAAATGTGGGAGATGTTAGGAGAGAAAGGCAGTGTCTGTGATGCACAATGGCCTACATGGAACGAAGAATACTTGGTGGAGAACACCATCAAGTTGGGTGTTGCCTTCAACGGAAAGACACGTTTCGACATGGAATTTGCCGCAGATGCCGACAATGCCACCATCCAAGAAGCCGTTCTTGCAGATGCCCGTTCTCCCAAATACATTGAAGGAAAGAATATAGTAAAGGTTATCATCGTCCCTAAGCGTATGGTGAACATCGTGGTAAAATAAATGACCATCAATCATCAAATTATCTTGAATGAGGCTAAGGATTATACATTTATAACCCTTGGTCTCATCTTGTATTCCTTTGGATTTACATTCTTCCTGATGCCTTACGAAATCGTGACTGGAGGCGTAGCCGGTATTGCCGCTATTGTCTATTATGCCACGAGTTTTCCTAACTCTTACACCTATTTCCTGGTCAATGCCGCCTTATTGATCATTGGCTTGAGAATACTTGGATGGAAATTTCTTATCAAGACCATTTATGCCATCATTGTACTCACCATCTTACTCGAACTGATGCGAAAGGCAGTACCATTAACCGACAGTGGTGAGTTTGTGAAAATATTAGGTGAAGGTCAAGACTTCATGTCGCTTGTCATAGGTTGTATCATGACAGGTAGTGCATTGGGTATCGTTTTTCTGAACAATGGTTCTACGGGAGGAACCGACATCATTGCCGCATCCGTCAACAAATTTCACAACGTATCATTAGGAACAGTATTGATATTTGTAGATTTCATCATCATTGGTAGCTGTTTCTTCATTCCGCAATTCGGTGACATGTTGCAAAGGACTACGATGGTAGTATTCGGTTTCTGTACCATGATTATTGAAAATTTCATGTTGGATTACATCATGGAAAAAAGGCGGCAATCCGTACAATTCCTCATTTTCTCTAATAAATGGCAGGAAATAGCCAATGCCATTGGCATGAAACTCAATCATGGCGTTACCATCCTTGACGGACATGGTTGGTACACGGGAGAAGAGCGTAAGGTACTTTGTATCCTTGCTCGTAAGAACGAGAGCATCATGATGTTTCGCCTCATCAAAATGATAGACCCCAATGCCTTTGTCAGTCAAAGCAGCGTAACTGGTGTCTATGGAGAAGGATTTGACGAAATGAAAGTAAAGATAAAGAATCAAAACAAACAATAGTAGATTATCAGATGAAGAAAATTGTTTTCGCAACAAACAACAAGCACAAGCTTGACGAGATACGCGAGATATTAGGTGAAAAATTCGAGATTGTTTCGTTGAAAGACATCGGTTGTGACGTAGATATTCCCGAAACAGGCAATACATTAGAAGTAAATGCCCTGCAAAAAGCACAATATATCAAAGAGCATTATGGAATGGATTGTTTTGCCGACGATACTGGATTGGAAGTAGAGGCATTAAATGGCGCACCAGGAGTACACTCTGCCCGTTATGCAGAGGGAACAGACCACGACAGCAATGCCAATATGAATAAATTATTGAAAGAATTAGGAAACAATAACAATCGCAAAGCAAGATTTCGCACTGTCATTGCGTTATTATTGAATGGAGAGACCCACCAGTTTGAAGGTATTGTCAACGGACATATCGCTTACGAGAAAAAAGGAACCGAAGGATTTGGCTATGACCCCATCTTCGTTCCAGAAGGATACGACCAATCGTTTGCAGAACTGGGCATGGACATCAAGAACCATATCTCGCATCGTGCGAGAGCGGTAAAGAAACTCGCAGATTTCTTACATCAATAAAATATGACTGATATGTTGAATAAAATTGTTTCAAACCTAATGGGTAAGTGGATTATTACCATGATTCTTTTGGTTGTTCCCTTCATCACAAGAGGAGCAGAGATAGGAACATGGAATGCGTATATGGCTTACCACGATGTAACTGACATTCAAAAGGCAGGAAACATCCTCTATGTATTGGCTTCAAACAATCTTTATTCATACAATACCAACGACCAAAGCATACGCACTTACAGTAAGTCGGATATACTCAGCGATTGTGGAATAGAGCGAATAGCCTATTGTCAATCCGCAAAAAGATTAATCATTATCTACGATAATTACAACATCGACTTGCTCGACCTCAACGACAATGTCATCAACATGTCTGAGTATTTCAACAAGTCGATGACAGACAAAACCATTAACGATATCTATGTAAATGGTCAGTTTGCGTATATATCTACCGTGTTTGGCATTATTAAAATCAATGTTTCAAAGGCTGAAATCAGCGATACCTATAATTTGGGATTCAACGTAAATTATTGTTACATAGAAAACAATAATATTTATGCGGCTTCCAATACACAAGGACTATATGAAGCCAACTTGTCAGCCAACCTCTTGGATAAGTCTAACTGGAATAGGGTAGGGAACTATACTCAAAAAAGTTATTCCGTAGATGCCGAATTATTGAAATTGGTCAATACACTAAATCCTGGTGGACCCAAAAACAATTTCTTTGGATTCCTCAATTTCAAAAACAATCAATTATATGTGAGTAGTGGAGGATACGGAGAAGGTTACGACCTGCATAGAGACGCTGCCATTAAAGTGATGAAAGACGGTGAATGGAGCATCTATGAAGATAGTTTGGAGAAAAAGACAAACGTGAGATTTCAAGACATGAAGGCGATAGACGTAGATCCCACTGATGCCACTCGTGTCATGGCTTGTGGAAAAAGTGGTCTGTATGAGTTTAGAAACGGACAGTTTTATCAATTATATACTACAGACAACAGTCCTCTCCGTTCTGCCATTGCCGACGGAAACAAAAACTACGTGCTTACCATGGGATTAACGTTTGACAAGCAAGGAAATCTATGGTGCTTAAACAGTCAATCCCCAGGTGTATCGTTATTGGAATTGACCAAAGAAGGAGAATGGAAAACATTTGACCTTCCATCAACAATGAGCGGTACCAACAGCTTAGGTATGTTGGAAAATATGTTTTTCGACAGTAGAGGATTGCTCTGGTTTGTTAACAATCACTCTGGAACTCCCGCCCTTTTTTGTTTCAACCCATCTACGGAAGAATTAAAGTCATGGAAATCATTTGTCAACGAAGACGGAACGAAAGTGGCTTTGGTATATGTACGATGTGTCACTGAAGACAAATCAAACAATATATGGATTGGAACCAATATGGGACCATTGATGATTCCAGCTAATCTTGTTCCTAATAACAACGAAGAATTTATACAAGTGAAGGTTCCACGCAATGACGGTACTAACTATGCTGATTATCTTTTAGACGGTATCGACGTGAATTGCATAGCCATAGACGGTGGAAACAGAAAGTGGTTTGGTACCAATGAGAATGGTCTTTATCTCATCAGTGCCGACAACATGGAACAAATCAGGCATTTCACCAACTTAGACAGTGACATTCTCTCCAACAATATTGAATCACTTGCCATCAACGATGTAACAGGTGAAGTGTTTATTGGTACTGATAAAGGATTATGTTCATATATGAGCGATGCTACCCAGACATTCGAGGAAATGACCAAAGATAATGTTTATGCTTATCCTAACCCCGTAAAACCCGATTATAATGGATTGATAACCATTACAGGACTTACCTATAATGCCGACATCAAGATAGTAACCAGCAATGGAGCATTGGTAGCCGAAGGAAAGAGCAATGGTGGAACATTTACTTGGAATGGTTGTGACAAGAAAGGAAAACGGGTGGTATCAGGAGTATATATGGTAGAAACAGCCACTCAAGACGGCAAAAAAGGTGTGGTATGCAAAATTGCCATCGTAAGATAAAGACACAAGAAATCATTGCAATATTTACCTTATTGCAATTTCTCATCCTTCTGATATTCGGATATACTCCATATACCGACAGTACAGGATATATTATCTTGGCTAAAGACAGTATCTTACATGGCGAACCCTATCCCATAGCTTCTAAAATACAAGAATTGGCATTTATTTGGAATATAGGTTCCATCAATACCGTTGCCCTATCACTGAAACTTTTTCACTCTATCATTCCTTTATTGATAGTCTATTCTATCATGAAAGGAATATCTTCGTGGTTGGTTTATGCCATCAGCAAGACACTTTTCAACCAACGAATAGCGTGGATAACTCTTATCATATATGTATTGTACCCAGCCAACTATGGTGAAGGAACATCCTTGTTGAGTGAAACACCATTTATGTTTTTCATTTTATCAGGAATCTATTTATCACTCAAAAATCAATCAGTCATTGGAGGAATCTTATTGGCAATAGCCAATTGGTATCGTCCTATGGCTATCGTCTTTCTCTGTTCTATCATTATATACTATCTCTTTAATTTAAAAAAATACCGACATCAAACCATTCTAATCATCATAGGATATGTGTTGATGATTACATTGATAGGTGGTCTTTGTTATCTGCGTACAGGACATTTCATCTACCAGGCAAAAACCGGATGGATGTCATTGATGCAATATTCATGGGATCATGACTATCATCACGAAAAGACTGCCCATCTATTTGCCAACGGCAACCCAAATGAATTGAATACACAACAATACAATAGTGTTCAGAAAGATTCCGTTTGGAGAAATAACTTCTTGATTTGGTTGAAACACAATCCGAAAGAATACTTGGCACAAATGCCCAAGAAGTTGGTAGATACCTATATTTCAGACAATGTCAACTTCTGTGTATATCTCAAAGACAAGGCAACGGCTGATTATATGTATGATCCGGTAAGCATGAGGACACTCATACATACGTTTCCAAAGTATTCATGGGTGCAAATCATAGTCATCATCAATCTGATGTTCTATTATCTTATCCTATTCTTTGCTCTCAAGACCGTCGTTTCAATCATAAAGAATACCCAATGGAAAAAAATCATTTTTCCCATAAGTGTCATTGTATTGGGAACATTGTTATTACTGTTCTTCGGTCATGGAGAAGCGAGATTCCATATACCATTCATGTCATTCTTCATCATGCTTTGCTCATTCAACTTCATCAATTATGGAAAGAAAAAAGTGGATTGACTTAGCAAGAGGATTATGTATGATGGCAATATTATACGATCATACGGAAATCTATTATACTGGTGATAATATCATTCCTTATCATCTATACGTCACCAATGCGCTCATAGCCTTTTATTTCATTTCTGGTTATTTGTTTTATAAGGAAAGTACGTTTTACTATCAACGTAAGATTAAATCCATCCTGAAAACAATTATCATTCCATACTTCATCTTTACTTGTCTGATAGCATTGCCTAAAGCATGGGTTCATGGAAACGACATTCATTTGTCAGACATAGTTAAAGGAATTGTATTAGGTCAAGCATCATGGTTTGTGGCAGCTTTAATTGTGGCAGAACTTATGTTTTCCACATTATTATATATATGTAAGGAAAAGATAGCATATTTATCAGCCTTTTCCATCGGTTGCCTAGTATTGTCAATGATATTATCATTTCATCAAGCAAGTTATCCCTGGCAAATCAGCAATGCTCTTCAGGCAGTCTTTATCATATATTTAGGCTATCTATACCACATGTTTGAGAAAACTATATACCATGTTTATTCTCAACGGATGTTTTTTCTCTCCTTCCTATTGTTCGTATTCATCAAAATATACGAATCATACAAGGGAATGAATCTATATATAAACCCTATTGTCATAGACAATTACGTGGTTTTCATCTTAGACGTATGCTTATTCAACATATTGCTTATTCATCTTTGCAAATACCTTGAAAAAAATATCCATGACCAATCCCATTTGTTGAAGATGATTTCATGGACAGGAGCTCATAGCCTTGTCTATTATTTCCTTTGTGGAGGAGTACCTTTATTGGTCAGTATGGCGATGAAGAAAATCAGTTACGCTTACGAAGGACAATATGTTTACGTCATCATTGCCTTCATAAGCGTATATTTCATCACATCGGTCATTACTTGGATGATTTACCGATATATTCCACAAATCACGGGAAAGCGTTAGCTCAATGCCAACATCCTGTTGATAGACTTCACCGCCTCCTTAGCCACGTCAGTATCCACATCTACTGAAGGCCATTCATATTTCAGTG
The DNA here is from genome assembly GCA_002449845.1 of Prevotella sp. UBA6994. GTDB lineage: Bacteria > Bacteroidota > Bacteroidia > Bacteroidales > Bacteroidaceae > Prevotella. The sequence goes on from DJXW01000041.1 coordinate 17,842, forward strand.
TATTATATAGTTTGCGAAGGCTATTCATCTTCATGTATTGACATTCATTGCAAGAACAGCCAATGCTTCCCTCACTTACCTCTGGCGGAACGGGATAGAATGTCTTATCAGGACATGTGCGTTGCATTTCGTGAAGAATGCCCGCTTCCGTAGCAACTATATACTCTTTCTCATCATTTTCTTGTGCATATTTCAGCATCACAGCCGTAGAGCCTACTACATCAGCAATAGCCAATACAGGACCCTTACATTCAAGATGAGCCATGACCACAGCTTGCGGATGAAGTTGCTTGAGTTTTACTATTTCCTCTACTGAAAAGCGCTCATGTACATGGCAACCACCATTCCACAATAGCATTTCTCTGCCAGTAACCGAATTGATATAACTACCTAAATTATAGTCGGGACCAAAGATAATTTTGGCATCTTGCGGAAAAGAATCAATCACCTTCTTGGCGTTTCCACTTGTTACAACCACATCAGTGAGAGCTTTTACGGCAGCCGTAGTATTGACATAGCTCACCACTTGATAGCCAGGATGCTCATCCTTGAATGCCTTTAAATCCTCAGCCTTACAAGAATCAGCCAACGAACAACCCGCATTCAAGTCGGGAACCAAAACCAACTTATCAGGAGAGAGAATCTTACAAGTCTCTGCCATGAAGTGAACGCCACACATCACCATGATTTTCGCATCTGTTTCAGCAGCTTTCCGAGCCAAAGCCAAAGAGTCGCCTACGAAATCGGCTACGTCTTGTATCTCGCCTACTGTATAGTAATGTGCCAAGATAATGGCATTTTTCTCTTCACACATCCTACGGATTTCCTTTTTCAAGTCGATACCCTCTTCAATGGGTTCGTCTATAAATCCCTTTTCTTTCCAGTAATCCAGTGTTTTCAACATTCTATTATTATTATCTTATTATTTTATTTATTTTTAAAAAAGAAATGATATAGATGATGTGACGTTGATAAGTTGATAACTTTTATCTCAAAAATTTGCATATTTCGTTTTCAACATCTCAAGTTAACTTATCCACACTTTAGTTGATATTTATTGATTGATAATCAAAAAGATATTCGTTTATACACAATTTCTATATTTGGTGCAAAGTTAATAAGTTTATAAATAATTTCATCATGAATTGGTGGAAAACTTTATGAAAAGAGAGAAAATATCAACAGATAATTGGGAAAACTATCATGGTGATTGGTCTTCATCCTTACTCTGTGGAAAACCGTGGAATAATTATAATAGTTATCCACAATGTTTTCCACAATGATTGGGGATAATTATCATCCCTCTCTATTCCTCAAAGAATTGCGTGAGCAAATCCTTGCAATGTGAAGGAACCACGATATGATGATTTCCGATGGGATTAGTCAAGAAATACTTTGTGATTTCGGGAGACAATTGGATGAGTTGTTGAGTACGACAAAGGTTTGGTTTGTCTTGACATTCCAGCAATAATCCTTCCTCAGCGAAATATCTGTCGAGTTTTCCATTCACCTTGAATATGGTAATGTCACCTTTCTGCATGTAACCTCTGATTCCTACGCCTATTCCCGATTCAAAATGAGTGAGCAAGTCATAATGGTCAATCATGTTGAACGGAATGGTGCAATGTGCAAACAATATCTCTCCCGTAGTGGGATTGATATGTGCTGGATTGGCTTGAAAGCCAGTCTTTCCCGTAAGAGCGTATGCTATTTTCATAGACAACATAGCCGGAATGTCACCTTCACATCCGCATACGATTCCTTCACTATTCAGTAGGGCTAAAGCCAAGCAACCAGTATTGTGCAATGCTGGGAGAAGGTCGAAACACCTGATGGTAAGTCCTTGCAATTGATAATCATCTACTATCTTTTTCAATGCTTCATAAATGGCAATTGCCCCAGAAATGGATTCTTTCACTTGATGAGAAGAAGCATATTGATACCATTCCTTTCCTTCTTTCGGTTGAGTCTTTTGAGCTATATCTGTCACTTGCTGAATAGGAATATCCACCAATTCAATTCCTAATTTGTCTTTTACTATTTGATAGTCAACATTACTTGAAATCAACCAGTCGGATGGTTTTCCGATAACACCCAACTTACAATTTCTTAATTGTGCCTTTACTTCACGTACCTTATATAATAATAATATGCGGGAGCCTATATATTGAGGTTCTCCATGAAGTATTTCTCCACGAATATGTTGTTGTTTCAAGAAAGAAAGAATTTCCATGGAAGCAGCCAACGAATTGCTTTTTCCTGAAGTAAGCAGATAAAAAGGTTGATTTGATTGTTTTGTCAATGAAGGCAATAATTGTTTGAAAATGCCTTCCGTTCCTCCCGTTCGCACATAGATGATGTTTAGCGGCGATTGCCCATAATCAGAGAAATCGTCACCTTTTAGTTCATATTCGATATTGAGTTCTTCCAGGAATTGTTTAGAAGTTTCATCAGTTGTTTTTGGGTCGTGTAAAGGAGAAGTAATGGTATAGATAGAAATTTTCATGATATATAAGTTTATTTTCTGATAAAGTCTGGGAATTTCACGGGAGCACTTCCGTGAAGGATACTGATATGAGATAATTCTATGACAGCACACCATTCAGCCAAGTCGTAAACGTCCATATCGAGTGGAAGTCCATGATTGAGACAATATATAAGTCTGTTATCCATGAAGTAAGCCATTCCTCCACGAGGATCAAGTTTAGCTCCTGCAGGTCTTAATTGGGTAATATATTCAGGTTCGTATTCTCGTAATAATCTTGAAGTAATATCTTTTGAGAGGGGTTCGTGCATTCCCTCATTCATAATGTCCTCGTCTTGTTGTAGTAAGATTTGCTCTTGTGGATATTTTTCGGCAAATCCACGAGACCCTACTATCTGATACATTCTTGAATAAGGTCTCGGAGTCATGACGTTATGTTGCAGGAGAATGGTTTTTCCCTTGCGTGTACGAATGATGGAGGTTGTTTGGTCGCCATTTTGGAAATCATCTGCATCATTTTCCATATATTGTTGATAAGTATTTTTACCTCTTATCGACAATGAATCCATGCTCACCAAGTAATCCAAGTCGTCTGTACGATGAATGTCGAGCAACTGGCAGGCAGGTCCCATTCCATGAGTGGGATAGATGTCTCCACGCAATTGTTTGTTGATTTCCAGTCTCCAATGAGGCCATTTGTTGGCAATCTCGTGAGCATAGCCACCTTCCACGTGAATGATTTCTCCAAACAAGCCATTCCGAACCATTTGTAAGGTAGATTGTTCAAAAAAGTCATACACGCAATTCTCCAACATCATGCAATGTCTTTGCGTCTTTTCGGCTGCGTCAACGATAGCCCAAATGTCTTTGAGTGATAATGCCGCAGGTACTTCCACTGCCACATGATGACCTGAATAGAGAGCTTCCAATGTGATAGGGGTATGCGATTGCCAATCCGTACAGATATATACGAGATCTAAATCCACTTCCTTGCACATCTGCCTGTAGCCTTCGTTTCCATCAAAGAGATGCTTGATGTGATATTGCCTGCCAATCTTTTCCACTTTTTCGGTAGAAACATCACAGATAGCTATGACAGAAGTCCCTTCTATACAGTTGAGTCGCTCTACGGCACGTAATCCTCGTTCACCTAAACCTACTATTCCAACCTTTACTAAAGGAATGGGCTCAACTCGTAAATTGAGCACATGCTTCTGGTTAACGTGGCGTAAAGGTGAATCTAAGACAATGGGATATTGCATATTATTTCAGTCTCGACCAAATCCAAAGCACGATGATAGCACCGATGGTAGCCGTTCCTATTTCACCTAACCATCCTGGTTCCCATGAAATACCCAACAGTTTGAATACCCATCCACCAACAAGGCCGCCTACAATACCTAAGAATAAGTTGATCCAGCAACCTTTGCCAGAACCCGACATGATTCTGCTGGCAATGAAACCAGCAATAATACCTACGATAATAGAACCTATAATACCCATAATATGATATAGTTTTATTGGTAATTGTTGATTGTTCTGCAAATATGTCATTAATTATTTAAATGAGCAAATATTTTTTATATTATTAATATTTTTCGGCAAATATCCCATCATTACGTTTAAGAATGGTAAATATATGGTTTAGATAAGCCAAACATAGTGTTTAAGGAGGATAAACATGATGTTTGGCAACAATATTTTTGGTTTTTACTTGTTTTTTTCGCAAAAAATGATGAACTTTGTCAATGTTAAAGTGATTTACTGTTTATCTCCATCGAAATCAAGATAAATATGGGTGAAATGTTTCATTATATTGCCGTACAACGAAACGGCAACGATAAGATTCCAAAAGGTACGAAAATAACTTTTGAAAGTGAGAAAGAAGTGGAGGAAGCCACGGGTTTCTCCTTCAGGAAAGAGATTGCCGAGGCTTGCAGAAACCAATTGCAGATAGAGATTCTACCTACTGAGGAAGCCACTATTGGCACTTCTTTCGACGTTTACAGTGAGGCTAAGTATGCGCAAGTACGTGAGAAAGAAGAGGCTGAAGCTGAGAAACAAAGACAAAAAGAAATAGCCGAAGAGGAAAAGAGACAACTCAAAGAAGCCGAAAGAGTCAGGAAGGAAATGGAAAAAGCCGAGGAGGCTGAGAAAAAAGGTAAAAGGAGAGGTGACATTTCATATAAAGGTCGTTCGAAAAAGTCTAAGACTGTTCTTGATGGATTCTCCCTGAGCAACTGGAAGAAATTGTTGAAACTAATCGTCGGCATTGTGGTAGTGGTATGGTTTGTTTCTACCTCTCTCAAGGATTGTTCGTCAACCAGCGTTACGGATATTTTAAAGAACAAGACAGAAGAGATTATCAAGAAAAATACTCCCAAGAAAACTTCTACTACGAAGAAAAAATCAACTACAACTACTCGTAAGAAATCTACTTCTTCTTCTACGACAAAAAAGAATACGACAAGCAAAAAGAAGAAAACAACGAAGAAAAAATCAACAAGTAAACAAAAGTCAACCAAGAAAAACAGTAAAAGAAACAAAAGTGAATGAAAAATAGTTGTTAATCATTCATAACAGACATGATAAGTTCAATAAATTTATGTATCTTTGTACGCAATATGTTCGTTAGATAATCAATAATGAGAAAAAATATGATGAAGAAATTAGCATTGTTAGCAGCAATTGTCCTGATGCCTTTTACAGGATTTGCACAGATTCAGCTTGACACAAAGGGAGTGGATCCTTTTGAAAAGGGAAAAGTTTTTATAGGTGCTTCATTAACTGGATTAGACCTCAACTATAGTGGTTCTACTGAAATGAACTTTGGAGTATCTGCTCAGTTGGGTTATTTGCTTGCAGATAATTTAATGCTTTATGGCACAGCTGGATATTCCCATTCAGGAGTGAATGGTGTTTACGACTCATTCGACATTGGTGTTGGCGGCAGATATTACATTGTGCAAAACGGACTTTTCTTAGGAGCCAACTGTAATTTTATTCATGCCAATAAGAATTATAACGACATAATGCCGGGCGTAGAGATAGGTTATTCTTATTTCATCAGCCGTACCGTTACCCTTGAACCTGCCATCTATTACAAGCAGTCGTTCAAGAATCATTCCGATTTCTCTACGGTGGGCTTGCGCATTGGTGTAGGTATTTATCTTGAATAAGTTTTAATAAATATTATAATTATTATTCGCCCTGTCATGTATGGAATACTTGGCAGGGCATTTTAAAAAACAAATAGCATTAATGGGAAAAATAATACTCACAGGCGACCGTCCTACAGGTAAATTGCATTTAGGACATTATGTTGGTTCTTTACGTCGCCGCGTACAATTGCAGGATGCAGGAGATTTCGATAAGATGTTTGTGTTTATGGCAGACGTTCAGGCTCTTACAGACAATGCCGACAATCCAGAGAAGATTAGACAAAACATCGTGGAAGTGGCTCTTGACTACTTAGCCGCAGGATTGAATCCCGATAAGTGTACGATTTTCATTCAGAGCCAGATAGCTGAATTGGCTGAGTTGACCACTTATCTGATGAACTTGATTACCGTTTCTCGCGTTCAAAGAAATCCTACGGTGAAGACGGAAATCAAGATGCGTAATTTCGAGGCAAACATTCCGTTGGGCTTCTTCTGCTATCCCGTAAGCCAAGCTGCCGACATTACCTTGTTTAAGTCAACTACAGTTCCCGTAGGAGAAGACCAAGAACCTATGTTGGAAGTAACCCGCGAGTTGGTTCGCCGCTTCAATGCTACTTACGGACCTGTGTTGGTAGAGCCAGAGATTATGCTTCCTGAGAATACTACCGCTCGCAGATTGCCAGGTACAGACGGTAAGGAGAAAATGTCTAAGAGTCTTGGCAACTGTATCTATCTGAGCGATTCAGCTGATGAGGTTTGGCAAAAGGTACGTTCCATGTACACAGATCCATTGCACGTCAACTTGAATGATCCTGGTCATGTAGAGGGAAATGCAGTGTTTACTTATCTTGACGCATTCTCTACTGACGAAGACTTTGCACAGTTCTGGCCAGATTATGCTAACCTTAACGAACTGAAAGAGCATTATCAGCGAGGCGGATTGGGTGATATGAAATGCAAGAAATTCCTCAATCAGGTGCTCAACAAGTTCTTGGAACCCATGCGTGAACGTCGTCATGAGTTTGAGAAAGACATTCCTGAAATATTCAATATATTGAAGAAAGGCACTGAAAAGGCTCGTGAGACAGCCGCAGAAACAATGGATGAAGTGCGTAAAGCTATGCGTATTGATTATTTCAACGACATTGAACTGATTCAGCAACAAAGTTTGAAATACAAGAAGTAATAATAAAAGAAAGGTTGTTAGGAATTTATTCTTAGAAGAATCATCCTAACAACCTTTTTCATTAACAATCATTACCTAAAACTAAAACCTTATCTCTTTGCACCGAAGCGCCAACTGTCGCTTTTACTTTCTTTGCTTTGACGAATGGCTTCGTTTTTCTTGATGGTTGGCTGTTGAATAGCGTTTCCGAAACTATTGCCATTTTTTTGTTTTTGATTACCGAAAGAAACATTTCCATTGTTAGAAGGTCTGTTTCCTACATTGTGGTTTACATTCCCATTGTTTGGTGCATGTTTCCCGTAATTAGAGTTTCTCCATGAAACATCACTTCTGTCGTAAGATATTTTCTCTCTTCCATTGAAGTTTCTTCCCTTGTATGGGCTAATTGAATAATAGCGGTTTCCTCCCTTATATGTGGAATACACGTATGGGGCAGAGCGGAAGTAACGCTTTGTGTAATAGCGGTCATAGATGCTAAAGTAGAAACTTCTGTTGCGCCATGAAATGGGACGATAGAAATATTCCAACTGAGTGTAGAGGACATATTGTCCGTGAGAGAGCACATATCCTAATTCCGTATTACGTCGATTCCAGTAGTAACCAAAAATGTCACTTTCCCTGTCCACACACATCATGTAATCCAGATTAATCTCATAACAAGCATTGTATTGGTCGTCTGTGAGATAGAGTTCATAAGCCATTTTGTCTGTAAGGTACAAAGCTTGTTCACGAGCACTTGAAAAGCTCATAGCAACAGCAGTTGCGGCAAATGCCACTGCTACCATTAAAGTCATCAATACTCTTTTCATAATCACTCTGTTTTAAATGTTAATAACTCAAGAATCTGTTGCAAATATATTAATTCTGATAGATACGGTAAAATTTTTTCAATGAATGGGCGGAATTTTTCAATGAGAAGCAAGAAGTAAGAAGCAAGAGGTAAGAGAATAGTCCTCAAATGGAGAAGCATATCTCTTGCCTCTTGCTTCTTCCTTTCTTCCTTCCTTCTTTTGTTACAAACTCTCCATCGGGAACAATCCGTAGAGTTTAGCATCTATCATGTCGGTAAGACGTTGGAAAGCGTGAATGTCGCTTTCAAACTTCATTGTATCTCCGTCAATGATGATGAGATTGCCCTTATATCCTTTGATCCATTCCTCATAACGCTCGTTCAATCCTTGCAGATAGTCTATACGAATGCTCTTTTCAAAGTCGCGGGCACGTTTCTGGATTTGTTCTACCAGGTTAGGAATGGTAGAACGAATGTAAATCATCAAGTCGGGCAATTTCACGAGCGACATCATCAAGTCGAACAAGTCGGTATAGTTGTCGAAATCGCGGTCGCTCATCATTCCCTGTGCATGAAGGTTAGGCGCAAAGATTCGTGCGTCTTCAAATATCGTCCTGTCTTGGATGATGGTATCGGTGCTTTTCGATATTTCCACCACTTCCTTGAATCGCTTGTTAAGGAAGTAAATCTGCAGATTAAACGACCACCGTTCCATGTCTGCATAGAAGTCGGAAAGGTAAGGATTATTATCTACTGGTTCAAAGCGTGGAGTCCATCCATATCTCTTGGCGAGCATTTTCGTCAATGTAGTTTTTCCACTTCCAATGTTTCCTGCTATTGCTATATGCATAAGTAAAATGTTTTTTAATGATGATGGGATAAAGAGATGAAGTAGGTGTTTTATTCTGGGAAGAGACCAAAGAGGTGAGCGTCTATCTTATCGATGATGCTGGCAAAGTCTTTTGGATTATGTTCAAAATCCAAGTTATCAACATCAATGACGAGAGCTTTGCCCTTGTATTTCTCAAAGATAAATTGGTCATATCTTTTGTTCAAGTTGTCCAAATATTCCAGAGGCATGGTTTGTTCATAGTCACGGCCACGTTTCTGAATGTTTTCCACCAAGTGAGGAACAGAAGCCTTGAGATAAATCATCAAGTCTGGATATTTCACCACTTCGGTCATCAGCTCAAACAGCTCCATGTACGTTTCAAAGTCGCGGTCAGAGAGATTGCCCATTTCCTTGTTGTTGGCAGTAAATACGTACACACCCTCGTAGATAGAGCGGTCTTGGATGATGGTATTCTCTTTCTTACTGATTTCCAATAAGTCGTGAAATCGTTGTTTCAGGAAATACACTTCCAGGCAAAACGACCAACGGGAAATATTCTTGTAATAATCGTCTAAGTAGGGGTTATGTTCTACAGGTTCAAACTTAGCTTCCCAATCATAGTGTTTGGCAAGCATGGTAGTGAGTGTAGTTTTTCCACTTCCTATGTTTCCAGCAATTGCGATGTGCATGATAGTTATTTTTACGGAACACAATATTTCATTGTGATTTCCGTGGTTGCTTATTTTTGCAAAGATATAAAAAAATGTGGAATTATACTCCACATTCTACAATTTTTAATAACTTTGCAGGCATGATTGAAGTTAGAAAGTAAGAAAGTATGAGAGTAAGAAGCAAGAGATATGCCTTAGCTAATAATAAACCCCTTACACGTTTTTAAACAATGGGATAAAAGCTCCGGCTGTTCATAAACATCTTATATGTTTTTAAAACAATAAGACTAATCTCTTGCTTCTTATTTTCTTGCTTCTTGCTTCTTTTAAAAAGAGCAACATGAATAAATTAATAATGTGTATCAGTTTTCTCTTTTGTGTGAGTTTCATGAAAGCTGACGTGAAAGACGAAATACAATCGCTTCGTTCGTGGAAAGCGGGGGCAGTGGTTTCCAATAAGGCCATCCAATCGTTTGGCATTGACAAGTGTTTTGGGATTGACAAAATCGGCGATGCTGTCTTTGCCAGGATGAAAGGTAATTCTTTTAAGGAGGATAGCAGGATTCCACTCAGTGACTTGCGCTATATACGTGCCTTACATATAGATATAAATGGTAATATTCATTTGGGCGAAATGGTTTGCCATCGGTCTATAGCCCATGACTTGGTAGAGATTTTCCGTGAACTCTATAAGGCTCATTATCCCATAGAACGAATGTTGCTGATTGATGAATACCAAGCCGATGATGAAACATCCATGCGAGTCAACAACTCATCATGTTTCAATTACCGTTATGTGAAAGGCTCTGGCAAGTTGTCTAAACATGCTCAAGGTCTGGCGGTGGATATTAATACGCTCTACAATCCTTATGTGAAACGGAGAGCCAATGGAACGTTGATCATTCAACCATCTACGGCTAAGAAATATGTCAATAGGGATGCTTGTTTCCCATATAAAATCATGAAGGGTGATTTGCTTTACAACCTTTTCATCCAACATGGTTTCACTTGGGGAGGTTCTTGGCGTTCCCTCAAGGATTATCAACATTTTGAGAAGTGATAATATGAGAGAAGTAAGATGCAAGAAAGTAAGATGCAAGAAAGTAAGAAGCAAGAGATATGCTTTGGCAGCTGTGAATGTCTTAAATGGCAAGTCTAATCTCTTGCTTCTTGCTTCTAACTCTCTTGCTTCTTGCTTCTTGCTTCTAATTTTCTAACCCTTTAATACAATCAACATGCAAAATCAAAAATTGAAAGGACACGCTGCCATTTTCTTGGCTAATACCATATTCGGACTTGGTGTGCCTGTCAGCAAGGCTTTGCTCGACTCTTGGGTAACACCGATGGGATTTATGGCTTCGCGTAGTTTGTTTGCCGCTATTATTTTCTGGGTGATAGCGTGCTTTTTACCTAAGGAACACGTTGAGAAAAAAGACCTCATGGTCATTCTTCTTGGTGGACTGCTGGGCTTTGTCATTTCACAGTCGTTGACAGCTTGGGCTCTCGACTTCACCACTCCCGTGTATTATTCGCTGATAGCAGCTCTTACACCAGTGGGTGTGATGCTGATGGCAGCGTTGTTCATAGGAGAGAAAATCACGTGGATGAAAGTTGTGGGAGTGGTCCTGGGTATTGCCGGTGCGCTGATTATGCTGGTAAAAGGTTGGCAATCAGGTGCAGGAAAGAATGATGTGCTGGGTATATTCCTCGCCATACTGAGCTTGCTCACGTGGGCAATCTATCTCATTGTAACCCGTAAGGTATCACAGAAATATAGTTCCGTTACTCAGATGAAATGGATATTCCTTATTTCTGCCATTGTCACCGTTCCCATTGTCTTGCCAGAATTTGATGCACAGGTTCTTTATTCCTCTGCGGCTAATTGGGAAGGAATAGCAGAAATGGCTTTCTTGGTATTGGGAGCCACGGTGTTGGGATATTTCCTCATTCCTGTAGCGATGAAGACATTGCAAGCCACTACGGTGAGCATCTACACCAACTTGCAACCCATCGTAGCATCATTGGTTGCCATTATCATCGGTCAAGATTTCCTTTCTTGGGATAAGATTGTAGCAGCCATATTGGTATTGGTTTCTGCATACATAGTAACTAACGCAACCCAAGATAAGGTTTAAGTGTGGTAAACATAATCTTTAGAACCGCTAAAGATAACATATAAACGAAGCATTATTGAGAAACCGATGGTCACTATATAAGAAACCATCGGTTTCTTGCATGGTGACCGATGTTTTCTTGTATAGTAACTTTTGTTTCCAAAAAGGTTTAGTCGTTGGGAATATACCATTGCCTTCCTTATTATGTATATTCCTTTGCCTCCCTTTGTCCCCGTAATACGGCAAGAGCGTTAAGGGCAAGAGCTTCCATCTCGTCTTCACCAGGATAGCAATGAGTGGGAGCCAAGAAACCGATGCGTTTACGCAGTTGTTTCACTACATATTGCGAACGTGCCAGTCCACCAGTGATTAGGATAGCATCAATGTTTCCGCACAATACGGCACTCTCTGCGGCAATGGCCTTTGCCGTATGGTAAATCATAGCATCAACGATTAACTGAGCATGTTTATCACCGTGCATGATGCGATTTTCTATTTCCTTCATGTCATTGGTTCCCAGATGTGCGGTCAATCCCGCTTCTCCGGCAATACGTTTCAACAATTGCGCCTCAGTGTATTTGCCGCTAAAGCAAAGACGAACAAGGTCAGCAGCAGGCAAGCTACCAGCTCGTTCGGGAGAGAAAGGACCTTCGCCATCAAGGGCATTGTTAGCATCTACAGCCCTTCCGTGTTCATGAGCGGCAACAGAAATACCACCTCCAAGATGACAGACAATGAGGTTGAGCTCTTCATATTCCTTACCAATCTCGTTGGCAAACCTGCGGGCAATAGCTCTTTGGTTGAGAGCGTGCCAGATACAAATGCGGTTCATCAATGGCGACCCGCTGATACGTGCAAAGTCGTTGAGTTCGTCCACAACGCCAGGATCGGCAATAAACGACCTACAATGAGGAATCTCCTTGGCAATTTCGTATGCGATGATACAACCCAGGTCACAAGCATGTTTGTGAATGGCATTCTTCGTGTCAACCAGCATCTTCTCGTTGATTTCATATACACCACCTGCAACGGGCTTAGCCAAACCACCACGACCAATCACGGCAGTAAAGTCGAAAGGTACATTCATTCGTTTCAGTTCGCTGATAACGAGTTGTTTACGAAATTCAAATTGGTCGGTTACCTCTTCAAATTGCTTGAGCGATTCCGCCGGATGCTGAATGCTGCGAAGCAACATGGGCTTTTCGTCTTCATAGACAGCCATTTTCGTTGAAGTGGAACCAGGATTGATAACAAGTATGAGCATAATGAATGAGATAAGGTTTTGATAGAAAGATGAATGTTAAATGGCAGCGAGTGCGAGAGAGTAGAATTTGCAAAGCTTGCTGTCGCTTCTGGATGGAAGCACTACGGGAGCCATTGTACCTTGCAACACTCCAGCCGTCTCTACGCCTAAGAAGAGAGTAATAGATTTATAAAACACGTTGGCAGCCTCGATGTCTGGGAAGATGAGGGCATCAGCCTCTCCGTTTATGGGAGATTGAATGCCTTTGATGCGCATACTCTCAGGACTGACAGATGTCTTTAAGTCGAGAGGTCCGTCAATGATACATTTTCCAAATTCGCCTTGTTCTGCCATGCGGATAATATCCTTGTAGCCAAGCGTAAAGGGAAAATATTTCTCGTTTACCTTTTCTGTACAGTGAATGAGTGAAATCTTAGGTTCTTCTATGCCCAACGCATGGCAGACGTAAACCATGTAACGTATTTGTTGAATGCGTTGCTCTTGTGTGGGGTATGGAATAACGGCAGAGTCGGTGAAGAACAGTAGTTTTTCATATTCAGGCAGACGGGCAGCCGTAATGTGTGTCAACACGTTTCCACGTGGCAATATGCCCGTCTGTTTGTCTAAAACGACGTGCAGGAGATTGTCGGTGTTAATCAATCCCTTCATGAGAATGTCTGCCTGGCCTTCTCTTACCATCTGTACCGACTTTTTAGCAGCTGTGTCGCGGTCGGGTGCATCTATGAAAGAGATGTGGTCTTTGTAATGCATGAGTCGCTGGTTGCCTTCCACCTCTTCCCTGCAACCAACGAAAACAGCATCGATGAAACCCACTTCAAGAGCACGAATGACAGACTCTTGTGAATATTGGTCGGCTGCCCAAACGATGGCAACGCGTTTTCGTCCACCCCTTTGAGCCAGATGTACGACCATGTCTTCAAAACTTCTGATAGTTTCCATAAGCTTTTAATTATTGAGATTTCAAAGATACTATTTTTATTTGAAACTTTGCACATTTTTCGCAAATTTATGCAATCATTTTTTCTTTTTTCATGACGAAAATCCCAATTTATATCAACTAATTTGCATAATTAAGAATAAAGGAGTACTTTTGTACACAAAAATATAAAGATTATGGAAAGGCTTATCATTAACTCATACGATGAGTTTGCAACTTATTTAGGAAAAGACTTAGGATGTTCGGATTGGTTGCTTTTAGACCAAGAGCGTATCAACTTGTTTGCTGACGCTACCCTTGACCATCAGTGGATACACGTAGATGTAGAGCGTGCCAAGGTGGAGAGTCCTTACAAGAGCACCATTGCACACGGTTACCTTACGCTTTCGGTATTGCCATATTTATGGGACCAAATCATTCAGGTAAACAATATCACGATGCTCGTGAATTATGGAATGGACAAAATGCGTTTCGGACAGCCTGTGATAACTGGAAGTCGTGTGAGATTGGTTACCAAATTGCACAATATCCAGAACTTGCGTGGCATTTGCAAGACAGAAATAGAATTTAAGATAGAAATAGAAAATCAACGCAAGCCAGCTTTAGAGGGAATAGCTTCTTTCCTATATTATTTTAAATAATGTGTAAGCCGAATCCTGACGAATATAAAAATACGATAACGGTAACTTCTCCCTTGATGCCAGATTTGGGAGAATACAATGAATTGTTATCAAAGATTTGGGATGCTAAGTGGATAACGAACGCAGGTCCGATGCATCACGAATTGGAAGAAGCTCTATGTCATTATTTGAAAGTGCCGTACATCAGTTTGTTTACCAATGGTACTCTGCCATTGATAACGGCATTGCAGGCCCTGAGGATAAGTGGCGAGGTCATCACCACTCCTTATAGTTTTGTGGCTACCACTCATTCTATCTGTTGGAATGGCATTACGCCTGTATTCGTTGACGTTGACCCGCTAACAGGAAATATTGATCCTGATAAGATAGAGGCTGCTATTACTCCCAGAACCACAGCCATTATGCCTGTGCATGTATATGGTAATCCTTGTGACACTAAACGTATTGCCGAAATAGCCAACATATATGGATTAAAAGTAATCTATGATGCAGCTCATGCCTTTGGCGTGGAAGTTAATGGTAAGAGCATACTGGAAGAAGGAGACATTTCCACTTTGAGTTTTCATGCCACGAAAGTATTCAATACCGTAGAAGGTGGGGCAATGGTTGTTCATCAAGCAGAATTGAAGAACAGGATAGATAATCTAAAGAATTTTGGAATTACCGACGAAACACATGTGGTGGCTCCTGGCATCAATGGAAAGATGGATGAGATACGCTCTGCATACGGTCTGCTGAACTTGAAAAAGGTGGATTCAGCCATTGCCATCCGAAAGAAAGTTGCCTTGATGTATCGTGAGATGCTGAAAGACATACCAGGCATTAGGATGTTGGACGATATAAAAGGGGTTAAGCATAATTATGGATATTTCCCAATATTCATTGATGAGCGACAATATGGTATGAGCAGAGATGCCTTGTACTTGAAGATGAAAGAGAACAATATCCTGAGTCGTAGGTATTTTTATCCCCTAATCAGTACGTTTACGACATATAGACGACTTAGAGGAGCTGAAGAGTCTAATTTGCCAGTAGCTACTCGTATGGCAAACCAAGTATTATGCCTTCCCATTCATCACTTGTTATCTGAACATGACGTAGAGCGCATTGTAGATTTAATATTGCATGAACGCTAAGATATGTCAGAATCTTTAAAAGGCAAGACAATTAAAGGTACTTTTTGGACAGGCTTGGAACGCTTTTGGGTGCAAGGTGTCCAATTTCTTGTCATGTTGGTGATTGCCCGTATCCTTAGTCCTAAGGAGTATGGATTGATAGGTATGCTTGGTGTCTTTATAGCCATTGCGCAATCACTGATAGAAAGTGGATTCTCACAAGCTCTTATCAAGAAGAAAAATTCTACGGAAATAGACTTCAATACGGTATTCTATTTCAATATCGTAATGAGTTTGATATTTTATGCCATATTATATCTCGTTTCCCCAGCCATTGCATCATTTTACAATGAACCTATTCTATGTTCGGTGATGAGGGTGGTAGGTTTGGTAATCATCATCAATGCCTTTAATATAGTACAAAGTACCATTTTTTCCATTCAAATAGATTTTAAAAAGCAAGCACACTCAGGAATGGCAGCAGCCATTGTTTCAGGTGTGGTATCTATCATTTTAGCCAAAAAGGGATTTGGTGTATGGACATTGGTTTGGCAACAATTGATTTCAAGTATGGTTATCACGATAGTCTTGTGGTCTTATTCCAGTTGGCGACCAAAATGGCTTTACTCATGGAAATCATTCAAGGAAATGTTTGCGTTTGGATTCAATTTGGTTATTAGCGGTTTGATAGATACCATATACAATAATCTTTATGTATTGGTGATAGGAAAGATATACAATGCCACCAGTTTAGGATATTACGGAAGGGCGGAGCATTATGCCCAACTTCCCGCATCTAATTTTAATTCCATCTTCTTTCGTGTTACTTATCCCGTTTTGTGCAAATTGCAGGATGATGATTCCAAGCTCAGGGATATATACATGAAGATGCTTAGAGTATCAACGTTTATCATATTTCCCATCATGTGCGGCTTGGCAGGTGCTGCCTATCCCGTTGTCGTGGCATTGGTTGGTGAGAAGTGGGCATTTTCTTCCGTTTTGTTAGTGCCAATATGTATGGCAAAAATGTGGTATCCCGTTCATGCCATCAACTTGAATGTACTAAAAGTGAAGGGACGCACCGACTTGTTTCTGAGACTGGAGATTATCAAGAAATTCTTTAGTATTACCGTACTTGTTGTAAGTATTCCATTTGGTTTGATTTATATGTGCTATGGTATGATTATCAGTTCGATAGTTGCATTAGGTATTAATTCCTTTTATACAGGAAAACTGATAAAGTTAGGATTCTGGAAGCAAATGAAGGATATATCTCACCTCCTATTGGTTTCATTATGTATGTTTGCCTTGATAAAGTTTGTCAATTTATGGATAGATAATGTCTATTTGCAATTGTTGGTTGATATCATTGTTGGTTCTGCTTTTTATTTTGGAGTAGCATATTTATTCCGTTTCAAGGAAATAGAATACATTAAATCTCTACGTCAGGAAAAAGGAAACAACTAATCTATATCAACTGCTTGTAAATATTCAGCACTTGTTCTGCTACATTCGTATTTTGGAAACGAGTAATATACTTTTGGCAACGGGCAATGCGTTCTTTGATATTTGGCTCATTGATTAACTGGTTGATGGCGTTAGCCAAAGCAATAGGATGGTCTGGTGATACGTAGAGACAATCAGGACCACCTGCCTCCTCCAAGCACGATCCAGTAGCGGCTACGACGGGTATTCCTGAACTAATGGCCTCAATGATGGGAATGCCGAAGCCTTCATAACGGGATGGATAGACAAAACATGATGCCAATTGATAAAACACGGGTAGTTCTTCATTGGATACTTGGTGAAATATCTGAACCCTGTCGTTGAGATGGTAAGAATTGACATATTGCAGGATAGTCTCTGTATATTTGGTTTTCTTTCCAATTAAAACCAACGATATGTCTGATGGTAAATAGGGAAGGGCACGAACAGCCAACAACATGTTTTTGCGTTCTTCGATAGAACCCACACCTAAGATAAAATTCTTTGGAATACGATATTTTTCTTTGACCTGAAACAATCTTGTGGAAGAAAGATGGTCTTGGAACGAAGGATTACAACTTTGGTAAATCACATCTATCCGCTCTTTGTCTATGTGTCCCAATTCACAAATATCCCGACGGGTGCATTCGCTGATGGCAATGATTCTGTCAGCTTCACGGATGGTTTGATGAAATTTCCAAGCATATATTTTAGTGTCAATCCAGTTATAGTATTCTGGATGACGCATAAAGATGAGATCATGGATGGTAACAACCGTCTTGATGCCAGATTTCTTGATATGGAAGGGCAACTCTCCAGATAAACCGTGGTAAATCTGTATGTTGTCTTGTTTGAGTTGATTGACGATACCGTATGAACGCCATAGTGCCTTACCAATAGCAGTTTTTTCATGAGGAAAGAAAAAACGCAAACGATCACTCTCTGTTATTTGTTGTCGTAAGTCATCTCGTCCTTTGTTGGGCGCATAAAGAGTTAAATCCAAGTCGTCAAACTTAGACAAATCATTGACCAACGTTCGTCCATAGCTGCCAAGTCCCGTACCATTTTGTACAATGCGTTTGGCATCAAAAGCGATGCGCATTTTATCTTTCATTGGTACAAAGATAAGCGATAATTTCCATATTTTCACTTATTTCCATCAAATATTATGAAGGAAACGAAGAAAATGTGTATTTTTGCAAAGAATTCATTCAAAATAGTACAAAATACTCTGTCATTGAATAATCATATATACCCATGAACGGAGAACAAAAAATATCTGTTGTAATCAACACTTACAATGCCGAACAGCATCTTTCCAAAGTGCTTGAAGCGGTAAAAGACTTCGACGAAATAGTGGTGTGCGATATGGAAAGCACCGACAATACGGTAAAGATAGCCAAGGATTTTGGTTGTCGTATCGTTTTTTTTCCAAAAGCCAATCACACTTGTTGTGAACCAGCTCGCCAATTTGCCATTCAATCTGCCTCTTATCAATGGGTATTGGTTGTTGATGCTGATGAGATTGTTACTCCCGAATTACGTTCTTCGCTCTATCGTGAAATATCGCGTCCAGATTGTCCTTCTGGTTTTTTCATTCCACGAAAGAATATGTTTATGAACATGTTTGTTCGCGATTTCCATTATGATTACCAATTGCGTTTTATTCCGCGCGACGCTACCGAATGGCCACCCATTATTCACTCAATACCCAAAGTACAAGGTCGTGTTGAAAAACTGAAGGTTGGCAATGGTGCTTATTTGCTTCATCTGATGGACGAGACCATGCATGAGTATATAGAGAAAATGAATCTTTATACGGA
The DNA here is from genome assembly GCA_002449845.1 of Prevotella sp. UBA6994. GTDB lineage: Bacteria > Bacteroidota > Bacteroidia > Bacteroidales > Bacteroidaceae > Prevotella. The sequence goes on from DJXW01000041.1 coordinate 36,346, forward strand.
CAATGAAACGGAGAAGAAAAAGCAAAAGAACTATGGTGTATGGGCGCTTATTTGGCGACCTCTTTGGCGATTCTTCAAGAAATACTTCATGGATGGTAGTTTCCGAATGGGCACACGCGGGTTTATCCGTGCATTGATGGCCGCTTTCTATCAATTCGTATTAGTTGCCAAGATTATTGAAAAGCGTTATCGTGATTGACGAAAGAACGCTTGTCTTGATATTGCCTATACGGAAGGTTGTAATCTAAGTAGAAGAAATTATGTTGACGCTGGTTGTCGTGTGGAGGGATAACCATATAGTCGCCATATTTCGTGCGCAAGTATTCGTCTGCATATTCCACTCCCATCAATTCGTGTCCTTCAAATTCAACAGGCGTTGGCGTTCCTAATATCCTTTTAGCAATAACGCCATTGATACCATCATCATAATCAAGTACGTATTCCGACTTATTATAGTCGTATGCGGTATTGGCGGCACGCAATTTCTTTCTCGCCCATTCGTGCGTGAAAAGTCGTTGAATGAGCAATATTGGCCAAGAACTAATTCCACGACCATGCTTGTAAGGGTCACGATGTAGGAAATAGAGTAACTTGTCAAGAAGTTTATATCGAGTAACGGCTATCCTACGCATCAACGAAGAGGCAGGAACGCCATCTATAGGAAATACGTCGATATAGATACCTGCTAAATAATCACTATGTCCACGCTCTATAAGCGTAGTGCTGCTATCAACTATTTTCCCGAAACTACCAGGAAAGGTTTCGCTCGTCTCTATGCTCAACGCCTCTAACGGTTGGGGTAGCCACTCATGAGCATGTTCCATGAAACGGTCATAATCAGGACGAGGCATACAAATATCCATATCATCGTCCCAAGGAATAAAACCATGATGACGAACGGCTCCAAGCATCGTGCCTGCCCAACAATAATAGCGTATTTCGTGTTCACGACATACGCGGTCAACCGACAACATAATCTGTAAGATATGCTTATGCAAAGTGTCTATGTCGTATGATGCCATAATGATTCTTTGGTTGAAAATAAAGCCAAAGGTAGCAAAATAGTATGATTTGAAGAAATAAATCTCTTAGAATTTGTAGAATCTACAATATTTTACCTATTTTTGTAGGCAAAATAACGTTATTTATGGACAAGCAATCTATGAATATATTTCATATCATCTCAAATAAAGAATGGGGTGGTGGCGAACAAACTGTATTGGATTTGAGTCGTCGTCAACTTGCAGATGGAATTAATATAGAACTATTTTGTCTGCCTTTAGAGTCGATTGCCGAGCGGTTTCATGAGTTGAACGTGCCTATACATACTTTACCTTTAAAAGGTGTATTAGACTTTAGGAGCGCATGGCAGATGGCAAAAATTATCAAGCAGAAGCAGAATTGCATCGTACATGCACACAATTTCAAGGAAGCCTTCACCGCCGCATACGCCAGAAAGTTGAGTGGTCGCAAGGACATTCGTGTGGTGATGTGTCGTAATCTCACACGTAAGGGCAAGACATCATGGATTTATAATTGGCTTTATGGTCAATTAGATTGTATCGTGTTTGATTCACAATTGGCGATGGATACTTTTTTAAGCACTCATCCTGCCATTGACAAAAAGAAGTTACTTGTCATTCATAATGGTATCGTCGTTCCTACAAACATAGTTCCTGTGGATGTAAAGACTATGTTTAGCATCCCTAAAGATTATGTTTTGGCGATGTATCATGGACGTTTAAATCCCGAAAAGGGACTTGACGTGCTTATCGAGGCGGTTGAGATGTTGCGCGATAAGCCTTTCCGATTGGTACTTGTAGGTCGTGGAACCGATGAATACACCGCCCACCTACAATCTCTCATAGAAGAAAAGCAACTGAAAGATAAGGTAACATTAGCTGGTTTCCGCAATCCCGTCTTATCATACGTTGCCGCCGCAGACATCGGAATTCTTCCTTCCATCGTGCCAGAAGGATGTTCGCTTTCAGCACAAGAACATCTATCGCAAGGACATCCTATCATTGCGACAAACAATGGCGGTCAACGTGAATATATCAATAGTGGCAAGAATGGCTTGCTCGTTCCTCCCAACGATGCTAAAGCATTGGCTGACGCGATGGGACAATTGATTGATAATCCTACTTTGCGTAAACAATTGGGCAAACAAGCTAAGGAAGACTTTGAAGATCACATGACATACGAACACTTCTATGCGAAAATGAGTGCAATTTATCAACCATGATTTGCACCATGCTCATTTAAAGACACGATACGATGAAACAAGTATTATATTATATTATATCTGCCATTTGGTATTTGTTTTCCTTGTTGCCTCTACGTATTCATTACGTATTGAGCGACGGAATCTATCTGATAGTTTATCGGTTGATTGGCTATCGCGTAAAGGTGGTTAGGAATAACTTGGAAAAATCGTTTCCCGAAAAAACCGAAAAGGAATTGCGCGAGATTGAAAGAAAGTTCTATCATTGTTTGTGCGACTATTTCGTAGAAACTATCAAGATGACGACGATGAGCGAGAAACAAATGCGTCGTAGAATGACTTACAAAGGCGTTGACGTTATCAACCAATGTACGAACGACAAACAATCTGTTGCGCTTTATCTTGGACATATCTTCAATTGGGAGTGGATTACGTCGGTTCCCTTATGGGTTTCTCCTGATTTAGTGTGCGGGCAATTGTATCATGCTTTGGAGAATCCCATATTCGACAAATTGTTTTTGAATATTCGTCAGCGTTGGGGAGCAGAGTGTATCGCATTGACAGATGTTCTTCGGAAGACGATTGAATATAAACAACAAAACAAGGTTTCCATCATTGGATATATTGGAGACCAAGTGCCTCATTGGAACAATATCCACCATTGGTGTCAGTTCTTGAATCATGATACTCCTGTAATGACTGGTACGGAACGAATCGCCATCAAGAACAACCAAGCTCTTGTTTACTTGGATATTCGACGTGTTCGTCGTGGTTATTATGAGGCTGAGTTCCAATTAATGACTCGAAACCCTAAAGAATTGAAAGAGTTTGAAGCAACGGATATTTATTTCCGTAAATTAGAAGAGACAATTCGCAAACAACCCGAACTATGGTTGTGGAGCCATAATCGTTGGAAGCGAACACGCGAGGAATTCAATGAGCGATTTAAGGTGGTTGATGGTAAGGTTGTACCCAAATAATAATTGGTATGATATTCGTTAGGGATAAAGGAAGGATGTGCAATAACATATTGCAATATGGACATCTTTACGCATGGGGTCGTGAACATGGACGTTCAACGATGTCGATGCGCTTTGCCTATAAATATCCTTGGTTTCATATCTGCGATACTCACTATCACAATTTCATCGTTTATGTATTGGCGAAATATGCCGCTGCATGGAAGTTGATTCCTACCGTTACGTTTAACGAGGAAAAGGATGATTATAGCCATGAAGAACAAATGATGCTGAATCATAAGATGATTGTGGCTATCGGCTGGTATGCTCGTTGGTATGATTTGTTTATTAAATACAAGTCGGAAATCTTGCAGTTGTTCGCCTTCAAGGAGGATGTGCAACGTAAAACAGCTGACGTGTTGGGTCAAGATAAGGTGTTGCGTTTAGGTGTTCATATCCGTCGAGGCGACTATGCTACATTTTATGGAGGTCGTTTCTTCTATTCTGATGAGCAATACATTCATATCATCCAACAATTTTATTCTTTACATCAGGGTGAGAAGTTGACGGTTTATATCTGTGGGAATGATCCTGAAATACAACAAGATTTATATCGCCAGCAATTGCCGATGTGCAACGTAGTGTTTCCCAATGGAAATCCAGCCGAAGACCTCTGCTTGCTTTCTCATTGCGATTATTTGATTGGCGCACCCAGTACTTTTTCTTTAGTTGCTGCCATGTATCATGACTTGCCTTTGTATTGGATAGAGAATCCAGATGTAGAGTTGTCGTCAGATTCTTTTCAACACTTCAACCACCTTTTTCGCCACATTTATTAAAAAAGTTATATTCGGTTCCTTATCATGTAACCAACGGTCACCATGCAAGAAACCGATGGTTCCTTATATAGTTATCATCGGTTACATATATAGTTACCTTCAGTTTCTTATATGGTTGTCATTACCATATACCATTTTTCTATGGAACCAATTGGTCGTTCACCATCCGTTCCATATATTGCTGTATGATAGCTTTCACCTCTCGTTCCATTTGTGCTTGTTGAGGAACTTTTCCCAATAAGTTTCGTTTCATCAGAGAATCGGCCAGTGCATACATACCCTTGGTTTGTTGTCCGTCGAATTGAAGTACATAACCATGTTTTACGTATTGGTAAATGCCGTTGAGATAGTTGACCGCCCAAGTCTGATCCGCAGGCGTGTTGAACAAATCAATGCCGAAGCCAAAGTATGGTTTATGGTAATTGAGCATCCCCATCACCGTAGGCAGAATATCTATTTGTTGGGCTATCTTATCCTGTATTTCCGGTTGTCGATTGGAATTGCCTGGCTCATAAATAATAATAGGTGAGCAGAAACCACCAATATCAGTTTGGTAAAAAGCATGATCGGAAAGATTTGTATGGTCGCTGGTGAGTACGAAGATGGTGTTTTTGAACCACGGTTCTTTGCTCACGCGCTCAAAGAACTTCCCGATAGCCATGTCTGTATATCGGATGCACTTATGAATGATGATTCCTTCCTCTGGATATTTGTCTTTGTATTGCTCAGGTATTTGATAAGGATGGTGAGAAGAAGCGGTAAAGACTGCCGTCATGAAGGGTTCTTTCATCTCAGACATCTTCGTGGCATAATATTGAAGGAATGGTTCATCCCATATAGCCCACATCCCGTCAAAGTCGTTATCTCCGCCAAACCGCTTGTCAGCATTGTAGTCTTCACGTCCATAGTATTCTTGGAAGCCAGTGGCTCTTGAAAAAGCCTGAAAACCCATCGAACCACGTTGTGCTCCATGAAAGAAAGCGGTTTGATAACCTTCTCCTGCCAAGAGAGAAGCAATTCCACTGACATGATTCATAGATGCGGGTGTGAGAAAGAATGGTTCTACAAACATTGGAATGCTGCTGAGAATGGAAGGCATTCCGTCGATGCTTTTCCTACCGTTGCAAAAAGAGTGTTTAAACGTGACGCTACGGGCAATCAGTGAATCTACGCAAGGCGTATAACCTTGATATTTCCCATTTTCCAAAGTCTTGTTGAGCGCACCGATATATTCTCTTCCGAAACTCTCTACGATAAGTACCACGACATTCTTCTTAATCATGTTAAGGTCGTTAGTGTCTTTAAGGACCGTAAGGTCTTCTGCGGGCTGGTGAATGGGAGTGTAGATGGCCTCCATCTCCTTGGCATTATCGAAATAATTGGGCACTACGAACACATCTTTGCCAATTGTGCGATAGAGAGAGAATGGAGTATTGAGAACAAGGGCCGCCTCTATGGGTCGGTTGACGTATTGGTTGGCGTTGCTGATGGTGATTGGGCGCACGGCAGTGGTAAATCCACCGCGTATTCCTGCCACGATGAATGGTGCTACCAAAGCCAATGAAAGCAGCATTGCCAAATCGTATTGCCACCAACGATAATTGCGTGATTGAAGTCTTGGCTTTTTATACCATTTGTAAAGTCCCCAAATCACCAAGGCGAAAATCAGCACGAGGTAAAAATGATGGATTGTTTCCGTGAGAAAGATAGAACCAAGATTACCCTCATTGGAAAACTCACCGAATACGGTAGTTGTCGTTCGCCGCATGGTATATTTGAAATATACCGAATCACAGAGATTGATGGCAAGTGCCAATCCATTAATTATCAGGAAAACCCATTTGCAGATTTGCTGATAAACTTGTGTCTCCTTTCCGTGCCAAGGCAACAGCATGAGAACAATATAGGGAATGTTTGTGACCAAGATGGCTGAGGTGTCGAAGACCAGTCCGCCAGCCAATATCTCCATCAAATGACCAAAAGATAGACCTTGCTCAAAATAACTATAGTTGACCAACAAATATACGATACGTGCAATAAAATAAACTATATACACCATCAGCAAGTTGAAGATGGTTGCAATGAGCGGTGCGGATAGTCCTAATCGACGAATGTTCATGGTGTGTCAATGATTAGTTTCTATTGTTTTTAAATCCATAGCTGCAGACTGGAGAATGGCTTTCCCTTTCTTGAGAAGCTGTTGACTGTTGCTGCTCTTGTTGACGATAATTCGGTTTGAATTCAGGTCGAATACCGCAAACCCCGTACTGTCTCTCATGGTAATACCATTATTATAGGTATGAATGGCAAAGGGATATGTGTAATTCTTGCTCAGCACGTCACGACTGAACTTAAAGTCACGGTGTGCAATACCTAATTGTCCGAGTAACGTGGCTGCCACATCGGTTTGATTGCAGATTTGTTCTATCCTACGTGACTCTTTGATGGCTCCACCCAACCAAAGCATAGGCACATGGTCGTGTTCTTCATGAGTCTCTCCCACATCTTTATAAGATATACCGTGGTCAGGAAGCATGATGACCAATAGGTTCTCCCATTGTGGCGTTTGCTTTACTTGGTCTATGAAGTTGCCAATGCAATCGTCTAAGTAACAGAAAGCATTCAATATTTCGTCTTCCATCTTATGGGTAGGAACATCCCAAGGCTCGTGGCTGCTCAGTGTGGAATAGCCAATCAAGAGAGGAGGTTGCTTGGAGTCATGGGTTATTGGTGCCTGTTCTTTGATTGTATTTAATAAAGTACCAAATGTAATATCGTCTCTTACGCCCCATTTAGCGGTCTTTTGTTCCTCTGAGGAATAGTTCTTCATCCAATGCAATTGTTCAAAGCCAATGGTAACCAAATAACTGCGCATATTGGTGAAGTTGATGTCTCCACCATATATATAATAGGTGTTGTATCCTTCGTTTCTTAACGACTTGGACAATCCTGGAAGGAAGCGGGTCTTTGAAGGCATTTTCATTACCGACGAACGAGGGAAGGAGGGATAACCGCTCCATGTGCAAAGAGTACCCCTGTCAGTGCGCCATGAGTTGGCGTAGAAGTTAGAGAAATACACACCCTCATGCACCAATTGGTTGAATCGTGGCATGATGTCCTTGCGCTTTCCGATGTCTTCAGTGAAGATACCGGCACAACTCTCCAGCAAGATGACAACGATATTGGGACGTTTGGTACGAAGCAAACTATCTGGTTCTATGCTTTCCGTAGGGAAAAGATTCTCCATGAGTTTTGCCCGTTCATCTTCCTCCATGAAAAGATAATCAGGAACATAGTTGGCTGATTTCTCGAATGAGGAAAGAAAGCTAAATACGGGATTCACGGCTGAATGATTCAAGAATTGATTTTGCGAATAGTAAACCTGTCCGATATTGGTGGTTGACTCTCCCAAGCCTCCGCGAATGCCTATAATCAGGATGGGAATAAACAATACATAGATGATTGTAGCGATTATCTTTGAGTGCAGGTTGGTGTGAGGAGTCTGCTTACTTTTAAAAATACTCCTATAAAGCAAGTCGATGCAGATGGCAATGACGAGGAATACCAATACCCTCACGAAAAGATAACCTTTGCTGACGCTTGCCGCGGCTTCTGTCGGTGTTTCCAAATATTGCAGACACGACGAGTCGAGTTTAAATCCCCAGAAAGGATAAAGACTGGTGTCTGATACGAATGCCAGGGAAAAAGCCAATGAAACCAACAAGCTATAAACCTTTAGGATGGTGATGAGCACCTTGTTTTTCCACCAGATGCGAATCATCCCTATGAGGAAGGGAACAATGAGGAAGTAAAGGGCTGTAGATAAATCCAACGATAGTCCGTGTCGTAAAACGTCGCAAACATCACCAACCTGGAAATCATGTCCTTCAAGGCAAACAAGCATAAACGCCACTTTTGCCAACATAAAAACCAATACGGTTATGATGAAGAAGGAGATAGGAATGGTGAAATGGGATATTGTACGCATGATACAGCCATCAAGTCTTGACGTTTGATGTACTTTCTCCTTCGTCATTCCTCCATCTTCCATATAATTACTTCCACCTTCGTAATTCATCCTTCCTCCATATAATTACTTCCACCTTCGTAATTCTTCCCTCAACCATCTCATAAGCTTTGCATATCGTTCAGTTTCTTGTAATAACCGTCAATAGAGAGCAGTTGTTCGTGTGTTCCTCGTTCTACGATACATCCCTCATGCAACACACAGATTTCATCCGCGTTTTTGATGGTAGAAAGTCGGTGGGCAATGGCAACGGTCGTGCGAGTCTTCATCAGTCGTTCCAATGCGTCTTGCACCAGTCGTTCGCTTTCCGTATCGAGTGCCGACGTAGCCTCATCGAGAATCAAGATAGGAGGATTCTTCAAGATTGCACGAGCAATGCTCACACGTTGGCGTTGTCCGCCCGACAGTCTGCCACCTCTATCTCCGATGTTTGTATCGAAGCCCTGTTCAGATTGCGTGATGAAGTCGTAAGCATTGGCAATCTTGGCAGCCTCTGCAATCTGTTCATCCGTAGCATTATCCACTCCGAACGAGATGTTATTGCGGAAGGAATCATTAAAGAGAATTGCCTCTTGGTTGACGTTTCCGATGAGTTGTCTTAAATCCTGAATGCCCAAGTCTTTTACGTTGATACCGTCAATGAGCACTTCGCCCTCTTGCACGTCATAATAGCGTGGAATCAAGTCAACCATCGTAGATTTGCCACTGCCGCTTTGTCCGACGATGGCAACCGTCTTTCCTTTCTCTATCGTGAGGTTGATGTTGCGCAAAACCCATTGCTCACCGTATCTGAACGATACGTTCTTAAACTCTATCTGATGGTTAAAACCATTGATATGCTTAGGTTGGGCAGGTTCCTTGATGGTGTTTTCTGCCATGAGAATCTTGTCAATACGTTCCATGGAAGCCAAGCCTTTCGGAATGTTGTAACCTGCTTTTGAAAACTCTTTCAATGGGTTGATGATGCTATAGAGAATCACCATATAATAGATAAACGTAGGACCCGTAATGGTTTGGTTGTTTAAGACAAGAATACCTCCAAACCACAATACGATAACAATCATCACCGTACCGAGAAACTCGCTCATCGGGTGGGCGGAAGTTTGGCGGATATTCACTCGCATGAGGTCAGAACGATAAGCTGAATTTACTTGATCGAATCGCTTGTTCATCTTATCCTCTGCGCAAAACGCCTTGATGATACGTAGTCCACCTAATGTTTCTTCCACTTGGCTCATGGTGTCGCTCCATAGAGCTTGAGCCTTTACGGAGTCTTGTTTCAGCCTTCTTCCCACGATTCCCATAATCCAACCCATCACCGGAACGATAATCAGCGTGAAAAGGGTGAGCTGCCAAGAGATGAAAATCAATGTGGCGAAGTAGGCAATGATAAGTACAGGATTCTTAAACAACATGTCGAGAGACGACATGATGGAGTTTTCCACTTCTTGCACATCGCCACTCATGCGTGCAATGATGTCTCCCTTGCGTTCCTCGGAGAAGAATCCCAATGGCAATGAGGTTATCTTGCGATAGAGTTGGTTGCGAATATCACGTACCACACCCGTCCTGATAGGAACGATACAAGCGGAGGTGAGGAAATAAGCACCTGTTTTCAAGAACGTGGTGATAGCCAAGAAAAGACCGATAAACAACAAAGTCGTGGTTGGTCCATAATCGGCTATCAATCCATTGACAAAGTAATTGAGGTTGTTCATCAGCACCGTCTGTGCGTTTCCCCAATCCCAAGCCATCATGGACGTTGCTGCCTCTGCTTCTCCCGTCTGGAACAGGATTTGCAGAATAGGTATCAGAGCGGCAAATGAAAAGATATTGAGTACTGCCGATAGGATATTGAACACTATAGACAATACCAAATACTTCTTATATGGCGGTACGAAACGCCGCAACACTTGTAAAAACTCTTTCATCCTTTTGCAAAGTTAATGATTTATTTTTAATCCAACATGAGAATGTTGAAAAATCCTCCCAGCCATCAATGTCTTTCTTTTTTGTAGATGGTAATTATACGCATTGCAAACCATATCTTTGCGATGGATAAACGTTAGGTTTACCCAAGCCAAAGATGATGTTTAGTCTGTCAATGTGCCAAAGAGCGTGGCGGAAGTAGAACCAGTGATTTTCACTTTCACTGTTTCTCCGATATGGTGGTTTCCTTTATCGAACACCACCATCTTGCCTTGCTCGGTACGGCCGCAGAGTTGCTCACGGCTACGCTTGCTGAATCCCTCCACCAACACGTCGAATTCCTTTCCTTCATCACGTTTGTTGGCAATGGCAGACATCTCCGTTTGCAATTGAATGAGCTCGTTTAGTCGTCTGATTTTGGTCTCTTCGGGAACATTATCGGGCAAATGCTTGGAAGCATACGTACCTGGGCGTTCTGAATATTTGAACATGAAGGCAGAGTCGTAACCTACTTCACGCATCAAGGAGAGTGACAGCTGATGGTCTTCTTCCGTTTCGTCGTGATAACCCACGAAAATGTCGGTGGAAAGTCCGCAATCGGGTATGATTCTCCGAATGGCAGCCACACGGTCGAGATACCATTCACGCGTGTATTTGCGGTTCATGAGTTTCAATATTTTATTGGAACCACTTTGCACGGGCAGGTGGATTTGCTTGCATACATTGGGTACTTCGGCAATCACATGCAACGTCTCGTCACTCATGTCTTTCGGATGAGAGGTGGTAAAACGCACGCGCATATTGGGAACCGTTTCGGCTACGAGGCGTAAGAGAGTGGGAAAATTGACCATTGAGGATTCTGTTTCGAAATGGTAGGAATTGACGTTTTGCCCCAATAAAGTTACCTCCTTGAATCCCTTTTGTTGTAAGTCTTTTACCTCTCGCAAGATGCTTTCCACATCACGACTACGTTCCCTACCGCGAGTGTAAGGTACGATACAATAGTGGCAGAAATTGTTGCAACCACGCATGATGCTCACAAAACCACCGATTTTCTGTCCTACGGCAATGCGTCGTGGCGTTACGTCACGATAAGTCTCCGTGGTAGAAAGTTCGATGTTGATGGCCTTTTGCCCAAGTTCGCATTGAGCAATGAGGTCGGGTAGGGTGAGATAAGCATCAGGTCCAGCCACGAGGTCAGCATGATGGTTTTGGATGAGGTCGTCTTTCACTCTCTCAGCCATACATCCCAGAATGCCGATGATGAGTTTCCCCTTTTTCCTACGCAAGGCATTCAGTTCTTCCAGACGATGGTAAATCTTGTTCTCCGCATTCTCTCGCACAGAACAAGTATTCAAGAATACGGCATCAGCCTCTTCTTGGTTGTCGCAAATGTCATAGTCAGCCATCTTCATCACTGAAGCTACCACCTCTGAGTCGGCAACGTTCATTTGGCAACCGTATGTTTCTATATAAAGTTTCTTCATTTTCGTTATTGTTTCTGTCATAATCAACTGGTCAACTTATTAGCCTTGATAAATTTCTTGTGCTTGAGAAGATAATAAAGAATGATGCCTGATACTACGCCCGCTAAAGCATCAATGGCGTAATGCGCTTGTATATATACCGTAGAAAGGCACAGGAAGAAGAAGAAAGGCAAGAGCAGATAGAGCAATGTACGGTTTTTGGAATGCCAAGCCAATAACATGCAAATGGTGGAAATGCCCACATGCGAACTGGGAAAGGCAGCCGTAGGGCGTTCGCCAGCATCCTTGGCATTTTCTACAAGATGGTAAAACAATCCATCCTTGTATCCTGGCGAGGGCAGACACTCTGTATGCGTGTTGAAATAATCGTGAACGTTGGGGAAGATGCCGTGGGCGATATTGTCTAAACCTACCGCTTGGTAATAGAAGGTAGGACCTGTAACGGGGATGAAAATATACATCAGGTAATACAGGAAGAAAGAGGTGAGGATGATAAACACGCACTTCTCAAACTCTTGGTACTTGAACAAGAAATAATAAAGGCAAACCACGGCAATCATGGGATAGTAAGAAGCATATCCCATGTCCATCAACTCACTGACAACGATGGAAGGAAATTCCTTGGCAAAGACAAGTGCGGGTTGATAGCCAAACGTTGATTGCTCTAATTGTGCAAAGATATGGTCGAGATTGGGTAAGATTCTGTTCATCTCGTATGTGTCTGGGTACCACCAAGCCAGCAGTCCCATTTGTCCAGCCACGCGTGCAAAGATGGTAAACCTGCAAGGCACCATGCGGTAAACAGCCCATAGAGCCATGAGAATGGCTATTACCCTGCCTCGTCCCTTGAGCATTTCCAAAGGACAATCCAGTTTGGTATAGGCAAAGAGGATGAACAAAGAAGTAAGTACCAAATACCCTAACACCACCCACTCAAAAGCCATCAGTCCTTTGCGTGGATGTTTGTCTATGGTAAAGATGTCTTTGAGTATTTTTATCATAGCCAGTGATTCTCCTTGTACCATTGGATGGTGAGTTTTACGCCTTTTTCCAAGTCGTAATGTGGATGATAGCCCAGTTCGTCCATGGTTGGTTCGATGTTGCAACGCCAGTTTCGTTGCTTTAAAATATGATATTTGTCGTTGTTGAGAGCGGTGATTTTTCCCGTTAAATGGCTGATGTGCTCACCGAAGAACGTGATGATGCGCAATAGCCAGATGGGAGCCTTCACCCGTATCCACCACGGCTTGCCCAACTCTTGACGGATATAGTTGCTGAAAGCAGAAGATTGGTACACCTTACCGTCAGAGAGAAAATATTTCCTGCCACTCATGCCGTGGTCAAATGCCAGGAATACGGCTTGCACGACGTCTGCTACGTAAACGAAAGTAATGTCTTGACGACGGAATCCCACGGAGAAGTCCATGTGTCCCTTGATGCTTTGCGCCATCAGGAAATAGTCTTTCTCTCTCGGACCATAGACACCTGTGGGGCGCAAGATGATGTATGGGAAGTTGTTGCCAATGGAATCGAGGTATTTCTCAGCCTCCAACTTACTGATACCGTATGCGGTATTGGGTTTGGGAATATCGTCTTCGGTGATTTCACGATAAGGAGATTTCTCGGCAATGGGACCGAAGATGCTGAGCGAACTGAGGTAAATGAATCGTTTGATGGGCATTTGCAATTGCAAGATGGCATCAACCAGGTTTTTCGTTCCCTCTGTGTTCACTTTCTTGAAATCTTCTATTCGCAGGCTCTTGGTTACTCCCGCTGCATGAACGATATAGTCGAAATCGTGAGCTTCAAGTTGCTCGATGAGCTTGTCCTTTGAAGAAAGGTCTAATTCTATGAGATGTATGCGTTTGTCTTGCAGAAATTCCCTCGAACTGCTCTTTCTGATGGCAGCCCAAGTGTCCATTCCCCTGCGTAAAGCTTCTTCAACGATAAAACTTCCGATGAATCCGCTGGCACCCGTTACGAGTATCTTCATTTGCAAAATATACCGATGTTTGTTCTTTCAGTTGGCAAAGTTAACTCAATTTTATGGTAAATGCAAAATAATCGTAAAGAATCACGTGTTTATCAATTTTATTTTGTTAATTTGCATATTCCTTAAAGACCTCAACGTCCTTAAAGACATTAAAAACCTTATTGACAATAAAATAATTAACGACCATGGCAAAAGAAAAAAAAGGCGGCAAGCGCATGAGCAAGAAACAACTTGCAGAACGGTTGGAAGCATTCTTTACTTCGCAACCCGATAGGGAAATATCTCTGAGAGACATCTTCCGTAACTTACATTTAGATACGCACCCATTGAAGATGCTTGCCATTGATATTCTGGAAGAAATGTCGTGGGATGACTTCTTGGCAAAGACATCTGAAACATCTTTTAAGTTGAATCAGGGTGGACAGGTGCTTGAGGGTACGTTTATCCGAAAGTCGAATGGCAAGAACTCATTCATTCCCGATGAGGGAGAGAAGCCTATCTTCGTCTCTGAACGCAATTCAAAGTTTGCCTTGAGTGGAGATAGGGTGAAAGTATCATTGATGGCACGTAGGCCAAAACATATCAGGGAGGCTCAGGTCATAGAAATCATCAAGCGAGCAAAGGATACCTTTGTGGGAAGGCTACGGGTTGACCGCGACATTGCTTTCCTCGTGACTCAGGAAAACTTGTTTGTGCAAGACATTATCATTCCCAAGAAAAAGCTGAAAGGGGGAAAGACCGATGATAAAGCTGTGGTAAAGGTGACGCAATGGCCTGATGAGGGACATAAAAACATGGTGGGTGAGGTGATAGACATTCTCGGTGTGACGGGTGAAAACAATGCCGAAATGCACGCTATCCTGGCTCAATACAACTTACCTTATAAATATCCGAAAGCCGTAGAGGATGCTGCTGAAAAGATTTCGGGCGAGGTAACGGCGCAAGACTTGGCGGAACGTGAGGATTTCCGAGATGTTTGGACGTGTACTATTGACCCGAAAGATGCGAAAGACTTTGACGATGCGCTTTCTATCCGTCGTCTTCCCAATAAGTTGTGGGAGGTGGGCGTTCATATCGCTGATGTCTCTCATTACGTAACGGAGGGTTCCATCATCGACAAGGAGGCTCAGAAACGTGCTACCAGCGTGTATCTGGTGGACCGCACCATTCCCATGCTTCCCGAAAAGTTGTGTAACTATGTTTGTTCGTTGCGTCCTGATGAGGAAAAACTATGCTTTAGCGTGATTTTCCATTTGGATGAAGATGCGGAAATCAGGCATTATCGCATTGTTCACACCGTCATCAAGAGCAACAGGCGTTACGCATACGAGGAAGTGCAGCAGTTGTTGGAAGACAATGGGGTGATAGACGGTACGGAAACACCAGCTCCACCAGCTCCAAAGGGTGGCTATCGTGGTGAGAATGCCGAACAACTCATTGCCTTGGACAAGCTTGCCAAGTGCTTGCGTTCAAAGAGATTCAAGAATGGCTCCATTAAATTTGAGGGAGAAGAACTTCATTTCGACGTGGATGAAGAGGGTAAGCCCACGCGATGCTATTTTAAACGGTCGAAAGATGCCAACAAACTCATAGAGGAATTTATGTTGCTTGCCAATCGTACCGTAGCGGAAGATATCGGCAAGGTCAAGAAAGGACAGAAGGCTAAGACGTTGCCTTATCGTATTCACGACAATCCCGATCCTACCAAGTTGGAAGAGTTGCGTGAGTTTATCGTGAAGTTTGGATATAAGCTCAAGACGGCTGGCACGAAAGGTGAAACGGCTCGTAGCTTGAATAAGTTGATGGACGACGTTGACGGTAAACGTGAACAGAAGTTGGTGCAATCGGTTGCTTTGAGGGCTATGATGAAGGCGAAATACTCTGTGCACAACATCGGCCACTTTGGTTTGGCTTTTGATTATTACACCCATTTCACAAGTCCTATCCGTCGTTATCCCGATACAATGGTTCATCGTTTGCTCACAAGATACCAACAGGGTGGACGAAGTGCCAACGAGAGATATTATGAGGATTTGTGTAAGCACTCCAGTGAAATGGAACAGATTGCCGCCAATGCTGAACGTGACTCCATTAAATATAAGATGGTGGAGTTTATGGGTGAGCATATCGGAGAAGAATATGATGCTCATATCAGTGGAATCCAGTCGTATGGTATCTATTGCGAGATAGACGAGAACCATTGCGAGGGACTTATCTCCATGCGCGACTTAGACAATGATTATTATGATTTTGACGAGCGCAACTATTGCTTGCGTGGCAGACGCCATCATAATAAGTACCAGCTAGGTGACCCTATCCGTATCAAGGTGGTACGTGCAAACATAGAAAGGAGACAACTTGATTTCATATTAGTGAAGGATAAGCCTAAGAAATGAAAAAGTTTTATACACGAAAGGAAGAACTCTGGAACTCTTGGTCACATGCCGGCGGTATCGTGATGGGAGTGGTGGTTGGTATTATCTTTCTTGTATGGTGTGTCAAGTCGGATAGCCATTGGGCAACATTCGGCGTTTCGTTGTATCTCTTCGGGATGCTGATGTCGTATATTGCCTCAACGTTCTATCATGCCTTACCTGCCCATTCTACGTGGAAAGGTAGATTGCGCAAGTGGGATCATGCGGCTATTTATTGGCATATTGCCGGTTCATATTCGCCCATCACCCTTGTTGCCATGCGTGATCATGGCATTTGGGGATGGGCGTTGTTTATCTTTGTCTGGACGGCTGCCATTGCGGGAACCATCTCTTCGTTTATCCGACTAAAAGATCATAGTCATCTCGAAACAGTCTGTTTCTGTTTGATGGGGCTTTCTGTTCTTGCGGCTTTCAAGCCTCTGCTTGATTGCGTGAGCACTACGGCTGTTGCATGGATTATTGCGGAAGGTGTCTGCTACATTACCGGAGCCTTGTTTTATAGTCTCAATAAGCGGCGGTACATGCACACGGTCTTCCATTTCTTCGTTCTCGCCGGTAGCTTTTGCCACATTGTTGCCGTATGGGATATTTTAATAGACTATTTGTAATATGTTTTTCTGTCAACTTATGAAGAAGATTTTAGCATCGTTATTGTTATTGGCAACTTATCAAACGGCATTGTGCCAAGATGCAGCCAATTGTATTTCTTTCAATGATTTCATAGCCTCTTTTCCCGAATGGGGAAAAGGAACTATGGAGGATAACAAGTCCATTAACATGCAAGGCGAGGACCTATGGGGAGAATCGTTAATGAAAGCAGAAGTTGTCGAGAGGTTCATACCCCGTGAACTGATAGACACATGTGGATGTGAAAAAGGGAATGTGGCATTTAATTATGGTTATAAGATTACTAAGGGAAAATACTATATCTGTTTCATGGTTCGGCATTGCGACACCCCCAACAAGGGGTACTATCCTTATATCGATGACATGATGGTGACTTACAGTAAAGATGGGCGAATCATTGACTATGCGCAAACGTCAAGGTTTGGGGATTTATGGCATTTTGATGTAAGAGAATTGGATGGTCATGAGGATTTTGTAGTAGCCCAAGCCAGTTATGATTTGAAAGATGTTTGGGAGGGAAACTATATCTCTTTAGATGGAAAGTTTGCAACAGTGCAAATTAAGAAATATAAAGTAGGCAAGAAAGGAAAGATTAAATCCAAACTTATAGAAACTTTCAAGACTACATCAAGTTGGAATGGGAAAGATTATGACATTGATAATCTTAATAAACATAAGTTCTTTCACGAATGATGGAACAGGTAATCGTTTGTGTAAGAAAGCGGGAAAGTATGAACATCTACTTTCCCGCTTTCTTATTTTATTTATTCAATTTCCATGTAGCACCGTCCTTGGTGTCTTTCACTTCAAATCCCAAGGCTGCTAACTCATCGCGGATGAGGTCGCTGGTAGCCCAGTCTTTGGCAGCCTTTGCCTTGGCACGAAGGTCGAGTACCATGTCCACTACCTTTCCGAATGATTCCTCTCGTGCATCGTTGTTGGCTCCCTTTTCGTCTTTCAGTCCAAGCAGTTCTTCTGTGAAGAGATGCATCACCTCAGACAATTCCTTGAGACAGTCGGCACAGATGGTGGCTTTATGGTCAACGAGTGCGTTCACTACGTGGCAAGCCTCAAAGAGATAGCTGATTACCAATTGCGTCATCAAGTCGTCATTCATTGCATCATAGCAACGTTGACGCAGCTCTTTCACAAATTTCTCTGTGGCAGCGTCACAACTCTTGCTCACGGCTACACGTTCCAAGTTTGCCAGTCCGTCAAACAAACGTTCCAGTCCTTTCTGACTTGCTATCAATGCGTCATTAGAGAAATCTACCGTAGAACGATAGTGGGCAGAAAGGATGAAGAAGCGAATAGTCATGGGCGAGAAGGCTTGTGTGAGATTCTCGTTGTTGCCCGTGAAGAACTGTTCAAGCGTGATGAAGTTGCCAAGACTCTTTCCCATCTTCTGTCCGTTGATGGTAATCATGTTGTTGTGCATCCAGTATTTCACCATTTGGTCACCTTGTGAGGCAACAGCCTGTGCAATCTCACATTCATGGTGTGGGAAAACAAGGTCCATGCCACCACCGTGTATGTCGAAATGACTTCCGAGATACTTTCTTCCCATAGCAGTACACTCACAGTGCCAACCAGGGAAGCCATTGCTCCAAGGAGAAGGCCAACGCATGATATGTTCGGCTGAGGCTTTCTTCCAAAGGGCGAAGTCGGCTTGGTTATGCTTTTCACCTACACCGGCAAGGGTACGACTCTCGTCCTTGATGTTTTCCAATGAGCGACCGCTCAAGATTCCATACTTATGTTTTTGGTTGTAAGCCTCAATGTCGAAGTAGATAGAACCATTGCTCTCGTAGGCAAAGCCATTGTTCATGATTTCCTTCACCAATTCCTCTTGTTCGATGATGTGTCCAGTGGCATGAGGCTCTATGCTTGGGCGCAGACAACCGAGTGCATCCATAGCGGCATGATAGCGGTTGGTATAGTATTGTGCTATCTCCATCGGCTCCAATTGTTCGAGTTTTGCCTTCTTCTCTATCTTGTCGTCTCCCTCGTCAGCATCGTGCTCTAAGTGTCCTACGTCTGTGATGTTTCTTACATACCTCACCTTATATCCCAGGTGTTTCAGGTAGCGGAAGAGAATGTCGAAAGTGATGGCTGGGCGTGCGTGTCCTAAATGGGGGTCACCGTAAACCGTAGGACCACATACGTACATTCCCACGTGAGGGGGATTGATAGGCTCAAAGCGTTCTTTCTGCCTACTCAGGGTATTGTAAATCAATAGTGTCTGTTTCATGCTGATAGTTAATTACATAATTTAAAGGACTCTAAGGACTTTGAAAGACCTTAAAGTCCCTGTTATTACTAATAAATTGCTGCAAAGTTAATGATTTTAATTGATAAACGATACTTTCAAGGGCATATTTCGTCAAAAAAGCTACTTTTAGAGAGAATTTTTGTAAAAAAATGATTAACTTTGCACCGAATTTAGGATGTACAATAAACACTTGATCATTTAAACAACATCCTTCCTTTTATTAAACATAATATGGCTTACAGAAGAATAACGGCAGTTGAAGCTGCCGAGATGATTAATGATGGCGATATGATGGCGCTGTCTGGTTTTACACCAAATGCCAATCCCAAGGCTATTTTCCGCGAATTATCTAAACGTGCCATTCGTCTTCACGAACAAGGAATACCTTTCCAAGTGGGTATTCTCACGGGTGCATCGAGCTGCCAAAGCGTAGAGGGCGACATGGCTGCAGCAAAGGCATTGAAGTTCAGGGCTCCTTTTTCCACGAACAAGGATTTCCGTACACATACCAACTTAGGTGAGGTGGACTATGAAGACATGCACTTAGGGCACATGGCAGAACGCCTTCGTCGTGGTTTCTATGGCGAAGTGGAATGGGCTGTCATTGAGGTCAGCGACATGGAAGAGGGCGAAACGGAATGCAAGGCTTTCCTGACCTCTGCCGGCGGTATCGTGACCACCATTGCGCGGTTGGCAAAGAAAATCATCATTGAACATAACACATTCCACAATCCTAATTCCAGATTCCTTCACGATACGTGGGAACCGCGTGAGGTGTGGGAAGACCGTGAGGTGATGGACATTCATTCTCCATACGACCGTATCGGAAAAGACTATGTGTCTATTGACCCGAAGAAGATTGTGGGTGTGATAGAGAGCTGCATCCCCGAAGAGGCTCGTGCCTTCAAGGAACCTGATGAGGAGATTATGAGCATCGGTCATCATGTGGCAGAACTCTTGGCTAACGACATGAAGGTGGGACGTATCCCAAAGCAGTTCCTGCCTATACAGAGCGGAGTGGGAACTACGGGAAATGCCGTGCTGAAAGCGTTGGGTACAAGCAAGCTCATCCCTCGATTCAATGTCTATTCTGAAGTGGTGCAAGATGCTGCTGTCAACTATATGCTGGAAGGACGCATCGGTTATGCTTCGGCTACAGCCATGACAGTCACCAACGAGGCGTTGCAAATGGTGTACAACAACATGGATTATTTCTCCAAACACCTGACCATCCGACAAAGTGAGATTGCCAATTCGCCAGAGGTGATTCGTAGGTTGGGTGTGATTGCTATCAACACACCATTGGAATGTGACCTTTACGGCAATGAGAACTCCAGTCATGTGTGTGGAAGTGCATTGATGAATGGTATCGGTGGCTCGTGCGACTATGAGCGCAATGGTTATATTTCTATCTTTACCACGCCGTCAACGGCAAAGGGTGGAAAGATATCTGCCATCGTTCCCATGTGTTGCCACGTAGATTCTACCGAACACGACGTAGATATCATCGTGACAGAACAAGGAGTGGCTGACCTTCGAGGTAAAGGTCCTGTTCGTCGTGCATGGGAGGTAATAGAAAACTGTGCACATCCCGATTATAAGCCTCTCCTTCGTGATTATCTCCAGCATATCGCTCCCATGGGACACGAACCGCAACACATGCG
The DNA here is from genome assembly GCA_002449845.1 of Prevotella sp. UBA6994. GTDB lineage: Bacteria > Bacteroidota > Bacteroidia > Bacteroidales > Bacteroidaceae > Prevotella. The sequence goes on from DJXW01000041.1 coordinate 56,802, forward strand.
GGCTGCTCTCGCATTCCATGACACGTATCTGCGCAAAGGCGATATGCGCCTGACAGATTTCAGCGAATATCTTTAGATAATGAAGAGAGTTCTTTTTATATTAACTCTTCTTTCATCGGTTTTTGCTTTATACGCCCAAACCGAACTGGCTGATATTTCCATCAACATTACAGGAACGTCAATCTCACAAAGACATCGTCCATCATCAATCATTGCTCATCTGATGCTTGCCACTGATGTGCAAGGTGGTTTAGACAATCCAGAATCATTTTTTACGAATACTCAATATGCCGACTCCATGCTTTCTGGATGTCAGTGGAAAAGATATGACATTGGTAAGATGTTAAAAGGTGATTATTCTTTGCCTTTAAATGCATGTGAAACCACGCAAGTCATTTCTGGACGTGTACAAACTCTTCTTCGACGAAAACCTGTGCCAAACGCCAATGTGAGCCTTATTTCTCCTCAAACAGGTAACTATGCTATAGCTACGACCAACGAAAAAGGACTTTTCACTTTCACGGGCTTTGATTACCCAGATGGAACCCAATACGTCATACGGGCAAATAGAGATAATGGCAAAGAAAACGTAGAATTAATCATCGATGAGAAAGACAGACCAGAGTTCTCACACCAAGCTTTTAGCGAAGAATCTTTTGATGAAATAAAAATAGAAGCTGATTCTCTGTTGGATACTGATCTCGGCACAATCATGCTTGATGACGTGGAGGTGATGGAGAAACGCCGTAATTCTGCCAGTGAAGGCAATGTCTTTGCACAATTGGCTGACAAATCCTTTAGTTTGCATCAAATAGAGGAAAGCGGCGCCACTTCTCTGAATGAGTTAATCAGGCTTGTTCCCGGAATAATAGATGACCAAAACAAATTTTATATGCGGGGTGCTACATCCATTTATAAGAAAACCCCAGCAGCCATTGCCATTGATGGAATTATTGTAGATAGTGAATACGATATTAACAACATCCCGATGCAGGATGTGGCGCGAGTAGATATTTTCAAGACGGGTACTTCTGTGATTTGGGGAACTGTAGGTGCAAATGGTGTGATCAGCATCACTACGAAAGTAGGTACCTATCATGTAAGCATTTCAGAACCTTTAAATCAAAAAAAATATACTCCTCAAGGATACCAAAAAGCAGATTCATTCTTCAATCAGAAAGGACGAAGGAAGACGATTTATTGGAATCCTCATGTGACAAGTAATCAAATAGAAGTGAATTTACCTCACAACCCAGGCACCTGCCATATTGTTGTAGAAGGTGTAACTACAGAGGGAAGATTGATACATGAGGAAAGAAATATGATGATAAAACCATAGCCACTATGAAATATATCATACACATCATATCGGTATTTCTTTTGGCTACGGTGCTTGCCTCTTGCACCGACAACGAGGCGATGCGCCAGAGGCTCAGCTACGTGAGCCAGTGTAACCGTGCCGACACGGTATTCACCGAGGCATGGCTGCCCACCGTGGATTCCTTGGTCAACTATTTCGACCACCACGGCAACGCCAACGAAAAGATGATGGCGCATTACCTCAAAGGACGAGTTCACCATGATATGGGGGAATCGCCCATTGCCCTTGAATGCTACCAAAAGGCAACGGAAATGGCAGACACTACGAGGAATGATTGTGATTTCCATACAATTGCTGCCATCTACGGTCAGATGGCAGATTTGTTTGATATGCATTATCTACCCGAAGATGAGATGAAAGCCCAATTGATGGCAGAACATTTTTTTAGAAAAGATGGAGATACCCTTGCTACAATCAAGGCGTATGAATTGAGAGTAAAGCCCTATTTTTTAATGAATAAGAAAGACAGCATGGAACATACCATGCTGGAGGCACGAAAAAGGTTTATTGAAATAGGCAACAGCAAGATGGCAGCTCAAGCTATCTATTCGATGATAAGTATCTGTCTCGACAGAGGAGACATAAACGAAGCCAAGCATTGGATGGACATTTATGAGAGGGAGTCTGGCAACTTTGATGAAAAAGGAGACCTCATAGAGGGTGGATATTATTATTATTATGATAAGGGAAAATACTTTTTGGCAATCGGAGAGAGCGATTCAGCAAGAGGCTGTTTTGAAAAAGCTCTCGTTCGTGGTATTATTGAGTCGGGATATAAAGGATTGTTCTACGTTTATAAACAAAAGCACATTTCTGACTCAATTGCCAAATATGCTGAATTGTACGCCACCGCAAATGATTCATCCTACCTCTATGTCAACCAAGAGAAGGTCCACCAGATTAGCGCCATGTACAACTACACCCGTAACAAGGAGATAGCCTCACAGAAGGAAAGGGAGACATCTGAACTGGAATCCTTCATCATCATTATGTTTTTTGGGGGTATAGCCTTTCTTTCCTTTTTGGGTTATTTGTTTCACGGTTACAGGGCAAAGCAAGCCACACGGCTGAATCATTTACAGGTAAAAATGAAATCCCTTGAAGATATTATCGAGGAAAAAGAACGGGAAATGAGACTTGCCGATGAACAAGCGAAAACCAACCTGGACAAGGAAATAAAAGAGAAACAATCCATTCTTGACTCAGCTAACAAGGAACTGTCAAGCCTCAAACGGCAGATGACAAAACTTCAAGAAAAGACAGACAGAATCCTGCACGACAGGTTGGAGGAAGAATTCTATTCAATAGGGTTTGTTGAGGAGTTTGAGTCCAAATACCGTGAGTATCACAGGGGCTACGTGTCACCAAAAACAAGAGAATGGCTAAGACTTGAAAAGGTTTTCTCTATCCATTTTCCCACTTTCTACCAAAAGATAACATCCAAAGATGGGATGACCAAGGAGCATGTCCGCATTTGTATGCTTATTAGAATGGGCTTCAAGGAGAAGATGATGGCCTTGGCACTGAAGACTGACGGCAAACGCATAGACCGTGCCAAGCGTCAGGCCAATAAGATTCTCTATGGCGAGGACAGTGCAAGTGGGCTCAAAAACAACCTAATTCCTTTTTTCTGATGATATATTCATCTCATGTAGATAAATGTAGATATATTTTACTAATACAAAGGAACACAGATGCTTACAAACTAAAAACGCTCTAAACTGTAGATAAATGTAGATTTTTTATGCTTGTAAAATTTGAAAAAAAAACTTTTGAATGTTATTTTTGCAAACGTAAACCATAAAAATCACGAATATGAAAAAATTGAAAATTACGTTTATTACCATGATGGGAGTGTTATTATTTACTATGCCTCAAATGGCTAAATCAGCCTCGGTTCCCATTGCTTTACAATCTTCTATTGACAACCCTACGAGCCAACATGGTGGTAATCCCAAGTCTCCCATCATGCCTCCTTCCGTCTCTCTCGACGACCACACCTTGTATTTCGACACCCCATGTGATGGTTGTACTTTGAACATCGTGGACGAGAATGACGTGGTGGTTTATACATTGGTCATTCCCACGGGTACTACCTCGTTGGTGCTTCCCTCTACTCTCTCAGGCGATTATACCATCCAAATCATCCGTGGCAACTACCTCTTCTATGGCACGATTAACCTGCCGTAAATTCCTATTTCAACTATCTTCGTATAATTTCTGTACAAAGTTTGGAATGTATGCGAATTAATTTATATATTTGTCTCAAAATAACTAAAACCATTGAATGATGAAGAAAAAACTATTTATTTTATTGAGCTTCTTGCTGATGATTATTACCGCAGGGTGTAGTAAGGATAATGAAATAGACACAAATCTTTCTGAACCGTATTACCCTATTCAAGAGGGAAATATTTATGCAGCAATAAATGATTTTTTTAAATTTAATTACCCACAAGGCGATGAATATAAATGTTTCTTTGGAGAATCAGATAAAAGTCAATGCCTTCTCTTTAATAAGAAAGAAGACATTGATATTCATTTTTCAGGAAACGCTTCTTTTCCTGACATCGATTTTGACAACTACACGTTAATAGTTGGGCAGGAAATAATGCCAGAGGCATTTCATTCTGTCCTACATCAAAAATTGTATTACGTAGAAGACAAGTTGAAACTCTATGTTTATGTCCCCCAAATAGAAGGTGGGTATGCAATGATCCAACATCTTTTTTATTGGGGATTATTTCCTAAAATGCATTCGTCCAATATATCTGTTAAAATAATCAAAGAACCTGTATGAAAAAAACATCGTTATTGTTCTGTATCTTCTTTTCTATTGTATGCTTTGCACAAAACAACAGCGAAAAGGTGGTAAAAAGAATAGAGAATAAATTATATATTGTTGAAAATGGTGTAAAATATAATGTTGATGAGACAAAAATCATAGCAAAACTGAAGCCACATCGTGAATTACCTAATCATCTTCGTGGGAACATCAAGGATTTAGGATTTGAAATATTGGAGATTATTACACCTGATAACATTAGAGTAGAAGATTTTGTTTCACATTTGAAATCTACAGGTGATTATGAATTCGTTGATTATAATTCTTTTGGAAGCTATCTTTTTTCAGTGAACGATAACCTAATAGATGATCAATGGTATTTAGATAGAATTGAGGCAAACAATGCATGGAATATCACAACAGGCAGTTCGTTAATAAAGGTTGCTGTCTTAGATTCTGGTGTGGATTCCTGTCATTATGATCTCCATTACGGCTCAGACAATTATACTCATCTTGACATTCCAAATGGTTATAACTATCCCGAAGATGTTACATACTCGGCTCCTCTCTACTATCATGGAACAATGGTTTCAGGTATTTTGGGGGCAAAATCTAATAATAATATTGGAATAGCAGGAATATCTGGCGGAAACAATAATGCTGGCATTACAATTCTTCCATTTTGTGTTGGGAATTATGAGCCTTCTACAGATTATGTTATAAGTGCAATAAATAGAGCAATAGAAAAGGGGGCTAAAATAATGAACATGAGTTTTTCTTTTCCAGTTAATGAAGGAGTAATAAATGCAATTAACATTGCATATAATCAAGGCATAACAATTATTTGTTCATCTGGAAACGATAATACAAGCTTATCATTTCCTGCATCACATCCCTACACCATTGCAGTAGGAGCAACGAATAAAACAAACCAGAGAGCAAGTTTCTCAAATTATGGCAATGGCCTTGATTTAGTTGCGCCTGGCGTAGATATTAAAAGTACTGTGTTGAATAATGGTTACAATTCTAATGGTGGAACATCGTTTTCAGCTCCTCAAGTAGTAGGGGTTGCATCACTTATGCTGTCTGTCAATCCTACTTTGACCCCAAGCCAGATTCGGACATTATTATGGAGTACTTGTAAAAAGATTCCAAACTACACCTATAATAGTTCTGGCTGGAATCAGGAAGTTGGTTATGGCTTATTGGATGCATACGCAGCTGTAAAAGTTGCTAATAGTTCTATTATCGGTAAACCAGTCATTTGTGACACGGCAAATTATGTAATTAACGGTTTGCCATCAGATTATACCATAAGTTGGAGCATTGACAACAGCAACTATGCCATTACGCCCTCTGGTAATCAGTGTTTTGTAACATATACTGGAACACCGCAATATAGCGTTGCCAACCTGACAGCAACTGTCACGTGGAATGGTACAACCATTAATACCCTCACCAAGCGCATCGTGATGCATGGGACGGATATGTCAGTCACGGGATTCCAATATGGCGACATCATCTCCCCTAATGGCTTATATCCAGAAAGACATTTTACTATCCCAAGCAACAATCGCTTACTGCTTTCCAAGGCTCTACCAGACAGGAGTAGCATAGATAGTATTTTCGACAAAGAGTCGCTCCCGATTGACTTTGTTGAGGTGCAATCACCAGGAAATCCTGTTGATGTCTGCGGATATGGCTTTACGGAAATTAATGGCGGAAATGATGTTTATCTCAACTCCACGCGCTTCGATGGAATGGATTTTAGCTTTTCCGGTTCACATAGCCCAATCTATCTCAATCGTAACGGAAGCGACGTCGCATTCAAGATGCCTTATTATAATAATACGTATTATACTAAGCTTCTTGTTCATTCAGAATCCGAGTGTCATGACTTCTGCTTGATGTTCAAGGTCGTGCCATTGCCCGGTGCTGCATCTGGTGACGATATAATTTGGTTGAATTATACTGGTTCTATGCTATACGTCTTTTTTGGAAGTACTGGCGAGCCTATCGGCAATGGCCAAATTTATCTGCCGTCCTATACAGTCACGATCAGCAAAATTCCTTTAGGAACGCTGATGTATTCACATACATTCCCAGGGAGTCAAAACTCCTTCTCAGTGAATACCAGCGGATGGGCTTCTGGAATATATTCCATTCGGATTGTCCAAGGCAACAATATTTATACTAAGACAATATATATTTAATTAAGGCGATAATATAGCAAATGGCATAAGTCCCGAAGGGACAAAAGAACACAGGGAGGGGTGAAGCGGAGCGAAACCCCTTCAATGATAGCGTTTCAAATCGAACCCCGATAGGGGTGACAGAACCGATTGTGCAAGGTTGTTCTGTCGTGCCTTCTATATACAAATGCTCATGTTAGCAGGGGTTACGCCCTTCGGGCTTCACCGCCTGCCTGTTATCTATCGTGCCTTCGGCACTGCCTGTGACAACAACTATATCATTACCTTAATTAAAGAGTTCAGAGAGGTGAGAGGTGAGGGGTGAGAGAATAGCTACGGCAGTTAGAATCTCAATCAAGAAGACTAATCTCTCACTTCTCACCCCTCACCCCTCACTACTAACTTTGTCCTACAAATTCTGAATTTACCCCCTAAAATACGGGCATTTTTTCCACCAAGTATCAACTCGCTTGAAAAAATGCCCGTATTTTGATGTACTGTTAAATGATTCATTATCAATGTCTTACGGTTTAATGGCATTTGCAGCTATGATGAAAAACCATGCTTTTACGTCCAAAAAAGCCACTTTTGGGGCTTTCATAACATATAAAGTTAGCACTCGTAACATACATAGTTACGCTCATAACTCATATAGTTA
>DJXW01000030.1 GCA_002449845.1 Prevotella sp. UBA6994
CCAGTTCGGGAATCTTCTTCACCTTGGCCTCAACGGCTTTCGCCATCTCACGGGTCTGCTTCAGGGTGGAGCCTTCAGGAGCCTGTATCTCAACCAAGAACACGCCCTGGTCCTCCTGCGGCACGAGACCTGAAGGCAGGCTCTTCATGAAGAACACCAGCAGCACGGCAGCCAGTGCCAGCACGCTCCAAGCCAAGATGGGGCGCTTGATGAATTTCTGGACAGCCTTGCTGTATTTATTATAGATGGCATTATAGCTGACTTCATACGCTTTTTTGGTATAGTAGGTCAGGCTCTTGCCTTCCTTCTTTCCTTCAGTGGCGCGCATCATGATGGCACATAGGGCTGGACACAGCGTCAGGGCCGATATGCACGACAGACCTACGGACGAGGCAATGGTGATACCGAACTGGGTGAAGAACGTACCTGAGGTGCCCGGCATGAAGGTCACGGGGATGAACACTGCCATAAATACTAAGGTACACGATACAACAGCCACCGACACCTCGTTCATGGCCTGACGGGTGGCTTCGCGGGCATCGCTGATGCCGCCCTCCATCTTAGCCATCACAGCCTCGACCACCACGATGGCGTCATCCACCACCGTACCGATCGCGAGCACCAGTGCGAACAGCGTCAGGATGTTGAGCGAGAAGCCTGCCAACGAAACAACAGCAAAGGTGCCCAGCAGCGACACGATAATAGAGATGGACGGGATGATGGTAGCTTTGAAGTTCTGCAGGAAGAAGAACACCACGAGAATCACAAGGATGATGGCGATGACCAGCGTCTCGACCACGTTATGGATAGCAGCGAACAGAAAGTCATCACTGGTCATCAAAGTCACGAACTCCAGTCCTGCCGGCATCGTTGCCTTCATCTCCTCAAAGGTTTTGTTGATGCTGGCGTTCACCTGAGTGGCATTAGCACCCGGTGCAGCGAACACCATGCAGAGGGCACCCGGTTTGTCCTGGATGTTCGATGTGAAGTTGTAACTCATGGCACCGATCTTCACCTCGGCCACGTCGTTCAGGTGCAACATACCACCACCACTGGTGCGCAGCACGATATTGTTGAACTCCTCGATGGTCTTCAGCGTACCCTTGTACTGCATAGAGTACTGGTAGGAGTTCTCCGACTGTTCACCCAAGGAGCCCACACCAGCCACGAAACTCTGTCCGCCAATGGCATTGAAGACATCGTCAGGCGTCAGGCCGTACTGGGCCATCACGTCGGGTTTCAGCCAGATGCGCAGGGCGTATGTGTTACCGAGGCTCAGCACATTACCCACACCGGTGACACGCATCAGTTTCGGCTTGATGTTGATGTCGATATAGTTCGACACGAAGTCTTCGTCGTACTTGCCGTCGGCACTTCTTACCGCGAAGATGCGCAGGATGTTGTTCTGGCGCTTCTCCACCTTCACACCGACCTTGTTAACATCGGCAGGCAGCAGGGCCTGCGCACGTGTCACGCGGTTCTGCACGTTCACCGTCGCCATGTCGGGGTCGGTACCCTGCTTGAAATAGACGTTGATTTCCACATCACCATTCGACGAAGCCTTAGAGGTCATGTAGGTCATGTCGTTCACACCATTGATGGCCTCCTCTAAGGGCTGGATGACCGACTTCATCACTGTGTTCTCGTCAGCGCCGGTGTAGCTGGTTGAAATATTCACCGTAGGCGGTGCTATGTCAGGATATTGCTCTACTGGCAGCGTGCTCATTGAGATGTAGCCCACCAGTGCGATGACAATCGAGATGGCACAAGCCATCACGTATTTATTGATAAATATATTGTTCTTCATATTGCGGAAGCCAATTAGTCACTTTTTATTTTTTCTCTTCACTCTTCGCTTCCACAGGGAACAGCACTCGCATACCCTCTGTCACGTTATTGGCACCAACGGCTACAATCCTGTCGCCCACATTCAGACCGCTGGTCACGATGAAATCCTTACCGTTGCCAGTGTCCTCTGTCGTTACATCTACTGCGGTGGCTGTGCTGTCTGCCTTCACCTTATAGACCAGCGACTTGTCTTGCATACGTACCACTGCTTGTTGGGGGATAACTATCACATCCTTTTCAGCAAAAGGCATTACGATTGTACCCTGGATACCTGAGTACAGATGACCTTCTGGATTGGGGAACGATACCTTGCTGGTCAATGAACCCGTTTCTGCATTCACCACACCTGTCAGACTGACAACGCGTCCTTTGTGCGGATATTCCGTACCGTTCTTCATCACAAATGTTGCAGCGGGCAGGCTTGCAATGTATTTATCCACTTCTGCAGCTTTCATGTCGTTCTTAACCATTGCCTCGACAATTCCCTCTGTCACAGAGAACTCTGCAAACATGGTGGTATTGCCGCTAAGCATCGTCAACTGAGTCATGGGTGATACTTGGTCGCCGGTACGAACGGGAATCTCACCGATGATACCCGACACCGTAGCCCTGATGGTACAGAAGCCGAGGTTCACTTTTGCTTGGTTCACCGCAGCCTGTGCTTGAGATACAGCCGCTTTCGCCTGGCTCACTGCGGCTTGTGCTTGATTATAACTGTTCTGAGAATTTTGAAGCATATAGCTGCTCACAATCTTTTTCTCAAACAAGTTTTTGTTGCTCTCATATTCCAACTTGGCGCTGTTGGCTTGTGCCGTGGCAGCTGTAAGGTTCGCCTGAGCAGCCTGGAAGTTGGCTTTTGCTGCCTCTAATTCATGTTGGGCATTACGGGAGTCAATGATAAATAGAGTCTGTCCTCTGCGTACCTGCTGACCTTCGGTGACGCAGATTCTCATCAGCTGACCGCTCACTTGAGGAGTAACAGTCACATCGTTCTGACCTTTCATTCTTGCGCTGAACTTATAAGGAAGTTCAATGTTCGATTTCTTCACTGTCATCGTTTCAAACGATGATTGTGTCTCTTTTGGTTCGTCAATACCGCACGATGCCAGCCCTATTATGCCGAGCATCAAAGTCCATTTGAATGTTTTCATTCTTTAATTGTTATTATTTGTATTACTTTATTAGATATTTACCAAGAATGAGAGACCAAGCGTTACATAATTCATGTGTTTGCGTGTCTTGTACTCTCTGACCTGCAAGCCCAATCCGTCAGCATATTCGCCAGTTGAGACCATGAGTGCCGAATCCATCAGGTAGCTGGCACCAGGAGTCATTCCCTTTTTCACGAAGTGGAAGGGGTCGTATTTGGCGGTGAAGTCCTTGCGTGTATAATCGTAGTCACAATATAGTCGCCATGAGAAATTGGACTTGTAGCGATAGGTGAGTGAGATACCTGTGCCAAACGAGGTAGATGACTTTGCCCCGATGGTGAGGTATTCCCAGTTGTCGCTCCATTTGTCGCCCGTGTTGTTGGGATATTTCAAGTCGTTGAGCGTAACAGTGGGCTCACCGCTCAGCTCCTTCATGTTGGGACGGTTGTCGAGACTCATCGTATAACTGATGTCTTTCGTGTTGCCCTCAGCGTAGCCATCAATGTCAAGTTCCTGCGTGATGGAACGTCCGATAAGGGCTTTGGTGCCTAAGGAGAAATGAGTGCTTAGAGGCAAGTTGAAATAAACGCCGACACTGCCTGTAAATTCGGTGATGTGGTCGCTCTTCACGATGCCGTAACTGTCGGTGACGGGAGCATTTTCAGCCCAGCCGCTCTCTGTATCCTGATAGCCCACCTTAGTCAAGTAGGTGCTTATGTTCTGTTCTCTCTGTGATTCGGTAGTGGCTGGCACATAGTCGTTAGGATAAGCCTCCTGATAATAAGGCATCAAGCTCTCCCAACCATAATAGTCTTCTACAGCCACGTAATTGGCAAAGTCGCCGAAATCCTTGGCAGACTGCGCCCTAACTCTGAGGCGGCCACCCACGCCTACGTATTTATTAAAGAAGTAGGCACCTTCTGCATCAACCACCGTAGCAGCACGGAACTTGATGCTGGCTTTTTGCCCCTGACTCTCAAGTTCGAGGTCTTTGCCTCCCAGACCAACACCCATAGAGATGCTGAAGAAAGAGGGCTTTTCTCTATTCATTACGAGATCATTGCGTAGCAGTCCCTTGCCCTTGAACATCAAGTCGCAGAGGGCATAGCCCAACTCAGTTGACATGATACCGATTCCGGCACCCGACATTACATCGCTAATCCAGTGGCGGTTGTTGAGCACACGCATCACACCCGTTGCCGTAGCCACACCATAGCCAGCTACCGACCACCAGGGTGAACGGGTAAGTCCGTACTCCTTGTGGAGCAGCGTAGCACCGACGAAAGCCGTGGCAGTGTGACCAGAGGGCCACGAGTTGGCTGTGGATCCATCTGGGCGCATTTCCTTGGCACTGTACTTGATACCATTGACAAATCCTGCCATGATGGCATACGACATACCTGCACTCGCTAGCAGGCGTGGCCAGTCGCTGCGACCTTCATAACCACCCAGTTTCAGACCGACCACCATCGCTGGACCGAAGAATTGTGTGTAGTCGTCGATACCAGTCTTGAAGTCGGTGAGCAACTGTGTATTCTTCTTGCCACCATCCTCGGCTTTCTGGTTGACGCGGAACATCGCCTTGTCACCCTTGATTGCCCAGCCAGCTGCGAACAATGGGATGCCGACGAAAGTCATGTCATCCATAAACTTGTAGGGCTTCAAGCCAGGGTTCGTCTTTTGCTTGAAAAAGTCAAAGTCCATTTTGGGACTCGTTGCAGGAGCAACCATGTCAAATTTAAGTGTTGGTTGAATGGGCTTATTGGCAAACTCCAGTTTCATCTCGGGTACTTCGAGCGTGAGGGAGTCCATATCATAGTAGTTGTCAGCGTAAGCCTGAGCTGACATCAGGACAATGACACACATTGCGAAAAACTTTATTTTATTCATAGTGTGAAAATATTTTTTATTTTTTCATGTTTTCACGGGCACTCAGATTGTCTGTGAAGTTTTGGGTCAACCTATTGCTTTGCTTCTCCAAAGCGGATGAATAGAAGATGATAGCCATGATGGCTACGAGTGCGAACATTCCGAGCCAACTGCTCCAAGGTATGGCGTAATCTACGAAGTAGCTGACAAAGATAGCCGTGATGAGAATGCGTAGCAGTCCGTATGCTGTCAGCCTGATGCGCCAGTGAGGACCACTGTCCCATAGCTTGTCAACTTCAGGGCTGTCTGCACCTGAACGCAGCAGCATCCACAGGAAGGGAGAACATAAGATGAGAGCTATGAGTGATGTAACGGGGTGAACCCATTTCTCGGGTACTAAGTTGGCGATAAGCGGTTGACCGTAATAAAGCATGATGGTCATGATTGCTATGCAGAGTACACTGTTGATGAGCATGATGAAGACGAAACGCTTGAAACAATCGTTCCAAATCTGCTGTAGCTCATCGGGGGCATTATCGTCTTCCTCGTTGGTGTTGCGCTCCAATTTAGCTATCCATTTTGCAGGTAGAATGTGTGATAGTTTATTATATGCTGGTTCAGCCAGACGTATCATATAAGGTGTCGTGAAAGTGGTAAATACTGACACAGCCACGACGATGGGATACAAGAAATCACTGGTTACACCGAGCGAGGTGCCGAGTGTAGCGAGGATAAAGGCAAACTCGCCAATCTGCGTCAGCGAGAAAGAACATTGCATGGAAGTCTTGAGCGACTGACCGGAAAGCAGGAATCCACAGGTACTGAGGATGGTCTGACCCAACATGACAGCAGCGATGATGCTGACGATGGGCACGATGTACTCGATGATAAGGTTCACATCGACCATCATGCCGACAGACACGAAGAAGATGGCACCAAAGAGGTTCTTCACCGGAGCAACGAGGTGTTCGATGGTTTCTGCCTCGACGGTTTCAGCCAAGATGCTACCCATGACGAAAGCACCGAAAGCAGCAGAAAAACCTGCGGCGGAAGCTGCCACTACCATGCCGAAGCAGAGGGCAAGGGCAGTGATGAGCAGGGTCTCATCATTCATCAGAGGCTTCAACTTGCGCAGAGCTAAGGGGATGAAATAGAGACCTACGGTGAACCAGAGTACGAGATAGAGTACCAGTTGCAGGATGGAGTTGAGCATCTGCGTGCCCTCAAACTCTTTGCTGACGGCAAGGGTAGAGAGCATCACCATGAGCACAATCGCCAGGATATCCTCGATGATAAGCACGCTGAGCACGAGACCCGCAAATCGCTGCTGACGAAGTCCCATATCGTCGAAAGCCTTGAAAATGATGGTGGTTGATGACATGGCGAGCATACCGCCTAAGAAAATACAATCCATCTGGCTCCAGCCGAAGAGCTCGCCCGTACAAGCACCGACATACATCATCGCCAGAATGATAGTGACAGCGGCGATGATGGGAGCAGCACCCATCTTGAGGATTTTCTTGAACGAGAATTCCAGACCGAGTGCAAAAAGCAGGAAGATTACGCCGATTTCGCTCCATACATGAATGCCGTGCATGTCGGATACGCTCGGCATGTAGGGCATGTTGGGTGAGGCGAGAAAACCGGCTACGATGTAGCCAAGCACTATGGGCTGTTTAAGACTCTTGAAAAGGAGCGTCATGACACCGGCGCAAATCAGTATCAGCGCAAGGTCGGCAATGAGTGGTTCAAGGTTTGACATGTTTATATCGTTTCTTATCTTATTAATTTTGCAAAGATAAGTAAATTCTCCCAAACACCCTTGCTAAATATGCCTTTCACATAAGATTTTGCAGATTTTGAAACTGTTTTTGCAGATTTTGAAAGCCTTCCCGCTGATTATTCGGCTGAGTCGTGCATCCATGTTGTTACATTCTGCCCCATGAGTTGCTTAAAAGCGAGACTGAAAGTGCTGTAACTTCGATAACCACTGTCTTGAGCCAGTTGCTTGGTGGTGAAGGAACGGTGGGATGCAACCGCATTGGTATAGAGACTGATGAAATGGTGGATACGCAGACCATTAATATAGGCATTGTAGGTAGTGCCCTGACGTGAGAAATACTGACTGAGATAGTAGCGATTGATGCCAATAGCCTGTGCCAGTTGTTGAAGGGTCAGATCGTGTTGCAGGTAGAGCTGCGTATCTACACAATGTTGCTGCAACAATGGTCCGATGATGTCAGGAGTGGTTGAAGATAACCCCTCGTCTTTCGTTGGCTCGGTGGTGGTTTGGTCAATCCCCTTAGAGACCAGGTTTTCCTCTTCTATGGGCAGGGATTGCTGGGTGCTCAAGTCTCTCAGTGTTTCAACTCGCCAAAGAAGAAAGAATGTCAGTCCAATGGTGCACAGCTGGACGAAGTATATGTATCCCTGCCACCCTAAATCACACACATAGATGATTGACGTTAGCATAATCACTGTCAATACCACAAAGCTCTGCCACACCTCCTTGTGCTCCAGGTCGGCATAGTTGTCGCGAAGCCAACGGCCATATTGTTTCAGGGCTTTCACCATATAGATGGTCAAGCCAACTGCCAACACGAGTAAATAGCCATATAACACCGGCAGATACTTATCGCTGTGGGTGGCAATCGACATGGCCATTCCTGCGACAAGTGGTGCTGTCATTACCCAGACGAGCCACAAAGGTCGGCGGCGGTCTTGCAGCATACAAAGCAATACGATGATTGCCATGGGTAAAAGCGTCATGCAGTCAAGCAGTCCGCCAACACGCATACTTTGGTTGATATCTTCATTTGAGGTGGCTTCCGCAACTGGCAGATACCATACATGACCTAAAGCTATTGAGCCAAAAAGTGCCGCAGTCCAATAACGTAGGCGCATTGGTGACGTGATGTCGGGCGCAAAGGCGTTGCCCCGTCGCAGCAGCAGATAGCAGCACGCTATGGCAGGTATCACTGCGGCTGTAGCGTATAGCATGAAGAACAATATAGTGCAGATAGGTATTTGTCCGAACATTGTTGAGTCTTTATAAAGGATTTGTTATAAATCCTTGCAAAGTTACAACTTTTCTTTGAATTATTGGCGAAAGTCGTGACTATTATCATAACTTTTTATTGAAATCATGTCAAATAGTACGACAAAAACTTGTACGGGTTTTCTTACGAAATAGAAATGGGAGAAGGGAAAAATGTTTCAAAAGAGGCAAAACGGTACATTTTTCATGCTAACATATCAAGTTATAAACGTAACTATGTATGTTATGAGCGTAACTATATGAGTTACGAGTGCTAACTATATATGTTATGAAGGACGAAAAAGTGGCTTTTTTTAGCCAAAAATACCGTCTTTGATTCGTTTTGTAAATGTTTATTTATTGTAAGTCGCTATGACATAGCGATTTACGGAACTTTGAAAAAATGGGCATTTTTCCTACCAAGATAAAATCTATTTGGAAAAATGCCCGTATTTTGATGCCTAAATTCAGAATTTTTACGACAATTATAAGGTTGCGAGCTATTATACAGTAATCCCCACAACCTT
The DNA here is from genome assembly GCA_002449845.1 of Prevotella sp. UBA6994. Taxonomy (GTDB): domain Bacteria; phylum Bacteroidota; class Bacteroidia; order Bacteroidales; family Bacteroidaceae; genus Prevotella. The sequence goes on from DJXW01000030.1 coordinate 8,433, forward strand.
ATAACATGAACTATATATTATCGATTGATAAACTTCTTGCCATTCTTGATGAGGATTCCCTTGGTAGAAGGAGCAACACGCTGACCAGCAAGGTTGTAAACAGGAGCATTGGCATCTTCTGTTTCAGCGGTGAAGTTGCGAACGGCAGTATCCTCAGCGAACCAGCGTGGGTCACCAGTCTTAGCAGCTACCTGTGCTTCGCCAGTAGGAGTGAAGTCGCCATTAGCTGGATCCTTCAATGCTGGGTCAGTGGTAAGGGCTGTTCCCGTTGCATCGTAGTTGCCAGTATCTTCGGCAACACCATTAAACCAGTAGGTGTTGTTGGCGAAGGTAGCAGTCTTCTGGTCGCCACGGCTACCGAGATAACGGCGAGCAACTTGTCCGTTTCCACAATCTACGAAGATGTTGTTAGTCATTACCCAGTAAGAAGTGTTACGTCCGGCAAATCCATTATAGTTGCCCCATTGACCTTCCTTGGCTATGTTATAGAACGTACAGTTCTCATAGGTGATGCTGTTAGAGTCAAATCCTGCACGGTCGCAACGACCAGCGTTGTTGTAACGTACGAAGTAGTCTTGGTCTGCACCAGTGCTGCAAACGGTAGAGTTCTTAATGGTGAGATTGTTGGCAAATCCCTGTGAGAAGAAGATAGCTGTCTTCTTACTGTTGGCATTGAGCGAGATAACGCTGTTGTCAATCAATAAGTTGGCTACGCAATACTTCACACCATTGTCGTTGATGATTTGCTCAGCATCGTTGATCTTACAGTTGATGATGTTCACGTCGTTGATGATGTAGTAACCACCTTCTGCGTTGATGCTACCTTCGATTGGAGAGGCATTCAATGTTACCAAAGCATCAGAAGAAGCACTTGCGTCAATCTCAAGGTTCTTGAGAGTGATATTGGTGTTGGGAGAGAATGATGTGCCTTCAGCCATCTTAATCTTGGCAAAGCCACCGTCAGGACCTGCAATGGTGAGGTTAGCCTTGCTGATAGGAGCATTCATGGTGTATTCCTCGCCAGCGTTGAGCGTAACGATGGTTGCTCCCTCTGCGGGAACGGCAGCCTCTACAATGGCGTTCAGGTCGTTGCCTACTGGTTGTTCCTCATCACCTGTGGTGAAGTCGAATCCACCGAAGCCCACCTGTGAACTGTCTTGGAAGAGCCAGTAGCTCTTGCCAGCCTCTACCTTGAAAGTAATCCATCCCCAGAAAGCTTGGTTACCAGTTGAGAGCACATATTTGCGAGTCTCTGCGTTAGCATCGCAAGCCTCTTTCTCAGCAGCCAGTTTCTCCTCAGAATAAGCAGGCTCTTGTCCAGCGGCAGCAGCGTCGGCATTGGCTTGAAGCATTCTGAAATAATTGCCATAGATATAATCTGTGTGGATAGAGTCAATTTGCTCGGCATTGAAGAAAATCTGGTACTGCTCATAGATAGGATTGCCTTGGTTGTCGAGTTTCTGCTCACCTGTTTCGGGGTCAATGGCAGGAGTGGTGTAGTTGGCACGTTTACCGTTTACGTATCCCTCTGCGGTAAGGGGAACGGCTTGCTTGGTAGCATCGTCGATGACGTAAGTGTTACGGTTACCCTTGTTTGCCCAAATGAGCACCTTCAATGTACCGTCAACTTTCGGGGTGAACTTATAATACAGACCTACGAGAGGCATGGTTTGCATACCTGGCTTGTAATATTCGTACTGAGCCCTGTAGGTACCAGTGGAAGCACCGTCACGGTAAACCTCCTCGCAGAACATCTTCACGTAGGGGTTACCCGTTCCCATGAGGAAGTAGAGTTTTGTGCCATTGGCATCATTGATGTCGAGTTTGTTCTGTCCATTCTTCCAAGAGATAGAATTCCAAGAACCTACTGAAGCAATCTCGTATGTGTGGTTTTCCTCACTGATGAGTGTACCAGGCACGAGGTCTTGTCCAACATTGGCAGAAGGATCATCAGGGTTAACCTTGTTGGCGATAGTAGCACCGCCCACGGCTTCGAGGGTCATGTTTGCGGTATTTACCGTAACGATAGATTTACCATCGGCAACGTTGGTGGCATTACCACTCTCATCTACGATGGCTGCAAACTCAGGAGCCAAAGTAATCGTACCGTCAGCAGCAACGCTGATAGGCTTGTAGCTCTCTGTTTGTGCAGAAATACTTACTGAAGTAAGTGCAACTGCGATTAGCGTAAAAATTTTTTTCATAATTAATATTTTTGTTGTTAGTAAATGGTTTTTGTCATTGTTTTGGAAAATCCCTTCAAAGTTAGTAATTCCCATATAAAAAATGTAATCTATTTAGATATGTTTATAATAAATTAACTTACTGAATCCCAAAATCCTGTTGCTGTTGTTGCACTTCCTCCAGTGTTTTCTTGAGCGATTCGGGTGTGGCGGAAGGAGAATATTTGGTTGGGAGGGCTGATTTGGTAGGTTGAGTGGGGTAGGGAGAAGATTTGTCTTGATAACACATCTTTCCTTCGTATGCAACAGACTGAATCTCCAACGTGTCGGCAACGGGAGCGTAAGCCCCTGGAAACGTGGGAGAGGCTATGATGCGGATGGTTCCTGCCTGATGCGTGGAGCGAATCAGGATGGGCGCACTTCCCCATTCCACGATGCGAGGATTAGCCATGATGTTGCCATCGTCAATCATACAACCCTCGCCCTCTACCGTGAAGGTGATGTGTTCACGGGCATTGCGGCGAACATTGCCATTGTCGTCGGTAATCTCTGCCACAACCACGATGAAGTCGCTTCCATCTGCAACGAGCTTCTTACCCATTTCATCGGCATAAAGTCGGATGTGTGTACTTCTGCGAGCAGGCATTTTCTTCTCCGTACAAACTACCTTTCCATTAACGATACCTTCTGCAAGGAGAGACACTTTCTGCCAGTTTCGCTTGGTATAGCTCCATGAGCGTGCTTGCCAGAAATCCCAGAAACCCTTGAATATGACAGGAACGTTTGGCGTTCCTTCCACCTCGTGTTTAACGGGTAGTGTGGCTACTTTCTCACCGTCGAAAGCCGTGAGACGAACACTGTCACAATTGCTGAAGATGGTAACATCCGACTCAGAATATTGCGTCATCTCGTTGGCGATAAACACCATATAGGGTTGGGACGTTTGCGAACGGAACATCTCATAGGCATATTTCTTCTGACGGAATGCATCGTAGATGCCTCCTAAGTAAGCATCGGGATGGTAACCACGTTGATGATCGAACGGGTGCCATTGGCAACCGCCAATAAACTGTCGCTGACCACGATACATCATACCATACGTGTCTGCCAACGACATAGCTGCGGTGAGCATAGCCTTTTCGCCCCAAGCACGTGCGGCACGGTTAAGTGCATTATGAGCATACCAGTCATCTACATACTCGCCCCATTCACGGGTGAAAATACATTTGTCGGGCCATTGAGCATTTACTTTTTTTGTTTGACCATTGAGCATTGACCATTGAGCATTGACCGTTGTTGATTGACCATTGACCATTGACCGTTGACCATTGGCTGGCGCGTCGGAAGAATGGTCAATGTTCAATGGTAAATGGTTAATGGGTATATTGTCAGCCCAATCGTAGAGTACATCATAGTTTTCCTTCACGCCCTCCGAGTTCATGTCGGCAGCTGCCACTGGACGACCCACATACGGAAACTCGTCTTTCGTGATTTGCAAGGCTTGCAAGGCAAAGTCCTTGGGATAACGTGTTTCGTTGAGAATGGGTTCCCACATCAACACGCAAGGATGATTACGGTCTCGACGAATAATTTCACGGGTGTTTTGGTGAACCAGTTCTCCCCAGTGAGGGTCTTTGTTCCAATATTGCCAACCTGGTGTTGGTACGATGATGAACAATCCTAACTCGTCGCAAGCATCCATGAACGATGGGTCTTGCGGATAGTGAGCGGCTCGGATAATGGTCATTCCAGCATCTTTCAGTCGTTTCGCGTCTCGCCATTGCTGACTGTTGGGAAGGGCATTGCCCACGTATGCAAAGTCTTGATGACGATTGCCGCCAATCAACTGATGGTAAGGCTTGCCGTTCAACCAGAACCCATCCCTGCCTCGAAACTCTGCTTGTCGTATTCCCATGCGCACCATTCCACCGTCGATGGTACGTTTACCGTTTGTTAAGACTATCTCTACTTGATATAAATATGGTGTTTCGGGCGACCAAAGATGAGGTTTGGAAATGGAAGCATGGAGATTGAAAATGGCAGACTTTCCTATAGACTTCGTTTGTTTCATGGTCTTGACAATCTTACCTTCAGTATCCTTGATTCGTACCATGACCGTAGTCTTAGAAGTAATGTCTGAACTCCTGAACTCCTGAACTCCTGAACTCCTTTCCACGTCTATATCCACAAACACCTCAGCCGACTTCTCTGAAATGTTGTCGTAATGGAGAAATACACCACCACCAGCCACTTGGTTGCGCTCAATAGCATCAGAAATATGAATGAGCGACTTGCCGATGAGCCACACGTCACGATACATTCCACCATGATAGGCAAAGTCGAGTGCAGTTTGTTTCTTGCCTGGAGGGTATTCCTTATCGTCACTATTGTCAGCCATGACCGCAATGAGACATTTGTCGCCAGCCTTGATGCCTAATTCAGAAAGGTTGACGGTGATGGGAAGGTAACCACCTAAATGCTCCTTGACCAATTGACCATTAACAAACACTTTCTGCTTGCCCATGATAGCTTCAAAGTGAACCTCAACCACCTTTTCAGATAAGTCAGCGGGAACGATGAAATGTTTCCTGTACCAACAAATGCCTTGGTAATTGCGACAACCGCTTGCCTCGGCTGGTTCTAATTGGACGGTGTGAGGCGCACAAACCACCTCCCACTGGGAATCGTTCAGTTGGGGAGAAGCTCCATTGGCAATATCTCCTAAATGGAATCGCCAGCCTTCGTTGAAATTATAAATCTCCCTGCCACAATTGGGAAGTGGATAAAAACCTGCCACGGAAGTCTGCTGTGCTGAAACATCAACCGTAAACAACAAACCAAGGCAGACGAGAAATATTATTTGTTTGAACTTATTCATGCGAATCATTCGTTAAAAGTGAAATCGTTATGGTATCAACTCGACGTGCTTTACTCTTTGCCTGCGCCAAGTATATACTACGTGAATATGACCATCACGACTTTGGATAATCGAAGGATAAGAGTATTGGAGAATAGGACTGTCTTCGAGTGTAATCCAATGTTTCCAGTTGACACCGTCATTGCTACGAAGAATGGAAAGTGGTGTGCGTGCTCCCTTTTCTTTGGTGGGTTCAATGGGCCAGTCGTTACAGATGAGCGCATATCCACCCTCTCGCAAATTCACCGCATCAATACCACTGTTGTTGTTGGGCGTGTTGATAAACGTAAGCTTACTCCACGTCTCACCATTATCATTGCTATAGGTAACACCAATCTGGCGGCTACGTGTACGACAAAGTGCTTCCAGTCTGCCATCGGGTAAGACGATGATGGACGGTTGAATAGCCTTCACACCCTCATCTGCTTCTACGAAAGCCGTGCGCTTCCACGTCTTTCCCAAATCGTCACTATACTCAAAGTAAAGTTTCCAACCGTTGCGTTCGTCACTTGTGGGAGAGATGAGTCGTCCCTTATTGAGAATAGGCTTGTTCTTGATAGGACCGTAAATGGTATCGGGCAACTGCTCACGCTTACCCCACGTCTTGCCACCGTCTTTGGAACGAACCAGCCAACCTTTCCAACCTGCCACATTCACGCCAATCTTGAAGTAAATACGTAGTTCGCCGTTGGGCATTTCGTAAATCACGGGATTCCAACAAGCCTCACGATGAGAGGGAGAGAAAACACCGTCTGCAACCAATTGTGGTTGAGTCCACTCCGTTTTGCCTTTCAACTTCCTACTCACCCAAATGCAAACGTCGGGATTGCGTTCTTTCGTGCCACCGAAGTAAGTGGCTACTAAATCTCCCTTCTTTGTTTCCACGATACTTGCCGAGTGGCATTCGGGAAAAGAAGTGCGCTTGTAAAGAAACTCATCCACCACCACTTGCGGACCACGTTGGGGAAGAGTCTCTACGAAATCATACTTGCCAGAACCAATCTCCTTCACCACGTTATTGGGCAAATAAACCTTAGCAGAGGTGTTGGCTGGAATCTCCACGTGCCAATAGAGTTTTCCATTGTCTTTTTTCCAACGACTCACGATGTTTCCGTAAATCGACAGATACGAAGCATCTATATCGTCCATTTCGTCAACGGAGAAATCTGGCTTTAATGAGATGGTCTTGAATCCGTTGCTTGCCGACTGAATACCAGCAACGTCTTCGTACAACCAAGACAACAAGTCGCCAAGGAGCATCACGTGGTTGCCGCTGTTCATCTTAGGACTTGCCGTATCACCGTTCCACAATTCCCAAATGGTAGTGGCTCCGTGTTCAGCCATATATCCCCAACTGGGATATTTCTTGTTGGTGGCGAGCAACCAAGCAATGTCTGAACGCCCCATATCGGTTAAAGCATGCATCAGCCAACCAATACCAATCACGCCACACGAAACAGTTCCGCCATTCTTCGTGATGATGTTGGCAATGATGTTTTTCTCTACTTGCTCTTTGACGTATGGGTCATCAATCATCCCAAACGTGTAGGGGAGGAGGTTTGCCGTTACCGTGTTGTTTCCGTAATAGGTGCTGTCGGGATAAAGCAGATGACCGGGAACAGTGGTAGTGCCTTTCTTGACAGTGAGAAACTTTTTGTTAAATGCTTCTTTTGTCAGCCTTGCCTCATTGAGGAAGAAATTCTTGTCTTCAGAGTCTTTGGCAACATCAGCCATGAGCTTACAAATCTGATAATAATAAGCCGTTGAGATCAGTGTACCATCGGTCTTGCGAGCAGGGTCTTCACTATGAATGAGCTTCTCGTCTTCGGGAGGAACGCACCAGTCACCATAACGGTCTTTCTCGATGAGACCGTCTTTCTGATATTGCGTCTTGAGATGTTTCAACCATCGCTTCACGTTATCATAATAACGTTGCATGGGAGCTTCGTCACCATATTGTTTGCGTAACATATCGAGCGAGAAAGGAAGGGCTGCGGGCCACGTCACATTATCGCTGTAGTAATTCCAATAAGCGGGAGCAACGTCGGGAATACATCCATCCTCACGTTGTGCCTCTACAATGTCGCGAGCCCATTTGCTGTATAACGCATTGTTGTCGAAGAGATAAGCCTCTCCGTAACAACCACGTGTGCGGTCGCCCAGCCACGGCTGGCGCTCGTCACGTTGCGGACAGTCAACGGGCATTCCCTTGTAATTGCTCAATACTCCCCATACAGCGTTACGATACACCTTATTTAATATAGTATCAGTAGTGATGAAAGAACCCGTTTCTACCATCTCGTCACTCACCACTTCGCCAATGAAATCCGTCACTTTCGCATTCTTCAATCCCGTAATCTCTGCATAACGGAAACCGTGATAAACAAAGGTAGGATGCCACCATGTTCCTTGTTCCTTGCCATTGGCATAATAGCGGTCTGTGCTTTGCGCGTGTCTGAAGTTCTCCACCCAGATATTACCCATGCTATCTAATCGCTCAGCATAACGAATGACGATAGAATCGCCCCATTGCGTATTGGCAATGCGCATGTTCAACCATCCCGCCATGTTTTGTCCCATGTCAACAATCACCTTTCCGTCTTTCTGCGTAAGGCTCTTGGGTTCCAATTGGCAAACCACTTTCATGTTGGGAGACATGGCTCCACGTAGGGTTCCGTATGGAATAGCAGTACGCTCTGCATTCATCCATTGAGAATCGTCAAATTGAATGGAAGTCCAATTGCCCAACTCCTTTCTTGCGTCATACGTCTCACCGTCGTATTCGTTGTTGGAACGAATAGCACCATCGGGAGTGAGTTTCCATTTCTCGTCTGTAGAAATCGTCTTCCTTGAACCATCCGTAAATTCCACAATGAGGTTTATGCGCAGGGTAGGATAACCGAATCGGGTAATCTTATAGGGTTTCTTGTCTTGTTGCATGGTGTAATATCTGCCATTTCCCAAGATGATACCAATGGCATTCTGCTTGTCAAGCAACGACGTTACATCAAAGGCATTGTAAAGCACCGTGCGACGGTAGTCTGTAGGAGCAGGAGCCAATACTTGGTCACCAATGCTCTTACCATTGATAAAAGCCTCGTACATACCCAGTCCACTGATGTAGAGGGTAGCCTTGCTTACCTGTTTGTCTAAATCAAATTCCTTACGAAGATAACGAGCCGACAACTTACTGTGTTCCGTCTCCTCATCCCACGACATTTTACGGTCTAACCCTATCCATCTGCCTTGCCAGTCGGATTCGGTCAATAAGCCAACGTTCCACATGGCAACGTCGCTCCACATACTTTCGCCCTTGGTGGTAGATACTTTTACGCGCCAATAGCATCTCGTGTTGCTACGTAATGGTTTTCCTTGGTATGTAATCCATTGCGACTGGTCAGAAGAAACGGTACATGTCCATAAGTCGCCATCAAGAGCTTCTGCCTTTTCCGGTGTAGATGAGACGATGAGTTGATAGCTTGTCTGTCTCACGTCGTTTACATTTGCCTCAATGCGCCATCCTAACCTTGGCGAGTTGGTGTCTATGCTCATGGGATTGATGAGCCTCTCCGTACGAAGGTCCGTAACCTTGATTTGCGTTGTTTGTTCTTTCTTGGCCGATGCGAAAGAAAAGGAAACCAAACTCAAGAAGATGATGAAAAAGCGTGTCTTTACCATTTCTCCTCCAATCTTGTTGCTTGTTTGCTGATATAATCTTTATTGCTGTCAATAGCAATCAACACTCGGTCGCTTCCTCGAAGATAAGCACCGTCGAGAGTAAACTCATTCACTTGATTGTCGTATTCGCCTAAATAGGTCAAACCACCGTTAGCGGGATTCATGAGCCATACGTTTTTCTTGTTGCCCGTAATCTTTGTCAGGTCAACCTTCATCGGTTTTCCGCTATAGTTGTATGCTAACAAATAATCCTTTCCGCGTGTGGCAATCACATAGTCGTATCGTTCACCGTTGTTGCCAGCGATGATGCTTTGATCACCGATGCGCTCGGTAAAGGGAAAGGCAAGCATGAGCCATTTCAGGTATTTCATTTGTTGGTAGCCAGGGTCTTTCATCGCATCCCACCAGGCTTTCTCTGCGCCAAACGAAGCCAATACACCTGGTCGCATGAATTGCATGATGCTGTTATGACCGTAAGTATGACCGAAACAACCAGCAAACACAGCCCAATAAGCATATCTCCTCACATCGTAGTCTTGCCATCTGGGAGCGGAGAAGTCGTGCAATCCTTGCGGAATGTCTTCGTATGATGGCTCACCGTCTATCACGGGTTTGATGGGGGATTTCTCAAAACTCATGTCCACGTACCGCCAATTGTCTTCCTCGGTATTGTCTTTGATGGTGTAATCACCGTCACCATTGCGCTGACCGTAACGACGATGACCACTCTGGAACATATTGAAGTCTAACCACTCTCGGTCATTATACCACCATGCACTGGTGGTTCTGCCACGAGGGTGAAACGTCATGACATGATTAGGGTCTGCCTTCTTGATGGCTCTTGCCAACGCGTCCCACGACTCTGTACCTTTGTCGCCCATGATGTCTCCGCCAATCATCCAGATGATGTTAGGCTTGTTCTTATATCTTTCTCCTAAGAATTTCCCGTAGCTGGTGGCTTTCTTGACGTCCATCTTACTGATTTGTGAACCCCAGATGCAGTCCATGGCAATATAAATGCCATTGGCGGCAGCCATATCTACGATATAGTCTAAGTGTTCCCAATAACCATAGACTCCTGCCTTGCTGAACTTGGTGAAGTCGAATGTCTCGTCGTTGGCTTGTTGTCCATATATATTATAGGTGGGAATGGCATTAAGCACTTGTATCTGCTCCACGTTATATCCTTCTTCGCGTTCCTTTGCCAAGAAATATTCCACCTCGTCACGGTTTAAACGTTCAGGCAAGAGCCATGAGGTATTGCCCAACCAGAAAAAGGGTGTACCATTCTCATGAATCAGGTAACGGTGGTTGTCTGATACTTTCAACTTCCCATTGTCCCAAGGCTTGTAAACCTTGGCTGCTTGTATGTTGGCAGAAAACAACGCCAACAACATGATAAATAAGATTTTTCTCATATCTCGTTTCTTGTTATTTTGCTTGTAAATGAATGATTTGTCCCTTTTTCGTTTTCATCTCATAGAGATAATAGTTGAGTTCCTTCTTGGCTTTCATTCCTTTTCCCTTGAGGGCAATGGCAGAACGTACTCGTAGTTTCTCTCCACATAAAGAGACCAAACGTACTTCCTTGATTTTCCCTTTTTCCCAAGTCATGTCAACCTCAAATCCTCCGCGGGCCTTTAATCCTCGTATGCTCCCTTCACTCCATGAGTCGGGTAGGGCAGGCAATAGATGTATGGCTCCTTCATGACTTTGTAAGAGCATCTCGGCAATACCTGCAGCACAACCAAAGTTTCCGTCTATTTGGAAGGGAGGATGTGCATCGAAGAGATTGGGATAGGTTCCGCCTTTTTTCTTCTCGTTTCTTACGATGGTGAGTTGGTCGCCGATGAGTTTCAACGCATGGTTTCCGTCTAACAACCGAGCCCATAGGCAAACTTTCCATCCCATGCTCCATCCCGTAGAGGGATCGCCACGATGTATGAGTGATGTCTTGGCGGCTTCGGCAAGTTGTGGTGTACTGAGCGGTGAAATCTGATTGCTGGGATAGAGGGCGTAGAGATGACTAACATGACGGTGGTTGTCATCGGGATTGTCCCAATCGTCGAGCCATTCCTGCAATTGTCCCCATCTTCCTATTTGCAAGGGAGGAAGGGCTGCCAACTTTTCTTTCAAGCTATCCGTGAGTGTGGACGTTTCCTTCAGAATGGATGAGGCTTCTATCACGTGTGTGAAGAGGTCGCGTATCAGTTCGTTGTCCATCGTTATTCCTGCCGCGGTAGTTGCCTTATAGGGATGTTGGTTCTCTGGCGAAAGACTGGGACAAACCAACCAATACCCTTTCTCTGGGTGTTTCACCATGATTTGGTTCAAGAATCGGGCGGCTCCCACCATGATGGGATAAGCGTTGCGTAGGAAAGAGAGGTCTTTCGTAAACAACCAGTGCTCCCAAAGGTGCTGACACATCCAGGCTGCGCCCGTTGGCCACAATCCCGAAGGTGCCTTGTCGATGGCTCCCGTTACTCGCCAGATGTCGGTGTTGTGATGTAATACCCAACCATCTGCCCCATACATGATACGAGCCGTTTGGTGTCCTGTCTCGCTAATGTCCTTGATGAGTGAGAATAGGGGAGCGGTTAGTTCTGAAAGGTTAGCCACTTCCGCTGGCCAATAGTTCATTTCCAAGTTGATGTTAGTCGTATATTTTGAATCCCAGTTGGGAAACATCTTGTCATTCCATATTCCTTGCAGGGTAGGAGGTTGGTTGCCGGGTTGCGAAGTGCAAATCAAGAGATAGCGACCAAATTGGAAATACGTTTCCACCAAGTGCTTGTCATTGTTCTTCTTGAATTGTTCCACTCGCTTGTCTGTTGTCAAGTGGTTGAATAAGTCTGGTCCTAAGTCGAGTGTCACCCTGTCAAAATACTTTTTGTAATGCTCCACGTGTTCTTTCTTCATGGTGGCATAGTCTTTCGTCAATGCTTGTCTGAGAATGTTCTCTGATTTCACCGTGTCGTTGCCACTGATGTTGTCGTAATGAATGAAGTTTGTCGCTATGGAGACATACAAGATGGCTTCATCGGCATGAGTGATGGAGAGAACACCCTCATGGTTTTTCATTTCTCCGCCCTTCACTTGTGCAGTAACCCTTCCCGTGAAGTTGACCTTTCCTTTCAATCCCTCATGGTTAGAAGATGTTCCGCTCAACAATATCTCATCCCCTTCGCTCTTGATGTTTACGTCTTGATGGGGTGAAGTGAGGTGCGCGGTGAAGGTAATCATCCCTTTCTTGTTGGCAGAGAGTTTGATGGCAATCACGTTGCTGCTGAATGAGGAGATATATTCTCGTTCATATCTCACACCATTTGCCATGTATCGGGTGATTGCCCTTGCTGAGTCTATCGACAATTCACGGTAATAGTTGGTGTAGTCGCCTTGTCCCGGGAAGTTTATGTATAAGTCTCCGAAGGGTTGGAAGGGCATTCCGTGATTGGTCTTGCTTTGTACGTGGGCTGTTGCCATGTCTTGCGCTTCCTTGTATTTGCCTTCCCAAACCAGTTGTCTCACCTTGGGTAAGTATTCCAATGCTTCTGGGTTGGCATTGTTGTTGGGTTGACCAGCCCAGATGGTTTCCTCATTCAGTTGCAGACGGTCTGCATACACATTGCCAAACACCATTGCGCCTAAACGACCGTTGCCGATGGGCAATGCCTCATTCCAATATTGGGCTGGTCGGTCGTACCATAATAGATGTGAGTTTCCAGCTTGCGTATGGATGGAAAACAGGCAACATGCCAACAATGTTGTTTTTCTCAGGGTGAGGGATAAGTGTGATAAATATGATTTCTTCATCATGGTAGTTTGTTTTCTTTCGGTTTAAATCTCAATGTGTTCTCGTCTTCTATCGTTACCTTATCTTCGTCGAGCAGTGAACGGTCGAGTCCGAAGGTGTTGATGAAACATTCATATACGGCTTTGCGCTTGTTGATACCAAAGTCGTGTCGCTCATTGGGTAGGTGGGTGTTCTTAACGAGATCCCCCTTACCGTAGAAGTCGTATATGCGTTTGATGTAGGGATATTCCAATTGTGGTGTCGTACTTGTCCAGTCGCCGTCATCGCTGACAATCATCATGGGCTTGGGCGCAAACAAGGCAGCAAGTTCTGCGTTGCATGTGCCTCCTCCCGACAGTTGGATAGGCTTACCGCTCTCGCACGGACAACCTCCATCAAACCATGATGACATGCTTACTACGGGACAACTTGCCGTGAAACGGTCGTCAATGACCGTGAGAAGTACCGTTTGCGTTCCGCCTCCCGAACCGCCATTCACGCCAATGCGTGTTTTATCCACGTTTTTGCGGTTGTACATCCAGTCGAGAATGCGAATCCCGTTGAGTATCTGCATCACGTGAGCCTCGCTGGTTTGGTGGGCTTCCTTGCCTACTTCATCATCCGACTCGCCCCATCCCCATAGGTCGTAGTCCACGCAGATGGCTCCCATACGTGCTAACGTGCCCAAGCGAAGTTGTTGCACCTTCCCGTATCTGCCATTTAGAAAATGACCGTTCGGACAGATAATCAAGGGGTATTTTCCTTTCATGTTTTTTTTCACCTTACTGTTGTTGGGTGCATAGATGCTTCCTTTCACGGTATGTCCGTTCACCGTTTTCATGCAGAAGTTTTGTACTGTGTAACCATCGTGCTTGCGCAACTTCGTCAGTTGTGGTTGTTCGTTGGAGCATTGTGTCAACAACGGGTCTATTCCTAATCGGTCGCGTACTTCCTTTTTCAGAATCGCTTTCCTGTTCTCCCATTCCTGTCGATTGTTACAGAGAGAAGTGAGATAGGCAATCATTTTCTTTCCGTCTTCAGGTTGTCTGCGCGGATATTCGTATGGTTTGATTTTCCAGATGTTTTTCTCTTGGTAAACGGGTTTGAAGTCGAATGGTGCAAGGATGTTGTTCAGCGATTCCTCTACTGAATAGGGGCGTATGCGGAAGTCGGCATACGCAATCTTCAACCCCGTGGTGTCCACGTTGTATTTCAGTCGAATGTTGAATCGTGTCTCCAAGTCCTTCAACACGTCGCTCAATGAGCGAGTAAATTTCGTCTCAAATGTTTGGGCTGAGATTCCCAACGTGAGAAACGATAAGATGAAAAGGGTGTATTTTCTCATAATATATATATAATGTCAGTTCAAATCAAATGTCAATGGTCCCAAGTCTTTTCTGCAAGCCACTTTCTCCCCGTCAACCATCAGCATCAGTCCTGTGCCTTGATGGTACCGTTGTCCGTCTTCATCCCAGATAATGGTCAACACGTGTCCGTGGTAGTTCACACCGTCTAAGCAGAAGTATTTCCATTCACCATTGGGCAGCAATGGGTTGATGACAACCTGATGGTCAGCTTGTGGTCTCAATCCCACGATGCCTGTGATGATGAGGTCGTTAAATGTGCTATGGTTATAGTATCTGCTACGTTCACGGTCGCCCATCAACCATGCTCCATTCTTTTCGTCTAAGTATTCGCCAATATACGGTCTCCCCCTATGATGCTGCGATTCCACGTAACGTTCCATTTGGTAATAGAAGGTTGATGGTTGAATGACGATGGTGGAAGTTTGATGGTTGATGGATGAATTACGATGGTTGATGTTGTCTCCTATGGGAGAGGGCGATGTTGTGGTGGAGGATGTACTTCCTTCATTCTTCCTTTTATCCTGCGGCTTTGCCGCACCACTTCCACCATCATCATTCCTCATTCTTCCATCTAAATAGTTTCCCAATGCCGTGAGGGTCTGTGAGGTGGAGAAAGGCCAGACGGCACCATCCCATTCACATCTGCCTACGCCGTGTGAACGGAATTCGGGATGTCTGCGCTCTGCGGTGGTCAATCCGTAGGGAGCGGAGAATCCCTTCTCGTCAAGCAATTGTTGCCAAGCCACATCGTACTTATCGCCTTGTGGCAGGTTGAAGTACCAAGGAATGAATCCAATGGCTTCTCTGACCGTTGCCAACGTGTCGCCACGCATCGTCTCGAAGAATTGGTGCTGCTCGTTCCACAACTTATCTTCCACGAGGTGTCTCAGCGTATCGGCTTTCATTTGATACATGTTTTCCTTGTCGGTTTCGCCAGTCAGGTGGTTCATGAAAGCCAGAGCCTTGGCGTTGCCAAACATATAACTGTTGATGGTGGGGCGAGCATATTGCTTTTTTCTGCCACCGCTGATGCTCTCCTCCATTCCGTCCTGCACGTCACCTTGCCAATACAAACCGTTGGGCAGTCGGTTGGTACTTTCCCATCTGGCATATTCATCTTCCAACCGTGGCTTGAGTCCCAAGAGGAAATCGGTGTTTCCCAATACCTTCCATGCTTCCAAGATTGCGGCGGGATTCCACGAACTGAACTTATTCATCTTCGTCATGGGGTGTCCATCGTTTCCATAGTACCATGTGCGTAGAATCTGGTGCAGGTAAGTGGTGTCTCTCAGCCATCTGCTTTCCATCACGTGGTGTCCGATGGCGCAAGCAATGAGGTTGTAACGGTCGGCATACGAACGTGGAACGAGAAACTCCGTCATCCCATATCCCACGGGTGTGCGCTTGATATGCTTGCGCAATGTCCACCAACGGTAATAATACATCTCTTCAAAGTCCTTTTGAGGGCAGTCGAAGAGCGGAATGTTCTTGCTCAACCATTCCGATGACTGTGCATTGGGAATCGTGGTTACGATGTTCTCGTCTTCCATTGTATTGAAGTGCTCCACGTAATGCGCATAATCCTCGTATTTCAATACGGCGGAAGTGCTGTCAGCGTCGAGCGACCTTGTTACAACGTTGGCGATGCGGTATGTGGCGGTCTTGTCTTTCTCGTCAGCACGTTCCATGTCGAAGTCTTGGTCGGCGGGCGTGTTGATGTCGGGTTTGTCGAACAGGCTGCCTGTGCGGAACACAATCCGAGAGATGCTTTCTACGGGCGTGTCAAATTGTCTCTCACACGCTTTCTTTCCGTTAAGGTAATAGGTGGCACGATGCAAGTCCACCGACAATCTTGCCTTGATATGGTAGTCGGTTGCCTTTTCATAGTGTTTCAGTAATGTGCCATATCGTGCGCCTCCCTTCACCTTCATCGTACTGGTGGAATCAATGACGACGCGAGAGCATACTGTACCTTGGTCGTCCGCAAACTCAATGTTGAGTGAGCCGTAATCGTTTTGTTCTGTGTTCAAGTCAAACTCCACCTCCAATTCCTTCGTATTGGGAATCACCCTTTCCAGTTTGGCATAGTCGTATGGGTCGCTGTCCTCCAATACCATCCACTTGTCGGTCAGTCGCACAGGAGCGAGCCGTGGCGAATAGATGTTCCAGTCGGTCATCTCTGCCAATGAGCGATATTGCTCAAACGACTTATCTGCATGACTCGTGGCATTCAACCTCACGGGAACAGGAACTCTCGACACCCATATATCCTCCTTGTTGTTGGAATAGGTAAGCCAAAGGGATGGATGATGGTTGATGGATGAATTTTGAAGTAATGCGCTATTGTGCAGGGACGATGGATGATGGTTGAGGGATGAATAACGATGGTTGATGTTGTCTCCTATGGGAGAGGACGATGTTGTGATGGAGAATGTACTTCCTTCCTTCTTCCTTTTATCCTGTGGCTTTGCCGCATCACTTCCGCCATCGTAATTCCACCATCCACCTTCAAAAATTCCTCTCACATATTGTGGTCCATAGCTCTTGTAGTTTCCTCCGTGTCTCAACGGAGTCACTTCGCCATTGATGAGAGAGAGGGTGGTGTAGTTCAGACCGTCGTTGCTCAGCGAGATGGCTAAGGGCCAACGGTATTCAGCAGGGTTGTACACCGTGGCGTATGTGCCGTCAGAGAGACGTTGCCCCCAAATCTTGGCATTCGAGTTGACAAAGCCTGGGGCACGATAGCACGGCTCCCGCCACGTGTTGCCACCATCTGTGGAGATGCTTGTCACGGCATGTTTCCATAGAGCCACCTTCCTCCCGTCGGGTAGGGTATAGCCACTGAATGCCTTATATGGTCGTTGTAGTGGTATGAGCGGGTCGTTGCGGTCAGCCTCCTCCACCCATTGCATACGTTGCATGGGGTCAGCGATGAGGGCATCTACTGCTTTCACGAATCCCTTGTCCTTGCTTCGCTTGTAATACGGATAATCGGTGTTGCGCTCGTTGAAGTCGTGGTTGTAATAGACGAAGTAGATAGGACCTAACGTTCCGTCTTTCTTGATTTCCCTGACCACCCTTCCAATGCCATTGCCGTCGTTAGGATCATCTTTCGGCGTGAGCACTATGCCATAGTTGCCGATGGCAATGAGTCTGTCGTTGGGAGCAACATAGAATCCCACTCGTTGGTGCATCACCGCTTTCACGTCTCTTGCCTCAATGTCGGGCAATGAAGCTTTCTTAAAACCGTTGGGCACTTGGTATTCGGGGAACAATTCAGTAGGTGCCGTCCACGTATAGCCATCCTCCGAAGTCTGCATCATCGTCTTTCCTGGTGGCTCGTGTTCATGTCGTGGGTTGGTGATGTAGTGCATGTAAAACTTGCCGTTCCAATGAGTCAACATCGGTTGGTGGTTATATGTCCACGGTTTCTCGCCTCGCATCGTCTGGATGCTATGTACCCCCACTACGGGTTTCAGTCCACCGTCGTGACGCTCTGGTCGAGCAATGGTCTTGCCAGAATAATGTACCACGTCACGGTTGTATTTCACCAATTCCTGTACCATTTCCTCTGGTGCCATAAATACCGTGCCGTGTTTATGTCCTACAGGGAAGTTAACAGCTCCCGTCTGGTCTTGGAAATGTATGAAGTCTTTGGTGCGGTGAGCCCCATAAATCTTATGTCTGTATGAATCGTAATAGATATACCACCAGTCGCCCACCTTCGCCGTGGATGGTCCTTCAGTGAATGATTCCGTGAATGGCTCAGATGCCTTTCCCCAAGGACCGTAGGGTGATGTGGCGAAAGCCACCTTGATATTGCGCATGGGGCGTGAATTGTCTTTCACCACCATCACGTAGTCATTCTTTCCCCTTTTCACTAATGTAGCGTCAATGTCGCTGAAGTCGGGGTCGTAAAACAGTTTTGTCTCACTAAACCGTTTAAAGTCTTTTGTCGTGGTGTAATACAGTCGGTGGTTGTTCTTATGGTCTTCCTGGTAATCGAGAAACTTGCCGGGTATGCAAGAAGCCCAGACTATCAGGTATTGCTTTTTAACGTCATCATAAAACAATTCAGGAGCCCATACGTTCACGGTAGAGGTATCTTTCATTACTTCAATGAATTGCTGTTCGCTCCAGTGTATCAAGTCTTTGGAAGAAGCGTAGCCAAATCCCCTGTCGCCTCTCCACGAACTGGTCCATACCAAATGGAAGGTACCGTCTGGTCCTCTCACGATAGAAGGGTCACGCATCACCTTTTGCTTTCCCACCTTGGGCAGGAGGAACGTGCCTTGTATGGAATCCCATCGTAGCCCGTCGTAACTATAGATGAATCGCAGTCCTTCCGTGGCAGGTTCATGGAACGACGTGGACACGTAGATGTCCTTGGATTGGATGGCAAGAGCGCACCATGCCATCATTACGGTTAGCATCAGTTTTTTATTCATAGAATAAAGCCTTTTACCTAATGACGCAATAAATACTGTTTTGTAATCATTGGAGAGTTAAATGTTTGATAAATGTTGAGTGTTGAGTGTTGAGTGTTTAGTGATGAATAGATACGGCTGCTTGAGTCTCAATCAAGAAGACTAATCTCTCACCTCTCACCTCTCACCTCTCACCTCTCACCTCTCACCCCTCACCTCTAAACTCCTCTCACTTTGTCCTACAAATTCTGAATTTACCCCCTAAAATACGGGCATTTTTTCAAACGAGAAGATACTTGGTTGAAAATATGCCTGTTTTTTGATGTTTTGTTAAGTTGCTCATTCCCAGTTATTTGTAATTTACTGCATTCATAAACATGATGGAAATACCATGTTTTTAGGTCAAAAAAGCCACTTTTGGGGCTTTCATAACATATATAATTAGCACACTTAACATACATAGTTACGCTCGTAACACATATAGTTACGTTCATAACATGCTATGTTACGATGAAAAACACGGTTTTTTACCCGTCTCAACCTATTTTTCCGTTCTCCCAATTCTATTTTCCAAGAAAATTCGAACAAAATTTTGTCGGAATAAATGATAATTCATAATTCATAATTCACAATTCATAATTCACAATTCATAATTCACAATTCATAATTGATAATTTATAATTGACAATTCATAATTGAAGATTGTCACTTTTTGTTTGTCACAACCAAGGGAAATGCCTAACAGCATCTTTCCGAACTTCATGATTTTTTGACATTGACCAACAAACTTAATCTTCAATCTTCAATTTTCAATCTTCAATCTCCAATCTTTTTTGGGTACATTTTCCATTATGCGCGTCATTATTAAAAAACAAACTTATGGAAAAACAATTCAAAAAACCATTGAGCGGAATTATCCCTCCCCTTGTAACACCTTTGAGAGCTAACGAAACGTTAGATGTAGAGAGTCTTGAGCGACTGATAGAACACCTGATAGCTGGTGGCGTGCATGGCTTGTTCGTGCTTGGTACTACGGGTGAGGAACAGAGCTTGAGCTATGATATACGCAAGCAGATGATAAGGGAATCGTGCCGCATCAACCGTGGACGGTTGCCCCTGTTGGCATGTATCACGGATACGTCTATCGTGGAAAGCATCAGGTTGGCTCAAGTGGCAGCTGACTGTGGTGCAGACGGTGTGGTGTCTGCCCCTCCTTATTACTTCGCTACAGGACAACCAGAGTTGGCTCAGTTTTACGAGGAATTGGTTCCTCAGTTGCCTTTGCCCGTATTCCTTTACAATATGCCCTCTCATGTGAAGGTGAGCTTTGCGCCCGACACGGTGGCACGTATCGCACGGAATACACAGGTGAAAGGATTCAAGGACTCCAGTGCCAACACCGTGTATTTCCAATCCGTGATGTATAAGATGCAGTATCGAGACGACTTCGCCATGCTGGTAGGACCAGAGGAGATAACGGGTGAGTGTGTGTTGATGGGAGCCAATGGAGGCATCAATGGAGGAGCCAATATGTTCCCTGAGTTGTACGTTGCCATGTATGATGCTGCCAAGGCGCATGACATTCAGCGTATGCTGCAACTGCAACAAGTAATCATGCAGATTTCCACCACCATCTATACCGTAGGCAAGCACGGTTCGAGCTATCTGAAAGGTTTGAAGTGCGCCTTGTCACTCTTGGGCATTATCAACGATGATTTCGTAGCTTCGCCTTTTTACAAGTTTGAGGCACCAGAACGAGAGAAGATACGCAAGGCTTTGGATGACTTGAATATCAAAGATGGGAAGATTGTGGTTGAAGGATAGAGAACGAAATGTTTTTAATCTATTTGCTTTATGCACCTGATAGATTTCATCATATTTATCGTCTTCACCTTAGGAGTGGTAGTGTTCGGTTGCTCCTTCTTTAGGAAAGGCTCATCGGCAGACGAGTTTACTTCGGCTGGCCATTCCATCCCCGGTTGGGTGGTGGGCATGAGTATCTTTGCCACCTACGTATCGAGCATCAGTTACATTGGCTACCCTGGCAAGGCATTTGCTTCCAACTGGAATGCCTTCGTGTTCTCTTTGTCTATTCCGATAGCGAGCTATTTCGCAGCGAAATATTTCGTTCCCTTCTACCGTCATAGCGGCAGCGTATCCGCCTATACATTCTTGGAGGAGAAGTTTGGCGCATGGGCACGGTTGTATGCGTCAGCCTGTTATTTACTGACGCAGATAGCCCGTATGGGTTCAATCCTATATTTGTTGGCTGTACCCATGTATATTCTGATGGGATGGAACATACACATCGTCATCATTGCCACCTCGGTAGCCATCATCATCTATTCGATGTTAGGAGGACTGAAAGCCGTGATTTGGGCAGATGCCATACAAGGCATCATCCTCATTGGCGGAGCAGTTGTTTGTTTGTTGATATTGCTGTTCAGTATGCCTGAAGGACCATCGCAGATGATAGACTTAGCGGTACATTCGCCCGAAGGTAATAAGTTCTCGTTGGGAGCCTTTACATCAGACCTTACCACCAGTACGTTTTGGGTGTGCTTGATATATGGCGTGTTCATCAACCTACAAAACTACGGCATTGACCAGAACTACGTACAGCGATACCATGCTGCCAAGACCGATAAGGATGCACGTTTCTCGGCACTCTTCGGTGGGTATCTGTTTATTCCCGTCTCGGCATTGTTCTTCTTGATAGGTACGGCGCTCTACTCCTATTATACGGCACGACCGGAGTTGTTGCCTGTGGAGATTGCGCAGAAACCCGATTATGTATTCCCGTACTTTATTGTCAATGGGTTGCCCGTGGGCTTGCGTGGATTGCTGATAGCTTCCATTTTCGCCGCAGGAATGAGTACGGTGTCAACGAGTGTGACATCGGCAGCGACGATTATATTGACTGACTATTACAAACCCTTTGTGAAAGGCAAGACCGACAGACATCATGTGGCTGTGTTGCGTATATCGAGTGTGGCAGTGGGTGTGCTGGGCATCATCGTGGCAATAGCCATGCTGAGTGTGGAAAGCATCATCGATGCGTGGTGGAAATTGTCGAGCATTTTCTCTGGAGGAATGTTGGGATTGTTCCTCTTGGGTTGCGTGGCACGTAAGATTAATCGAATGGGTGCACTGATAGGATGCGTGTGTGGCGTATTGGTGATAGCGTGGATTTCATTGGCAGGTCTTTGGAATCTACCAGGCATTCACTTGCATGAGTATTTGGCAATCGTACTGGGAACGTGTACCATCTTCGTGGTGGGATTCCTCCTTACTTATATATTGAAGATTGAAGATTGAAAATTGAAAATTGAAGATTATTTGAAATGAGAAATGATAATAAGATTTTGATTATCAGCAAGGCCTTTGCTATTCGTGTCATTCGTCTTTACCAATATTTGGTTAGGGAAAAGCAAGAGTATGTTTTGTCCAAACAAATACTTAGGAGTGGAACCAGTATCGGGGCTAACGTACGTGAAAGTGTTAATGCTCAAAGTCGTGCTGATTTTTTAATAAATTGAATATTGCATTGAAAGAATCAAATGAAACAGAATATTGGTTAGAATTAATTTATGAAACAGAATATATTGACGATAAACAATTCAATTCTCTTCTCGAAGATAATAAAAACATAACAGGAACTTTAATAAATATCATAAAGACAACAAAAAATAATAATCTATAGGTTGATAGTTGAGATTTGACACGAGAGGGCGAAACCATTCTTTAGATTAATTGAATGAATGAAATCATTTGGATGGCGTCAGCTAATCTTCAATTTTCAATTTTCAATTTTCAATTTTTTTAAATATGAAAAAGAACTATCCTAAAATTGGAATACGTCCTACCATTGACGGTCGTCAGGGAGGTATTCGTGAGAGTTTGGAAGACAAGACAATGAATCTTGCCAAGGCAGTGAAGAATCTTATTGAGAGCAACCTGCACAATGGAGACGGCAGTCCCGTAGAGTGTGTCATCAGCGACACTACGATAGGACGCGTGGCAGAGAGTGCTGCCTGTGCGGAGAAGTTTGAACGCGAAGGTGTGGGAGCTACCATTACCGTCACCTCTTGTTGGTGCTATGGCTCAGAGACGATGGACATGAATCCATACTACCCCAAGGCCGTATGGGGATTCAATGGAACAGAACGCCCCGGAGCCGTGTATCTTGCTGCTGTATTGGCAGCCCATGCACAGAAGGGATTGCCTGCATTCGGCATCTATGGACACGATGTGCAAGACCTTGATGATAATACCATCCCCGAAGACGTGGCAGAGAAGATACTTCGGTTCGCACGTGCTGCCCAAGCTGTAGCTACCATGCGCGGCAAATCATATCTCTCTCTTGGAAATACGTGTATGGGAATAGCGGGATCTATCGTGAATGCCGATTTCTTCCAAGAGTACTTGGGAATCAGGACGGAATATGCCGACTTGGTGGAAATTCTTCGTAGGGTGGACCTCGGTATTTATGACCACGAGGAATTTGAAAAGGCGATGGAGTGGGTGAACAAATACGCCAAACCACAAGAAGGACAAGACCAGAATCGTCCCGAAAAGATTAAGACTCGCGAGGAGAAAGATGCCGACTGGGAGTTTACCGTGAAGAACATGATGATTATTCGTGATTTGATGCATGGCAATCCTCGCCTGTTGGAAATGGGATATAAAGAAGAGGCTCTTGGACACAATGCCATTCTCGGTGGTGTGCAGGGACAACGCCAATGGACCGATTACAAGCCTAACTTCGACTTCCCCGAAGCGATGATGTGTACGTCGTTCGACTGGAACGGTATTCGTGAGGCGGATGTGTTGGCTACGGAGAACGACTCCTTGAATGGTGTTTCCATGCTCTTCGGACACCTGTTGACCAATAAGGGTGTGATGTTCTCAGACATTCGTACCTACTGGAGTCCTGATGCCGTGAAGAGAGTGACAGGCAAAGACCTTGAAGGACTATCGGCACAAGGCTTTATACATCTCATCAATTCAGGAGCAACTACGCTCGACGCTACGGGAGCCATGAAGGACGAGGACGGTAAACCTACGATGAAGGAACACTGGAAGATGACACAGGATGACGTGGAGGCATGTATGAAAGCTACTACGTGGGCTCCAGCACACCGTGACTATTTCCGTGGAGGAGGATTCAGCAGCAACTTCCTTACAAAGGGTGGAATGCCTATGACGATGCTTCGCGTGAATATCGTGAAAGGGTTAGGTCCTGTCTTGCAATTGTCAGAAGGTTGGACGGTAGATCTTGACCCCGAAGTACACAAGATACTTGACCGTCGTACTGACCCAACATGGCCTACTACTTGGTTTACTCCACGTCTCGACTCAACAAAAGATGCTTTCAAGGACGTATATTCCGTTATGAACAATTGGGGAGCCAATCATGGTGCAATTTGTCATGGACACGTGGGTGCAGATATCATTACACTTTGTTCGATTCTTCGAATCCCTGTTTGTATGCATAATATTGCCGATCAAGATATCTTCCGACCAGCTGCATGGAATGCATTCGGTATGGATAAGGAAGGTGCTGACTATCGCGCTTGTGCGAACTTTGGACCGATTTACAAATAAACATATAATCTAATTAAAAACCAATTATTATGAAGTCAAAACTTACATTACTGATGGTTGCCTTGTTGTCGATTTGCGCTTTTGCAGCAACGACATGGAAGGCTACAGAGGAAACGCCTGTTGCAGCAGGTTCAACACTCATTGACGATGAGTTGGTAACGGCTAAGACGGTGTATGAAACTACGCTGAAAACGGCGGCAAAAGAGATCGCTGGTGAGGAATTTACTCACTATATCCAAGTGCGCGTGGAT
Organism: Prevotella sp. UBA6994; assembly: GCA_002449845.1. GTDB lineage: Bacteria > Bacteroidota > Bacteroidia > Bacteroidales > Bacteroidaceae > Prevotella. The sequence goes on from DJXW01000030.1 coordinate 32,656, forward strand.
GCTGCTCCTACGGCAGATGAACCCAATGGCACAAACAAGGAAGGCAGTACGCCTATCATTCTGACCGCCAAGAAGGACCTGACACTGAAGATTTACTATCGTCGTCAATCTACTTCGCAAAATGAAGATAGTGGTGTTTATGCTTCCAATGATGGTAAAGACTTGAAGATTGTTAACCAAGCTGACCTCTCGCAACTTGATGGAACACTTACCATCGTGGAAGAGACGGAAGACTTCAAGTATGCTTGGGTGACGAAAGAGTACGAACTGGCTGAAGGAAATACCTATACCATTTTCGGAAGAGGTACGACCATAAATTATTATGGTATGACCTACGAGGGAAAAGAGCCTCCAGCACCTGTTGTGGGCGAAGCTATTGAATTGAATCCTGCATCAGGAGATATCTCTGCTGAGTTGGCTGCTGCTATGGAGAACAATCCTTATCCAGCCAGCATTACTATCAATTTGGCAGCTAATGGTGCTTATACCGTTAGTCAAGCAATTGAGACGGTTGGTAATTTGACAATTCAAGGTGATGCAGCTGCTCCTGCTATCATTGACGCATCTGGACTGACAGCTCCGATGATACAAGTGAAGTCTGACATGGAAGCATTCCAACCCAATGAAACTACAGGTTTCTATGAATTAGGTGACATCTCTATTTCTAACGTGAAAGTAACAGGGCTTGCTCAACAACTTATCTATGGTAATAAGGTGAAAGCTCTCTATGGCAAGGTTGCATTGGATAATAGCATTGTTGAAGTAGCTGGTGGCAGCAAGACCGTGATTGACTTCAATGGTGGTGGTGTTGCTGAGATGGTTTCTGTTAATAACTCTACTATTTATGCTAATCCACAACACACAGGAGCATTGTATAGTTCACAGAGTGGACAGAAAGCTACCGAGGCTGGATTGGAGAAACAGACGATTTCGATTACCAACTCTACCTTATATAATATCGCATACGCGAAGAACGTGAATACTCACCGTCAAGCTAATCAGACATTCTTGGCGTACGAATTGAAGAATAGCGTGATTCTCGATTGCGGTAAGGAAGGTCAGTTTGTGAAAGGTTTGAACCAAGGACAAGCTGGAAAGAATCCTACTTGGATAATTGATGGCAACTCTTTCTTACGTACCGTTGACGGAGTTATTACCGACATGAGTGCCAGTGAGGAAACTGGTGACGAAGAAGAGCCAGTTACTAATAATGTGGAAGGTGTAGCAGTATTTGCCAACGACATCAACACGGGTGACTTCACGTTTGACCAATGTCCACAAAATGAGGCTCGCATTGGCGACCCACGTTGGTTGGTAGAAGTGAAAGAAGCCTCCTTTGAAGGTAAATATTATCTTTATAATGTAGGTTCACAGAGGTATTGGGGTGCAGCTAATGATTGGGGCACACAAGCTTCATTGATTGAACATCCCGATTATGTAACATTGGCTCAAACTCCTGATGGAGCATATACGATGGAGACACAGGTGTCTAATGGTGGCACGAGTTATTATTTCGGTGGTGATTACATGGATGGACAACCTGTTAACTTGACTATCACAAAGGCTGGTGATGGATTATATACAATTGCCAATGCCGATGGTCAACTCTATGGTTATGATGGCAATTCTTATATCTTAGGTAAGAATGTTCCTGAAGGCAATAATGCCCTTTGGAAGATTATTTCTGAGGCAGACATGTTGGCTTCTTTGAATACCGCTACTGTTAACGCTCCAGTTGACGCTACATTCCTTATCATCGACCATACTTTTGGACGTAATAACCGTAATGTGGGTGTTTGGAAAGTAAGTGAGGATTGTACGAATTACAACTTGACGGGTGGTAATAGCGATAAGCACAGTGCAGAGTCTTATCACTCTACATTCACCGTTTCTCAAGTTCTCAGCAATGTTCCTAATGGTATTTATTCATTCCAAGCACAGGGATTCTATCGTCAAGATGGTAGTGATAATGAAAACTTGGCTCAGTTCTTCATCAACGATGAAACGGCTTTGGTTCCTTTGAAGACTGGTTCTGAGAATTCTATGGCAGATGCTTGTGCTTCCTTCGAGAATGGCTTGTATAAGATTAGTCCTCTCTATGTGGAAGTGAAAGATGGACAAATTACCGTGGGTATCAAGAATGAGAACAATCCTACTCTTTGGGTTATCTGGGACAACTTCGAGTTGAGTTATTACGGAGCAGACGCTACGCTCGACGAGGTGAAGAATGCTGCTATTATTTCCCAGTTGGCTGAATTGCGTGAGAAAGCAACTAAATTGCAAGGTCAACCAAAGGTAGAGGTTGTTAATACCGCATTGGCAAATACTTTGGCAGAAACCGCCGAAGTAACGGCATCTTCTTCTGCTGATGAAATCAACGCTGCCATCGAGAAACTGACGGCCGTTATCGACAATGCAGAGGCAAGTATCATTGCCACAAACGTATTGCCAGCAATGAAAGAATTGATTGACGAAACGAATGTATATACTCAAGCAGCTTATGAGGAGTATTATGGACAATGGCTCGCCAAGTATGAGACTGGTACATTGACCAAGGCTGAAGCTGCAGCTTTGCAAGATCCTTCTTTGACAACAGGATGGCATGCGCCAATTACCGTTGACAACTTCCTCCTTAGTGCTTGGGATACCAATGTTGACTTCGTGGATGCACCTTATTATATTAATACATGGTCAACAGAAGGAGAAAATGATGGTTCAGGGTTCAGGGTTCCATTCTTTGAATATTGGACAGGTGATGACCAATCACTCGGTGAGCGCACATTAACTGCTACTATGACCGACTTAGAACCTGGTAAGTATAACGTTTCTGCATTAGTTCGTGTTCGCGTAAAGAATGGCACAGGAGATGCTCCTATAGGAATCACCCTTCAAGCAAATGACGGTGAAGCTGTTCCTGTTACAACTGGTGCACAAATTGGTGAGTCACAATTCTATCTTGACACATTCACCGCTCAAGGTGTAGTAGGTGAGGATGGTATCTTGAAGATTCAGTTCAATATAGCAGCTGAAAACAATATCAGTTGGTTGTCGTTCAAGAACGTGAATTATGCTATTGAGGGAATTGGTGAACCTATCCTATTAATTGTTGAATTAGGTAAGGACATTGCCGCTGAAGTGACTGCCGCTATGGAAACTAATCCATATCCCAGTAAAATCGAGATAGGTTTGATTGGAGGATCTGATTATCAATGGAACTCACCTATCCAAATCAATTGTCCTCTCGAAATTAGAACATCAAGACCTGATGGTGGTGTGTTCGACCGTGATTTAAGCTGTGCTAACATTGATGCATCAGCCCTTACAGGCCCAATGATTCAAATCAGTGAAAATATTCATAGCGACTTCCTTGCTGAGAATGGCTTCTACCAACTTGGTGATATCAAGATTGAGGGTGTCAGGGTGAAAGGTCTTACCCAACAATTAATCTATGGTAATAAGGTAAAGGCTCAATATGGCATCTTGGCATTGGAGCAGAGCATCATCGAAATAGCTGGTGGTAACAAAACCGTATTCGACTTCAATGGCGGTGGTGTTGTAGAGAAACTATCTATCAACAATTCTACTATCTATGGTAACCCACAACACACAGGTCAACTTTATAGTTCACAAAGTGGACAAAAGGCTACTGAAGCTGGATTAGAGAAACAAACGATTTCAATTACCAACTCCACCTTATATAATATAGCCTACTCAAAGAACGTGAACACGCATCGCCAAGCTAACCAGACATGGCTTGCATACGAGTTGAAGAACAGTATCATCATCGATTGCGGTAAGCAAGGACAATTTGTGAAGGGCTTGAATGGTGGACAACAAGGTGCTAATCCTACATGGATGATTGATGGCAACTCATTCCAATGGACAGTTGACGGTGTGTTAACTGACATTAGTGCAAGTGAGGAAACTGCTGACGATGCAGAACCTGTAGCTAACAACGTAGAAGGTGTGGTTGTATTCGCCAATGACATTACAACAGGTGACTTCACACTTGGTGAATGTCCACAAAAGACAGCCAAGATTGGTGACCCACGTTGGTTGTATGGTCCTACAGTTGGTATTGACAATGTGAATGTCAACACTGAGAATGATGTTTTGTTCAACTTGCAAGGTGTTCGTGTAACTACCCCAACTAAGGGTCTCTTTATCAAGAATGGCAAGAAGGTTGTGGTTAAGTAATCACTTCAATAGTATCTTGTAAATGATTCTTATCATAAGTATATGAAGAAATTAATATTAATGGCTTGTACGGTGTGGCTTGCTACCACATCCGTACAAGCTCAATATCCACAATTAACCGATGAGGCAAAGCATTTGATTGACTCATTGGAAGTTTGTTGGAAAGCGCATAGCGATTCCGCATGGAATGTTGCATTTCCCATCGTGATTGAAGAAGCAAAGGCAGGAAGACCATACGTGCCTTGGGCTGCTCGTCCTTACGACTTGCGACAGGCAAAGATTCCCGCTTTCCCAGGTGCTGAAGGTGGTGGAATGTTTACCTTTGGCGGTCGTGGCGGAAAAGTGTTGACAGTGACCAACCTCAATGATGACGGACCAGGTTCGTTTCGCTGGGCATGTGAACAAGGCGGTGCACGTATCGTAGTGTTTAACGTATCGGGTATCATCCGTTTGAAATCACCTATCTATGTACGTGCTCCTTATATCACGATAGCAGGACAGACAGCACCAGGCGATGGCGTGATCATTGCTGGTGAGTCGTTCCAAGTAGATACCCATGACGTGATTGTTCGCCACATGCGCTTCCGTCGTGGAGAGACATTGGTTTGGCATCGTGAAGATTCGTTTGGTGGAAATCCCGTGGGTAATATCATGATTGACCATTGCTCATGTGAGTGGGGCTTGGATGAAAACATCTCTTTCTATCGCCACATGTTCGACTTGGGTGACGGAAAGGACAAACGAAAGGAACCCACGGTGAACGTGACCATTCAGAATACCATTTCTGCCAAGGCTCTCGACACATGGAACCACTCGTTTGGTTCTACCATCGGTGGAGAGAACACCACCTTCATGCGCAACCTTTGGGCAGACAATACGGGTAGAAATCCATCCATCGGATGGGGAGGCGTGTTCAATTTCATCAACAATGTGGTGTACAATTGGGTTCATCGCACGGCTGACGGAGGCGAATACACTACGATGTCAAACTTTATCAACAATTATTATAAACCAGGTCCACTCACTCCCAAGGAAACAGCGGTTGGACATCGTATCGTGAAATCAGAGAGCAGAAGCGTGAACCTGTTCCCATTCAAGCAATTCGGTCGTATCTATGCAACGGGTAACGTGATGGAGGGATTCCCCGAGATTACGAAAGACAATTGGAACGGTGGTATTCAGACTGCCGATAAAGATGGTGAAATGGACGAAACGGAATTGGCTTTGATGCGCTCTAACGAACCATTTGAAATGCCATTCGTTTCTATCATGGGAGCAGAGAGCGCCTTTGATTGGGTACTGAAGAATGCGGGTGCTACGGTGCCTTGCAGAGACATTGTGGACCAACGCATTACCGAAGAGGTGCGCACAGGCATTGCTTATTACGTGGATAAATACGAGAAGAAAGTGAAGGATAATCCTTACGGTGACATGTGGGGCTTGCATAAGAAATCGCAAAATGAGGAAGGCTTTTTCAAGTATCGTCGGTTGGGGAACGATTCTTACAAGAAAGGAATCATCACTGACCCACGACAGATGGGAGGTTACCCTGTTTACCAAGATTGGACTCCTCGTGTAGATACCGACGGTGACGGAATGCCCGATGAATGGGAAAAAGCAAATGGCTTGAATCCCAATGATGCCAGTGATGCCAACCAGGATTGCAATGGTGACGGATATACGAATATAGAGAAGTACATCAATGCCATACCGACCAATGGAAAGGTGGATTGGCGTAATTTGAATAATAACTATGACACACTTGCAGAGAAGGGCAAATTGATGTGATAGGGTGAAGGCCTTTCAGGTTTTTAAGGACAGTATTATCGTTAATGACCTAAAAGACCTTTAAAAACAAAATGAAAATGAAGACAAAAGAATTACAACTCATAGCGGAGAAGAATAGAAAACGCTTAGTGGAAGTGGTCTTCAAGGCAAAAGCAGGACATATCGGTGGAGATTTGTCCTGCTTGAACGTGATGACGGCTCTCTACTTTCACGTGATGAACATTGACCATTCACCATTGAACATTGAACATTCTTCATCCATTGACCATTCACCATTGACCATTGACCATTCTTCCGATGCGCCAGCCAATGTTCAATGTTCAATGTTCAATGTTCAATCTCCAGAAGCCAATGTTCAATGGCAAAATCGTGATAGGTTTGTCTTGAGCAAAGGACATTGCGCAGAGTCTTTGTACGTGACCCTTGAGGCAAAGGGATTTCTCAAACCAGAGATACTCGACACGTTGGGACAATTCGGTTCCATTCTCAGTGGACACCCCACGATAGAGGTTCCAGGCATAGAGGTGAATAGTGGAGCCTTAGGACACGGGTTGAGTATTGGCTTGGGAATGGCATTGGCAGCCAAGATGGATGGAAAAGACTATCACACGTACGTGCTGATGGGGGATGGAGAACAAGGTGAAGGCTCTATTTACGAAGCCGCAATGGCTGCTAATCGTTATCATCTTGACAACTTGGTAGCCATCATTGACAGAAACCATCTTCAGATCAGTGGAAATACTGAAGACGTGATGCCCCTTGATAGTATCTACGACCGTTGGACAGCTTTCGGATGGGACGTGAAAGAGATGAACGGTGACTCAATGGAAAGTATCGTCAACACCTTTGATTCCATAGACTATCATCTTGGCAAACCTCATTTGTTGGTGAGTCAAAGTACGAAAGGATTTGGCGTGAGTTTCATGGAAGGTGTGGCGAAGTGGCATCATGGTGTGCTGAATGCCGAACAGTGCGAAGCCGCCGTGAAGGAGATAGAAGAGAGAATAAACAGATTAATCAACATCGAAGAAAAGGGAGAGTGATATTCCCACATTATATTATATATGATTGCATGTAGAAAAATGTTTACCGACACGTTGCTGGAATTGGCACGTGAGGATAAGGACATTATCGCGGTGACTACAGACGCACGAGGTTCCGTGACGTTAGGCGACTTTGCGGAACAATTGCCCAAGCAATTCGTGGAATGTGGCATAGCCGAACAAAATGCCGTGGGCATTTCAGCAGGATTGGCGCATAGTGGAAAGAAAGTCTTTTGTTGTGGTCCTGCATGTTTCTATGTGGCTCGTTCGCTGGAGCAGGTGAAAGTAGATCTTGCCTATAGCGAAAATCCCGTTACGATATTGGGTGTAAGTGGAGGAGTGGCATACGGTGCATTGGGGGCAACACATCATTCCTTGCATGATATTGCCGTATTGCGCACATTCCCAGGAATGACCGTGTGTCTTCCAAGTGATTGGCGAGTGACAAGAAAGTTGGTAAAGTTTTTAGTTGATTTCGATAAACCGTGTTATGTGCGAGTGGGTCGTGCTGCCGTTCCAGACGTGTATGCAAACGATGACTTCCATTTTGAATTGGGTAAGGCCATAACTGTAGTGGATGGCAATGACCTGACGCTTGTTGCCACTGGCGAAACCGTTTATCACGCATGGCAAGCCGCACTCCAATTAAAGGAACAAGGTATTTCTGCCCGTGTGTTAGACATGTCATGGATAAAGCCATTTGATCAGGATGCAATCCTCAAGGCTGCGAAAGAAACGGGTAGGATAGTGACCATCGAGGAACACAGTCAGTTTGGAGGCTTAGGAGCAATGGTATGTGAAGTGTTGAGCGAACATCCCGTTCCCGTGCGTATTATCGGAATCCCGGATGAGAATGTGGTACATGGTACGAATGCAGAAATATTCCATTATTATGGAATGGATGCAGAAGGAATCGTATCTAAGACCCTTGACTTCATTAACTCTGCAAAATCCATTTGCCATGAATAAGATTATTGCTATCGACCAAAGCACGTCATCCACCAAGGCAATGTTGTTTGACGAGCAATGTAAGATGTTGGCTCGTTGCCATGTGGACCATCAACAGTACTATCCTCAAGCAGGATGGGTAGAGCATGATGCAGAAGAAATCTACCTCAATACAGTAGAGGCTATCAGACAACTGATTGACCAATCTTTAATCATTGACCATTCACCATTGACCATTGACCATTCATCATTGAGCATTGACCATTCATTTGATGCGCCAGCCAATGTTCAATGTTCAATGTTCAATGTTCAATCTTCCAACGTTCAATACTCTTTGGCAATTACCAACCAACGAGAAACGGTGGTGGTTTGGGACAAAACCACAGGCAAACCCGTTTACCATGCACTTGTATGGCAAGACAACCGTGGTGCGGAGCTTTGTCAACAATTGAAAGACCAAGGTGAGTCTGGACGAGTGTTTGAAAAGAGTGGCTTGCTGATTGACCCTAATTTCTCTGCTACGGGAGTGAGATGGATTCTCGACAACGTAGAGGGAGCGAAACAAGATGCTAAGGATGGCAAATTGTTGATGGGAACCATTGAAACATGGCTCATTTGGAAACTCACGGGAGGAAAGAGTTTCTATACAGATACCACCAATGCTTCCCGCACCATGCTGTTTAATATTCATACGATGGATTGGGATGATGATTTACTTGACATCTTCCAAATTCCAAGAAGTATGTTGGCACAGGTGTTACCTTGTGATGCTGTATTTGGCGAAACCACTGTCGAGGGGTTATTTGATAAGCCTATTCCCATTGCTGGAGTGTTGGGTGATTCCCACGGAGCACTTGTAGGACAAATGTGCTTCACGAAAGGCTCAGGAAAGGTAACATACGGTACGGGTTCTTCCGTGATGGTGAATATTGGTGAAGAGCCACTTCCTGCTCCAGAAGGATTGGTTACGTCGGTTGGCTTCTCAGCACTTGGCAGACATTTCTATGGATTTGAAGGAAATATCTATAGTACGGGAGCCACGTTGAAATGGATTGCAGACCAATTGAAATTAGTAAACGCTCCCAGTGAGATGGAAGCAGAGGCTACTACGGTAGATTCAACCAATGGCGTTTATATCGTTCCTGCCTTTGCTGGAATGGGCGCTCCTTGGTGGAAACCTAATGCCAAGGCAGGTGTCGTTGGAATGACGTTCTCCACAACACGTGCGCATTTTCTTCGAGCAGCCTTAGAGTCGATAGCTTATCAAGTGAAAGACTTGATAGAAGTCATGGCAAAAGGTACTGGTGGTAAGTTGAGCGAGATTTGTGCTGATGGCGGACCAACCAAAAATCATTTCTTGATGCAGTTTCAGGCTGATTTGCTTGATTCTCCCGTCGTTTGTACTGAGGTGGAAGATGCGTCTGCGCTCGGTGCAGTCATCATGAACGGGTTTGCCAGGAAAATATGGACCTCATTTGACGATGTGGTAGGTCTGCGAAAGGTGACACAAGTCATTCAACCTCATCACACTGATGATATGGATTTATTATATCAAGGATGGCGAAGAGCCGTCGAGCAAATCATTCAATAAACAATTATTCAAATCAAAATACCTAATAACAATGAGAAACGGAAAAACATGTTTTGGCGTGATTATAGGAACACGCGCCTATTTTAATTCTGAATTGGCACGAGATGTACGTACGCAGTTGTTGAAGACCATCGAGCAACTGGGTTTCGAGTACGTGATATTGCCAGAGGATGCTACACCCACAGGTAGCAGTAGTATTGAGACACGCGAGGATGGGCTGAAAGTTGCCAAGCAATTTCGTGAACATCGTGATGAGATTGACGGTATCATCGTATCGTTGCCAAACTTCGGCTTTGAGATAGGTATCATCAATGCCATCAGCGATGCCGATTTGAATGTGCCCGTACTCGTTCAGGCTTGTGACGATGAAAACGATAAGGTTGACCTTGACAATCGTCGTGATGCTTTCTGCGGTAAAATATCCGTATGCAACAATCTCTATCAGTATGGCATTCCTTTCACTGATACCACGTTGCACACCTATTCTATTTATAGTCAGTTATTAGCGAAAGACTTGGAGAAGTTTGCCGCTATATGTAGGGTGGTGAATGGCTTGCGTCATTGTCGTATCGGACAGATAGGTACTCGTCCGTTGGGCTTTAATACCTGTAGAGCCAGTGAGAAACTTCTTCAGAGAAGTGGTATTACCGTCGTTCCCGCAGATCTTTCGGAGATTCTCTTTGCCGCACAAAAGATTGGCGATGATGATCCCAAGTTTATCAAGATGTGCGAACGGTTGTATAACTATGCGGAGGTACCAGAAAACTATCGTGAGAAACTGAAACTACAAGCTAAGTTTGGTGTCGCTGTTGAAGATTGGATTGAATCCAACGACGTACAGGCTGTAGCCATTCAGTGTTGGGATTCTTTGGAACAGAATTATGGTTGTGCAGCTTGCGTTACCATGTCAATGTTGGGCGATAAGTTGATTCCCGCAGCCTGTGAGACCGATATTGCCGGAGCCGTTTCAATGTACGCCTTGACACTTGCTTCCGGAAAGTCTTCTGCTTTGCTCGATTGGAACAACAACTTTGCTGAAGATCGCAACAAATGTGTATGTACTCATTGCGGCAATTATCCTAAGTCGTTTGTGCAAAACAATTTGAAGTTGGGACCACTTGGCGTTCTCGGTCGTACACTTGGAAAGGTGAATACGTTTGGAGCAGTTTATGCCAAGGTAACGGCAGGTGATTTCACGTTCTTCCGCATCTCTACTGATGATCCACGGGGATGTATCAAGGCTTATCTTGGCAAGGGCGAAATCACTGACGATCCATACGGAATGGATGGTTGTATTGCCGTGACGAAGGTTGACAACTTACAAAAGCTCATGAAGTATATCTGCAAGAATGGTTTCGAGCATCATGTCGCCATGTGTCGTACCGATGTGGTCGATATTCTCAACGAGGCTGTCGAAACGTATTTAGGCTGGGAGATGTATGTGCAGAGTGAGAGTTTTGAGATGTGAGAAATAAGAGGTAAGGGGTGAGAGGTGAGAGATTAGCCTTTGTGCTTGAGACTCAAGCTGCCGTAGCTATTCTCTTACCTCTCACCCCTCACTTCTCACCTCCTCATTTTCTCAAAACTCCACCAAAATTCGGAATACCTTGCCAGGTTGCTCAGCCCATGCTTGCATGGCTTGGGCTGCATCCTCTGGCTTTACCACTCGGGAAATCAATGACTCCGTAGGACAATTGCCCTTTTCCAAATAATGAATCACGGCACGGAAATCGGAGGGTTGCGCATTGCGAGAACCACGAATGTCGAGTTCCTTTTGTACGAAATATTTGGTTTGGAACGACACTTCCGTCTTGGCGTAGCCAATGCAAATTACACGACCAGTGAATGCTACTTCATCTACTGCCATTTGGTAGGTCACCGTACTTCCCACTGCCTCTATCACTACGTCTGGACCAAATCCTGATGTCATTTCCAGCAGTTTCTGGTGTACGTCGTCTTTCAATGTGTTGATGGTGTAACTGGCTCCCATCTCTTTGGCGAGAGCTAACTTATCATCATCAATGTCTGCCGCAATAACGGTTGCTCCTCGTTGGGCAGAACGTACCACGGCTCCCATACCCACCATTCCACATCCAATGACCATCACTACGTCGATGTCGGTCACTTGTGCGCGAGATACGGCATGAAAACCAACACTCATGGGTTCTATCAATGCACAGGTGCGAGGCGACAGTAATCCCGCAGGGATGATTTTCTCCCAGGGCAGTGTGATGTATTCACGCATGGCACCATTGCGTTGTACGCCCAACGTCTCGTTGTGCTGACAAGCGTTCACCCTGCCATTTCTGCAAGACGCACATTTTCCGCAATTGGTATAGGGATTCACCGTTACAGTCATTCCTGGCTTGAGTCCTTCGGGTACGTTTTCTCCCACTTCCACAATGACAGCCCCCACCTCATGACCAGGTATAACGGGCATTTTCACCATGGGATTCTTACCTAAGTAGGTGCTGAGGTCCGAACCACAGAATCCTACGTATTTCAATTCCAGTAGCACTTCGTCTGCCTTTAATACGGGCTTTTCGATATTTACGACCGCCATCTCTTTCACGGCGGCAATTTGTATTGCTTTCATTCTGACATGTTTTTTATATAAGGTAATACTATTGTTTCTTTGATTCCATAGAATCGTTGGGCATTTTCTCCCAAGAAGAGAGCCTTCTCACGTTCCGTAAGTTCTTGGCTCTTGCTGACAAAGTCGTATGACATCCGATAGGTAATGGCGGTGATGGTTCGTGGATAGTCGCTACCCCACATCAGTTTGTCCATACCTACGAGGTCGGCTGCTTCTCGTATGGCTCTTATGGCTGAAGGGTAGGGGTAAAACTCTGAGTTGTATAACCAAGTGATTCCACCCGCTTCAATCATCACGTTTTCGTGAAGAGCCAATTTGATTTGTTCTTTCCATCCGTCTATCGTGGGCATTCCGAAATGGCCGATGGCTATTCGCAAACGTGGGCATTCGGCAATCACCTCTTCCAACTCTCTTACTTGCAAGTCGCCATCTGCAAGTGTGATGGAAAGAAATACGTCGTTTTCTTCCATCAGTCGGAATGCTTGAATCATTTCGGGCGTGTTCAGCATCACTCGCCTGTCATCAAGGATTAGTCGATGACCAGGAATGGCAATGCCTTGAAATCCTCGTTGTATCAAAGAACGAATCTCTTCCACGATATTTTCTCCGAAGTAGTTGAACATACCGCATACCACGAAACGATTCGGGTAACGTTGTTGCACGTCGATTAGATAGTCGTTTTGGTTGCCGTCGATGAGCTCTTGCACCACTACGGCAGCTGAAACTTGCGCATAGTTCATGTTGGAGAGAAAAACCTCTGCCGAGTTGACGCTGTCAATCATGAATGGAGGCAGCATCTGAACCTCTTCGCCTAAGAAGATAGAGCGTCCGTCTTTCATCGACCGTATTGGCTTCCCGTTCCAACTGGTGTCTTGTTTCAGCCACAAATGGCTATGTGCATCAATAATCGTCATCATAATCTTCAATTTTCAATTTTCAATCTTCTAAGAGTTTTTCCATCTCACGCGCATTTGGTCTCCGATGATAGCCCTAACCTCCTTCACCAATTGCTCGTCTAAAGGTTGATTCACATAGTCGATATTCTTCAGCACGTTTTGAGGATTGGCACTGCTGAATAAGGTCGTGGCTATACGTGGATTCAGACTGGTGGAATATTGGATTGCTAATTTCTCAATGGGATACCCCTTTTCTTGGCAATAGGCTGCAGCCTTGGCACAAGCTTCTTTCAATGAGGCAGGAGCAGGATGCCAATCGGGTGTACCACGTTGCGACAGAAGTCCCATAGAGAAAGGAGAGGCATTAATCACGCCAATTCCTCTTTCCTCAAAGAAATCCAAGTAGTCTAATAACATATCATCGTTCAGACTATAGTGGCAGAAGTTGAGAATACTCTCCACCGTTCCTTCCTCGGCGTGTTCTATCACCCATTTCAGATTTTCGGGTTGCAAGTCTGTGATTCCCACATGTCGCACTACACCCTTGTTGCGCAGTTCCACCAAGGCAGGCAAGGTCTCGTCAACCACTTGTTGCAGGTCGGCAAACTCCACATCGTGTACATTGATGAGGTCGATGTAATCAATGTGCAATCGTTCCATGCTCTCATACACACTCTCCGTGGCTCGCTTGGCAGAGTAGTCCCATGTGTTCACCCCATCCTTGCCGTATCTTCCCACTTTCGTAGAGAGATAATACTTGTCACGAGGAATGTCTTTTAAGGCTTTCCCCAATACGGTCTCCGCTTTCAAGTGTCCGTAGTAAGGAGAAACATCAATGAAGTTGATGCCGTTCTCAACTGCGGTGAATACCGCCTGAATGCCTTCTTCCTCTCGAATGCCGTGAAAAACGCCTCCCAATGAAGACGCTCCAAATCCTAAGTTGGACACACGCATTCCAGTCTTTCCTATTTCATTATAAACCATAAATTAATTAAGTATTGTTGTTGTTTTTCAAAAATACACATTTACCCGGCATTGATTACGTTTTGAGCATAGATAATGGCATCCTCTAAGCTCCTTTTTTTCTTTCTAAATATCATATATCTAAATGTTTTCGTTTCTTTCTTACTTTGGCAAATTACAAATCGTTAATTATCAATTACCCATTTGCCCGTTTTACTAGGACCTTCATAACGTACACCATATTGCTCTTTCAGGATTCGAAGGTCTTTCCTCAATGTAGTAAGACTAACCCCTATCATATCAGCGATTTCTTCGCGAGTAATCGACGGATTTCCTTTGATATGTGCAATAATCATATCAAGTCGTTCTTGCGGAGACAACTTTTTGAGGACACTTTTCCTGTTTTTGGGGGCACTTTTGGGGGCACTTTTGGGGTTACTGCCCTCTATTCGTTTAATTGGGAGCACCAAGACGACCTCATCCACATCTAAGCGGTTGTCCAAAATAGGCTCACCCCAACCTACCTCTTTCCAAGCCCCAAGTATCATTGGGAAACCAGAACCAAGGTTTTCACCATAGCCAATCATTCTTAGCATATTCTGCATCTTCGGATTACGGGCTTTTGATACGCCACCTTCGTAGATATCCTTCAGGGGCAGCATCAATAAGCCAGGATTGCGGAAAACCAGTCGGTCTTCATGCTTCTCAATCCGCAGCACGCCTGCCTCCAACAAAATATCAGCATGTATAATGGCGTTCGTAAATGCCTCACGCACGGCTTTATGCAGTGGTGTGTCATCTACTCGCTGAATACCTTCCATCCGGAATGGGCGTGGAAGGTCGAAGGTCACTTTTGGAATCACACGACTAAAGAACTGATACAAATTGTTCTCCCAACGTCCGTCGTAGGTTAATCGGTCACTATAACGCTCTTCACCTATCAGATTGCAGAAGTCAATATAGTCCATCCTGAAGTTGGCAAATCGCTCTTGAATAGATAGTCCTTTGCCAAATATCATCAGTCCAGCCATCGTCAAGCCCTCTTTGCCAGTCTCTCTGTCAACGATATAGCCACCAAGATTCTTCAAAAAAGTCTTGTCGTCCACATCGTTCCATACATGTCCCTCATTTCGGAACTGAAACAGCGTGCGGTATCGGCGCAGTGTGTCTAAGTCAACATCATCCATGTCGTAATGTTCCATCAGTGCTCCGTCGTTTCCTCCCTCGTAGGAGTCACGAATCATTGCCCTCACCTGTTGTTCCGTGCAATGGAAGTCACCCTCATGGTTGCGCTTGAATGTATTCTTATAGACATTCTCATTCAGATAGACAGGCTTCATCCGCCAATCAGCCATCGGCACATGGATGCAGACAACTTGCATACCATCCATATTCACCACCTCCACATCACTATCTGTCAGGATGTTGTCACTCACCTTATTACTATTGATGGTATTCCAGAAGTCCTTACGTATCTTTTCGGCATCATCAACACCTTCTATCCGATACCTCTTTGCAGGATATTTTTCCTTCAAATCCTCAAAAACACCCAACAGAATGGTTCCACCCATCGTATTTGCAAAAGCAGAATAACTCATCCAAATCGACTTGGGAACATCCGTTTTGGCCAGTTTTGCTTCCAGCGTTAGGCGCTCGCCTTTTTGTAATAGCTTCTTTATCTTGTTCTTGTCCATATTTCTATAGCATTTCTTCCAGCCTAATAGTATTGTCAGCAATCATGCGCATTATCTATCCAAATCTTATTATACTGAGATTTAGTTACGTATTCTTCTGCCTCACAAGTATTCTGCTTGATGCCATTCACATAGTAGAATGGATTCTTCATTCTAACACAGACTTTACTCATTCGAATCTGCCAAATCTTGACTACAAAAATAACAAATTAATTGCAGACCATTGCAAAAACTGAGCGATAATGTGAAATATTTATGATTTTTTTGTGAGAATAATATCAACAACTCATTTCTCAATGTTCAACAACGTTCAATAATGTGCTGTTGGTTGATATATAGATTTGAGGAACGTTGGTTCACATAGTGAGAAACCGTTGGTCACTATATAAGAAACCATCGGTTACTATGATGGTGACCGATGGTTACTCATGATGTTACTTGTTGTTACTTTGACCATTCCTTGACGTGTCTTAAAAAAGAAATATCCTTGGAAGATGATCTTTCCAAAAATAATGATTACCTTTGCATGGCTTAAAGATGGTGTTTGTTCACCGTAAAGGATATGTTTTACACATTAATTTCTTATTGATATGAATGTAATCATGAAGGCTTCTGTTTGTCAAAGATTTCAATGGCGGGTTTTGTTGTTGGTTGGAGCGTTCTTGTTCTCGTTTCAGTCTGTAAAAGCAATTCGACTAAACTACGAAAAGGAGAAAGACAATTCCACTGTGGTCATACTGACCGCAGGACAAAGCAATACCGACGGAAGGGTAAACAATAGCGAGTTGCCTGATTATATCCAAAGGGATAAGTATCGCTATTGCCAATGGAGCTTTGGCAGTGGTGTACATTCTGGCAACGGTCGTTTTGAATTGTTCTGGCCACGTATCTTCAACGAAAACAATCCTCATCGTTGGGCGTATGATGCGGTGGTATATTATGAGTTGGAGCAAATGTTACATCGTCCATTCTATGTCATCAAGGAGAGCTTGGGAGGAACCGCTATAGACACGCTTTGTCAGAGTACCAACAACATGCACTGGAGCGCTTCACCCGCATATCTTGCGCATACAGCGGCGGCAGACAAAGGTGGAAAGTCATTGTTGAAAGCATTCACGGAGAATATTGCTGCTTGCCTTGATACATTGCAACGACTCCCAAACGGCTATGACATCAAACTCATGTTGTGGCATCAGGGAGAAAGTGACCGTTCGCAATCTGCCCATTATTATGAAAACATGAAAGAATTGGTGGCGTATGTAAGGAATTTCTTGGTGGAGAAGACTGGGAGAAAGGAATATGCTCACTTGCCAATCGTCTGTGGCACTTTTTCTAAAAAAAGCAGGCAAGGTTCAGCAGAAGTGGCGCAAGCCTTATATCGCTTGCAAGCAGAAGATGCAGATTTCTATGTGGTGGATGCTTCTGATGCCACATTAGGAAAAGACCAAATCCATTTTGATGCTGCTGGTGCCGAATTGCTCGGAAAGAGAATGGCTGAAGTGGTGAAGAGAATAGTAGGAAAGAGGTCTTTTATTTCCCAAATAGCAGTCGGAACTGGCAGTGTTGCCAATTAGAACAGCCGTAGGCAGTTTTTCCTTTTACGATAGTTCCTTTCCCACATTCTGGACAAGGCTTGCCGATGATTTCGTCGGAGAGCTTCAGCGTCATCTTCTTGGTTGTAGTTCGCTTGGTTTTCTTAGCCTTGACGTTCTCGTCGGTGGTAACGGTAATCGGATGTGTATTGTTTTCTCTCAGTACATCGTTGACGATGGTGGTGATTTGTTGTTTCAGTTCGTCCACGAATTGAGCTGCATCATACTTGCGATGCTCGATGTCACGAAGTTTCTTTTCCCAGATACCCGTGAGTTCACAACTTTTCAGCAGTTCCTCCTTGATGGTGTCGATGAGCTCTATCCCTGTAGGAGTGGCAATGAGGTTTTTGCGTTCCCTTTTGATATAATGTCGTTTGAAAAGCGTCTCAATGATTCCAGCCCTTGACGAAGGTCTTCCTATGCCATTTTCTTTCAATGCCGCACGTAGTTCCTCGTCTTCCACAAATTTTCCTGCCGTTTCCATGGCACGTAAGAGAGTGGCTTCGGTGTAAGGTTTGGGAGGGGTAGTACTTTTCTCCGTGAGTGTGGGTTGATGAGGACCACTTTCCCCCTTGGTAAAAGCAGGAAGTGTGCGCTCTTCATTCTCCTTCTTAGCCTCGTCCTCGTCTAATATCTTTTTGTCAGATTCGTAAACCGTTCTCCATCCAGGAGAGAGTATTTCCTTTCCAGTGGCCTTAAATTCTACCACGTCTTTGGTTGTTTCATCTTTCACTTCCCCCAACACAGTGGTAGTGGAAAATTTACAATCAGGATAGAATACCGCTACAAACCGCTTGGCAATCAAGTCGAATACATGGCGTTCCATGTCTGTAAGTGCAACGGGAGGAACACCCGTAGGGATAATGGCATGGTGGTCGGTTACTTTCGACGTGTCGAATACCTTCTTGGTCTTGGGTAGAGGCTTGCCACTTAATGCTTTCACGATTTGAGCGTATGGTTGGGTGTTGCCAAACGTCGTCTTGTAAAGACCGTTCATGATGGCAGGACATTTCGGGTAAACATCATCGGGCAGAAATTGCGTATCTACACGTGGGTAAGTGGTGATTTTCTTTTCGTACAGACTTTGTATCAGGTTGAGTGTGGTTTCTGCCGAATAAGCAAATTTCCTGTTACATTCCACCTGTAGGGAAGTGAGGTCAAATAATCTTGGTGGAGCTTCCGTTCCCTTTTTCTTTTGTACGTCGGTAACGGTGAAAGTTTTTCCTTCTATGGTTGCAAAAGCCTTCTCGCCCTCTTCCTTACTGGTGAATTTACCCTTGGTAGCAGTAAACTGTGTGTCGCGGTAAATGGTAGCCAACACCCAATATGGCTCTGGTTTGAAGTTGTCTATTTCTTTTTGCCTACTGACAATCAGTGAAAGCGTAGGTGTTTGTACGCGCCCGATGCTCAGCACTTGTCTGTTTTGACCATACTTCAAAGTGTACAGTCGTGTGGCATTCATGCCTAATATCCAGTCGCCAATGGCGCGTGAAAGACCAGCCAGATACAATGGCTGGTATTCGGATTGGTCTTTCAGTTGTTGAAATCCCTCTGTGATTGCTTCGTCAGTCATGGAAGAAATCCACAGACGTTTCACCGGACATTTGGCTTGCGCCTTTTGCATCACCCATCGTTGGATGAGTTCACCCTCTTGACCAGCGTCGCCACAATTGATGATTCCATCGGCATTTTGCATGAGGCGTTCGATGATGGCAAACTGTTTCTTGATGCCTTCATCCTCAATGAGCTTGATGCCGAATCGTGGTGGCAACATGGGTAAAGATGCCAAGCTCCAGTGTTTCCAATTGGCAGTATAGTCGTGTGGTTCCTTCAATGTGCAGAGATGACCAAATGTCCATGTCACTTGATAACCATTGCCTTCCATGTAACCTGTTTTTGACGAGGTGGCACCGATGATTCTTGCGATGTCTCTTGCAACGCTTGGCTTCTCTGCTATACAAACAATCATTTCGTGTGATTCTAAATTAATATCCTAAGTCTTCTCCTACTAATATAACAATGTGTCGTTTGGCAGGATGAGACATACGCTGTATGCTGACATAATTGCAAATGGAGTCGGGCGATTTGCAATCATGACATGTGCCGTCAACCTGACAAGGAGTATTGAAGTTGAAACGAGCCATGTTCCAAGGGGCAGCCGTGGAACGGGCGCGCTTGATGGCAGAATCTACGTCTTGACACACCTTATTCAAACCAACAACCAAGATAACATGCTCTGGTCCCCAAGTAATGGCAGCTACGCGGTTACCGTTTCCATCAATGTTGATGATGACACCATCCTCGCTGATAGCATTCACTGATGCCAAGTAGAAATCACATTCAAACGCCTTTCTGTAAATGCGTATCTTGTCTTCTTGCGTGGTCACATCGTCGCGGTCGTAAACCTTGTAATTCCCGTTTTTCAAGAATTGCGTTAAGCCGATATCGCGAATGCTGTATGAACCTCCCCAAGAAATGCTGCTACCTTCAGGGATAATCTCCTTGACTTTGTTGATAACGTCTGCACCAGTAGGACAATAGTAAGCGTCATAATGTCTCTTTTGTAAATTGGCAATCATTTTAGCTGCCAATTTGCCGTTTCTTATTTCACGAGGTGTTTGTTCCATGGTATATGTATTATATGGTGTAAATAATGTTATGAGAAACTACTTTGACCATACAAATATAGGAACATTTTGTGAAAAGCCAAAACTCTTGTCGTTAAAAAAATAAATCACATACGAATGCTTGATTTAATACAAGAGACGTTGAAATATGGTTTATCATTATTTGTTTATTGGTTGTAATTGTAAATGATTAATTATATAACGATATTTTATTAATAAGTTTTAAATTCAAATAATTAATTAACATTTATGTGTTAATTATTTAATAGTTTTGTATCTTTGCGTAGTCAATTCCAATAAGTAGCTTAATATGAAGCAGAGAACAATATGGACAATAGCCGTCATCATGGGACTTTCGTTCCTCGGATTGCTCTTACTGCAATTGCAATACATCCGTGCAATGGCAGAGATGAAAAAGGAGCAGTTTGATGAGTCGGTAAACCGTGCGCTCTATCAGGCAAGCAGAAACCTGGAGTTGAATGAGACATTGCGCTATCTGGAGAAAGACATCAATGAGAAAGAGCGTAAGGAGAACAAGCGAGAGTATTCGTCTTTTGAGTTGAAAACGATTGCTGCCAAACCCTCAAAGATACCCAAGGCAATGATATTGCGCACAGACAAGAACGCTATGTCGGAAGCCAGTAAGTCGATGCAAGAACTTGTGCGAAACCGTTTCGTTTATCAAAAGGCGTTGCTCAATGAAGTAGTTTATTCCATCCTGTATTCGGCTTCGGATAAACCTTTGAAGGAAAGGATTAATTTCAAGTTGCTCGATAGAGACTTGAAGGAAGAACTGATGAACAATGGCATCAAGATTCCTTATCACTTTAAGGTTTCAACGCAAGATGGGCGGGAAGTGTACCGTTGTCCAGACTATACGGAGGAAGGAGAAGAATATACCTATACGCAATTGCTGTTTCGCAACGACCCGCAAATGAAGATGGGAGTGGTAAAAATCCATTTCCCAGACATCAATAGCTATGTCTATTCATCGGTGCGTTTCATGATTCCGTCAGTGATATTCACGGTAGTGTTGTTGATTACCTTCATCTTCACCATCTTCGTCATATTCCGTCAGAAGAAGTATTCGGAGATCAAGAACGATTTTATCAACAATATGACCCATGAGTTGAAAACTCCAATAGCAAGTATCTCCTTGGCTTCGCAGATGCTGAACGATGATAGCGTGAACAAGAGTCCAGCCATGATGAAGCATTTGGGAACCGTAATTAACGACGAAACCAAGCGTCTGCGATTCCTCGTGGAAAAGGTATTGCAAATGTCTATGTTCGACCGCAAAAAGGCTGTGTTTAAGAAGAAGAAACTTGACCTTAACGAAATGGTGGAGAATGTGGCAAATTCGTTCACGTTGCGAGTGGAACACACGGGTGGAAAGATTTATACTGATATTGGAGCCATCGAGTCGGCGATTTACGTAGATGACGTACATTTCCAGAATGTGATTAACAACTTGCTTGACAATGCCGTTAAATATCGCAAGCCCGACCAACCGATAGACATTTACCTGACTACATGGAACGATAAGGATAATCTGTACCTGTCTGTCAAGGATACGGGAATTGGTATTAAGAAAGACAATCTGAAGAAGGTGTTTGATAAGTTCTACCGTGTCCATACAGGAAACGTTCACGACGTGAAAGGATTTGGATTAGGTCTTGCATACGTGAAAAATATCGTAGATCTGCATAATGGTGAAATCAAGGTGGATAGTGAGTATGGCAAGGGTACTACGTTTACCATCAAGCTGCCCGTGTTGAAAGAAACATCTTAATAGGAAAATAAAAATATAAACCCAGAGGCGTGGCGTGATAGTTGTGGAAAGAAAGCCAAAGACTACATTTACGTCTCTATAAAAACTAAAAGTTATGGAAGATAAATTGAAGATTTTGTTGTGCGAAGACGATGAAAACCTCGGTATGCTTCTTCGCGAGTATTTGCAGGCAAAAGGTTACGTGACCGAACTTTGTCCTGATGGTGAGGCTGGCTATAAGGCTTTCTTGAAGACTAAATTTGATATCTGCGTGCTTGATGTGATGATGCCTAAGAAAGACGGTTACTCGTTGGCACAAGAGATTCGCCAAGCCAATGCAGAGATGCCTATCATCTTCCTTACTGCCAAAACACTGAAGGAAGATATCCTTGAAGGTTTCAAGCTGGGAGCCGATGATTATATTACCAAACCTTTCTCGATGGAAGAACTGGTGATGCGCATTGAGGCTATCTTGCGCCGTGTACATGGCAAGAAAAACAAAGACTCTACGCTCTATCATATCGGTAGATTCACCTTTGATACCCAAAAGCAATTGCTGACCATTGGCGACAAGCAAACAAAACTCACCACCAAGGAAAATGAGTTGTTGGCATTGCTCTGCTCTCATGCCAATGAGATCTTGCAACGCGACTTTGCCTTGAAGACTATCTGGATTGATGACAATTACTTCAATGCTCGTTCGATGGATGTGTATATTACCAAGTTGCGTAAGCACTTGAAAGACGACGACCAGATTGAAATCATCAACATCCACGGTAAGGGTTATAAGTTGATTACGCCTGAGGAAGAGTAGGATAATTGTTGCGAATGACGTTGTAGAAGTTAAATAGAGTTAACAAAAGTGAGTTTGACTCTGTCTGGATTCAAGAATGTCGGTAATAATTCGTAATTTTGCACTCCAAATTGGCTCCTATGGGGCTTTTTGATTAATAATTGATGCCGTGGAGGCTGTTTTAAGTAATGGCACGAAGCCATTCGCCTTACGGATAAAACCGTTTAAATAAATAAAATGTACGCAATTGTAGAAATTAACGGTCAGCAGTTTAAGGCTGAAACAGGCATGAAGCTTTATGTAAATCACATGAAGGATGCTGAAGTAGGTAAGACTGTTGAGTTTGACAAGGTTCTCCTCGTAGACAATGAGGGTGATGTCACAGTTGGTGCTCCTACTGTAGAAGGTGCAAAAGTAGTAGTAGAAGTAGTGAATCCGCTTGTAAAGGGCGAGAAGGTTATCGTCTTCAAGATGAAACGTCGCAAGGACTATCGCAAGAAGAATGGCCATCGTCAGCAGTTCACTGAAGTTAAAGTTAAATCAGTTATCGCTTAAAGTTTAGGAGGATTTCAAATGGCTCATAAAAAAGGTGTTGGTAGTTCTAAGAACGGCCGCGAATCAGCTTCACAAAGATTAGGCGTTAAGATTTGGGGTGGTCAGAAGTGCATTGCAGGTAACATCATCGTTCGCCAGCGCGGTACAAAGCACAATCCAGGTAAGAATGTAGGTATCGGAAAGGATGATACACTCTATGCTCTTACTGACGGAATTGTTGAGTTCCACAAGGGACGTCGCGACAAGAGCGTTGTAAGTGTTGTTCCTGAAGCATAAGACGATTGAAAGGTTAACTGAGATAAAAGTTATCTACTGAATAAAAGTTTGGGTTATGTCTGTCATGGACGTAACCCAATTTTTTTTAATAGTTGCTTTCATTCTTCATTTTCATGACGTATGTAATGATGCCTACCGCAATTAATATTACTCCAGTAATTAATAATGTGTTAGAGTTGGTCCAACCTGCCAGGAAGCAGATGACCAACCATAATAAACCAACAAAAACAAGTGGAAGACCTAAATATTTGAGTAATTTCTTCATAAATCATTGATTTTGTGGCAAAAATACAAAAAATATTTTGGTCATTTGTAATAATTGTAGTAATTTTGCACCCGCAAATTGCAATTTAGTTAATTTATTTACTTAATTTATTTAAAAGTAGTATGAATCAATACGAAACCGTTTTCATTTTAACTCCCGTTTTGTCTGATGATCAGATGAAGGAAGCGGTCGCAAAATTCAAGAAACTGCTCGTTGATAATGGTGCAGAGATTTTGAATGAAGAGGCCTGGGGATTGAAGAAATTGGCTTACCAAATCCAGAAGAAGACCTCTGGCTTCTACAACTTGATGGAGTTCAAGGCTGAGCCATCTCTTATCAAAACTCTCGAAACAGCTTATCGCCGTGACGAGAAAGTAATTCGTTACATGATTGTTAAACTTGACAAGTATGCAGCTGCTTACGCTGAGAAGCGTCGTGCTAAACTTGCAAAAAAAGAGGAGGCTTAATCCATGGCAACACAAGATTCTGAAATCCGTTATTTGACAGCTCCTTCTATCGACACCAAGAAGAAGAAGTATTGCCGTTTCAAGAAGAGTGGTATCAAGTACATTGACTATAAAGATCCCGAATTCTTGAAGAAATTCTTGAATGAGCAGGGTAAGATTCTTCCACGTCGTATCACTGGTACATCTTTGAAGTATCAGCGTCGTGTAGCACAAGCCGTTAAGCGTGCTCGTCAGATTGCACTGCTTCCTTACGTAACAGACTTAATGAAATAATTAATTGAGGAGGAAACAGAATGGAAATCATATTGAAAGAAGATATTATAGGTCTTGGATACAAGAACGACATCGTTACAGTAAAGGAAGGATATGGACGTAACTACTTGATTCCTCAGGGAAAAGGTGTTATCGCATCTGTATCTGCCAAGAAAGTTCTCGCTGAGAATTTGAAACAACAAGCTCACAAGATTGCTGCTCAGAAGGCTGCCGCTGAAGATAAGGCTAAGGCATTTGAGGGTATCAAACTCGAAATTCCTGCAAAGGTTTCTGTTACAGGTCAGCTGTACGGTTCTGTTGGTGCTGCTCAGGTAGTAGAGGCTCTTGCTCAGAAGGGTATTGAGGTTGATCGCAAGATTGTTACCATGCACGAGGCAAAGCGTGTTGGTGAGTATGAGGCTACCGTTCACTTCCACAAAGAGGTTGAGGTAAAGGTTCCCGTTGTGGTTGTTGCTGAGAACGCTCCAGCACCAGCTCCAGTTGAAGAAGTAAAAGAAGAGGCTCCAGTTGAGGAAATTCCTGAATTAGAGGATATGGAACTCGACATAGAAGAAAACGCTGGAGCTTAATCAATTGAAAATTTTCGCACTGTAAAACAGCGTTTCGATAGAGAATCCCAGTCGTCAAATATGATGGCTGGGATTTTTGTGGAATCTGTCTTCCTTACTTTAAAATTGTCATGTAAATTCTGAATTTACCCCCTAAAATACGGGCATTTTTTCAAACGAGAAGATACTTGGTGGGAAAAATGCTCATTTTTCTGTGAATCTTTAAATAGCTCATAATCAATAGTTTATGGTTAATCATGGTTTTGTAACTGATTGGAAAACCATGATTTTTCCTCAAAAACGTCATTATTTTGGCTTTCATAACATATATAGTTAGCACTCGTAACATATATAGTTACGCTAATAACATGCTATTTTACGAAGAAAAACATGTTTTTTTGCCTACTTTAATCCTCTTTCCCACCTTTTCAATTCTATTTCACAAGAAAATCATAACTGGTTTTTGTCGGAATAATTCTGAATTTATGATTGGTAATTTACGCCAGATACATTATCCATTTCCACATTTCCAATAACTTCCTCCTTCTTTATAATCAACTAATCCATTGATTATATATGATCCTTGATTGATAAAGCTTTGGCTTTCACTTTCAAAAGTCAAATCCATGATTTGGAGAGATAAGACAGTTATGTCGCCAATCTTTTTCTTGTCCACCAGTTTAATAGTTCCTTTTGTTGCATTATTATATAAAATTTCGGTATCGGCAGAAAATAAATAAAAATTAGGTCTTAATATGGCAGTAAATTGATCCAACTGAAATGTTTCTCCTGGTTGAAATGCATCGATGCAACCCTTTTTTTTAATATTAATAATAAGAAGAGATTGTCCTGATAAATATGGAGAGTTAAAGTTAATGACACATTTAAATACAGTATAATCATCTCCAATCCTTTCTGTTTCTACGGAATAAAATATAGCATTTGTCACAGAATAGCTTTCAGTACTATCACCATTTCTGATTTGCAACACGTTGGGGATATAAGATTCGTTTTCATCTTCATCATCAGAAGAGCATCCAACCATCGTCATTGCCATGAGTAATGACATCAGATAAAATGTTAATTTTTTCATTTTTTTCTTGTTTTAGGTTTCTTTCTGCAAATATAATACATGAAAAAGGTAAATCTTGTATGGAGAAACGTTAAAGAATATGAAAAGAAAACAAATTCATACAAGATTTGCTTAGTTTTGGATTATTAAAATAGAACAACGGAAAAAGATGGTCGAAAAACTTGTAAAGCTCATACAACAAAAAGACCAACTGACTGAGCAACTTGGGCAACCAAAATCTTATTTGCAGAATGTCAAGTTGCAAAGGATGAAGACTGAAAAACAAAGGGCGATGAGTCAACTCTACCAGATGTATGTAGAGGAACTTTCATCGGTCTGCTATCGCTATGTGCCTTCAAGTGATGATGCTAAAGACGTATTGCAAAACAGTTTCGTGAAGATATTTACGTCATTGCCGACCTTTGAGTATCGTGACGAGTCATCGTTCCGAAATTGGATGATTAAGGTGGTGGTGAACGAGGCTCTCCATTTACTGAGAGAACGCAAGAGACTGCGTTTCACAAATCTGAAAGAATCCCTTGTGAAATATGTGGAGGATGAGCAACCTCTTGTTGAGCACATCACTGCCGACCAGTTGCATCAGTTAATCAGCCAATTGCCAGATGGCTATCGCACTGTAATCAACCTATATGTCTTTGAAGGTTATTCGCATCAGAAAATCGCAGAGATGTTGAATATCACGGCATCGACTTCAGCGTCACAACTTTATTTTGCCAAACGGCTACTATCGAGAAAGATAAACGAATTCATCAATAAAAGACAATGAAAGAAGACTGGGCAGAAAATCTTAAACAGAAGCTTGAGGGAAATCGAAAGACACCTCCCGCAGGTCTTTGGGAGGGCATCATTAAAGAATTGGGGATGACTACAGAGCATGAAAGCAAGTTGGTTGTCTTCAGAAGATGGTCTTGGATTGCGGCTGCTGCAATCTTGGCTATTGTAGGCTTCTTTGTCTTCCAAGAGTTGAGTGACGGACGTTCTTCACAAGTGGAACTCACGTCGTTAGAACCAAATACTTCTCAGGTAGAAGAAAAGCATTTTCTGAACCATGTGGTTCAGCAGACATCATCACCACTCATAGCCGTTGCTCAGATTAAAAAAGTCAATCATGTGACCAAACTTGTTGAGAAAGAGCCAATCAAGCAAGAGTCGGAGCCAATACATACAGAGACCGAGATGCAGAAGGATGAGGATGATACACAAGACGTACACTTTGAAGATGAACAGTCAACATTACGCGACTATCAACATTCTGAGAAAAAGATTTTCCAAAGCCAACCTGATGATTGGAAGACAAAACAATCCTATCCTTCATCATCAAAAAAATGGTCTATAGGGGTACTTGCTTCGGGTGGTATTCTTGCTTCAGAGAACTTGCAGCGCACAATCCTACACTATAATAATACATCATGGCCAATCGAGGAAGCATTTTCTTATTCAGGACTCAATGAAGGCTACACCATGACAGAATTTGTATCTGAACATCATCTGCCTTTACGCTTCGGAGTGGGTCTAAACTATCAACTGTCGCCCCGTCTCAACCTACAGAGCGGCATTAAATACACCTATCTCTATTCAAAGTTCCAGATTCCGCTTTATCCAAATGACAACTATGACCAAAAACTACACTATCTTGGCATTCCTCTTGGCTTGAGTTGGCAACTATGGACAAACAATCGTTTCTCGTTCTATGTCGCTGGTGATGTGATGCTGGAAAAATGTTTGAACGAAAAGCCTTGGCAATGCTCTGTAGATGGAGCTGTTGGAGTGGAATATACCGTTACACCTCAGTTTGGTTTCTATTTAGAACCTTCTCTTGGTTATTATTTCAATGACGGTAGCTCATTAGAACACTATTATAAGGAGCATCCGTGGTCTCCCTCTATAGAGTTGGGCTTGCGGTTACACATTCACAAATAGTCAGAACGAACCAACATTCGTTTCAGTATTGCATTCGTTTTTTCGTAACTCTGGTTATGTAGAAGTTACTGACACTCGGCAATAAAAAGAAAAACTGATTTTTCTTTTGTATTGCACTCGTTTTTTCGTAACTTTGCACATGAAAATAAATCTTTAATATGTAATTGAAAATGAAAGCATTTGTATTTCCAGGGCAAGGTGCCCAATTTGTAGGAATGGGTAAGGATTTGTATGAGAACAACGCATTGGCAAAAGAACTTTTTGACAAGGCCAATGAAGTTCTCGGTTTCAGAATAACGGATATTATGTTTGACGGTACTGCCGAAGAACTCAAACAGACGAAGGTAACGCAACCCGCAGTATTTCTTCATAGCGTCATTTCTGCTCTTTGCATGGGCGACGCATTCCAACCTGACATGGTGGCAGGTCACTCTTTAGGAGAATTTTCTGCACTGACGGCAGCTGGAGCATTGAGCTTCGAGGATGGTTTGAAACTGGTACATGCTCGTGCAATGGCTATGCAAAAGGCTTGTGAGAAGGCTCCCGGTACGATGGCTGCTGTTATTGCATTGCCCGATGAAAAGATTGAAGAGGTATGTGCGCAGGTAAGCACCGATGATTGCGTGGCTGTTCCCGCCAATTACAACTGTCCAGGACAGTTGGTTATCTCTGGTAACGTTGAGGCTATCGAAAAAGCATGTGTGTTGTTGAAGGAGGCTGGTGCCAAGCGTGCTTTGATGTTGCCCGTTAGTGGTGCGTTCCACTCTCCTTTGATGCAGCCTGCTAAGGATGAGCTTCAGGCAGCGATAGAAGCCACTGAGGTGAAGGCTCCTAAGTGTCCTATCTATCAGAATGTAGATGCTAAACCTCATACAGACCCTGCTGAAATCAAGGCAAACCTCATTGCCCAGTTGACCAGCTCTGTTCGTTGGACCGCAAGTGTACAAAACATGATTGCTGATGGTGCAACCGACTTCACCGAGTGTGGTCCAGGTAAGGCTCTGCAAGGTATGATAGCCAAGATTTCTAAAGAGGTTACCGCACACGGTATAGAATAACGAGTCAATGGAAAAAATACTGATATATCAAGTATTGACACGTCTTTTCGGCAATCGTAAACCGTCTCATGTAGAGAACGGGACGATTGCCGAAAATGGTTGTGGCAAGATGAACCAGTTTACATCCACAGAACTGAAAAGAATTGTGGGTATGGGATTTAGCCATATATGGTACACGGGTGTCATCCGTCATGCAACGCAAACCGACTATTCTGCTTTTGGTATTCCTCGCAATCATCCCGCTATCGTCAAGGGAAAGGCTGGCTCCCCATACGCCATTACTGACTATTACGATGTAGATCCCGACTTGGCGGTGAACGTTGACAAGCGCATGGAAGAGTTTGAAAGTCTTGTTGAACGCACTCATCAGGCTGGATTGAAGGTTATCATCGACTTCGTTCCCAACCACGTGGCTCGTCAGTATAGGTCATTGCATAAACCCAGAAGGGTGAAGGATTTAGGCGAGGGCGATTGTGTGACAGATGGTTTCAATCCACAGAACAATTTCTATTATTGTCCTGGTCAACCGTTTGTTCCGTATTTCGATTTGTACCACGGAGAGAAAGAGCCTTACCAGGAGTTTCCTGCCAAGGCAACGGGCAATGATCATTTCGATAATGCACCGGGAATG
This sequence comes from Prevotella sp. UBA6994, assembly GCA_002449845.1. GTDB lineage: Bacteria > Bacteroidota > Bacteroidia > Bacteroidales > Bacteroidaceae > Prevotella. The sequence continues at coordinate 62,241 of DJXW01000030.1, forward strand.
AATGATTGGTATGAAACGGTGAAGTTGAACTATGGCGTAGATTATTATGCAGGTAGGGTAGGGCATTTCGACCCGATTCCCAACACTTGGCTCAAGATGACCGACATTCTGCTGTTTTGGGCGAAGAAGGGCATTGATGCTTTCCGTTGTGACATGGCTGAAATGGTTCCTGCCGAGTTTTGGGCATACGCCACCACTATTGTCAAGAAGAAGTTCAAGCACATCCAATTCATAGGTGAGGTATATAATCCCAATGAATATCGTCGATACATAGCCAGTGGTTTCGATTATCTCTATGATAAGGTAGGAATGTACGATACCATGCGAGCCGTAACCTGCCATCAGATGCCTGCCTCGTCGATTAGCCAAGCATGGCAACAAACGGATGATATTCGCAATCACATGCTCTATTTCTTGGAAAATCATGATGAGCAGCGCATTGGCAGTGATTTCTTTGCCGGAAATGGTAAGAAAGGCGTTCCCGCATTGATAGCCTCGGTGTTGATGCAGCAAAATCCTTTCATGCTCTATTTTGGTGAGGAATATGGTGAAAGAGGAATGGATCAGGAGGGATTTAGTGGTAAAGACGGACGCACTACCATATTTGATTATTGGTCAGTGGATACACTTTGCAGGGCTACAGCCAAGACATTGACTGATGAAGAGAAGCAACTCTTCGACCTTCATAAGAAACTATTGAACATGGCTCGCAAGGAGAAAGCGGTTAGCGATGGCTCGTTCTTCGATTTGATGTACGTCAATGGTCATCTCCACCGCCAATATGTGTTCCTTCGTAGGGCAGGGGATGAACTACTGTTGGTGGTTGTCAACTTTGAGGATGCTCCAGTTACCGTTGATGTTCACCTTCCTGCTCATGCCTTTGATTACCTTCATATACCTGAGAAAAATGTGACGGCTACCGATTTGCTTAGTAAGCAGAAATGCAAGATGATGCTGCAAAAAGACGGCGTGGTAACCTTGTCCGTTGATGGTAGAAGTGGAAACGTGTGGAAAATAAAAGCCTGATAATATGAATGATATCGTACTGAATGATCACAACAAAGATGAGTTCCCGCCTGCCCATACGGCAGAACATCTCCTTAACCAAGTTATGGTGAGGATGTTTGGGTGTGAGCGTAGCAGAAATGCCCATATTGAGAGGAAGAAAAGCAAGATTAGTTATATCTTGGATCATAAGCCCGACAGGAAAGAGGAAAGGGAGATAGAACGAACCATGAATGAGTTGATTGAACAAGACCTGCCTGTCACGTTCGAGTTCGTGGATAGAGATCATATACCTGACAACGTGCAAATAGACCGTTTGCCGGAAGATGCGTCAGAGATGATTCGTTTGGTACGTATCGGAGACTTCGATGTTTGTCCTTGCATTGGTAAGCATGTGCGCTCAACATCTCAAATCGGTCGTTTTGAGATGTTGGGAACCAATTGGGACCAATCCACTCGCTCTTTCCGTATTCGCTATAAGGTGATTCAGTGATTTTTTAATTCAGTGGTGTTTAAAGGTAATCTCTTGCTTCTTGCTTCTCACCTCTTGCTTCTTACTACTCACCCCTCACCCCTAATAAAAAAAGAGTCCCGAAAAACTTCCAGGACTCTTTTTTTCGCTTTACTTGGTCTCTATCTCTTCCTTCATGTCTATGAATTCCTGTTTTTTATTATAGAATTCATATTGTAAGAATGCCAGTTTATTGGAAGAGATAACATGTACACCAAATCCGTATTTCATTTGCCATTTCATTTTCAGGCTTGGGAAGCCCTGGTTGATATAGGCACCTACGTAAGGGTGTACGTGCAAATAAAATTTCTTGATGCCAATCTTGTTGACAAGGTGGTCTATCTTTCCTTCAAGTTGGTCAGTGAAAAGGATACTCGACTTGATGGTTCCTTTTCCAAAACATGTAGGACAGGTTTCTTCTACGTTGACATCCATAGCGGGACGAACTCGTTGACGCGTAATCTGCATCAATCCAAACTTACTCAGTGGCAGAATGTTATGGCGAGCGCGGTCTGTCTGCATGTTCTTGCACATTCGTTCATACAGCATTTGCCGGTCTTCAGCCAGTTTCATGTCGATAAAATCGACGATGATAATTCCTCCCATGTCGCGCAAACGCAATTGTCTTGCCAACTCGTCGGCAGCGTCTAAGTTCACGTTTAGCGCATTTTCTTCTTGTCCGTTTTCAGACCTCGCACGTGTTCCGCTGTTTACGTCCACTACGTGCATGGCCTCCGTGTGCTCGATAATCAAGTAAGCACCACGCTTGAAGTTGACGATTTTGCCAAAGCCAGACTTGATTTGCTTGGAAACACCGAAATTGTCGAAGATGGGAACTTTTCCGTTGTACAACTTGACGATGCTGGCTCTTTCCGGAGCTATGAGCGATACGTAATCCTTTACTTCCTTGTAAACATCCTCGTTATTGATGTGAATGCTTTGGTAAGTGGAATCCAGCAAGTCACGAATCAGCGCAACGGTTCTTCCTTTTTCCTCAAATACCAGTTGCGGTCTGTCTTTAGTCTGATGTACCTTTTGTATGGCAGCTTCCCATCTCCTGGCAAGTATGCTAAGTTCGGCATCCAGTTCGGCAACCTTTTTCCCCTCTGCCACGGTGCGTACGATGACACCGCAGTTCTTGGGTTTGATGCTTTGTATCAATTGCTTCAAGCGAGCGCGTTCCTCGCTGCTTTTAATTTTAGAAGAAACAGAGACTTTATCGTAAAAAGGTACGAGAACCAAATATCGTCCGGCAAAAGACAATTCGCATGTGATTCGCGGACCTTTGGTAGAAATGGGTTCCTTGACAACTTGGACGAGCACTTCCTGTCCTATTGTCAACTTGTTTTGAACGCTTCCGCCTTTTTCTATTTCAGGCAGTTTTTGCGCTTTTGAAAAGGGATAAAGTCGTTTTCTGTCGCTCTGTACCTGTTTCAGGTATTTCTCAAAGGAATGAAAATTTCCTCCTAAGTCCAAGTAGTGAAGAAAGGCATCGCGTTCATACCCCACATCCACAAAACAAGCATTGAGCCCTGGCATCAGCTTTTTTACTTTTGCAATGTAGATGTTTCCTACTGAGAAGGACGCCGTTCTCGGCTCTTTCTGGTATTCTACCAGTTTCTGATCCTCAAGAAGGGCAATCGAAATCTCTTTCGGTTGGACGTCGATTACTACTTCGCTATTCATGTCTTTAATCTTTACTTAGTAAGACATAAGAGCAAGTACTACTTGCTCTTATGTCTATTCTTTCTCAATCTCTTTTTACGCTTGTGCGTAGCCATCTTGTGGCCTTTTTTCTTTTTACCGTTTGGCATAGTTCTTAAATTAATATTGATGGTTTATAATTATGTTTTCTATTGTATTCCCTCAAGTGAATAGTTGATGGGAGATTATTTCATCTTCTCCACGAAACTCTTAGAAGGTTTGAAGCTGGGTAAGTCGTGGGCTTCGATGACCATGGTGGTGTTCTGCTGGATGTTGCGGGCAGTTTTGGCAGCTCTGTGCTTGATGATGAAACTACCGAATCCACGAAGGTACACATTCTCCTTCTTCTCCAGTAAACTGTCTTTAATTGTTTCCATAAAACTTTCAACCACGACTGACACATCTTTCTTTTGCAAACCTGTATTTGCTGAAATTTGGTTGATAATATCTGCTTTTGTCATTTTACTTTTGTTGTAATGTTATATATATTTTACTCTCTTTCTTCATTCGGAGTGCAAATATACGAGTTTTTCGTGGGATTCGGAAATTTATTTTGTTTTTTTTTCACAAAGTATCGCTAAAATCGTTCAAAGTTCTTAGTTTTCAAGTCTTTAACGTTGGAAATGGAAGGGAAATGCCTTTCTTGTCACTTCCCTTCCATTGTTTTACTTGTACGAAATTAATATTCCATCATTGCGGGCAGTTCCTTGGCTTGGTCGATCATCTTTTGTACCTCGGCAACGCTGGGTACGCGTCCCACCAACTTCTTCTCCGCATTGATTTCCTCCATCTTAGGTACGAGGTTTTCTGCTTTACGATGACGAAACTCCTTCACTGTATCAACGCCAGCTGCTTCAAGAAGTTCTGAGAATTGTGGACCTACGCCGTTGATGCGCATCAAGTCGGCATGGTTTGTCCAGGTGAGGATGAGCTTAGCCGAAATGCCTGTTTTCTCTGCCAGAGCCTTACGTCCAGCGGGTTTTGCGCATTTCTCCAAGAGGTCGTCAACGTTGTTGATACCTGCTTCAATTAATTTCTTTGAGTAAACTTCGCCGATTCCTTCGACGTCAATGATTTTGTATGCCATAATTTATTAGGTGTTAGTTAAACGAATTATATTTATTTTTTGTCGATAGATTATAACCGTTGTAGTTATCTTGTGTACCTATATGTTGTCCACATTCTTTCGCAAAGATAGGAATATTTTTTCGAGTTTACAAACAAAATGGTTAAAAATGCAGAGAAAAACATGATTAACACCGAAAAAGGGAACAGATGATGATGTATATGATAAGTTACTATATAAGAAACCATCGGTCACCATATAAGAAACCGATGGTTTCTTGCATGGTTACCATCGGTTCCTACGCATGGGAACGAATGAGAACAATGATAGGGAGGAGCTAGTTTATGGATTTCCCTCTACAATCCGATAGGTACAAAAACGAAAAACCGCCAAGCTCTAAGCCTGACGGTATTCTCACTTTTTTTTTAATTCGTGCTAATTATTGAGCAACAGTAGTGTCAACAGCAGCAGCGGCAGAATCAACAACAGTGGTGTCAACAACTGTAGTGTCTACAACCTCAGCCTCAGGAGCCTGAGCTGGTTTGTTCTCGTTGCAAGATGCGAAAGAGATAGCTGCCATAGCTACGAACATAAAAACTAATTTCTTCATTTTCTTTGCTTTTTTAAATCTGTAAAACAATCATTTGTTTATTAAAACGATGCAAAGGTAAGCATTTTTTTGATACCACAATCATTTTTTAGCTTTTTTTTTTATGCCTTTTTGTAACTTTTTTGTAAGTCGTTGATATTCAATTCGATATGAATGGATAATAAATGTTAAAGAAATTTTTGTGTACCCACACAACTTAAAAAATGGACTTTAATGATGGAAAAGTCATTTTAATGTATTACCTTTGCACCTACACATTATTATATATAGTGGTGAGAGGTGAGGGGTGAGAGGTGAGTGGTGAGGGTGTGAGAGAATTGTTTATAAGAAAATAGATATAAAAAAGCTTTATGATAGATACATCTGCTTTTCAAGGAAAGAAAGCCGCATATTTTACGCTTGGCTGTAAGTTGAATTTTTCAGAAACATCTACTTTTGGTAAGATGTTGCAAGAAATGGGCGTGCAAACGGTGGGAAAGGGAGAGGAAGCCGACATCTGTCTGGTCAATACCTGTTCTGTTACTGAGGTTGCCGATCATAAATGTAGGCAAGCCATTCACCGTTTGGTACGTCAGCATCCTCATGCCTTTGTGGTGGTTACGGGATGTTATGCACAATTAGATCCAGAGCGATTGAGCAAGATAGATGGCGTTGACTTGGTGTTGGGAAGCAATGAGAAAGCCAACTTGATACAGTTTCTTTCTGAGGAATGGAGTAAGATGCAGAATGGGGAACAGTCCTCTACACAAGGCATATACCATGCGGTGAAGAAGGTGAAGGAGATTGTCACCTTTGCTCCTTCCTGTTCGAGAGGCAATCGCACTCGTTATTTTCTCAAGGTACAAGATGGCTGTGACTATTTCTGTACCTATTGCACCATTCCCTTTGCAAGAGGGCTTTCCCGTAACCCATCTATTAGTTCGCTGATTCAGCAGGCGCAACAGGCTGCCGAGGAGGGAGGCAAGGAGATTGTGCTTACGGGTGTGAACATCGGCGACTTCGGTGCCACCACGCATGAAAGTTTTCTTGACTTGGTGAAAGCACTCGATCAGGTAGAAGGAATCAGTAGGTTTCGTATCAGTAGCTTGGAACCAGACCTTCTCAGTGATGAGTTGATTGCTTACTGTGCACAGAGCAGGGCATTTATGCCCCATTTCCATATCCCCTTGCAGAGTGGTTCTGACAAGGTGTTACAACTGATGCACCGCAGATACGATACCGCCTTGTTTGCACATAAGATCAGGATGATCAAGGAGAAAATGCCCGATGCTTTTATCGGTGTAGATGTGATGGTAGGTACGCGTGGAGAAACACCTGAATGCTTTGAGGAATGCTATGCTTTCCTGAATGATTTGGATGTGACCCAGTTGCACGTCTTCCCGTATAGTGAACGTCCTGGAACGGCTGCACTTCGCATTCCATACGTGGTGAGTGCGGCAGACAAGAAGGAACGGTCTAAACGTTTGTTGGCTCTTTCTGACGAAAAGACGCATCGCTTCTATTCAAAATATATCGGTAAAGAGGCGGAAGTGTTGTTTGAGAAAGCTCCACGAGGAAGGGCGATGCACGGCTTTACACGTAATTACATTCGCGTGGAACTGTCACCTTCGCAAGCGAAAGAAGAATATGACAACCAACTCATCCGCGTGAGGTTGGGAGACTTTAATCATGACGCAACGGCTTTGAAAGGAGAGATTATCAATGGATAAGATTGCTATTGTCATCTTAAACTGGAATGGCAGGAAGATGATGGAGAAATACCTGCCAAGCGTATTGGAACACTCGCAAGAGGCAACGGTGTATGTGGCTGACAACGACTCTACGGATGATTCGTTAGATTGGTTGCATATATATATAAATAAGGTGAAGACAATCGTTTTAGACAAGAACTATGGTTTTGCCGAGGGATATAACCGTGCCTTGAAACAAGTGGAGGCAGAATACTACGTGTTGCTGAACAGCGACGTGGAGGTTACGCCACAATGGTTGCAACCTTTGTTGACGTATATGGATGCACATCCAGAGGTGGCAGCCTGCCAACCAAAATTGCGTTCATACGTAGATAAGACGAAGTTTGAGTATGCGGGTGCGGCAGGTGGTTTCATCGACCGTTTTGGCTATCCCTTCTGTCGGGGAAGATTGTTCGATGTAGTTGAGACAGACAACGGGCAATATGATACGGTACAACAGGTGTTGTGGGCTACGGGAGCATGTCTGATGATACGTAGCAAAGATTATTGGGAAGCCGGTGGACTTGATGCCCGTTTCTTCGCACACAATGAGGAGATAGACTTGTGTTGGCGATTGCGTATCATGGGGCGAAAGATTGTATGTTTGCCTGATAGCATCGTGTATCATCTTGGTGGCGGAACGTTGCCGAAAGGCAATCCAAGGAAGACATTTCTCAATTTCAGAAACAATCTCACCATGCTCTATAAATGTCTTCCTTACAGGGAATTATATTTCGTGATGGCTTGTAGGTGGTTTCTCGATTACTTGGCTGCTTGGCAGACGCTTATCATGAATCACAACTATGGTGACTTCAAAGCTATCTATCGGGCAAGACGAGCTTTCAAGGCTTGGAAAAACGACTTCAAGGAAGACCGTAAACGAATACAAAAGAGTAGGGCGAAATCCTCTGTTCCAGAAAGAAAGAAGTATTCTCTATTATGGCAATATTATGTCAAGGGAGTGCGTAAATATTCAGATTTATCACCACGATAGTTTTTTAATATTTCCCTATGATATGTCAATTTTACCTTGATTTTTGATAAATATCAATAAAAGTTTGGAAAATTTTGATTAGTTGCAAAATTCTTTGTAATTTTATGCCCAAATTGAGAAATTAATTTCACATCAATAAAATAAAACATTTATGAGAAGAATTTACTCTTTGTTTGCTGCTTTGCTGCTGTTGGCGGTAGGGAGCGTGAATGTATGGGCACAAGATGCCTACGAGACAGTGTACACTCGTGCCTTGGCACAGTGGACGGAAGATGATCTTACGGACTGGAATGCTTCTTCCGCCGTGGAAATTAATGCAACTAATGGATTAGGTGCAAATGCCAACTTGACAGCTACTTACGTAAAAAAGACTTTTGACATTAAAGACAATGCGAAGGTAAAGTATGAGGTTGATTGGACTTATGCTACTGCAACTGGTCGGACTGGAAACTGGAACTGGATTCAGTTTGGTGATAATGTACGTATTGCCATCAACTCATCTTACAATATGCAAGTAAGTACGGATGCTGGTGCAAATTGGAATGCTACTGCACTTGGTAATTATAAAAATGGTACTTATACAAAACATATTGAGGTTGTTTTTGATACACAGTTGAAGAAAGTAGATTCTTTCATTTGGGATGGAACTGATTACACCTCATTAGTTTCAGGTACCCTTAATGGAGCATTCAATACCCTTTCCATAGGTTTTGTTCGTGGAGGCTCTGTTGGCTGGACACTTGCTAATTATCTGACAAATGTAACTGTTTCACAAGCTGAGCAAGCTGCTGTTGCTACAGCTGATTATTCAGTTAATTATATTTTCAACGGTGAAATTATCAAGTCTGTAGAAAGTTCTGAGGCTATTGGTGCCACAATCTCTGCTGAAAGTCCTATTACCATTAATGATGTGAAGTATTTTGCCGTTGAGGGTTCTACCATGTCTATGGAACTTGTTGAAGGTACAAATACATTAAACATCACGTTGCGCCAAGCAGAAACATATAATTACACTGTTAAGAACAATTTTGGTTCTATTATTACAACAGGTTCAGTAGTTGAGGGTGAAAGTGCAACAATTGCGTATCCCCAATATATTGAAATGGATGGTGTTCTTTATTTAACATCTACAAGAAACGCAACAGGTAACGGATACTACCTCTATAAGATTACTCCTACTCAGGATGGAGAAGAATTAACTATCGACTATGCTGAAAGCATTGCTAATGTTGTTTACTATTCTGAAGGTGAAGATATTGAAGGTGCAACAGCAAATAATGGTGGAAATGCAAACATCCGTTGTTCTAATGCTTATGGAGCATATTTTGGGGAAGATGTAACTGTAACCACACTTCCTGCTGGTACTTATAAAATTGGTGTTCAAGTTTGGGGTAATACCGGTGTAACATTTAATGTCAATGCTGGTGAGACAACTGTTTTGGCTGCTGCAACTACTGGTAGCTTGGCTTCTGTTACCTCTGAGCCATTCACGCTGACAGAAGAAACTACCATTACTATCCCCGCTGCTGGTTCTAACGGTAAGGTGATTGACTGGATTTACATCCAAAAAGTTCCTGCTACATACAACTACTCTGTAGTTTCTAACCTTGGTACAACTATCGCTGAGGGTTCTGTATCAGAAGGTGAGAGCGTAACCTTCGCTTATCCTGAGTACATCCTCCAGGACGGCACACTCTATCGCACTTCTTTGAGAAACGCAACAGGCAACGGCTTCTATAAATATACCTTGACTCCAGCACAAGACGGTGAGGAATTGGTTATTGAGTATGCTCAAGCTATCGAAAACATAGTTTACTTCTCTGAGGCTGAGAATATAGAAGGTGCAACTGCTAACGACCACAACAATACAGACATCCGTTGCTCTAACGCACTTGGTGCTATCTTCCCAGAGGATGTGACCATTGCTACTCTTCCTGCTGGTGCTTACAAGTTTGGTGTTCAGGTTTGGGGTAATGCTGGTACAACATTCGAAATCAAAGCTGGTGAGTCAACCATCATGGAAGCTGCTACTGTAGGTTACTTGAATGCTTATACTAAAGATATCGTATTGACAGAGGAAGCTGAAATCGTGATTGCTGCCGCTGGTTCTAATGGTAAGGTTATCGACTGGGTTTACATCCAAAGAGTAGGTGATGTACCTTCATACGACATTAATATCTCTTCTGTAGGTTATGCTACATTCTATGACAGCAAGTATAGCTTTGAGGTTCCTGCTGGTGTAACCGCTAAGACATACACATACGAGAGTCCTGTATTAAATGAAAGTGTAGTTTATGCAGAGGGTGACGTGATTCCTGCTGGCGAGGCTGTGGTATTGGAAGGTGCTGCTGGTACTTACACATTCAACTATGCTGTTGCTACTGCTGAAAAGGATGCTGACAATGTATTGAAGGGAACAGACGAAGCTACTGAAATTACGAGCGAGAATAAACTTTATATTCTCTCTAATGGTGCTCATGGAGTAGGATTCTACTTCCAAAATGAAGATGGAACCAGCATTACCAATGGTGCCCACAAGGCATATCTGGAAGTTGCAGGTGATGTAGAAACCAAGTCATTCTATCTCTTCGATGAGGCATCTGTTACAGCTATCCAAGGTGTAGTTGCTGCTGAGGCTGCCAATGGTAAGGTATTCGACTTGCAGGGACGCAATGTTAAGAATCCTGTGAAGGGCTTGTACATCGTAAATGGCAAGAAGGTTGTGATTAAGTAATTTGATAATCAATTAAAATAAGCTATAAAATGAAAAAGAATATGTATGTTCAGCCAACTCTTACTGTAGAGGAGATTGAGGCACAGTTGATGGCAAGTTTATCTACGCATGATGAAATTGGTGACGGTCAGCTCTCAAAAGGTATCGAGTTTGAGGCAGAAGAGGAAGCTGCTGCACCAAAGAGCGTGTGGGACGAATAATCAAGAACGTAAATAGTCTCTATAAAAATTACTGCGACGGAAGACTTTCCGTCGCAGTAATTTTTTTGTCTTGGGAAAATGCCTGACGGCATCTCAAATCCACAAGCTATGTTCAGATCATTTCGTGGCGTTTGACTTGCTTTTGCGTTTCTGTTTCTTGTTGTTCTGCTGTTTCCCCTTACTGTTTCTCTTTTTCCCATGATACCGTTTCTTTCCTTTCTTCTCGCTGATGGTTTGCGAGTTATAGTCGGGAGCTTCTCCAAATTCATCGGGCATGGGGTTCTTTTCTATTTCACGTTCAAGGAATCGCTCGATGAGTTTGAAATATCTGATGTCTTTATCGCTCACGAGAGTTACAGCCCTACCGTCACGTTCTGCCCTTGCCGTTCTGCCAATACGATGCACATAATCCTCAGCATCGTGAGGTACGTCATAGTTGATGACCATAGAAATGTCGTCGATGTCGATGCCTCGTGAAAGGATGTCTGTTGCAACGAGCACGTCAATCTGTCCACTTTTGAAACGAAACATCATCTCGTCGCGTTCCGCCTGCGATAAGTCGCTGTGCATCTCACCACTATTGATGTGCATTTTTCGCAATTCCCTATTGATGTCTTTCACCTTATTGATTTTCCCAGAGAAGATGATGACACGCTTGAGGTCGTTGCTCTTGAACATCATGTGAATGATTTTCAGTTTTTGTGGCTCATAGCAGATGTATGCCGATTGTTGTATTTTCTCGGCAGGTTTGCTTACTGCGATTTTCACTTCCACGGGATTGTGAAGCAAAGTCTTTGCCAAGTCTTCAATCTTCTTCGGCATGGTGGCAGAGAACATGATGGTTTGTCTGTTTACGGGAAGTTTCTTGGCAATCTTCATGATGTCGTCAGAGAATCCCATATCCAACATACGGTCAGCCTCGTCGAGGATAAAGAACGAAATCTTGCTGGTATCTAAATTCCCCATGTTCAGATGCGAGATGAGCCTACCCGGTGTGGCGATGATGATGTCTGCCCCTAAGCGAAGCGACTTCAGTTCTTGATCGTACCTGTTCCCGTCGTTACCACCGTAAATGGCAACACTGCCAATGCCATCAAGGAAATACCCGAAGCCCTGCATGGCTTGGTCTATCTGTTGTGCCAGTTCGCGGGTGGGAGCCATGATGATACAGTTGACGGCATTCTTAGGGAATCCACCTTTATCTAATAATGAAAGGATGGGCAACAGGTAGGCGGCAGTCTTGCCTGTACCCGTTTGAGCGATACCTAACACGTCGTTGCCTTGCAGAATCTCTGGGATACATTTCTCTTGTATGGGTGTACACTTTTCAAAGTGCATGTCGTAGAGTGCATCAAGGATATTGTCGCTTAAATCTAATTCGTCGAAAAACATTGTTTTGATGTATGATGGATGAATTACGAAGGTTGATGTAGTGCGCTTTGCGCAGTGAAGAAGTTATGATGTTTGATGGATGAGTTACGATGGATGATGTAGTGCGCTTTGCACAGTGAAGAAGTTTTGATGTTTGATGGATGAGTTACGATGGATGATGTAGTGCATGATGTGCAGTGATGAAGTTTTGATGGAAGATGTACTTCTTTCCATCCTCATTCCTTCCGCAACTTTGTTGCTCACATCCACCATCAAAATTCCTCCATCTTCCATCTTAATTCGGTGCTTTGCGATAGCAGAAATAGGCAATTACGGCAAATATCATATTCGGTATCCATGCAGCCAGCATCGGTGACGCATTGGCATTGATGGCGAAGGTAGAGGATATCGTTTGCAGCATGATATAACTGAAACTTAATGCCAAGCCTATACCTAAGTACAGTCCCATTCCTCCTTTCCGCTTTCGGGAAGACAGGGACAGACCGATGATGGTAAGGATGAATGAGGCAAAGGATGTGGCGATGCGCTTATGGTATTCCACTTGGTATTGCGCAATGTTGCCACTTCCACGATCTATCTGTTTGGATATATACTCCTTCAGTTCTGGACTGGTAAACGTTTCTTGCTGTCCTTTTGAATACACCAGGTCGGTAGGCTCCATCATGATGACCGTATCTTTCTGCATCCCACTCGTGATATATTCTCGTAAGCCTTTGAACTGTCGGATTTTCCAATTGCGAGCTTTCCAGTGATACTTAGAATCAGAGATGGTGTCGTATTGGATTTCCATGGCAGTCATGTGACTGACCAACTTCTTGTTCTCAAACTTATCGAGGATGAATCCGTAGCCTCTTTTCAGGTCGTTGTCATAGTGTTGTATATGAGCAATTACTCCTTGTCCCACTTGTAACTGCACGTTGTCTGCCATCATGATTTTCTTCTTGTTCTTGTAGATAGACTCAAAGTTTTGTCTTATCACCGTACCATGAGGAATGACGTATGCACTGAGATAAAAAGAGAGCATAGAGATAAGTACACATGAAAGCATATAAGGCTTCATGAGGCGTTTGAAGGAAACACCGGCAGCCAGCATAGAGATGATTTCAGAGTTGCCAGCCAACTTAGACGTGAAGAAGATAACGGCAATGAAGACAAACAACGGACTGAACAAGTTGGCAAAATAAGGCACGAAGTTCATGTAATAGTCGAAGACGATGGCTTTGAGGGGCGCATGGTATTCGGTGAACTTTGCCAAGTTCTCATTCACGTCAATGACGATAGAGATGGAGATAATCAAGATGATGGAATAGAAATAAGTACCAATGAACTTCTTGATAATGTACCAGTCGAGAATCTGTATGTAGTTGCGTGGATGGAGGAAACTGAGTTTCTTCCCCAGCCAACTAAACACGGGGACAAGCCATTGCAGTTTATCGCACAGCATAGCCCAAAGCTTTTTTGCTTGAGCGTAGCCACGTTTCATTGCATCAGCGGCATTTCTAAACCATTTTTGATAGTTCTTTTCCATTCCTCCGTGCGGTGTTTATATCCTTTGTCCTAATTGATTGATGACAGATTTCTTCCACGTAACGAAATCACCATTGATGATATGTTGACGCGCATCCGTAACCAATCGCAGGTAAAAAGCCAAGTTGTGAATGCTGGCAATCTGCATAGCCAACAGTTCTTGAGCCTTAAACAAATGATGAAGGTAAGCCTTGGTGTAGATACGGTCAACATCGCAACCGTCTGGGTCGATAGGTGAGAAATCCATCTCCCATTTCTTATTGCGCATGTTCATCGTGCCATGATAAGTAAAGAGCATGGCGTTGCGTCCATTACGTGTAGGCATGACGCAATCAAACATATCCACGCCCCTTTCAATAGCCTCCATGATGTTTTGTGGAGTTCCCACTCCCATCAAGTAACGAGGCTTGTCTTTAGGCAAGATGTCATTGACCACCTCTATCATCTCATACATCACTTCCGTAGGTTCGCCTACTGCAAGTCCACCGATGGCGTTACCGTCAGCCCCTTTGTCAGCTACATATTTAGCCGCTTCTTGTCGAAGGTCTTTATACGTACATCCTTGTACGATAGGGAACAAACTCTGTTCGTATCCATATAGAGGTTGGGTCTCATTGAAACGTTTGATACATCTGTCCAACCATCGTTGCGTCAGTCCCAGGCTGTTTTTCGCATATTGGTAATCGCTCTTTCCAGGAGGGCATTCGTCGAGAGCCATCATGATGTCTGCGCCAATGATACGCTCCGTATCCATCACGTTTTCAGGCGTGAAGATATGTTTGGAACCATCGATGTGCGAACGAAATTCACAACCTTCCTCTTTCAGCTTTCTGATTCCCGTCAACGAAAAAACCTGAAAGCCGCCAGAGTCGGTAAGTATAGGACGTTCCCAACCGTTAAAATCATGAAGACCACCAGCCGCTTTCAGCACCTCCAATCCTGGTCGCAGATACAAGTGATAGGTGTTGCCCAAGATGATTTGAGCTTTCACTTGTTGGCGCAATTCCTCAAAGTGAACACCTTTCACAGATCCACAGGTGCCTACGGGCATGAAGATGGGAGTCTTGATTTGTCCGTGAGCAGTGGTAATCAATCCTGCCCTTGCATCAGATGCGTTGTCAGTATGTTGCAGTTCAAATGTCATGTAGTATATCTGCCTGATATGATTATTTCTTTTTCTTCTCTTCCTCAACCTTCAACTCAATGGGATGCGCCACGATTTCGTCGGTAAGGGCAAAGTCCCATACGTCTTTCACGTTCTCCACATAGTGGAACGTTACGCCTTTGAGGTAAACCTCTGGGATTTCGTCAATATCCTTCTTGTTGTCCTTGCACATCATGATGTCGGTGATTCCTGCACGTTTGGCAGCCAAGATTTTCTCTTTGATACCACCTACAGGCAATACCTTTCCACGAAGCGTTATCTCACCAGTCATTGCCGTGTTCTTACGAACTTTGCGTTGGGTAAGAGCCGATGCGATAGATGTGGCAATGGTGATACCAGCCGACGGTCCATCTTTTGGAGTTGCCCCTTCCGGTACGTGAATGTGGATGTTCCATTGGTCGAAGATGCGATAGTCAATGCCCAAGATGTCAACGTGAGCCTTCACGTATTCCAAAGCAATGACGGCAGACTCCTTCATCACCTCACCCAAATTACCCGTGAGCGTAAGCTTTCCAGCCTTTCCCTTGGAGAGAGAGGTCTCGATAAATAAGATTTCTCCGCCTACACTTGTCCAAGCCAAGCCCGTTACCACGCCAGCATAGTCGTTGCCTTGGTAAATGTCACGATAATAAGGAGGCTTACCAAGAAGATTCTTGATTTCATCGGGCGTAATCTTGGTATAAGGCAACTCTCCGTCACGAGCTCTCAGGAAAGCCAACTTTCTCAATGCTTTGTTGATTTGCTTCTCCAACTGGCGAACACCACTTTCACGTGAGTATTGCTCGATGATTTTCTCGATGGCAGTCTTGGTGAATGTGGGAGTGGTCTCCATCTTCTTCAACCCATTGTTTTCAAGTTCCTTGGGAATGAGATGTCTTTTGGCAATCTCGATTTTCTCTTCCGTGGTATAACCGCTGAGTTCGATGATTTCCATACGGTCGAGTAGGGGACGAGGAATCGTGTTCAAGTCGTTGGCAGTAGCTACGAAAAGCACTTTAGACAAATCGTAATCCACGTCAAGATAGTTGTCGTGGAAAGCATTGTTCTGTTCGGGATCCAACACTTCCAAAAGGGCAGACGAAGGATCGCCGTTAATGGTGTTTTGCGTAATCTTGTCAATCTCGTCCAAGATAAAGACAGGATTAGAAGAACCTGCCTTCTGGATGCTCTTGATGATTCTGCCAGGCATTGCTCCTATATAGGTACGTCTGTGACCACGAATCTCACTTTCATCGTGCAATCCGCCAAGACTGATTCTCACATACTTGCGCTTCAAGGCTTCGGCAATGCTCTTTCCCAAAGAGGTCTTACCCACTCCTGGAGGACCATACAGACAGATGATAGGCGACTTCAAGTCACCACGCAGTTGTAATACGGCAATGTACTCAAGGATTCTTTCCTTCACTTTTTCCATTCCGTAATGGTCTTTGTTCAGTATTCGTTGAGCACGTTTCAAGTCAAGGTCATCTTTCGTAAACTCGTTCCAAGGCAGGTTTACCATCGTTTGCAGGTAATTGAGTTGTACGCTATATTCTGGACCTTGTGGGTTCAGAATGTCCAACTTATCCAATTCCTTGTAGAAGGTAGTTTGCACATCCTCTGGCCATTTCTTGTGCAGTGCCTTTTCTTCCAGTTCATGACGTTCAGGTGAACCTTCGCCATTCCCCAATTCTTCCTTGATGTTCTTGATTTGTTGCTGGAGGAAGTATTCACGTTGTTGCTCATCAATTTCTTCCCTTGTCTTGGAAACGATGTTATGATGTATCTCTAAAAGTTGAATCTCCTTGTTCAGAACTTTAAGACATACGATGACCCGCTCAAAGAGAGAGTCGGAGCGTAACATCTTCATCTTGTCGCCTACGGTGAAAGGCATGACGGTACAGATATAGTTGAG
Organism: Prevotella sp. UBA6994; assembly: GCA_002449845.1. Taxonomy (GTDB): domain Bacteria; phylum Bacteroidota; class Bacteroidia; order Bacteroidales; family Bacteroidaceae; genus Prevotella. The sequence goes on from DJXW01000030.1 coordinate 78,773, forward strand.
CGACAACACCTCATTGTGAATGTTGCGTAAAGCAAATTCTGACTCATCGGGAATCTCCTCGTTGGCATGAATGTAAATCTGCGTTTGTTTGCGCAAGTCCTCAATGGCAGTTCTGAAAACCTTGTCGTTTTTTGCGGGAATCTCTTCGGGAGCACTTTCGATGATACCTTTCAGGTAAGGCTCATCGTCAGTAAGCTCCACCAGTTTGCAACGTCCCAACGACTGTACGATGGCGGTCAGCATTCCATCGTGTCCAGGCATTTCCAAGATACGTGTGAGTTTGGCAAACACACCATATTCATATAAGTCTTCTTGATTGGGATTGTTTACCTCCCTGTTTTTTTGGCAAATCACGGCAAACACCATTTCTGGATTCTTGTTTGCTTGCTTGATGAGATTGGTACTGCTTTTGCGCCCGATGATGATGGGATTGATAACCCCGGGGAAAGCCACCATGTCTCTTGTGGCAAGAATGGGCAGCTCACCATCAAATTTCTCACCCAGTAAATGTGAGATATCTCCCTCAAAGTCTGCTATCATTTGGATAGATGTATTTTTTTTCTTGTTCATGTCTATATTTTATTAATGTCAACATATCCGTGCATGACAGCATAGATTGTCAATGCCGAAACACTTTTCACCCCCAGTTTGTCCATGATATTCTTTCTATGCGTAATCACAGTGGTGATACTTATATTTAATTGATTGGCTATTTCCTTGTTGATGAATCCTTGTACGATTAATGACAGCACTTCTATTTCCCTGTCGCTCAACACGTTTTCTTGAGCATTGCTCATTGGAGGCATGTTCCTGCCATTTCCGTGTGCATGTTGCTGTAAGATCAGTAACGAACGTATGAGTTGTTTCTCGGGTACATTCACGCAGATGCTATGGAAGTCACTCAGTTGGGAATTAGGACTCATAGACGTGGTCAGGACGATGGTCTTATGACGGCGTTCAAGGAAGAACGCACGGTTTTCCAACACAAGATGCATGGACACGAAATAATGAACGTAATTGTCGTAATGAGTAGATACCAGTTCAGCGAATGAGCCGAAGGTGTCAATCTCAATAATCGGTACTACGTTTTGCAGTATCTGTCGCAATCCCATAGCCGCTAACGTGTTGGGATCTATAATGGCAAATTTTGGTCGTTCCAATTGATGACGTGTTTTTATGATGAATACTTAATGCGTTTACACATTCCGTTTTACAGGAATGGCGTGAGTAGATGGGCAAACCATCCCACAAACTTATTCCAAGGTGTGCGGAATTGGTCCCATGTTTCTTCTGTTAGTTTGAATGAGTCTTTCTTGTCGGCATCAAACATATTACTCAGTTCAGCCGTGGTGCAAGGGTCAACGATGACTGCATTCTCTTCGTAATCCCAATTGAGGCTTCGGGCGTTGAGATTGGCACTTCCCACGGTGCAGAATCTCCCGTCAACCATGATGACTTTCGTATGGTGAAAGCCTGGACGATACATCCAGACGTTTACTCCTTTCTTCATGAGCTTGTGTACGTTATAAAACACACAGTCGGGAGTTAAGGGAATGTCACTATGGGTTGAAACCATGATCTCCACTTTCACCCCTCTTTTCACCGCATTCTTCAATGCTTTCTTCAACTGTCGGTTTAACGTCAGGTAGGGATTGATGAGTTTGATGCTGTCTTGTGCAAGATTGATGGCATCTGTATAGAACTTGCGGATAATCGCATTGCTTGTGCGAGGCTCACGGTTGATGATACCAACCATTTTCTTGCCTGCTGTTTCGCACGTGTCCTTTTTCAATCCCGTGAAATATTCTGGTGTCTTGATTCCACGGTAGTATTTGGCTCCGTGTACATTCTGTTTGGTTTCCTTGTTCCAGATTCGCAGGAATATCTTTTGCAACTCATTCACCTCGTCACCCTCAATTCTGCAATGCATGTCTCGCCAAGTACCTACTTGTTTTGTTCCTTTTATGTAGTAATCGGCAACGTTCATGCCGCCCGTATAAGCAATCTGCCCGTCAATGATGACAATCTTTCGGTGGTCTCTTGCCCATACGTGGTTAATCCAAGGGAAATTGAGCGGATCGTATTTCACGATTTCAATACCCTTCGCCCTTATCGCCTTGAGGTGTCGGCGTTTGAGAGGCTGGTTGTTAGAGGCGTTTCCGAATGCGTCAAACATCGCTCTTATCTCCACGCCCTCCTGTGCTTTCTCTTCCAAGAGTTCAAAGAGACACCTGGCAATGGAGTCGTTTCTGAAGTTGAAGTATTCCAAGTGAACAGAACTTTTGGCGTGGCGAATGGCTTGAAACATATCATCAAACTTCTCTTGCCCACTCATCAATAGAATCACGGAATTGTTTGAGGAAAACTTGATTCCCTCTTTCCGCAGCTCATTGACAATGAGAGAGTCTGATGTCTGAGCCATCGTATGAAGATTCATTGCCAGGAAGACAAGAATCCATAAGCCTTTCTGTCTAATTTCTTTCATTTGTCGTCAATTATATCATACAACTATAATGATCTACTACCCCTAAAAGGCGTTTCTCTTCGTCCACCACCAATACGGTGTGTACTTTATATCGATGCATGATACGTTGTATTTCCGTGATTTTCGTATTGGGCAACACCGTCTTGGGCTGTCGGGTCATGATATCGCTGACCGTCTTGTCGAAAAATTGTGCTTGCCATTTCTCCATAGCCCTACGAATGTCGCCGTCAGTAATCAAGCCAATCACTTTACCATCTTCGAGAGATACTCCCAATCCCAGTTTCCCCTTGCTTACATGGATGATAGCCTCGCCCAAGTGCATGTCTTGTGGGATAATGGGAAGGTCGTCTGTGCGCATCACGTCTGAAGCCGTAGTGAGCAGTCGCTTTCCCAGTTCCCCGCCGGGATGGAAATGTGCGAAGTCTTGCGGCTGGAAGTTTCTCACCTCCATCAAGGCGATAGCCAAAGCGTCACCCATTGCCAGCATAGCCGTTGTACTGCTCGTTGGAGCAAGGTTGAGAGGGCAGGCTTCTTTTTTCACCTTCACTCTGATATGGGCGTTGCTGTATTTGGCAAGTAGTGAATGACTGTTTCCACTCATGCTGATAATGGGCACATTCATGTGCAATACGATGGGGATAAAGCGCAACAGTTCATCTGTCTGCCCTGAATTGCTCAATGCCAACACGATATCGTCGGGAGTAATGACACCCAAATCGCCGTGGTAAACATCCAAGGGATTAACGAAGAAAGCTGGCGTTCCCGTAGAAGCGAGTGTTGCCGCTATCTTGGCACCAATGTTCCCACTCTTTCCCACGCCAGTTACAATCACTTTTCCCCTGCATTGATACATCATTTCCACAGCTTTGTCGAAATGATGGTCTAATTGAGGTATCAAGTCGAGTATCGCCTCCGCTTCTTCACGAAGACATTGCTCTGCATATTTCCTTACGTGATAATTCTTACTTATATCTTCCTTCATAATAATTTTTCAATCAATGGCTCCAAACGGTCAAGTTCCAACATGTTAGGACCGTCGCTTAAGCCTTGGTCGGGAGTGGGATGTACCTCGAAAAAATAACCCGTGGCACCAAAAGCCTTGGCTGCAAGAGCCATAGCGGGAACGAATTTGCGGTCTCCACTCGTCTTTCCTTCGCCAGCACCTGGACGTTGCACGCTATGAGTACAATCCATGATGACGTTAGGCACAATTTCTTTCATGTCAGGGATGTTCCTGAAATCAACCACTAAATTGTTGTAACCAAAAGAATTTCCCCGTTCTGTCAGCCATACTTCCTTTGCACCGGCATCCAAGGCTTTCTCTACGGGGTATCTCATGTCTCTTCCGCTGAGGAATTGAGCCTTTTTGATGTTCACGGTCTTACCCGTACGGGCAGCGGCAACCAACAAGTCAGTCTGCCTGCATAGGAATGCGGGAATCTGAATGACATCGCATACCTTTCCCACCGCTTCTGCCTGCCAACTCTCATGAATGTCTGTCAATACCCTCAGACCGTATTTCTCCTTGATGTCTGCAAGCATTTGCAATCCTCTCTCAATGCCAGGGCCTCGGAATGAATGAATAGACGTGCGGTTGGCTTTGTCAAACGAAGACTTAAATACAATATCCGTGCCAAACTTCTTGTTGATTCTACATAATTCTTGGGCAACGGTGTCCAGCAATTCTTCTGATTCTATTACACAAGGACCAGCAATGATAATGGGTTGAGTCATTTCTCTTTGGTTTTTGAAGGGCAAAGTTACTGATATTTTCTGTCTTACGAAAATAATTCTTATAAATAATGTAGATTATTTCCTATTTTCATGATTTAGGTAGATGACAGACGGTCTTGACAGAGCTTATCTTTAGGCTTTGCAAACCTTATCTTTGGCTTTGCTAAACCATATCTCTACGGGTTGTAAACGTTATGTTGAGGTATTTGTAACGTAAACGTTTGCGTAATTAATTTTGTTAAAAATAGGCAAAAACTTTGATTTATATCAATTTCATTGCTACTTTTGCAAAAATTAAGATTGATTTTCGAAGCATAACTACTCTAAAGAATGTACCAAAACGTCAAAGAATAAACGTCTGCACGTGAGTGAAGGCGTTTTTTTTATGAAAAAAAACAAGTGTTTTTTTTGCTGTCACCAATGAATAATGTATCTTTGCATAGTTTTTTTATTAACATAACACAAAATTAAGATGAGAGTAATTATCGAACCGAATTATGCGCAGATGTCTAAGTGGGCAGCAGAGCATGTGATTAAAAGAATCAACGAGTTTAAACCAACGCCAGACCACAAGTTTGTACTTGGTCTTCCTACTGGTTCTTCACCAGAGGGAATGTATGCAGAGCTGGTTAAGGCTAACAGGGAAGGACGTGTGTCGTTCAAGAACGTGTTGACATTCAACATGGACGAGTACGTGGGATTGCCAGAAGAGCATCCTGAGAGCTACCATTCTTTCATGGCTCGCAACTTGTTTGATCATATCGACTGCCCCAAAGAGAACATTCATATCCTCAATGGCAACGCTGAGGACTTGGAAGCTGAGTGCGCTCATTACGAGGAAATGATCAAGGAAGCAGGTGGCATTGACTTGTTCCTTGGTGGCATTGGTCCTGACGGACACATCGCCTTCAATGAGCCTGGAAGTTCTCTGTCTTCTCGTACACGTGTGAAAACTTTGACTACAGACACCATCATTGCCAACAGTCGTTTCTTTGACAACGACATCAACAAGGTGCCAAAGCTGGCACTCACCGTTGGCGTAGGTACTGTAATGGATGCTCGTGAGGTCATGATTCTGGTTAACGGACACCATAAGGCTCGTGCCTTGCAGGCAGCCGTAGAGGGTGGCGTTTGCCAAATGTGGACTATCAGCGCCTTGCAAATGCATCAGCATGGCATCATCGTATGTGATGAGGCTGCTACTGATGAATTGAAGGTTGGTACATATAAATATTTTAAAGATATAGAAAAGAATAATTTATGAGACTAAATCTGAGTTCTCAGATTGTTTTAAATAAGATTCCCGAGGAGTTCTATAAGCCTAAAACGGCTATAGAACGCTCGGAAATCACAAGGTTAGAGAAGGTTCCCACAGATATTTTCCCCAAGATAGAGGACGCTGTAAAGAGTGTTGCCGATGTTATTGAGGATGAGATTAGACTGAAACAACGTGTGGGAAATTATTGCGTGTTGGGAATGGGTACTGGAAACTCTCTAACGCCTGTATTTGACGAGTTGATTAGACGTCACAAGGAAAATAATCTGAGCTTTAACAACGTGGTGGTTTTTAACGCCTACGAGTATTTTCCCCTATCCCCAACAGCCCAACACAGTGCTATTAACCAATTGCGTGAACGCTTCCTAAACTTCGTTGACATCGAGCCACAGAATATTTTCTCACCCGACGGAACGATTCCACAAGAAGAAGTACAGCAATATTGCAGACGATATGAACAACGTATCAAGACTTTCGGCGGTATTGACGTGATGTTGCTGGGTATCGGTCGTATCGGAAACATTGCTACCAACGAACCTGGATCTGGTCTTTCCAGTACGTCGCGCATCATCTTGATTGATCCAACGTCAAGGGAGGAAATGACCATGAGCTTCGGTACCAACGAACCTGTGCCTCCTTGTTCTATCACGATGGGTATCTCTACCATCCTCTCGGCTCGTAAGGTGTTCCTGACGGCTTGGGGTGAGGAGAAGGCTGACATCATCCGCAAGACGGTGGAAGGGTCTATCACTGATGCCATTCCTGCTTCTTTCTTACAGACTCATAATGATGCGCACGTGGTCATCGACTTGGCTGCGGCTTCACGCCTCACTCGCATCGTTCATCCTTGGTTGGTGAAATCGTGTAACTGGACAGATAAGCTTGTCCGTTCAGCCTTGGTATGGTTGTGCCAGCTGACGGGAAAGCCTATCCTCAAACTTACCAACAAGGATTATAACGAAAATGGATTGAGTGAATTGTTGGCTTTGTATGGTTCTGCCTATAATGCCAACATCAAGATATTTAATGATTTGCAACATACTATAACGGGATGGCCTGGCGGTAAGCCAGAGGCTGACGATACTTATCGTCCCGAACGTGCCACACCTTTCCCCAAGCGTGTGTTGGTGTTCTCTCCCCATCCTGATGATGATGTTATTTCGATGGGAGGTACCATCCAACGCCTGGTGTCGCAAGGACATGAGGTGCATGTGGCTTACGAAACGAGTGGAAACATTGCGGTAGGCGACGAGGAGGTGACTCGTTTCATGCACTTTATCAATGGCTTCAATCAACTATTCGGTAACTCTGAAGACAAGGTCATTACTAAGAAATATGAGGAAATCAAGTCGTTCCTCGCTTCTAAAAAGGAGGGCGACATGGATACACATGACATCCTGACTATCAAGGGATTGATTCGTAGGGGAGAGGCTCGCACGGCAAGCACCTTCAATCATATTCCGCTCAGTAGGGTGCATTTCTTGGACTTACCTTTCTATGAGAGTGGTAAAATCGAGAAATTGCCGATGGGCGAGAAGGATGTGCGCATTGTACAGGATTTGATTTCTAAAATCCAACCTCATCAGATATATGTGGCTGGTGACCTTGCTGATCCGCACGGTACGCACCGTAAGTGTACGGATGCTGTACTTGCTGCTATCGACGAGGAAAAGAATGCCGGTGCAGAGTGGCTGAAGGATTGCCGCATCTGGATGTACCGTGGCGCATGGGCAGAATGGGAAATCGAGAACATTGAGATGTGTGTGCCTATGAGTCCGGAGGAACTAAGGGCTAAGCGTAATGCAATCTTGAAACATCAGTCGCAGATGGAGAGTGCTCCTTTCTTGGGCAATGACGAACGTCTGTTCTGGCAACGTGCGGAAGATAGAAACCGTGGTACTGCCGACTTGTACGACCATCTGGGTCTTGCTTGTTATGAGGCAATGGAGGCTTTTGTGGAATATAAACCGCTTTAAGTATTGTCTTTACTCCTTAACTCCTTGAAACTCCTGAACTACAAAGTAGTTGAGCGTAGAGAAACTTGAATCAATAACAAATATGAGAAAAATATTTTTATCTTTGGCGTTCCTCCTGTCTGTCTCTGTTTTGGCAGACGAAAAAGTGGTGTCTTCACCAGATGGACGACTTGTAGTAACCGTCGCTTGCAATGATGGTAAGGCTACGTATGGTGTGAAATATGATGGTCAAGAACTGTTGAAGCCTTCCTCTCTTGGATTGAAAACCAACGTCGGGGATTTCACGAAAGGCTTGAAGATGCTGCCTGACGAGAAACGGGATACTTTGCGCTATGCTTACCTGCTCTCTCGCTCTAAGTTTTCAAGTGTTGCGGTGGTGGCTAATCAGTTGAAAGTCAGTTTTGCAACGGAGTCAAAGATTCCCATGAGCATTGTCTTTTGCGTGAAAGACAATGATGTGGCATTTAAATATCAGTTGGAGAGAGGACCAAACAACAATCCTAAATGTGCCGTCGTGTATGGTGAAGCTACGGCGTTTAACATGCCCGATGAGACACGCACGTTCCTGTGTCCACAGATTACGCCAATGACGGGGTGGGAGCGTACCAAACCAAGCTATGAGGAGGAGTATGAGGCTGATGCTCCCATGAACCAGAAGTCTAAGTTTGGTGTGGGTTATACCTTCCCTTGTCTCTTCCGTGTTCCGTCATCTGTCTCGTCATCTGTCCCGTCTGTTGTGGCATCGCCACAACTCTCAAACCACTGGCTCCTCATCAGCGAGACTGGTGTGAGCAGTGCTTACTGTGGCTCTCGCCTCAGCGACTATGAGGCGGGCAAAGGCTATACCATTGCTTATCCGCAACCTGGAGAAAACAATGGCTTTGGTTCTGAGAGCGCTGGCATTACGCTTCCTGGTGAAACGCCTTGGCGCACGATAACCGTGGGCAATAGTTTGAAGCCCATCGTGGAAACCACTGTCGCCTTTGATTTCGTCACTCCTCTTTACGAGCCTTCCACTCAATACCAACCTGGACGATATACGTGGAGCTGGCTTATATGGCAAGACAATTCGATTAATTATGATGACCAGGTGAAGTTTATCGATCTTGCTGCTGCCCAAGGATATGAATATACGTTGGTGGATAATTGGTGGGACACGCAGATTGGTCGTGAGAAGATAGAGAAACTGTCTGAGTATGCGCAATCTAAGGGTGTTCATCTGATGCTTTGGTTCAGTTCCAATGGCTTTGAGAATGATGCACCACAAGGACCTCGTAACGTGATGAACAATTCCATTACACGTAAGAAATACATGTCGTGGATGCAGAATATTGGCGTGAAGGGTATCAAGGTGGATTTCTTTGGTGGAGACAAGCAGGAAACGATGCGTCTTTATGAGGATATTCTCAGTGATGCTAACGACTACGGCTTGCAGGTGATTTTCCACGGATGTACGTTACCGCGTGGATGGGAACGGATGTACCCCAATTATGTGGGTAGCGAAGGAGCTTTGGCTTCAGAGAATGTGTACTTTACCGATTACCATGCCAAGAAAGAGGGTTTTGAGATGGCGATGCATCCCTTCTCCAGAAATGCTGTGGGTGCCTTCGATTGGGGTGGTGTGATCATGAACCGCTATCTGAGTAAGGATAACAAGAGTCGTCACCAGCGATTCACGTCGGATGTCTTCGAAATGGCAACTGCCATCACCAACCAGTGTAGCGTGAATTGCATTGCCATGCAACCGAATAACCTCCAAGAACTTCCTCAGTTTGAACTTGACTTCCTCCGACAGATTCCTACCTCATGGGATGAGACTCGTTTCATCGATGGCTATCCTACTCGCTATGCAGTGATTGCCCGTCGTACGGGAAATAAATGGTATGTGGGTGGTATCAATGGTACTGACAAGCCTTTGTCGCTTACTCTTCAACTTCCGATGTTTGCAGGTAAGACCGTGAGTTATTATGTGGATGAACCAAAAAAAACAGGCGAAATCCTTCCTACATCTTCCTTGAAGACGTTGAAAGTCAATAAGAAAGGTGAGGCAAAAGTCACAATCCAACCTATGGGAGGAATTATTCTGAAGTAACATACACTCTGAAGGAGTAGCCCATATATGTATTGGGCGACTCTTTCAGAGTCGTTAGTTCCTGGTATCCTTAAATCCTATCATTCTTAGTCTTTTTGAATGAATGATTGTTATAGAAAGGTTAATCTTGGATCAATAGATTTTTCATAGGGGAGGAAGATTCATAATTGACAATTCATAATTCATAATTGATAATTAATCTCGATTTATTTGTCACGATTGAGGGAAATGCCGTAGGCATTAGATGTCAGTAGCCAGCCATACAGCCGTGCCGATAGGTATGGCGAAATGGCTGGGATAGAGGATGCAGCAAACGGAATACCCTGCCATAGGTAGGGGACACCAATAGGCATATTGCCTACCTATGGCAGGCTTTTTCTCTTCCCGACCTTTTAACCAGCCATTTCGGTCTACCTGACGGCAGACCTGTATGGCTGGCTACTGACATCTGATGCCTAACGGCATTTTTCTGTACAGAATGATTATTAATCGACATTGAACACAAACACATTCATCTATGTTCAATCTCTCCTCCTATGAAAAAACTATTGAGTCCTAATCTCTTGCTTCTTACTTCTTGCTTCTTCTTAAATATTTCACCCATGCGTAGGGCTTGCGTTTTAGTAAGTAGTTGGGGTCATACATGTGGTCGTATGCTTCCCTTTCCATAGAGATATTAGAATATGCACGACCCTTCATGGGAAGTCGTATTAACCATTCCACCACATACCACACGTAAAAGCCCACTACAAACAACTCCAGCATCTGCTTCGTATGAATGCGCTCATGCTGAATGACATCTGCTGTAATGGTTGCTCCTTTTCGACAGAAGAGAATGCCAAACAAATTGATGGCCTCATACTTCTTGAACGGTATAAATCTGTTGTGAATGATTTTCACGCAATTATCCAATTATTTAAGTCCCATGTCTCTTACAATTTTTCTCATTGTCTCATTTTTTACACTTGAAACATCGGCTTTATCGTATATGTAAACAAGGGCTATTATCATATCATTACTTGAAATGATGATGTTGAAAGTTATAATTCTTGCCCCACCAGCCTTACCTTTTCCTTTGCTTTTAATGCTCATGCGAATTTTTCGCAATCCACCTCCTAAATCAATTCCTTGAAAAGGATTTTCCTCAATACTTTTTCGTATTTCTATAAGATCATTTTTCAATGATGGATAGCGTTTTGATAAAGACTTGATGGCTTTAATAAATGCGGGAGAGGGCCGAAATTCATAATTCATTTATCATTTCCTCCCATGTACCAAATTCTATTTTACCTTCTTTGAAATCTTTTGCTTGACCAACAGCTTCACGAAAATCGTTTATAAATGTGTCTCTATTAGTCTTTTTTCTATTCGTGTCTCTGATAACTTGTATTTTATCAATGCCACTAATGCGTTTCAATATTTTTTTCAGTTCGGGAATCATGGTGTGGTCACCAATATCCAAAATCATTTGTGTCATAATAATCCTTTGCTTTTATAAAAGTTAGTATATGTTTTTACTTTTTGCAAAAATAAGGAAAAATGTTTGATAATCCATCATTTTTCTTTTGTTTTTTACGTAGGTTAACGTAAAAGGGGCAGGTCATTGATGAACCTGCCCCTCTTGCTTATGGAAGATTTTTATAAAAATCTCTTTCTTTTCATTTTACTCGTCCCAAACGCTGATGCCTTTGGCACGACCTTCAACATCATCACCTGCTGGAGGATTTTGGTCATTGTCGCCAACACCACCTTGTGACCAGTGGTTAGGATCATTGGGATCTTGACTCAGATTCTGGAGTAAACTCTCGATCTCTACGCTTGTTAGCGTGGTCTCTGGTACAAAATATGTTTTCTTCATAATTAAAATATGTATTATCGTTTAATTACTTAACCAATACTTTCTTGCCATTGACAATGTTGATACCCTTCTGTGCCTTCTGGAGTTTCTGACCATTGAGGTTGTAGATGTTGCCAGAGAGGTTGTTCAGGAGTTCAACTGCCTCGATACCGTCAACAACGAAACCACCGAAGTTGAATGCTACATTTGCAGGCTCTTCTGTACCAACAAATTGCAAGTATGCACGATAAGCTTGGAGACGGTTGCCACCAGATGCTTTAACGAATCTCTCTTTACCAGCAATATAGTCTTTGTCACCGATAGGACTTTCACCCTTCTTCCATTCGCTATAAGTACCTCTGAAGTCGAATTGATCGTTCGGGTCATCTGTTACACATTCATTATACCATCCACCACCAGGATTGATGTTCTTTGTTCCGAATGTCAAGTTTTCTGTTTGATCAGCGGCAACGAATACAGCGTATGGAGTGTTAGCTTGCAATGTAACAACACCGTCAACAGGAGCAACCTTCTGGAAGTTGAAGGTCAAACCGTCAGCTTCTACTGTAGTACCTGTGTAAGCAAGTACGGTAGTTGCACCAAGTTCTGCATCAGTTGTCTCAAATGGGAATATTACAGTGTTCAAACCTTCGAGCAACTTGCGGTCGGTAATCACAGATGTAGCAATTTGTGCCTCAGGAGCCCACTCGTCTGTACCAGCGATTTCAACAATATTCTGAATCTCTTGCTTTGAGAGCAATGTAGCATCGGCAATTGACATCCACTGATATTGTGTAGTTGCCTCAGCATAGAATGTCATGGTAACTTCTGTTGTCTCAGTCAAAGTGAATGGGAGATAACGCCATTCCCAACCAAAACCAAGTCCGTTGTGAGCAAAGTTGTCGCCTTCGAATGCAGCGTTACCGTTGAGGTCGATACCCTTAGCAGTATTGCCAACACTTGGCAAACTTACGGTGTTCTCGGTAGCTGTACAAGATACCAAACTTGTGGTACCAGCAGAAGAACGAGCAGCAACCTTCAACATATAGTCACCAGCTGGCAATTTAGCGGTCTTCTCATATTTGATTGTCCAACCATTTGCATTACCATAGCCATTCTTATCTTGCTCATAGTAAGCATGTGTCTGGCCACTCCAGTGTTCATTGCTCAGGTAATTAGGTTCTGCGGGTTCGCCTGCAACAGTTGCGGTACCTGTCCACTCACCGAATGTACCGATAACAGGAGCATAGTCGAATTTATAGTTCTCATTAACAAAGTTGAACTCAGCAACCTTCAAAGCGTTTACGCCAGCGGCAGCAGCAGCAGCGTTTGCAGGTTCTTCACCTGGAGTAACGCCAATCATCTCAGCGATAGCCTTCTCAGCTGCGTATGCGTCGTAAGCAGGAGCAGCAGCGATGAATGCTTGTGTAGCAGCGAGCAAAGCATCGGTCTTCTCGATGTAGCTTGCCTTGGTATGCTCAGGAACATCAGCCTTAGCGGCGGTAATAGCGGTAAGTTCGTCTCCCGTTACTTTTGCGTTAGCCTCATCTTCAAGGGCAGCATTAGCGGCAGCAACAGCCTCAGCCCATCTGTTATCATATTCTGTGAGGTCAACCTTTGAACCATAATACTTCAAGGTGAAGTCGCGGAAGATGGTCCACTTGTCAGTTTGTGTATCATTGTTCACGATACCAATCTTGATGTCATTGCTTTCTCCCTCAAGAGCGAACTTCAATGCAACCTTACCATTTCCACCATCGAAGTAAGTCTTAGCTCCAGCCATGTTGTTTACAACAGAAGACTCTACACCAGGAATCAATATCTTGTCTTCGCCTGCATAGAAGTAAGTAGCGTGATTACCAGCACGGTGGAAACCAGTTACACCAAATTCGTATGTACCGATTGGCAGACCCTTCAGGTTCTGATAGAAGTCAAAGTTCTGCTGATAGAATTCGGTCTCTTCATAGTCGACAACGCCCCAGCTGTAGTTTCCGTTAGGTGTACCTTCTGCTGTCCAGTAGTTCGTGTTTTGGCGAACAGATGGGTTGTCGATGATAGCGTTGGTCAGGTCAAACTCTCCTTCCTCTACTGTTGAAACGTAAGCGAGCAGGGCAGCACGAACGGCAGCAACTGCAGATTCAATTTCCTCAGCGGAGGTAGCTGCGTTAGCTTGAGCGTCGGGAGCGGTAGTGTCTAATTCGCTGTTGATAGCAAGACAGGCAGCCTTGATTTCATTGTAGCGACCATATTCATTCTGAAGAGCCTTGGCAGTTACTGTTGCATCTTTGATGGCATTGATAGCAGCAGTATATTCATCACCAGTTTCATATTCCTTGTTGTTTTCGGCAATAACAGCTGCAAGAGCTTGGTATGCCACGGCAGGAACGGTTCCCTCAACAGCCTCTGCCTCTGCAACGGCAGCAGCCAAAGCTTCGATATAAGGAGTCAAGTCAGTAAGTCCACCAAGATACTTCAACTGGAAGTTATCCCAGATACACCACGTGTTTGTACGAGTACCTTTCACACCTACTGTAAGTTTTCCGTCTGTAACGGTAACGTCAATAGGACCAACTACATAGTTGCCAGCGGTGAATTGATCAGACATTGTAGTCATGCTGGATTCGCCATTGACCATAGGCTTGAATGGTGCTGAAGCCTCATTGGCATATACTACAGGCATGTCTTGGCCTGTAACATCATATTCTGTTAAGGCTGCTTGCGCAGTGACCTGATACTTACCGTTTAATACGTTGATAGTTTGGCTCAGGGTGAATGCAGCTCGCCAAGACTCTGCACATGGGTTTGCAGGTATGGATCCTCCAAACAGATTCTGGTTGCTTGCAACCATCGTCCAAGGCTGGATAATGTTGTAGCTGAAGCTGGCATTCTTGATTAATGGAGTTACGTCAACGGGATTGTCCTCTGTTGCGTTTTCCATTCCAATGATGGTCGCATCCTTGTCAAGGCTCAGAAGTTTCCACTTTGCATTGTCTACTGTACCATCTGTACCTGGATCAATGATCGTGTTGGTGTTACCAGTGAGGTATGCACCAGCGCCGCCACCGTGGTTGTCGGCAGAAACAATGTTGTAAACAGGACCGTTGTCTTCACCAACTTGTACAAAATCCCAAGTGGCTTGCTTTCCGCGGGATTGGTCTGTGTAAACAGTTCCTCCGCTTAGATGTTCCAAACCATAATTGGCATTGTTAATGGCAGTGCGAATGAAATACTTACCATCTACGAGTTGCATTTCCACTGCAAGGGGGTTAGCTTCTGTGAGACTGGCTTGAGTACCCCAGCCGTTACCTCTTGTGAAGTACTGACCAGTACCCACGTTATAGAGTAGGTAATAACCAGCTCCAGCCTCATCTGCTGTCCACGTTTGTGCGCTTGCGCTCAAACCGAACACGGCTACAATAGCAGCCACAAATAGTCTTAAATGTTTCATAAAATATAAATTAATTAGTACTAAATAAAAAATCGAGTTAGAAGGTTTTATTATAATAAATCAATTGATTCTGCAAATATAAATAATTCTTTTGATACAACAAAATTTTTTTACTTGTTTTTTTCTTAGAGGAGAAGCAAGAAGCAAGAAGCATGAAGCAAGAGATTAGTTTTGTCGATTGAGTTTCAAGCAGTCGAGGGTAATCTCTCACCTCTCACCTCTAATATATCTTCCAAATATCTTTTGCTTTTTACCTCATACTCTTGCTTCTCTATCACTAAAGCATATCTCCTGCTTCTTGCTTCATACTCTTGCTTTTCAATCTTTAGAGCATATCTCCTGCTTCTTGCTTCATACTTTCTTGCTTCTCAATTTGTCCTACAAATTCTGAATTTACCCCTCAAAATACGGGCTTTTTTTCAAAATACTTTGGAGTTGGTCGAAAAAATGCGTATTTTCCTTTATTTTCTTAAAGTGTTCATTATCAATGGATTGCTGGTTTTGGGCGATTTGATGATGGTTAAAAATCATGTTTTTGCCTCAAAAAAGGCATGTTTTTGAGGCGTAATAACATATATCTTTAGCCTCGTAACATATATAGTTACGCTCATAACTCATATAGTTACGACAATAACTATATATGTTATGATGAAAAACGTCATTTTTTAGCCGTTTCAACACATTTTTCCGTTCTCCCATTTCTATTTTGCAAGAAAATATAAACTCAAATTTGTCGGTAAAATTCTGAATATTATTCACAAATTATAATGCACAAATTATAATGCACAAATTAGAATGCACAATTCATAATGCACAATTCATAATGCACAATTCATAATGCAAATTCATAATGCATAATTCACAATGCACAGTGAACAAAAGGCTAAGGATTCAAGGATTTCGGGATTTTCAAAAGAATAGAACTGATACCTGTTGACATCATTTATAGGATCAATAGATTTTTCATAGGGAAGAAAATTGAAAATTGAAAGATAGTGTTTGTGGTATATGTTGTTAAATATCCTTGCAGCACGGAAAGGTGCCGATAGGCATCAGATGTTAGTAGCCAGCCATACAGCCGTGCCCATAGGTACGGCTATATGGCTGGGAAGGAATGTTGGGTGTGATGGAATGCCTGCTGTAGGTAGGCGATTAATTTGATATGTCCCTTACCTAAAGGCAAGGTTCTTCGCTTGCGGCATTCTTCTTCCAGCCATTTCGAAACACCTATCGGCGTTTCTGTATGGCTGGCTACTGACATCTGATGCCTATTGGCATCTTTTCGTGCAGCATGAATATTAACTGGCATCAGACAAAATCTTCAATTTTGAATTATCAATTGTGAATTGCCCATATTCTTCCCCTATGATTTTCGCTTGAGCCTCAATCTTCAATCTTCAATTTTCAATTTTCAATCTAAAAAATGGGCTGATCGTATTCGGACCAGCCCATTTTTTTATAGAAAATTGAAGTTCAATTTCTCTTATTCATCCCAAACACTGAATGCAGACTTTGCTGTTGCATCCTCATCATCACCTATTGGATCTGGACTAACGGGGATTTCGCCAGCACTTACTTGCTGCATGATTTCTTCCATGTTGATGTCAGTAACGACAGTCTCGGGTGCAAAATATAATTTCTTTTCCATATCTAATTTTGTTTTGATACACATTATTATATATATTACTTAATGACCACTTTCTTGCCGTTCTGGATGAAGATACCCTTCTGAGCGTTGATTACCTTCTGACCGTTGAGGTTGTAGATAGTGCCATCAACGTTGTTGATGATTTGAGCAGCTTGGATTCCGTCAACCACCTCGTCGCCAATCATGATAGCAACCTTAGCACCAGCAGGAACTTCTGCCTTCTTCTTCAAGAATGCGCGGAATGCGTTGAGCTTCTTGCCAGCTGTAGCAGGTTTCAAACCTGAAGCTGCAGAAACATAGTCGCCTTCTACGATTGTCTCATTGCCAGCGGGCAGAGCTACGTATGTACCAACGAAGTCGAAGTTAGCGTCAGTCTTGATAGGCTCAGCTACAGTCTTGAACTCTTTATTTGTGAATGAGAGACCTTCTTGGAGAGCAGCCATCTTCACGATGTAAGGAGTATTGGCAGCCAAAGAAGTAACTTTTTGAGAGAAATCGAGGTGGCAAACGTCACCTTCCAAGGTAGAACCACCGTAAGCATAGATAGCCTCTACGTTCTCACCCAGTTCTTCAGCAGTTACGTCGAATGGCAATACGAGCGTGTTGTAACCAGCTACGAGGTTACGAGCGTATGTTACGTTACCAAATTCAGCAGTTGGAGCCTCTGTTGCTGCATCTTCCAGAACAACGTCTTCAACGTTTGCTCTCATGATATAGAAGTCGGTCATGAAAGTGTTACCATTGGCGATAACGCTCAATACGTAGTCACCATCTTGCTCTGGTGTGAAGTAAAGCTTCACGTTCTTCAATGCGCCAGCCTCTGTACAAGCAACACCATTCTTACCATAGCTCTGAGAAGCAACGGTAGCACCATCCTTCAAGATAGTCAATGTGAAGTTGTTGTTAGACTCGTTAGCCCATGCGCAGTACTTAGCTTGTGCCAAATAAGTAACGCCACCCTTCAAAGGCATAGTGTAACCGAATGTTTCACCGTAATTGTATGTTCCTGGGTGAACGAAGAGACCTACTTGGTCGTCTGCGTCAGCCAAAGCAGCCTTACCACCATTGTCATTGTCTGCACCACTGAAAGTCTGGCGAGTGTTACCGCTCTTGGTTACCCAACCTGGCAATACTACGTTTTCAGAAGTAGCTTGGATAGGAGCGTTTGCAAGAGTACCGTCATAGACTGCATTTAATTCCACTTCATTAGCTTCCCACATGGTTTCATCCAATTTGTTGATCAGGGCAGTAACTTGTTCCTTACCATTTTCTACATTTTGGTCAATAGCTTTGGCATCAGCAAGAGCTTGCAATGCTTCAATATTGTGATAGGGAGCATATTCACCTTCATCGAAACCAAGAGTCTTAGCCTCGGCTGCGTTAATTGCAGCGTTCAGAGCTGCATAGTCAGTTGCATCAGCCATTTCTTCGTAAAGCTCAAGACGAACTAAGCGGAAGTCTCCTACAGAGAACCATTGGTGATTACCCTCTGTTGTTGCGGTTACCTTGATGGTTACTTCTTCACCCTGTGTTTCAAACTCAACACTACCATCGTTCCATCCACGGTCGAATACGTTGCCAGCTGCATTGACGTTAGGAAGAGCTACGCTGTTTTCGCCAACTGACATGGTGAGAGTTACACCATCAGAAGCACGACCTTTAGCGGTGAGCATATAATAACCAGCGGGGAGAGTGAGTTTTTGTTCCATCGTGGTAGTCCATCCTGTACCATTCCAGTTACCACCGTCGAAGTACATGTAATCTTTCTTTCCGTTAGCATCCGTCCAAGACTCAGTGTTACGTGGATTGTTCTTGTTGCCCGTCCATGTCCAACCATTGTTACCGTCTGTAGCATTTGGATTCTGAATCTTATCAGTCATGTTTACAGCACCATCATATCCTTCTGCCAAAGCGTGGCTCTCATACACAGCGCGGAGTGCTTGGAGATATGCAGCCGTTTTTTCAGCAGCGTCGGCAGAAGAAGTTGGACTCTGACCAGATATGTTTTCCCATGTAGCCCATTTTTCATTTGTACCATAATAATTATAATCCCATGAATAATTGTAAACGGCATCTGCGAATGCATCATAATTTGCCTTAGCAGCTTTGTAAGCAGCAGTAGCTTCATCTAATGCTTTGATGGCTTCCTCGAATTGCTCAGGTGTTGCATTTCCGTATGTGTTAATAGCATCATCAAGAGCAGTGTATTCTTCACCTCTAACATTGCTATATTCGTCATCCAATAAAGCATTGTAAGCAGCTTCATAAGCAGCTTGATAAGCGGCATCATCAATATACAATTGAATGGTACCAAGGAAGAACCCGTCAAGTTTGGCGTTCTCTGTCCATGAAGAACGGAATACTACATAGCTGGTAGTTGCGGTGAAAACGTAGTTGTTTTCAGTCCAAGTGTCGGAAGTTTGGTTAGCTGCAGCTCCCCATTGTAATTGATAGAGAGTTGTTGTTTCTTCAGCTCCGTCTTTAGAAGCCCAAAGCTTGCTATACTGGAAGTTATTTGAAGCTGGAGTTTTTCCACTGGTATAGCAACGGAAAAGATAAGTCTCACCTGGAGAAATGTTCCAAGTGTTGCGAATGTTCTTGTCTGATCCCACGCCACCAGCAGAATACTGCAAGTAAGCACCGCCGTCAAAACCACCTTCTGCTTGAAGTGTGTAATTAGAAGCGCTGGCGTTGTTCCATGCTCCAGAATACCATCCATCAACGCCATCCTCAAATGATGGGTTGTAAATTAGGTTGTCACTCGTAACCTCATAGCGCTTGCCATCAATCTCGATGATGTCGCCATACGATTGCGCAGTTGCATCAGCTGCACCAATAAGTGCAAACGACGCGAGTAGAAGTTTGAAATGTTTCATAAATAATAAATTTGATTAAAAATTAAGATATTTTGTGCAAAGATACCAATTATTATTGAGGTGTGTTAGGAAAAAGACGATTTTTTTTCATCTTTACTTGAATTTTTAAAATTTTTAATAATGTGTGTTGGAGTCTTTGGATTATTATTCGTATTTTTGTCAAATGTTAAACTTATGAGAGAATACTTAGAGAATGATGAGAAATGAAGATACATTCCGACCCGATGAGAGTCAGCGACGGGTGATAGGGGCATACGGCGGCTATCACTTGGTGCTTGCGCCCCCAGGATGCGGTAAGACACAGATATTGACGGAGCGAATACAACATGCACACGTGGAGTATGGTGTGAAATACGAAGATATGCTCTGTCTGACTTTTACCAACCGTGCTGCCCGTGGTATGATAGAGAGAATCAAGACATACATCAACGATGCCGACGTGGAAAAGGTGTTTGTGGGGAATGTCCATCGTTTTTGCTCCAAGTTTTTGTTTGAATACAATCTGGTGCCAGCCGAGTCTGCCATTATCGATGAGGAAGATGCGGTGAGCATCCTTGCACGTTATATGGAAGAAGACGAGGCCGAGGTGATGGGTAATACCACCAGGCGCAGAATATACGATGAAATCGTGCATTTTTCCCATTTCATGCACCAGATTCTCCACGGTCATCCCAAAGCCTTGCGATTACATCCAGAATGTGTGAACGGTGATGATATCGTGGCGATGAAGAACATTTGCGATGTGAGACAGATGGCTTTTGATGCCGATGGAATGGGCGATATTTACGAACATGCTGACTTCTACCTGTCACAACTCGACACTGAGACACACGACTATGGAGAACGACAGATGATAACCAAGACGCTCCGGAAGATGAAGTTGGCAAGGCTCTATCAGGTCTATAAGCAGCAAAACAAACTCTTAGACTTTGAAGACCTGTTGATTCTCACTTACGATGCGTTGAGAGACGAGCGGTTCAGGTTGTTGACAGGAAAATTCTATCGTTGGATACAAGTGGATGAGGTGCAAGACCTGAACCCACTGCAATTGGCGATCATCGATGCCATCACCGACAAGGAAAGCGGTAAATATACCGTGATGTATTTGGGCGATGAACAACAAGCCATCTTCTCTTTCATGGGAGCGAAAATCAGTACGTTAGACTTGCTCAGACAGAAATGTGCCAAGAACGTCCATCATTTGTATGTGAATCACCGTTCTCCCAAATACTTGTTGGAAGTGTTCAATGAGTATGCCATCAATATACTGAACATTCCCAGTGCGTTGTTGCCCAAAGCCAATAATGTGACCGATGCGACGGGGAAGGAACTCAAGATATTGCGCAGCAGCGTGATAGAAACCGAGTTTTATGACGTGGCACGAATGGCGCAGAATTTCTTCATGGACTTTCCTAATGAGACCACAGCCATCATCGTCAACTCCAACAACGATGCCGACTTGATGAGTGCCGAACTGAACAAGCGAATGCTCAAGCATTTCAAGGTGTCGGGCATAGACCTCTTTTCAACCCCAGAGGTGAAGTTGCTGCTTGCCCATCTCAATATTCTCTCCAACGAACATAATTTCATTGCCTGGTCAAGATTGATGAAAGGGTTGAGAGTGTTTGAGGGCAATGCGTCGGCACGTAATTTCATGCGGTCGTTACTGAATAGAGGGATGTTGCCCAACGACTTCCTGCTCTATGATGACAGCACATATCTACAAGACTTTGCCAACGTTTATGACGCCGATGAAATCGTGGTTTTCGATACCGAAACCACTGGATTGAACGTATATGAGGATGACATCATTCAGATAGCTGCCGTGAAGATGCGGAAGGGAAAGGTGGTAGAGGGCTCTGCGTTTAATATGTATATATCCACCCGTCGTGAGATTCCAGAAAAACTGGGCGACATTGATAATCCCATTCTCAAGGAGATGGCACGTAACCATTTGTATTCGCCTGTGGAAGCACTGCAGCGATTTATGGACTACGTAGGACATCGGGTATTGGTGGGACATAACATCCAATTCGACTACCATATCTTGGAGAACAATCTCAAGAGGTATGTTCCACAAATCAAGATACGGAAGGCTTGCCCCAAGTATTTCGATACGTTGAAACTCATCCGATTGGTGGAACCAGACTTGAAGGAATATAAGTTGAAGTATTTGTTGTCGGCATTACAACTGCCTGGTGAGAATTCCCACTTGGCGGATGCTGACGTAAATGCTACCTGTGGAGTGCTGAACTATTGCTATGAGAAAGCGCAAGAGTTGATACCCTCTCAGCAAGAGTTTATGTCTCGTGCACGGGTAAAGGATAGGGTAGAGGTGTTGAGGCGGAATTACCGTGAGATATATCTACACTCACTGAATGGATTGTACCTTCCACGGTGTTCTGAACAACCAGACATCATCGATGAAATGGAAAATTTTTATCATTATCTGTTGGATGGTGGCTTTATCGTGGAGATTCCCAATCTACACTATATCTTGAAATATGTGAAGGACGATATGGTGGATATGGAGAGTGAACCATCACTTGCCGTGCAATTGAGCAATCATATCTTAGAGATGAATACAATGAAGGAAGCCGACCTATGTAACAGTAGGAGTATTGAAGACCGTATCTTCGTTACAACTGTGCACAAGGCAAAGGGATTGGAGTTTGACAACGTGATAGTCTTTGATGCCATAGAAGGTCGTTACCCCAATTATTACCACCAGAACAATCCCAACATGGTGGCAGAAGATGCCCGTAAGTTCTATGTGGCAATGACCCGTGCCAAGAAACGTCTCTTCGTCTCTATTTGCCAGACCCGTATGGATTACAGAAATCAGCCCCAGACCCGTAAGATCACCAGGTTTATGAATCCGATATTGAAGTATTTTGGGTGAAGGATGAGAGAGTAGCAAGGAAATTAGAAGCAAGGGGCAAGAAGCAGGAAGCATGAGATTAGTCTTTTTGATCAAATCCATATTGGAAAGTCCAAAGGTATAAAGACATATCTCTTGCTTCTTACCTCTTGCTTCTCACTTCTCACTTACTTGCCCTGATAAAATACACAATCAGGAGGATGTAGGCGATTAAGGAGCAGATTTCTGACATGGGGTTAGCCAACCAACCCTCGTTGATGAAATTGAAACCACCAAAACGGAGCAAAGCACTCACTACACCCATCAACGCTCCACCTGCAATGAAACCACTGGCTATGAGCGTTCCCTTCTCGCCACGTTGCTTGTTCACCTCTTCATTCTTGGAACGAGAGGTCACGAACCAGTTGATGGCTCCACCAATCAATAAAGGAATGTTCAGTTGTAAGGGGATGAACATACCCAGGGCGAATGCAAGGGCTGGAATGCCAAAGTAGTTTAATATGATGGCAATCAGTGCGCCTATTCCATACAATATCCAAGGCGCACCAGCACCATTCATCATTGGTTCGATCACCGCAGCCATTGCATTGGCTTGAGGTGCTACGAGATGTCCCTCAATGTTCGGGTCAAATCCGTATGTCTTGTTGAGTAGCATCATCACGCCACCTACTGTTGCTGCACTTACCAACGTACCCAAGAACTTCCATGACTCTTGCTTCTTCGGTGTTGTGCCAAGCCAATATCCAATCTTGAGGTCAGTGATGAAACAGCCAGCCATCGACAGTGCCGTGCATACTACGCCTCCCATGATGAGTGCGGCAAGCATACCGTTGGAACCGTTCAGTCCTACTGCTGCCATGACCACGCTGGCAAGAATCAATGTCATCAATGTCATTCCACTCACGGGATTGGATCCCACGATGGCAATGGCATTGGCTGCCACCGTAGTGAACAGGAATGCGATAACCGTCACTAACAAAATAGCTACGATGGCAAATAATAAGTTGTTCATCACGCCCAACCAGAAGAAGATGAAAGTGATGATGATGGTCGTTATCGAACAGATGGCAATAAACTTGAAAGAAAGATCCTGTTGAGTGCGAATCTGACTTTCCTGTGTGTCAGTGCTTCCTTTCAGTTCTTTGGAAGCTAACCCTACGGCATTCTTGATGATACTCCAGCTCTTGATGATACCTATGATACCCGCCATAGCAATACCACCGATGCCAATGCTACGGGCGTAAGTGCTGAAGATTTCTTCTGCCGACATCTGACCAACGGTGGACGTTACCACAGACCCACCGATATTGAGCACTTCATCATGGAACAGAATAGACATCCCTGGTACGATGAGCCACCAGACTGCCAAAGAACCCAACGTGATATACATGGCATATTTCAAGCCGATGATATATCCCAATCCCAATACGGCAGCACCTGTATTTACCTTGAACACCAGCTTTGCCTTATCTGCGATGGCTATTCCCCAGTCGGTAACCCTACTGGTAAAATTTTCGTTCCACCATCCGAAAGTTGCTACGATGAAATCATAGAGTCCGCCTACCAATCCAGCAATCAATAACGGCTTGGCTTGTTTGCCCCCTTTTTCGCCAGACACCAATACCTGCGTGGTGGCTGTGGCTTCAGGGAAGGGATATTTGCCATGCATCTCGCTTACGAAATACTTGCGGAATGGGATAAGGAACAAGATTCCCAAGATGCCACCCAATGCCGATGCCATGAATATCTTCACGAAAGAAGCAGTCATTTCAGGATATTTGGCTTGGAGGATGTAAATGGCGGGCAGTGTGAAGATGGCTCCTGCCACTACTGCACCCGAACAGGCACCGATGCTTTGGATGATGACATTCTCACCCAATGCCTTGTTGCGCTTGGCGGCAGTTGATACACCTACGGCAATGATGGCAATGGGAATGGCAGCCTCAAATACCTGTCCTACCTTGAGGCCTAAATAGGCGGCTGCGGCAGAAAACAACACTGCCATTAAAACACCCCATGTAACTGACCATCCGTTTACTTCTGGATAAACTTGGTTGGGTTGCATGATGGGGTGGTATTGCTCACTGTCTTTTAATTCCCTGAATGCGTTTTCGGGCAGCCCTGCTGCCATCTTTTCTTTTTCTTCCATTTTTTTTATTTTTTAGGTGTTTATAGAAATCCTAGAAATTCTAGTTGAGCTAGTAATACTAGTGATTCTAGTAATTCTAGCATTTATAGTGTTTCTAGCAATTCTAGTATTTATAGTTTCTGCAAACATACATAAAATTTTTGATATAAAGATAAATGTTGTTGAGAAATTTGCATATACCTAAATTAAATTGTATTTTTGCCACATAAAATAATCAATATGAATAAAAGGATAGCATTATTGGTGGCATTGTTCATGGTAACTTTGATGATTAATGCCGTTCCTGTTAAAAAGGGAAACTGGAAAACGCTTCGATTGGTTGATGGATCATACGTGAAAGCTCAGTTGAAGGGTGACGAAACACTTCATTACTGGGAGTCGGAGGAAGGTGTGCGTTATGTGCCTGGCGAGAATGAAGGCATTTACGTAGTGGCTACGACTGAATCATTACAGAAAAAGATGAGGGTGCGTCGTGCCAATACCCGTGCCGTAGGCTTGCACAAGGCACGAGTGAATCAGCGCAAGACCATCTATCAGGGAAAGAAGAAAGGCTTGATGATCTTAACGGAGTTTAAAGACAAATCATTCGTTGACGGACATGATGTAGCCAAGTTCAGCAAGGTTGCCAACGAGATAGGCTATTCTGAATATCCTTTCAAAGGAAGTGTAAAAGACTATTTTCTTGCACAGAGCAACGGACAATTTGAATTGGATTTTGACGTTGTGGGTCCCGTCAAAATATCACGTAACAGTAGTTATTATGCTGGAAGTGATGGATTGGAAAGAGCTACTACTATGATTAGAGAAGCCACGTTGGCTGCTGAGGACTTGGTTGATTTTTCCGATTACGATTGGGATGGAGACGGTGAAGTAGAACAAATCTACGTGCTTTATGCCGGTAAGGGCCAGCATGATGGAGGAGGAAGTGGTACCGTTTGGCCACATGAATGGAGCATGTCTGATGGTTATGAGTCTAAGATAAAAGTTGATGGTGTATATGTAAACACTTATTCATGCGGTTGTGAATTAGACGGTGAGGGCAAATTGGCAGGTATCGGTTTGCTGTGCCACGAGTATTCACATTGCATGGGCATCATGGATATGTACGACACCAGTGATGGTGGTGGCAATTTCGGTATGTACAACTGGGACATCATGGATTATGGTTGTTATAATGGTGATGGATACCTGCCATGTGGCTATACCAGTTATGAGAAATGGTTATGTGGTTGGTTAGAACCTATTGAGTTGAAGGAAGATACAACAATCACGGACATGAAGGCATTGAGTGAACATGGCGATGCCTACATCATTTATAACGATAATTTCAAGGACGAATATTACCTGTTGGAAAACAGGAAACGAACGGGCTGGGATGCATCACTCGATGGAGATGGCTTGTTGGTGATTCATGTAGATTATGATGAGTTGATATGGTATAATAATGTGATTAACACGACGGGATCTTTCAAAAGAGTCGATGGATATACTCAGGATTTTTCCAATGACCATCAGCGACTTACCATTTTCCATGCAGACAATCGCATGGGGTATGGTACAAGTGATTCTGCGGGCGACCTCTACCCATATCTTCAGAAAGACAGTTTGACAACAAAGTCAACTCCTGCCGCCTCCGTGTATAATGTGAATACGGATGGCTCGTTTAACATGAATAAAGGACTGAGAAATATCAGACGTAACGGAGATGGTACGATATCCTTTGATTTTGCCTTGTTGCCAAAAGAGAGCATTGACCCCGAACCTGAGAGTAAATATTTCTTTGCAGAAACATTCGACCAATGTAATGGAACGGGTGGCAATGATGGCGTGTTTTCTGGACAAGTGGCTTCATCTGCCTTCATTCCCGACATGGAAGGATGGACATCTACGAGAAAATACGGTGGTTTGAAATGTGCTAAGTTTGGCAATTCTGGTACGAATGGAGCAACTGAAAGTCCTTTCTTCGTGTTGGATGGTGATGCAACGTTGACCTTTAAGGCTGCCGCATTCGGCAATGACGGAAACCAATTGGATGTGTATTTGGGAAATGAGTTGCTCGGTATCGTGTATTTGTCCAACACCGAATGGACAACATACGAATACGAGATTTCGGGTAGTGGAATCAAATATCTAAGGTTTGTTCCAGACAGAAGATTCTTCTTGGATGAGGTGTATGTGAAGAAACCTATTGATACGGGAATTATGGAAACGGAAGTGGCAAATAAACGCACAGACACCCGTATCTATGGATTGGATGGCCGTTGTGTGGGAACGGATTGGAATGCGTTGCCACATGGAATCTATATTTATCAAGGAAAGAAGATTGGGAAGTAAGAGAGGTGAGAAAAGAAGAAGTAAGTGATAAGAAGCAAGAAGCAAGAGATTAGTCTATTTGTTCAAAACCTATTTAATATTCATAGGTGTTAAGTCATATCTCATGCTTCTTGCTTCATGCTTCTTGCTTTCTCACCTCTCGCCTCTAAAACTCTCACTCATTGCTGAATGTCAATCCATTGGCATCTGCATCGATGCGGATAGGTTTCTCGCGCGATACCTCTTCTGCCAGTATTTTCATGGACAGGTCGTTGAGAACGTGGTTCTGGATGGCTCTCTTCACAGGACGAGCACCAAACTCTGGGTCGTAACCCACCTTTGACAAATAGCTGATGGCAGCGGGAGTCCATTCGAGCATGAATCCTTGCGGTTCAAGCATCTTCTTCACCTTGTTCATCTGCAATTCTACGATGCTGGCAATCTCTTCTTGTGTAAGTTGACTGAACGTGATGATTTCGTCAATACGGTTCAGGAACTCTGGACGCATGATTTTGTGCAACATGGCTTCGGTAGCATTGCTTGTCATGATGATAATGGTGTTCTTGAAGTTGGCAGTACGTCCCTTGTTGTCTGTCAGTCTGCCATCGTCAAGCACCTGCAACAAGATGTTGAACACGTCAGGATGAGCTTTCTCAATCTCATCGAAGAGCACCACAGAGTATGGCTTGCGTCGCACAGCTTCAGTGAGTTGTCCACCCTCGTCATATCCTACGTATCCTGGAGGAGCGCCAATCAGTCGAGACACACTGTATTTCTCTTGGTATTCGCTCATGTCGATACGAGTCATCATGGTCTCGTCGTTAAACAGATATTCCGCTAACGCCTTAGCCAATTCCGTCTTTCCTACACCCGTAGTACCCAAGAAGATAAATGATGCAATCGGTCGTTTGGGATCTTGCAAGCCGGCTCGTGAACGACGTACGGCATCAGAGATGGAACGAATAGCATCGTCTTGTCCTATCACACGTTTGTGCAGTTCATCTTCCAAATGGAGTAACTTTTCCCTTTCGCTTTGCATCATCCTTGCCACGGGAATACCCGTCCATCGGCTTACCACTTCGGCGATGTCGTCTTCAGTTACTTCTTCTCTGACCATGCCCTCGCCACCTTGTGCATTCTTCAGTTGCTGTTGGATGTTGTCAATGTCGCTTTGCAGAGCTTGCAGTTTGCCATATCTGATTTCTGCCACCTTTTCATAATTACCCTCACGTTCAGCCCTTTCAGCTTCAAACCGAAGGTTTTCCATCTCCAACTTATCCTGCTGGATTTTATTCACCAGTGCTTTCTCGCTTTCCCATTTAGCCCTGAACTGTTTTTCCTTGTCCTTCAGTTCGGCAATGTCCTTGTCGAGTTGTTCAATCTTTGGTGTGTCATTTTCACGTTTGATAGCTTCACGTTCAATCTCCAACTGCTTGAGTTGTCGTGTGATGTCGTCCAATTCCTCTGGCACGCTGTCACGTTCCATCCTCAGTTTTGCGGCAGCCTCATCCATCAAGTCGATGGCTTTGTCAGGAAGGAATCGGTCAGAAATATATCTCTCAGACAGTTTCACGGCAGCGATACAAGCGTCATCCTGAATACGTACCTTGTGGTGATTTTCGTACCGTTCTTTCAATCCACGGAGAATGGAAATGGCAGACAATTCATCTGGCTCATCCACCATCACTGTTTGGAAACGACGTTCCAATGCCTTGTCTTTCTCGAAATACTTTTGGTATTCGTTCAAGGTCGTGGCACCAATGGCCCTGAGTTCACCCCTTGCCAAAGCAGGTTTCAAGATATTGGCTGCATCCATAGCACCTTCACCACCACCAGCACCTACCAGCGTATGGATTTCGTCGATGAAAAGGATGATTTCGCCGTTAGAGGAGGTCACTTCCTTCACAACGCCTTTCAAACGCTCTTCAAATTCACCTTTGTACTTGGCACCGGCAAGCAAAGCACCCATGTCGAGCGAGAACAATTGCTTATCCTTCAGGTTTTCTGGAACGTCACCTCTTACGATACGTTGTGCGAGTCCTTCTACGATAGCAGTTTTACCAGTACCAGGCTCACCTATTAATATAGGATTGTTCTTGGTTCTTCGAGACAGGATTTGCAATACCCTCCTGATTTCCTCATCACGTCCAATTACAGGGTCGAGTTTGCCAGAACGCGCATCCTCCACCAAGTTTTTGGCATATTTGGAAAGAGCTTGATAGTTTTCATCAGCCGACTGTGATTGCACTTTTCCCCCTTGTCGAAGGTCATTGATGGCTTTTCTCATATCCTTGTCGGTGCAACCAGCATCCTTCAAGATTCGTCCTGCGGTGCTATTGCTGTCGAGCATTGCTAAAAGGATAGGCTCGATGCTCACGAACTCATCACCCATCTTTTGCGAGATGTCCATTGAACGTTGAAGAATCTGTGATGTGGCATTGCTGAAATACGGTTCACCGCCCGTTACTCGTGGTAAGTGGGCGATTTCTTGCTGAATCAACGTTTCGATTTGTCCACCGTTAACACCTAATTTCTGGAAGATAAAGTTGACAATGTCTTTACCTTTAGACATGATTCCGGCAAGCAAATGCGTAGGCTCAATCGTCTGTTGACCAGAACGTTGTGCCGTGTTGACTGCTTCTTGTACTGCTTCTTGTGCCTTGATTGTAAATTTGTCGAATGTCATGATTCAATCTCCTATAGTTTATTATTTACCCATTTGCTCTCAAATGTTATGCCCGCAGATAAATCGTGACATATTGTCGGTTTTGTGTGACTAATTGTCGGAGTTGGGAAGATTGAAAATTGAAGATTGAAGATTTTTCGTAGATAGAAAGATTCTTTATACAAAAAAAGAAATCCAAACTGCTGAATACTCAGTAATTTGGATTTCTTCAGTCGGGGCGACAGGATTCGAACCTGCGGCCGCCTGGTCCCAAACCAGGAGCGCTACCGGGCTGCGCTACACCCCGAATGTAAGGATTAGCTTGTTCCTAATTTGCGGATGCAAAGGTAAGGATAATTTCTGAACCCTGCAAATTTTTAAGCATTTATTTTATGATTCCTTCTTCAATAAATATCTTTTTCAGTGCTTGTACGCCTCGTTCTACCTGTTCTTCTGTGTGAGTTGCCATTAAAGCAAACCTTACGAGAGTATCTTGCGGAGCACATGCGGGAGGAATAACAGGGTTGATGAACACACCTGCATTGAAGGCAAGAGCCGTCACCTTGAAGGTCTTTTGTACGTCGTGTACATATAAAGGAATAATTGGACTCTCTGTATCTCCAATCTCAAATCCTTCTTCCTTGAAACGTTTCAGTGCATATTTGGTCACTTTCCACAGAGCCTCTATGCGTTCTGGTTCTTTTTGTATAATGTGGAGAGCTTCCATGGCTGCGGCAGTTGCAGCAGGAGTGTTTGAGGCACTGAAAATATAAGTTCTACATGTGTGGCGCAACCAGTTGATAGTGTCTGAGTCACCAGCGATGAAACCGCCAATTGAAGCAAGGCTCTTTGAGAATGTTCCCATGATGAGATCTACTTCGTCGGTCAGTCCGAAATAATCGCAAACTCCACGTCCTTGTCGTCCAAAAACACCGATTCCGTGAGCCTCGTCAACCATAACTGAACAATTGTATTTATGTTTCAGTTCAATAATTTCAGGTAATTTGGCAAGGTCACCTTCCATGGAGAACACACCATCTACGACAATCAGTTTCACGGCTTCGTATGGTAAGCGCTGAAGTACGCGCTCCAAATCTTCCATGTCGTTGTGCTTATAATGGAGCTGTTTAGCAAAAGCCAAACGACGTCCATCTACAATACTTGCGTGGTCACGATCATCACAAATTACAAAGTCGTCTTTGTTGAGTACTGCAGGAATCACACCCTGATTGACGGAAAAACCAGTAGAGAAACAAAGAGCGTCATCCTTTCCTACAAATTCAGATAATTCTTTTTCTAATTGAATGTGAAGGTCAAGTGTACCGTTAAGGAATCTACTACCCGCACATCCAGAACCATATTTGTCGATGGCAGCCTTAGCAGCGTCTAAGATGCGTTGGTCATTGGTTAAACCAGTGTAGGCATTAGAGCCAAACATTAAAACTTTTTGTCCTTCCATGTCCACTTCCGTGTTTTGTTTGCTTGTGATAGCACGGAAATAGGGGTAAACGCCTTGTGCTTTATATTCCTGAGGTATGCGATATGACTTGTACCTTTCTTGTAATTGTCCCATTAGATAACTACTTAAATTATTTTTAAGGCTGCAAATATACAAAAAAAGTGTTATATTTCGTTCTTTTTTCCCAAGAATTTACTCAATTGCTCATTTTTCATGCTTTATATCTTCTTTTTAAGGATGAATTTCGTAATTTTGTAGCATGAAAAAGAAATTGGTGTTCATTATGAATCCTATTTCAGGAACCACGAGCAAAGAGGGTATTCCTGAGTTAATCGATTCGACATTAAATAAAGACCTGTTTGATCATGAGGTGTTATTGACTGAGCGGGCTGGGCACGCTTGTGAATTGGCTATACGTGCCAAGGACGCAGGAGTGGATGTGGTCGTTGCGGTTGGCGGAGACGGAACGGTGAACGAAGTGGCACGTTCCATTGTGCATTCCAACACCGCTTTGGGTATTATTCCATGTGGCTCAGGCAATGGGTTGGCGAGGCACTTGATGTTGCCAATGAACGCCAAGAAGTCTATTGAAATCATCAATCGTTGTGAAATACACGACTTGGATTATGGAATCATCAATGACCATCCCTTCTTCTGCACCTGCGGAATGGGTTTTGACGCATTTGTCAGCATGAAATTTGCCGAGTCGGGGAAGAGAGGACCTATCACATACGTGGAAAACGTGTTGCGAGAGGGTTTGAAATACAAACCTGAGACATACGTGATAGAAGATGATAATGGCTCCATGCGATACAAAGCATTCTTGATATCGTGTGCCAATGCCTCTCAATATGGTAACAATGCCTATATCGCCCCCCAAGCATCCATGAGTGATGGATGGCTTGATGTAATCATCATGGAACCCTTCGACGTGTTGGAAGCCCCGCAAATCAGTATTGATATGTTTAACAAGACACTTGATAAAAGTTCTAAGATAAAGACATTCAAGAGCAAGAAACTATATATCCACCGAGAGCGAGAGGGTGTTATTCATTTTGATGGTGACCCGATTATGACGAATGAGGATGTTACCATTGAACTCAGAGAAAAAGGAATTAAGATTATCGTCAATCCTGATGCCGACAAGAGTTTGCGAAAACCCAATGCGGTACAGACGGCAGCAGCTTATCTTTTCAATGAGATTAATGTGGTACGTGAGGATTTAACCAAACATACACGACATATTCAGGCTTTGAGCAAAGTGCTGCAAAGAAAACTTAATTCTTTTTAGGGATTATTTGGTAATTACTAGAATCTCTAGTATTTCTAGTACTTCTAGTATTACTAGTATTTCTAGTAATTCTAAAAGCTCTAATTACCAGTGTGTTATTTTAGGTAAAAATCCTTGGTGATTTCTTGATACCAATCGCTGCGTTCTCCAGAAGAAGACAAAAGATTGACGGTTTGTTCCTCTATTATATTATAATAAGGTGTCTTTTTGGAAAAAGAAACCAGACACCTTTTGGGCAGTTTGGCAGATGTAGTCTTTACGTGAAATAAACGTATGGTTTGCAGAGCGTGAAGATAAGCTTCAGCCGTGAAATCCTTAAGTTGTTCGGTGGGAATGATGGCACTAAACTCACCGTCTTCGGTTAACAACTTACTTACATGACGGAATAAGACAGAGTAGGGTAGGGTGTCAGCATGTCTTGCCAGTGTTCTCTTGCCGTCAGGATTCTTGAGACTATTCACGAAAAACGGTGGATTAGACACGATGCAATCAAATAAGGGATTTCCATCGCTTATCCATTTATCGCTGAAATCTTGTAAAGAGGAATGAGACAAGTGTATTCGCTCCTTGAATAGACTGTTTTCCACGTTCTCACTTGCCTGCAGGAAAGCATCAGAATCAATGTCTATGGCAGAAATGATTGCCTTGGGAAAGCGTTGAGCCATCATCAAGGCAATCACTCCTGTACCTGTTCCGATGTCGAGGATATGGTTTCCACCCTTAGCCC
This sequence comes from Prevotella sp. UBA6994, assembly GCA_002449845.1. Lineage (GTDB taxonomy): Bacteria > Bacteroidota > Bacteroidia > Bacteroidales > Bacteroidaceae > Prevotella. The sequence goes on from DJXW01000030.1 coordinate 111,630, forward strand.
AAGCTCCCAGCAACACACCATCTGTGCCCACTTTCATGGCACATCTGTCTTGGTGAATGGTGAATTGCCGGAACTGGAACATACGATATTATTTAACGATTTCCTCCCACTTGAATACGGCTCCGTTCTTCCTTGCAGGGTCTGCACCCTTAAACTCAAGTGAGTAAGGACTGCCATCGGTAGGACTCTTTCCAACGTATAAATGGCGAGTCATGGACAATAACATAAACTCTTGTCTAAGCATGTCTTGCCACATAAACTCATCAGCTTTCGTAGCATCTTTGGTTAGGCGAACGTCACCAGCCAAACCTTCTCCTGCAATAAAGACATATCTACCGTCAATACATTTCAATGCCACCTTACCATTGCCTCTGTCTTCTATCTGGAACTGGGTAAGTTCAGATCGGTCATTGGCTTGCGAATCGTACATCAATCCATGAGGTGTGGCATTCATGGGAAGGTTTGTGGCGAGATTGATAATTATGAATGTCTTACCGTATGGAATATTTCCAGAACGGTCAGCCATAGGCTCCTCTACCGTGAAGTTATCAAACTCAGCATATCCGCCAAGATTCCCCTTGCTGTTGAAAGCGAAGAGAGACATACGAGAGCCTTGGAAAGTAATCAGTTGATAGCCCAACATGATTTCCTTACCTGGCGTTTGGAAATTCATGCCATCAGTAGAATAAGCATAATAGCCACGGTCGTTGTCGAAATCGCCTACAAATCGCAACCATATCTTTCCGCCCTTGAGAGTAACGGGAGTGTCGATGGTGTCGTTATGATGTTGGTCAAACCATCTTAATACATCCTTCTTGCCTTGCTTTACGATACCCAACCATGAGCAAGGATTGTTGATGTTACCCAATCCGGCAACGTCCCCATCTTTTAACTTGCTCACGTTCAGTTCTACGGTTGTCGTAGATTCAGGGCCAATGACACGTTGTGTAAGCGTATTTCTTGCCCACATCAGTTGTTTGGCAGGTGTGGAATACAATCTCAGCACACCCTTTTGTAATTTCCATTTGCTGTCATCAGGATTATGATTCCATTGCCAGATACGTTTCAGTTGTTTGCCGGAAAAGTCATCATTGCGCTCGTATGCTGCATGAGGCTCAACCACGGCTCCCGTGGCAGGTTTCGTCCAAGTACGTGGAGAACGACCAGGGTTTCCTGACAGTCCGTACATTGGCCAACCATCTTTCCATGTGATGGGCGACAAGCATACGGTTCTACCTATGCTATGGAAGTCTTGCATGGAAACAGACCACCATTCGCCATTGGGCAATTGCAACATTCCGCCTTGGTGGATATTGGCACATCCCACCGCATGAACATCAGGCGGCGTAATCCTAAACTGATAGCCATCATCGTTGATGCGTCCTTTTTGTTGTGTCATGTGTCCAGGATGATAACCATAAGTCTCGTTGGCACTTACCACACACGTCTCGTAAGGACCGTAGATGCTTTTTGAGCGAGCACAACTCATTCTTCCCATTGGACGATAATCCGCGCTGAGGATATAATACATCCCGTCTATCTTATAAATATGGTGTCCTTCTCCCACGGCACTTCCTTCTGGAATGATGACACGTTCCGTTCCCTCGATGGGACCACTCATGTCTGGTTTCAGTTCGGTACACATCACTTGTCCATAACCGTGAATGGCGTAAATCTTACCATCATCATCAAACAACACACTCAGGTCATAAATCCTACCCTTCATGTTGTGATGTTCCCAAGGTCCTTCAGGTTTCTCACTGGTAAAGCATTGCAATCCCTTGCCATTGACGTTAGAGAAGATGTAAAACTTACCATTATGGTATCTGATACATGGAGCCCAAATACCTTGTCCATATATTTCCTTACCGTTTTTGAGCGAGAAAGCATCGTCATCAAAATCGAATCGGTCGAAGCAATACGATATGTTCTCCCAGTTTACCAAGTCTTTGGAATGCAAAAGCACCAATCCAGGTACGGCGTGCATTGTAGTTCCAGCCAAATAGTAATCGTCTCCTACACGTATCACGTCAGGATCAGAGAACTCATCGTAGAAAAGAGGATTCGTGAACGTACCATTTCCGTTGTCAGCCGTCCAACTCTTCGTGTTGCTTACCAATTGTTTTTGTTTTCCATCAGCAGCATTTAAGTTGATAGTTGCCATGAATGCGGCAATAGTAATAATGAGTTTGTACATATTAGGGTTATTTAATGATGTTGAATTTTGCAAATTTGAGTAATAATTGTTTGATGCCCGTGTTCTTAAATTCCACGGTAGCCTTGGTGTTCTCACCCGTTCCCTCCACCTTGATGACAGTTCCGATACCAAACCGTTGGTGCTCAATGACCATTCCTTCTTGCAGCTCTTCTTGTGCGTTAGAATCTGAAGAGGAAGACGGTTGACTCAATGTTCTTCCGCCATTGGTCATCGCATCCTGAACCCTTCTCATGTTGCCACCACTGGCTTGAATCCGTCGTTTGAAACTCTCGGAGAATGGGTCGATGGCAGTTTCTTGTTGGCGGGGGGAAGTAACCTTTGGCTTTAAGTCTGCCTTAAACTGACTCGCTACGGGGTTGCTGTTCTGCATTCGTGAGTTTGTTTGTCTATAACCATTGTCCCAATTGCCGAAACGAGAGAACGAAGATGCTGACTGGCTTACACCTCTTCCTCCTTCGATAATCATCAGGCGAGGGTCAATGTCTTTGATAAACCTACTTGTAGGGTTCATTTCCATTTTTCCGTAACGTAACCTGTTTTTTGCACAGGTCAGAGTGCAATGTTTCTCAGCTCTTGTAATGGCAACGTAAAGCAATCTGCGTTCTTCTTCCAACTCCCTGAGTGTATTGGTACACAAAGGACTTGGAAAGATATTTTCTTCCATTCCAACAACGAACACCGAAGGAAACTCAAGACCTTTGGCAGAGTGAATCGTCATGAGAGAGACCCTGCTTTCATCATCGCTGTCATTTTCGATATCTGTCATGAGAGATATTTCCTGCAGGAAATCGGTCATATATACATGGTCTAAGAATCCTTCCTCACGTTGTTCTCTCACGAAAGAATCCATGGAAGAAAGAAACTCCTCTAAGTTGTCTTGTCTGGAAATGGCTTCAGGCGTGTTCTCAGAGAAGATGTCGGCACTGATACCGCTTTCCTTGATGATTTGCTTGCCTAATTCATATACGTCAGTGGTGAATAATTGGGAAATAAAGCCTTTGATAAGATTGGCAAAAGCATCCAACTTTTGCCATGTAGCCTTATTCACCTTGGGCAAATATTGTTCTGATAGAATGACTTCCCAAAGACTGATGCCATGTTCTTTAGCTGCATCAATGATTTTGTTGATAGTTGTGCCGCCAATGCCACGAGTGGGATAATTGATGATACGTTTAAAAGCTTCCTCGTCATAAGGATTAGCCACCAAGCGGAAGTAGGCAAGCACGTCCTTGATTTCCTTGCGTTGGTAAAATCCCATTCCGCCATAGATACGGTAAGGAATGTTCTCTTTCAACAAAGCTTCCTCGAAGGAACGGCTTTGCGAGTTGGTTCGGTAGAGAATGGCAAAGTCGCTATAATTGCAGTTCTCAGCCCTCCTTAGCCTTTTGATGTCGTTGCAGACGATAGCCGCCTCTTCCTTGTCAGAATAAGCCTGCTTGAAAATAATCTTTTCGCCCTCATCGTTCTTACTAAAAACATCTTTCTGAATCTGTTGAGAATTATGGCGAATCAGGCTGTTAGCCACCTTGACAATCCTTTGGGTGGAACGATAGTTTTGTTCCAACTTATGTAGCTTGGCGTCGGGGAATATCTTTTGGAAGTTGAGGATGTTGTCGATGTTTGCGCCACGAAAAGCATAGATGCTTTGTGCATCATCACCCACCACGCAAACCTTTTGACGCTCGTTTGTCAATTGAAGAATGATGCATTGTTGGGCGTAATTTGTGTCTTGATATTCGTCAACGAGAACATATTGGAAACGTTCAACGTATTTCTGGCGAATCTCTTCATGGTCTTTAAATAGTTGGTAAGTAAGTACCAATAAATCATCGAAGTCCATGGCATTGGCACTCTTGCATCTTTGTTGGTATGATTCATACACTTGGTAGATTGCAGGTGTTTGCGCATAGACATCCTGTCTCATCAATTGTGAGTCATTCTGATATAATATAGGTGTGATTAATTTGTTTTTTGCCATGGAAATACGATTGTGAACACTGGCAGGCTTGTATTTCTTCTCATCAAGGTTCATTTCCTTGATAATGGTTTTCAATAACGAGCGAGAGTCAGACTCATCGTATATTGTGAAGTTCGACTGATAGCCAATCTTTTCAGCCTCTACTCGAAGGATATGTGAGAAAATAGAGTGGAACGTTCCCATGTTCAAGTGCCTTGCCAATTCTATTCCCACTAAGTTGCCAATACGTTGTTTCATTTCCTTGGCAGCCTTATTGGTAAAGGTCAGTGCGAGAATGTTCCATGGCTTCATGCCCATTTGCAGAAGATACGCTATCTTGTAAGTCAACACACGAGTTTTGCCAGAGCCAGCACCGGCAATTACCAATTGCGGACCGTCTATGTATTCCACAGCAATGCGCTGACTGTTGTTCAGTTGGTCAAGTATGTCGATTTCCATGCGATGCTTTATTTCTTATAATAATCTCCTTTGGCTGTACTCGGGTCAATCTCCTTTCCCTCTTTGGGGAATGAAGGGATGTATCTCATTTCTTTTTCTATCCTTCTCTGTCGCATTCTGATATATGCGCTTGGCGACTTAGAGTTATAAATGCGAGGATTGGGGAATGTGGCAACGATGCGAGCACATTCTGAACGTGTGAGTTCTTCGGCTGTCTTGTCGAAATGGTATTCTGCAACGGCATCTGCACCATAGATACCATTTCCCATTTCTATGGAATTAAGATAAACCTCCATGATGCGTTGCTTACTCCATATCAACTCAATCAATACGGTAAAATATGTTTCAAGTCCTTTCCTCAGCCAAGTACGCGAAGGCCAAAGAAATACGTTCTTGGCTGTTTGTTGTGTGATGGTGCTTCCACCGCGGGTTATCTTTTTCTTTGATGCGTTTCGTTCTGCTGCTTTCTTAATGGCTTCATAGTTGAAACCATGATGCGTGAGAAACTTAGCGTCTTCTCCAACCATAGCAGCTACAGGCAAGTGTTTCGACATTTTGTCTAACGGAACCCAATGATGATGCCAGATGATGCTTCTTCCCTCCTTCATCTGTTGGATGGAGCGAATCACCATCAACGGTGTGACGTAAACAGGTATGAAACGATAAGCCACTACCATCATGATGGTGGAACTGAAGAAAAGGGCTAAAACCCAACGAATGATGTTTTTGACGAAACGCATATAAAAAACCCTCCCCTATATGGGGGAGGGAATTGTTTAAAATACCTATTTGTTATTGGAGAGTACCATTCTGTGCAGCCTGGATCATAGCTTGGCTTGCATAGAGGTAAACTTCTACACGACGATTCTGTGCCTTTCCGGCAGCAGTAGAGTTGTCAGCAACAGGATTAGATTCTCCGTATCCGTCGCAAGACTTGATTTGAGAAACATTTACACCTTGAGCGGTCAAGAAGTTCATCACTGACTGAGCACGTTGCAAAGACAGTTGTTGGTTCTTGGCTGCACTCTGCTCAGCGGTAGAGCCTTTCCAACCTTGGTTGTCGGTGTAACCTTGAATGGCAATGTCAGCATCGGTGTTTTGTTTCAGCACATTGGCAAATTGTGTCAATGAGTTCTTGGCTGATTGTTGAAGAGTGGAGCTGCTTGTTGGGAACAAGATTCCTGAATCGAAAGACACCTTAACGGCAGAAAGACCGTTAGCGTCGGTTACTTGCTCTACCTTTGCATTTTGCACGGCTTGTGCCTGAGCTTTCACTTTATCCATGTGCTTTCCAATAAGAGCACCAGCGCCAGCACCTACAGCACCACCTATGGCAGCTCCTACGGCTGTGTTACCTGCAATCTTTCCAATGACAGCACCAAGAAGAGCACCACCACCTGTACCAATCAATGCACCATTCTTCATGGCACTACCGCAACTTACAAGTACGGCAAGACACATTCCCAGTGTCAAAAATTTCATTTTTTTCATATTTTCAAAATATTAAAAATTAGAATAATTTTCATTTTTCCCTGCAAAGATAATTGTTTTTTTGTGTTGGTACTAATTTTCCAACAATTTTTTGTAATTTTGCGCCAAAAATAACAAATAAGGTCTTTTGTCATCGGATTATCACCTGCAAGAAGCAGATTTGCCCTCTGATGAAGGCCTCTTTTTAGAATACTAATAACATTTATGGCTAAAGAATTAAAAGAACTCACTAAACGGGCCGACAATTACAGTCAGTGGTACAACGACCTCGTGGTGAAAGCAGATTTGGCAGAGCAGTCTGCCGTGCGTGGATGTATGGTAATTAAACCCTATGGCTATGCCATTTGGGAAAAAATGCAACAGCAACTTGACAAGATGTTCAAGGAGACGGGAGTACAAAACGCTTACTTCCCCTTGTTAATCCCCAAGTCATTCCTTTCAAGAGAGGCTGAGCATGTAGAAGGATTTGCCAAGGAATGTGCCGTAGTCACTCATTATCGTCTTCGTGCCAAGGAAGACAAGAGTGGGGTGGAAGTTGACCCTACTGCTAAACTCGATGAAGAACTCATTATTCGTCCTACATCGGAAACGATTATATGGAACACTTATAAAAACTGGATTCACTCGTGGCGCGATTTACCCTTGCTCTGCAACCAATGGTGCAATGTCATGAGATGGGAGATGCGTACACGTCCTTTCCTTCGTACGTCTGAATTCCTTTGGCAAGAGGGACACACGGCTCACGCTACTCGTGAAGAAGCTGAGAAAGAAGCACAAACTATGTTGCGCGTTTATGCCGACTTTGCTGAAAAGTGGATGGCTGTTCCTGTACTTCAGGGTGTCAAGAGCGAAACAGAGCGTTTCGCAGGTGCACTCGATACTTACACCATTGAGGCGATGATGCAAGACGGTAAGGCTTTGCAGAGCGGAACCTCTCATTTCCTTGGACAGAATTTTGCCAAGGCTTTCGACGTGACCTATCTCAATAAGGAGAATAAGCCAGAGTATGTTTGGGCAACATCGTGGGGTGTTTCCACTCGATTGATCGGTGCACTTATCATGACCCATTCTGATGACAATGGTCTTGTACTTCCTCCACGTTTGGCTCCTATTCAGGTGGTTATCGTGCCTATCACTAAGGGTAACGACCAACTGCAAGCCATCACCGATAAGCTCACGCCAGTTATCAACCAGTTGCGTGAGCAGGGTATTAGCGTGAAATATGATGATGCAGAGAACAAACGTCCTGGATTCAAGTTTGCCGATTACGAGTTGAAGGGTGTGCCTGTAAGACTCGTGATGGGAGGTCGTGACTTGGAAAATGGTACGATAGAAGTGATGCGTCGTGATACTTTAGAGAAGGAAACCAAACCTATCGAGGGCATCGTGGAATACGTGAAGGAATTGTTGGAAGACATTCAACGCAACATCTTCGAGAAGGCTCGTAAGTATCGTGACGAGCGTGTCTATGAATGCGATAACTACGAGGAATTTAAGGAGAAGGTGAAAGAGGGTGGATTCTTCCTTTGTCATTGGGATGGTACTGCCGAGACAGAAGCCAAGATCAAGGAAGAGACACAAGCTACCATACGTTGTGTGCCCTTTGCCTATGAGCAGACACCAGGTGTGGACATGGTAAGTGGCAAGCCCGCCAAGCATCGTGTCATCATCGCACGCAGTTATTGATAACAGATGAAATATTCGATTCGTTTTATTTGTGCAATGCTATCAGCTTTTATGCTATGTGCCTGTGGTGGAAATTCCACCGCAAGCTTTGAAGGCATGGAGTTTGATAGCATTGTTGTTGATACCGTAGCGGCGTTGGGTAAGACCGAAGGCGCTCCCAAGTGTCATGTCCGTCTGAATATCCAATATGCCAAGGGTGATAAAGCGCAAAGATTCAATGATACCTTGATGCGTTCTGGCATTCTTGCACCTGATTATTTCTCTTTGAGCAATGAAAAATTGAGCGTCAAGACAATGATAGATTCTTTTGTCTGTAGGTATGTGTCTGACTACCTGCGCGACTATGGAACGCTCTACCGTGCAGATACAGAACATGCCGACTCATATCGGTGCGACTTCATCGTCAATACTAGTACTCAAAACGCAGGTGACGGATTGTTGAATTATGTGGCAAACCTTTATACTTATGGCGGTGGCGCACATGGCATCAGACAAACCATCGTGAAAAACTTCGATACGAAGACGGGACACTTGCTGTCTCTTGGTGACGTGTTTATTGATGATGCTGTATTGAAGGATTTGATCGTAGAGAAATTAATCAAGAAGTTCGACGTAGAAACGTTCGACGAACTCCGTGAGAAATTTGTCTTTGCAGATGGACAGGTTTATGTTCCTGATAATTTCATTCTTACAGATGATAACGTGACGTTTATCTATTGTGAAGATGAGATTGCACCGCATGAAATGGGTGAGATAAGAGTGGAATTTGATCGTGACGACCTGAAATCATACATGAGATAATGGATGAGATACTGACATATTTCCCACAATTATCTGACACGCAAATCAGACAGTTTACAGCTTTATTTGAGTTGTACAAAGACTGGAATGCCAAAATCAATGTGATTTCACGTAAAGACATTGATAATCTTTACGAGCATCACGTACTTCACTCGTTAGCAATTGCCAAGGTTCTTCACTTTAAGGACGATACCAAGATTCTCGATTTTGGTACGGGAGGTGGCTTCCCTGGTATTCCGCTCGCTATTCTTTTCCCCCAATGCCAATGGATACTGATAGACGGAACGGGTAAGAAAATCCGTGTGGCTACTGAGGTGGCAAACAGTATTGGATTAAAGAACGTGATGGCTGAGCATTTGCGTGGTGAGGACGAAAAGGGATTGTTTGATTTCGTGGTTAGTAGAGCAGTAATGCCTTTACCTGATTTGGTGAAGATTGTGCGTAAGAACATTTCCAGCAAACAGCATAATGCCATGATGAACGGTGTGATTTGCCTGAAAGGTGGAAATTTGGAAGCTGAATTACAGCCATTCAAGAAGATAGTGGAGGTAACACCCATCAACACGTGGTTTACTGAACCGTGGTTTGAGGGGAAAAACGTAGTTTACCTGCCTTTATATAAATAATGTGTAAGTATAGGGCTTACAAAAAGGAAAAATGATGTTGAAGATACAGAAATTTGTATGTAATATGCTTCAGGAAAACTGCTATGTGGTGAGCGACAACACCAATGAGTGTGTCATCATCGATTGCGGTGCGTATTATCCTGAAGAACGACAAGCCATCGTTGATTATATTCGCGACAACAACCTTGTTCCCAAACACTTGATAGCTACCCACGGACACGTTGATCATATCTTTGGCAACGATACGATATATCAGGAGTTCGGTTTGAAGGTAGAGGTGCATCACCGTGATGCTAACTTCGTGACTGGTGCTTGTGAACAGGCTGCCAAGTATTTCGGAATGAGTCTTGACTACGACTTTCCTCCTATCGGAAAATGTTTTTCTGGCGATGACGTGATTGAATTTGGAGAGCATCAACTCAAGGTGATTGAAACTCCGGGACATTCTCAAGGTAGTGTGTTCCTCTATTGCGAGGAAGAGCATGTGGCTTTTTCTGGTGATACGCTCTTCCGTTTCTCAATTGGTAGGACAGATTTAGACGGAGGCTCGATGTTTATGATTATCCAGAGCTTACGTATGGTTTCCCAGTTGCCCGATAACACCGTGGTTTACCCAGGACATGGTGAGCCAACTACCATTGGCGACGAGGTGGCGAGAAACCCGTATATCGATAGGTAAAGTTTAATAGAACATTATTTGTAATGATGTCGGCACTCACAGAGAAAATTATTCTTGGTATAGACCCTGGCACAAACGTGATGGGATATGGGGTGATTAAGGTCATCGGTAATAAGGCGGAGATGGTGTCAATGGGTGTCATTGATCTTCGCAAGATTCCCGACCCATACCTTCGCTTGGGATATATCTTCGAACGAGTGACGGGAATCATCGATTCGTTCTTGCCTGACGAGATGGCTATTGAATCGCCTTTCTTTGGTAAAAACGTACAGTCAATGCTCAAATTGGGAAGAGCTCAGGGTGTTGCCATTGCCGCAGCTATCCATCATGACATTCCCATACACGAGTATGCACCATTGAAAATCAAGATGGCGATTACTGGTGTAGGGTCTGCTTCCAAACAACAGGTAGCTGGGATGTTGCAAAGGATGTTGAACTTAGACGCAGATGAGATGCCGAAGTTCATGGATGCTACAGATGCCTTGGGAGCGGCTTATTGCCATTTCTTACAGATGGGACGACCTGAGTCGCAGGCTTCTTTCAAGAGTTGGAAGGATTTTGTTAACAAAAACCAAGACCGCGTATGCAAAGGATCATCAAACTAAAACAGGGTGTAAGCAGAATGCCTCAGTGCAGATTGGCAGAGCCTGTTGATTTTGAACTCTGTGACAGTGAGCATATAGCTATCGTAGGATTAAACGGTAGTGGCAAATCAATGCTTGTAGATATGCTCGTGGGCAGATACCCTGTGATGGGTAGCATAGAATACGACTTTAAGCCGAGCCTGAAGCCTATGGTTTCGGATAATATCAAATACGTCACGTTTTGCGATAGTTACGGTGGAGACAATGACCGTACTTACTTCCTTCAACAACGGTGGAACCAGATGGAGATAGACGAGACCACTCCCACCGTGGGGGCTTTGTTGGATGAGGCTTATTGCCAGTGGGGAGAAGACACCGTAGAGAGGCGTAAGCTTCGTGACCATCTTTACGAATTATTTCACTTGGATGTTTTGTTAGATAAATTTATTATCCTGCTTTCCAGTGGTGAATTGCGTAAGTTTCAGATAACCAAGATCTTGCTTAGTATGCCTCGTGTGTTGGTTTTAGACAATCCCTTCATCGGCTTAGATGCTGATACTCGTGACCAGTTAAGGGATTTGCTGTGTACCGTGACAAGCGAAATGACATTGCAAGTAATGTTGGTGCTTTCTAAAAGCGATGATATTCCATTGTTCATCACTCATGTCGTGGAAGTGTCTGAACTGAAGGTGTTGCCAAAAGTGAGTAGAGAGAGTTATCTGCGTGACAGAAAACCTTTCCCTACGAAAGTTTTAAGTGATGAGAAAGTAAAGGCTATACTCTCATTGCCATACGATAACAACGAGTATCATGCGGAGGAAGTTGTGAGTATGCGTAAGGTGAGTATCAGATATGGTAGTCGTACTATCTTGAAAGAATTGGATTGGCGGGTGATGAATGGAGAGCGATGGGCACTGAGTGGACAAAATGGTGCAGGAAAATCCACGCTTCTCAGTCTTGTTTGCGCCGATAATCCCCAGAGCTATGCTTGCGACATCTCTCTCTTTGGCATTCCCAGAGGTTCGGGTGAGAGCATTTGGGACATCAAGAAACATATTGGTTATGTATCACCTGAATTGCACAGGGCTTATCGCAGAGATATGCCTGCCATCCGTATCGTGGCAAGTGGATTGAAAGACTCTGTGGGGTTATATGTCAAGCCCAGTGAAGGTGATTATGATAAGTGTCGCTTTTGGATGCGAGTGTTTGGTCTGGATGGGTTAGAAGAACGTACGTTCTTGAAGTTATCGAGTGGAGAGCAACGACTGGTGCTGTTGGCTCGTGCCTTCGTGAAAGACCCCGAACTGCTTATTCTCGACGAGCCTTTGCACGGTCTTGACAATGTAAACCGTCGTTTGGTGAAGGATGTGATAGAGACATTTTGCCAACGGAAAAACAAGACAATGATATTGGTTACGCATTATCAGGAGGAGTTGCCCAATTGTATTGACCATCATCTTTTCCTCAAAAGAAATTAAACCCTTTGAAATTTTTCAAGTCAAAATAATAACGTTTATTAAAGTAAGAAGTATATGAAAAAGTTGTTTTTGATTGCCTCGTTGCTGTGTCTTACAATGACCATTCAAGCGCAAGACGTGTTCAATGAACTGTTGAGTTCTTCGTTGAAAGTAGCCGAAGATACTTCAAAAGATATTGAAACGCGCAAGATAGCAACGTTTAAGTATGACGAGCTTTGCTACATGAAGCAAAAATTACTGCCCGAAGTGATGAAAGATACTACCAATCTGGTGGTTTTCAATAAAGTAATCGACCTTCTTAACCAACAATCGTATGCGATGTATAAGTTTGTCAACTTATTCGTAGAGAAGTTGTCGGCTGGAAAGAAGAAAAAACAAGAGTCGGTGATTGCCATTTTCAAGGGTGCTTCCATCAATAACCCATTATTTAACGATGAAGACACTTCTCTTGTTCACGCTTATTACAACAATGATAATTATATCACTCAGTTTTCATTAGATACTGATTGGATCAAGGCTCTTGAAGAAGTGCAAAAGAGAGAATGGTAAAATAGATTATTAGTGTCCGCTAAAACTTTTTTAAGCAAGAATAAAAATTAGGCTGAAGACCTCGCTAGGTTTTCAGC
>DJXW01000010.1:0-322 GCA_002449845.1 Prevotella sp. UBA6994
ATCGTAAGCCCAGAATGACCGTTGTGAATGTGCAGCATCAGGAATGTCTGATGACGGGCAGCATCGTTGCACCAACAGGTGTCAAGGAGTTGAACGGTTCGGCTGCTACGGAGCAGAGTACGACCCCTAAGTGGATGGAACTGGGATAAGAAGGAAATAGAGCGAAATTTGAATAATTAGGAGAATCCGCAGAATGTGCAGTTGCCGTCTGCGGATTTTTTTCATGGCCAATGTTTTTGTCTTGATAAAATGTCACGATTGTGGGAATTGCCGTCTGCGGATTTTTCATGTCCAATGTTTTGTCTTGATTAAATTGTCACGA
>DJXW01000010.1:507-26873 GCA_002449845.1 Prevotella sp. UBA6994
TGTCACGATTGTGGGAAATGCCGTTAGGCATTAGATGTCCGTAGCCAGCCATACAGCCGTGCCGATAGGTACGGCGAAATGGCTGGAAAGAAGAATGTCGCAAGCGAAGAACCTTGCCTTTAGGTAAGGGACAATCTTAAAATATCGCCTACCTACGGCAGGCCTTCCCACACTCCCCATTCCATTTCCAGCCATTTCGAAACACCTAACGGCGTTTCTGTATGGCTGGCTACTAACATCTAATGCCTACGGCATTTCCCACGTACATTGCCAAGTAATTGGTCTTGTTCAAATGTAGTCTAACGGCATTTCCCACGTACATCGCCAGCTATTTGGTATCGTTCGAATGTAGTCTAACGGCATTTCCCATGTACATTGCCAGCTAGGTGTTACCGTTCAAATGTAGTCTAACGGCATTTCCACACGTAAATTGCCAGCTAATTGTTAACGTTTAAATATAGTCTAAGGATTTAAGGATTCAAGGAATTTCGGTGCAAGCACCGATAGGTTTATCCTGAAATCCTTGAATCCTTAGACTTTTGAATGATGAATATTTTGATGACGAATGGGATAGTATAGTATATGAACTTGCCCCACAGAGCCCCGATATGGGCGTTAAGAACACAGGCAGGGGTGAAGCGTAGCGAAACCCCTGCAAAAAGGAGCCGCCAGCAAACAAAGTACCGAAGGTACGACAGAAATTCTGTCCGCCCCTATCGGGGCTTCAATATGCTCATACATCCTTTGCAGGGCTTCCGCTCCGCTCCACCACCTGCCTGTGTTCTGTCGCCCCTATCAGGGCTTCAATATGTTCATACATCCTACGCAGGGGTTTCGCTACGCTGCACCACCTGCCTGTGTTCTGTCGCCCCTATCGGGGCTTGCAATAACAATCAGAATAAATATGATGCCAATAAGTATAATAATCCTCTATGAATTGCGAATTATGAATTATGAATTGTGAATTATCCATTGTCAATTATTCCGACAAAAAATGTTTGGTGATTTTTTGCGAAATAGAATTAGAAGAACGGAAAATAGGGTAAAAACAGCCGAAAAACCATGTTTTTCATCGTAACATAGCATGTTACGAGCATAACTATATGAGTTATGAGCGTAACTTATATAGTTAGAGAGCTAACTTTATATGTTATGAATACCCCAAAATATGCTGTTTTTGATGCAAAATGATGGGTTGTTACTCAATTATTCGATGAGTGAAATTTGGAAAATGTTGATAATCAATTACTTACTATACGATTAAAAAATAAGCATATTTCCGACCCAACTACAAACTATTTTGAAATAACGTCTGGAATTGAGGGGTAAATTCAGAATTTGCAGGACAAAATGAGAAGCAAGAAAGTTAGAAGCAAGAAGCATGAGATTAGGGGTGAGAGATAAAAAAACAAGATGATGAAAATGAAACGTTTGTTTACGGTGTTCTCAAGGCGAACAGATAAAACGGATGTATCTCTCGTCAACAAAATACTTGGGAATAAGTAAACGGGGATGGTGCTTACGGTATGAAAAATGCATAAATTCAAGAATATTAAGTGTTTATTGCAAAATTATTTGTACCTTTGCACCATCATTTAATTTATAGCATTTGAAAACATTTGAAGAATTAGGCGTATGCGAAGAGATTCGCCGTGCCATTTCGGAGCTTGGTTTTGAACAACCAATGCCCGTACAAGAAGAAGTAATCCCGTATTTACTTGGTGAAGGAAACGACGTGATAGCCCTGGCGCAGACAGGCACAGGCAAGACGGCAGCCTTCGGAATCCCACTCCTACAGAAGATAGACCCTAAGAACCGTGAGACACAAGCCCTGATCTTGAGTCCTACCCGTGAATTGTGCTTGCAAATCAGCGATGACATCAAGGATTTCTCCAAATACATCGCCGGTGTCAACGTAGTGCCAGTGTATGGTGGAACATCTATCGTCAACCAGATCCACGCATTGAAACATGGCGCACAAATCATCGTGGCTACACCGGGACGACTGATAGACTTGGTGAATCGCGGAGCTGCCGACCTGAGCAAGATCAGCAACGTGGTGCTTGACGAGGCAGACCGTATGCTCGACATGGGTTTCTCTGAGAGCATTGATGAGATATTGTCGAAGGTGCCACGCGACAGAAACACACTCCTCTTCTCTGCTACCATGAGCAAGGAAATCGAGAAGATTGCCTTGTCGTACTTGCACGACCACAAGGAGATTGTGGTGGGCTCGCGCAATGAAGGTGCCGAAAACGTGAACCATATATACTATTTGGTACATGCAAAAGATAAGTATTTGGCACTTAAACGTATCGTTGACTTCCATCCTCGTATCTTTGCCATCATCTTCTGCCGTACAAAATTGGAAACGCAGGAGATAGCCGACAAGCTCATCAAGGATGGGTACAATGCGGAGTCGTTGCACGGTGACCTCTCGCAGGCACAGCGCGACTTGACCATGCAGAAATTCCGCCAGCACCTCACGCAGTTGCTCGTGGCAACAGACGTAGCTGCCCGCGGACTTGACGTGGACGACTTGACTCACGTCATCAATTACGGATTGCCAGAAGACATCGAGAACTATACACACAGAAGTGGGCGTACCGGTAGGGCTGGAAAGAAGGGAACCTCTATATCCATCATCCATACCAAGGAGAAATCAAAGGTGCGCAATATTGAAAAGGTCATTGGCAAGAAGTTTATAGAAGAGACATTGCCCACACCTCGTGAGATTTGTACCAAGCAACTCTATCGTGCAATGGACATGATAGAGAAGGTGGACGTGGATGAAGACCAGATTGCTCCATTCATGGAAGACATCAACCGCCATTTTGAATATATCGACAAGGAAGTAATCATCAAGAAAATCGTTTCCATGACATTTGGAAGATTCTTGGATTACTATGCCGACGCACCGGAAATCGTTCGCCCCGATGACAGTAGGAAGAAGTCGGAGCGTGGCGGAAAGGAAGGTAAGCGAGACAGAGGCGGAAGAAAGCATGAGGCAGAAAAAGGATATGCTCGACTGTTTATCAATCTTGGAAAGAGCGACGGATTCTTCCCTGGAGAGATCATGCAATACCTCAATAAACATATTAGAGAAGGAAAGCAACAAGTGGGACACATCGACTTGTTTGAGAAGTTCTCTTATATTGAAGTGCCTAAGCGAGATGCCAATAGGGTGATGAAAGCGCTGAACGGAACGGTTTACAAGAATCGTGAAGTGCGTTGCAACGAAGCCGATTCTCCCGTTGACAAGAACGGAAAGCACGCTGAGGCTCCCCGTTCGTCGCGTAAGGACAAGCGAGAAAGAGCCAAGGAAGAATGGGTACCACGCAAGCAAAAGAATAAGGTAGATTGGCGCGTCCTGATTCAAGGACAGCCATTTAAGCAGAAAGGAAAAGACCCAAGCGAACTGGAAGACGGTTGGGCTCGAAGACGTCCGAAAAAGAAATGACAGGCAAATACAAGAACATCATCTTTGACCTTGGCGGCGTGTTGGCCGGACTCGACGGTGACCGTTGCATCGAGGCATTCAATAGTCTTGGCTGTGAGAAGGTTTCTTACTACGTAGAGAAACATCTCACGGCAGACTTGTTTTATGACATAGAGATAGGAAACATTCAGACGGCAGACTTTTGCCAAGAGGTAAGGCGAATGACGGGATGTAAGGCAACGGACGGACAAATCGTTTGGGCGTGGAACCAATTGTTGTTAGACATTCCCGACGAGAAGAAGGAACGCCTCTTACAACTACGTGATAAATATCGCCTGTTCTTGCTCAGTAATACCAATGACATGCACTGGAGCTTGTGCGTGGAGAAACTGTTCAGGTACAAGGAGTGGGGAGTAAGCGACTACTTTGAACAAACCTTCGTGTCATACGAGATGCACCTTGCCAAACCTCACGAGGAAATCTATGCCTCCGTGTTGCAACAGGCAGGCATCAAGGCAGAAGAAACGCTTTTTATAGATGATTCGAAGGTGAACCTTGAAGGTGCTCGTGCCTTGGGCATTCATGGCTTTTGGAATGAGCATCTGAACGATTGGATGAAAGTGATTAAATAATGAAGACGGTATTCTTAAACACTACAGACACTCTATCTGAAGAGATGTTGCCGTGCGTGGCTACGGTAGGATTCTTCGATGGTGTACATCGTGGACATACTTATCTCATCAACCGAGTGATAGAACATGCAAAGGCAGCTGGATTAAGGTCTTTGGTGGTAACCTTCGACAAGCATCCCTGCGAGGTGTTGCGTCAGGAATACAAACCAGAGCTGCTGTGTACGTTAGACAGTAAGTTGCTGTTGCTTTCCAAGACGGGCATTGATGAAGTGGCAGTGCTGCGTTTTGATGAAGAACTGGCAAGTATGTCAGCTCATGATTTCATGCACAAGATATTGAAGGAGCGGTTGAATGTACGTAAGTTGTTTGTAGGTTACGACAATCGCTTCGGCCATCATCGCACGGAGGGTATTGATGACTATATCCGCTACGGACAGGAAATGGGCATGGAGGTGATGCGTAATGAGAGCTTTATGCTGAACGACATCAACGTGAGTTCGTCGGTAGTGAGGAATTATATCCGTCAAGGTGAAGTGGAACTTGCCAATCAATGCCTGGGCTATCCTTATACGATAGCGGGAATCGTGAAGGCTGGCGAACAAGAGGGGAGGAAAATAGGGTTTCCCACAGCCAACTTAGATACGTCTGGATTTGGGCAGTTGATTCCTGCCCCTGGCGTTTATGCGGTGAAGGTAAGGTTGATGCAGACCGTAGCCACCAAACCCGCCATGATGAACATTGGACATCGCCCGACGTTTGGCGGAACCCAACTGACGATAGAAACACATATCTTCAACTTCGACGAGGATATTTACGGAAAACTGATGCTTGTATCCATGATGTATCGGATTCGCGAAGAGCAGAAATTTGATACGGTGGAAGCCTTGCAAGCACAACTGAAAGAAGACCAGGAACAAGTGTTAAGACATTTTGACCAAGAAAAGGAATTGTAACCATGAGAAACATAATCAGGAATATTGTCAATATAATATGGTATGTAGTGGTTTTTGAGATTGTTCAACTACTTACCTTATCTCTTGTAGGTGGTGCATGGTTAATGTATCAAGGAAAGGAATTGAAACACGCATTGACCACCATCCAATACCAGATGATGAACAACAGCACGGTTCTCATCGTAGCATACGTGTTGTCGAGTCTGCTTGTGGTATTGTTATTTGCATGGAAAAAGTGGACACCTTTTAAGAAAGCCTATCTGAAATCTCATCCGTGGGCAGCCTTGTTTTGGGTGGCTTTGATGGTTTTCGGAACGATTATTCCTTCCATTTGGCTACAAGAACAATTGGGTGTAGAAATGCCTGATGGAATGGAACGGTTACTTTCCCAACTGATGGGAAGTCCGTTTGGCTATGTGGCAGTGGGGATATTGGCTCCATTGGCAGAGGAAGTGGTGTTTAGAGGAGCTATCTTGCGCACGTTGCTGAAGATGGTAGATGATAAGTGGCATTGGGTGGCCATCTTGATAAGTGCCTTGGTTTTCGGAGCCATTCACGGCAACTTCGCACAATTCGTCCATGCCACGCTCATAGGCTTGTTGATTGGTTGGATGTATTACCGCACGAGAAGCATTGTGCCTGGTATCGTATTCCATTGGGTAAACAATTCCATAGCGTACGTTTTGTACAATCTGATGCCAAATATGCGAGAAGCCACGTTGGTGGAAATATTCAAGGGGAACCAAACCAATGTGTATTTGGCTTTGGGATTCTCGTTTTGTATCTTTTTACCATGTTTTTTTCAATTATTTTCAAGGTTGAAGGATAAAGTTTAAAAATTTCTTTTATCTTTGTAGCAAGTTTTCTTTAATACCTGAATGAGATGAGAAGATTTGCTATGATGCTGTTCTTGGTAAGCCTGTGCTTGGAGATGAGTGCAGAGCGAGAGCCTATCTTTGAAAAGAACGGAACGAAATATTATTTTATTGACAAAGGCAATTGCTCTGTCTGCGGATATAATGCAGTCCATTACCATGTGGGAAGTGGCTTGTATAAAGACGCTATCAGCATCATGGGAAAGAACGTGAACGGTGTTGTAACGATTCCCAGCCATATTGACGGGATTCCCGTTACTGCCATTAGCAATTATGCCTTTTACAATTGTAAGAGAATCACTGGTGTTGTTGTACCCTCTACAGTAAAGAGTGTGGGCAATTGGGCTTTCTACCGTTGCACGGGGATGAACAAGATTACATTTCCCGAAGAGATGCAACAAATGGGAAATAACGTCTTGAATGGGTGCAGTAGTTTGAAGAGCGTAGTATTGCCGCAAGGCATCAGTGAAATCGGTGAAAATTTCTTTGATAATTGCACCAGCTTGGCGAGTGTCATCATTCCTGAAGGTGTAAAGGTCATTGACTCGTATGCCTTTTCTCATTGCAGAAACATCGAGACAATCGACTTGCCCAATACGATAGAATCAATAGGTGATGAGGCATTCTATAGATGTAGTAAATTGCAGAACATGACCATCCCTGGGAGTGTGAAGGAACTTGGGAATTTGGTTTTTGGCAATTGCAACAATCTTACGAGTATTACCCTTTCAGAAGGTGTTCAGTCATTAGGCGAAGAAATTTTCAGTTATTGTGGAAAACTAAAGGAGATACACTTACCAAGTAGCTTGACCATAATCAAACCGAATGCCTTTGGTGATTGTTTCAGTCTTTCCAGTATTTATGTAGCTGCTGACAATCCACGATACAAGTCGATGAATGGCATCTTGTTTAGTAAGGATGGGAAGAAACTGTGCTGCTATCCTTCAGGGAGGATAGGGAATGTCTATGTGATGCGCAGCGGAGTGACTGAGATTGGCGATTATGCCTTTTATCATTGTTCAGACTTGCAAATTGTCATGGTGACAAAGAGCGTGAAGCGCATTGGCAGCAACGCTTTTTATTGTTGTACAGGCTTGAATATGGTGTCTATTCCCGAAGGAATGGAGAAGATAGAAGACAATGCGTTCTATGGTTGTAGCCAATTGTCTCAGATCAATATTCCTCAAAGTGTAAAGAGCATAGGTGGTGGAGCCTTTTGCGGTTGTGCCTTGGAGGAAGTCATTCTTCCCGAAGGATTGACTTATTTAGGTGATGAGGCTTTCGGCAATTGTAATTTGAAGAATATAGTCATTCCCGATAAGATTACGAATATCGGTAATGATGTCTTTACCAATTGTGTGCAGTTGTCTTCTGTCGTTCTTCCAAACAGTATAGAAAGTATTGGTTCAAATGCTTTTTCAAATTGTGTCAATTTAAAAAACTTCACGTTTCCACAATCTCTCAAGGTGATTGGCAGTTATGCTTTCCTGAATTGCTCAGGTCTTACTGGGATTGATGTTCCCGAAACGGTGAGCGAGATCGGTGAAGATGCCTTTAATGGTTGCACATCGTTGGAGTTTATCAAGATGTTTGCTCCCACGCCTCCTTTTTTGGCTTCTAACGGTGTGTTCCAGAATACCAATGAATGTCCTATCTATGTACGTTCTGCATCCTATATCAGTTACTTTGTAGATAATAAATGGATAGAATATACTGATCGACTTTTTGCCGTCAATCCAGACGTGCAAATGGGAGATGTCAATGGTGACGGAAAAATCAATATTTCTGATTTGGTGGTGTTGGTGAACCATATCTTAGGGCAAAAACAAGATTATTTCTTATTTTATGTGGCAGATATAGACTCATCTAACGAGATTAACATTACCGATGCCATTCGTTTGTTAAATGTAATTCTCAATCAGTAGTAATCATTGTCTTTTTGATATTTGACATTTATAAGTGGTCAAAAACGCTGAATTTTGCTCAAAAATGTTAACTCTGAGTAACACTTAACTAAAACTCTCAAAACAGTTAAGTAAAACTATAGAAACACTTAACTAAAACTCTCAAAACAGTTAAGTAAAACTATAGAAACACTTAACTAAAACTTTCGAAATAGTTAAGTGTTTTTTTGAGCTCTTTTCCTTGATTTTTTATTATCTACAGAAGACACATCTGTGTTGCTATAAATAAATAGGAGGGCATGTGAAACGACATGCCCTCCTACGCTTATTAAGATGTTCTTGTTTTAGAGATCCCAGAAACAGAAAGCACCCTTGGCAGTTGGTGATGGAACGTAACCTCCACCAGTGCCATCACCACCATCACCGATGGTGAGATCACTTCCACGACCAGTTCCTTGGCCTGTTACATTTGAAAGAGTAAGAGCGAAGTCATTCTCTGTCACTACGTCAACGGATGTTGTACGTGGAACTACATAGTTCTTTTTCATATATTATGTCCTCCTTATTTTATTTCACGATAACTTTCTTTCCGTTTACGATATAGATACCCTTCTGTAGAGTATTCTGTACTTGCTGACCGTTGATGTTGTAAATCTTACCGTCTGCAGCCTTAGAGCTAACAACAGTCTTTTCGATTCCAGTAATAATATTGAAGTCGAATGAAACGTTGAGCTTAGCACCAGAAGGTCTGTTGTCGTTTACGTAGAACCAACAACGGTTTGTTGGAATATAGGCAGACACCCTGTAGAAGTTGTATGCTTTTGCATTCTCGTCATATCCGAAGTAGAAGTGCAAGCCGTCAGAAGCGTTCATATATGAACCGTTAGGCTCCAATGTACCTTCCATGGAAACGGAGATGCCTGGATTTTCGTCATCGTCAACGGTGGTAACCTCACAAGACAGTTGACCTTCCTCTCTGTAAATCTTATTGATGATTGACTCGTCAACTCTATTTACCCTGAACATGTAAGGCTTGTATTCCTCAATTGCAGTAACAGGATTGAAGATGAGCTTACATCTGTAGAAGTCTCCAGCGGCATTGCTCGTGAGTACACCATTCTGAATCTCTTGGAATTCCAATACGTCAACAGCAGGAACGCCCTCATAGTCTTCACCGAAGTATTCTGGCAAGTTATCGATGGTAATTGGCAATACCAAAGTCTTCCAAGGCTGAGAAATAAATTTCAGTTTCTTTACATAGACGATGGTTGTACCAGTTGCAGGAATCAGGTCGTTAGCATCTGCTGGGTCCCAAGTCTTTGTGAATTCAGCGTCGTGATAATAACCATATTCATCATACGCTTGATCTGCGGCATCGTAATAGTAATCAACGGGTTTTGCTTCCTTTTCCTTGTCGTAGAACTTCTGGTCTAACAATTCGCCAGCACCATTAAAGATACGATATTCTACGTGCCAGATGTTTTCAGCTTCCTCGGAAATGGTTCCATAGAATACACCCCATGAAATCTTTTCATGGTCATGAATCAAAGTAGCATGTTTGTCCCAATGACACTTGCCGTCGATTGCCTGTTGGCCATGGCCGCCTGGATGCATGATAGCAGTAGAGACACTCATGTCGTTCAGACCAAGAATGTTGCTCGTTACGGAAATCTCATCGTTGGCTTCCGGGATAAGCAGCATGAAATATTCAATACCGTTTTTCTCCCAGTCAGTCTCGAAAAGCTGCCATCCCTTTTCCAACTGGTCGGAAATTAATACAGGCTTAGTCTTTTGATTATTGTATCCAAGCCATGTGTCAGTTGCCTTGTTTAAGAAGTTCAGTGAATAGCCGTCTCCGTAGTAAGCCCATTTGCCTTGGTCAGGATCTCTTAATTGCGAATAATCGTTGATAATGGCATTTACTTCACTTCCTGTTCCATAGAAATAATAATCGTCTCCATTGGCATAATTGCCTCTCAGCGTGTAATAAACAGTTGCTCCACCTTCCTCTGACATAGCAAAGGGAGGATTGAACTCATAATCTACATACACCGTAGTAACACCCTCGGGAAGAGTGGCAATCTCTTGCGTCAATTCAGCGTCACTGTAGTACTTATACGTAGTATAACCACGCCATAACTTTTGAGGCATATTATCTTCCAGAGCAGCACCTGTGGTGAGGTCAGTTGAAGCGGTAATCGTTCTACCGTCAACGTGCGTTGTCAATTGGTAAGTAATCGCTGCTGCCTGAGCAGAAACTACCGTACAGAATAGAACAAGCCAATACTGTCCACATTCGTTTTAGTAAAAGGTCAAATTTTATCATATTTGTTTTTTAAAAAGTTAATAATTATCTATGTTAATTCTTTTTGTTAGTGCATTCTTTTATTGGTGTAGTCAAAAAACACCGTGGCAAATATACATAATTATTATAAAATAAACAAAATTTTTTTGTAAATTTTTTGTAATCCCTACAGAAAAGCTGATTTGTATAAAGAATGTTAACGTTATTTTAGGCCGCCACTAAACCCCCTATATGTTAGAATGTCATTGAATTTTGCGTAAGCAAAGGAGGCTCTGACTATTTTGAATGGTTTTAGCGGACAACATTAATTAATTATCTCAAGTTTTGCATTTGCTCAACTTCTCTACAACACGAAAGTTGAGTTGTTTATTGTCTACTGAAGACATCAGTGTTGCTGCAAATAAATAATAGGAGGGCATGTGAAACGACATGCCCTCCTACGCTTATTAAGATGTTCTTGTTTAGCCCAAGGCGTTCTTCTTGCCCATAAATAACATAGGGGGTGCATTTGCTGCAACCCCCTTTAGTATGTTATGAAAATTTTTGAGAGAATAGAGAAGCTTCACAGCTTCCTTCGTTTTACAAACATGATTATTTTATAGAAAGCATAGAAAAAATCAATTTTTCGTAGATGGTACGATGGCTTCGTTGGTCAACCCTTGCAGGTTGCTCTGCTTCATAGAATCTACCGTGGTAGAATCTTTCGAGAAGGCAACGGCTGTACCTTGTTGCATCTGTTCAATGCCAGCCGTGTTGTAGTTGTAGTCATCTGTACCACTATTGAAAGCCACCTGTGCCGCATTGCCAAGCGTTAAGATAATGGCAACGATAGCCGCAGCCCTGAATAAGGGCATCAAGCGCTGGGTAAATGAAACGGTACGTGCCTTGACGGGAATAGGTTCGTCAATCATAGAGAGGATTTTCTCGTCAAAATCATTTCCCAAGACATTGGTTTTACGTTCAACCTGTTCGTATAGGAACAATGGACGGTACTTCTCAAACTCCTCTGGGATGTCGATCTGGCTAAAGAACGTGCGAAGAATCTCCTCTTCTTCAAGAGTAGTCTTGCAGCTCCAATAGAGTTCGAGCAGTTGGTTGATGTATTTATAGTCCATAATTATTTAATTTTTGAAACCTTTGCTTGATAGCTTGTCTGGCTCTGAATATGTTTACTTTTACTTGTTCTTCGGTGATGTCCATGATATGGGCAATCTCCTTATATGTCTTTCCTTCGAAGTCACGCAGTTGAACGCATGTCTTTTGTTTCTCAGGAAGAGAGTTGATGATGTTTCTTACAATCTGGATGTGATCCTTTTGTATGATGTGTTCGTATGGGTTGAGAGACCTGTCTGGTTTTTCCGTATTCATTTCGTCAAGCGACTCATGCTGACTGCCAGATTTCTTGATGTGGTCGAGTGACAAGTTCCTGCATATTGTCAAGCAAAATGCCTCGATGGACTCTATCTCTTCCCACTGGTCGCGTTTGTTCCATACTTTTATCAGTGTTTCTTGTACGATGTCTTCAGCATCTGCGCTATCGAGAGTGATGCGTAGGGCGAGCCGATAGAGTGCATTCTTCAACGGCAGCACATCGTTGCGAAAACTGATATTTTTCATCTTCTCTCTTTATAAATGACGATTCAACTATTGGAAAGTTACAAGAAAAACAAACTTTTTTTGAAAATTTTTTCTATGGTTGGATAATTGTACCACTATTGCCATTGATGGCGGTTGCCAAAGTGATGACTACTTTGCTTACGCCAGCCTCTATTGCTGCCAGTGCGTTTTCAATCTTGGGCATCATTCCTCCTGAGATAATTCCCTTTTCCACATATTGCTGATACAATTGTTTGTTGATAACGGGAATGACACTGTTGTCGTCATCTGGGTCTTGCAGTACACCCGCTTTCTCGAATGCGAAAATCAGTGTTACGTCGAAAAACGGAGCCAAAGCCTTTGCCGTTTCCGAAGCCATCGTGTCAGCATTGGTGTTCAGGATATTGCCGTGTCCGTCGTGGGTGAGAGGTGCAATCACTGGGGTGATGTTTGCTTGAATGAGCGTGTTGAGCATTTCGCCATTGGCATAATCCACATCCCCAACAAAGCCATAGTCGATACCATCTTTTATGGGACGTTTGTGTGAACGAATGATGTCAATGTCTGCTCCCGTCAGTCCCAAGGCATTCACCCCACAGGCTTGCAGTTGGGCAACAAGGTTTTTATTGACCAGTCCTCCATAAACCATAGTGACCACTTCCAACGTTTTGGCATCAGTGATGCGTCGTCCATTGACCATCTTGCTTTCTATTCCAAGTTCGGAAGCCACCTTTGTGGCACGTCTGCCCCCACCGTGTACCAATAGTTTCTTTCCGGGGATGGCAGAGAAATTAGTTAATAATTGAGAGAGCTGTGATTCGTCTTCGACCACAGCTCCACCAACTTTCACGATTGTGAGTTTTTCCATGTTTTTTATTCAAGATATGTGTAACCGTAGAGACCAGAGCGATAGTTGGAGAGAAATTCCTTGCCTTCTTCGAGGGAAATCTTTCCTTGTTTCACGCTCTTGGCAACCCAAATTTCTAATTGTCTTACCAGTTTCTTGGGATTATATTGTACGTAGTCGAGCACCTCCTCAACGGTTTCTCCGTCGAATATTTGGTCGATATGATACTGTCCGTCTTTCACGGATATGTGAACGGCATTGGTGTCACCGAAGAGATTGTGCATGTCGCCAAGTATTTCTTGGTAAGCTCCCACGAGAAATACGCCTAAGTAATAATCCTCGTTTCTTTTCAAGGTATGAATGGGCAATACGTGTCCGATGTGCCTGTTTGTTACGAAGTTGGCAATCTTTCCGTCAGAGTCGCAGGTGATGTCTTGAAGAGTGGCATTGCGGGACGGACGCTCGTCAAGGCGTTGGATGGGAACGATAGGGAATAATTGGTCGATAGCCCATGAATCTGGCAGACTCTGGAAAAGCGAGAAGTTGCAGAAATATTTATCTGCCAGAAGCTTGTCTAAGTTCTTCAACTCTTCCGGAACATGCTTGAGCGACTTGGCGATAGCGTTGATTTCACGACACACACTCCAAAACATACTCTCAATTTCTGCTCGTGTTCTCAAGTCGATAAGTCCGTGAGAGAACAAGTCGAGTGCTTCCTCGCGTATCTGTTCGGCATCGTGCCAGTCTTCCAACATGGAGCGAGAGTTTAGGTTGTCCCAAATCTCATATAAGTCTTTCACCAGTTGGTGGTCATTTTCTTTGGGTTCAAATTCCTCTGGCATTTCTGGCAGACTTGCCGTTTCCAGTACGTCAATGACCAACACACTGTGATGTGCAGCCAAAGACCTGCCGCTCTCTGTAATCAGGTTGGGGTGGGGGATGTTATTCTTGTTGGCTGCTTCTACAAACTGGTAGATACAGTCGTTCACATATTCTTGAATAGAATAGTTCACAGAACTCTCGCTACTTGATGAACGAGTACCATCATAATCCACGCCAAGACCACCGCCGCAATCCACGAAATCTACGTTGTATCCCATCTTGTGCAGTTGGATGTAGAATTGGGCAGCTTCGCGCAATGCCGTTTGAATACGTCGTATTTTTGTAATTTGGCTACCGATATGGAAGTGTATCAAACGTAGGCTGTCGTGCATACCCTTATCGTCAAGGATTTGAAGTGCGCTAAGCAATTCGGCACTTGTCAATCCAAACTTAGAAGCATCGCCACCACTTTCCTCCCATTTGCCAGAACCACTTGATGCAAGTTTGATACGAATGCCCAAGTTAGGCTTTACGTTTAGTTTCTTGGCTGCCTTGGCAATAATCTCAAGTTCATTGAGCTTTTCCACGACAATGAAGATACGCTTGCCCATCTTTTGTGCCAGCAGAGCCAGTTCTATATAGCTTTGGTCTTTGTATCCATTGCAGATAATCAGAGAGTCGCTTTGACATTGTACGGCAATTACCGCATGAAGTTCTGGCTTAGAGCCAGCTTCAAGTCCTAAGTTGAATTTCCTTCCGTGCGAGATGATTTCCTCAACCACGGGCTGCATCTGGTTTACCTTAATGGGATAGATAATGAAGTTGTCACCTTTATATCCATATTCTTCCTTGGCTTTCTTGAAACAACTGGCTGTTTTTTCAATGCGGTTGTCCAAGATGTCAGGGAATCTCAATAAGACAGGTGGTTGCACGTCACGTAGTGCCAATTCATCCATCACCTCGCGTAAGTCTATTTGTGTGTTGTCCTTACACGGTGTGACGTAAACGTTGCCATTTTCGTTGACGCCAAAATACGAGGTACCCCATCCGTTGATGTTGTAGAGTTCCTTCGAGTCTTCAATTGTCCATTTCTTCATTGATAGATGTGGAATTTTTGGGATTGTTATATGTTTAGCAATTCACGTAATTTCTGCACGGAGATTTGTATCTTCTCAAAGTTGTCGAGCAAGTTGACATCAAGAGTCTTCTTTGCCTTGGCATAGAACGGCTCGCGGTATTCCAACTGCTCCTTGATAAATTCTTGCACTTCCTCGGGTGTCTTGTTGAGCAACAAGGGGCGTACTGATTTTCCTATTTTCAAATGTCCGTATAATACTTCTGGCGTAGCTTTCAGGTAAACGGTTTCACCTTGCTGGTTGAGATAGTCCATGTTGTCATAGAAACAAGGAGTGCCTCCGCCACAACTCAGGATGATATTTTCAAACTCTGCCACCTCATGCAGCATGTTATGTTCGATTTTCCTGAATCCCTCTTCGCCTCGTTCGTCGAATATTTGCTTGATAGTCTTGCGCATCCTGTTTTCAATGTACCAGTCAAGGTCATAGAAAGGAATGCCCAATTCTTTTGAAAGAGCCTTTCCGACCGTTGTCTTTCCGGCTCCCATATATCCTATAATAATAATGCGAATCAATATGCTCCTTTTTATGGGGTTACTTCTTCATTTTCTCAATGATCTCCTGGCACTGCTCGTAAGTTAACTCTTTCACCTTTGAATGCAAAGCCTTGGGTATGCGATAGTTCTTGCCGTCGTAAGCAATGTACGGACCGTATCTGCCGTTGAGGATTTCCATCTTCGGGTCATTGTCAAATGCCTTTAAGTGGCGTTGCTGGTCTTGCTTACGCTTTTCGTTGATCAATTCAATGGCAGTTTCTATGGTCACTGTCAGAGGGTCTTCGTCTTTGGGAAGAGATACAAACTTGCGGTCATGCATGATGTATGGTCCAAACCTACCCGTTCCCACAACCACGGGAGAACCTTCCATCTCACCTAATGTACGTGGCAACTTAAACAATTCCAATGCTTCTTCAAGGGTGATGGATTCCATGCTCTTGTCGGCAGGTATCTGTGCAAACTGTGGCTTCACGGAGTCATCGGCTGCACCTATCTGAATCACTGGTCCAAACCTTCCAATCTTGGCAAAGATGGGTCTGCCTGATTTGGGGTCTATACCTATCTCACGTTCGCCAGCCTTGTGTTCAGAGCGAGACTTCAATACTCCTTCCACTTCAGGCTCAAAATCTTTGTAGAAGTCTTTGATTACTTTTTCCCAGTCAGACTTACCTGCTGCTATGCTGTCAAATTCCTCTTCGATATTTGCCGTGAAGTGATAGTCCATGATGTCGGGGAAGTTCTCCATC
This sequence comes from Prevotella sp. UBA6994, assembly GCA_002449845.1. Classification (GTDB taxonomy): domain Bacteria; phylum Bacteroidota; class Bacteroidia; order Bacteroidales; family Bacteroidaceae; genus Prevotella. The sequence goes on from DJXW01000010.1 coordinate 16,260, forward strand.
AGGAAATCATTCACCACTGTTCCGATATCTGTAGGTAAGAGCTTTCCCTTTTCGCTTCCCACCATTTCCTTCTTTTCCTTGGTGGTTATCTTGTTGTTCTTCAGCACGTCAATGGTGTACTTTCGCTCTTCGCTCTTCTTCTCTCCCTTTTGCACGTATTCACGTTGCTGGATGGTACTGATGGTTGGGGCGTATGTAGAAGGACGACCGATTCCCAATTCTTCTAACTTATGTACCAAGCTTGCCTCAGAGTAACGGATGGGACCCTGGCTGAAGCGTTCGATAGAGTTGACTTCCTGGCGAACCAAAGCATCGCCTTTCTTCATGTCGGGCAATACGTGTGAAAACTCTTCCTGTCCGTTCTCCTCGTCTTCAGTAGATTCACGATAAACTTTCAGGAAACCGTCAAAGGTGATTACTTCACCGTTGGCGATAAACTTGTTGCTCATTGCTCCAAAGGTAGGATGCTGAATGGCAATCTCAATGGTGGTTTTTTCTATTTCGGCTTCTGCCATTTGTGAGGCAGCAGTGCGTTTCCAGATCAAGTCGTACAAACGTTTCTCTTGTGCCGTTCCACTGATTTCCAAACTCTTCATGTCAGTAGGGCGAATGGCTTCGTGCGCCTCTTGTGCTCCTTTGGTCTTTGTTTGGAAATTGCGGGTCTGGCTATATTCCTTACCATACAGCTTGGTCACTTCTTCCTTACTGGTAGCAAGGCACAGCTTAGACAGGTTCACACTGTCTGTACGCATATATGTGATAAATCCGTTCTCGTAAAGACGTTGGGCTACCATCATGGTTTGACTTACTGAGAATCCCAACTTACGAGCGGCTTCTTGTTGTAACGTTGATGTGGTGAATGGTGGAGCGGGCATACGCTTTAATGGTTTCTTGCTGATGGCATCAACCATAAACGTTGCATCCTTGCACTTCTCCAAGAAAGAGATGGCTTCTTCGTGGGTCTTGAATCGTGTATCTAATTCTGCCTTTACCTCTGTTTCTCCTCCAATAGGTGAGAATATGGCATTGATACGGTAATATGGCTCGCTCTTGAATGCTTGAATCTCTCGTTCTCTCTCAACAATCAAACGAACAGCCACGCTCTGCACACGACCGGCAGACAAGGCGGGTTTCACCTTCCGCCAAAGTACGGGAGACAACTTAAAGCCCACCAAACGGTCAAGCAGTCTGCGTGCTTGTTGGGCGTTTACTAAATTCATGTCTAAGTGGCGAGGATGCTTGATGGCATCTAAGATGGCTGTCTTGGTTATCTCATGAAAAACAATCCTGTTTGTGTTTTCCTCGTCTAATCCTAACACTTCGCAAAGGTGCCATGAAATGGCTTCTCCTTCGCGGTCTTCATCGGAAGCGAGCCAGATGGTCTTGGCTTTCTTGGCTTTGGCTTTCAAGTCGGAAACCAGTTTGCGCTTTTCCTCTGGAATCTCATAGTCAGGATTTAAATTGTCCATGTTAATGCTTATCTCCTTTTTCTTCAAGTCACGGATGTGACCGTAAGAAGACATTACCTTGAAATCTTTACCTAAAAACTTCTCAATGGTTTTGGCCTTAGCAGGACTCTCTACAATAACTAAATTTTCTTGCATAATCCGTTTATGGGTTTATTTAGGGCGCAAAAGTAATGAAATCTTTTGCTTATACATTATTAATATAGGCAAAATCTTCTAATTTTTTGTGGTTTTTGATTTTTGTTTAGAAATATTTACAATCTTTTAGTGTTATTTCATTGTTTTATTGGTGGATTGTTTTTGGTGACAATCGTGAGGAAATGAATCTTTCCAATCCTTTCCTCAATGAAGCCAATCCAAACAGTTCTGTTTTGATTTCATTGAGTGGAATCCACATGCAATCTTCTGCATCGTCTGCTGCGTGTAGATAGTTCGTATCTTTCACCTCGCAAAGATAGAATAGGTCGAGCGTGGGTATGTTCAGGTTGCTGTATAAGTAGGTGTTGTTGATGCTGAAAAGATAGCTGACGTTAGTTACTTCGAGTCCTGTTTCTTCCTTGACCTCCCTTATCACGCCCTCTTCGGCAGTTTCGCCGATATCGGCGAAACCACCAGGAAGGTCGAGTGTTCCCTTGGCAGGATTGTTCTTCCTCCTTGTCACGAGCAATTCGTTCTTGTCGTTAAGGATAAATGCCACGTTGGCAGAACTCGGATTCATGAAATATTCAAATCCGCAGTCTCCGCATTTCTTGCTTTTCTCGCTATTTGCCTCAAATCTCTTGCTTCCGCAAACAGGGCAATATTGGAATTGTTCTAAAGGATGTGACATCATTTACCAATCGTCGCTTCTAAATGGGAACAATGGCAGAGAGGCAGCATTCTTCACGTTTCCAAGTTGGAAGTTCTTGAAGCAATAACGTACTGCCACAGGGTTTTTCACTTCTGGCGACGTGATGATAATGCCTTTCGTCCAATAGTAATAGGCATTGGCGGGATGAAACACCTTGTCTTCTCCAGCCAGTTCAAAGCCTTGTATGTCTTCGTATCTGCTGATGGCACCATAGTCGTTTTGTATCTGTACGAAACAGGTGTCGCCCTTAAACGAATATTCCTTCACCGTAGGACTCTCGCATAGGATTTGGTTCATCCCGTAGAGCTTGTTGAGGGCATGATAAGCCAATCTCTCGCCCACCTGTCGCTTTTGGCAGGGGTGTATCTGTTGTGTTTCCCAAGGGTAAACAAGGTCATTGGTGCAGACAATCGCACTGTTTGGAATCACCTTTTGGGCATTGAATTGTTGTTCACGCAGTTTAGCTCCCCAGTCACCATCCATCTTGTCGTAATAATACGGTGCAATCTCCACGAAATAGAAAGGTATCTCTCCCAGACGGAAATCCCTGCGCCATTGCTCTGCCAAGAGTTTAAGACGACTGGTATATTGACCGGCTGGGTCGCCTACGTTAGAGCAACCTTGGTAATATAAGATGCCCTTGACGGTATAGTTCAGAATGGGGTGGAATGTGCCATTGCCCCACATCAGTGGGCGATGGTAGTCCCAAGAAAACTTCTTCACGTTCTCCATCGAGTCAAGGCTTTCGGTAGTGTGCTGCTTGAGGTTGTCGGCATCCAACCAACTTTCTACGCGCGTACCTCCTTTATTAGCCATGATCAATCCCACGGGGATGTCTATAGCCTTATTGACCATTCTTGCAAAGAAATAACCCGTGGCAGAACAGTCTGCAATTGTCGAGGCATTGATTTCTTTCCATTCACAATTGGCATCTTCCTGCGGAGTCATCGACATGACGCTGGGAATCTTCACGTAATGGATTCCCTTAAACAATCGAGCTTCTGCCACATAGTCGTTATAGTTTTCTACGGGACAGTTGCCAAATCCTTTCACGGGCATTTCCATGTTCGATTGACCTGCACACACCCACACCTCACCCGAAAGGATGTTTTTAAGGGTGGTCTTTTCGCCGTCGTTGAACGTAATGGTATATGGAGTGTAACTGGCAGCAGGAGTTTTCACGCTTACCATCCATTTCCCGTCATTACCCGTTTTCACGGTATAGGTCTTATTGTTCCATGAGGTGGTTACCAATACGGTCTTGCCTGGTTTGTCCCATCCCCATAACCGTGCTTCAGAATTTTGTTGTAAAACCATGTTGTTGCTCAAGATGTGTGGTAGTCTCACCTTGGCTTGGCTGTTTATGGCGCAAGCAAAGAGCAACATCAATGTCATTGTCAGATTTTTCATATCAATTGCTTATTTTGATGGTTGTGTAATAATGATGCAAAATTACGAAAAAAAATAATTCAACCAACAATTTGTTGTATTTTTTGCATTCGAACATTCTTTTGTATATGAAAGATTTCGTACTTTTGCAAAGTAATTGTAAATGAAAATAGATGAGACGATTATTTTTTTGCTGCTGTCTTGTATGGATGCAGTTGAGCTTGATGGCTCAGGGAGGTCCCACGATGGGCTGGAGTTCATGGAACACATACGGGGTGAATATCAATGATGCGCTGATTCGCCGACAGGCAGATGCTATCGTGGCAAAAGGTCTGAAAGCGGTTGGCTTTGACCACATCAACATTGATGATGGGTTCTTTGGCGGTCGCAATACTTCAACAGGTGAACTCATCATTCATCCTACTCGTTTCCCCAAAGGACTGAAAACCGTGGCAGACTATATCCATTCTAAAGGCTTGAAGGCTGGTATCTACAGCGATGCAGGTGCAAACACATGTGGTAATATGTACAATGGTGATGTGCTTAGTGTCAACGTGGGCTTTTATCAATACGACCAGCGCGATGCTGATTTCTATTTCAAGGAGTGTGGCTTCGATTTCATCAAGGTGGACTTTTGCGGTGGTGATGCCCCGCAAAACAAACAACACTTAGCTCTTGACCCCCAGCAGCGTTATACAGCTATCAGCAATGCCATCAAGGCTACGGGGCGCAATGATGTTCGACTGAACGTTTGCCGATGGGCTTACCCAGGAACGTGGGTTCATGATGTGGCATTTTCTTGGCGTACCACCCGTGATATTTGGGATGGTTGGGAATCGGTAAAAGGCATTCTCTCAGAGAATCTCTATATGAGCGCCTATTGCTACGATGGTCGCTTCAATGATATGGATATGTTGGAAGTGGGTCGTTCCATGACCACCGAGGAAGATAAAACTCACTTTGGTATGTGGTGTATCATGAACTCGCCACTGCTTATCGGTTGCGACCTAACCACAATAAAAACCACTGCCCTCAATTTATTGAAAAACAAAGAACTGATAGCCCTAAATCAAGATACTCTCTATCAGCAAGCTTACGTTGTGGCATTCACCAATGGGTGTTATGTCTTGGTGAAAGACATAGAGACATTAAACGGGACGAAGCGTGCTTTTGCCGTTTATAATCCCAATGATGCACAGAGGAAAGCCACAGTTAAGTTTGAGAATCTTTGTTTAGGAGGAACCGTGAAGTTGCGTGACCTTTTCCAAAGAAAAGATGTGGGTGACTTCACCGAGCAATATGAGGTGACAGTTCCTGCTCATGGCACTCGTATCTATATGGCTGAGGCTACTGAGCGATTGGAACGTAGTCGCTACGAGGCAGAGACGGCTTACATCAGCGACTATCAAGAACTGAAAAACAACCAAGCGGAGCGGACGGGCATTTATGAATATAGCGACATTTGCAGTTGTGGCATGAAAGCTGGTTGGCTGGGATATGGTGAACAAAACGATTTGCAATGGCGTGATGTATATAGCCTTGATGGTGGTGAATATCAGATGACGATTGCATATATAAGTGGAGAGAACCGTAATATCAACGTTACGGTAAATGGCAAGAGGGTACAGTCTGTTAATGTCAATTCAGGTGGTTGGCAGACTGTGGGTAAGAAAAACGTTACCATTCAACTGCAAAAAGGTCGTAACACCATTCGTCTGTCTAATGCCACTTACTGGTTGCCAGACATTGATTATATTGACCTCAAACCAGTTATACCTAATGATATCCAAGTTGGCACTTTCGTCAATCCCAGTAATTCCCCTCACTCATACGATTTGGTTGGAAGACCGTCCCAATCAAACACGTTGGTCCGTATCCAAAATGGGAGGAAGTTTATTGAGCGTTGAGCATTATGAAATTCATCATACACATCATATCGGTATTTCTCATGGCTACGGTACTTGCCTCTTGCGTTGACAACGAAACGATGCGCCAGAGGCTCAGCTACGTGAGCCAGTGCAACCGTGCCGACACGGTATTCACCGAGGCGTGGCTGCCCACGGTAGATTCCTTGGTCAGCTACTTCGACCGCCACGGCAACGCCAACGAAAAGATGATGGCACATTACCTCAAAGGACGCGTTCACCATGACATGGGGGAATCACCCATTGCCCTTGAATGCTACCAAAAGGCAACGGAAATGGCAGATACTACTAAGAAAGATTGCGATTTGAGGACACTTGCTGCCATTTATGGGCAAATGGCAGATTTGTTTGATAGGAACTATCTTCCTGATGACGAAATGGAGGCATTAAGAAAGGTTGAACATTTTGCTTGGAAGAACAAGGATTCACTTACTGCCATTATTGCATATCGACTTAGGACGAGGGTATATCACCTTCGCTGTGATACAGACAGTATGTTATATGTCACAAACAAATGCATTGAGATGTATCGTAAACTCGGGCACAATGACCTTGCCACCCAATTATTGATAATGCCTATCAGCGTAAGCCTTGATCGAGGGCAGTACACAGAAGCGTGGAAATATATGCAAGTTCACGAAAAAGAATCGGGATTCTTTGACAGCAATGGAAATGCCAGGCAAGGCAAGGAACTGTATTATTACTACAAGGGTATGTATCTTCTTTCACAAAACCAAGCGGACAATGCCATTCCGTTATTCCACAAGGCTTTGTCAGGAGGGTTCTTAGAGGCTGGCTATAAAGGACTATTATCTGCTTACAAGCAGAAACGTATACCCGATTCCATTGCTAAATATGCCCAATTGTATGCGACAGGCAATGATTCAACGTTCATGCATGTTAACCAAGAGAGGGTTCACCAAGTCAGTGCCCTATACGACTTCAGCCACCAACAACGAATGGCAGAGGAAAATAAGTTGAAGGCAACTTATTTGCGACTTTATATATTACTTTTTATTCTATTAGCAACAACCATAATTGCAATATGTGCTTATTTCGTAAACAAAGCACGAACTAAGTCTATGCTTCGAATCAACGAATTATTAAGTAATAGGAAAGAACTCCAAACTATGTTGGATGAAAAACGGGCACAGATAGCTGCCTTTTCTGCAGAAAAAGAATTAGAGATAGAAAGGATAAAACTAAAAAACTTGAAATTGCTTGAAATGCGTTTTGAAGAACAGACACAGCTCCAGCTGGAGATAGAACATTTGAACTTGGAACTAAAAAAGTTTTCAAATTTGGAAATGGAAAAGGCTTTTTCCAAAACTACGATTGGTCAACTGTTCCTGCAAATCAAGGACAATTATCCCAAACAGCCATCTCCTTCCTCGTTGGATTGGTCACGGTTTACCAAGTCCTTTCGTGAGCATTTCAATTGTTATTACACGTTTATTACGGACGGCAACCGTCTTTCTACGGATCAATTGCGAATATGCATGATGCTTCGACTGAATTTTCACGAATATGAAATGGCTCATTTCATGAATACAGACAATCAACGTATAAACCGAGTGAAGCAACAAGTAAACAAGAAATTGTTTGGAGAATCGAACTCCAAGAGCCTCAGAAACAATCTAAGGCAATATTTTTAATATCAAGAAATCTAATAAGTAATCATCTGAAACACAATAAATTACCATTAGTTTAATGAAACAAAAGGTATATTAATGGTATATTTTTTTTGCCAAAAATGTTTGTTGGCAATTTCTTTTTCATCTATTTTTGTGGAGTAAAAACCAATAACAAAACATTATGAAAAAGAAACTTCTTGCAATTATTATTACAATATGTATGACACTTGTACCATCAAGTGTTTTGTCTCAAGTATTATTACCTATAGAATTACAGCTATCGGAAATTAATCCGACCCCTTATCCTGGTGGTATTCCGAAATCTCCCATTACAGTACCCTCCCTCTCTATTTATGACCACACCTTGTATTTCGATACCCCATGTGATGGCTGTACGCTGAATATCGTGGATGAGAACGACGTGGTGGTTTATACGTTGGTTATTCCTACGGGTACAACCTCATTGGTACTTCCCTCAACTCTCTCAGGCGATTATACCATCCAAATCATCCGTGGCAACTACCTCTTCTATGGCACGATTAACTTGCCGTAAATACTTCTAAACATTTTATATAATGTCCCGTCAGGGAGGTGTGCCTTATATGAGTAATCTAACGGCACACCGACCTGATTATTCAAAACAACAACAATTAATTTTAAACACCATGAAAAAAACAATTATTATTCTTTTGGCAATTATTACGCCAATGACTTCATTGGCACAATTGAAAGTTGATTCTTTAGGTAGAATCGGAATAAACACGTCCGAGTCTTTACAATCTTCATTAATATTTTGTCTTTCTAAATAAATAATTTATCTTTGCATAGTAATAACCAATTATCATTGATATAAGCTATGAAACAAGGATTTTTATTGGCAATGCTGATCACTTGCATGGCAATTCAAGCCCAAGAATTAAGCTACAGAAAATTTCTCTCCGAAGGGAAATGCTGGTATCAACATGCAGTTTATCATTATGGGAAAGCCTCTGAGTACATAGATATTGAAAAGGATATTTACTATTCCTACCTGTTAAAAGGAGATACGCTCATCGACGACATGGATTGCAAGAAGATGTATTTATGTTCAGAAGACACGACATATCATTGTGCCATGTATGAGGTTGACAGGAAGGTGATGTACATCCCCAAAGGCGAGCAAGAAGCTAAGGTTTTATACGATTTCCAAGAAAATCCACAGACATTATGGGAGTTCGGGATGGAGTGGCCTAAATTGTTGTTAATGACAACGGATACGATTTCTGTAGATGACAATCATTTCAGGCGAATGAGATTCTCTAACGAAGAATTCTATGAAGAGTTTCCTGAAGATATTGTCAGTAATTGGGTAGAGGGTATCGGTTGTGCCGGGGACATTTTTAAAGATGTTTTATATACCATTAAATTAGCTCACATATCTGATGAATGGGAATATACATGGACAGACTTGGATTCCTGCTATGAGGATGGCAAGCGTATCTTCACCAATGAGGATTTTTTCAAGGAGCCAGTGACAAGTAGCATAAGAATGTGGAATACTAAAGGAAAAGAAGAAAAAGTTATCTACGACCTGCAAGGCAGAAAGGTGACAATACCGCAGAAGAATAGGCTGTACATCAAGAACGGGAAGAAGTCCATCTATCGTTAAATCTAAGTTGACTCTTCCAATCATTGCATCATTTCTATGATTTTCTATCACAGAGGACAGAATAGAGTCGAATTTGTCCAAAACGAAAAATATTCCGCCAAAAGCGGTTATTCTACCAGATTATTTGCTTACTTTTGCCATTTCATTGATAATTTTGCTTGTCTTTATATGCAGCACTAAGGTAAGTGAAAAATCTGACATGACAAAATCCTGGGCAACTTTTTGTTGCTCAGGTACTTATAAAGAAAGTTAAACTAAAGTGCTGCGAAATTTAGGTATTTATATGAAAAGGTCTATTATTATTTTCAGCTGGGTATGTATGATGGTTTCACATGTGTTTTCCCAAAGTTCACATGGAATGTTTGTTTCCGAGGGGAAACAATGGCGTTATGAAATCATTTTCCCCTCAGTGAAGAAATACTCCTATGTGGTGCATGGTGATACCGTCATTTCAAACCACCCGTGCAAGAAAGTGTACATGGATGGTGACAATTATTACGCTGCCATATATGAGAGTGATGGTATGGTTTTCCAATTTCCTAACGGGAGCGGAAGTTCATCCATGCTATATGACTTTAACATAAAGGTGGGTGATTCCATCCACCGTGATAATGGGGGCGTTGTCATAGTAAGTTCCATCGACAGCGTATGGTGCGATGATGTTGAGCAGCCCGTTAGGGTGTACACCCTGAAATATGTAGGGGAAGATGGGGAAGAATATGGTCAAGGTCGATGGGCGGAAGGGGTAGGTGCGCTTGATAGCGACTTGTTCCAACCTCTTGGATTTCTCATGGTTGGCAAATACAGCCTATTCAACTACTGCACACAGGATGACGAGTATGTCTTTTATACATATAAAGACGGGTATGAGGAATACATGAGGATGTTGGGTGTCAACCACATGACCTTATATCCCCATCAAGAGGAAAGCACCATCTACGACCTACAAGGGCACAGGATGACAACTCTTCAGAAGAACGGGCTGTACATCAAGAACGGGAAGAAGTTCGTTGGAAATTGAAGATTGAAGATTGAGCGTTGACAATTCACAATTCACAATTCATAATTGACAATGCACAATTGATAATTCGTATGGGTATCTGTCGTACCTTCTTTATTGATGCACGGCTCCTTTTTTACAGGGGTTTCGCTCTGCTACACCCCTGCCTGTGTTCTTAACGCCCCTATCGGGGCTCTGTGGGGTAAGCTCATATACTATCCTATTCATCATTCAAAAGTCTAAGGATTCAAGGATTCAAGGAATTTCGGTGCAAGCACCGATAAGTTAATCCTAAAATCCTTGAATCCTTAGACTACATTTGAACGGTACCAATTAGCTGGCAATGTACATGGTGAAATGTCACGCACAGAGAATGACGCTGAAAGCGTCTCCGCTCGATAACCGAGGGTACGAGCGCAGCGAGCACCCCCGGATAGCGATATGCTCCACATCATCAGCACTCTGAAGGAGTGCTCCCATACGTGCATTGGGCGACTCCTTCAGAGTCGTTATATCCGTCCTCTGTCTATCCGTGGGTACTTGCGCACCCACGGTTACCGAGCGGAGACTGCGTTGCAGTCTGATTTGTTGAGTGTGTATGTGCTGAGTGTGTAAATGTTGAGTGTTTAGCGTTTAGTGTTTAGTGATGAATAGCCGTGGCTGCTTGCTCCTCAATCACAAAAGCATATCTCTTGCTTCTTG
>DJXW01000010.1:27042-47300 GCA_002449845.1 Prevotella sp. UBA6994
ATCTCTTGCTTCTTGCTTCTAACTTTCTTACTTCTCAATCTACAAGACATATCTCTCACCCCTCACCCCTCACCTCTCACTTCTAAATCTGTCCTACAAATTCTGAATTTACCCCCTAAAATACGGGTATTTTTTCAAACGAGTAGATACTTGGTGGAAAAAATGCTTGTTTTTTAGCGTTAATCTAATCTGTTCATTATCAGTATCTTATGATTTAACGATATTTGCAAATATGATAAAAGCATAGGATTTTACGTCCAAAAAGCCACTTTTGGGGCTTTCATAACATATAAAGTTAGCACTCGTAACATACATAGTTACGCTCATAACATATATAGTTACGTTCGTAACATGCTATGTTACGATGAAAAACATGGCTTTTTAGCCATCATAACCTATTTTTCCGTTCTCCTTATTCTATTTCGCAAGAAAAGATAGATGGTTTTTTGTCGTAGAATATGACATTTTTTTTTGCTGATATTCTTTTCTCTTTACTGACGGTTTATTTCCTTCCGATTCTCGGAACACACGAAAAGATGTCAATGGGAATGGTTTCCGCTTTTGCGTCTTTAGCAGTAATGTGTAGTTTCACGAAACAAGCACGGGTGTTGATGGGCTTGGTTTGGTCGAAGATGAAGTTGCCGATGCTGTAATAGATGGGACAACCGCGATATTCTTCTATGGTCTGTAAGGTGTGGGTATGATGGCAAACGAGAGCGTTAGCACCTGCATCAACCAATTGGTGTGCCTGAATGCGTTGAGTCATGGTTGGTGTCAGTTGATGTTCCCATCCCCAGTGCAATGAGACAATGATATAAGAAGAGGGTTGAGCTTGGCGCAACGAATGTACACGGTCAATCAACGAGTCCCACGGTTCTTGACTGACAGAAAACTGGTCGGGAAGGTAAGCGAAGTTTTCTAACGGCAGTCGTTGTGAAGCGATTATATAGATAGGACGGATGCTGTTGTCTATCAATACGGCTTGGGCGGCTTGTTGCATGTTCTCGCCAGCTCCGATAGGAACCATTCCGTATTTCTCCACTTGGTGGAACGTATCAGATAGACCCTTTCTGCCCTGGTCAGCGGAATGATTGTTTGCCAAGTTGAGATGGGTGAATCCATGTTCTCGTAATGTTTGCAGCCATTCCGGTTCTGCCCGAAAGACGAATTTCTTGAAAGCGGGCGACTTGATTTTGGTGGTTGGACATTCTAAGTTGCCTATCACATAATCAGAGGAATGAAACACGGAATCAATCTCTTGGGTAAACAGTCGATTGATGTCCGTGTTCTCAATGCGTTTTCTCACTCCACGGTCTAACAGAATGTCTCCTGTCAGCGTAACCGTAATGGTATCTGCTGCCCATACGGGAGAGATTAAGAGAAGCAAGAAAGTAAGAGGTAAGAAGCATGAGATATGCTTTTTATTGACCATTGACCGTTGACCATTGACCATTGACCGTTGACCATTGACCATTGACCATAGACCATTTGGAATTGAGCATTTTGTGGGATGCGTATTTACAACTGCTCGCTTCTCAATTACAAAAACATATCTCATGCTTCTTGCTTCTTGCCTCTACTTTTCTTGCCTCTATTTTTCATGCTTCAACCTTTCTTACTTCTAACTTTCTTTCTCAGCACCCCGAGCTATAGAAAAATTCTTCATTGTCTTCAGGTTCCGTTTTCAATGGCACGGTGATGGTGTCCATCCAAGAAGGGATTCCATAGTTGGGATGCGACTTGAGGTACTGTTGCCATTCCTCATCGGTAAGACGTTGGTCGCCCAACGGTCGCTCAAACTCCCTATACGACAAAACGGCACCACGGGTCAGGTAGAGGTTGCCTTCAATCTCCACGATGACGTAGATTTCGTAAGCAGGACCAGTGGCGGTGTAAAGCAAAGACTTCTTCGGGTTGTTCAAACCATTGGCGGTGAAGATGTCAGCCACGATAGAAATCTCCCTGTTGGCACCTTCCACGTTGTCCCAACCATCTAAGTATTGGTCTTTCTCTCTTGCCAAGTTGAGAGAGATGTATTCAAAGGTTGAACCGATAATCTTGATTTGCGTGTATTCATTTTCTGTCAATGTCTTACCAGCCAGTTCCTTTTCGCTAATCATCAACAAAAACTTAGCCTGTTCAATCAGTTGCTCGGTGGTAGAAGTAGCCTTTTCCGTCATCAAGTCATACTTCTTCAAGATGTTTTCAAACGCAACACAAGTCTCAACGGCACGTTTCCAGAATTTCACGTTAGGCTCCACATAACCTTTCAGTATGGGATCGGGAGGTCCGAATCCTCCACATTCGGCGGCATGTGGCTGTTTGGCGTAGAGAATGGCATCATGTTTCAGTTCTGCATAAGAAGCCAAGGCGGTATTCATGTCTTTGAGTTTCCATGCGTCGCCCTGCATGAAATACGGATAACTGGCAGAGGTGTCAGTCATTTCCTTGAGCGAATTGAGCCAATGAGTAGCCACCGTTTCGTTCCAGTTGATTTCTCCCATGCGTTGTTTCATGGCTTCTAAGGTTGGTATAAACTCTTCCCATTGCTCAGCAATATGCATGTTTCCCAACAAGATTTGCTCGGCAACATGAGTTCCCATAGCCGCAAACACGTCTAAGCTCGATGGTACTCCACGCTTGGTGGGATTGTTCTTGGCGTCAATCATCTCGTTGAGCACTTCTGCGTCAGGCATATAGCGTTGAGGCATGAAGTTGATTTTGCAATGGCTTGTCAGTTCAAACTTCGGGCGAATGCGAGTCTGCTGTTCGCCTAAGAGGTCGATGCTTGCCCTTAACTTCTTCAATGCCTTCTTGCTCTTGAGAAGTTTCTCCGTGGTCAGTCCCGTCTTCTTCATTTCCTCATACACCTGGGTAATGGTTACGTTGTCAGGTTTCCCGAAGATGAAGGTCATCGGTTCAAACACCTGTTGGTAAGCGTGTAAGGCTTGGGGATTGTTACAAACGATGTCAGCCATAGCCGCCGCACACGACAGCTGGTCTTTCTTGTCGGTTCCGAAGTGAACGTTTTGCAACCACATCATAGCCCTGAAATACCGTTGCACTTGTTCGTTGCGAGAGTAATGTCCACGCGGTCGGAACAGGGAATAGCCATATTTCACGTCAGTATATCCCAAGAAAGGTGAGAAATCATCCTCTGTGCGAAGTACTCTCTGTATTTCCTCACTCACTTGTTGCTCATATTGGGGAGCAACGGCAAGAGGCTTTTCACCTGTCAGCAACGATAACGCCACGGCAAAATAAGCCTGGTTGAAGGCATTAGCCATCTTGATTTCCTTGCTGGGTGATGTCTCTGCCAAGAGTTTGCATTTATCGTACATCGTTTGGCAAAGAATGGTGACGAGCGAATCCAACTTCTCCTCCTCAATATCCTTCACGACACTGTCGAAATACAAATGGAACAGTTGGAGGTAAAGGTCAGTGGTAACGAAAGAAGGAAATACGGAATAGTCGTTTTTCTCATATACGTGGAACAACTGAATCTTCTTTCCCGGCACGATGGCAAATCCATTCTTTCCCAAAAGATCCTTGAGTGCAGGGTCCATGTCTTTCAATTGAAAAGCGTTGGTCAGCTTATCTGCATCCACCATATATCCTTGTCGAGGATGATACATATTCTTGTGCAATTCCTTTTCCCGCTTTTGTATTTTCTCGATGAATGCCTGTTCTTCTTTGGTATAATTCAAGGGCAGATGCCTATATTTGTAATCATCGTCGTAACCATAGTTGGGCATTTTCTCAGACTTCTCGAAACGCACCCACATCAATGAGTCGTACCACGATGTTTTCTGGAAGATGTTTCGCAAGGTTGCGTCCATGAAGATGTGGCCCTGTCTGGCGGCAAAGCCATTGCGCAAGATGCGCAGTTCAGACAACGACAGTTGCGAGATGTCCATGTTCAAGTCGATGGAACGAATGAATTGCTCCACGTCTAACTTCCCCTTTCCCGGGATGATGACATGATGGCCTTTCTTTTGACCTGTAGCCGTCAATGATAGAGTAACGACCATCAAAGTAATCAGTAATTTCTTCATATTTAGTTTCTATTGGTTAAAAATTCTTGTTGCTTCTTCTTTCGATACTTTCACGATGAGGAATCTTTCAAAGCCCAAGCCAAATCCCTGCCATTTGTATTCAGCCACCACGTATTCGTCTTTGAGCGTTTTCTCTAAGCTCCTCACCACTCCGTCTGTCGTATATTTGAAATCCACGAGGATTCCCCCCAACTTAGATCCCATCCATAGCGGACGTATCAGGGAGTTCTTGTTTTTGAAGATGAACAGTCGCCGACCTTTCTCAGGTCTGAACCGTGTTCGTTTAATCACTCCCACCATTGCGTCTATGCTTCCGTCACCATCTACATCACCTGTCTGGAACTGGTAAACGGGGTAGGGAAGTTTCCATTTGTCAGTGGTGGAATCAGTACGAAGCACCAGAAAACTGGTGCTGTCGTTCACTTGTTCCATAGAGAATACCTGCGAATGCACCTGTTGGGCTGAGCCGAACGCCAAGATGCAAGCACAAACGGTCAAGAGTCTCATAAGAGAGCGGCAATCTCTGCTTCGAGGTCCTTGATTTGTGCGTCTCGCTTATCCAGTACGTTATCCCTCGTAATGAGGAAGAACGTTGGAATGTCGAGCAGGTTGTATTGTCTCATCAAAGGACTGTTCACGCCCTCTGGGTCTCTCACGCAAATCCAAGGCAAGGCAGCTGTCTGCGTCTTCCAGAAATGTTCGTCAGAGTCAACCGACACCTGATAGATTTCCAGTCCACGGTCATGAAACTTGTTATAGATGTTTCTGAGGCTCATGATACGTTCGGTGCTGGAGCTTGAGGCAAAGAGATGGAAGTCGAGCAACACCACCTTTCCCTTCAGGTCGGTGAGCTTGCGCGTAACACCCTTGTTGTCTTCCAATGCTATTTCTATGACACCCGACTCAATAACCAGGTTGGGGTCGATGGTCTTATTGCGTTGTGCTTGGAGTATTCTGATGTTTTTCATTCCCTCAATGGCAATGTTGTGTAGGTTCAGTCCACGCTCTGCCTCTGGGTAATACGTGTCCCAGCTTGTAGCAACGGCAGCAAACACCTTCACGTCGTTCTCGTTGGCGCGTGGATTAAACACCAGAACGTTGTTGTAACCCAAGCCCACCGTTTGGAAAAGAGCAAAATACGAGGAAGCCAGTTTGGGGTCTTTGAAGATATAATTGTTCTTGATCAGTTCCTTATAAGCATTGACCAAGTTCATGATGCTGTCTTGTGTGGATTGCGTATTGAGCGACACGTCATTGGCAATGGCATTGATTTGTGCTTGCAAGTTCATCTGCAAGAGAGACAACTCCTTGATTCGGGAGCAGTCGTCAGAACCTTCAATATCATATTGAGCCGACATCGTGGGGTAGTCAGCCTTGATTTTGATGATCTCGGTAGAGTCTATGGCAACGTTGATGATTTGTCTTCCCAATCTCAGGCGGTAAAACTCTGGTGCCGAAGGCTGAGGTCCTTGGAAATGAAACGCTCCCTCATCAGAGAGCACCACGGAATCTACCACCACGGGACCATTCAGACTCATGTTCTCGAAGTAAAGCGTAGAGTCGTTGGCACCATTGATGTTTCCGCTGATATTGAATTTTTTGTTGCTGCAAGCATTCATGCCCAACATTGCAACGATGATTGCCGTAGCTGCAATAGAGCGTGAGAGAAATTTTTTCATGTATCTAATCCTTTCTTTTTATTTGTTGTTATTTTCAAGTTTCGCATACGCTCAACTTCTTTGTAGTTCAGGAGTTTCAAGGAGTCAAGGAGTAAAGACGATAGTCTGCCTTCATGAATCATACAGTTAACAAAACATTTGTCTGAACTACTGAACTCCCTTTTACTACTGAACTCCTGCAACTTGTGAAAGTTGAGTTTCTTTACGTAAAATTGAAGATCAAAGAAGACTCTCTTCATGGAGACTATTCTTTAACCTTCAATCTCTTGCTATGATGTTATCTTTTATTCTTGACCGAGGACAATGCTGACGATGGCAGTGACATCAGTGATGTTGATGACACCATCGTTGTTCATGTCGGCAAATGACTCTTCAAACGGTTCGGTGGGTGTTCCCAACGTATAGCCTACCGTAGCCACTACGTCTTGGATGTTTACCACTCCGTCTAAGTTGACATCTCCATTAGGAAACTCTTCGATTCTCTTAAATTCCTTCCAGTATTTGGCAGAAGCGTAGGAAGTCTTGCTGCCTCTTGGTACAAAGAGTATTGCGTCGTAATCGCCAACAAACGTAGAAGACAATACCTCCAATGGCGTGCTGATGTCAACCTTCAGCGACGTTAACCCAGTACATTGGTTGAAGGCATAAGTATCAATGTCTTTGACGGTATTGGGAATACTGACGAAAGTCAATCCCGTACACTCCGCAAAGGCATGGTTGGCAATTCCCGTCACGGTATAAACCGTACCGTTGGCATCAGTAACGGTTGCGGGGATGTAGAGTCTTCCCTGCGTTTCTAAATCGATGGCAGCCAAATATTTGCCTTCCACGATTCTGTTATTGTGGCTGGGCATGTCTGGAGAGATGACATCGGCTTCGTAAAAGCAATTCTCGTTGCCTATCATCACTTCCTTGTTTGCCTCATCGGTTATCGTGAACGTTGCTTCTACGGTAGATTTTCCAAGAGGAATCAATGCCGTAAACGTGTCACCGTCAGACGTGGCAGAAAAAGATTCACCTCTTGCGTTCACACTGAATGCACATACAAGGGCTAACGTAAGAAATAGAAATTTATTGATGTTCAGATTCATTTTGTATTTCGTATTATTTGGATATATATCGTTTGCAAAGATACGAAAATAAATAAGAACAGCCGAGAAAAATATTATAATTATTGTAAATTGTCTGTGAAAAGCGATGTTTTCATGCAGACGGGATTGCGTTTTTGGAATTGTTGGCGAAAGCAGGAAATCAACGATGATAGAGATGAACATGGTTTTCGTGTGTGCTAAACCATGTGTTTGCAAAGGGCAGAGATAGTGTTTGCGCAAGCTAAACAGTATGTTTGGAAATGGCGAATATGGCAGTAGTTTTTGACATAAATCAAATAAACGGCAAAAAGTGACCAAATATTTGGGAAACGGCTTGTGTGTTCGCACACAATCATGTACTTTTGCAGCCAATTAAGAGAACAACTCAATTTCATTAGGTTAATAGTTTGATAGATTTTTAAGGTTAAAGATTATGTTATTAGACAATAGACTTACGTTTAAGATTGGTGAGGATTCACTCACGTAAGTGATGGTATTTTTCATAGTTCAAGTCCTTGCCAATTTGCAATAACATAATTTTATGGAGGCCGGTGTCAGTGACTGATGACGGCCTCTTTTTTTATGAAAAACTCTAAACAGACCTTAAAAAAGAGGTCAATCATCCCTTTTTTATATAATAAAGCATTAAAAAAGTCTGCTATTTGAGGAATTCTAATTAAATTTGCACGTTAAAAATGAAATATAGGATTAATGAAAAGTAATTTTTCTACTTTCGTCGTATTGCTTTTGAGTACGTTCATGCTCGCTTCTTGTTTGAAAAACAATACCGATGAGATAACATATTATGAGGATACGGCTATCACATCCTTTAGTGTAGGAACTCTAAAAAGATATGTACATACTACGACTAATGGAAAAGACAGCGTGCATCAGACAAAGATTAATTGTAGCACCTACAAATTCAACATTGACCAAAACTCTCGCGAGATTTTCAATCCCGACTCTTTGCCGTTGGGAGTGGATGGGTCTAAGGTTTTGGTGAACCTTACGACGTTGAATTCGGGCGTAGTGCTGATTAACTTGAAAACGAAAGACGGATTGAAAGATAGCTTGGTACGTTATTCAAGCACCGACTCCATTGATTTCACCAAGCCATTGGAGTTCCGCGTTTATAATAATGCTGGCAATGCTTATCGCTCCTATCAGGTTAAGATTAACATTCACCAAGAGAACGGCACTCTTTTCAAATGGACCCAAGTGGCTGAAAACGACCAATTGGTGGCGTCGATGAAAGGGATGCGCTCGTTGTTCAGTTTTGGTAAGTTGTGGTTGATGGGAAGTGACGGTACGGGTTCACGTCTTTACGTGAGCGAACCCAAACAACCGTTGTCATGGAAACTGGTGACGGAAGACGTATATGCAGCCGATGCCTATAAGAACTTTGTGCTTTGCATGGGAACTCCCATGTTTATTTCCAATGGAACCATGTACCAGTTTACGAGTAATGGCGACGAATACGATTGCCATACGAAAGAGATTTCTACCATAAGCACCCTGTTGGGCGGCAACGAAGACAATCTCTATGGTTACAATTCGAGTGGCAAGTTGGTGAGATACGATGCCTTGACCGATTTCTGGAACGAGGAACTGATTGACGATAAGGAAGAGTGGCTGCCCACGGAGGATGTGAATATCATTTCCATTCCTTCTAAAGTAAACAGCTTGGTGAATAAGTTGGTGATGGTGGGTAATAGAAGTAAGAACACTTATCCTACCGACGTGGACGCCGTGGTTTGGAGCAAGGTTGAGGAAAACGAGGAAAATTCCTTGTATTTGCCTTGGGCATTCTATTCCAAGAACCCAGCCATCAAGTATAATCTTCCACGATTCAGCAACTTGCAGGTTGTGAGATATGGCACGAACATGCTTGCCTTTGGCGGAAATGTTGTCAATGGAACGGCAAAGGATATCTCTAAGTTCTACAAGAGCGAGGATGAGGGTATTACTTGGCAAACCGATACTATCTACCAATTCCCGAAAGGATTCAGTTCTAACAGTTCTGTATTCACGATGACTTGCGATGCTGACAACTATATCTGGGTGTTGGCAGGAGAATCAGGTCAGGTATGGAAAGGAAGGCTGAACGAGATGGGATGGAGAAAGGAACAAGGAGCTTTCGAAAAATAATCTGCCATGAGGAAGGGAGTTGCTTTGAATATGAGGAATGTCCTCGTCGTGATGCTGGTGATGCTTTCATCAGCTTCTCGTGCCCAAAGTGACCCTGAGTATTTGATGGAAGTGGGAGCAGGAGCCGGTATGGTGAATTATCTGGGCGACTTCAATGGCAACTTGACCAAGAATCTTCAGCCTGGTGCTTCACTGATGGTGCGCAGGTTGTTTAATCCCTATATGGGACTCAAACTGAACGCTATGTACGGCACTCTCAAAGGTTCGTCGAAAGACGAGAAGACCTATTACCACGATTACGTTGAGAATGTATATTCGTTTAAGAATACTCTCATAGACGCATCGCTCACCTTTGAATATAATTTCTGGCCTTACGGCACAGGGCGAGACTATCGTGGAGCAAAACGGTTGACACCGTATATCTTTGTCGGATTGGGTGCAACGTTTGCCACCGGCAATGGTAAGAATGCGTTTACTGCCAACTTGCCCGTGGGTATAGGTGCCAAGTATAAGGTGGCAGACCGTTTGAACTTGGGATTGGAATGGGGTATTCATTTCTCATTGAGTGATGAGCTCGATAGTGTGAAAGACCCTTATTACGTAAAGAGCAGTGGCGCTTTCAAGAATACCGATTGCTATTCGGCATTGATGGTGTCGCTTACATATAGCTTTATGGCAAAATGCCGCACTTGTCATAATGAAGACGAGTGAACGATTAATGAAAACAGACAATATGGAAGAATTAGATATGTCACGAATACCTCAGCACATTGCCATCATCATGGATGGGAATGGACGTTGGGCTGCCGAACGTGGGAAACCTCGTAGCTATGGACATCAGGCTGGAGTGGACGCAGTGAGAAGGATTACCTCAGAGTGTACCCGACTTGGTGTTAAGTTTCTTACGCTTTACACTTTCTCTACAGAGAACTGGAGTCGCCCTGCCGATGAGGTGGCGGCACTGATGGGATTGGTACTGACATCGTTGGAAGACGAAATCTTCATGAAAAACAACGTGAGGTTTCGCGTGATAGGCGACATGAGCCGCATCCCTGAAAACGTGAGAAAGAAACTGCGTGAAACAGAAGAGCATACCGCAAACAACGACACCATGACCATGGTGGTTGCCCTCAGCTATTCCAGCAGATGGGAAATCGTCAAGGCGATGCAGGATATCATGCAGAAACACGATGAGGGCGTACAGGGATATGAAGACGCAAAGATGATAGACGAGGAAATGATCAACCAACACCTCACTACTAACTTCATGCCTGATCCCGATTTGCTCATTCGTACCGGCGGCGAGTTGCGCATCAGCAATTACCTGTTGTGGCAGATTGCTTATTCGGAATTATATTTTTGTGACACCTATTGGCCGGCTTTCATGGAGGAAGACTTGCATAAGGCTATCGCCAGTTTCCAAGGTCGCCAGCGCAGGTATGGTAAGACTGAGGCTCAGGTAGAACAAGGAGAATAACAGAAAAAGAGAAAAATCGTTGTGATGAACTATATAAATAAGGTGTTGGTCATCTTGGTGGCATTGATGCTCCACGTGAATGCTCAGGCTCAAGATGTCATTTTGAATCCAGATATCTCGTATGCGGGCTCGCCTCGTACTTGCATACTTGGCGGAATCAATGTTTCTGGTGTTGACGGATACGAGGATTACATGCTCACGGGCATTTCGGGATTGACGGTAGGACAGGAGATAGAAGTGCCAGGTTCTGCCATTACCGATGCGGTGAAGCGTTATTGGAGACATGGACTGTTTTCTGACGTGAAAATCTCTGCCGACTCGCTGGTGGGTAATAAGATTTATTTGCACGTAACGTTGGCAACTCGCCCAAGGGTGTCGTCTATCAATTATATCGGCTTGAAGAAATCTGAGCGCGAAGACATGGAACAGAAGTTGGGTATCATCAAGGGAATGAGCTTACATCCCAACGTTATCGACCGTGCCAAGATTCTTGCCAAGAAGTATTTTGATGACAAGGGCTTTAAGAATGCCGACATCGAAATCTTGCAACGTGAAGACGTGACGCAGAAAAACCACATGATTCTTGACGTGATTATCGACAAGAAGCAGAAGATGAAGGTGAGAAAAATCATCATCGATGGTAATAACCAACTGAAGAATAGTCAAATCAAAGGCGGACTCTTGAAGAAAGGTGCCTTTGCGAAGATTCACGAGGCAGGAAAACTTTCCTCTTTCCTGAAATCCAAGAAGTTTACTCCGGAAAGATGGAAGAAAGACAAGCAAAACCTGATAGAGAAATATAACGAATATGGTTTTCGCGATGCTCACATCGTGAAAGACAGCGTGTGGAACGTTGACGACAAGCACGTGAATATTTACCTGAAGGTAGAAGAAGGGCAGAAATACTATATCCGTAATATCCGTTGGGTGGGTAATACGGTTTATCCTACCAGTTACCTCAGTAGTGTTCTCGGAATGGAGAAGGGCGACGTGTACAATCAAAAGTTGCTGAACAAACGACTCACGGAGGACGATGATGCCGTGGGTAACAACTATTGGAACAATGGATACCTGTTCTACAACCTTGATCCTGCGGAAGTAAACATCGTGGGCGACTCCATTGACCTTGAGATGCGTATTCAGGAAGGCTCGCAGGCTCATATCAGCAGGGTTCGTATCAATGGTAACGACCGTTTGTACGAGAACGTGGTGCGTCGTGAATTGCGTACCAAGCCTGGCGATTTGTTCTCGAAAGATGCCTTGCAACGCTCTGTTCGTGAGTTGGCTTCTATGGGACACTTCGACCCGGAGAAGATTGACCCGAAGGTGTTGCCTAATTACGAAGACGGAACCACGGTAGATATCAATTACAACCTAGAGCAAAAGTCGAACGACCAGATAGAGTTCTCTCTCGGATGGGGACAGACGGGTGTTATCGGACGTATCGGTTTGAAGTTGAATAACTTCTCTATGGCTAACCTCTTCAATAAGAACAAGGAGCATCGTGGCATCATGCCTATCGGTGACGGTGAGGTTCTGTCTATCGGTGCACAAACCAACGGTACGTATTACCAATCGTATAACGCCAGCTACTCTACCAGTTGGTTTGGCGGCAAGCGTCCTATCCAGTTCAGTGTGAGTGCTTTCTATTCAAAGCAGACCGACGTCTCAAGCAATTATTATAACAGTGGTTACCTGAACAACTACTATAACTACCTGTATGGTATGGGTAACAGCTTTTACAATAATGCCGAGAATTATTACGACCCAGACAAGTATGTACAATTGTTTGGTGCTTCTCTTGGCTGGGGTAAGCGTTTGCGTTGGCCTGACGATTATTTCTTCCTGCAAATGCAATTGTCATATACCCGATATATGCTGAAAAACTGGGCGTACTTCTTGATGCGCAACGGTAATTCAAACAACCTGAACATCAGCATTGCCTTGAACCGCTCGTCCACAGACAACCAGTTGTTCCCACGTCGTGGTTCTGAGTTCTTGGCTTCCGTTACCCTTACGCCGCCATGGTCTTTGTGGGACGGAAAGGATTACAAGAATCTTGCAACCAATAGTTCTTCTGCCACTTATTCAAAGGAGCAACAGGAGAAATACCGTTGGGTGGAATATCATAAGTGGAAGTTCAAGGCGCGTACCTTCTCTGCCCTTACGGGAGGCAACAAGTGTCTGGTGCTGATGACTCGTGTGGAATTGGGTATCTTGGGTTCTTACAATAAGTATAAGAAGTCGCCCTTTGAAACCTATTATATGGGTGGTGACGGTATGAGTGGTTACTCTACCAGCTATGCAGAAGAAACTATTGGCTTGCGTGGTTACGAGAATGGTTCGCTCACACCGTATTACCAAGAGGGTTATGCTTACGACCGCTTCACATTGGAGCTGCGCTATCCGTTCTTGTTGGGCAACACCACCATCTATGGTCTGACATTCTTGGAGGCTGGTAACGCTTGGAACGAAACCAAGAACTTCAACCCGTTCGACATGAAACGCTCCGCCGGTATTGGTGTACGTATCTTCCTCCCAATGGTTGGATTGATGGGTATCGACTGGGCATACGGTTTCGACAAGGTGTTTGGCGTAAGGGGTGGTTCACAGTTCCACTTCATTCTCGGTCAAGAGTTCTAATCATTTGAGAATAAACATTAAAAATCGTAAATATACGAGGTGTGACTTGAAACTTTTATAATATGACATTCGTCTCATAAAAAACATAACCTATGAAGAAGTTGATGATGACTTGCATTTTTGCCGTAATAGCATTGACGGCGAGTGCGCAGAAGTTTGCTTTGCTTGACATGGAGTACATCCTGAAGAATATTCCTGCTTACGAGCGTGCGAATGAACAACTCAATCAAGTGAGCAAGAAATGGCAAGCTGAGGTAGATGCACTTAACACCGAAGCTGGAACGATGTATAAAAACTATCAGAACGAGGTGGTTTTTCTCTCTCAAGAACAAAAGAAGGCGAAACAAGAGGCTATCATGAAGAAAGAGAAGGAAGCCAGCGACCTGAAGAAGAAGTATTTCGGTCCTGAAGGCGAGCTATTCAAGAAGCGTGAGAGCTTGATGAGTCCCATCCAGGAGGAAATCTACAATGCGGTGAAAGAAGTGTCTGAACTGCGTGGCTATAGTCTTGTGCTCGACCGTGCCAATCAGTCGGCTGGTATCATCTTCGGTTCTCCTTCCATTGACATCAGCAATGAGGTGTTGCAAAAGTTGGGATATTCTAATTAATGCCTATTATATATATAATAAGGTGTAATGCGAAAATATTCAAAATCAATAATAATTAATAAAATCAAAATCAAGAAAATGAAAAAACTTATTTTAATGGTAATGCTTCTGGCTCCTATGACGTTGTTTGCCCAGAAGTTTGGTTGTGTAGATTACGATGCTGTAGCTCAAGACATTCCTGAGTATGCTAAGGCTCAAGGCGAATTACAGGCTCTCGCTAAGCAATACGACAACGAACTGCAATCTATGCGCGAGGAACTTGAACGTAAGGCTGGAGAATATGATAAGACAAAATCTACCATGAATGCCACCAAGCAACAGGAAACTGAGCAGTCTCTGATGGAGATGCAACAGAAGATACAGCAGGCTTACCAAGACAACAGCCAAAAACTGCAACAGAAACAGCAAGAGCTGTTAGGTCCTATCCAGTCAAAGGTTGCCAAGGCTATCGAGAACGTTGGTAATAATGGCAAGTATGTATATATTGTCATGAAAAACTCTCTGCCCTTTATCAACGCCACTCTCTGCGATGACGTGACAGAGGCTTGCAAGAGCGAAGTTAGAAAATTGAAATAATTTTTTTTGAGTGTAAGAATGTTTAGTGTTTAGCGTTTAGTGTTTAGTGTGAAATAGTCTAATTTTCACTCAGCACTAAACACTCAACACTAAACATTTGTTCACTAAACACTAAACACTCAGCACTAAACATTTGTTCACTCAACACTCAACATTTAAACCCACCAACAACATGAAATTCTTGTCCATATTCTTATCTCTCTTTGCCTCGGTAGCTTGGGCGCAGGAGGTTGATACGCTTCACGTTGCTGTACAAGACAGCGTTGCCCCTACTTTAGAGGAGGTAACCCCACCGTCAGAAAACGTGCAGAATACCCCTGAGGTGTCGAGCGAATTGGTGTTTGGTTATTTCAGTTATGATGAGGCTCTTCGTTTCATGCCTGAATATTCCATCGTAAAAACCAATTTAGATAACCTTTCCAAGCAGTTCAAGGATGAGGCTGACCGCTCCGAGGCTGAGTTCAACAAGAAGTATGAGGCTTTCCTTGATGAACAAAGAGATTTGGCTCCCTCTATCCTCAAGAAAAGACAGGCTGAGTTGCAAGACATGATGGAGAGAAACATTGCTTTCAAGGAAGAAGCGCAGCGCCTGATGGCTGAGGCTGAAAACGAGGGCTTTGCTCCCTTGCGCTCTAAATTGTCAATGGTGTTGAATAAGGTGGGTAAGGAACAGGGCTTGGCTTTCATCTTGAATACCGACCAAAACGCAGTGCCGTATATCAATGAGTCTGTGGGGGTAGATATCAACATGCTTATCAAAAAAGAATTGCAAGGAGGAAGACGTAGATGAGCGGACCCATAGGCATTTTTGATTCTGGTTATGGAGGATTGACCATTCTGCATGGCATTCGCCAGTTGCTCCCTCAGTATGATTACGTTTACTTAGGCGACAATGCACGTGCGCCATACGGTCCACGCTCGTTCGACGTGGTTTATCAGTTTACCCGTCAGGCTGTGCAGCATCTCTTCGACCGTGGTTGTCATCTTGTCATCTTGGGATGCAATACTGCTTCTGCCAAGGCATTACGTACCATTCAGCAAAACGACTTGCCTCAAATAGATCCCGAACGTCGTGTGTTGGGTATTATCCGTCCCACGGCAGAGGTGATAGGCAAGCTCACGACAAGCCGACACGTTGGCGTTCTTGCCACCGAAGGCACCATCAAGAGCGAAAGCTATAATTTGGAAATCAAGAAACTCTATCCCGACATCAGCGTGGTGGGCGTAGCCTGTCCGTTCTGGGTTCCGTTGGTAGAGTATAATGAGGCTGACTCTCCAGGTGCTGATTATTTCGTGAAGAAACGCATAGATGAGATTATGCGCAAAGACCCTCTCATCGATGCCCTTATCTTGGGATGTACGCATTATCCCATTCTCATGCCTAAGATTTTGAAGTATTTGCCTGCTGGCGTTCGCGTGGTTCCGCAAGGCGAATATGTGGCAGAGAGTCTTTATCAATATCTCCTGCGCCACCCACAGATGGAACAGAAATGTTCTCGTGGGGCTACGGTGAGATATTACACCACCGAAAATCCAGTGAAGTTCAAGGAGTCTGCACAGATGTTCTTACATGAGTCTATCGACGTAGAGAACATCAGCTTGCCTTAACGTTGTTTTTCTCTGAGGTATCTCACGGGATACCATACGGCTATCCATCCCACTGCCAGCACCGTGACAAACGTGAGGATAACGTCTGTGTAGTGTACACTCACAGGGTAGGCGTTCACCACAAACGAACCACTGCTTTCTCCCAATGCCACCAACCCGAATGTTTGTTGCAACCAGCAGAGCAACAATCCCAATACGATTCCCACGATGGCACCGATGGCACCTATCATCCTTCCCTCAAAGAGGAATATCTTGGTGATTTGTTTCTCGCTTGCACCTAAGTTGCGCAATGTCACCACGTCGTCTTTCTTGTCGATGATGAGCATGGAAAGCGAACCGATGATGTTGAAACTGGCTATCATGAGTATAAACGTGAGGAAGATATAGGCTATCAGCTTTTCTATCTTCATGATCTTGAATGTGTCGGCTTGCTGTTCGTATCGGTCCATCACTTGGTATTTATCCCCGGCTATTTTCTGTATCTCTCTCTTGGTTGCCGAAAAGTTGCAACCTTCCTTCAGTCTCAGTTCCAATGATGTCAACATCCCTTGTTGCCCGAACAGTGTCCGTGCAAAAGCGATGGGAACGATGATGTAATCTCTGTCATACTTGCTTTGGTGTACGGAGAATACCACGCCAGGCGACATCAACGAATCCACCACGAAGCCCGATGTGGGGTCGGTGAGGTCTAACTGTCCTTCTCGCATGGGGGCATAGATCCGTAGGAAATCCCTGAAATATGCTCCTGTGCCTAATGTCTGTGCCAACCTAATGCCTAAGATGCCATATTGCAGGTTGCCGGCATGTAATTCGTACTCACCGTCGCCATATAGTATTTCCGTGATGTGCGTTAGCTCGTCAAAATTGTCTTCCACCCCCTTGATTTTAACCATCGCCTGTTTGTCTTGATATACGGCAAGGGCTTGGTCTTCCACACATTCCGTAGCAACGTCTATCTGTGGCAGTTGCTTGATTTGCGTGAGAATGGGGTCATCGGTAGGTGCGTCTTTCCCCATCGTGGGTACGATTTGCAGCTGGGGGTCAAACGTAGTGAAGAATGAAGCCACCAGGTCATGAAAGCCGTTGAATACGCTCAGCACCACGATGAGTGCCATCGTAGCCACGGCAATGCCACCCATCGACACGGCAGAAATCACGTTGATGGCATTCGTTCCCTTCTTCGAGAATAAGTACCTCTTGGCAATGTAATAGGGAAAGTTCATCTAAGTCCTATTTTTTCAGCAGCTCATCGATGTGTTCGATGTAATCCAGGCTGTCGTCGATGAAGAATCGCAGTTCGGGGATGATGCGTACTTGGTTGCGAATGCGCGTGCCCAGTTCGTAACGGATAGTCTTGACGTTATCGTTGATGTTCTTGATGATTTCCTCACCCTTTTCAGAGGGGAATATGCTCAAGTATGCGGTGCATACGCTGAGGTCTGGACTCACCTTTGCCCTCGTTACGCTTACCATCGTACCGTGCATCATACGTGTCTGGCTTTGGAATATCAAGCTGAGTTCCTTTTGCAGCAGTCGTGCCACTTTGTTTTGTCTTGTCTCTTGCATTTTCTGTCTTTTTCCTTTTCAAGATGCAAAGATAGCTAAAAATATTCATCTTTGCATGATGAGTTGCCATTTTTGTTTCTTTTACCATCTTTTCTGTGGTTTGGACAGATAAGAAATGCCTCATTGTGAATGGCAAATAATATATTACTACCTATATTCCGCAACATTTTAATGATCTTCATATTTTCGTTTCACTATCGGATAATAGAAGATAAAGATTATTCTAAGGATTCAAGGATTTAAGGATTTTACCTTCGCTGTAGGCACCGATATTCTATAAATCCTTTAATCCCTTAATCCTTAGACTACAATTCCTTTTTTGAAATACTTATGTTTTTTTTTTCGTATAATGGCCATGTACGAATGGTACATGGGCAAAATACGAATGGTACATGGGTAATGTACGAATGGTACATGATGATTATACCAAATGAAAATAGGGCTCAGTCGATTTACCTTCAAACAAAAAGGGGGCGCATCTTCATGACGCGCCCCCCAGTTATTCGGGATAATACAAAACTTCTGTTATCAAAATTCCCAGTAGCACATCTTGGAGAAGGCACCAGAAGCATCGGCAGCTTCGCCATTTCCAGAGATGCCGCCACCTTTGCCCAAGTTTGTCGAACTGTATCTCGGACCAGTTTGTGTGCTTGCCGTGAGGATAAAGCCATCCACTTTCACGTTCACCCTCGACGTACGGGGGCATATATACTTACTCTTTTCCATAATTTATTGATTTTTACTTGATGATTACTTTCTTTCCGTTCATGATATAGAGGCCCTTTGCGGGGCGGGTTACCATTCTTCCCTGCAAGTCAAACACTTGCTCGTTTTGCAGGTTCTCGTTGAGAATGGTCTTGACACCTGTCAGAGAATTGTCCATCATAACCATTGCCTTGGCACCTTGGGCTGCACCCTTCACCTCGAAGTAAGCGCGGAAACCCTTCATGGCGCCAGATGTGGTGCTTGGGTAGTACAACGTATTGTTGGCACCAAGGAACAGGATGTTCTCGTTTCCGTTGTCCAACGTCGTTACGTCAAACACGGGAATGAAGTCGGCAAGGCTTGTCGTAACGGGTTGAGTTCCCTCCTTCACCGTCACGGCGTTAAACGTGATGGGGCTCTCCACGGCATCCGACACATAGATAAGATAGGGAACGCCAGCCGTAATGGCATCGGCAGGAGCGAAGTCGAAATACAATGTTTCATTCTCCATGTGCGTACCGCTTAACTCAGCCAACTCCACATCTTCACCGAATTTCTCCTTCAACAAAACATTGTCCACATCAAACGGCAGGCACAATGTGTTGTAAGAACCAGGCACGATGGCGCGGGCCAATGTCACTTTGCAGGGTTTGCCGTTGTATTCGCTGATAGTGGCACTGTTGTCATCGAAATTCTCGTTAAGGGCAATGTTAAAGAGCTGCGTAAGATAGCCAGGATTGCTCTCACCGCCATCGATGTGGGCATAGGTCTTGTCTATAGTCGACACGTCCCTTGTCCATGCCGTTCCCTGTCCTCCAACGAGGCTAAAGCAGTCGTCAAACATGAGTCTACTCTCTGTCACATTTTCTACCGTCCAGCCGTCGCTTACGTAAATGGTCTCCAATGCTCGGCAGCCATTAAACATAGCTATCATCTGCGTTACCTTGGCTGTATTGAAGTTCGACAGGTCAAGGGATGTCAATTTATTGCATCCATGAAACATATCATTCATGCTTGTCACTTCGGAAGTATTCAGGTACTCTAAACCCTCAATGGTCGTCAAATAGCTAAATCCACCAAACCAAGCACAGCATGAGGTAGGTCGTACACTGGCGAAAGATTTATCGAAGACCACTCTTGTACAAACCTCCCATAAGTCCATAGTAAAAGCGGGGTCATCGTAGGTGGGAGAAGCTGTCACATCCTCTCCACTATATACGTTGGTAACGGTCTGTCCGTCGTAGGTGTCGCCCGCCTCATACAGCGTTTCGGAATTAATGAAATAAAGCGTGGTGTTGCTTTCGCACCAAATCACCTGTGGCGTTTCTGCCGCCCATGCACCTTGTGTTATTGCAAACAAGGATGCGAGAATGAAAAGTAAATATTTCTTTTTCATAAAAATACTTTTAAATGTGTTAGTAATAAATTTGATAAAAGATAATTCGTCATGCAAAAATATAAAAATACTTCCAATTGTAAACCAATTGTATAAAAAAAATAACTGTTTTTTAATTTTTTAATGAAGAAAGGATATGTAAACTGATTTTATACATTCAAACACCATAAAAAGGGGGCGCATCTTCTTGATGCGCCCCCCAATTATTCGGGATAATACAAAACTTCTTTTATCAAAGATTCCAGTAGCACATCTTGGAGAAGGCACCAGAAGCATCGGCAGCTTCGCCATTTCCAGAGATACCGCCACCTTTGCCCAAGTTTGTCGAACTGTATCTCGGACCAGTTTGTGTGCTTGCCGTGAGGATAAAGCCATCCACTTTCACGTTCACCCTCGACGTACGGGGGCATATATACTTACTCTTTTCCATAATTTGTTTTTTTTTGAGGAGTGAGAGGTGAGGGGTGAGGGGTGAGAGATATGTTTTGGAGATTGAGAAGCAAACAGCCGGAGCTATTCTTTCACTACTCACCTCTCACCCCTCTTTCTCTTGTTCAATCTTACAGCAGCCACGGCTATTCATTACTAAACGCTCAACACTCAACATTTATTCACTCAGCACATACGGACTCAACAAATCAGACTGCAACGCAGTCTCCGCTCGGTAACCGTAGTGTCCGAAGGACCTGCGGATAGTGGGCAATGA
>DJXW01000010.1:47405-48033 GCA_002449845.1 Prevotella sp. UBA6994
AAGGAGTCGCCCACTGCACGTATGGGGGCACTCCTTCAGAGTGCTGATGATGTGTAGCATATCGCTATCCGGGGGTGCTCGCTGCGCTCGTACCCTCGGTTACAGAGCGGTGACGCTTCCAGCGTCATTCTCTGTGCGTGGCATTTCCCATGTACATTGCCAAGTAATTGGTACCGTTCAAATGTAGTCTAACGGCATTTCCCATGTACATTGCCAAGTAATTGGTACTGTTCAAATGTAGTCTAAGGATTTATGGATTCAAGGAATTTCGGTGCAAGCACCGATAAGTTAATCCATAAATCCTTGAATCCTTAGACTTTTGAATGATGAATATTTTGATGACGAATGGGATGGTATAGTATATGAGCTTGCCCCACAGAGCCCCGACAGGGGCGTTAAGAACACAGGCAGGGGTGAAGCGAAGCGAAACCCCTGTAAAAAAGAGCCGCAAGCATATAAAGTTCCGAAGGTACGACAGAAATTCTGTCGCCCCAGTCGGGGCTTCAATATGCTCGTATATCCTTTGCAGGGGTTTCGCTTCGCTGCACCACCTGCCTGTGTTCTGTCGCCCCAGTCGGGGCTTCAATATGCTCGTATATCCTTTGCAGGGGTTTCGCTTCGCTGCACC
>DJXW01000010.1:48138-66553 GCA_002449845.1 Prevotella sp. UBA6994
CTGTCGCCCCTATCGGGGCTTCAATTTGTTCATGCATCCTTTGCAGAAGTTTCGCTACGCTCCACCACCTGCCTGTGTTCTGTCGCCCCGATAGGGGCTTGCAATCTGCTCGTACATCCTTTTCAGGGGTTCCGCTTCGCTTTACCCCTGCCTGTAATCCTAACGCCCCTATCGGGGCTTGCAATAACCATCAGAATAAATATGATGCCAATAAGTATAATAATCCCCTATGAATTATGAATTGTGAATTATGAATTATGAATTGTGAATTGTGAATTATCAATTATCAATTATCAATTATGAATTGCGAATTATGAATTATCAATTATGAATTATCCATTGTCAATTATTCCGACAAAAAATGGTTGGTGATTTCTTGCGAAATAGAATTGGGAGAATGGAAAAATAGGTTATGATGGCTAAAAAATCGTGTTTTTCATCGTAACATATCAAGTTACGAACGTAACTATATGAGTTATGAGCGTAACTATGTATGTTACGAGTGCTAACTATATATGTTATGAAAGCCCGAAAAGTGGCTTTTTGGACGTAAAAGCATGGTTTTTCATCATATCTGCAAATGCCATTAAACCGTAAGCCATTGATAATGAATTATTTAACAGTACATCAAAAAACGGGCATTTTTTTCACCAAGTATCAACTCGTTTGAAAAAATGCCCGTATTTTAGGGGGTAAATTCAGAATTTGTATGACAAAATGAGGGGTGAGAGATATGATTTATTGGTCTTTATGGTTTGCGACGTTAAGATTTTGCGGACGCAATTAATTGTTTAATGATTATTAAAGAACAATAAAAGTTACCCTTTGGTAACTTACCCTTTGGTAATTTTTTGTATTTTTGCCGAGTAAAAATCTAAAAATCATGAATGCTCCATTTCAATACGGAACCTTGGCGACAAGAGAGAACTTTGTAGATAGGGTGGACGATAGGGCGTTGTTGAAAAACTTTTTGTCTTCGCATATTAACGTAATGTTAGTATCTCCACGCCGATGGGGAAAGTCTTCTCTTGTTAAGATAGCCATGGAAGAACTACAGGATGAGGACAAGGAGGTAAGAGTGTGCTATATAGATGCTTTTAGCATTGGTTCTGAGGCAGAATTCTATAGGACGTTTGCCAGCCAGGTGATATCATGTGCGTCAAGTAAATTAGAGAAACGAATACAAGATGCCAAGAAATTCTTGACAGGCGTAGTGCCACAGGTGATTATTAAAGACGATGTAACCAATTTCATGGCTTTCGATGTGAAGTTTGTTCCTCAAGAGCAAGACAAGATGGATATTCTTCGATTGCCTGAAACATTGGCACAGTCCAGAAAAATCAAGATTATTGTCTGTATCGATGAATTCCAGCAATTGGCGAATCTTCCAGAATATAAAAATATGGAGGGAAAGATGCGGTCGGCATGGCAGCAACAGGAGCGCGTATCGTATTGTTTATATGGCAGCAAGCGGCACATGATGTTGGATATTTTTAATAATTCCAACTCGCCATTCTATCGATTTGGACAATTGCTGTTCTTGAATAAAATACCAAAGGAAGAATGGATACCTTTTATTGTAGAAACGTTTGAGAAGTCGGGGAAACGTATTTCTAATGAATTTGCCAATCGCATATGTGACGTGACAGAGTGTCACTCTTGGTATTTGCAGCAGTGTTGCTATTTTGTATGGAACGCCACTGCGACGGAGGTCTCAGAACAGTCTTTTAGCTATGGATTGAAACAGATGATTAATACCAATTCCCCGATGTTTTTGAATGATACTGAGAATTTGGCTGCCAGCCAAATAGAAATGCTTCGTGCTATCAAGGATGGGGTACAACAACTTTCATCGACAGAGGCCAGGTCGAAATATCATTTAGGAAATCCCAATACTATCAGCAAAAACAAGAAGGCTTTGCTAAACAAGGATATTGTGGAAATGAAGGGCGGGAAAATGATATTCGTTGACCCAATATATCGATTGTGGTTTGAGAGAGAGTATAAGTAAAGATGTGTATCTATTTCTTCCTGATGATAGTCAGGCCATCCCGTAATGGGAGGATGACCTGTTCTATGCGTGGGTCTTGGCATAGATGGTCGTTGAAGCGGCGAATGCCCTCCGTCTGGTGGTCGTGCAGATATGCATCGTCACATACGTGACCATCCCAAAGAGTGTTGTCGGCAATGATGAAACCACCCTTTCGCAAGAGCGAGAGAGCCATTTCGTAAGTCTCGATGTAAGTGCGCTTGTCCCCGTCGATGAAAGCCATATCGAACAAGACACCCAACTTGGGAGCCTCGGTAATGGCATTGCCGATGATGAAATGGATGCGATGAGCCACGGGAGAGTTTTCAATCCACGGACGAGTGAAATCCTCCATTTCATCGTTGATTTCAAAGGTCCACACCTTGCCATTGTCTTCCAGTCCCTCAGCCAAGCAGATAGCCGAATAGCCGCTGAACGTACCCACTTCAAGGACGTTGGTGGGACGAATCATCTGCACCAGCATCTTCAGCAACCTGCCTTGCAGGTGTCCGCTTGCCATTCGTCCGTGGATGGTGTGGATGTTGGTAGCTCTCCACAGTCGGTACAGATATTCCGGCTCTGGCTCAATGTGATTGAGGATATAAGTAGAAAGTTGGTTGCTCATGTCAAAGGAAATGCTTTCATCGTTGTCCCAACAAGCCCTCCAAAGCCAGTCGGTAACTGTCGAGACCGAATCCACAGATTACTCCTTTGCAAGCAGCAGAGATCATTGAGTGGTGGCGAAACTCCTCCCGTTGGTGTACGTTGGAGATATGTACCTCAATGACGGGAGCCGTGATGGAACGGATGCAATCGTGCAGAGCCACGCTGGTATGGGTATAAGCACCGGCGTTGAGGATGATGCCGTCTGCGGAGAATCCCACCTCTTGCATCTTGTTGATGAGTTCGCCCTCGATATTGCTTTGGAAATACGCTATCTCCACGTCGGGATATTGGGCTTTCAATGTAGGCAGATAGCTCTCGAATGAGTTTGAGCCGTAGATTCCTGGTTCTCGTTTCCCTAACAAGTTCAGGTTAGGACCGTTGATGATTAGTATCTTCATTTGCATATCATGATTTATCAATGCAAAGGTAGGCATATTTTTTCAACTTCATCTGAAAACCCAACAAAAATATCACTTGATGAAGTAAAATGGAATAAAAATTTGTAATTTTGCAGGCTGCAAACGAGAATCACATACGAGCATGGACGTAGAACGACAATATATGCGCTACCTGAAACTGCAACGTAACTATTCGCCCAATACGTTGGAGGCTTACAAGCACGACTTGGACTATCTGCTCAGTTATTGCAGGCAAAATGGCAAGGAGCCCATTGACATGAAGTTGGAAGACTTGCAACACTTTGCCGCCTCTATCCATGAACATGGGGTGGGGGCTTCGTCGCAGGCACGTATCTTGAGTGGCGTGCGGTCTTTCTATCGATACCTGGTGCTCGACGGCTTTATAGAAGACGATCCCACGGAGCTATTGGAATCACCGCAGTTGGGCGAACATCTTCCCGAGGTGTTGTCGGTGGAGGAAATAGACATGCTGGAGGACTGCATTGACCTCAGTACCAATGAGGGACAGCGCAACAAAGCCATCATAGAAGTGCTCTTCTCGTGCGGACTGCGCGTGTCAGAGTTGGTCAACCTCAAGCTCACCGACCTCTATTTGGATGAAGGCTACGTGCGTGTGTTGGGTAAGGGCAGCAAGGAACGGTTGGTACCCATCTCGCCCCGAGCCATTCATGAGTTGAAATTGTGGTTTTACAATCGCAACCTCATGAACATCAAGCGAGGCGAAGAAGACTATGTGTTTCTGAACCGACGAGGCTCACATCTCACGCGCACGATGATCCTCATCATGATTAAGCGACAGGCAGAGGCAG
The DNA here is from genome assembly GCA_002449845.1 of Prevotella sp. UBA6994. Classification (GTDB taxonomy): domain Bacteria; phylum Bacteroidota; class Bacteroidia; order Bacteroidales; family Bacteroidaceae; genus Prevotella. The sequence goes on from DJXW01000010.1 coordinate 52,062, forward strand.
CGGGAATCAAGAAGACTATCTCTCCCCATACGTTGCGACATTCGTTTGCTACGGCGTTGCTGAAGGGTGGGGCAGACCTGCGAGCCATTCAAGCCATGTTGGGGCATGAAGACATAGGCACTACAGAGATTTACACCCACATAGACACTACCACGCTCAGACATGAGATTCTCTTTCATCATCCAAGGAATATCCAACGTGAAAACACCAAATAATATAAAAAACATTAATAATATGTGTATAGGACAAAGATAATACGTACCTTTGTACCTCATGATTTAAACAAAGTTGTTTTATGAAGCTAAAAAATCTTTTATTGGTTGCATTACTGGCATTGGCAAGTAATGTGGTGGCACAGATGCAGATGCCTCCTGTTCCCGTAGATCCAGACGTACGTATCGGCAAACTGGACAACGGACTAACTTATTACATTCGTCACAACAACTGGCCAGAGAATCGCGCCGAGTTCTACATTGCCCAAAAAGTGGGCTCCATTCAGGAGAACGACGACCAACGAGGACTGGCGCACTTCTTGGAGCACATGGCGTTTAATGGCTCGAAGCATTTCAAGGGCAACGAACTGTTGCGCTGGTGCGAGAGCGTAGGCGTGAAGTTTGGTACCGACCTGAATGCTTACACGAGCATCGACCAGACGGTTTATAATATCAGCAACGTACCTACCACGCGTGAGAGCATCATCGACTCATGTCTGCTGATTCTCTACGACTGGGCAGACGGATTGCTGTTGGAGCAAGAGGAGATAGAAAAGGAACGTGGCGTGATTCACGAGGAATGGCGTTTGCGTACCAGTGCACAGATGCGTATGCTGGAGCGCGACCTTCCCAAACTCTATCCCGGGTCTAAGTATGGTCACCGTATGCCCATCGGACTGATGGAGATTATTGACAACTTCGAGCGCCCGTTCCTCCAGGCTTATTACGAGAAATGGTATCGTCCCGACAACCAGGGTATCATCATCGTGGGTGATGTGGACTTAGATAAGGTGGAACAGAAAATCAAGACCCTTTTCTCACCCATCGTACTGCCTGAAAACCGTACGTTGGTAACCACTGAGCCTGTACCCGATAATGCAGAGCCTATCTACGTCATCGACAAGGACAAGGAACAGCAATACAATTTGGTTGACATCATGATGAAACATGAGGCATTCCCCGACTCTCTGAAGGGTTCGATGGTATATCTCTTGTCCAACTACATGAAGAATGCAGCCCTCTCAATGTTGAACGACCGTCTGCGTGAGTATGCCGAGAAACCTGAAAGTCCGTTCCTCCAGGCTTCTGTCGATGATGGGCAATACATTTTCTCAAAGACCGTTGATGCCTTTGAAATAGACATCCTGCCCAAAGACGGACAGATGGAGGCTGCTGTCACGACAGCTCTCACTGAAGCACGCCGTGCTGCTGAGTTCGGCTTTACCCCCACTGAGTACAATCGCTACAAAGCCAACTATACCAGTTCGCTTGAGAAGCAGTATTTAAACAAGGACAAACGCTACAACAGTCAGTTTGTAAACCAATATGTACAACACTTCCTTGCCAACGAACCCATTCCCAGCATCGACTACACGTATGAGACGATGAAACAACTCGTACCGATGTTGCCGTTGGAAGGTATCAATATGGTAATCAAGGAACTTGTGTCTATGAAAGACTCCAACCTCGTGGTATTGAACTTCAACAATGAGAAGGAAGGGGCTGTCTATCCTACGGAGGAGGGATTGAGAAATGCCATCGTCGCTGCTCGCTCTGCCCAGATTGAAGCCTACGTGGATAACGTGAAGAACGAGCCATTGATGACCGTCTTACCCAAGAAGGGAACCATCAAGAAGGAGGTAAAGAATGAGCTCTTTGGCTACACCGAACTTACCTTGTCGAATGGTGCAACGGTAGTACTGAAACAAACCGACTTGAAGAAAGACCAAGTGATTCTGAGTGGTGAGGGATTCGGCGGTTCCGCTCTCTATGGTGAGAAGGATTTCGTCAACATCAAGATGTACGATGACGTGATTGGGGCAAGTGGTTTGGGCAACTTCTCGCATACCGAACTGGACAAGGCTCTTGCCGGCAAGATTGCCAGTGCATCACTCTCCATGAGTGAAAACCGTCAGAATGTCAGCGGTAGCTCTACCCCGAAGGATGTGGAGACCATGCTGCAATTGGTGTATCTCTATTTTACCAACATCGCCAAGGACCAGAAGTCTTACGACAATTTGATGCAGACTACGGCTGTCAGCTTGAAGAATCGTCTGTTGCAGCCAGAGAACGTGTTTAACGACTCGTTGACTGCAATCATGACCAACTACAACAAACGCAGCACTCCATTGGTGGTGGCAGACCTTGACAAAGTAAGCTACGACCGCATCCTGCAAATGGCAAAGGAACAGACTGCCAACGCTGCTGCCTTCACCTTTACCATCATCGGCAACTACGATGAGGCTACCATTCGTCCACTTATCGAACAATATTTGGCTTCACTGCCCTCACAGAAGAAAGTAGTGAAGAGCCCGCAGGTAGATACAGACTATCAAGGACAAGTGGTAAGACACTTCAAGCACAAGGCAGAGACTCCAAAGGCTATTGCCGTGATGAACTGGTACTCCAAGCAAATACCTTACACGCTGGAGAACAGCATCAAGGCTACGATGGTGGGACAGATACTGAGCATGGAATACTTGAAGAAGATTCGTGAAGATGCCAGTGCTGCCTACACAGTGATGTCGCAGGCGGGTGTCAGTCGTAACGACTTTGATACTACTTCACAAATCATTGCCTATTGCCCCATGAAACCAGAGAAAGCAGACACGGCGCTGATGATTATGCGCGACGAGGTGAATGCGATGGCTAAAACCTGCGATAGCGACAAGCTGCAGAAGGTGAAGGAGTATATGTTGAAGAATCATGGCGACGGGTTGAAGCAAAACAGATACTGGCTCAGCCAAATCAATAACTGGCGTAAGTTTGGCGTGGATTTCCATACTGACTTTGAGAAGATTGTGAATGCACAAACCGTGGAAAGCATCAGTGCCTTTGTAAAGGAATTGCTGAAGGCGGGCAACTGTGCAGAGGTAGTTATGATGCCAGCAGAGTAACTATTTTAGAAAAGGAAGTACACGAGTTAAAGAATAAAGGAGTTAAGGAGTACAGGAGTTAAGACAATAGTCTTCTTTCATGAATCATTCAGACATAAGTCATTAGTCTGAACTCCTTAACTCCTGAACTCCTTAACTCCTACAAAAAAGATTATTATAAAAAATAGAATTATGTCATATTTGTTTTCATCTGAATCAGTATCAGAGGGACATCCCGATAAAGTGGCGGACCAAATCAGTGACGCGCTGCTCGACCAGTTCTTGGCTTACGACGAAAACGCACGTTGCGCCATCGAGTCGTTTTGCACCACTGGGCAGGTGGTCATCATGGGTGAAGTGCGCTCAGAGGCTTATATTGACCTGCAAACCATTGCCCGTAAGACCATCAACAGGATAGGTTACACCAAGTCGGAATATGAGTTTGACGGTAACTCGTGTGGAATCCTCACGGCTATACACGAGCAGAGTGTAGATATCAACCGTGGTGTGGACCGCGAAGAGGAGGAAGAGCAGGGAGCTGGCGACCAGGGAATGATGTTTGGGTATGCTACCAACGAGACGGAAAACTACATGCCCGTGTCGCTCGACTTGGCTCATCTCATCATGCGCACGTTGGCTGACATCCGTAAGGAAGGGCGTGAAATGACCTACCTGCGCCCCGACTCAAAGAGTCAGGTTACCATCGAATACAGCGACGATAATATTCCACAACGCATAGATACCATTGTGGTTTCTACCCAGCACGACCCCTTCGATGAAGATGATGAGCGCATGTTGGCACAAATCAGGGCTGACGTGATGAACATCCTCATGCCTCGTGTGAAAGCGCAATGTGGAGAGAAGGTGTTGGCATTGTTCAACGACAATATCAAATACTACGTTAACCCTACAGGTAAGTTCGTCATTGGTGGACCTCACGGAGACACGGGACTTACGGGAAGGAAGATTATCGTAGATACGTATGGCGGTAAGGGTGCGCATGGCGGTGGTGCTTTCTCTGGAAAAGACTCGTCTAAGGTGGATCGTTCCGCTGCTTACATGGCTCGTTACATTGCCAAGAACATGGTGGCAGCGGGAGTGGCTGACGAGATGCTGGTGCAATTGGCGTATGCCATTGGTGTGGCAGAGCCTGTCAGCATCTACGTCAATACGTATGGACGCAAGCACGTGAAGATGTCTGATGGGGAGATTGCCCATAAGATACAATCGCTCTTCGGATTGCGCCCCAAACAGATTGAACGTACACTCAAACTGCGCCAACCGATGTATGTGGAAACGGCTTCTTACGGTCACATGGGACGTAAGAACGAAACGGTGACGAAGACGTTTACCAGTCATTATAACCCTAACAAGCAAATGGAAGTGGAACTCTTCACCTGGGAGAAATTAGATAGGGTGGAGGATATTCGCCAAGCATTCGGAATGGAATAAGTCTTTGATTTGAATAGGTCATGAATTTGAATAAGTATTGAATCGTAAAAGGTATTCTCTCACCCCTCACCTCTCACCCCTAAGATATCACCTCTCAGATAAATGAAACAAGCAGAATCCACCACTCAGCAGCCCGTTGTTCATCATGGTTATTACCTTACACCTGCACAGGCTATCAGTAGGTTGCCGAAAGATGCCACACCTGCCCAACAGGATTCGGCTGTACAGAGACATGCTAAAATATCTGAGATTCATTGGAGTGAAATGCCTGATACGCTGCACATGCCGGGGCATGTGAAGGGAAAGACTACCAAAGACTCTGACCTTCCACTACATTATTATAAGGAGTCGTTCTTTTCAGGCGACTCCTTACTTCACCCAGAACTGAAAGGTGGCAGACAGGGAGTGGCGGGCGATCCCGTACCCTACACCATTGCGGGCGACAACTTCATCACTTCCTTGCTGCTGGGCTGTTTCATCATTGCCATGTTTACCATGGCGCGTACACATTCCTTCATCGTACGTCAGGTCAAGAGCTTTTATTACTTGTCTGAAGTACACGCCAAGGGACAAACGGAAACTTCAGCAGAAGTTTGGTTCCAATTGTTCATGGTCTTGCAAACGTGCCTGCTCTTTTCCATCGTCTGTTTCTTCTACGTGCGCGACAAAATCGGCGACTCGTTCATCATCAGCCAATACCAAATTGTCTTTGTCTTTGCCGGTATGTTTATCGCCTTCTTCCTGTGCCGTGCCTTCTTGTACTGGCTCACGGGATGGGTGTTCTATAACAAGAAAAAAAATATACAATGGCAGAAGTCGTTTCTCTTCCTCACCTCGGCAGAAGGCACGTTGATGTTCCCCATTGTGATGCTGCTCGCCTATTTCAATTTGTCCATCCAAAGTGTGTTCGTCTATACCCTTTTGATAGTCCTTTTCATAAAAATACTGTCGTTTTATAGGCTTTATGTAATATTTTTTCGGCGTAACGGCATTTTTTTGCAAATTATTTTGTACTTTTGTGCGCTCGAAATCGTACCGTTGTGCGTTTTTTGGGGCTTGTTGTTAGTTGTTAACAATTATTTGAAAGTAAATTTTTAATACAAAAGATGATAAGTAAAATCTTGGTTTCCCAGCCCAAGCCTTCTAACGAGAAGTCACCTTATTATGACATTGAAAAGGAGTTTGGAGTACAACTTGTGTTCCGTCCTTTCATCAAGGTAGAGGGTATCACCGCAAAGGAATTTCGCCATCAGAAAATCAACATCTTGGATTATACGGCAATTGTTTTCACGTCACGCCATGCAGTGGACCACTTCTTTACGTTGGCTAAGGAGTTGCGCCTCACCATCCCCGAGACCATGAGGTATTTCTGCGTCACCGAGGCTGTGGCTTTGTATATCCAGAAGTACGTGCAATACCGCAAGCGCAAGGTGGTGTTCGGAATGACGGGAAAGATAGACGACCTCATCCCATCGATGGTGAAGCACAAGGATGAGAAGTATCTCGTTCCCCAGAGTGATGTTCATAATAACGACGTGAAGACGCTGCTCGATTCCAAGAAGTTGCATCATACCGAGTGTGTGATGTACCGTACGGTGAGCAATGATTTCACGGAAGAAGAAATCAAGACGTTCGATTACGATATGCTCATCTTCTTCAGTCCTACGGGTATTCATGCCTTGGCGAAAAACTTCCCTGACTTCAATCAGGGCAAGACACGCATTGCCACGTTCGGTCCCGCTACTGCCAAGACGGTAGAGGAAGAGGGACTGCGCTTAGACTTGCAGGCTCCCACGACTAAATATCCGTCTATGACAAGTGCGCTGAAAGCTTATCTTCGCGAAAACCAAAAGTAATATCTCACATGCTTGCATCTTGCACATCCACGCTGGGCAAAGAAGAGCGTATTTGTAGTAAGAAGCAGATAGACCAGCTCTTTGGTGGAGGATGTTCCAAATCCATGACGGCATTTCCCATCAGGGTGGTTTATGCCCTGCACCCTCGTGGCGATGGCAATCCGCAGGCAATGTTGATGGTAAGTGTGTCAAAGCGACATTTCAAGCACGCCGTTCACCGCAATCGTATCAAGAGGCAGTTGCGGGAGGCTTATCGTAAACATAAGGGAGTATTGTACGAGGCATTGTCGGCAGACAGCTCCAAAGGGTTGTCGATGGCATTCCTTTGGTTAGACGATAGGTTGTATGACAGCCTTTACGTCGAGAAACGGATGTGTGAGTTGTTAAACCGAATCAAGGAAAAGGTATGAGCAACCTCCGTCATCTGTTGCACCTTCTCTCGCAAGCCGTCTCATGGCTGCTTATCCTGCCCATCCGCTTCTATCAGACGTGCGTATCCCCATTTACCCCTCCGTCGTGCAGGTTTACGCCCACGTGTTCCGAGTATGCTCGTCAGGCTATTGCCAAGCACGGTCCCATCAAGGGATTGGGGCTTGCCATCTGGCGGTTGCTGAGATGTAATCCTTGGGGTGGCTCTGGCTATGACCCTGTGCCTTGAAAGGCTCTAAGATTACATAGGATTGCCTAGTATTACCTAGGATTTCCTAAGAATACCTAGGATTACCTAAAAATTAGAATAATTAAAAAAAATATAAAAGCGATGAAAAAAAACTTTGTTGAAGAACTCCGCTGGCGCGGAATGCTGGCACAAATCATGCCAGGTACGGAAGAACTCTTACAGAAGGAAATGGTTACTGCTTATCTCGGCACCGACCCTACTGCCGACTCATTGCATATTGGTCACTTGTGTGGCATCATGATGCTTCGCCACCTTCAACGTTGCGGACATAAGCCCATCATCCTCGTGGGTGGGGCAACGGGTATGATCGGTGACCCTTCGGGCAAGAGCCAGGAGCGCAACCTTCTCAACAATGAAACATTATACCACAACCAAGAGTGTATCAAGAAGCAGGTGGCTAAGTTCTTGGACTTCGAGGCTGATGTGCCTAATAAGGCGGAAATGGTGAACAACTACGACTGGATGAAAGACTTTACCTTCCTCGATTTCGCGCGTGAGGTGGGTAAGCACATCACCGTTAACTATATGATGGCGAAGGAAAGTGTGCAGCAACGTCTCAACGGTACTGCTCGCGATGGTTTGTCTTTTACTGAGTTCACCTATCAGTTGCTTCAGGGATATGATTTCCTGTACCTCTATCAGCACAAGGGCGTGAAGTTGCAATTGGGCGGTAACGACCAATGGGGAAACATGACTACTGGCACAGAACTTATCCGTCGCACATTGGGCAGTGAGGTGGAGACGTTTGCCCTCACGTGCCCATTGATTACCAAGAGCGACGGAAAGAAGTTCGGTAAGACGGAGAGCGGTAACATCTGGCTCGACCCCAAGCGCACCACTCCTTATAAGTTCTATCAGTTCTGGCTCAACGTGAGTGATGAGGATGCAGAGAGGTATATCAAAATCTTCACGTCATTAGAGAAGGATGTGATAGATGGCTTGGTGGAAGAGCATAAGCAAGATCCAGGCCGCCGCATCCTGCAGAAACGATTGGCAGAGGAGGTAACCCTCTTGGTACATTCTAAGGAAGCCCTTGAGATGGCACAGGAGGCATCAGGTATCCTTTTCGGCAAAGCAACGAAAGACGCATTGGAGAAGTTGGACGAACAGACTTTCCTTGATGTCTTCGATGGTGTGCCTCAGTATGAGCTCGACAAAGACCAGTTGGGACAACCTGCCGTGGAGCTATTCACCCGTGACGACGTGAATGTGTTTGCTTCCAAAGGCGAGATGCGCAAGCTGGTGCAAGGCGGTGGCGTGTCGCTTAATAAGGAGAAGCTCACGGCGTTTGACCGTCCCATCACTGCTGACGACCTCATTGATGGCAAGTATTTGCTCGTTCAGCGTGGCAAAAAGAATTATTTTTTGATCATCGTGAAATAAAAAATGTAGTAAAATCAGCGTCTGAAAGTCGAAAATGCAAGAATATTCGTGTGAAAACGAAAAAAAAACGTCTTTCTTTCGTTGAAATCAATTAAAATGATTACCTTTGCATCCGCAATTGGGTGATGGTGTAATGGTAACACTACAGGTTTTGGTTCTGTCATTCCCGGTTCGAATCCGAGTCACCCAACTTGATAATTCGCTAAGTAGTTGAAATTTAACACTTAGCGAATTTCTTTTGCTCAAAATTGGCGTGTTTTAATGTAATTTTAGGTGGGGTAGGATTTTTCCAATTACAAAATTCGTTTATTCTCATGACGAATTTCGTCATTCCACCGGCTTATATTGCTTGGCAATCTCTTGGAAGTCATGTGCATCGATCTCCTTTTTCTCCAACTTATCGCACAGGACAGGGTCGTCCGACAGGTAGCCTACCAGCTCCTTGCGAAGCTGCTTGTTGCTGGAATCATAAAATCCGACCATCTTTCCGATGTCTTCCCCTTTCTTGCGGCAGATAATGAAGATGTTACCGCTAATCCCGCTGGTTATCCTCATGTCCCCACTGGATGGGATGGAGTATTTCTCGCTGCAAGAGAAAAAGTCCACGTATTCACCGGCTCCCACCACAGCCATCCACATTGGCTTCACCCTCTTGGTCTGCTTGGCGGAGAGCAACTTGTTGGTCATGTATGGTTGGTACACCATGGCGTGGACTATGTCAGGATGGGTCTTCTTCCATACGGACAGCACCTTGACATCAGCGGCAGGAACCTTGATTGCTTTCCCGTCCCCTTGGGTAATGCGGATTGTCTTGGTGTAGGCCTTCGGCATCAGCACGCGCCCTTGCAACTCCCTCCCGTCGTTCAAAACCACGCGCCCGTCTTCCTTGTCGGTATAATACTTCACCTGTTCATAAGTCACGCAACTGCCCATGACACAGGTCGTCACCAAGCAAGCCGCCATCATTCTCATTTGTTTCATAGTCTCTCGTTATGTGTTATTCCATTCAATACATTCTAGTTTTCAGTTAAATGCACTTGTTTGCTTTTATCTTCCAATGATGGTATCGCATTACATGATTCCATATTTTTTACTAATAAGCATTATTTTAGAAGTTATGGGGGGAAGATAATTCCATTCCCCATGAATGGGGGAATAATCGATTGGAATGCCAAATTCCCTTATACCATCGTCAAAATCCAACAAATCTTCTTTACATATATAATTATAGAAACCTGACTTCCATTTTATGTTATATGCGGTCAAGTTATCCAAGGTCGCCCGATAATAATTCATCCCATCATGGCTAACCATACACTCATTATTAAAAGGATTCAGACATATTGTAATTCCGTCAATAATAATCAACAAGTGAGGGTTGAATGCTAGACTGCTATCCGAAGGTTCTACCATTGATTGAATTCCCGATGTAATAGATTGCCAAGAGTCACTATCTATATATATCGTATCCGAATAGGACGATTGCTCACACATCATTTTAAATTCATTGGGAGTCGGTGAAATGGAGAACTCGACTATTCCATTATAATAGAAGACAGTGAAGCTCGCATCACGATCTTCGAGATGGTTACAACCTATCATCAATAATGATAGAATGGTTTGTATACATATTATTTTAATCATCTTCATGTTTATTAGTCACTGTTAATGTGTTTTATAGAGATAGGATTTTCTGTCTTGAAACTTTTCCCTTTGTGATTTCTCCTTATAGATTCCTTATTTGCCAAAGCTGTTTTCCTTTCACTTCCAGTTATGACTCGATGCTCTTCCTTGTTTTCATATTGAGGAACTAAAATCCGTCTCCTGTCATTATGGGCTTATGATTATTGAGATCATCTACACCATGATCCATTTCATGCTCAAGAATCGTTGCAGCGGATTGTCTACCACCCTCTGTTGTTTCTAAACCTTGTCTTGATTCCCAATAGACAACATGTTTCCTGTCATAATTGTAATACTCTGATTTTCCGTCATCGGGTTTTGTCAAGTAGATTTTAATAGTCGGATTGTTTGCGGCTTCAATGGTTTTTTGTCCCCCACCATTTTTGGCGTTATATAGATAAGCTTGAAAAAAGTCCTTGACATATTGATTGTCTGGAATATTCAAACTCTTATTTCCGTGAAAACCGCTAAAACGAAACGTTCTATTATTTCCGTTTCCATCTGTATAACAGATAATAATGTCTTCTCCATCAGGGTCAATGAATTTAACAGGATTGCCCATCGTATAGCAATACGTGCTGATGCCAGGGTAGTCGTTCTCCTTCGGGTCTGTTCCATACCAAATGCTGAGTTTCGGGTCAAGATATCTCGCGCCATAGTAGTACAGCCCCGTCTCCTCGTCGTACTCCTTGCCGTTGAACTTGTAGGGCGTGTTCCAAGTGTCGCCAGTCTCCTCCATGAACACCTCGCCATAGGGCATGTACTCGATATGCTGCACCACGTTGCCGTCCTCGTCGGTGATGACCGTGGAGCTGCCCAAGTGGTCGGGATGGTAGAAATACTGCCGCCCCTCTAATGAATCGGGGTCGGTGAAGTCGCCGAGGAAGTTCCCCGGCTCGTTGGAGTATGGCAACACCGCCGTCCTGTCCTCCCCACCGTAGGGTATGCCGAAAGTTCCGTAACTTGTCACGACTGTCGCCTTCTGCGTCGAGTTATTGTTATTATTATGCCCATACATTTTGTCATTCTATATTATCAGTTTTTACTCCGTTGTTAACAACTTTTGATAGTATTTCATTTATATTATCATCATTTAGAATTTTTGCAAAATCATAAGGTGAAAGATTAGAATAGTTTTTGTTATGAATATCTGCTCCATAAATAATTAAAAGTTTAACGAAGTCTATATCGAAAGAGGTCCGATATAAAGTTAGCGAATACCAAAATGGATTATTACCATATTTATCTATAATATTCACATTTGCGCCCTTCTCCAAAAGCAACTTGGCAATTGCTATGTTTTTCTCCCATACACAATAATGCAGAGCAGAAAAACCAGCCTTGTCTTGAGCATTAATATCTATATTTGCATTTATTATATACTTGGATATGGCATCTTGTTTCGATACTATAGCTTCCATTAATATATTCACACCATTTCTTTTTTTTACAGTATCAATGTTCTTATGTGTCTTTATATATTCTAGTGCAGATGAAATATCACCTTTCTTAATATATTCAAAAATTATGTTATTCATATTTATGTCCCCTGTTTGATTTTCTTGTTTGAGGTTGATAATTATTGGGATTACGATATTCTTTTATAAAATCTTCTTTTTCAATTTTTCCTTCTATATAATTATCATGTAATTCTTTATATTTATGATTGCGTTTATGCCCCATATCCCAAGTTCTTGGTTTAGATGATTTAACCCATACAATTTCTTCTCCAGTATATGGATCATATACTTTTCCATTTGGAGATTTAGCATTTTCCCAAACTTCCTCAACTTGTCCTTTGCCATAGGAAAGTCTTCCCTTTGAGTATGGTAGTTTCGTATTACCTGTGGGATTTTTAGATTGTATTTTAAGATTTTTTTTGCTTGTTTTAATTATGCCTTTTGCATCATTTAAACTTATAGGTAACGCTTCCGATGCGAGGCTGACTCCTGCCAAAATCCTATCACCGACGGACGCTTCACTGTCCAAAACGGTGTTGACATCGTCTATAAAATCCGAGACGGCTTGGGTATTGGTGGAAGCTTGGCCAAGAGCCTTAACGCCATCCGTACTGACCTTGGAGGCAATCCTTTTCCCTGCCTTGACGAGCTTTGTCCAAGGGCTATTTCCATCTGGGTCAATGAATTTTACAGGATTGCCCATCGTATAGCAATACGTGCTGATGCCAGGGTAGTCGTTCTCTTTGGGGTCTGACCCATACCAAATACAAAGTTTTGGGTTAAGGTATCTCGCGCCATAGTAGTACAGCCCCGTCTCCTCGTCGTACTCCTTGCCGTTGAACTTGTAGGGCGTGTTCCAAGTGTCGCCAGTCTCCTCCATGAACACCTCGCCATAGGGCATGTACTCGATATGTTGCACCACGTTGCCGTCCCCGTCGGTGATGACCGTGGAGCTGCCCAAGTGGTCTGGATGGTAGAAATACTGCCGTCCCTCCAGCCCGTTGGGGTCAGTGAAGTCGCCGAGGAAGTTGCCCGGCTCGTTGGAGTATGGCAACACCGCCGTCCTGTCCTCCCCGCCGTAGGGAACGCCGAAAGTTCCGTACCCCGTCGCGATGACGGCCTTCTGCATCGAGTCCAGCACGGCATATCCTTGTAGGTTTCCATTGAGCGCCGCAATCGGATTGTTGCCCGTTTGGTGCGCCACGCCAAGTCTCGATGCCACCCTACTGCCACCCATGTACACGTGCTTGACATACTTGCCTCCCTCCGTCCATGTCACGTATGGGTTCACATACAGCGTGAACGCGGTGGTCTCCGTCAGGCTGTCCCTGCCCGCCGAGTTGACATACAATCCACGGTTGCCGCCGTGCTGCTTCACCACCCGTTCGCCGTCGGCATCGTAGACGTATGTGGAGACGTACCCGTTCTCGTCCAGAGCCTTCAGCCGGTTTTCCGCGTCCCACAGCAGCTTTCGCTCGCCCGACTTCCAGTTGACCGCGCCGCCGGCAACGGGATGCCCCGACTCCTCGTGGGTGAGGTTGCCGCTGCCGTCGTATTGGTACCTGTGGAAGGTCTGCCTCCTCGCGCCCACGGTGTCGTTTTCCACCCTGTAGTGCGTCTCTGCGATGGTTGACAGGCGGAAGCGGGTGCCGTCGTCCGTGCCATAGCCGTATGAGAGCGAGTAGCCAGCATACTGGCGTGGTGAATGCGACGCGGTGTGCCGCCAAAGGTCGAGCGACTTCGACGTGACGCGCCATAGGTCATCGTAGGACATGGAGAGGTCGTAGCGGCCATACCTGCCGTCAGACGCGCTGTAGTCGCCTGTGGCTGCAACGAGCCTGTCCAGGCTGTCATAGTAGTAGCAGAACCTTGGCGGCCCGCCCATACCGCCCAGTGCTGGAGGGGTGGGCGGACCACCAAGATGGCTGCTTTCACTATATTGCAGTATTTCAATCTTCTTAATCATAGGCCCATAGAGCAAGTTAAATATGCATTATTTTAATTCATCCAACAGGTATTCAATACATTCTGGTATTCAGTTTTATGTACTTTTTCAGAAAGATTATCATCAAATTACCCCTTAACTAAAAGAATATCTATCATTTTCAAATCTTCAATTTGGTGTGCGAAATTGAGAGGAGACTTACCAGCCTTATTTATGTTATTTGGGTTTGCACCATAACTCATAAGCAAACGTACCATCTCTACATTCCTTTTAAAAACTGCTCTCCACAAGGGATTGTTACCCCATCTGTCTATCGAATTAACATTAGCACCTTTCTCTAAAAGTAATTTCGCAATGTATATACGATTATACTCACAACAACATTCCAAAGGAGAACGATTGTTTGAGTCTAATTTGTTAATATCTATACCTCTTTTAAGTAAGTCTATAACAATATCTTCGGAATAATTAGAAGATGCTATAGCATAATGCAAGTAACTACTTCCTGATTTTGTGGTATAATTAATGTCTACAGAATCTATTATTTTTTTATATCCCGTAATATCTCCTTTAGTCAAAAAAAATCTTAAATCTTCTTCCATATTAGCAAGTGTTAAGGTCTGTTTTATTCATATTTGTGACTTCTATTATTGATAGGCAATTCTGGACGATAATTATTTGGATCACGGTATCTATGCAAAAATTCCTCTTTAGTTATCTTACCATCCATACAATCTCTGTGCAAATCACTATATTTTGCATCAGGTTTATGTCCCATATCCCATTGACCTTTTCTCGGTTTAGTTATATCCCAATGTAACTCAATCCCTATATTTGGATCATATACCTAAATTCCGCAGCACTTTAGTTAAACATTTTTTATAAGTTCCTGAGCAACAAAAAGTTGCTCAGGATTTTGCCATGTCAGAATTTTCACTTACCTTAG
>DJXW01000007.1 GCA_002449845.1 Prevotella sp. UBA6994
GTTTACCAATTTGTAAACGTACTGGCGGGAACACCCCATGAGGATGGCAGCCTTGGAGAATGTAAGATACTCCTGGCTGGCGATGTCTATAACAGGCTGGACTGCCTTCAAAAAGTCCTGTTGTCTCTTCTTGCGCTGAGCCTTTGCTGCCTCGGCACATTGTTCTGAGCAATACCTCTGCGAACCGCTGTTACAAGTGAACTCCTTGCCGCAGAAGGCACATTTTCTTGTCTTTCTCATTTGACTCCTTTTTTATGTGGTTTTACAATCAATTTCATGCAAACCGCCACGGAGTGAACTTTCGTCAATCATCGACACCCATTGTCAACTCATTCCACGATGTCACGTTCTTCAAATGAGGTCACTTCTTTACTCTTTTCCCTCTCGTTCTTCTGTCAACTATTGTCCACTCTTGTCAACCTTTGTCAACACTGTCCACAAGATGGCAAAATAAAAGCCCTCAAAATTCTCCGCGGTAGAAATGCGTTGCAAAGGTAAGCGGATTTTTGAGAACCACCAAAAAGCAAGTCCGAAGTGTTAAAATCTAAAAGTAGTTGATATACAGAGGTTTATCTCTATGTGCTTTTCATTGTTCATGGTTGTTTAGAGGACTCTAAATACATTATCCGAATGCGTACCATTCAATGGTGGTAACGGAATTTGGTATGGTGATAGATGTCAGCCCAGAGCATCCTCTAAACGCATAGCCGCCGATGGTAGTTACCGTATTGGGGATAACGGTGCCTTTGCATCCAACGATCAATGTTTTGGATTTGGTGTTAATTATGGCATTGCAATTATTTGCCGAATTATACGTTGGGTTTCCTTCCTCTACGATGATTTCTTCTAGATTGCGGCAAGAGGAAAAAGCGGAATTGTCGATTCTGGTGACAGAACTCGGGATGGTGACGGAAGTCAACCCCTCGCATACCTGAAAAGCATAGTCCCCGATGGTAGTTACGGTATTTGGGATAGTGATGGAGGTAAAAGCCTTACACCCCGAGAAGGTAAAGCCTGGGATAGTAGTAATCGATTGAGGAATAGTAATGGATGGCAGTTTTTCACAGTCATTGAATACCGCACGACCGAGTGTCGTTACAGAATTGGGGATATTCACGGAAAGTAAACCGCTACAGCCACGGAAGGCATCGTATTCAATTGAGGTTACCGAATTGGGAATATTCACGGAGGTCATACTCTTACAGTTATAACAAGCTCGGTTTCCAATGCGAATGACCTGATAGCCATTGGCCGTTGATGGGAAATTGATGTCGCCCACATAATCATCGTAAGGAGTTGAAGAAATAATGTTGCGAATCTCTTTTGCGGTCACCTCACAGGTTTTGTCAGTTTCGCTAATAACATTGTAGTAAATGGTTTTTCCGTCCTTGTTTGCTTCACTGAAGTCGTAGGCATTTGCAAATGAGAAATAAGACAGGCACAGAAGAAACATCAAGGCTTTTGCTGAATTATGATAATAATTTTTCATGATGATAGTATTTTAAGATGAAACAAAAATTGATAATATTATTTTTGCAAAGATACAAAATATTTTCTTTAATGTCAAATCCTACATGAAATATGACACGGAAATGACATTCATGAATGCTGTCATTTCACAAAAGGAGCTTGATTTTCTATATGAGACAACATTAGATGGTTTGTCAAATAATTTGGTTAAAACCATGCTAAAATACGGGCTTTTTTATGAAAAGCAAATCTGTTAGTCGTAAAAACGCAAAATTTCGACATCTTTGTAAACAACTGATAATCAACGGAAAAGTATTTCAAACCAATAAAAACGACTGAAAAACCTGCCGTTTTAAGCTCAAAAAGTATTGTTTTGTGACTCGTAAAGCTAAGAGTTAGTGATGCTAAAGCATAGCTTTACGAGTCGTAGAGCTATGCTTTAGCATCTGAATTGATATATTTGTCATCAAAGGAACATCATTTTGGCCCATTTATACCATAACAACAAGTCTTTATTTTCTATAATGGAAGAAAAGTAGAACAATATTTTGTCTTGATTTTTCAGTTTTTTATGTCGATTTCTTGTAATCATGAACCCTGCCCTACCCTATGTTTTTTATTTGTTCCAAATAACCTTATTAACTAAGTTAAGTCCCTTTATAAATGGATTTTGATAACATTTTTGCACAAAATACTTTTTAATGTCGTTTATTTTTTGTTACTTTGCTAACGAAATAAAGAACCATTGAAAACTGGATAGAGTTTAATCGCCTAAAACTTAACGAACAAAAGACATGTCGAATACACAACAAAGGGAAGAATTGCACAAGACCATCTGGAGCATGGCTGACGACTTGCGCGGTGCCGTGGGAGGATGGGAATTCAAGGCATACGTATTGGGAACGTTGTTTTACCGTTTCATTTCCGAGAACCTGACGGACTATATCAACCGCATCCAGCATGAGGCAGGGATGGAGGATTTCGACTATGCCGATATGCCCGACGAGGAAGCGGAACCAGCGAAAGACCAGATGGTACAGGAGAAGGGGTTCTTCATCCTTCCCTCCCAGTTGTTTGTCAATGTCTGCAAGGACTGTGAGAACGACGAGAACCTGAACATGACGCTTTCCAACATCTTCAAGTCGATTGAGGCATCTGCCATCGGAACGGATTCGGAAGATGACATGAAAGGGCTGTTTTCCGACTTCAATGTTGACAGTTCGCAATTGGGCGGTGATGTCAAGACCAGAAACAAGCTCATTGCCAAGGTGCTGCTCAAGGTAAGGGACATGGATTTGGGCGAGAGTTTCCAAGAAAACAAGATTGATGCATTCGGTGATGCTTATGAGTTTTTGATGACCATGTACGCCAGCAATGCGGGCAAGTCGGGCGGTGAGTTCTTCACGCCCCAAGAGGTGTCTGAGTTGTTGGCAAGGCTCACGGCAGCAGACGGTCATGAAATCCGTAGCGTGTATGATCCTGCCTGTGGCTCAGGCTCTCTGTTGTTGAAGTTCTCCAAGACCATTGGCAAGGAGAATCCTGCCTTGAAATACTACGGTCAGGAAATCAACCCTACCACCTACAACCTTTGCCGTATCAATATGTTCCTGCACAACATCAACTACGACAATTTCGACATTCAGTTAGGCGACACGTTGCTGAATCCCCTTCACAGAGACAATGAGCCTTTTGATGCCATCGTTTCCAATCCCCCTTACAGCATCCCGTGGGAGGGAAGCAAGAACCCGCTGCTTATCAACGACGACCGCTATGCAGGTCCTGGCGTTCTCGCTCCCGATAGCACCGCCGACCTTGCTTTCACCCTTCACATGTTGGCTTCGCTCAGCGAGAGTGGTACGGCTGCCATCGTCGAGTTCCCTGGTGTGCTTTATCGTGGCGGTAAGGAACGAGCCATCCGTCATTGGTTGGTGGAGAACAATCGTATTGACACCATCATCCAACTGCCCTCAAATCTCTTCTTTGGTGTGGGAATCGCCACCTGTATCATCGTGCTTCGCAAAGGCACACGCCCCGACAACAAAGTGCTGTTTATCGATGCTTCCAAGGAATTCGTGAAGAATGGCAATAAGAACAAGCTGACCAAGGAAAACCAAGACCACATCTTCAATGTCTTCCAGAAGCGCGAGGAAGAGCAATATTTCTCGAAGTTGGTCAGCATAGATGACATATTGGAGAACGAAAGCAACCTCTCCGTATCGTCGTATGTGGAGCAGGAAGACACGCGCGAGGTTATCAATATCAAGGAAGTAAACGCCACCCTCCAGACGCTTATCGCCGAAGGGAATGAGCTGAATGCAAAGATTGACGAAATCATTAAGGAATTGGGAGGAGAATAGGATGGTGGAGTGGAAGAATTTGGGGGATATAATGCAAATTGCGAGAGGGGCATCGCCAAGACCAATCAAGAATTTCATTACATCTGATGAAGATGGTGTTAATTGGATTAAAATAGGTGATGTTTCTCCAAACGATAAATATATTACCAAAACTAATGAAAAGATAACTAAAGAAGGTGCGAGCAAATCCCGTCTTCTTCATTCTGGTGATTTTGTTCTATCCAATTCTATGAGTTTTGGAAGGCCATATATATTAAAAATAGATGGTTGCATTCATGATGGTTGGATATTCATGAGTGGTTATAAGAATTCAGTAATAGCTGGCTATCTTTATGAAGTTCTTAACTCTGATTTTGTGCAAAAATATTGGAGGACAAAAGCAAATAATGGAGGGGCTATGACGAATCTAAATTCTGATATAGTCAGAGCTACTTCTATCCCCATTCCCTCCCTCGAAGAGCAAAATCGTATTGTGGGCATTCTCGATACCTTCACGGATTCCATTGAAAACCTGAAACAACAAATCGCCCAGAGAAGAAAACAATATGAATTCTATCGTGACCAACTGCTTGACCTCGAAGGAAAACCTACAGAAGATATAAAGGCAATAGGGGATTATTGTATGATGATTAAAGGAAACGGAGTACAAAAAACTGATTTTGTTGAAAATGGTATAGGTTGTATTCATTACGGCCAGATATATACTCATTACGGTTCTTTTACTTACTCTACTAACAAGTTTGTGACAAAAGAAGTTTTTGTGAAAGCAAAAAAAGCATCAAAAGGCGATTTGATATTAACTGACACAAGCGAAAATGTGGAGGATATTTGTAAAACTGTTGCATATTTAGGCGAAGATGATATAGCAGTTAGTAATCATGCTTTGATTATTAAGCATGAGCAAAATCCGAAATTCTTGTCTTATTCAACTCTTACAAAGAGCTTTTTCAATCAAAAAAGGAAATATGCTTATGGTGTTAAGGTTACAGGTATAAAACCAGAACACCTTGCACGCTTTTTAATATACCTTCCTTCAATAGAAGAGCAATCCCGCATCGTTTCCATCCTCGATACTTTCGAGGCAAGCATCTCGAATTTAGAGGCTCAACTGGCTCAACGCCAAAAGCAATATGAGTATTACCGAAATAAACTATTGACGTTTGAATGATATGAGCAAAATATCTATTCGATTCTATAAAAACCATGAAGTTCGTGCTATATGGAATGAAGAGGAATCACAGTGGTGGTTCTCGATAGTTGATATCGTGGCTGCCATTACGGGAAGTCCACGTCCACGAGTGTATTGGGGAACAGTAAAAAACAGACAAAAGAGCGAGCATGCCCAGTTGTATTCAAAATGTATACAACTGAAATTGACCTCAACTGACGGAAAGAAATATGCCACCGATTGTTTTGCCCAGGAAGATATAGCCGCCGTGGTAAAGACACTACCTGCAAAAAATACGGCAGATTTCCTCGAGTGGTTCACATATAGCGACAACACGATTGACGGTAAAAGCAAGAAGAAAGCATATACGTTATGGGAAAGCAACCTCGTGGCTGACAAGGATGTGGGCAAGGTAAAGTCGTTGCAGCAGATTCATGCCTACCTCTTCGGTGGGCTTTATGACTTTGCGGGAAAAATACGAACAAAGACAATAGCAAAGGGAAATACGCTTTTTTGCCTGGCAGAATACCTGCAACAGAACCTGAAGACCATCGAGCAGATGCCTGAGACAACATTCGACGAGATTGTAGATAAATACGTAGAGATGAATGTGGCACATCCGTTTATGGAAGGTAACGGTCGGGCAACGCGTATTTGGCTTGACTTGATTTTCAAGAAACGGTTGGGGTTATGTGTTGACTGGAGTAAGATAGATAAGAGGGATTATCTTGACGCAATGATAGCAAGTCATACGGACAGCACAAGAATACGCGAGTTGCTTCGTAACGCCATGACAGACCGCATAGACGACCGAGAGATATTCATGAAGGGTATCGACTATTCATATTATTACGAACAATCCGAATAACATATTTTAATGGACAAATTCAACATCATAGCGGAGCAGGAACATACCACGGTGATGGCGCACTATGAAGCATTGCCACGGGAGGATAATGGCTACCAGAGTGAGGCGGCTTTAGAAGCGGCGTTTATCAAGCAACTGACCGAACAGGGCTATGAGCGCGTGAACATCACGAAGGAGAAAGACTTGATAGCCAATCTACGCAAGCAGATGAATCGTCTGAATGGCCTAACGCTTTCTGATAGCGAATGGAAACGGCTTTTCGAACAACATATCGCCTCACCACAGATGACCATTGAGGACAAGACGGAGCGCATACAAAAGACGGAGATTGTGAACATCACGCTTGACAACGGCAATTCGCAAAACATCAAACTGATTGACAAGAAGAATATTCACAACAACCATCTGCAAGTGCTCAATCAATATGTGCCAGAGGGAGGAGCCAAAGAGAATCGCTATGATGTGACTATCCTTGTCAATGGCCTGCCCTTGGTGCATTGTGAACTGAAAAAGCGCGGTGTGCCTTTGAAGGAAGCCTTCAACCAGATAAACCGCTATGAGCGCGATTCGTTTTGGTCGGGCACGGGATTGTATGACTACATTCAGGTATTCGTCATCTCCAATGGTACGGAATCGAAATACTATAGCAACACCACCCGCTTCGCTCATGTGGCAGAGGTGAACAAGCAGAAGAAGCGCATCAAGACACAATCGCAGTCGTTTGAGTTTACTTCCTATTGGGCAGACGCAGAGAATGACTTGATTCTCGACCTCCGCGATTTCACGCGAACCTTCTTGGCCAAGTCATCGTTGCTGAATGTCCTGACCAAGTACTGTGTCTTTACCGTTGACAAAAACCTAATGGTGATGCGCCCTTATCAGATAGCCGCTACGGAGCGTATTTTGCTACGCATCAAGCAGGCAACGATGAATAAATGGCAGGGAAGCATCAAGGCAGGAGGATATATCTGGCACACGACGGGAAGCGGCAAGACGTTGACATCATTCAAGACCGCACAATTGGCGGCAACGCTTCCATACGTTGACAAGGTGCTGTTTGTCGTTGACCGTAAGGATCTCGACTATCAGACGATGAAGGAATATGACAACTTCGAAAAAGGTTGCGCCAACTCAAACACTTCGTCCAACATCTTGCAAAAACAATTGAACGACACTTCCGACTCGAAGAAAATCATTATCACCACCATTCAGAAACTTTCGTCGTTGTTGAAAAAGAAGAAAGAAATCAAATGTGCCAATGGAAATATAGTGATGATTTTCGATGAGTGCCATCGTTCGCAATTCGGCGATATGCACATGGCCATCACCAAGGCATTCAAGAAATACTACATTTTCGGTTTCACGGGAACACCCATCTTTGCCAAGAATGCAGGAGCGGGAAAGTTTGCCAACCTGAGAACGACCGCACAGGCTTTCGGAGGAGATCCGGATGAAAACGGAATGCCTACGCGTCCGTTGCATTCATATACCATCATTGATGCCATACGCGATAAAAACGTATTGCAGTTTAAGGTGGACTACATCAAGACCGTCAAGGCAAAGAATGACATTGACGACAAAGAAGTGTGGGGCATAGAAACAGACAAGGCACTGGCAGCCCCACAGAGAATTGCCAACAACGTGAAGTATATCCTTGACAATTTCAACAGGAAGACCAAGCGGAATGAGCGATATGCCTATAGCGTGGTGAAAAACGTGGCAGACGTGGCAAAAGACAACAGACAGGAGGAAGAGAAGCAAAAGAACTTGCTGGGAGGTTTTAACTCCATCTTCTGCGTGGATTCCATTCCGACAGCCATCAAGTATTATCAGGAATTCAAGAAGCAACAAGAGTTGTTGCCATTGAACGAACGGTTGCGTATCGCTACGATATTTACCTATTCAGCCAATGAAGAAGAGGATGAGGCAACGGGCATTATCGACGATGAAGACCCTGCCAACACCGAAGGACTTGATGCTACGAGTCGGGAATTCTTGGATGGGGCGATTGCCGAATACAACAAGATGTTTGGCACTAAATACAGCACCGATAGCGAGAAGTTTCAGAACTATTACAAAGACCTCTCGCTCCGCATGAAAAACCGTGAGATAGACTTGCTTATCGTGGTAAGTATGTTTCTTACGGGATTTGATGCCAAAACATTGAATACGCTTTGGGTTGACAAGAACCTCAAGATGCATGGCTTGTTGCAGGCATATAGCAGGACCAACCGCATACTCAATAGCATTAAGAATTGCGGTAATATTGTTTGCTTCCGCAATCTGGAGAAAGCCACTAACGAGTCGTTTGCCCTCTTCGGCGATAAAGATGCCGCAGGTATGGTACTCATGCGCCCGTTCAAGGATTATTATTACGGCTACGAGGACGAGAAGGGGAAACATGTGTTGGGTTATCGGGAAATAGTAGGAATGTTGTTGGAGAAATTCAAATTACCCATCAATCCATTCACTTTCTCTTTAGAACAGAAGAAAGAGTTTGTAAGACTTTTCGGTGGCTTGTTGAAGATGCAGAACATCCTTTCTGCATTCGACGAGTTCACTGAAGAGAAGAAATTGATTTCTGACTTTGACAATCAGGACTACCTTACTTGGTACAATGACCTGTATGAAGAATTGCGCAAGCCTACCAATGGCAAGAAGGACGACATAGAGGATGACCTGATATTTGAGATGGAACTGGTGAAGCAGATTCAGATCAACATTCCTTATATCCTTCAACTTGTCAAGCAATACCACGAAGACAATTGCCAAAACAAAATCATCATCGCCAGGATTCAGAAAGCCATTGGTTCAAGTCCTGAGCTTCGGGATAAGAAAGACCTGATCATGAAGTTCATCGAGCGAATGACTCCCAAGCCAGGAGAGAAACCGAAAGAGGAAACGGATATCAACGACGAATGGAACGAATATATAGAACGACAACGTGACGCTGAATTACAAGCCATCATCCGAGAAGAAGGATTGAGAGAAAAGGAGACGAGGAAGTTTGTCGCCCAGTCGTTTGTCGATGGGTATGTAACGACCACGGGCATTGCCATTACCAAGGTGCTTCCACCAATGCCCATCTTTGGTGGTGGCGCAGCCAACCGCGAAAAGAAGAAGCAGACGGTATTGAACAAGTTGACGAACTTTTTCAATAAATTCTTCGGCATTTCGTCGGACACCATTCCTGCCGAGCCTTTGGAACGCCTGATATTGGCCAATGTAGAGAATGACAATGACGTGCGAAATCTCATCTACACCCGTCTGACAATGGATAGCACGACACCAGATAGTGACCTGCAATACGAGATGATAGAACAATTTGGCACTCGATACCCGGACATGTCAATTAACGACTGGCGCCACATCATCGAGGCTTACACACCGATGGTGAGAGAGACGGTAGAAGCAAAGGTAATATCCATGCAACAGTATGACAAGGCTGCTGAGCCAGAGACCTAAATAATAGTTATAACTATGGGCAACATCAAGATAAATCCAAGTGCACTTTCACTTCGTTTAAGCATAAACAGGGAAAAGAGGATTTAAGTCTTTTAGAAGCCGATGGAGTTCTTTAATGAGAAGTGTAATCTGTAGGAATGAATTTGTAAATAGAAAATGAATATGAAAAGACTATTGTTGATTATACTTTTGTGTATTCCCCTTGTAACGAATGCACAGACAGAAGAAAAACCGTACTATATTTATAACATTGTTTATATAAATGTCGGGCTAACTAAAGTAGGATTCACGGTAGATATAGACAATGGTCAAACAACGGAAAGATTGAAAGACAAAGACGGGAAAACCATTAAGTTTAAGACACCAGCTGCTGTTCTTACCTATTTATATTCTTTGGGATGGGAAATATATGATAATGGCAATTATAAGTCCCATCTTGATAGTAATGAATTTTACTGGATTATGAGAAAACCTTGTACCAAGGAAGAGTTCGAGAAGACATTGGAAGAAGGTATAAAGAAATGATCATGATCAATATAAGATACACCAAGTATCCTTTGCCACAGGCTTGAACAGGAACACGCCAACGTGGTAAAGGGATTCCCTCTCCCTGCCACCGATTACGGCCATGAGACGTTGGATTTCTATAATTGCTATAATAGAGAACGACATGTTTGAGATTTTAGATAAATACTGTCACACAGGACATTTTGAATTCCATGCCGACGAGAATTTGAAAAATAAAACCAAAAGACATGTAGTGTTGTTGATTAACGAAAGTAAGAAAATCTTTTTGATACTCCTTAAAATGTATGCTTTATTATCTCTGAATATCATGATATTATATGAGATAAAACTTAAAAAAACGTAAAAGGATAACCAAAAATTGTTCAGATCAGGAAAGAAAAAGGAGTTAGAAAACCTCTAACTCCTTGATTTTCAACGCGCTTCAGGATGGGCTTGAACCAACGACCCCCTGATTAACAGTCAGGTGCTCTAACCAACTGAGCTACTGAAGCAGTTATTGTTGTTAAGCGGATGCAAAAGTAAGATGTTTTTTTGAATCCACCAAATTTTTTTGCCATTTTTTTCCTAAAAATAAAAAAATAAGATAATTTTTCGCTTTTTATATGCCATTTACCGCTATAATATCGTATTTTTGCAGAGAAAAAAGGAAATATATGAAAAGATTAATATTACCCATATTGCTCTTACTTGGTGTTTTCGAAGTCAACGCCCAAGAAAAAAAAGACCACAATTATGATGTCATTAAAAACTTAGACGTGCTAAATGTGATTTACAAGCATCTTGACATGATGTACGTTGACACGTTAAATGCAAACGAAGTGATTGGAAATGGCATTAATGCCATGCTACAATCGTTAGACCCTTACACCACATATTATCCAGAAGAAAAACTGAAAGAACTGAAATACTTTGTTACGGGTTCTTATGCTGGCATTGGGTCTATCATTCGTTACAACTCACATATCAAGCGAGTTATCATTGAAGAGCCTTACGAGGGAATGCCTGCCGCTGAGGCTGGATTGAAGCGAGGTGATGTCATCCTCGAAATCGATGGTAAAGATATGACAAAAGCCACGCAAGATGTGGTAAGTAATCATTTACGAGGTGAGTCTGGTACAAGTTTCATTATTAAGATTTATCGTCCAAGCACGCGCAAGACGATGAAGATGAAGATTACTCGCAAGACCATTCAAACTCCAGCCGTACCTTATTATTCCCTTCGCAAAGACGGAATCGGATATATCAATCTCAATTCATTTACGGAAGGATGTTCAAAGGAATTTCGCAGGGCTTTCATCAGTATGAGAAACCAAGGTATGAAAGGATTGGTTTTCGATTTACGTAATAATGGTGGTGGTTCTGAGATGGAAGCCGTAAACATCGTGAATATGTTTGTACCAAAAGGTAAGCTCATTGTCAGCAATAGGGGAAAGATGAAGCGCGTGAACCACGACTATCTCACTACAGTAGAACCCATTGATACCGTCATGCCCATCGTTGTTTTGGTAAACGGCAATTCTGCCAGTTCGAGCGAAATCACCAGTGGTGCATTGCAAGACTTAGACCGTGCAGTGATCATGGGGTCGCGTACGTATGGAAAGGGATTGGTGCAAATGACTTTGGAAATGCCTTACAACGGCATTCTAAAACTCACATCCAATAAGTATTATATCCCCAGTGGCAGATGTATCCAAGCCATTAACTACCGTCGCAACAAAGGTGGATACATTGAAGAGCATGTGCCCGATTCGCTGACTAAAATATTCCATACTGCCAATGGAAGAATAGTAAAAGATGGTGGAGGCATTACGCCTGACGTAGAAATCAAGCCTGATTCCATGACGAACTTGGTTTACAATTTAGTGGCGTTAAGAGATTCCAACGAATTGGTTCTTAATTATGAATTAGATTATATCAATACCCACCCCACTATTGCTCCAGCTGAAGATTTTGAAATTTCGGATGCCGACTACGAGGAATTTAAGCAACGAGTGTTGAAGAGTAATTTCAACTACGACCATGCTACAGAGAAATACCTGAACGAATTAGAGAAGCTCGCAAAGTTTGAAGGATACTACGATGACACGAAGACTGAGTTTGAGAACTTGCGAAAGAAACTCAAGCACAATGTGGAGAAAGACCTTGACTTTAACAAGCAAACTTTAAAGGAGTATATTTCCAATGACATAGTGGCATCTTATTATTATCAAAAAGGTACCA
Organism: Prevotella sp. UBA6994; assembly: GCA_002449845.1. GTDB lineage: Bacteria > Bacteroidota > Bacteroidia > Bacteroidales > Bacteroidaceae > Prevotella. The sequence continues at coordinate 12,077 of DJXW01000007.1, forward strand.
TTGCCAACTCTTTGCGAAAAGACAAAGACATGTTAGAAGCCATTAAGTTGCTGAATGCTCCTGAAGAATACCAAAAGATTCTCCAACCCCAAAAATAATCTTCACATTATAATAAATATATAGGTTATAGATATGAGTGACATTACCTTCTTCCACATCCAACGACATGAACATGTGGAGAACCATTCATACCTATAACCTATTATTATCACCCAAACTTATTCACTGTCCTCCCAAACGCTCGAAAAACACGATGATTTCTTCCCAAGTCTTAAACTCATCGCTACCAAAATGGATAGTTGTACCCATGAAATCCTTGTTTGGAGCAGCATCAATGAAATAATCCCCATACAATAGCGATTTCTGGTTAGAGAATATCACATGGTCATGGGCGGGCGTACTGATATATTGCTCCACCCACGTCTGCGTTTGTGATAGTTCATCATGGTCGTTGGTTGGAGCAGGAGCTACCATATACACCTGATAGTTTTCTATCAGCATTTCAAAGGCCTTGTTCAAGCACGACATCGGTTTCCCCCACCCGTCTATCATCGTATTCACGTGAATATACACTATCGGACGTTCACGTCCCTCTTGCTTGTCATCTATCCATCTCATCACAGGCAAGACACCATGAAAGAAAGAGTGGTCTGTCATACGATGTTCACCATGAAAGTGCAGGGCTTGAGTATAATGCTGCCTAAACAAGTCAAACGTATGTACCACTGGGTCTTCATCACCAAACAATCCCCACACTCTTTGTTGCTCCTCCTCATCTACATGAGCAAAGCAATTCATCGTCATATCCCGATATTCCTTCACCAACGACTTTGTTACAATAAACTCTTGCACACCATCCTGACGAGGATTCTGAAACACCTGCTTTCCCATCATTCCATGTTCGTGCATGGTATCACCCATCTGAAAGGCCGGATTCACCAAGATACGGTCAAAACCGTACAACATCTCGGTGTACATTCCGCCCATCGATGTTCCCACAATGAGGTCGGGCTTTTGTTCTTCGCACACCTTACGTAGCAATGTCATGGCTTCATCAGGATGAATGGGTAAGTCGTAAGCTATCACCTGTGCTTTCGGAAAAGTATCTTGTATTCTCTTCACCGTTCCTGATTGTGCCGATGATGCAAAACCATGAACATACATAATTTTCTTATCTACCCACAGGTTGGGATATTGCTTAAAATAAGGAGATGACATATTTATTTATTTCTGATTGTTCAAACTACCGTAAACACTTTATACACCTTTTGCCGAATGAGAAGGTTTTGTTCCGAATATCAACTCATTGATTTTTGTTCCCAAATATTGCACGCTGGTAATCGTAGAGTCTTTGGCTATCTCTCCCATTGCCTTGGCAGAATCGAGCATAGCGTATCTGCGTACACGCACACCAGCCTTTCCCTTCAACTCGTTGCTTCCTTTCTTCAAATACGACAGCGTTACATACCCTATGCGCAACGTAATCAGCGTATTGAGTGCACCGTCAATGATTGATGCAGGTATGATACCCGAAATCTTCAAGCTCGATATGCTACCAAGAAATTCTGTTTCAGAAAAAGCATCCACGTCTGCATTTGCCACCGCATCATCCAACGGAATCGTTATATCCTCAAAATTAGAGAGCGAATTAGAGATATAATAACTAAAGAGAGACGTTACCAAGATACGGGCATATTGGTTGAATAATTGGCGATGAGTGGGCTTGAATCCCGAACAACGAATGAGGTCGCCTATCATCCTAAAATTGATGACCATCGACGTGAGTGCGTCTATCTTACCGCTCTGACAGAGAGACGTTACCATAAAGACAGTCTTTGCCCATTCGTGGATATGCGACTTAATAGTCTTATACCGATGATCCAACTCCTCTTGCACGATTCTCACCAAGTCTTCATCATCATGGTAGCATTCCAGCGATTGAGTCAGTTGCCTTTGATATTCCTTGCGCTCCTCCGCGGGTATATAGTCACAATTTCGGGCGAGCCTATATCCAAAGTTCACCAACTTCTGCCTCGATTCGTCCGTCATGTTGTTGGTATCTATGTCTATCGCCAATTTAGGAAACGTTGGAGCATGATGCAACTTATAGATAGGCAGGATGATGACGTATGCAAAAGCCAACAAGACAATCAGGTAAAACGCATATTCTGCGTATGGTTGACGTGTTACATGCGCCAGTTTCTCACCCACGGTAATGATGTCGCTGGTCAGCATAAGTGCAAACACACCTATGAAAATAGATACTATAATGATAAGGTTGCGTTTCATAACTACATAATGATATTAGACAAACGGGTACGAAGCTGTTCGAGTGTTTCCAGGGAGTTCAGTTCTTCTTCACTGATAAACCTTGTCTTTTCTTTCTCAAACATATCAGATAGCTGTTGTATATATGTGGTTTCCACAGCGTGAACCTCATCTTTAATCAACACTTTCAAGGTTTCATAGCTCGTGAGGTCTTTTTTCATCTTTCTCACCGCATCCCTTACCACATCCACGGTCAAGGGAATACCAAGGAGCTTTTGCCACCAATTGTTTTTCTTGATATATTGCCTGAGTTCCTCACGGGTCAAGCGGTCTTCAATCGAAATGCTCAACCTATCGAAAGCGGGTTCCTTCACTTCCGTGGTAATCAATTGTTGCAATCTCCCTACGAAATCCGTCACCTTGGTCTTATATCTCTGATAGAGATTCTCCGAAAGAAAGGTGTTTACGTCAGAGAAATAGCGGTCTGCCAATCGTTCCAGACGTTCCAAGCATTGGTTCATGTTTTCCGAACTGTTAATCCTGCTGTCTATCTCTGAGTCGAATGCCGACACGGGGGCTTGGGATGAGGTAGCGCTTACAATGTCGTTCAGTTCTGCATCCGTGATTGCCAACTCCTGCCCTATCCTACTGATATATTGTGAATAGCGGTCTAAGTCGTCTTTTCTCTCACGGAATCCTTTGGTCTTCTCTGCCAACATTGTCATGAGGTTGTCGTTGAGCTGGGCTGTTCGTTCCAAGCATCTCTTCAATCGTAGTTCGGTGATGTTAGTCGTTATCTTGTCGTACAACTTCTGCTCTATCTTCGCAAACTCTTCTTGCTCTGCACTCAACTCACCGTTGTAGTCTTCCCTGAAATTGCCCATTCCATCAGTGAAATCCGTCACTTTACCTAAGTTTACGCAACTAATGTAATCTGGCTCAATGTTGAATCCCTTTCTCCTGATTTCGTCATATTCCTTTTGTGCCTGCCGTTCCACGTCAAGCCTCCTACCTTCTTCCTCCCGCCAATACGACGAGTCGAACACATTATGTATAAGGTAAACAGGCACACTCTCGTTGTACTCTCTCAACTTATCAAGGTACTTGGCAGAGGTGACATTAAACGCCGACACAGAGCTATGTACAAATAGGATGAGATCCACTCGCTTGGAGATAGCTTCATACAAAGGGTCGTTTTCTATATTCACGTTATTGCCGTCAAACCCAGGCATATCCACCAAGAATATTTTACCTTGGCTTCCGTCACTGTCGTTTCTCAACAATTTGCTTCCCGTAGTGGTAATGGATGTGATGATGGTTCGGTCTTCACGATTGTACGACGGGAAGATAACTTCCTTAATATTCTCGTTGGTCAAGGCGAAAGTTTCCTTGTCAAGATATTGCTCCACCTCATTGTCATCGGGCATGATTCCTCTCAACTTATCCACGATGAGGTCCAGGTCTTCGGCTTTTCGCCCTTCCACCTTCGAGCGGTACACATCTATCCTACAGTCTCTCTCATCGTCAACGTTGGAGATGATTGACGGGCGAACCGTACACTCCAACTTATCCGTAGGACTCACGAAACGATGAGCCAACAGATTGACCAATGTTGACTTGCCCGACTTCACGGGTCCTACCACCAGCATGATAAACGAACCGTTCTTGTATTCCATCGACCGTCTGCTGAGCCTTTGCAATTGGGTTTTCACCTCTCCGTCAGGCAATTTCGGTGCGATTTCCTTGGCCAACTCATTGAGTTGCCGAGATATAGCTTCCAGTTTTTTCATACGTCAAACTCTCTATGGTGAAAGTACAATGATGACAAAGGTACGAAGAATATTTGAAAAATCATGTGCATTTTGTCGGAATATAACAAAAATTGCTTATATTTGCAGACATCATCTAAAAACAAACATCATTATGAAACGACTATTCATCTATGCAGCACTGCTTCTCTCTTGCCTATCAGCATCAGCAAAGCAATGGACAAAGGCTGAAGTGGCTAACATTATCACACGTGTAAACAACACTTGGCAAATGAGCCATCCCGACCAAGAACGCTCTTTCTGGGACCCAGCCGTGTACCATACGGGCAACATGGAGGCTTGTCTGTTGTTTAACAACAAGAAATGGTACGACTATTCCAAGGCTTGGGGTGAGAAAAACCTTTGGCAAGGAGCACGTGAAGCTGATAAGTCAAGATGGCTCTACAAGCAATATGGGGAGTCCATGCAACACGTATTGTTCGGCGACTGGCAAATTTGCTTCCAAACATACATAGACCTCTTCACATCTGCCGCATCTTTCGGAGAGACTGGCGACATCTCACGATGGGTGGCTCGTGCCAAGGAAGTAATGGGCTACGAGGCTTACTCTGATGCCAATGATTATTGGTGGTGGGCTGATGCTCTCTATATGGTTATGCCTGTAATGACTAAGATGTATAAGATGACAGGCGACACAAAATACCTTGATAAGATGTACGACAACTGGGAGTATTCCAATAGCATCATGTACGACACAGAGACGGGTCTTTATTTCCGTGACGGCAAGTACGTGTATCCCAAGCACAAGACTGCTGCAGGCAAGAAAGACTTCTGGGCTCGTGGTGATGGTTGGGTACTTGCAGCATTCGCAAAGATACTGAAAGACTTACCCAAGAAAGACAAGCATCGCAAGACTTACATTGATTATTATAAGAAACAGGCAAAGGCTGTAGCTGATTGCCAACAGGCAGAAGGTTATTGGACTCGCTCGATGCTTGACCCCGAGCAAGCTCCAGGTCGTGAGACGTCTGGCACAGCCCTATTCTGCTATGGTTTGCAATGGGGCATCAACAATGGTTATCTCAAGAAAAAGGTCTATCAACCCGTAGTTGACAAGGCATGGGAATATCTTGCCACTATCGCCCTCCAACCCGATGGAACAGTTGGCTACGTACAACCTATCGGTGAGAAAGCCATCCCTGGACAGGTAGTCAACCAAAAGTCTGTGACCAATTTCGGCACAGGTGCTTTCCTCCTCGCTGCCTGCGAGTATTACAGGCATTTGAAGAAATAAAGAGAGCGGACAATAATAAAGTATTAATGGCTGCATGAGCAAATCATACAGCCATTAATTTTTTTCTTACCATATAGTGTTAACATATTAAAAAGGTATGAGGGTTACTATTACTTTCAAAATTTTTTCGTAATTTTGTAACCAAAGAACAAATTAAACGATAACGATATGGCAACAGCAACTACCAAACCAGCTCAGATGATAATTACGCTGGAAGACAATGCGCTCATAGCCGACATAAAAAAGGCTCTGAAGCTGATACGTGGTGTGGCATCAGTACGCATGGCTACCATCAATGATGACAAGACCATTACACCTGCCATGCGCCGCTCCATTAACAAGGCGCGTCGCGAATATGCTAAAGGCGAAACCATTTCATGTAGCACCCCAGAAGAGATGAAACGTTATTTTGATAGTCTATGATGTACACAATAGAGTATTCCAAGGATGCTGATAAGACACTACGCAAGTGGAAGAAGTCTAATCCGAATCTCTTTAAGAAAGCAACGAAGATTCTGATGGACATCATGCAACATCCAAGAACAGGATTGGGACATCCAGAAGCTTTAATAGGTGGCAATGATGTTACCTATTCTCGCCACATCACAGCTCACGACCGAATTATCTATGACATATACGATGATTGCGTAACTATACTGATAGTGCAAGCTGAGGAACACTATAACGATAAATAATTTATCAAAACAGCATGATGAAAATAAGAAGGAAGATAGTTAGAAGTATGAAGCAAAAGGTTACTATCAGTATTTTTTCATAATTTTGCAATCAGAACAGCAACCAAAGAAGATATGGAAATGACAACACAAGACAAATTCAAACACTATGACAGCCCTAAGCAGTATGCCGAGGCTTTCCAACAAATGATTGATGCCCACGAGAGATAGCGCGAATAGGTTCTTTCACAATGACACTCTCGGCTGACTTACTTATACACACCAAGAGATAGGAAAATACTCAATTCAATCATATTTGAAATACTAAAAACCATCGGTTCCATCGGAGGAACCGATGGTTTCTTACGTTTTCACACAAAGGAAACAAAGGTTACTATATGTGTGACCGATGGTCACCATGCAAGAAACCATCGGTTTCTCATATAGTTACTTTTGGTTCCTTCAGCAGAGAACAACAGGATAATTATTTAGAGCGACACCTTTGAATAAAGACGTAACGGCAGAAAAGTGGCATAAAGCTTAAATATAGCTTTTTTTTACTTTTTACTAACTCCATTTTGATGTTTGCGAATCTTTTCGTATATTTGCACTATAATTTTAAAATGATGATGTTATGACAGCTTTTACAATCAACATCCCTAATCACGAGGTCAATTTCTTCAAGAAGATGATTTCCAAGATGGGCTGGACATATAGCGAGGTCGATGTGGTACGTACACCTGCTACGCCTAAGGAGCAGACGCTCGCCAAGATAGACCATGCTTTCGGGCAGCTACGCCAGATGAAGGATGGCGAGCTTAAAGGTGTCAACGCAGAAGAACTGCTCAATGAACTGTAAGATTGACACAACACCCGACTTTGCCCGTGAACTGAAACAACTCGCAAAGCGTTATCCATCGATGAAGGATGACTACCGCGACTTCCTCGAAGCATTACGCAAGTCCCCACTTCAGGGTGAACCTCTTGGCAAACACCTTCGTAAGGTGCGTTTTCCCATCGCTTCCAAAGTGAAGGGTAAGAGCGGTGGGACAAGAGTTATCACCCACACTGTACTCATGGAGACAAATGAAGCCGACATCACGCTCGTCACTATCTACGACAAGTCAGACCAAGCAAGCATTACCAACAAAGAACTAAAACAACTGATTAAGAAGAATGGATTGCTTTGACAATCGCACATCGGTGGGCATATAGATGATAAAGCCCTGAATAAACTCTATCCTCTGATAATCAAGAGAAACACATTAGCACCCCAAGATTCCCAGCCATTTCGTTAAAAAACATTTTGTTTATTGAAATTACAAATATGTATTGGAAATGTTTTATAAAAACATGGGCGTATTTCATAATTTTTTGTATTTTTGCAGCAAAATCAATCAAATTACGCAACTTATATGAGAAAATCATTATTGATGGCAGCCATCATCTTGGGAACCTCACTCCAAGTGAATGCTGCAAAGCGAAATTACAGAAACAGCAAACCTGCCCAGCCCGTTGTAACACGAGTGGCAGAACCTACGTTTGAGGAATGGCACGATTTGCAAGTGAATGAACTGAACCGTTTCAAGATGCACACGACGTATTTCGCATACGAGAATACGGAGAAAGCTCTTGCCAACGACATGAAGAAATCAAGTAATTTCTTGTCACTACACGGTGATTGGAAATTCAATTGGGTGGAGAACGCTGACCAGCGCCCCACTAATTTCTACCAGACAGACTTAGACGACTCTTCTTGGAAGACCATGAAGGTGCCTGGACTATGGGAGCTCAACGGATTTGGCGACCCCGAATACGTGAACTCTGGTTTTGCATGGCGCGGACATTTCGACCAAAAGCCACCAGCAGTACCCGTGAAAGACAACCACGTGGGCAGTTATCGCCGCACGATCAACATACCAGCCGACTGGGACGGCAAGCAAATGATTGCTCATTTCGGTTCGGTAACTTCTAACATATATTTATATGTAAACGGTCAGTTTGTGGGATATGCTGAAGACAGTAAGGTAGCCGCAGAATTTGACGTAACGGATTTCGTAAAACCAGGCGAAAACTTGTTTGCATTCCAGACATTCCGCTGGTGCGACGGTTCATGGTGTGAAGACCAAGACTTCTGGAGATTGTCGGGCGTGGCTCGTGACAGCTATCTGTATTCACGCAACAAAGACACTCAATTGGTTGACATCCGCATCACACCTGATTTGGAAAACAATTACCAAGACGGTGTGCTGAACATCCAAGCTACCGTGACAGGAAATCCCATCATTGAATATAAATTGCTGAATGCTGGTGGCATCGAGATTATCAAGTCGAATGCCGACTTCCGTAAGCTCACGCAAGGCGACGCTAAGTTTACGGTACGCAACGTGAAGAAATGGACTGCAGAAACACCATATTTGTTCACCCTATTAGCCATCGTTAAGGACCGTAAAGGTAACATTTTGGAAGTAGTACCACAGAAAGTAGGTTTCCGTAAGGTAGAAATCAAAAACTCTCAGTTGCTTGTCAACGGTCAACCGATTTATATCAAGGGTGCCGACCGTCATGAGATGGATCCCGATGGTGGATATGTGGTGAGCCGTGAGCGAATGATACAAGACATTCAAATCATGAAACGCCTCAACATCAACGCCGTTCGTACCTGTCACTATCCCGACGACCCCGTCTGGTACGACCTCTGCAACGAATATGGCCTATACCTGACAGCAGAAGCCAACCAAGAGAGCCACGGCTTTGGCTATGGCAAAGACGCTGAGGCAAAGAAAGAGCAGTTTGCCAAGCAAATCATGGAGCGTAACCAACACAACGTGAGCACTTACTTCAACCATCCGTCCATCATAGTATGGTCGTTGGGTAACGAGACAGTAAACGGTCCTAACTTCGAGGCAGCATACGATTGGGTAAAAGCTACAGACCCCAGTCGTCCCTGTCAATGGGAGCAAGCAGGAAGAGAAGGCAGAAACACCGACATCTTCTGTCCGATGTACTACCCCACATGGAGCTGCGAGAGCTATGCTACCGACCCGAATTTCACCAAGCCTCTGATACAATGTGAGTACGACCATACGATGGGTAACTCTTCTGGTGTCATCAAGGATTATTGGGATTTGGTACGCAAGTATCCCAAGTTCCAAGGTGGTTATATATGGGACTTCGTTGACCAAGCCTTGCACCGCAAGCCTGTGAAGCCCATGAGCTTAAAGGTAACGGAGAGCACACCATATACCGAACTGAACAAGATTGACTATACATACGGTGGCGACTACAACAACTACGACCCATCCGACAACAACTTCAACTGTAACGGTATTATCGGTCCTGACCGTCAACTCAACCCTCACGCATACGAGATTGCACATGAGTATCAAAACATCTGGGCTTCGGCAGTAGATCTGAAAGCTGGTAAAATCAAGGTGTTGAATGAATATTTCTTCCGTGACCTGAAGAATTACAAACTCGTATGGACATTGTTGGAAGACGGAAAAGCCATTCAAAACGGTGAAATCACCGACTTGAACATCGAGCCACAACAAACGGCTGAGTACACATTACCTTATAAGCTCGACAACATTGGTGCCAAATCTGAGGTATTGCTCAACATCGACTTCAAGTTAAAGACCGCCGAGCCATTGATGAAAGCTGGACAGACCGTGGCTTACAACCAGTTTATCGTAACTGAAGACAAGCATTCTTGCTGCGCTTTCGAGTATCCCGCACAAGTAGTTGAGTCAAAAATCAAATTGGAAAACAAGAAAAAGTCTGATGAGATTATCATCACCAGTGCCAACATGGACATTCGTTTCAACAAAGCCACTGGATTGCTGAAAAACTTCACCGTTTTGGGTAATAACATGTTAGGAGAAGGCGGTACGTTGAAGCCCAACTTCTGGCGTGCTCCTACAGACAACGACATGGGTGCCGGCATTCACAAGAGCTATAAGGCATGGAAGAATCCAGACATGAAGCTCATCTCACTCACCGCAACGAAAGACAAGAAAGCCAACACCGTGACCGTAAAGGCTGAATACGACATGGCAAGCGTTGAGTCGAAATTGTCTCTCACATACGTGGTTACAGATGCCGGAGCCATTCACGTGTTCGAGAAGATGACCACCTCTGAAAACATGAAAGCAAAAGAGATGTTCCGTTTCGGAATGGTGATGGACCTGCCATACAACATGGACAAGAGCGACTTCTACGGACGTGGTCCTATCGAGAACTACTCTGACCGTAATCTCTCACAGAACATCGGCATTTACCATCAAACAGCCGACGAGCAATTCTTCCCATACATCCGTCCTCAAGAGACAGGAACCAAGACCGACATTCGCTGGTGGGAACAAACCAATGGCAAGACGGGATTGAGAATACAAGCATGTGAGCCATTCACGGCAAGCGCATTACATTATAACATTGCCGACTTAGACGATGGCGACAACAAAGAGCAACACCACTCTCCACAAGTGCCTAAGTCAAAATATACAGAATTGTCACTCGACTTGGAGCAGACTGGTGTAGGCGGTATCAATAGTTGGAGCAGAGAAGGACGGGCATTACCTCCATACCGTGTACTGGCAGGAGACAAGTTATTCAAGTTCTGGTTGATTCCATTGGTCAAATAGTGGACAAAAAAACATGAATAGGGGACGAAACACACTCGTTCCCTATTTTTTTTACCTTTCGCTCTTATTTTTCAACTATTTTGTCTATATTTGCAATCAATTACCTAATCAAATAACAAAAAAGATGAAATCAAAATTCCTTTTGTCGCTTTCATTGGCGGCTATGACTTTTGCAGGTACAGCAAATGCGCAACACCAATTTACGGTGAACACGAAACCTGGTGCACCCATTCAGCCAACCATGTACGGAATCTTCTTTGAAGACATCAACTTCGGAGCTGATGGCGGACTCTATGCCGAAATGGTAGAAAATCGTTCTTTCGAGTTTCCACAACGACTAATGGGATGGAACACTTTCGGAAACGTTCAAGTGAATGATGCCAACCCAGCTTTTGACCGTAATCCTCATTACGTGACACTGAGTGACCCCATGCACCGTGAGAAACGCACTGGTATAGAAAACCACGGTTTCTTCGGAATGGGATTGAAGAAAAACATGAAATATGACTTCTCTGTGTATGCTCGTACACGCGGAAATGCTAACGGTAAGATTCGCGTAGAACTGATTGATGCACAAAACGAGATTATCGCCAAGCAGAGCATAGACATCAAGGGAAGCGAGTGGGCACGATACACGGCTACAGTGACCTCTCCTAAGACTGAAGCCAAGGGATATATGCGCGTGTATCTTGAAGGACGCAACGCCGTAGATCTTGACCACGTAAGCCTGTTCCCACAAGACAGTTGGAAAGGATTGTTACGTGCCGACCTCGTGAAAGACCTGAAAGACTTACACCCTGGCGTATTCCGTTTCCCTGGCGGATGTATCGTGGAAGGAACAGACCTTGCCTCACGCTATCAGTGGAAAAACTCTGTTGGTCCAGCAGAAAACCGTCCTCTTAACGAGAATCGCTGGAACTACACATTCCCACATCGTTTGTTCCCCAACTACTACCAGACTTACGGACTCGGATTCTATGAGTTCTTCTTGCTTTCTGAGGAAATTGGCGCACAGGCTCTTCCCATCCTCAATGTAGGTTTGGCTTGCCAATACCAAAACGACGACAAGGATGCTGCTCGTGTACACGTCAGCTTAGACAACTTACAGCCATACATTGACGATGCACTTGACCTGATAGAATTTGCCAATGGCGGTACAGACACCAAATGGGGCAAGCTTCGTGCAGACATGGGACACCCAGAACCATTCAACTTGCAACAGATTGGCGTTGGTAACGAGCAATGGGGACCACTCTATCCCGAGCGTTTAGAGATATTCATGAAAGCTATCCGCGCTAAATATCCCAAGATGAAGATTGTAGGTTCTTCTGGTCCAAGTCCTGACGACAAAGACGGGAAGCAGTTTACTTACGGATGGGAACAAATGACCAAACTGAAAGCCGACTTGGTGGACGAGCATTACTATCGCAACCAGCAATGGTTCATGGAGAACGTTACACGTTACGACAACTATAACCGCAAAGGTCCGAAAGTGTTTGCAGGAGAATATGCTTGCCATGTTACCCAACCCGCTCTCCCTGTACCAGAAGGAAAGAACATTTTCGAGGGAGCACTCTACGAGGCTGCTACCATGACTGGCTTTGAGCGCAATGCCGACATCGTGCAAATGGCTACTTACGCACCATTGTTTGCTCATGAGGAAGGTTGGCAATGGAGACCTGACCTGATTTGGATGGACAACCTGAAAACGGTGCGCACTCCAAACTACTATGTTCAGCAAATGTATGCTTGCAACCCTGGTACAAACGTATTGTCATTGACGGAAAACAAGAAGCCCGTGACAGGACAAGACGGACTCTGTGCTTCAGCCGTTTATGACAAGAACACGAAGAAATATATCGTGAAGATTGTGAACACAGGTGACAAGGCTCAACAGATTCAATTGACTTTCAAGGGACTGAAGGCTTTGCCAAGTGCAGAGAATGTCAAGCTCACTACTCTGCACAGTGACGACCCAATGGCTTGCAACACCGTACAGAAGCCTAATGTCATCGTTCCTGTTGAACACGCCAGCACAGACATCAGCATCAACAAGAACGTAGCTACGTTTACCGTTCCTGCTCGCACCTTTGCAGTATATAAATTCTAATATCATACATGAACTGACCATTGGACAACTCTTTTCAATGGATATGTCCAATGGTCAGTCTTTCATCCTACGAACAAGGGTAACATGTTAAATTTAGGCTTGATAGGCAATATTCTTCGATGGGCTTTTGAACCGATACGTCGTAATGCCCTTTTTTTCTTTTTCATGTATTTGCTTGGAGTGGTATGTAATTGGGTGACAATACCACATACAGATGGAGCGCATATATATGAAAACCTATACCTTGAATTGTTTCTCGACCTATACCTGCTATGTGTTATCCTCGCTCTTCTACCTCCATCCATCAGGAAATGGATACGGTTAATTTTCTATATCGTACTTTATGCCGTAGCCATTATCGATGTTTATTGTTTTGTCAAATTTGACTCCACCCTCACCCCAACCATGCTTTTATTGGTGGGAGAAACCAACTCTAATGAGGCTAAAGAGTTTCTTCAGACTCATCTCACGGCAGACATTATATTTGGTCCCATTGGCTGGATATTATTAATGATTGCAGCGAATGTGGTGATAGGGAGTTTAAAGAGATCGGAGAACTCGGAGATCTCAGAGAACTCGGAGAACTCGGAGAACTCGGAGCCTTTCAAAAGAATAGCTACCGCCATCATGGGGCTTGCTTGTATCGTGTTATTAGTATGGGGCGGCATTACCTCTGCCCACAACAAAGAAGCCACATGGACATTGATGTCTGGCAAGAATATAGGAGAAGTGGAACATGCGCTGACAAATAAAGACCATGCCCAACTTTATCTTCCCATCAGCAGATTGGCATTTAGCATTTACGCCAACTCATTGGCAACGCAACAAATAAACAAGCTCATCGAAGCCGCTGACCACGTACAAGTGGATAGTTGCCAACATCGCTCACCCAATATCATCTTGATAATCGGCGAGAGCTTAGGCCCACACCACTCACAACAATATGGCTACATGATGCCAACCACTCCCCGACAAATAGCAAGAGAAGAAACGGGGTATCTGACCAAGTTCTCTGACGTTGTGGCACCGTGGAATCTGACGAGTTTTGTCTTTAAATATCTATTCTCCATGCACGTCGTTGGACAAGAAGGAGAATGGTGCGACTATCCTCTTTTCCCAGAACTGTTCAGAAAAGCGGGTTATCAAGTGACATTCTTAACCAATCAGTTCTTGCCAAAGGCAAAAGAAGCCGTTTATGACTTCAGTGGTGGATTTTTCTTGAATAATCCCCAACTGAGCAAAGCCCAATTCGACCTTCGCAACAAGCAGTTGCACACATTAGACGAGGGACTGTTGGAAGACTATGACCAAATGCTCAACAACAAGCAAATCACCGTTTCAGACAGCAGCAGCAATCTCATCATCTTCCACCTCATGGGGCAGCACGTGGCTTACCAACTAAGATACCCTAAAAACCAGAAAGTATTCCAAGCCAAAGACTATCGGGAAATCCGACCAGACCTCACCGGCAACAAGCGAAAGATATTAGCCGATTACGACAATGCCGTACATTACAATGATTCCATCGTTGACCAAATCATTGAGAGATTCGCTCATGAAGACGCCATCGTCATTTACATGCCTGATCATGGTGAGGAGTGTTTCGAGGGAAAGAGAGGATTTATCTGCAGAAACCACTCAGCAAAAATCGATTACGACATGGCTCGATTTGAATTTGCCATTCCATTCTGGATATGGTGCTCTCCCACTTACGTCAACCGCAGACCTGAAATACAAGAAAGCATCAAGCAAGCAAAAGACAATAGGCTGATGACCGATGCCTTGGCTCATACATTGCTCTATTTGGCTGGTATCAGTTCGCCCGACTACCATGCTTCTTACGATATACTCTCTCCACAATACAACGAGATGCGACCAAGAATATTAAAGGGAACGACGGATTACGACCAACTTAAAATTTCGGAACATGAATAAGCAAATACTCACTCGCAACGAATGTAACGCCCTCAGAGGATTGGCAATCATAGGAATATTCCTGCATAATTATTGCCATTGGCTAGGGCCTATCGTCAAGGAAAACGAGTATCAATATTTCCAGAAAAACGTAGATGCGCTGAACGTAGCCCTTATTCATCCCGACTCCAACTTACCATTACACCTGTTGTCTTTCTTCGGACATTACGGTGTACCCATCTTCCTTTTTCTCAGTGCTTACGGATTGGTGATGAAGTACGAGCGTAAGCCCGACGTTTCTGTAAGTTCCCACTCTTCCGCCTCTGTCATCAAGTACCAACTATCCCAAATCTGGGATTTCATTCGTTATCATTACCTGAAATTATTCAAGATGATGATTGTGGGATTCGTGGCTTTCACGATGGTTGACGCCATCACTCCAGGACGCTTTCACTATGACTTCCTTGGCGTAGTGGCTCAGTTGTTGATGTTTAACAACGTTCTTCCCACTCCCGACAAAATTATCTGGCCAGGACCATATTGGTTCTTTGGACTGATGCTTCAATTATACATCGTCTATCGTTTGTTTCTCTATCGCAGACACTGGGGCTTTGCGGTGGCTCTCATCATTATTTGCGAGATTATCCAACTGTCGTGCAATCCCGAGGGAGAAGCACTCAACAGATGGCGATACAACTTCATCGGCGGAATGTTACCGTTTGGCATTGGCCTATTGACAGCCCGCCACGGCGAACCATTCACTTACCAACTCAGTGCCATCATCATTGTGCCAAGTATCTATATGGTTTTTTATTTCTGTGATGGATTTTTCAATTGGACACTCGTTCCGTTGGCAATCATCTTCACCAATGTATGCTTGGTCAAACTGCTTCAACCCAGGTCGAATAACTTCATCTCTACATTGCTGGGAGCTATCTTCCGATTCCTGCAATGGATGGGAAGCATTTCGGCAGCCCTGTTCGTCTGCCATCCCATCACCCGAAAAATATTCATTCCCATCAGCAGACAAGGTAATTTCTATACGGGACTCCTACTTTATATCATTGCTTCCATCTGCTTAGCATGGTTGTTTAACGAATTGATGAAACGCATTCCTAATCCCTCACAAACAAAATGATGAAGAAGATACCCGACATAGAGTTAGTGAATATCAGTCGTTTCCGTGGCGAGTTAATGGGAGCAGCCATGCTTTTCATTATCCTTTTCCACGTGTGGCTCTCTCGTGGCGACATGTTCTATGGGTTAAGGCGATGCGGAAACGTGGGCGTTGACATTTTCTTGTTTCTCAGTGGCGTTGGCCTATGGTTTTCGTGGATTAAGAACCCATCTCTCAAGCATTATTTCATTCGCCGCTACATACGTATCTATCCCGCCTGGCTGATTATTGCCTGTCTCTATTATATCCCACGGTTTCCCAAGGGAGGCAATATCATCGACTTATTGGGAGACATCCTCATCAACTGGGATTTCTGGCTCAACTGTGAGTTGCATTTCTGGTACATTCCCGCTATCATGATGCTCTATACCATTGCGCCATTCTATATGAAACTCATTGTCAAGCACCCCTTTTACCGTTGGACACCCTTGCTTGCCGTGATCTGGTGTGTGATGGTAGAATGGGTGATTCCTATCAACGAAGCGGTGGGACACTTGGAGATATTCTGGAGCAGGGTGCCCATCTTCCTCATCGGAATCAACATGGGGCAGTATGTCAAGGAGAAACGCACCATCGACGGACAAGCCGTATGGCTGCTTATCATCATCTTCCTCATGACATTCTGCACTTGCATCTATCTGGAACAGGAAAGACACGGACACTTTCCCTTGTTCGTAGAGCGAATGCTTTACATCCCCTTCACCATTACCAGTATCCTCTTGCTCAATCGTATATTCAGACGAACACCCAAATGGTTCAACAAGTTCTGCCAGTTCTTTGGAGCCATCAGCTTAGAGGCTTACCTCATCCACGTCCAGTTTGTCTTGGCTTACGTCCAACCTTATCATTTGGGTTACTGGCCTACATTCCTCATCGTGGTAACATGTACAATACCCATGGCGTGGCTGTTGCACCAACTGGTGTTGCCCGTCCAACGACTCATCAAATAAAAAGACACAAAGATGAAAACACTTCAAGCAATATTCAAACTCATTCGATGCAGACAATGGATCAAGAATACTTTCGTCTTGCTTCCTATCTTCTTTGGCGGAAGTCTGCTCGATACGAACGACATCATTTCCGGCATCATCGCCTTTTTTGCCTTTAGCTTTGCCGCATCGTCTATCTATTGCCTCAACGACATTGTTGACTTGGAAGCCGACCGCAGACATCCCGTCAAGTGTCACCGTCCCATTGCATCGGGCGACGTTTCCAAGAGTATAGCTTATGTCTTGATGGTTGCCTTGTTCTTGTTGTCTATGGCTACCGCCTGGTTCTCTCCCTGCAATAAATGGCAAGTGGCTGGCGTCATCTTGTTTTACTGGCTTCTTAACATTGCCTATTGCGTAGAACTGAAGAAACACGCCATCATCGACGTGTGCATCGTGGCGTTTGGTTTCATACTCCGACTATTGGCTGGTGGTCTTGCCGCAGAAATCGTATTAAGTAATTGGATTGTATTGATGACATTCCTGCTCACCCTATTCCTATCCTTTGCCAAGCGGCGTGATGATGTGGTACGAATGGAAATCACGGGAGAGGCTCCGCGAAAGAATACCATCAGATACAATCTCACCTTTATCAACCAAGCCATTACCATTACGGGAACGGCTGCATTGGTGTGTTACATCATGTACACGGTTTCGCCAGAGGTTATCAACCAATTCCACACCCCTTATCTCTACCTGACGAGCATCTACGTTTTAGTGGGTTTGCTTCGCTATATTCAATTGGCGGTGGTAGATAACAAAAGTGGCGACCCAACGAAAGTGATTCTCCACGACCGTTTCATCCAACTCATCGTATTGGCTTGGGGCGTTTCGTTTTTAATACTCATATATTTCTGATTCATAAACACTATGTTTTTAACTCATAAACATCATGTCTGACACACGTAAAGATAGTCTTTATATATTCGATTTCGACGGTACGCTGACCAACAAGGATAGCTTGATTGAGTTTCTGCGTTTCTCTAAGGGCGACGCTTATACGTTTTGCCTGTTTCTCATCTATTCTCCCCTATTGGTATTGATGAAATTGGGCTTGTATTCCAACCACAAGGCGAAGCAAAAGATTTTCTCATTCTGCTTCAAGGGAATGCTGATACGGGATTTCGACACCATCTGCAAGAACTTCGCTGAAAGCAGAGCCGACCTCTTACGCATGGGCGGATTGCGGGAGATAGAACGTCTGATGGAGAAAAATGCCAAGGTCATGGTGGTAAGTGCCAGCATACGCAACTGGACTTCTCCCCTATTAGGCACTTGTTTCAATATCTCCGAAGACCTCAACCACAAAGGTGTCATGGTCATCGGAACAGAGATAGAGGTAGTGAACGGCAGGGTTACGGGTAAGTTCTCCTCTCACAATTGTTATGGACAAGAGAAAGTGAATCGCATCAACGCCATTTTGCCCAATCGGAAAGACTATCGCATCATCGCGTATGGCGATAGCAAGGGCGATAAGGAATTATTGGAAATGGCAGATGAAAGTCATTATAAACCGTTTAGAGATGGACGATAAGAATATCAAGAAGAACTTAGGCGAGGTGATACGCTTTGGAATGGTAGGCGTATTGGCTACAGCCATTCAATACGTCGTTTACCTGTTGTTGTGGAGAACCACCTCGCCAGGTATAGCCAACACGATTGGCTATGTGGTAAGTTTTATTTTCAATTACTTTGCCACTACCTATTTCACGTTTCGCGTGAAGGCCAACATAGCTAAAGGTGCGGGATTTGCCTTTTCTCATTTGATGAACTATACGTTGCAGATGGTGTCTCTGCAATTCTTCATTTGGTTGGGTGTTCCGCAAGATTACGCACCCATTCCGATGTATTGCGTTTGCGTACCCGTGAATTTCCTATTGGTGAGATATTTCGTTAAGGTAAGAAAATCTAAGTCGGAGAAGTCATGAACATATTGAAAGTGAAACGTGAAGAAAAGGGCGTGTTCCTATTTGCCATTGTTCTGACGATGGTGCTTAATGCGCTGACCATCTACCATTACTTTGGCGATTTCACCACACTTCACAACAACTACTTCAATCTCTTCATCGGGAAGTTTCGCATCTCTGGATTCGACCCGCTCACTTATTACGTCGTCTCTCATTGGGAAGCGCGATACAATGTGTATCGTCACCCGTTTTTGGCTTTCTTGATGTGGTTTCCATATATCATCAACCAAGCCGTGATGTGGTTGTTCGGCGTCAATATCGTGCAATTTATCGTGGCTGCTATCATTATTTGTTGTGCTTCCTACGCCTTTTTATTCCTTTATCGCATCTTGTACGAAATCGTAAGAACGGAGAAACGAGATGCTTTCTTGCTTTGTTGCTTTTTGTATTCCTTTGCCTACATCATGCTTTCGGCAATGGTTCCCGACCATTTCATCATCTCCATGTTTCTCCTGCTCCTCACATTATATATCTCTGGTAAGCTGATGAAGGAGCGTAGGGAAATGAGCATCTTGCAAGGCATTGTCTTGTTCTTCATTACGGCAGGAATATCGCTCAACAATGGATTGAAGGTGTTTCTCTCTGGATTGTTCGTCAACAAAAAGCGTTTCTTTCATCCCGCTTATTTATTGATGGCGGTCATTCTGCCTGCTGCCTTGATATGGGGCTTCTGCAGGTTGGAATATCATTATTTCGTGTTGGAAGGAGAAAAGGCGCGACATGCTATCATTGCCAAAAAGAAAGCGGAGAAGAAAAAACGCGAGGCGCAGATGGCTGCCCAAGCAAACAAAACGACTCCTACCGTTGCCAAGAAGAAACAGCCTCGTCAAG
This sequence comes from Prevotella sp. UBA6994, assembly GCA_002449845.1. Classification (GTDB taxonomy): domain Bacteria; phylum Bacteroidota; class Bacteroidia; order Bacteroidales; family Bacteroidaceae; genus Prevotella. The sequence continues at coordinate 31,713 of DJXW01000007.1, forward strand.
GCAAACCTATCATGCAAGGGGAGTTTATGAGATGGACAGACATCACTACTTCACGATGGGAATCGGGTGTAGAGAATCTTTTCGGTGAGGCTATTCAACTTCATCCCGACTATTTGCTGAAAGATACTTACCGCAACCGCCCTATCATCGTGAAATATCGGTGGGTTTACAATTACGTAATCGAAGCCATCATCTTTCTGTTGTTTATCTTTGGTGTTGTCTGTGGCGGACGGTCACGCTTCCTTTGGTTGTGTATGTCTTATTTCTTGCTCGACATGGGATTGCACATGGGATTGGGATTCGGCATCAATGAAATCTATATCATGTCGGCGCATTATATGTACGTCGTTCCCATTGCCATAGGATATGCTCTCAAAAACTTGGCTCCATATCCCAAGCATATTCTGCGCATCGTATTGACACTGCTCACCATTTATCTCTTTGCCTACAATGGTTACTTCTTGATTGATTATCTATTGTGACACTTATATCTTTGCAACCATCCAAATATTGATTGAATATGAACCAACTTCAGAATTTCTGTTTCAAAGCTTTCCATTTCCTATCCATCAAGAGAGAAGAGCGACTCCTTGCCTGCTGCATTTTCTTGTTGGTCGTATTTCTCAATGGCTTGTTGGTTTGGCATTACCAAGACACGCTGACCTTGTTTTCTGACGATTACCACAAGATGTTTCGCAATGGTTTCAACGTATCGGGATTCGATGCGTGGACTTATACGGTTATCTCCAAATGGTCGGCTACGCAATACAACATCTTCCGACACCCGCTGTTGGCGGTTTTCATGTTCATTCCCTACCTCATCAACCAATTGCTCATCCAACTGACAGGCATCAACTGTGCCATTTACGTCGTGGCTGTCATGCAGGTGTTTTTCGGGTTTTATGCTTTTATCTTCTTCTATAGAATCGTACGCGAAGGATTGGGACTCTCCAGAACAGACTCTTCCATCCTCTCTCTCTTGTTTTTCTCCTTCGCATATATATTGGTTACGGTCATGGTTCCCGACCATTTCAACTGCTCGATGTTTATCTTATTGTTTGTGCTTTACGTGGCTATCGTCAGGGAGAAGAAACGCAAGCAGATGGGCATCATGCAAACGTGGTTCTTCTTCTTCATCACGGCTGGGGTGTCTCTCAACAATGGGTTGAAGGTGTTCATGTCTGCCCTTTTCGCCAACGGGAAGAAGTTTTTCCAACCCAAGTATTTCTTGTTGGCTATCATCCTGCCGTCGGCATTGATATGGGGAATAGCCCGACTGGAACACTATGTCTTTGCCATTCCGGAAGCACAAGAAAAGGAACGATTGGCAAAGATTCGTGACAGGGAAATACGCGACAGTCTCTTCCGGGCTTACGCACAACAGAACCCACAGGAAGACTCCATCGAAATTAAAAGAATGGTGAGGAAGACGGTGAAAGAGTGGGCGTATGCGAAATATATGCGTGACCATCATGACAAACGACGTGGAAAACCTATCGCCAAAGGAGAGTTTATCAGTTGGACAGATGTCAGCACTGACAGGGAAGCAAGCATTCAGGAAAATCTTTTCGGGGAATCCATTCAACTACATACCGACCATCTGCTTGATGACATCTTGGAGGGTAATCGTCCCATGATTGTGCGTTATCAATATTCTATCAACTACATTGTTGAAGGCATTATAGTTACATTGTTCTTGTTGGGCTTCTTCTGTGGCTTACACATTTTCCTCATCCACCACATACCAAGTCTTGCCAGACGGTTTCCCATGGTTTCCAGCTCTGCCATCGGTCAGTTTTTCTTGTTGATGATGACGTGGTTTGCAATGGATATGGTCATTCACGTGGTGCTGGGATTTGGCTTAAACGAGGTGTACATCATGTCGGGGCATTGGTTGTTCATCATCCCCTTAACCATCTCTTATCTGTTCTTGTGCACAAAAGGATGGGCAAAACACTTATTGCAAATTCTGGTAGCAATGGTCACCGTCTTCTTATATATATATAATGTATCTCTCATCATCAGATACTTTACATCATGACTGTTTTCACCCCTTTGTCTGTAACTAACAGTGTAGTAATTACTCTGCACCCCGTGGCATGAGTAGAGTGCTCCACCCACCAAACATCTACTAACCATCTGAAAAATTACGAAATATCATAACAAAAAAATTTCGTGAAAAATTTCAAACTAGAAATTAGGAAAGCCACAACAATGGTTTTACACCGTAAAATCACTCATTTTTCTTCGTTACATATATAGTTATTGTCGTAACTATATTCATTACGAGCGTAACTATATATGTTAGCAGACTAACTATATATGTTATCGAGCTAAAATCATGTATGATAAAGGGGCAAATTGCCACCTTTTTCTGCATAAACAATCATTTTTAGTTGTATAAACATACACAACAATTTATAACACTCTAAAAATCAAACACTTACAAAAGCACCCCAAATCGCCCATTTTTGTACCGACGGAAGAGTTGGTGAAAAATATCACATTCTGGAGCCCCCTTTTTATCACTTTTTATTGACAAAATGAGATAGACATCAAAGCAATTTAATTAAAATTTAAGAGTAAAAGTTTTCATCATAAAAATAAGTGATTTTAGAATTACATGCAAATATAGATAAAAAATTTTGTATAATTATTCAATCGATAAAAAATATACCCATTGCTCTGAATTAACACCTTTCACACATGAAATCAAGGGACATATATATCCAATCCCGAATCCCCCCGAACGTCAAGTCTCGTTATTTCCTATATAAGGAATTAAATGCCAAAGATATTTAGCGGACGCCAATAATTTATATTCATCAATCTCTTCCAACAAAAAAACCGAGCGAAAAGATATTTCTCGCTCGGTTTTTGATTATCAATATAATAAAATGGATTGTTTACTTACTGAATGGCAGATACCAGTTATTGGGATCTTTGAGGTCCACCATAGGACTCTTGAATGCCAATTTACGTGCAAGCCACTCACTGCCATAATTGGAACCGTAGAGAGCAGCCTCATTCTTATGACGAGCCAAGCGGCAAAGGTCGCCGAAACGATAGCCCTCGTAAGCCAACTCAAGTGCATACTCATCGCAAATCAAGTCTTCTACGGCATTTATCGTATCATTCTTGGTTGTGCCGACCGTCACATTTTGAGCCCTCAGAGCGTCAAACTTCGCACTTACGACAGCATCCATCTGATAGGGAGAGAATGCGCCCTGCGTATGTCCACTACCGTATGAGTGAATACCAACGCTATTTCTAAACAGCTCAATATTCTCTGTAGAGAAGAAAGGCAACGTGGTACGTAGCAACTGATGCGTAGCAGGCTTGATGTAAGTGGTATCTGTAGAGAGGTCACGATTGAAACCGTCCTTCAGAATAGCAAATGCAGCATCAGGATAACCCATGCGGTTGATAGCCTCTGCCAAACGGAGATAGACGGTGGTGTAACGAGTCAGGATGATATTGGCATCATTGTACTTGGTCATCACCGTAAACAACGAGTCATTCTTGGAAATGCTTTCGAACGAAGCCAATCTACGCAAATCGCCCACGGCATCAGTAGATTTCACGATATTATCGGTAGCAGCTGATGAAGGAACGTAATAGTACGTTTGGCTATTGGCAAGATTCTTATACGAAGCAGAAGCGTCAATCTGTCGCTCCAAGAGATACATTTCCTGAGAACGAGATGAAGCCGACTCAGTAGAATAATAATCATATCCGAAAAGCCTTGGAAGATCAGTGATGGTACCCTTCATGCGGTTTACAGCCATTGGCACATAGGTCACAACATCTGTGGTGGAACTGAAGAGATTGCTCCATGAACCTGCTCCACTATAAGATCGAGGCATATCGTTTGGCAACGACTGTGTTTCTCGTGTTGAGAAGTACAAATAAGGCATCAAGTAATAATCTTGAGAAGGACGTTGCTGCGCCCTGAGATAAGCGAAGTAATGCTTGGCAGCTTTCTCATATTGCCCTGTTTCCAGATATAAGTCGCCCAATACCACATCTACGGGGAACATTGCCTTAGAAGACGTTACGGTCTTGGAAGAACCAGAATTGGTGCTACCCGCATTGATATTGCCGTAAGTAGGCACTGCATAGCCACTGTATCTCTCCAAGTCGGCAGCCAACGCATCACAGATTTGCTGTAAGTTTTTCTTCTCGCGCACCTCATTAGCCTGAGAGATACTGGTGACAGGCTCCGTATAGAACGGAACACTGCCATAAGTCTTGGCAAGCTGCATGTAAGCCCACGCACGAATAGAGTGAGCCTGTACATATTCAGGCATACTCACGTTACGGCTACCCGTAAGCAAGGTAGTGTCGCGGTGAGCGATGTAATAGTTACAGTTGTTGATGATACGGTAGTACACGTATGCAGAATCGTACTTGTTAGACACGGAGGCAGAGAAGTTAGCTAACTCCCGCAAGTCGGTTTCCGTATATGTATTGGTAGCCACCAAGTCGCCACGCATTTCGTTCACCAACACATACTGGTCGGCAGCCTGCTGGACGGCTTTAAGAATACCAAGCGTGTAAAACATAGAGTCGGTTTTTTGATCGAGAGCAGGATCAAAGATTTGTCTGTCAGACTCCGTCTCAAGCATGTCATCACAAGAAACAAAGAGTGGAGCATGAAGGATGAAGAGTGCTGCACCGAGCACCTTCAAGACCATTCTCAAACTACCCTTTCTTGTATTTATAAATTTTGTAGCCATAGTCGAATCATTATTATGTCCGCTCAAAGCGGTTGTTAATTCTTCATTATACATTCTTCATTCTTGATTTTAGAGATTAATCTTCAACCCAAATGCAACGGCACGGCTCTGTGCCACATTGCCAGCATCAACACCTTGATAGAGTACGGAATTGGCAACAGAGAACTCTGGGTCGCTTCCCAAATAATGCGTTACGGTGAAAAGGTTGCTACCCTCTGCCCAAATGGAAAGACCTTGGAGCCAAGAGAAACGAACAGGCACCTTATACGTCAGGCGAACTGTCTTGAGGCGCAAGTAACTGCCATCCTCTATCCAGCGGTCGCTGAAACGACTGTTACCCATGGCATCGCCATAGCTCAGGCGAGGCATATTCGTAACTTGTCCCTCGTATTGCCAACGGTTGGCCATTGCCACTGTTTGGTTATAGAAGTTTGAACCAGCCTCCAAAACGCTTCTCTGATAGTTGAACACGTCATTGCCAAGCGAATAGTTGAACACGGCTGACAATGTGAAGTTCTTCCAACCGATATTAGCAAAGATATTTCCGTAGATGTCGGGGTTAGGATTGCCGATGATGGTCTTATCAGCCTCACTAATCTTACCGTCACCATTGAGGTCAGCAAAGTGCATGTCGCCAGCCTTGAAGTACTGAGGCTTACCTGTGGCATCTACCAAATAGAGATTAGCCTGTGCAGCGGCAGCAGCAGAAGTGAACACGCCATTAGGACTGGTTTGGTCTTTTACCACCTTGTATCCATAGAAGCTACCCACAGCCTCGCCGATGATGGTAGCCACATTGTTGGAACCATATACGTTAGAGGTATAGCCAATGGCATCATCCTTACCATTCACGTAGATATGGTCATTGTTAGGCAAGGTCTTAATCTTGTTTACGTAATGACCCATGCTTGCACCCACCTCTACGTTGAAGTTCTTGGAAACGACTGGCTTTCCTGTTACGGTCAGTTCAAAACCAGTATTGTCGAGCGAACCACCATTGCTCCAGTAATTGTTGATACCGGCAACAGGATTGTCAAAGCTCTTCAAGGTAAGCAAGTTAGTAGTGTGGTTGAGATAATAGTCGAAGTTAACGCCCAATCTATTGTTCAACCAGTAAGACTTCAATCCTACGTTAAACTTACCCGTCTTCTCGTAGGTAATCTTATCGTTACCGATATTGTTCAGCTGAGCAGCCGTAGCACCAGAACCAGATGCGCCATAGAGATACTTCATTACGCCAAACGAGGTACGAGCTGCGAAGTTGTTGATATCGTCATTACCCGTGATGTCGTAACCAGCCTTGAGCAACAAGTAATTGATGGCAGGAGTCTTGGGGAACCAAGCCTCGTTGGTGATAGCCCAACCCAACTGCAAGCTGGGGAAGATACCCCACTTAGCACCGAGAATCTTCAAGCCATCAGAGTTTTTACCAAAGCGGCTACTGCTCTCAGCAGATGCAGACAACTGTGCGAAATAACGGTTACGGTAATTGTAGTCGATGTTCACATACCAAGACATGTTTTTCCAAGTGTCGTTGGTTCCCGTAGCCGACTTATAGTCCATTGATGTAGAGATGTTAGGTTGCTTGTCGTTACCACCACCAATGGCATACTGTCCTTCAGGTTCGTTGTCGTCGAAGTTGAACGACATGTAACGGAATCCACCGAACACATCCAAGAAGTGAGAAGCAAACTGCTTGGTGAACTGCAGACGAGTATCGCTCACTACACTGGTTTCCTTGGCGAACATAGACCAAGCAGCACTTTGCACGCGGCCGATACCCTCTACCAAGAATGAAGGAACACCATTCTTTGGACGATAGTAACGTTGAGAGATACGGTCGAGCGTATAACTGAACACTGTCGTCAACTTGAGGTTTGGGTTAAATTGATAAGTGGGCGCAATCACTGCATTGAAATTGGTAGTCTCCACACGGTTTTTATTGATAGCCTCACCGTTTTCCAACAGTGCAGTGGGGTTTGCCAATGACAAGTCTCTGTCGATGCTTGTAAGGAAATCGTCAGCATCGCTGAGCGTAGAAGACAACAGACCCGTTACACTATTATACGTATAAGGATTGAGGAATGGCGACTTGATAAGAGCCAGGAATGTAGGAGAAGTAACCGTACCTGCAGAGAAATCTTCTGGAGCACCATTGTCAAACACGTCACGATTGATCTTGGTATAAGACATGTCGAAACGAGTTGACAGGTTGGTGATGATATTGATGTCTGTATTGAAACGCACGTTCAAACGGTTGAATCCGTTCTTTTTGGCGTTGCTCTGACCGTCGGTGTAACCAAGAGAAAGGTTGTACATACCCACGTCATCACCACCTTGCACGTTGATACTGTAATTCTGGTTCAATGCTGTACGATAAACCTCCTTGCTCCAGTCAGTCTCATTGTGGTAAGTCTTGTAATAATACTTATTAGGATCATCCACCAAGAACTTAATGTCTTCCTTGAAAGTGCTGATATTAGGATGTCCACCCAACATTTCAGAAGCATAGAGGCGATATTGGTTAGCATTCATCATCTCGGGAAGCTTGCCCTCGAAAGAAATACCTACGCCAATGTTCGCATTGATGCGAGTAGCCATACTATGACCGCGCTTGGTAGTAATCAAGATAACACCATTAGCTCCCCTTGCTCCATAGATGGAAGTGGCATTCTTCAGTACTTGTACCTGATCAATGTCATCGGGATTGATATTGAGCAACATATTGGTATAGTCGCCATCATGCAAAGTATTGCGTGTTTCCTGCATGTCATGAATGATACCATCTATGACCACGAGAGGCTGCGCATTGGCATTGAGCGAATTGAAGCCACGGATAAACATCACGCCACCATAGCCAGGACCGCCCGAACGAGTAACGGTACGAACGTCGGCACCCAGATGGCTCTCTATCTCCGTCTCCACGCTTTGCGAGGTAGTAATGTCGAGAGAAGTCTTTGACGAAGCAGTGATGTCAGTACTGTTTTCGTACATGGTCTTAAACTTATCTGCAATCAATGTAATCGTCAGAGGCTTTTGGTTGTTTCCAATTCCCACCTGCTGGCTCAAGTATCTTGGTGCGAAGACATACAAGGCAGAGGCAAACGTAGGAACACTGATGGTAAACTCACCATTCTCATTGGTCATGGCAGCATAGTAGCGGTCATTGAGCGTCTGCACCTGAATACCCGCAAGCGGTGTTTTCGTAGCTGCGTCAATCACCTTTCCATGTACCTCCATCATGGGATAGGTAGGTCTTTTGGCAGGTGTTTTTTTCTTGACAACAGTAGTCACTTCTTCATCGTATGAAGCGTCATCGTCTTGGGCGAATGTCGGTTGACAAAGTCCAAGCAACAGAAGTGTGCTAATTGAAAGAATATAATGTCTTTTCATTTGAATCTAAATTTAAAGATGAGACGGATTAATAGTAGGTGTCACTACCTTCATAATATTTATAGCCAGGATGCGCTTGGCGATACTCATCCAATTCTTTCGGGATAAGCATCAAGCAGTCGAGACGTATCTCACGAGTGTACCTACTGGTTTGCGAGCTGGTAACGTTGCTGGAAATACGAAGGTAAGGATAGTAGCCTCCTGTTCCCTCGTAAGCTATTGGGAAAGTAAACTCTCCTATCAACACCGTATCTACCTTGGTGGGATCGTTCTCCACATAACCAGAGAAAGCTACATCCCTCGTATTGCCTTGCTCAGTGTTGTAAACCACTCTTACCCTTAAACGGTTAGGCTTGAGGTCTTCCACGCCAATGTTCTCGTTGGTGATATTTTCCGGAACGAACACACCATATATATTATATGTGGTGGAGCGAACGTGTGGCAAGTAGATGTCAATCTCTGGGTTGGTAGAGGTAGCACTGGGTTGCACATACATATACCTATTGTTAGACACCGAACCTTGAACCAATGGGTTTTTCGTACCTGCCGTTACTGCGGTAGAATATCCCGTACCATTGAAAATGTTTTGAGACTGTGAATAAGTGGGACTTTCTGCCTCAACCTTGATTGGTGGATTCCAAGTAGTCCAAGTGCGCATACGCAAGCTATCCGTCACAAAGATGGCACCATTACTCTTATCTACCCTTGTGGCTCCCTCGAAGAGGTTGGCAGCATCTTCTGAGTAAACCAACGAGCGACCCGTCCTGTAATTATTTGTTCCTACCAAGGAGTCAACCTGTAACGTTTGTCCTGTTTGCAACGTATTCAATGCCTCGTTAGCAAAGAGGTTGTTGTTGTAGAACAAATCCTGTACCAACATGTAATTAATCATGGAGTCGCGCAGATAAGCAGCGTCGATATTTACTTTGGTTTCCTTTCTCAAGGTATTTGTTGCCGTATTCTCCACGAAAGTAAAGTCGTTCACGTAATTGAAATACGGAGTGATTTTCTCCTTAGCTTTCTTCCAAGCCTCATTCGTGGGAACGAGCATCGTATAGTTACTATCCTCACGATGAACGTAAGCATAAAAGAGGTTATAAAGAATGTTGTCTTCATTAAAGACAGAATCGAGATAAGTAATCTTACCGTCTTTCACAGGTCCCTGAACGCTCTTGGTCTTGTCAAGCACTTTCATATCGTACCCATGGAAATACTGGCAGATAGAGTCAATGGCAAATTCGCCTGGCTCCAACGATTCATAAATATTATACAAGAAAGGAAGTCTGCCGTCCAACTTCTTCAAGATACCATTGCTGGTACCGATAGAGTTGGAGATGTTCACGCCACTGATGGTATTGGAAACATACGGCATCACTTTCTCATTGAGCATGTTCACAATAGGATTTTTCTCGTTAGGAAGGGCATAATTGTATCGTGAGATGTGGTTTTGCACAAACTCCTTCTGCAACTTGTCCAAGCTAAGCGAGTTGTAATAATTGTAATCAAACGTGTTGTCTTTCGGAGCCCATACCGTATAATACTGTGGTTGAGCCAACACCTTATCGTACCCTGCTTTCTGCAAGAGTGCCTTGAATTGTGAAATATCTGACTCCGACGAGATGTTCTCCCACAAGTTAGAAGCTGCTGTGCCGATGGCAGAAGCATCGCCGTCGTAATGGTCATCCCAGTCAGAGCATCCCACCGTGAAGGCTCCCATCATCAAGGAGACCATCACGACAGAAGCGTTTCTGAATATATGATTTCTTTTCATAAAAGTAAACTGTTTTTGGTTTAATACATGTCTTCCACATATTGGTTGTTGTTATACACGTTCTCCGGGCAGAACTCGATATAGTCGAGGTGGAACTGCGTCGTTCTGTTGTCTGGCAAAACGGTCTTGAATCTCAACCAATACTCACCTTGCTCAAACTGCATCTTGGCAACGATGCGGCGCAAGTCTTGTGCATTGGCACGAGCCAAAGAGCCACCCTTGCCCACCGTGTAATACAATGGTCCACGCATCCATCCAAGGTTGTGCATGTTAGCATCGCTCTCCACACCCATGTCATCGGTCTTGGTGTAGAGACACCATCCTGTACCAGAGTTGTTATCAGGTGAACCGTCTGGATTATCAACAGGAACCCTACGCATATCGAGTGGGATATCGAGCGCCTTCATGGAAATAAGCGCTGAAGAACGTCCCAGATAGAACTGCACCATACCACGACTGCCGTTGGCAGTGTAGCCCAATCGGAGCTCGTATGTTCCGTCTGGCACAGGAGGCAAGCGGAACGCAAAGTCGTATGCTCCCATACAGTTGAACTCATCACCCTGGTAGTTACTCCAGCCATTACCAGAACCAGAGAGATACATGACGTGGGTGTTGTTACCATTGTACACCCTCATGTTCTCAAAGAAGTTAGCCGGGTAACGGATGTAGTCTCCAGAGAGTGAACCTTCTGAACCAGAAACACCACCATTCCAAGCCTTGATTTCCGCATACGTTGCACCACGATGTGAGTTAGACATCATTTCCCAAAGGAATGCGGTATCGTCGAAACGCATACGCTCATTCAACACACCATGAGGAACGTCATAGTCATAAACCAACATATCGGTGATAGGATGGATATAACCATTCAGAGCCTGAATGTTGGTATTCTTAATCTCAATACCATTACGCATAACAGTCTGCATTCCTGCCGTTCCAAGTTCTGCGATACGGTCGGTCAGTGATGTGTTGGTTACCCATCTGTTGAGCAATCTCTTACCACTGATACGCATCACTTTCATCAAGGTATATGGTAGCATCGTCTCATAATATTCTACGAGCGAAACCTTAGACACCTCATTGAAAGAGTAAAGCAACTTGTCGTAAGAGGCACGAAGTTTCAGGATATGATAGCGCACAAACATGTTCAGGCAGTTGTTGGGCTTGGTATAGTCATTACTCGTATCCACGGTGATCTTGTTATTACGGTAATAGTCATACCAACCACTACTGGGATCAGCACACTTGCCATATATCTCGGCGGCATAATTAGCCAAGTCGCTAATATCATTGATGCCGTTTGCCTTGAACACATCATCGCTTTCTGCAAACAAGGTAAAGCCCACCTTACACTCTTCAGGCACATACCATTTGGCGGTGTTGTCGGTAACGGGCTCTATGCCTGTCCTTACCAAAGCCGAGAGAGAGTCAGCCAACTTCGTTACCTCCAATGCTTGGGTGAACAACTTGAACTCCTCATGTAAAGCCAACTCACCAGCCACCATTCTATTAGAGCGACGTATCACCTTATCCACTACGTGAAGCACGCCATTCTCCAACTCATTATCCATGCTGGTAATCATGGCAGACGAATTAAGCACCGTGTTACCCGAAACAGAGTCGATGGCTGCGTTGATGTCTCTGCCCAACATGGTGTTGATGGTCATACCATTGGTCATATCCACAGCCATCACTTCCGTACTGGCAAGATGGAACAAGGCAATGTCGTTGCACAAGGAATCGGTCAATCCCTCCAAGCTTTTGCTTGTCATACCATTATGTGGGAGGTCAGCATCCGCATCATCGTACAATTCATTGATATAATCGTTGACAGCCGCATTGGTAGGAGCGAAGCAAGTGTACATACCGTATGCGGAAAGTATCTTGTCGTAGCCCACACGCGAGAGGATATAGTTGAAGCTGCTAAACTCATCGCTGCGGTTGTTTAAGTAATCTTCAATGGTTTCTCCAGTAAACGTATAGAGGTTGGATTCATCAATGTCTTCCTTACATCCCACCAATCCTATCATCGCCGGAACCAGAGCCAGCAACGAGAGTTTACGGAGAATTGTTTTATAATTATCGAGAATCTTCATGTTTACCTGTTTTTACTTGTTGACTTTTCATCTATATACACAGGGTTCTGCCTGAGTAGCCTATTCACTTTCATCTCGCTTTCCAAGATAGGCCAATAGAGGAATGGCTCACCCTTCATCTTGTAGGAAACGGCATCTCCACCACTCATATACTTCCTAACGATGAGTTTCAGCATCGGAGAGTAAAGTTGCGGCCAAGAGGTATTGTCTGCCATTTTTTTAGTGATATCTACACCGTCCATGTGACGATAGCAGAAACGCATGAGGTCATACCAACGCTTACCCTCGAAACAAAGTTCACGTTCACGCTCTGCAAGTACGAGGAGTTCCATGTCGCTCTTCGATTGGAAGTTGGTAATCTTCAGCGTATCGCCTTTTGTCAGTCCGTCCTCAGAGATAGAACGTTTGTTCACTGTTTGTACCAAGTCGAACGCCTTCTCCAATGTCACCTTGTCGCTGTCAGAAACTGCCGTCTGTACCAATGCCTCTGCCTTCATCAGCATCACGTCGGTCAGACGATATACTATCCAGTTTGAACCAAAGCTGGTATAAGCACTTGGAATTACGTCAGAACTTTTCTTAGTACCTTCCGACTGTGTAGTTGAACCAATAGTTGCCTGTCCCACCATCTTTCTCACTTCCAACTGCGTAGCTTCCTCGTTATGTCCACCATATACGTTGTTCCAATAACGATAGTCAGAAGTGGTTTCATAAACTTTCTGTCCCTGGATGGTATTCACGTTGTCAGCAAAATAGTTGAAGATAGACGAAGCCATCAACATACTTGTGTTTTTATAATCATAGCTTTGTGAATTACTATTCCACGAACCAGTACGATAATAAGCATTTTCAAGTGCATGGTTGAAACCATTATCATCGTTATTGTACTGCCATTCCAGAATACTCTCACGGCTATTACCATTCACAAACAAATTGTAGTAAGCCTCAATTCCCCTATGTAGGTGATAAATATCCTTTTCTGCACTTCCTCCTACCAAGTCAACGTTGTTAGCCTTATAGTATTCATCTTTTGATTGGATGACCCTATCGGCATACTCGATACACTTCTGGTAGTCGGATTGGCTCTTAGTCATGGAAGCACGCCACAAGTAAATGTCAGCAAGCAAGGCATTCACGGCATCAAGCGTGAAGTATCCCCAGTTGCGCCAATCATCCACACCATATCCGCCAGTGAGCATAATGCCTTTTTGCGACTCTTCCAAGTCGGCAATGATGTGTTGCATCAAGCTGTCGGGAGTGGTTTGTGCAACCAACATATTCTGGTCATCATCCTCATACGACTGTGTAGTATAAGGTACGTCACGGAAGGTACGCAGCAAATAGAAATAACACAAGCTGCGCAATGCCAGCATCTGTGCACGAGCTGCCTGATAGTCGCCCTCGGTAAATGCGGGATCTACCGCCATTACGTCAGAGGCATGATTGATTACGATATTACAACGGTTAATCGTTGAGTAGAAAGAAGCCCAGTTATTATAACCGTTAGAGGGCAACAAGTTTACGGCATTGATATTGTCGAGCGACGAACTGGAGAAGTCGGTGTATTTCATCAACTCGTCAGAACGGAACGCTCCCCAGATAATAGCGCGTTCTTGGTTATCGTAACTTGCTATGCTCTTGTATGCACCGTTTACCATTTCCTGCACGTCAGACTTCGTTTTCCAGAAATCCTCGGCAATGGTCTTGTCTGTGGGGTAGATGGTCAGGAAGTCGTCACACGAAGTAAAGCCCAGCAAGGCAACCACTGCCATCACGCACACCTTATATATATTATTGCATTTCATACTTATCATTGTTTTAGAATCCGATAATAATGTTTGCGGTAACCGACTTGCTTCGTGGCGTTTGAGAATTGTCGTATGCAATACCCCAAGCTCCAGCGGAGTGCTCTGGGTCTGTGCCGCTATACTTGCTGAACACCAAGAGGTTCTGTCCAGACAAGCTGAATTGCAAACGGTTTAAGCCAATCTTCTGCAACGTCTTCTTGTTGAAGTTGTAAACCAATTGTATGTAACTCATACGAATGAAAGAAGCGTCTTCCACATAACGGTCGCTACCGAGCCAGTTGTAACCCGTGTCATACATGGCACGTGGTATGGTGGTCACGTCGCCATTCTTACGCCAGCGCCAGTTCACGGCAGAGCTTTGGTTGTAAGCGTTGAACATTTCTTCAAGTCCCATCTTGGCAGAGTTCACAATCTTGATGCCAGAACGATAGGTGAAGCTGGTCTTCAACGACCAGTTGCCATAGAAGAAGCTCAAGCCGAAACCACCACTCATCTTCGGGTTGGAGTTGCCTAAGTAAACAATGTCGAGAGAGTTGATTTGTCCGTCATGGTTGATGTCTTCGTAAATAGCATCACCACCCTGGAACTTGTAAGACGAACTACCATCCTTATAGTTATATACTTGTTGGATGGGGTTACTCTTTGCGTCCATCAGCACATGGCCTTCGTTGTCGATAGCCACGGGAGCAGTCTTTCCTTCTGCCAGGAAGTTGTTGATGTAAGAACGGAACTCCTCAGCAGACCATCCACGACTCTCACGTTGGTTAATCAACCACTCGTATGAATATTGGTAAACACCCTTGTAGCGCAATCCGTAGATAGAGCCCAATGGGTTACCAATCTGGATACGGTTCAGGTAAGCACCACGATTGTTGTACGACCATTCCGAGTTGATAGACTCCAGCACGCTCTCGTCCATATCCACAATCTCATTGAAGTTTTGGCAGATGTTGAAGTTGGCACTCATCGAGAACTTACCAATCTTGATGAAGCGGTTGGCACTGATGTTCAACTCCCATCCCTTGTTGGTCATCTCACCTACGTTGGTCCAAGCCAAAGAGGAGAATCCTGACGTTGAAGGAATGCGTACACCACTCATCAACAGGTTCTTAGTACGCTTGAAGTAGTAGTTGAAATCACCAGTAATCAAATCGTTGAAGAAGCCGAAGTCACCACCAATGTTGTAAGACATGGTGCGCTCCCATTGCAGTTTGTTCAGTTGCAAGCCTTCCAAGTAGGTTACAGGCGCACTACTGTTGCCGTAGAAGCCAGAGGTGTTATACTTGGCATATTGCAAATATTCAGAACCAGGCTGCTTACCCACGATACCCCATGATGGGCGGAAAGAAAGCATAGACAACCAAGAGTCTGACCATTTCATCCAAGGTTCGTCAGAGATGTTCCAACGGGCAGAAACGCCAGGGAACCAACCCCACTTCCTACTGTCACCAAACTTGGTGGTACCATCGACACGCATAGAGAAGTCTATGGCGTAGCGAGTCTTGAATGAGAGGTGTCCTTGGTAGATTCCAGACATCGAACGCCATTGTCCATTACCCGTGTTCATGTTATTCAAGTCAGCATCTACGGTAGGAGAGGTCACTCCGTTGGGTACGTTTCGGTTAGACACGTTCTGGCTGTTGTTGTTACCAGAGGTCAATTCCCATCGTCCCAGCATGGTCAAGTACCAATCCTCGTTCTTGAAATGCGGTGTGAAGGTCAAGGTATGTCTTGTTGTAAATGCCAATGAATTATAGTCGTAACCCGTACTCAAGTTATAGTTTCCATCGGTCCATCCATTCGTATTCAACGAACCTGGCCAGAAACTTGGGCGGCTCATTGAGTAGATGTCCATGTACACCAATCCCGAATAGTCGAGGCGGGTCTTGTCATCGTCCTTACCCAAGAGGTAATAGTCAAGACGGAACTCTGGAGAGATACGATAAGTCTTCTCATCCTTCCAAGCCAAGTTGGCAATGGCAACGGGGTTACCGAGGTTACGGATGGAAGACAATTGCGTAGATGACGTACCAGCTACGGTAGAGCCTGCGCCATTGGCACCTGAAGGCAACATCACGTAAAACTCATCAGTGTCTTCACCTTGTGCGTTTTGGCGATAGATAGCCATATTAGGCGACATCTTCTGTGCACGTCCCAGGATGTTGTCATCATAGTTCTTCTGGTTGTTGGTATAGGTCAGAGGGAACGTAGTACGGAACGTGATACGGTCACTCACGAAGTAGTCTAATGCCAGTTTCGTAGAGAAACGGTCGAGCTTTTGCTTGATGATAGTACCCGTCTGCTTATCATAACCGGCAGAGATACGGAAGTTGGCTTTCTCTCCACCACCGGTGATGGTAAGGTAGTGATACTGGCTCCATCCCGTTTGCTGAACAGCCTTCACCCAGTCGGTATTGTTGTTCCAGTTCTCAAACTCAGCCCAAGAACGGTTATAGTTAATCTCGTTGATAGCTGTAGTGGCAGTAGCACTCTGATTGGGGTTATAGTACATTTCCTTGAGCATCATGGTATAGTCGTCACCATTCAGCAGGTTATAACCCTTCGGCTGCCAGTTGGCTTGCACACGCAGAGAGTAGTCCACGCGCGTCTTACCACGCGAACCACGTTTCGTTACGATAGAGATTACACCGTTTGCACCACGCGAACCCCAGATAGCTGTAGCAGCGGCATCTTTCAAGATATCAATCTTCTCGATGTCAGAGGGGTTGATAGAGAGCAGTGATGCGTAGGTCTCCTCGTTGGCAGAGGTAAAGTCGAACGACTCATCAGGATTGTCGAAGATATTTCCGTCAACCACAATCAGCGGCTCTGCTGAACCATTGATAGAGGTCACACCACGCAAGCGCATGGAAGTACCAGAACCCAGGTTACCAGAGTTGGCAACGATGTCAAGACCGGCAATCTTTCCTTGCAGCGCCTCATCGGCAGAGGTAAAGGAAAGACCTTCCACCTCGTTCATGTCGAACGTCTGCTTGGCAACCGACACCTCATTCTCTGGAATCACCAGACCACCGGAGCGGAATTTCTTCGTGGCTTTCACCACCACTTCCTTCAGCGTGTTCTCGTCTTCCATCTCAATGTTAAACACCGTCTGGTTACCAATGGGAACAGTCACCGTCTTGTATCCGATATATGAGACTCTCAACTTATTATTCGTATTGACAACTTCCATAGAGAAGTTACCATTGATATCGGTCTGAGCATACGACACGTTACGGTTGTTTGCGTCAATCTCGACCACATTACACATCATCACGGGGCCATCGGGGGCGTTGACGGTACCCGAGATACGTGTCTGTGCCATTGCCACCTGACCCAGTAGGCAGCAAATCGACAGCAACAGATATTTTATCTTGTTTGTTTTCATATTTCAATGTATATAGTTTTAATATCGTTTATACAACGTGCTGTCGAATTTCTTCCTGAAGGCAGCCAACTTTCTTTTCGCGTTGTTGCCTGTCCAAAGTGCATCGTAGCGGTCGGTGTCTGTATGAACGTTAAACGGAGTACTGATCTGGTGTACCACGGCAAACGAAGAGGCAGAAATCGAAGAGGCACGATTAGCGATGAGGTTAAACATGAAGTCACGAGTCATCTTGTTCACCAGTTTCCTGCTGTTGAGGTTGGTTGCATCGATTTCGATAGCATTGCCATGCTTATCGGTTACGGTCAACTTACCACTTCCACCGTTCACGATCAGTTTCTCGCGAATACCGAGGGTATCAGAGTTAGCCGTAGCATACTCACCACCTTCCACTACGTTGTCGGCATAGATCGAGTTGTCTTGGAAATGATACCTGATGAATGTGTTGATTTCCTCAACCATTGCCAGAGCCTTGTTGCGTGCTTCCTGACGGGCAGCACTGTCTTCCTCGTCAGCCCACTGCTTATAGATAGCATAGATGTCTTCCCATTTGGGCAAGCCACGCTGATAGGCAATGTTCATGGCATCATTGTCTGGAGCATATACAGTATAATTATATGTATTAAAATAATTAATGTTATCAGTCAGTCCGTTCTTGGCGGCAAACACGTGATAAGCTTCCATACGTTTCTTCTTGGTCACCTGATTGATTTCGGAGAGTCTGTCGCTGGCAAATCCCATCACCGTATCACCCACCTCACTACTCAAGAAGCTGCAAAGATCCATGAACTGTGAGAACTGGTCGTTGTCGTTCAGTACGTTATACACTGAGTTGATAGGTCCTTGTATCACGTGGTCGATAGCGTAAGATACACCATTCTTCTGGGTATAAGTCTTGGTCACGAAAGAAGTAGGATAGCCATTGTCTATCTGTGAGCCACTTTGTACCCTGCCGTCGCCGAACATGATCTCTCCACCATGCTTGGTCTTGTAATAACGGTTGTCACCCATTCTCTCTCCCGTACCGAGCACCACGGTATGATAGTTCAAGATGTCTATCAATTGCGTCTTGAAGTTGGCTGGTGTCACCATACCCAACGAGTCGGTCACCTCGCCTGTCTGTGGGTTGTATCTCCACTGAGAGCACTTCACGTAAGGATTGGTTTTCTCATAATAGAACTTCAGCACGCGTGGCTGGTCATGCTTCAGGTAAGTGGGGTCAACATAGTAATTCTTGAAAGCATCGTCGGTAGGAATGAAGAATCCATAGTTGGCACTCATGGCAAGCAGGTATGCGTAGAAGTTCAGGTTCAGTCCTAATGGCGAAGAGCCACCGTTACCATCATTGATGGCTTGGTTGAACACCCTCATGTCGCTACTCAGCAATGCGGGAGCCGATACAGCCACATAGCGGTTAGGAGCGAATACGGTGTTCAGCATGTAAGCCACACCATTGTTGGCAATCTTCACGTCATACGTACCGTCAGCATTTTTGTTGATCACGTCCTTGCTGAGTCCCATGGGGTCAGAGGCATCGTCCATTACGTCTCCAAACTTGCTGGGTACCGTTCCCACGAACGAGCTCTTCATCAAGTTGTTCAAGAAAGCCTGAACGATGTCAATAGGAATAGAGTCGATGTTCTCATTGAGGTTAGCCTCGATGTTCTCCAATTTACCGAACTGGTTGATCAGGAACTCTCCTGAGCCACCCGGCAAGAAGTACTGCTTCATTGCCTCGTCGGTAGGCACGAAGATGGTAGCCAAGTCGCTCAATGCGTTCGAGCCAGTCTGTCCGTTGGTGTACGTATTCCATCCTGGGTCGAAGTTCAGCAAGTATTGCACCTGTGCCCCGTTCGGGTCAATGTTCAGCGCACCACCCTGTGAGCGAGAGCTGAAGTAGCGTTTCTCAAAGATAGAGTCGATGAGCTGGTAGCCATACATCTGAGCATAGTCGTTGTAGTTGTTGGTCACCGTTGCGTTGTAGAAAGGAGCACTGAAACGGTCGAGCATCCTGCTGAAGTAGTTGCTCTCTCCACTGGTGCGAATCACCTCTGCCAAGTTGCCTGGAGGCACCAACACATTCTCTAATTGGTGAATGTATCCATTCTGGCAGGTCACGTCAGGTTTGATGATTTTGTTACGGAAGATGTAGGCAGAGTTTTCCGTGTCGCTGTAAGGCGTACCCGTGATAATCTCGAAGTCGCTGTCAGCCTCACGAATCTTGATGTCGTTGCCCGTCATCTGCTCGGCGGTGAAGTGCACCATCATTGGGGAGGTAGCATCCTGCACCATGTGTATTCCCCTCTGCATGAACTTCGTCCAATACGAGTTGTTGGCAGGAAGATTCGCCATCGTAGAGGGCAGTCCACCTTGAACAAAGGTAATGGAGTCAATCACGTTCACACCTGTTGTGTGCTTCAAGGCAATACCTGGAGTCACCTCAGAACCGATAGGCACGTTAGACAACATTTCCACCAAGATGGCGTTGTCGAGCATAGATGAATAAAGCAACTGCTTTTTCATTGCCTCTGTCAGGTCCTCGTACTTGGTAACACCCCATGTGTTGTTGGCATAGAAGCGTTCAAATGCCTCGTCGTTGGCGGGAAAGACGGTTTTAGAACCCGTCTTAGCCAATGTCTCGGCATAGCCCAAATCATCGATGAGCCGCAGGTAGTTTCGGAAAGTACCCGTAAGTACTTCTTGGTTAGGATTCGAAAGCTCCTTGTAGATACTGTTTCCCAGCCAACTCGGATAGTTACCCTCATCGTCCAAGGTATAGTCATCCTTACAAGAAGTGAACCCACCACACATCACTGCCAAGGAGGCTCCAATGAGGAACTTTCTGGTCAGTTTCACAAAGCGGTAATTCATACTTTTTAAGATTTTAGTTATTTATGATGTTTATTAATTAATGTACACTTAGGTTTTTAAAAACGTGCAAATATAATATAATTTTTTTAAATATGTCTTCAAACCCCACATTTTTAAGTTAAAAACACCCGATATAGATAAATATTTCGACTTTATCAACAATTATGAGCTAATTATGAACATGATAATTTTAAAGGGAAAAGATAACAGCAGATACAAGGGTTTGGTTGACTACAGACATCTGATGCCTACGCCACCTCCCTCAATTGAGAATAATCAAAGTAATTATTTATGAGTTGGTACACAGAGCCCCTATCGGGGCGTTAAGAACACAGGCAGGGGTAAAGCGTAGCGAAACCCCTGCATAGGATGTATGAGCATATTAAAACCCCGACTGGGGTGACAGAATATCTATCGTACCTTTGGTACTTTTTTACTAACTGCTCCTTTTACAGGGGTTTCGCTTCGCTACACCCCTGCCTGTGTTCTTAACGCCCCTATCGGGGCTCTGTGTACTGACTCATAAATTATTACAAAAAAATATTCGAAAAAATCGCAAACCAGAAAAGAAGGAAGCCTGAACAATAGGTTTTGGGGTGCAAAATGACTTGTTTCACCCCATAACTATATATGTTATGACCGTAACTATATATGTTACGAGCGTAATTCATATAGTTAGCAAGCCCATTTAGTATGTTACAAAGGCTCAAAAACAGTGTTTTTTCGCATAAAAATACAGAAAACGAATGTATAAATATACCATCATTTTAGCAAGCATCTCATAATCAACCTATTACAAAAACACCCAAAAACCACCATTTTTTTGACCCACGGAAGAGTTGGTGAAAAATATCGCAATCTGGAGGGCCTTTTTTATCACTTTTTATTGACAAATCAAAAAGGGAAAGAACGATTTTTCCATGACTTTTCTGCCTTTCCCTTTTGGGATTCACAAAAAAAAGCTATCTTTGCACCATGAAGGACAGACTTCAAACTTGAATATAATGCTATGGAAAAACTGATACAATATGTATGGAAGCATAAGTGGTTTCCACTCAAGGAATTACTGACCACAGACGGCGAAAGCGTGGAGGTGATTGACCCAGGACTGTACAACAGGAATGCTGGTCCCGATTTCTTTAACGCCAAAGTGAGGATTGGCAATACGCTTTGGGTGGGTAATGTGGAGATACATGAGAAGGCAAGCGACTGGTACGCACATGGTCACCATCATGATACTGCCTATAACAACACGATATTGCACGTATGCGAAACGATAGATGCTGAGGCACGAAACACGCACGGAGACACACTCAAGCAAATGCAACTGGATGTTCCAGAGGGTCTGATGACGAATTACCAAGAACTGCTCAACACCGACCAATATCCTCCGTGTTACCAAATCATCCCTTCCCTATCTCGCATCGTGGTTCATGCTTGGATGAGTGCCTTGCAGACGGAACGACTGGAGCAAAAGACACAAGCCATACAGGAAAGAGTAAAAAGATGTGACGGTTCGTGGGAAACGGCATTCTTCGTGACACTCGCCCGCAACTATGGGTTTGGCATCAACGGAGACGCTTTTGAGCGATGGGCTCAGGGAATTTCGCTTTCGCAAGTGGGACACCATCGGGACAATCTTTTCCAAATAGAATCAATCTTCATGGGACAAGCAGGACTGTTGGAACTCGACAGCATTCCCCAACGTTACCAACAAGATGCTCTCATGGAAGGATATTTCTCGAAAATGCGTAATGAATATCAGTATCTTTCGCATAAATTCTCGATGAAACCGATGGATTTTAAACTTTGGAGGTTTCTGAGACTACGTCCGCAAAACTTTCCACACATCCGCATTTCACAATTGGCTAACCTCTATTATAGCAGGAAAGCAAGCATCAGTAGGCTCATGGATTGTGAGACAATAGAAGAGGTGGCAGAAACGTTAGACACACACGTGACACCTTTCTGGGAGACACACTACATCTTCGGAAGTACGAGCGAGAAAAACCACAAGCAACTGTCGGCACGCTCAATGAACCTGCTCATCATCAACACCGTCATCCCTATCTTGTTCGCTTATGGACGATACAAAATGAACGACAAACTCTGCGACAGGGCTTTCGATTTCTTAGAACAACTCAAGGCTGAAGACAATCACATCGTCAGGACCTGGAAAGAATGTGGATTAGACGTGGAGAACGCCGGTGACTCGCAAGCGCTGATACAACTGAAACTGAAATATTGTGACAAAAAAGAGTGTCTTAGATGCAGAATAGGATATGAATACCTGAAATCAAAAGGGTAAAAACAAATTATTAAGGTGAAAAGTTGCTACTTTCATTTAAAAAATGTATATTTGCAAGAATTATTTTTTTAATTATAAAAACCTAAAAGCTTATGAAACAATTAAGACTCATGATGGCCATGTTATTGGCCATGTTAGTTTGCCAAGCTAACGCTCAGACATGGGTACCCGCCGACGTTGCAGACGGAAACTATTACGTACTCAACGTAGGCAGTAACAAGTACTGGGGAGCTGGTAACGACTGGGGAACTCGTGCCTCACTGGTAGATATCCCCGATTACGTGACGTTTGCCAAACTGGAAGACGGAACGTACACCATGGAATCTCGTGTCAACAACGGTGGCACGTCTTATTACTTCGGTGGCGATTACATGGATGGCAGCACGCCTGCACACCTCACCATCGAAACTAACAGTGACCTCTTTGTCATCGGTGACGGAAACATCCTGTATGGCTATGATGGCTCTTCTACCATTCTTGGCAAGAACCTCACCGACAAGGAAACTCCCAACGCTCAATGGAAACTGATACCAGAAGCAGAGATGCTGGCTACATGGAATGCAGCATT
Source organism: Prevotella sp. UBA6994 (assembly GCA_002449845.1). Classification (GTDB taxonomy): domain Bacteria; phylum Bacteroidota; class Bacteroidia; order Bacteroidales; family Bacteroidaceae; genus Prevotella. The sequence continues at coordinate 54,652 of DJXW01000007.1, forward strand.
GGCAGAGGCATCGGTGGACAATCCCGTGAGCGCTACATTCTTGCTCAAGGATCCTAACTTCAACCGCAACCACAGAGACCAAAGTTTCTGGCAGATTACTGCCAACAATGCCAATCTCTCTGGCGGTAACAACCTGAACAACTGCGCAGAGTCTTATCACTCAACGTTTGTATTGAGCCAAACGGTAGAAGGTGTACCCAACGGCGTTTATGCCATGACAGCACAAGGATTCTATCGCCAAGACGGTTCAGACAACGACAACCTGCCCGTATTCTACATCAACGACGAGACTACTGTCTTCCCCGTGAAGACTGGTAGCGAGAACTCAATGGCTAATGCCTCAGAATCATTTACCGCAGGTCTGTACGCCATCAGTCCGATATTCGTGAAAGTGGAAAACGGAACCATCACCGTGGGTGCGAAGAATGAAAACAACTTGACCCTATGGTGTATCTGGGATAACTTCCAACTCACTTATTACGGAGACGTGGAAATTGGCGACGTGAAATTCTCAGCATTGGTAAGTACGGTGGATGAACTTCGTGCCAAGGCAGAGGAATTGCAAAATGCAGAGGGTGTCAGTGAAGCAGCCAAGGCTAACTTGACTGACGCACTTGCCACTACCGCTGACGTAGAGAAGACCGAAGAGGCTCTGAACATGGCTATCTCTACACTCAACAACGCCATCAACGGCGCTAACGCAACTATCAAGGCAAAGGGTGTATTAGATGCCATGAAAGCCCAGATGGATGCTACCAACGTTTACACGACAGAGGCATACAATGCTTACAAGGCTGTTTACGACAACTTGCTGGCTAAATACAATGACGGTACCTTAACCATCGAAGAAGCCAATGCCTTGGAGAACCCACAAAACGTGATGAACTGGCACCAAGACAATATCATCGATGATATGTTGCTCAGTGCCTGGGGCGTAAGCAACTATGACAGCGACCTCTACATCAACACATGGTCAGTGGAAGGACAAGGCGACGGCACCAACTTCCTCGTTCCATTCTTCGAGTATTGGACAGGTGATGCCAACTCATTGGCAGCCAAGACACATACCGCAACATTAGAAGGATTGGCAGCCGGTAAATACTCTATTACGGGTTGGGTTCGCGTTCGTGCAAAGAACGGTTACACCGCTCCCGCAACAGGAATCACCATGCAACTGAATGATGGCTCAGCCGTTGACGTAACCGCTGGTCAGCAAGTGGGAACATCCCAATTCTACATCGACACCTTCCGTGCTACGGGTGAGGTAGGCGAAGATGGCAAGATGCAAATCAAGTTCAACATTCTTGATGGCAACAACATCAGTTGGCTCTCATTCAAGAACCTCAAGTACGAACCCATTTACGAAGGAGCAAACCTCGACTTCGCAGAAAGCACACCTCTCACCAACGGTATCTGCACCTACGCCAAGGATATGGAAACCAATGGAACGACTTACAGTCAGCAGCAACCTGTGGAAGGTTGGGACATTGCCGTAGAAAACAGTGATGCTCGTGCCGGTGGTGTATTTGCTTACGGTGCTGACGAAAACGCATGGCTCGGCGGTAAGGGTTACTTAGCTCCTGCCACCAACCCAGAAGGTACGACTGAAGGAAACGCTCTCGGAATCGTCGCCGTATGGACTGCCACCGTACAATATACGCAGAAGTTGACACTTGAGGCAGGCAACTACGTGATTACCGTTCCCATCTACAACTCAGTAGGTGGCGCAAGTGTTCCCGTGAAGAGCTTGATCGGTTTCATTGCCGATGATGGCAAAGAATATTTGGCAGACGCAAAGGCTTATCCCGTTGGCACATGGACAAACGAAGTGATTACCTTCAAACTCGACAAGCCAACGACAGGTGTTCTCTCATTGGGTTATCAAGGACAGAACGTAGGTTCTGGCAACGCTCAGCACCTGTTCATCGACCGAGTTGACATACAAACCGTAAGCAGCACAGATGCCATTCTCGCCGAACTGGAGAAAGCCATCGCCGTTGCCAACGCCAAGATTGAAGCTCGTGAAGGCGTAGGCGAAGGATTGTTTGCCATTCCAGAAAGTGCCGTACAAGAATACATGAATGCCGTATATGCAGCCCAAGACGTTTATGACAAAGAGGGTGCTACGGAAGAGGAAATCCAAGCTGCCATTGATGCACTCACCGCAGCTGGTGAGACATACGCTAACTCTGCCGTGAAGCCAGATGCAGACAAGAAATATACCTTCAAGCAAAAGGCAAGCGGATTGTACCTCTCAGTCTATGACGATGGTGAGAACGGCAATGGCGTTCGCCTGGCAGAAGAGCCACAGCAATTGTCTTTCGTACCAGCAGACGGAGGTTATTATATCACTGACGGCACACTCTACGTGGGTCTTGCAGGAACCAACAACTGGACCATGTCAGCTTTGGCAGATAACAAGCTGGTGATTTCCGTGAACAATCTGGGCAATGGTGAATATACATTAGGTGAGGTGAAAGGCTTCATCGGTTCAGACGGAACGGAAGTAGGAGCAGCTTGCTTTGCAGACAAGAGCACTGAAAAGGTTGGCGACAGAGCCATCTGGACTATCGAGGAATACGTTGAACCTACCACGCTTGAGCTTGCCATCAACGTTGAACGCATGGAGAAGCAAGGCTACACCGCTCAACAAGGCAACGTAGATTTCACCGAAGCACTTGCATTCCTTGGAATCGAGAACATCACCGAGGCTAAGTTGTCTATCATGAATGCCACTACTGGTGAACTGATTGACGACTATGCTCCATTTGACGGATGGTTTAACCGTGAGGGAGATGCTCAAAACTGGGGCGACAATGCATCAGTATGCGTGAAGTTCTTCCAAGCATTAGAGTCAGGTGCATTCGACATCTGCGACATGGGTAACGCCAATGTACCAGCCGTGGGTGAGACATTCACCGCAAAATGGGCATTGCAAGCAAACGAGAAGACCGTGATTTACACCATTAACGTATTATATACCGAATACGAAGAGCCTATCTACCAACCCGAAATCATCAAGACCATCACGATTGAACACATGGAACTTGCCAACACCGCTTACGACAATGCTGGCGTGGCTCCAACATTCAACGTGGCTGAAGTTTGCGAGGCATTGGGTATTGCAGACATCAACGAGGCTGAACTGTACATCGTGAACTGCACCAATGGAAACTTCGTGGTGAACACAAATAACATCGACGGATGGCGTAATGCTGACGGTGATGCTGCACCTTGGGCTGAGAGTGGAAACGGATTCTGCCTGAAGCTGAATGATCCTGCTTCTGGTACATTCGATTACTCTGGCGCACACGACAGCAACTTCAACGTAGGTGATACGTTCACCGCTAAGTGGGGTGTTGTTTACAACGAAAAAGCCGTGGTACTTGAAGTTAACATTTCATTCGTTGATGAAGCTGTACTGACAGGCATCAATGGTGTCAGCACCGTGAAGGTTAACGACATCTTTACCATCAACGGTATGAAGGTGAACGATGCAGAACGTCTGCAAAAGGGCATCTACATCATGAACGGCAAGAAAGTTGTGGTGAAATAATGAAATGAAGAATGAAGAGTGAAGAATGAAGAATCGACTGGCGAAGAATTTCTCTTGCGAATGGATTCTTCACTCTTCATTCTTCATTTATAAAACTCTAAAACTCATGGATTACATCTTTGAAACAAAAATGGAAGTACGCGACTACGAGTGCGACATCCAAGGCATTGTGAACAATGCCAACTATCTACATTACACAGAACACACACGTCATTTATTTATCAAGGAACGAGGCGTGAGCTTCGCAGAACTACATGCACAAGGCATAGACCCCGTGGTGGCTCGCATGAAACTGGAATACAAAATCCCCTTACGCTGCGATGATGTTTTCATCTCACGATTGAACTGGCACAAGGACGGTATCAAGTATATATTCCAACAAGACCTGTTTCGGGAATCAGACGGACAGATGTGCTTCCGTGCAAATGTCGTATTGGTTTGCCTCGTCAACGGTAGGTTGGAGAATAGTGACATTTTGGAAAAAGCATTGCAATGAACCAACAAGAGATTATCAACACAATAGCCCTCACGAAAACCAATTACTTCAACCTTACGGGTATGTTGGAATTGTACCGTCGCTGTGGGTCAGCAACGTCGGTATTGGAACATCGTAACGACATCCGTGAAGTAGTTCCCAACGCTTCACCCAGACTTATTGCAGCCTTCAAGGACATGAGTGAGGCAATGCACCGTGCCGAAGCAGAATATGAATACGACATGGCGAACGGCATCATGCCATTATGTATGAACGACCACCGCTATCCGCAACGAATGAAGGAATGCGACGATGCGCCAATGGTATTGTTTTATCGTGGAACGGCAGACTTGAATCAAAATAAAGTTATCAGCATCGTTGGCACAAGGCATTGCACCGCTTACGGACAAGACTTGATTCGGAATTTCATCAGTCAGCTCAAGAGCCTTTGTCCACGAGTGCTTATCGTGAGCGGATTGGCTTACGGCGTTGACATCTGCGCTCATCGTCATGCTTTGCAATACGGATATGAGACCGTGGGCGTATTGGCACATGGACTTGACTACCTCTATCCTCCCCGCCACAAGCCTACCGCTGATGAAATGGTGAAAAAGGGTGGTCTTCTCACCGAATTTCTCACCAACACCAATGCTGATAAAATCAACTTCGTAAGAAGAAATCGCATTATCGCAGGCATTGCTGATGCCAGTATCTTAGTGGAAAGTGCAGCTCATGGTGGTGGAATGATTACCATGAAGTTGGCTCGCGACTACAATCGTGATGCTTTCGCCTTCCCCGGACCTGTAGGAGCCACCTATAGCGAAGGTTGCAACCATCTTATACGTGATCAGATAGCTGCCCTAATCACCAATGCACACGACTTTGTGAAAGCGATGTGTTGGGAGAATGATGCCATTTTGGAAAAAGCCCAGCAACAAGGAATAGAACGACAATTGTTTCCCGAATTAACTATCGACGAACAAAAAGTCGTTGACACGCTTACACGTACCAACGACTTGCAAATTAATATGCTTACCGTTAAAAGCGGCATTGCCATTGGCAATCTTACCGCCATTCTTTTTAGCCTTGAAATGAAAGGCGTGGTGAAAATGCTACCAGGAGGAACTTACCACTTAATGAGATAATCCAGGCATTTGGCTACGAACAAAGGGAACAACCACCATTTCACCTGATTCATCATCCTTATGTGACAGTATCAACTTGCCATCCTTAAACATATAAGTGCATTCGATGACATCAGCTTTTTCTTTCGGATTTTCGTTAGGATCAGCAAAACTTACTGTCAGTATTAAACGATTATCCGTGGAAGACCATTTACCATAAGTAGATGTTTCAGTATAGACCTTACCATAATTATCACTATTAGTTATTACGTCTTTCTCTAAAAGTGAACCATCCTCCATAAATTGGAAATAAGTAATGACATATCCTACTATCTTGGATTCATAAGTTACAGGCATCGACTTCTCTGACACCCATACACCTATCAGTGATTCCTTGTCTTCGTCATCATTATTATTACATGAAATAACAGAAAAAGACATCATAGCTATAAAAGCCCAAGCGATAATACTATAATTATAATAACGTTTCATCATTTATATTGTTTATTTGATTTTTATATATCGTGTTTACTTGGCACCAATCTCCTTTAACAAACGGTCTGCATGTCCCCATTTGTCCATAAGATAAAGTACAAAACGGATATCTACACCAATGGTACGAGCCAACCGACGGTCAAAGTTGATGTCACTTGACAAGCTGTCCCAGTTGCCATCGAATGCCAATCCTATGAGCTGTCCCTTACCATCAAACATCGGAGAACCGCTATTACCACCAGTAATGTCGTTGTTGGTTAAGAAACACAATTGCATCTCACCTGTTTTCTTGTCGGTATAAGGACCGAAATCCTTGGCAGACATCAACTCGTGCATAATCGGTTCAGCATAATACTCCACGTTTTGATCTGCCTTCTTCATCTTATCCACAATGCTACTGGCTGTGGTGTAATAACCAGAGGGGTTGCCACCCAACTCAAATCCGCCTACTTGTCCATAGCTCAAACGCATGGTAAAGTTAGCATCACTGTAATGGGGCAAGTCTTGTTCCATGCGCAATTTAGCCGCACAGAGATAGCGCTCTTGAATGTCAATGCTATCGTATGTTTGCAAAAGTCCTTCACGAATCATAGAGAGATTCTCTAACAAGTCAAGACCATATTGCACACCAGGGTCTTTTTGGTAACTCTTCTTGTTGATATAAATTTTCTTGCCCTTCTTCATGATCATTGACTTCTTATAGAGATAATCTACATATTTAGAATAGTCATTGCCGAATTTCTTGCTGATGGTGGAATAGAATGCAGGAAGATATTTCTCATTCACATGCTCCTTGTAATTTTTCAGCAAGGCAGCAAACACCTCCTTATCTAAAGCCTCATCCCATTCGTCAGAGTTGTCTTCAAACGTCACATACTGTTTCTTGGGCTTATCGGCTGGACCTTGTATCGTCATTCCCCTACTCAACTTTCTTGCACGGGTAGTAAATTCATTGGTATTGGCAAAAGTCTCTATCCAATTCATGAAAGCGTGGCGGTCTGCAAAACGGTCATCATAGAACTTCTTCAACTTGGCAAAATCCAACGAGTCTTTCAAGAATCCCGTACTGTCTTGCCAAGCCTGAATGCGGTCTTCAAACGCTTTCTTCTGGTTGATAATACCAATGGAATCGATACATTTGTTCATACCGATAGAGTTTTTCCAATAGTTGCTACTTTGTGCATATTTGCTGTCATATTTGATACGAACAGCCTCATCAGCACGCATGTGACGAATCATGATGTCTTGCTTGACACCTCTCACTTGTGCTCGTGTAGCATTGTCAGCATCACGTCTTTCGCGAATGCCATAGCTCGACAGATAACGACTGGTGCTTCCAGGATAACCTATCGTCATGGCATAATCGCCCTCTTGATAACCTTGCAAACTCACCTGTGCCCAACGTTTGGGATGATAGGGTACGTTCTCTTCACTATACTCGGCTGGTCCATTGGTTCGTGGGTCCGCATAAATACGGAACACGGAGAAATCGCAGGTCTGGCGAGGCCACATCCAATTGTCGGTCTCACCGCCAAACTTTCCCATCGACTTGGGAATGGTGAATACCAATCGAAGGTCAGGAAACATTTGATAGGTCGTAGCATAATACTTATTGCCTTCATAAAAAGCGTCAATGCTCACATACAACGTAGAATCCTTCTCTTTAATATCTTTCGTCATGGCATCCTGCAAAGAATCAATCAATTGCTCTTGTTGTTCTATGGTCATGGTATTAAATCCCAATGTTCCCAATCGCTTGGTAACATCTTCTTGATTCACCATAAATGACACAAACATATTTTTATTGGGCAACTCTTCCTCATACGTCTTTGCATAAAAGCCATTGAGCATGTAGTCGTGTTCCACGGTAGAATGTGAACGAATAGCTTCAAAGCCACAATGGTGATTGGTAAAGACCAAGCCATTAGGAGATACCACCACGCCTGAACAATAACCGGAGAAATTGACCACGGCATTCTTCAAGGCATGATCGCCATAGTACAGATCATTGTAACTCATCTTGAATCCTTCCTGTTTCATCATCTCATATACTGCGGGGGGAAGGTTGTAAATTGTCCACATGCCTTCATCGGCACGAACATGGCTCATGCCAATCATGGCTATAAGCGAAAGAATGATTTTCTTCATCATGATGATTTATATTATTATTAGTTTCTATTCCTTATTTATCGGATTATCCAAAATTCTCCAAATATTATTTAAAATACTTTCCGATTACGGGCAAACTACCCAAGGGCATATCTCGGCGAACAATGACTGCAAGGAATACCATCAGCAGCACCGTATTGACGAGCAAAGCAGCCCAGACAGGCAGATACTCATTAGCCTGAGCCATCAGCACGAAAAGTACAACCGTAAGTAGGATATAAAACGCAATCTCTTTCAACGGATATTGAATGGGATAATATTTCTGCCCTGCAAAGTAGGAGATAATCATTGACACACCGTAAGCTGCAAAACCAGCCCACGCACAAGCCATGTAACTGAAACGGGGAATGAACAACACATCCACTACGATAAGTACCACGGCACCTATTCCCGAAAACCATGCTCCCCAAATGGTACGGTCGGTAAGCTTATACCAAAATGAGAGGTTGAAGAAAATACCAAACATAATTTCTGCAGCCATCACAATAGGCACTACGCGCAAACCTTCCCAATAACTTTTACCTACGAGATAACGTAATACATCCATATAAGCTATGACGGCAAGGAAAGCCAACAACGTGAAAATAATGAAGTATTTCATTGCCAGTGCGTATGTCTCTTTGCTATCCTTGTCTTTGCTTCTGCCAAACACGAAGGGTTCGTAAGCATACCTGAACGCCTGTGTTATCATCACCATAATCATGGCTATCTTGATACAAGCGCCATAAATGCCAAGTTGCGTGTGGGCTTCCTCAACAGTACCATCATAGAGATAAGGAAAAAGAATCTGAGAAGCAGCTTGATTAAGTTGTCCTGCCAATCCCATCACCAATAATGGCCACGCATAACCAAGCATACGTTTACTAGTAGCTCGGTCGAAACCAAAGCGAAAACCTTCCATCTCTTTCCAAAGAAGGAGCATCTTGACAAAGGAACAGAATATATTGATGTAGAACACCCACACTACTTCAAGTGTGAACTGCGAGTCATACATGCCGAAGGGATTCAACTTCAATGCAGGTAACACAATCAAGTAGAGTATGTTCAGAATGATGTTCATAATGATATTGAATATCTGGATACTTGCAAACTTGATAGGCCTGTGCAAATAGCGCAGATAAGCCATGGGAATAGCAACGAAAGCATCAATGGCTACCGTGACAAACATCACCCAAATATACTCTGGATGGTCACTGTATCCCATCATGTTGGCAAGTGGCTGCAAGCACACACTCACAATGGCAGCAAAGACAAGCGATGTGGTTGCTACCATACGCAAGGCGGTGGAATAGACACGCTCTGGATTCTCGCCTTCCTTGCTCATGAAACGGAAAAACGTGGTCTCCATGCCATACGTCAGGAGGATAATCAATAGCGAAACGTAGGCATAGACGTTCGTGATAATACCATATTGTCCACCTGCGGCATTAAAGTGCTTCGTCTGTATCGGTACTAAAAAGTAGTTGATAAATCGAGCCAAGATACTACTCAGACCGTAAATGGCAGTATCTTTTACCAGTGACTTTAAATTTGCCATATTTTCTTATCTTATCCAAAAAACATATATGCAATAGCTGTTGCGGCTATCATTCCTGCTAAGTCTGCCAACAATCCACAGGTCACGGCGTGACGAGTGTGCTTCACGGCTACAGAACCGAAATAAACGGCAATGATATAAAATGTGGTGTCTGTAGATCCCTGGAAGATACAACTCAATCGTCCAGGGAAGCTGTCTGCCCCGTATGTAGTCATTGCATCTACCATCATTCCACGAGCTCCACTACCTGAAAGCGGTTTCATCAATGCCGTCGGCAATGCACCAACGAAATCGGTATTTCCTCCACAAGTCGTAACCATCCACTTAATACCGTCTATGAGCATGTCCATGGCTCCTGATGCACGAAATACTCCAATGCCAACAAGTATTGCCACTAAATATGGAATGATGCGTACTGCTGTGGAGAAACCGTCTTTGGCTCCTTCGATAAAGGCATCATAGACATTCACTTTCTTCCTGATACCCGCCAAGATAAAGGAGATAATGATGATCATCAACAGGATATTGGCAACAGTTGTACTCACTACATTCATCTGCTCTTTGTCTAACTGACCGAAACCCCATACTATGGCTGCCACCAACGTACACATTCCGCCCAACGTCAACAACATGGTACGATTAAACAGGTTAATGCGCTGATACATGGACGTTACGATGATACCTGCCATCGTGGAGAAGAATGTAGCCAATAGGATGGGGATGAAAATATCCGTGGGATTAGCTGCACCCAACTGTACACGATACACCATGATACTCACGGGAATCAGCGTAAGCCCCGACGTGTTCAGCACCAAGAACATAATCATCGGATTAGTGGCTGTGTCTTTCTTGGGATTCAACTCTTGCATCTGCTCCATTGCTCGTAATCCCATGGGAGTTGCGGCATTGTCGAGTCCTAACATATTGGCGGCAATGTTCATGAAGATACTACCCGTAACGGGATGTCCCTTGGGAATATCGGGAAATAATTTGGTGAACACGGGAGAGAGCACTCGTGCCAAAACATTCACAACTCCACCCTTTTCGCCTATCTTCATGATGCCTAACCACAGTGAGAGTACACCTGTCAAACCAAGCGAAATCTCAAATGCGGTCTTGGATGTCTCAAACGTTGAGTTCATCATGGCTGGAAAAACATCGAAATCGCCCATGAAAACCAATTTCACCAAAGCGATAACAAAAGCTATCAGAAAAAAAGCTATCCAAATGTAATTAAGTACCATATATCTTGATTTTTTCTACTATTCCAGACTTGTATGTCTTCCTAACAGTCTATTGCTTGCAAAATTACGAAGAATTATCGGTATAATTAACCGCAATTTCTCAAAATTCTTTTCATATTAGCGATAATTGACTTTTGTCATCATTCATTTGGTTGATTATTGGAAAAAAAATTATAACTTTGCAAAAAACTACAACCTTATGACAAAACGACTTTTATTTTTCATCGCATTCTTGCCATTTTTCACAACTGCAACGGCTCAATCAAATCAGGAGGTGACAATTCAGGGGACAACGACTTGGACTCCGGAACATAAACATACGTTATGGTACACATCACCTGCCACAACATGGATGTCGCAGGCTTTACCCATTGGCAACGGACAATTCGGTGCTACCATCATGGGAGGCATTCGACAAGATAACATTCAATTCAACGACAAAACTCTATGGCGTGGACATGTGGGTAGCATTGTTGGCAATGGCGAATATGGCAGTTATTTGAACTTCGGCCAACTGACCATTACCACTACAGATGCGGAATCTGCCACGGATTACAGACGTTATCTTGACTTACAAGATGGTCTGGCTGGAGTGGCTTATTCATCAAATGACATTGATTATCAACGTGATTATATTGCATCGTTCCCAGACGATGTAGTTGCCATTCGTTATAAATCATCTTCGTCGGGACATATCAATACGATTCTTACCCTTACCAATGCCAATGGAAACGCTCCTACATACACTCAAGATGGAATTGTGGGAGTGGCTACGTTTAACGGTACGATTGCCAGAACGGGTACCTCTTATCCAGAGAGCTATTATTGCATGATGAGGGTGTCCACTAAGGGTGGAACAATTGAAGCTACTACCGACGGAATTCGGGTTAGCAATGCCGATGAAATGTACGTTTTCTTACGTGGTGCTACTAACTTCTCTCCCGATAACGATACTTATATCTATCCTGCCAAAGACTTACCCAATAAGGTATTGCAAACGGTGAAGTCTGCATCTGAAAAGGGATTCGCCAACATTTTATCCACGCATATAGCCGACTATCATTCATTGGCTAATAGGTGTTCTCTCACATTGACTGAAGCCAACAACGAAAAGCCTACGCCTAAATTGATTTCTGCTTTCAAGGGAAATCCTAAAAACAATCTCTTACTTGAAGAATTGTATTTCACCTATGGTCGCTATTTGCTTATCTCAAGTAGCAGGGGTGTTGCCCTTCCCGCTAACTTGCAGGGTATCTGGAACAACAGTAATTCACCAGCATGGAACAGTGACATTCATTCTAACATCAACGTGCAAATGAACTATTGGCCAGCTGAAGTAACCAATTTGAGCGAATTGCATACAGCCTACACTGATTATATTTATCGGGAAGCGTGCATTAGACCGCAATGGAGGAAAAATGCTTCGCAAATTGCCGGGCAGACAAAAGGGTGGACCATTACAACAGAGAACAACATCTATGGTTCTGGTTCCAACTGGATGCAAAACTATACCATCGCCAACGCTTGGTATTGTATGCACCTTTGGCAACATTACCAATTTACGCTCGACAAGGAATATCTACGAACCAAAGCTTTGCCTGCAATGGTGTCTTGTTGCGAGTATTGGCTGGAACGATTGAAATTGGCTGCCGATGGCACATACGAATGTCCTAACGAATATTCCCCAGAACATGGTCCTGGATCTGAAAACGCCACGGCGCATTCTCAGCAATTGGTTTGGAATCTTTTCAACAACACACTGAATGCTATCGATGAATTGGGCGAAAATTGCGTTCCCGTTTCTTTCAAGAACAATCTCACCAATAAGTTCAGCAAACTGGACGAGGGTATTGCCACGGAGGTGGTAAACGGCACTACGCTCTTACGTGAATGGAAATATACGTCGCAATCTAAGGTGTCATCATACAACTCTCATCGACACTTGTCGCATCTCATAGGTTTATACCCGGGAAGCCAAATCTCTATGGACGCTAAACCTTATGTTTACGAGGCGGCAAAAAATTCTTTAAATGTAAGGGGGTATGCAGGTACTGGCTGGTCGTTGGGATGGAAGGTAAATCTTCATGCTCGTTGTCACGACGGAGCACGATGTGAAAGTCTCATCGAAAAGGCTCTCACGCTCACTACGGTCACTTATAACGACGGCTCTGAACGTGGTGGAATCTATGAGAATCTTTGGGATGCTCATCCTCCTTTTCAAATTGACGGAAACTTTGGCGTTACGGCTGGTATGGCTGAAATGCTCTTGCAAAGTCATCACGGTAAATTGGAATTGCTTCCAGCTTTGCCTGTTGACACTTGGACAAAAGGAGAAGTGCGTGGACTGAGAGCCATCAACGGATTTGGCATTGACATGACTTGGGAGAATGGGAAAGCTACTACTATAAAGATTTCTTCAGATGCAGGAAAGACTGCCATCATCAAACACCCTGACGCATCTTGTTGTTTCGACATCACGGATAGCGAAGGAAATAAGGTGGATTTCCAAATTATCAATGACAACGAGATTTCTTTCCCTACTACCATCGGAACCTCTTACACACTCATCAACAATGGGCAAACTAACATTTCTCGATATGAGGGAATCATAGATGGCGATTATTACATTGCCTTTCCTGGTGAGCCAACCACCTTCTTGCGACAAGTTTCCGTGAAATCTGGTCATCTGGAACTGACTGAAGACAATCAACAAAGTGGGACGATATGGACGATTACCAGTTATAATGCCAATGACTATCCCAAATATAGCTCACATCCAGCATGGCTAAACGACGGCAAGGTGTATTTCTTCAACAATAAGGATTTCAATTACGGGTTACGCAACCTTTTCATCCGTTCCAACACAGTAAATGCCTTATCTCTTCATCCCGTTTTCATACACAGACTGACAAAATTGATTGCCATTCGTGCCACTAACGTAGATAGTCAGTTGAGCAATTATGACAACTGGTATGGTGTGGAAGATGGTACGCTTTCCGCCAAATTAACATCTCCCTCTTGTTGCTGGCAACTGCAACCAGCTCCCACCAACGCCATTCATTCGATGAATAACACCAATCCCGTTATCAAAACCGAATACTTCACCATTGACGGCATTCACTCTACCCACCCCACCCAAAAGGGTATCTACATCCGCCAAAACCAGCATTCCGATGGTTCCGTGAGACAAGTGAAGGCTATTGTTCAATAGCTATCAGACAGTGATTAGTCTTTATCATTATTGGTGACTTTCTCTATAACATCACCCACTTTTGTCAATACCAAATTTGCCAAGCACACTGCATATTCTGTAGCTGATTCTATTGGATGCCAAGCCAATGTATAGCTCACCTTGGCACTTGTCACCTCATATCCTTTATCAGTCCAGTTCTTCAGTTTTTTCTTACCAGTGGCAGACAATGCAGCAATGTTAATTCCTTGCTTGTTGAGCAAGTAGCCATCGTTGAATTGCAAGCTTTCTCCACTTCTGAGGCGAAGCACTATATCCTTCCGACCTATAAAGAAATCAAGCCATACATCGTGCATGTCCAGCGCAATGGATATGGATGTATATTGTACCGGTGGATTTGTAACAAGATATAGATTTTTCTTTGCGCGAGTAAGTCCCACATAATAGGCTCGCATATCGTTTATGTCTTTTTTATCAGGTACAGGCGACAAGAGATAAACAGTATCAAACTCCCTGCCTTTTGCCTTGTGGATGGTACTTACAAAAACAGACTGGTTATCTGTAGCTATAAAATCCTCTATTTTCGATTCAAAAATGTATTCTCGAAGGTCGCTGCGATAATAGATTTTATGGGTTGTTTCAAAATCTTCAAAGAAATGCCTCATGACATTCAAACAAGTGCTCGAAGAATAAGTTTCGAGTGTACGTTGTTTCGCTATGTGCCACTTTTCCCCAGATATTGAAGCGTCATTCTCCTCTCCAAGTTGCTTCAGGAAATAGCGTACTTCTGCAAGATTACCAAAACGGAATCCACCCATTGATTGTGCAACAATAACATGTAAGCCTCGTTTCTCCAATTCGTACGCTACCTGCATGGCTTCCTCATTCGTCCGTGTAAGCATGGCAGTACTTCCTTGAATGCTTAATCCTGTATCCAGAAATGATTTCAACGTCTTTACCGTGCCTTCCTCTCCCGTTGCCGACTTAATAAGCGTATGCTTCATACGTTCAGGGATGTATTGTACAAAACGGTTAGCACAGTTTACTACAGCACGTGCCGAACGGTAATTGTCTGTCATCTCATATAGCTTAGCACCTTCTTGGTTAACGAGTGATTGCATATATTTTGAATCAGAACCACGAAATGCGTAGATGTTTTGGTCATCATCACCCACGGCTATTACTCGCATTTCCTCATTCTGATGCATCAAGGCCTTTACCAAACGGAAATCATCAGCTCCCATATCTTGAGCCTCATCAATGACAAGTACGCTCTTGGCTATCTTTGATGGTTCTACCTCACCACGCTCTATCATCTCTGCCGCATGGCGAACCACATCACGAGCCTCATCTAAACTGCCTTGTTTGCCTATCAAGTCAAAGCTATACGAGTGAAATGTCTTGATGTCAACAAAATGTGCCGCATTTTCCACCAACCCAATGAGTCGTTTCTTAAATTCTGTAGCGGCGGCTCGTGAAAAGGTAAGCATCAACAACTGTTCATGCTTCACGTCTTCCAACAACAATAACGAGGCTAACTTATGGACAAGTACTCTCGTTTTTCCACTACCAGGACCAGCAGCAACAACAATATATTTCGACTGCTTATCATCAATAATCTCACGCTGTAGCTTTGATAGTTCACCAAAGAGTTTGTTATATTTAGCTGGGGTGATATTTTTGTCTATCTGTACTCGTCGCTCTTCCTTGAAATAGTGATTGATGAACTTACGGAAGTCCATTGTAAAATAATCGTTGACGAAATGCAGTGCTGCCTTATAGTCACGCACCATCAGATTGGCATATTCACCAACGATATGAATCTGACGAATACGTTGTTTGTAAAATTCGTCCAAAAGGCGATATTGCTCCTTACCATATCTGATGCGACGATCTACGATACGATCTATCATCATTGTATTGTAAATGACGATAAAACCACCTTCAATCTTCACCAATTCGGTTTTTGTGAGAAATAGCAAGGCTTCCTCAATATCTGCAATATCTGGTTTATCACTATCAGAAAACATTGTTGTTTGATGAGTGGCAATATATTGCTGGAGAAGTTCTATGATTGAGAAATTGACGAGCGTGGTTTCCTTGGCAGAATCTCTTTCTGCATTGAGTTTTTCTACAATAAAACGACAGATGTCCATACGTCGTTCAAAACGAGCCATCGTTATCTCTCGTGAAGCCTGCAGGCGTATGCCCACATAACCATTGAAGGCATGTTCTTGTTTGTGGATATATCCTTTCAATGACAAGAAATGAAGCAACATCCTCAATCGTTTGATGTTTGAGTAAGTAAGTCCTGCCTTCTGGGCTTCCTCGTTGAGTTCTTTGTAACTCATCCTGTATGCTTCCTGCCCAAATCGTTGCAAGAGAAACCGTTCCATCTTCATGATAATATCAAGATTACGCAAAGATGTGCCTTTGCTAATCCAAGCTTGCATGTCGCGACTGTCTGCCAGCAAGCCGTCTTGTCGCATCAGATTGACATTCCTGATGACTGTCTCCTTGCTTAATCCAAGAATATCCGCCAAATAATCTATACGAGTTTCAGCTTCAGCACCCCGAGCATCCGCAGTAGCATGGGCACTGATAAGTGATTTGATGATGCGGGCAGCCTCCTCTCGCGACTGTTTGTCAAACAGTGGTGAGACAGTCAGTTTGTGACGGGCTTCATCCATATTCTTCACGGCAATGCCTGTAGCAAAGATGTGTGGTGAATTGCTGCCTCGTTGGATAAATCCAGCATCTTCAAGAGCTGCAATGGCAGCTTTGACACGTGTCTCTACATCGTCTATCTCGTCTCCCCATCCAGCTTGTCGGGCAATGTCCAATGGAGAACAACTTACCTGGTCTCGCTTGACAGTGAGCTCTTTGATGGCTTTCCATACCTGTTGAATCTCACTAATACTTAGTTTAGTCTGATTGAGCAAGATGAAATGTTTATCGAGGTCACTGTCTGCATAGAGCACAAAACATTCTGCTTGCATTTGTGGGTCACGACCAGCCCGTCCAGCCTCCTGCACATAATTCTCTAACGAATCACTGATATTGTAGTGAACAACCAATCCCACGTCTTTCTTGTCAACGCCCATGCCAAAGGCTGATGTTGCCACTATCACCTGTGCTTCACCACTCATAAAGGCATTCTGGTTTTTCACCTTCTCGGCAGGTTCCATTTTACCGTTGAAGGGCAATGCCTGTATTCCGTCTCTCAACAAATGCTGAGCCAACTCGCGAGTACGTCGAGTACGAGAAACATATACGATAGACGGACAATTATGCCCCATAATGAGCGAACGCAGTAAGTTATATTTTTCTTCTGCCGTATCAGCATGGAGCACTGAGTAGCGTAGGTTTTTACGCTCAGCATTAGCAGCAAAAATTTTCAGTTCCAAGCCCAGCTTTTCCCTAAAATAGTCGCATATATCACTGATGACTTTTTGTTTCGCCGTAGCCGTGAAACAGGAGATAGCGATGGGCTTGTCTTGTAGTTTCTGTTTTTGCAACTGGCGAATGAAATCACCTATATAGAGGTAATCAACACGGAAATCATGTCCCCAAGCCGAAAAGCAGTGTGCCTCATCTATCACAAAACGTACCACATTCCTGCCCATCAGCAATCGTTCGATGGTTTTCGAACGCAACATCTCTGGAGCTATATAGAGCAAGTTTGCCGTTCCGTCTGCTACCTGACTGATGGCAACAGCCCGCTCAATAGGGTCAAGCAGTCCGTTGATGGTCACTGCCTCACTGATGCCGCGGGCAGCCAAATTATCTACTTGGTCTTTCATGAGTGACTGCAATGGTGAGATGACCACTGTCAGTCCATGCATATTTCGCCCTGCCATCAATGCAGGAAGTTGGAAAGTAAGACTCTTGCCACCTCCTGTAGGGAAGATGGTCAGCAATGACTCTCCATGAATGGCAGATTCCACTGCCTGTTGCTGCATAGGCACTCCATCGAACATACGGAAATGATCATAACCGAAAAATTCCTTGAGTCCACTATGGGCATCTAACCGTCTATGGCAATAATCACAATCCCCACACGATGTGTTACACAGCTTGTTCATCACATTAACTACCTGAGGGTAGTTTCGTATAACCCAAGCAGGAGTAATGGAAAAGAAATCATCTGCACCTATCACCGCCAAACAATAAGCCAATTCTATCGGATACAGTTTTGCCAACATGTCTAAATCTACATGACTACAAATCTTTCCTTCGTAAACCTTTAGTATCAACTGAGATGAATTGGGCTGAACCCTCAGTATTCTGTCTAAAAAAGATTGCTGTAGAGAGGGCGTAAAGCCAATGTATTTGAAAAAGCCTCCAAATTCAACGGTATGATGCAGTAATTGATAATAGATGTTTTGTCTGTCTGGTGACAATTGATTCCAAGCGGCAATTTCATCATTCAGCAGGTCACGAGCCTTCATGGAATCGTTCACCGGATTATTCAACTCATCCACCTGTAGCTTATCGTCTTTCAATAAATGGTGATAGGGTCGCTTGGGAAATAAAAGAGGAGACAAGTACAAAGTGTCAACGATATCGGGATTGCCATTTAATGTCGTGTATTTCAAATCATGATTGATAATGTTGTGCCCACACACTGTATCACAACCTGACACAAAAGTATCAAAGTCGGCTTTGGAATGAGAGTGCAATATTGCACCATCCTCCCTCACCGCTCCATAGTCAGCCACTTTCTTTTTCTGCGGATTTACCTCTGTATCAATGAAAACTATCATGAAGCGAAATACTTGATAGATATTTATGCAAAGATAACCATTTTATTCCATTATGCCATGTTTTACCATCTTTTTTTTAAGAAAGAGGGAGAAAGGTACCATCAGAAGAAATGCAATCATTCTACCGAAAGGCATTTCTTGAGGTTTATTTTGTCAATAAAAAGTAACAAAAAGGTCGAATCCCATGAAAGGAACTCGACCCTTATGATTAAAACGAGCGTTCAAAGGGGACGGCGGGAAGGGAGGTCTTCAATGCACGACAATCTGCTTGGGCAGGATTGTCTTTCCATGCGTAACGAACCTTACAAGCCCCAGGGATTGATTGAAGGGTAACGGTGTTACCCTTTGCAGTAGCCTTGACGTTCTGGAACTTGTTATCCTGACCTGCCAATTCAAACTCATGCAAGTTGCCTTCCTGCAAGGGCTGGTCGAAAGTTATGATAATCTGTCCATCTGCTTGGTTAACGGAAACCACTTCAGGCGACAATGTCACCTTCTTGCCAAACACCAGTTTGTCGAAAGCAAGTACACATCGCTCAGCCACTTCCTTCTTTTGCAAGGGATGTATGTCATTTGCCTCACCCAAGTCGATTGCCACAGCCAGCTCTGCCCTATTGTCAGCCAGCGCAGAAAGATGTTGTGCTTCACGCAACGCAGCCCAATTACTATTTTGTGGTTGTGCAGACGGAGCCATGTAATTAGCCAATTGCACGATAACGAATGGCAATTGTGGTTGTTGGAATCGTTCACGCCAAGAATTTTTCAGGCAATTAAGATAAGGCAGATATTCCTGCGGTCTTCCCGTGTTAGATTCCCCTTGATACCAAACCACTCCTGACAGGGCGAAAGGAGCCAATGGCGACAACATTCCGTTGTATAAAACAGAAGAAAGATTCTGGGTACTCATAGAAACGGAAGGTTGTGAAGGCATTTGCGCACCATCATGCACTCGCCAAGAAGAGGACAAGGGTTGAATATCGTTATTACCGAAATTCAGTCGATAAGGCTTCTCCCTCACAAATGATGGAGCCCCATGTTTATTGACGAAACGAACCGTAATCACATTGTCTCCCTCATGCAGCAATCCCTCTGGAATCTGGTAGCGGCGTGGAGGATATTGATAATACGTACGTCCCACCTCCTTACCATTCACGTATGTATAATCAGCATCATAGAGTGTGCCCAACAGCAGTTGTGCACTACGTCCTGCATGAGCCGCATCAATATGAATATGTTGGCGCAACCAATAAGAACCACAGAACCTGCCACGTACAGGCAGATTGTATTGGTCCACCTCCTTCCATTGGCTATCATCATAATCAGCAGCCACCCATCCACCAGAGATACCTGGGTCACACTGATTAAGCGACTCAAACCAACGGTTGTTCGCCTGTTCGTTCATGCGGTTGATGCTCTGCACCAAGGCATCGTCTTGATACATGCAAGTTTCTGCATACTTCATCGGAGAATAGAGGCGAATGGAATCAGCAGGCAGCCACGCCTCGATAGGCGTTCCGCCCCAACTACTTTGGATAATACCTTGCGGAACACCATTCTTGGCAAACATCTGCTTACCCAAGAAATAACCTAAAGCCGTGAAATGCCACGCATTTTTCTTGTTCAGCTTCATCCATCCCCGCGACTTGACATCTGACAAGGGTTGATGTGTCTCTGCAAAGTTTTGCACTTGGAACAAATGCACCTTATCCAATTCATCGTTATCGATTTCATCGGGATAATGTGGATAGACACGCTCCAAGTGAATATCTATATTAGATTGGCCAGAGAAAAGCCATACATCGCCTACCCAAACATCATGTATTGCCACATCATTGACCATGATTTCGAATGGTCCTCCAGCCTTCATCTTCGGCAAGTCGATACGCCAGTTGCCCTTTTCATCAGCTTGCGTAGAGTAAGTTTTCTTACCAAAGGTAAGCGTAACAGATTCGTTGGCGTCAGCTTCGCCCCATACGGGAACCACCTGACCACGCTGAAGCACGACACCATCAGAAAACAAGCGTGGCAATTTCACCTTGGCAAACATGCTTGCAGAAGCTGCCAAAATCAAACTAACAACAAATAATCTTTTCATAGTTACCCAAGTCTTATCATTCAGTTTTTATTAATTATTCATTCCTCTCCCCCATTACTATAGTTGGCTGAAGGATCATCTTCTTCATCCGTCTCGTTACGAGAACGTTTCTTGAGAGTTTGGTTTCCGAAATTATACGTAAGCGTGAAGTTTACCTGTCTGCTACGACGGCGATTCAACTGATGACGTGTAAAGGTGTCGCTTTCCGTAAAGTTTTCCCAGCGACGAGATTTCAGCACGTCACGACAGTTGATGCTCAGCGTCAACTTCTTATTGAAGAAATTCTTTCGCATACCAAAGTCCATTCCGTATGCAGGTTTCCGATATCCCTGTGTGATTACCTGACGAGCCCGATAGTAGCCATTAATTTGTACCGAAATGTCGTAAGGCAATGTGAGCTGGGCAGTCATTCGGGCATTGAACGTGAAATTGTGGTCTTCCTTACCCGTTACCGTTTGTCCGTCTATATCATACGAAAACCCATTGATCTTATAGTAATAAGCATTGGCAGTAGTCGTTAAGTCGAGAATGCGGAAGAGTCGGTTCTTCACCACCACTTCCAATCCTTCACTCAGGCTCTTTGCCAAGTTTTTACTGGTAGAATACATCAATCCGTCAGATTGGTTTTGCCAGTTGATGCGCTGAATCACGTCAGAAGTGGGACGGTAATAGGCACTCACCATCAAGGAATGCTCCGTCCAAGTCTTCAGGTAATTCAACGAGAACGAATTAGAATACTCTGGAGTCAATTCGGGATTACCGAACGAAACGGTAGTTGCGTCACGTGTATCCTTGAACGAGTTTAGCTGTCCACCCCACGGACGGCGTAACCGACGAGTGTAATTGAGTTGCAATTGGTCGTTATCCGTTATCTGGTAAGACATGAACACACTAGGGAACAATTGGAAATAATCTTTCTTGAAAGGTTGCTGGCGTTTAGAAGCATCGTGCTCTTGCTCCCACGTATAACTCTCGGTGTTCACCTTCCAATATTCGCCACGCAAGCCAGCCATCACTCCAAACTTCTTCCATTTATAAGTAAACGTGCTATAAAGAGCATGAAGGTCCATATCGTAAATGAAACGGTTGAAGTACACCTTGTCTTCCACGGCATTCACGCCCTCCCAACTGGTCTTGTCCACATACGACTCCTGTGGTGTGTTCTCATGAGAGAATCTGCCTTGGTAGCCAGCCTCCACTTTCATGTTGTCGGAAATAGGATTCTCGTAGTCGAGTTTGATTTCCCATGAACGATTGTTCATCTTCGTTGGTCTGTCTTGGTAGGTATATTCACTTGCCCTGTTCCACACACCCTTCTCGGTATCAAAATAGTTGGTGCTGTCACGGTATATGCTACCGTTGTCAGCCTTCCAATTACCGTACGACACCATCAAATCAATGAAATGCTTGTCCGTAAACGAATGGCGATAGTCAAATTCCACGTGGTTCATCTTCATGTCACCTTCCCCCGTGGTACGTCTCATCATCTGTTTAGAGTCTATCCCGTTTTCCCATGAACCGTTTACCAATGTGCCATAATGATACAGCGTGTTGCTCCAATTCTTGTTTCGCCCTCTCATCAGCATACCGCTCAAAGAGAAGTCGTCTTTCTCCGTTGCATGTAAGGTTATTCCTGCACGCGAGAAGAGATTGTTTCCCATCTGCGAACTGGGAGCATTATACCATTGGTATTGGTTCGTGAGTTTGTATGTCTGCTCACTCTGGCTCTTTCCCTCATTTTCCCTGTGGCGATACCCCACGTTCAAATAGCCGTCCCACACCTTACTGCTGTAATTGATGTTGAAACTCGTATTGGCACTTCCACGTGTGCCAGCTCCTGCCTGCAAGGAACCATAGTATCCTGGTGTACGGTCTTTTTTCAAAACAATATTGATAATACCCGCACTTCCTTCGGCAGAAAACTTGGCGGATGGATTATCGATTACCTCAATGTGGTCAATGCTCTCAGCAGGTAGTTGTTGGAGAATTTGTGCCCTGTTGTCGGCAGTTAGTCCGCTGGCTTTGCCATTGATCCATACCTCGACGCTGGAATTGCCTCGCAACGACACGTTTCCGTCATTGTCAACCTCAACGGAAGGGATGTTTTCCAACACCTCAGAGGCAGATTGTCCCGTATTACTGATCAGTTGAGTCACGTCAAACGACTTACGGTCCACCTCTAACTTCATGGTGGACTTCTGTCCTGTCACCGTCACTTCTTTAAGCGAATGTGCATCCTCTGAAAGATAGATAGCTGGGTAATGATGCGACAAATTCTTCGATGAAATGGAGAAATTTTTCGTATGCGTCTTATATCCCACAAAGGTAAGTGTCAGCGTGTAGTTGCCATTGCGCAAGCCATCCACGGTGAATTTACCATCCACATCAGTAACTCCACCCTTCAATAAAGCATCGCTACCTTGTTGTGATACTTTCACATTAACATAGCCAAGGGGTTCGTTGGTATTCTTGTCCAACACCCTTCCCTTGACCACACCTTGAGAAAATGCCATTGTATGACACAACAGCAAAAATAATAATAAAAAAAACCGGTTCATATAATATTAAGACGTAAAAAGTCAGAATAAGTTTAAACTTACTTTCAAATTGATTAAAAAAAACACAATTCGTTGGATATTTTTCAAAAAAAAAGTATTTTTGCAAAATATAAACATACAACATACGATCATGAAAACTGGAAAACACCATTACAGATTTCACACATCCAAAGACTTGGAAGTTAATCACCTCATCGTGCCCTTCAACAGCATTTACCTGGAGATCGCCTTGATGTTGTTCATCGTTGGACAGTTGGTTTTCTTTTTCTGCGCTCCCCTATTGGCAGATACCCTCCATATCAACAAGAACCTGACTTCCATCACTGCCCATTTTTTCACTTGGGCTGGCGAGGTGTTCTTACTCTATAGCCTGATGAGAAGCATGGTGGTATTGAGGAAACCCTTGCGCATCCTGTTCATTGCAACATTGGTAGGATTAACCATCTTCCATTGGGTGATGATTCTGTTGTCAGGATTCATAGAAATAGAGGAAGGGTTTAATGCCATCATCTATTTCATCTTGATGATACCTTATTTAATATTAGGACAGCAAATCAACCACTCTTATTATGACAAACTGTCTGTAGCAGGAACTCTCATGCTACTCACCGCATTCGTTAACCTGGCATTTTACGTGGCGCAGGAAATGGTGGGGCAATACCTGATATTCGACATCATCCGCATAACCGTCGCCATCATCTATATCATCTTCTTACGTATGCGCTTGGTAGGTAGCGAAAACGTGAAAGACATCAGCCGACTGTTGAACAATCGTAAAAAGGCTGAAGATGAGGGTGTGGGCACAGGCATCAACAAGAAGGAAATCGTAAGAAACTCAAGAAAAGACATCGACCTAAACTATGTCATCTCTCCAGAACCCAGAATGCGCATGGACATTGCCGCTGGTGCTTTCATCCTGGCACAAGTGTTGCTATTCCTCTGTGCTCCAGTACTCTCCAGTATATTAGGAGTGCATCGGGCAACGTTTATCTTCCTCTCACACTTGCTCAAGGGATTTGCCGAGACCTATCTGATTTATTGTCTCATGAAAGGAATGGCAACTACCAAATACCCCCTGCAGAAGTTGTTTTTGGCAACCATCGCCGTCGTCTTGCTATTCAATTTCGGTGTGGCAATCTTGGCATTCATGTCATATTTCAACATCCATGTATTGGGAGAGGCGTTCATTCCGCTGATTCTCATACGCACGATACCGTATTTCATGTTGGGATTCTTCATCTACCAACGTTATTACGGACTGGTGTCTCACCTCGGAATGGCAATGATGCTTTTCCTCTTTGGCAACCTGCTCATCGAGGGATTCCTCCTTTCCGGTACCACCCTCATATACGACATCATGCTCTTCGTCATCTCAGCCAGTTATGTGATTTTCCTGCGGAAAGTATTGATTGGTCACGACACGTATAAGGAGCAACAGCAATAAGGGTATTACGATTCAGGGAACGGGCAAAACATGTTTTCGTCCAAAAACTTGAGTACATATTTTGTCGTTCCCCAAAATTATACTACCTTTGCAGCATCAAACAAATGGGGTCCCTTAGTTCAATGGATAGAATAAGTCTCTCCTAAAGATTAGATCCGGGTTCGATTCCCGGAGGGACTACTCAGAAAAACACTTTTTCTCATTATGATTGGAGCCATCATAGGAGACATCGTTGGGTCTCGATTTGAGTTCGACGAGATACCACAAGAAGATTTTGAGTTGTTTACCGACTCATGTGACTTCACCGACGATACGATTTGCACCGTTGCCATTGCTGATGCCATCATCAATGGCAGGGAATACAAGGACGCCCTTCTTGACTGGTGCCATCGCTACCCCAATCCCAAAGGCGGCTATGGCAATATGTTTCTGCATTGGCTGCATGAGAAAAATCCACTTCCACAATCATCTTACGGTAATGGGTCTGCCATGCGTGTCAGTCCTGTGGGATGGCTATTTGGCAATTACCAAAAGGTACTGAACGAAGCCAAGCTAAGTGCAGAGGTCAGCCACTGTCATAAGGAGGGCATCAAGGGCGCACAATGTGTGGCAACGGTGATCTATTGGCTACGTACCACGCGCTTGATGAAAGACGAGATAGAAGGTGCGGTGAAGCGTAATTTTGGCTATACCCTGCCCCCACTGAAAGACATCAAACGCATTGGCAGCTTAGGTCATTTCGACTCGACCTGCCAAGAGACCGTACCTGCAGCTATCCGTTGCTTCTTAGATTCTGAGAATTTTGAGGAGACATTGCGCAATGCCATCATGGCAAGGGGCGACACCGACACCAAGGCTGCCATCGCCTGCTCCATTGCCGAAGCTTATTACAACATTCCTGGACATATCGTAGAGAAGGCTTTCACTTACTTACCTTTAGAGATGCTGGAAGTCATAGAGTCTTTCTACGATACGATTATCAAGAAGATTAAGTAGTCTAATTATTGAGAGGTGAGAGGTGAGAGGTGAGTAGTGAGGGGTGAGTAGTGAGGGGTGAGATATGTCTTGGAGATTGATGGTCAAGCAATCGTGTTGATGTTAAGATGCCTACGGCATTTCCCATATATATTGCCAGCTAATTGTTACCGTTCAAAAGTAGTCTAAGGATTTAAGGATTAAAGATTGAAAATTGAAGTTTGAAAATTCAGAATTATTCCGACAAAAAATAGTTGGTAATTTCTTGCGAAATAGAATTGAGAGAACGGAAAAATAGGTTAAAACAGCCAAAAAAACGTGTTTTTCATCGTAACATAGCATGTTACGAGCATAACTATATGAGTTATGAGCGTAAC
>DJXW01000004.1 GCA_002449845.1 Prevotella sp. UBA6994
GGTACGAAATTATATCGAATTATCGGCAGATATATCTGACTGTCAGTTAATTAATTTTTAGAACATTCCTTTTATACTTACATGAATTGCAGTATCTCGTCTTCGGTTACAAGGTTGAAATCTCCGGAGATGGAATTTTTCAACTGACTTGCTGCCAAGGCGAAGTCAAGACTGCGTTGTGGGTCTTGCCATTTCAACGTGGCGTGGATATAAGCAGCCACGTAAGCATCGCCCACTCCCATCGGGTCAAGCACGGGGTTGATGTCGTAGATACGTGCCGTATGGATTTCTCCCTCACTCCACAGCAGTCCTGTCAGCGTATGATGATTGGTGGTAATCTGGTTGCGCAAAGCCAAGAGCATTTGTTTGCAACGTGGGAATTGCTTGTGCATCTCGTCGAAATAGGCACGATAGGCTTTCATGTCAAACTGCGTGTCAGCATACATGTTGTTGATGGGGATATGAGGCACGTGTGTAGCCACTTCCCATTCGTTCTGGTCGCCAAAGATAAAGTCGCTGTATTGCATCAGTTCATGAAGTACGGTATGTGCGTCTGCCCCGTATTTCCACAGGTTCTTGCGATAATTGATGTCGCAGGTGATGGTCAGACCCATCTCCTTGGCAGTACGTACCGCCTCAAAGGTGGCATCAGCCGCACTTTGACTTACCGCACATGTAATGCCCGAACAATGAAAGGCTTTTGCATCAGAGAATATTTCGTGCCAGGGAAACATGCCTGGGGCGGAAGAATAGAAAGAGGAGTTCTTCCTGTCATAAACCACCATCGAATTGCGCATGGCTGCTGACGCCTCAAAATAATAGGTTCCCAAACGCTCTCCACCACGTTCCACATGGTCAATCTCTATCCCATACGAACGCAACTCATTGAGACAAGCCTGCCCTATCTGGTCTTTGGGGATGCGAGACACATATTCCACGCGCTCACCCAACATGGCTAACGACACGGCGACGTTGGCTTCGCTACCTCCGAAATTACCGTTGAATTTTGTACCCTGCATCAATCGCAAACAATGATTTTTCGACCAACGCAATAAAATCTCTCCAAACGTTACAATCTTCTTATCTTCCATTTGTGTAAAATTTTACATTGCAAAAATATGAAAAATAATGCAATCATGCAAAAAACCACCTATTTAAATAAAAAAATCATGCTCACTATTTGACAATCAGCAAAAAAGCACTAACTTTGCCACAACATTTTATTAACTAAACATACCTAATATGAAGAAAATTTCTACTCTTCTGGCTTTCTTGTTGATGATTTCAATGAGTGCCAATGCTCAAAAGTATCGCAAGACATGGGATTTCCGTAATGGATTCAGTGCCGCTACCATCGCCGCATTGCAAGCCGACATGGAACAAAATGGTGCTACTGGTGGAACATCTCACTGGCGCGATTATGAAAAAGACGCTTCCCTCACGGGTGGAGGTCAAGGTGCATTCTGGGCTGCCGACAATGGCGTACCTGGAAACGATGATGGCTTTGCCACGACTACCGTTGACGGTGTAACTAACGTAATTCCCGAATTGGAGGGATTAACGCTGAAAGGCCTCAAGGCTAAGGGATTCGTGATTGCCTACAACTATGCTCAGTCTGCCAACGAGAACTCTCCTAACGGAATGTTCCCTTACGGCAACAGTTTCATTTGGTTCAACGGTAAGAACCTGACCTTCAAAATCAAGAACGTGAAGAAAGGCGAGACCTTGAAGATGGGTATCGAATCTCACAAGAACAGCGAGGCTCGCGGTCTTAACATTGCCGTTGACGGAGAAACATTGAGTCCTGAATCTGGAAACAACGTTCCCACCTATTTCGAGGACGTGGTTTGGAACATTCCCGATGACACTCCCGACGTAGATGACTATGTTGACGTTTCCGTAACCACTACCAATGGTTGCCACGTGTATTACATCATCGTTGGTGAAGGCGACTCTCCAGAAGACTTGAACACCAACGTGGCTCTCTTGCTCAGCAGCGAAGGATTGCCTACAGAAAACGTGGCTGCACTCACGTCTATGTTCTCTGGCGAGAATCTGAAGGTTACGCCTATCGACGTGGCTGGCGACATCTCTGCCGTTAACAGTGAATATCTCCAATCATTCGACGTAGTGGCTATCGCTCCTAACATCGCTCCCGACAATGCCATCGTTCCCATCGTGAAAGAGGCAATGCCTTTCGTGCCAATGCTGAACACCAACGGCAATTTGTATAACGCTTGGGGATATGGAGAGGCTGCTGTCACTGAAAATCCGTTCGGTATCGTGAACGAGACCAAGAACGACCTTTTCAAGAACATCGAACTTCCTGAAATCGAAGAGGGTGCTGCAGGTATCGTATTCACCAACAACGCTCCTATCACAGGCGTGAAACTGGGTGAGTATTTTGCTGACGACGACATCTTGGCTGCATCATACGGAGATCCTTCCATCACAGCTATTCACACGCACAACATCTATCACAATGGCTATATCTATTTGCCATACTCTACAGAAGCATTCTTGGATGCTTATACTCCAACGGCTGTTCCTCTGGTGCAAAATGCCATCAGCATCCTTGCCGCTTCTAAGGCTGACATCACCAAGGTTCCCGCTCCCACATTCGAGTTGGAATACAAGAACTTGAATACCAACGTGACCATCAAGAGCGTGAATCCGAAAGCTAAGATTTACTATACGCTCGACGGAACAGAGCCAACTACCGAGAGTACACTTTACACGGGTCCATTCAACTTGACCGAGGAAACTACCGTGACTGCCGCTGCCATCGCTGAAGGATACAAGCTCAGTGACCCTGCTTCTATCGTGGTTCTCATGAAGAGACAAGCAGAGACTCCTGTGATCAACTTCACCACAGAGAACGGTAAGGCAGAGGTGACCATCACTTGCGCTACTCCAGACGCAGTGATTTGGTACAACTACACAGAGTCTGGCGACTCTACTGCTTCTTCTAAATATAGTGGTCCTATCACGCTCACGGAGAACAAGACCGTTTCTGCATTCGCATTGAACGATGAGTTTGTACTTTCTGAAGTAGCTTCTCTGCCTATCTATATCAAGGACGCCAAGGTTCGCATTGACCCCGTAGCTCACATGGATGCTAACTCTGAGGAATACAATGAGGGTTCTACCTCTACGAAGTATTACTTCTCATGGGGCAAGAACAAGGGT
This sequence comes from Prevotella sp. UBA6994, assembly GCA_002449845.1. Taxonomy (GTDB): domain Bacteria; phylum Bacteroidota; class Bacteroidia; order Bacteroidales; family Bacteroidaceae; genus Prevotella. The sequence goes on from DJXW01000004.1 coordinate 3,190, forward strand.
GAATATTCTTATTGGGACACCAACTCTGAGCCTATCATTGAAACCGATGCTGACGGAAACGACAATATCGTTGGCTATACCGAACTGAATCCTGAAGAAACCGTTGACTTCGGCAACGGATGGAAGGTTGTTTCTCGCGGTCACGTGATGATTTGGGAAAACATCAAGCCTGGTAAGCAATATGGCGTAGGCTCTGCTTACAACCCCGCTACGGTAAATGATTATTCTGACTTGGTAACCAACTACTACATCAACATTGGTGAGTGGAACACATCATATCCTCGCAATGGTATCATCGCTACGACGGTGAAACATGCTGGTCCTTTCGACATCGTATCGTTCATCTCTAACGGTAACAGCGGTGGTTCTCCTAAGTGTGTATTCGAGGTTTCTGCCGACAGCATCAACTGGGAGCAGGTGGGCGACACTTGCGTTCTCGCTGGTCAACGTCTCTACACCAAGTTTGTTCGTAGCTACGAAGGCACAGATGAGGTGTTTGTTCGCACACGTATCGCCGATGGCAACTCTAAGGCAGGTTACTATGACATCTACATCATGACTGAGGGTGAAAATTCTAAGGCTCTCGAAGAGCAAATGAATGAAGACTATAAGAGTCACCTCACTGGCGTGAAGGAAATTGCCAAGAGTGACGAGGTAGCTACCACTTCTGCCATCTACGACATCAATGGCGTGCGTCAGAATGCTCTCCGCAAAGGTATCAACATCGTGAAGATGAGCAATGGAAACGTGAAGAAAGTATTGGTGAAATAATCATTCTTTTTAAGATACTTCTCAAGGAGGTGAACCACAACGATGGTTCACCTCTTTTTGTTTGAACTGCCAAGATAAGATTGTCAATAAAAAGTAACAAAAAGGGCTCTCCATTTTGCGATATTTTTCACCAACTCCTCCGTCGGTCTAAAAAATGGCAGTTTTTGGGCATTTTTGCAACCATTTGATTTCTAATACATTACAAAAACAACCGTATATATATGCACTCAATATTGTGTATTTATGCAGAAAAAACGTTGTTTTTGAGCCTTGATAACATATTATTTTACTGCACTAACTATATGAATGACGCTCGTAACTCATAAAGTTACGTGCGTAACATATCATGTTACGATGAAAAACATGATTTATCACTCGTTTCAATCTATTTTTTGGTGTTTCCATTTCTATTTTGCAAGAAAAGTCAGACTATTTTTTGTCGGGTATTTTGACTACAAATCAGCCCCTGTCAATCATACCTACAACACGGTTATTATACGAATAATGTAAACGATTGAGTACATTCTGCTCTAAAATATTAGAGTTAATTTATAATAATGAGAAAAATATTCGTAAATTTGCACCGTTTATCTTTCAATTGATTCATTATGACAAGACAAAGGATGTTTTCAGGTCAAAAAATAGCATTATTATTGGTTGGCATTCTCATATATACATTTGCTCATGCCATTCCCGCCAGACGGGGAATATGGAGACACATCACGCTGGCTGATGGTACAGAAGTGACGGCGGAGTTGCGCGGAGACGAACACGGAAGGTTTTGGATGGACCGTGAGGGCAATGCCTACATGGAAAACGAACTGGGCACCTTGGTAAAAATGACCAAGGAAGAGGCATTGGCTACCTTGGCACAAAACAGGCAACAACTTGAAAGCAGTAAAGTGGGCAGTCCCATGAAGGCTCCACGTAGAGTGAATGGAATACCCACCGACAAGAGCATCTTCCAAGGTAAGAAGAAAGGTATTGTCATCCTGGTAGATTTCCCAGAAGGAACATACACAGAAGGAACGGAAACGAAGCCCTACCCTGCAGTTAAGTTCAGCGAAGAAACACCGGCTTTGTTAGGATGTACAACCACCCAAGAACTCTATCAGAAAATCATCAACCAAAGAAATCTCAAGGACGACCCGATGCGAGGACCTTTCACGGGGAGCGTGAAAGACTATTTCATTGACCAAAGCTACGGGCAATTTGAATTGGACTTTGACGTTGTGGGACCTTACACGCTCAGTAAATGCCGCCATTACTACGGCAAAAACAACAGCAGGAGCTCTGACACAAACCCTGGACAAATGGTGTATGAGGCAGTGAATCTTGCCATTGCAAACGGCGTGGACTTTACGCAATACGACTGGAACGGAGATAATGAGGTTGACCAAATATTCGTGTTGTTTGCCGGACAAGGAGAGGCTGACGGTGGAAGTGCCGAATGTATCTGGCCACACGAATATTACCTGAACTATGCGTATAAGATGGTTAGGACCACCATCAATGGACGAACCATGATCATCAACCAATATGCTTGCAGCAACGAACTTAGCACCAACAAATATTTTGGAAAGACTGAGGCTGAAGACATTGTGTATGGTACGCAAATCAGTGGCATAGGAACGATGTGCCATGAATTTTCGCATTGCATGGGCTATCCTGACATGTACGACATTGCCTACGAGAATAATGGAATGGGGAAATGGGACTTGATGGATAGTGGCAATTACAACGGCAGATGGAACGGCGGTCATGATGACTGGATGAACATTGAAGGAGGCTATCGACCTGCTGGATATACGGCTTTTGAGAGATGGTGTGCAGGATGGATAGAACCCATCGTACTTAACGACCCACAGAAGATAACCAACATGAAACCGTTGGGGGGAACAGCTACGGGAGGATGCAACGACCACGGTGAGGCTTACGTGATATATATGCCTGGAAGCAAGGAAAGCATAGAAGGAGAATACTATATCATAGAAAACAGGCAATGGGCAAACTGGGACAGTGCCTTACCTTGGCATGGGTTACTCGTCACATACGTACACTACGACCAGAAGTTGTGGAGAAACAATTGCCTGAACTGTACGGATGCGGCAACCCTGCAAGAGCGTGGGGCATCTAACAATCACCAGCGAATAACCGTGTTTCAGGCAGGAGGAAAAGACCCGGGCTTTCTCATGTTAGACACATATCCCTATAAGCCTGAATATGTTCTGGAACGAATAGGAAACGATTGGGGAAACACTGCCACGGAAAGCATCATGAACCTCAACAATTCATACAACTCAAAAGGATTGGAACTATCCATGGATGAATGTGACGAGTTGTCTGAATCCACGATACCTACCGCCTATTATTGGGGCAACAACTCTTCGATACAGGTGCTCACCGACCATGAAATCTGGCAAATACACGAAGAGGGAAATGATGATGACTGTATGAGCTTTATCTACAGGAAGCCTACAGACAAGGTACTGGAACTGAATCAAGATACGGAAGAAGCACAAACATTTGAGAAGGGCCTATACACATCGGTGACGATGAACAGACAACTGACGAAAGGAATTTACAATACCCTATGGTTGCCCTTTGACATGAACAGCGAAGAGGTGGCATACAACTTTGGCGAAGGTACTGAGATATATCGTTTAGAAGACATCAACCTAAACGATGAGGGGAAATATGTAATCGACATCACAGAAGACACGCAACACGGAATCAAGGCCTATGAACCCATCTTCATCAAAATAGACGAAAACGCTGATGAACATACCAATATATACATCAATGAGTATATTCAACTAAATGAAAACATGGCGGAGTGTGAACCCATCATCGAACTTGAGAACGGATGGAAGATGGTGGGAACGAAATGTCTTGATTATGTACCCTCTGGGGCGAAATACCTGAAAGACAACATGTATTATACCGCAATGGAAAACAAGACCATCATCAGGGCTTATCGTGCATACTTCATGGCTCCAGAAGACACGGAAAATCAATATGGCAGCACCAAAGACGTGGTTTACAACGTGAAAAGACATGACATGGAAGAAGACATCACCGCTATTCAACAGACTACCGTCAATGCCCATCAAAAGGACGAGATATATGATTTGCAAGGCAGAAAACTCAATACGTATGAATCTCTGCCTAAAGGTATTTATATAAAGAATGGGAAGAAATACGTGAGGATGTAAGTATCAAATTGCACTCTTTTGCGAAGGCAAGCGCTCGTTTCCAGTGTTCTCAATAGTTGATATAGACATAGGCGTAAATCAACAAGAAAAGGGCAAACAGCAACAAGGCGATGAAACAGAAGGGGATGAAAGCCACGAAGGTGCGCCAAATAGTGTGCCAGTAACTATAGCCGGAAAACTGCTTGATGGAGATGATGGCCAGTGGGATGGTCAGTAGAAAGAGGACAGAATCACCAATCTCGCTGGGCAACAGCAGTCCAAAGAATATGCTATAGATGAGAAGCATATTCGTGATATAGACCATTGCCACGAAACACTCTGAGAAATGTAGGTCAGGTAAGGCAGGACTGTGGCGGAACAGCAGATAGAGTGGCATGGAGAAGAGCAGAAGAAGGGCGAGATTCACCAGCGAACTATTATTAGTGACCCATCTGTAGCCTTTTAGAACGAGTTCTCCCGAGTCCATTTTTTCTAATAATTCTTTTTTCTTTTTTTGCCTCTCCCCTTTCGTTATAGTGAGCGTTTTGTATGTCTTTTCATCGTTGTCCTCTTTTGCGCTTACTAAAATATCATCTTCGGCCTGTTTGATGCGATTCACCCCCTTGATGTTCATGCCTGAATCTACGATGAACATCAGGGTGCAGAGCAGGAAAAGCATTTTGAAGGGTGGGAAATAGGCCATCTGCATACCTGTGAGGTAATCGCGAATCATGTATCCGGGGCGTAGTATCAGGTCGCGAATCGAGCGGAACATCCCCCGATTACCTACACCCCAGACATCGAGAAACAACAGAAAAGCCTTTTTGAAAGAATAGCGCCCAATCTTCGCCGACTGTCCGCAACGGGGACAGTAGTTGCCCTGGAAGTGTGTACCGCAAGTAGCACACTCATGATGCTCGTCAGAAAGAGGTGCCACCTGATGAGGCTGGTTCTGCCACTTCTTCAATCGCCTGTATTTCTTCTTCAGTTCTGCCATTTCAAATGCAAAAATACGAATAAGTGCATAAAACGCCAAATGATAAGAAGGAAAATTTCGTGATACGCAGTATGAGTCAGTCAAAGGCGAGTCGCCAATGAGTTAACAAAGCCGAAAAAATCATCTTCAATGATGCAAGATTTTCTACTTCACGGCGTTTATAATCTATATATATTATCAACATAAAAAAATTAAGAAACAATGAAAAATATGAAGATTACTAAAATGGTGTTTATCATGCTTGCCGTTTTCACCCTCGCCTCTTGTGAAAAGACTGATCCTGTTGGGACACGAGACTCGATGGTTTGGAAAGCAGAAGTGCCAGTACAGATAACTGATGGCGTGTATGTTGTTTCCAGAAATGGAACTGAGCTTACCTTCTCTTGCCTGAACTATTCGCGCCCTTGGATGTTAATGGCATCATCATCAGATAGAGATTTTCCCCATGACGAGAATGACTATCATACGATAACGGCTGATTGGTTTAAAGCAGAGATAAGCGGGAACAAGCTGAAAGTTAAATTTAATGCCAACGAAACAACTAAAGAAAGACCACTTCAGTTAGTAGTGACAGTGGGTGACCTTTTTTACACCTTTAAGTTCAAGCAATTCCGTTCGGATGTAAAGGGCGACTGCCAGATAAGGTATTCATTTTTCGGGGCAAGTCAAGACCTTCTGAATTTCTATGATATTTCCGTTGAATATCTTGATGCCAACTGCCAGCAGCAAACAGAGGTAATAGCCGAAAATCAATGGTCGTATGAGCCCCTACCCTTATCCGTCATCAATGCACCAGAGGAATTCAAGTGCAAGATTGTTGCTACACGAAAAAAAGATCTCCCGAAATTGACAGACGACTTTTATGAGATAGGCTACGGAATCAGTTCGCATGTCCGTTTCCTCAATGCCAAAGGTGAGGAAGTTTATCAAGCAAAACAAAGCCAGCCAAGTTCTTTTACTTGGCAGGCTGACAAGGCTGGAATGCAGAAATTTCTGGATGCCACGCCTGAAATTGAGATAGAAGACTTTTCGTTGAAGATTGACAAGTCTGACATGATAGAAAGATTGACCCAACAATAACAAGCATCAACAAGGCGGTCATTGCCTTGTTGATGCTATCTCTGTTTTTTACAAGAGTTTGATGATATATTCCACGTCCTTGCCCTCATAGAAGCGAGGCTCGAAAAGAGGACGGTAGCTGAAATCGGCAAAGCGGAAAAGCTGCAAGGCGCAGAACTGATGATCATCACTCAGACATACTTCCAAGCGGAAGTTGCCATTGGCACCTGTTGCAGGTTTGCCCTTATGCTCGATGTCGGCAACCATCTTGTCGAGTGGCATGTCCAGCAGACGTCCAACATTTTCACCGTCTGATGGTGAATATTCCAACACAATCACCTTGACAGGACTGCCCGTAGGCGTGTAGATAGCTTTGGTGGAAAACAATGATTTCTTGATAGTGATATGATGATATGCGGCTACGGCATCAGCCATAACCAAGCTTTTGATACTTGACATAGTTGTTGTATTTAATAAATAATAATGTGAATTAAATTGTTGTGTGTCCCTGAAAAAGTCAACAACTATGCTAACGAATAATATGCCTCAGAGCGATGACATAGTAATCGCACGAGGCGGACAGGCAGAACGGTGCCGTCTCCAAACGGCATCTGCTGTCGAAATAAGAATGGAGTGGTTTGACGATATGTTGCCTGACAACGCTAAATGGCTGTGTCAGTGTTCGTTCGCTCCTTGAACCATGTGTAGGCAGGATGCGTTGAGGGCGCGACGAACAGATGCGATACAATTGCGTAGCATCGGTCAGCGTGGCATCGTGGCGTTGTTGCCGTTGTGGAGACATGACCGACGATTCGGTGCGCTCTGAGTGTTTCTGTTCTGGCACAACATTCTCTTCCTGACAGTTCGTCACAACCATCAAGAATATAGCAAATAATGCCGTAAAGAACCATGTAAAACAATGCACCCTCTTCATTCTGCCTGCAAAGATAGGCATTTTTCTTCGGAAATAAATGTAAACCACAAGAAATATCCTGTCACCTGCCTATGATTTGTTGATAAACGAAAAAATCAACCGCACCATCTGAGGCAATGAAAGACGATTGGAAGGGTGATTGGACAACCAAACCTCATATCCGCTAAAATATATAAAAGGTGAGGGGTATGTATCACTTCTCAACATTTTGCACTACCTTTGCAAACGGATTTCGCAGAAAAAGCGGTTTCCAAATAACATTGTGGGCTAAAATGGCGTTCGCTATCTCATTCGAAGACCTCGAAATGTAGGAAATTTCAAGGAATAATAGTCAGAGAATAGATAAGGTGGACGTTCACGTATAGCGTGGGCAGAACTTATCTGACTATTATGGCACTTCCTACAGCCACGAGGGAAAGATGAAGGATGTTCACGCTTCCTTTATGCCCTATAATTAAGAACATTTAACGCCCAATGATACAGGATTTCCTGCTTCACAACATTTATAATAGTAGAAACATTAGCAACAGAATAGATAAAGAAATGAGAACAACGAAAACTTGGAGAAACATCTTTGTGATGTGCGCTGCATTGCTCTCTCTCGCCTCTTGCAGCAGCGACGATGAAGAAGTAAGACAAGAATACCAACCAGCCCACCGGTCGGCCATATTCAACGGAGTGAAATTGGTGCTGACGGATGAAGACGGCAACAACCTTGGCGGTCAGACCGAAATGTTCAGTACACTGAGGATCTATGGCAACCTATCGAAGCAATACGTTTTGCCTGAAAGACTAACACAGGATGGGATAACATATATCAAGTTCAATGCCGACCTGCCAGACGAACGATATATCAACTACAATAAAGACAAGCACTTCGGTACAGGAACATCCACGATGACCATTACTGTAGATGGGAAAACAGCACATCTGACATTCGCTTTTGAAACTATCGACAATAGCAATCGGGAACAGATATATGGGGGTAATGCTATCCACATCAAAGGTGCAAAACTTGGCAACAAGGCCATTGCTAACGAAGAGAACGGCGATATGGTGGTCGTGCTTATAGTTGACGAAGATAGGCTTTCCCTCTCAGATGAAGTTCCCATTCCAGAGAAACCACAGCAACCAGCCTGATTGCCGACGACCCACTGGAGGACAAGACTCATCTGGGGTCGGGCTATGATGTGACGGGAGCTTTTCTTAGCAACGATTGTCTGCGTGAGAACGTGATAGACCTGAGCAAGTTCGATGACAGCGAAAAGCTGAATTTAGATGCTTTTAGTGGTTCGGGAACTCGGTTAGCGGAGTTGACAATGCATGGGGATTCCTCGATGGACTTCGCAAGGGATTGGGATTCGCACAGGAGGGCGAACCTGGCGATGTCTATTTTGCAGGCACGTTTACTGACAATTCGCTATTCAAAGAAAGCCAATACCCGCAATGCTGACCGTTTCACGGCAAGTATGTACCGCTGCATAAACGAAATATACCACCCTATATTCTCGAACATGACCTATCGCAAGACCACCAAGGACGGTGCACTCTCCTGCCAATGTCATGGTGGGGCTATTCAACAGCTTTCGGCAACCTTAGCTCGTTTTCCATTGTCTGCAGAAGAATCATCCGCTGCCATAGCCAACTGGTGGAATCAGTCATGCGAAGACAAAACCAACCTGTCGCTTGCCTGGTTGCAGGAAGACCACCTTATCCCCATCTACAAACTGGTGCCCGATGAGACCAAGAGGGCAGAAGTGCAACATGCCGTCAAGGCGTACATCCACAGCCACCAGTTGAACTAACCGAATAGAAAACGTATGAAAGCGAGGGGTATTTGAACATCTTCCTCATACCACTGCCAAGTTCTTCTACGATTCCCATCTGCGAGTTTAGCACATATTATGTTAGATAATAAAACACCAACGAGACAAACAAATAGAATTTGCTTATCTCGCTGGTATTAGTTGTTTAGACTCAAATATAAGCCTTAATACTCATCCTCGTTGAAAAGAAAATCTTCTTTTGTAGGATAATCAGGCCAAATGTCTTCAATACTTTCGTAAACATCACCTTCATCTTCTATCTCCTGTAAATTCTCTAATACTTCTAAAGGAGCAACCGAACGGATTGCATAATCAATCAATTCATCTTTGGTTGCTGGCCAAGGCGCATCCTCAAGTTTTGACGCAAGTTCTAATGTCCAATACATAGCTAAATTGATTATAGTTTGAAATTTTGCGCAAAAATAGTAAATATTTTTTTATTCACAAGTATTTTGCCATTTTTTTTCAGTGATACCGTGTACAAAATTAATTTTTCTTGCTAAGATATAAAAATAATCGGAGATACGATTTAAAATACGAATGGAACTTGCATTAAAAGAAACATTATCTGTCAAAGAAACTACTCGTCTTTCAACACGTCTGCATACGCTTCTACAAATGTGTGCTTGTGCTGCCGCCATACATCCACCTGGTAAAATAAAGGAATGAAGTTGGGGCAATTCTGTTTGCATCAAATCAATTTCATGTTCTATTGTTAAACAATGTGATTCAAAATTGTAATTGTTATTAAAAAGAGATGAAGACAAATCGAAAAGTAAATTTTGGAGAAAATAAAGAAAATCTTTATTATGAGAATCGTCAATCATAGAAAGCAATAATCCTATATGACTATTAAGTTCATCCAATTCTCCTTCGACTTCTATCTGATAATTATCTTTTCTGACCTTCTCGCCAGATGGAAGTGAAGTAAAACCTTTATCTCCTAATTTAGTATATATATTCATCTGAGTAATAACTTATAATGCTTTTTATTTCGATTATCAAAAAATATAAGACCACAATCAAGTAAATCGAAAGTAACACTCACTCGCTCATTATCAATGATTGACTTCCAAAAAGAAGTCATTTCTTGTGAGCGATAAATATTTTCAATTATAATCAATGAATGTGGATTTGCCATCTGAACAAGTCGCTCGAAAAGATTGTAATCATCTTCATTTATACGGGCAATATCGAAAGTACTGATGTTGGGTAGATCAGAGGAAGTAAGGATGCGAACACGGTGACAAGCTGACTTAATATATTCTGAAAGTTGTTTTTCTGAGTTTTGAACAAAATCTATCCAGGTAAAAGGTTGTAAGTAATTGGTTATACGAAAATATAATTGGAACAAATTGATCGTTCTGTCAGATAATCCATTTACTTGATTCGCTAAATCAAAATAAGAATAATATGGTAACTTTTCGTTAATTACATATTTTATAAAATAAAACGCAGAAGGAGATTGCACTCCAAATCCATAAGAAGATGGGATGCGCAAAAGATATTTTATAAAATAAAAGACTCTATTCAAACTCATTATCTATTTAACGGAATATACAATAGATTATTATTTGAAACAGCAAACAAAAAAGGTCCCCGCAGGCTCATTCGTCTGCGGGGACCGACAGGGCTCTGTGCCCAGATGAGAAAGGGGCGGCCTCCTACTCTCCCGCATTGCATCGCAGTACCATCGGCGCAGGCGGGCTTAACTTCTCTGTTCGGGATGG
>DJXW01000038.1:0-1147 GCA_002449845.1 Prevotella sp. UBA6994
CCAAATGGTTTAAAGACAACAGGGGCGATTGCCGCTAGGCTTGGCATTGGTTTTAATGTAATTGAAAACACTAAAGACATATTGACAAATAACAGAATTGGTTTAGGAAATACAATTGACATAGGTCTTGCAGTTTTCTCGGCCACAGGTGCAAGGGCGGCTTTTGGTGTAGGTTATTTCGTTGCTGATTATCTGTATTATAGATAAACAGGAGAAACTATTCGTCAGAATCTCAATGATTCATTCTCTATTAGCTGGTAAAATATAATGATATATGATTATGATATGTTTTTTCGATTACATCTTTTATAGGACTTACATTGCTTTTAAGAAACGAGGAGAAGAGCAAGTTATTGGACCTACTATTCATGTAGGAAATTGTTTTGGAGGGTTGTTTAGTCCTATTTGGTGGGGGGGGTTCTATGTAATTGTAGGAAGAAACCCTCCTAAAATGTATGTATTTGTTATAGCGTCTCTCATCTATCTTTTATTGTTTATAAGATACAAGAAAAAGTATAACCAAATCATACAGAAATATTCAAGATCAAAATATAACAAAACAATCCCTGTATTTTTAATATATTGTATGGTAGCTGTTTGTGGTTTGTTAGGTATTATACTGACTGTCTTTTTGGAACGTTTTTTTTTAGAACCTTTTCATCTTGAAGGCATATTGGGAAAATGGTTAAATTTATAATAAAAAACATCATGAAGATAGATTGGTTGTGAGGAAGAGAAATGCCGTTAGGCATTTGATGTTGGTAGTCAGCCATACAGCCGTGCCCAGTAGGTACGGCGAACCAACGGTCACTGTTCGTGATAGCGAGGGAAAGTAAATGGCTGGGAAAAAGAATGCCGTGTACGGAATGCCCTGCTGTAGGTAGGGGAAACGAAGAACCTTATCGCCTACCTACAGCAGGCTTTTTCTCATCCAAACCTTTTTACCAGCCATTTCGGTCTACCTGACGGCAGACCTGCATAGCTGGCTACTGACATCTGATGCCTATGGCATCTTTCCGTGCTGTAAGGATATTAACGACATTGACCACAAACACAATCTTTCAATCTTCAATTATCAATCTACCTCCCCTATGAAAAATCTATTGAGCCACAGAATAGAGTCAAATTTGTCCAAAACGAAAAATAT
>DJXW01000038.1:1218-28294 GCA_002449845.1 Prevotella sp. UBA6994
AAATATTCCGCCAAAAGCGGTGATCCTCCCAGTTTTTTTGCTTATCTTTGCCATGTCATTGATGAATTTGCTTATTTTGAATTGCAGCACTAAGGTAAGTGAAAAATCTAACATGGCAAAAATAGTTAAACTATAGAGCTACGGATTTTAGGTTGATATGAAAAAGTTTTATTTTGTTTTTGTGTTGTCAATATCATCTTTGATAAATTGTTTTGGACAACTATCAGCAGCAGATTTGAAAAAAAAGGCTACACAAAGGGAATTACTTAAAGAGTATTACTTGTGTGTGTGCATTACTGAAGGTTTTAAGGACAAACATATTGCAGAAGATGATATATCGCAATCCGTTTACTTTGAAATTCTTAACTATAGCCCAGAAGCGTTTAAAGAGGTTAAGGATTCTGCAAAACAATTTGTGGAAACCATCAAGCCATCCCCCATTATTGACTTAAACAATAAAAGAGCAATAATAATGAGTTGCATCGAGAAATATAGAAGTAAGAAGACAAAAAAGTTTATTAAGTCATTGGATAAATATTTATTAAAAGATTAGAGTTTGACTATTTGGAAAGATACACTTCAATATTATTACTTGTAATATCGTTTGTTCACGACTACGGTGGTAGTGCTGCCAGAACGAAATTAATTTGAGTTTAACAATACATTGACGAGAACAGTGACATCAGCAATATTAATAATACCATTATTGTCCATGTCAGCTGTCTCTGTGTCATCAACTTGTGTTTCACCAAGGACGATGTTAACCAATGCAACCACATCAGCAATGTCTATCAAGCCATTTCCGTCGATGTCACCTTTCAATAGGTCTTTTTTTTTAAGTTCGGGCATGGTAATGGTCAGAGTCAGGTCGTTGGTCACGTTTTCCCGTCCTTCCATTCCATAACAACTGATATTCTTGAGCATACTGTTAAGAACGGCAGATACCTGTTCCCAAGACAATCCCATCTTTTTGATTTTCTGACTCATCGCCTCATTAGAAACCAACATGTTCCTGCCAAAATCATACATCGTGAGGAGATTCTTGGCATCTTTCGACTCATGCTCGTTGCCCTCTGCATGTAAGACAAGTGCAAGAGAGGCAATATCGGCAAGCATCTCATTGTTCACTCTGCTATTGGCAATCTTCTTCAAACTGGCAAGGAGTCGGTTTTTAGCTGTCGTAGAAAAATCTGCATCACTATTCAATGTCTTCACATGCCCCGTGGTAATCATCAACTGAGATTTATCCTCGTTGAGAGTGAGTTCTCGGAAATCACAAGGGTAAGAAATGGCAGAACCAGTAGAAACATCGAAAATATGTTCGGTCAAATCTGCATTGTAGTCTTTGGCAATGTCTGAAGAATGGAAGTGTCCCGTAAAGACAACCCTAACACCGGCATCAGCCAACCTGTTGCGAACATTCTCGTAATCGTTGATGAAGGCAGAATTGACAATCTTGTCAACACCGATGAAATGGGGTACTAACGCATGGTGCATCATGGCTATCACCTGTTTACCTTGTTCCTTTGCCTGCTGAGCTTGTTCGCAAACCCAGCTCAACGTGGTTTCTGTGAGAGAGCCACTTGTTCCTGAGTCGATACCTATCAGCACCAAATCTTTGATGGGCTCACAAGCATACGACAAAGACTTAGCCTCGCGAACGGAATGAGCATCGTAGCCAAACGGAGCATACATCTGTGCAAACATCTCTGCATCAACCACTTCCGCCTTAGACGAATTTTCGCCATCGAAAATCTTAGCGTTATTGTTGCCTAAGTCATGGTTACCAGGAATAACAAAGGTCTTTATGCCTGCTAAACGTAGTCTTTCCAACCCCTGAACCACATGTTCATGACTCCATAGTTCACCATCCTTCGTCAAGTCGCCCGTTATCAAGAGCAAATGAGGCTTTCGTTGCAATACTGTATCCATCAACGCATCGAAAATCTCTTGACTATAATCCAACAATTTGCGATCATTCGACAATGCCGTTTGCCAAGCCGTACCATCATTGACAATGAGCTTAGAGCTCATCACATGAGTATCAGACAGCACCATCATCTTTGTTTGCGACAAAGACGGCAAAGCAACAAACAAGATGAGAACCATCAATCCCATCCTACCAATCATATTCATTATCCTTTTCATCCTTTTTATCTTAAAACATAGGGTTACCAGGCCATCTGGCATTTACCATACTCTAAAAGCCAAACCACCTTCTTTTCTTCTTGGGCTGTTCTTCCAAAGTTTGTTGCTCTTTGCTCTTGTTGCGAATCTCGCGAAGAATGGCCCGATAGGTTAGATTCTCGTGAATCATACGATACACCAGTTCCCAATCCCACGGTCCACCGATGTTGCAATCATCAATAAACACATCAGCATGAAGCTTTCGAGAAGGAGCATGTTCACGATGATCCTCGTAGATACTCTCGTTGATAGACGCAAACTGCACACCACGAGAAAGGCACCATTCTATAGCCTCATCCAAGAGAGGTCCCTCACGTACCGTCCATAATATGAGCTTATGCCCATCTTCCATCAGCTTGCGCAACACTTCCGTTGCATGAGGTCTCTCCTCTCCTATCTTTGGATACATGTGTTCTACCACCGTTCCATCAAAATCTACTGCAATAGTCATATTTATACCTTATTTATATATTATGTCTTTTTCAAAAGTTGAACCATCTTGCGAGCGGCATTGTCTGGGGCAACAAAATCTCCAAGCGCACGATGAACGTCCTGATACTCATCCAACATGATTTGCCTACATGGGTTGCCAGGCAGAAGTTTGGTTATTTCGTCCTTGATAAGAGACACCTGAAACTTGTCCGCCATTAATTCCTTGACGATTTCCTTATCGGCTATCAAGTTTACCAATGAGATATATTTCACCTTGATAATATGGTTGAATGCAAATCGGATGAGCATAGGAAGTGGCGTTTCATAGCAGACCACCTGCGGAACATTGAAAAGAGCCGTTTCCAACGTTGCCGTTCCACTGGTGACAAGAGCCGCCGTTGCATGAGAAAGCAAGGCATACGTATCGTTGTGTACGATTTTCACCCGTGTTCCCTCTATGAATTTCGCATAATACGCATCGTCTATGGAAGGTGCTCCTGCCAGGACCAGCTGGTATTCGTGCTGATCATCAACTGCCTTGATCATATCAGGAAGATTGTCTTTGATTTCTTGTTTCCTGCTACCTGCCAGAAGAGCGATAACAAGCTTGTCTTCAAGTGTATTTCTCTGGACAAACTGTTTAAAAGTTTCATGATAATTACCTTTAAACTTACGCACTTCGTCAGCCGTGGGATTACCTACGTAATGAATGGGATAGTGATGTTTTTGTTCAAAGAAAGGAACCTCAAAGGGAAGAATGGAGAACAACTCATCTACATATTGCTTGATGCTCTTGATGCGCCATTCTTTCCAAGCCCAAATCTTGGGTGAGATATAATAATAGACGGGAATCTGGGTGTGCTGGTGTACATACTTGGCTATACTGAGGTTAAATCCAGGATAGTCAACGAGTATCACCACATCTGGTTTCCAACGGGTTATGTCTTTCTTGCACCATGACATATTACGGAAGATAGTGGGCAAATGCAACAACACGGGAACGAATCCCATGTAAGCCAAATCCTTATAATGCTTCACTCGTTCTCCTCCTACAGCCGACATCATATCGCCTCCGAAGAAGCGAAATTCGGCTTGTGCATCTTCACGTTTCAAAGATGCCATCAAGTGAGACGCATGTAAGTCTCCACTGGCTTCACCTACTATCAAATAATATCTCATTGTCAATATTTATTTCCACAAGTCCCAACCTCTCACCACATTCATGAAGTCGTATGCCGTGACATCTATTAACGTGGGAGTGATTGCCACAAAATTGTGATTCAATGCCCATTGGTCAGTATCTTCTGCCTCGGGCTCATCATTTTGGTATTGCCCCACCATCCAGTAATAATCATAACCACGTGGGTGACGGGCTTTCACCACCTCGTTCACCCATCTTCCAAACGTCATTCTGCAAACCTTCACACCATCAAAACGCTCAGAAGCGGGGAAGTTGACATTCAGGCAGATACCCTTGGGCAATCCCTCTGCCAAAACCTTTCTCACGATAATCTCGACGTATGGGCGCAGAGGTTCTAAATTGGCATGAACATCATAATAACAACTGGAGAAGGCAATGGAAGGAATATACTTCAGACACCCTTCCAAGGCTACGCCCACCGTACCCGAATAATGATTGTTCACCGTAGAGTTGTCGCCGTGGTTGATTCCACCAATGACCAAGTCGGGGATTCTTCCGTTGCAAAGTTGGTCTATCGCCAACTTGACGCAATCCACCGGAGTACCATTGCAAGACCATACCTCTACGTCGCCAATATTCTCTTGTCTGTTCAGCAATAGATACTTCGTTGCCGAGAAAGCACACGAGAACCCAGAACGACCAGAATCGGGTGCGCACACCAAGACGTCAGCCAAGTCTTTTACCACATCCACCAACAATCTTATGCCATAAGAATCGTATCCATCATCGTTGGAAATAAGAACGAAAGGTCTATGTTGATTCATGAATTTCAAATATTTTCGTGCAAAAGTACGAAAAAAGGTTTAAAATACATCTTTCTCACATAAAATATGTAACTTTGCACTCTAATTTTTCATGATGGAACCCATTTCCATCTGATTTAAGGACATAAAAAATGGCAAAAATCATTGCATTAGCAAATCAAAAAGGTGGTGTAGGAAAGACTACGACCACCATTAACTTAGCAGCATCATTGGCTACACTTGAAAAGACAGTACTGGTGGTTGACGCTGATCCACAGGCAAACGCCTCCAGTGGATTGGGCGTGAACATCCAAGAGATTGACTGTTCACTTTACGAATGTATCATCGACAAAGCTGACGTGCGTGATGCTATCTATACGACCGACATTGAAGGACTTGACATCATACCGAGCCATATCGACTTAGTAGGAGCAGAAATAGAAATGCTCAATTTGGATAACCGTGAGAAAGTGGTGAAGAACTTCCTGGATACTATTTCTCCAGAATACGACTATATCCTCATCGACTGTAGTCCGTCATTGGGATTGATTACCGTCAATGCCCTCACGGCAGCCGACTCAGTGATCATCCCCGTGCAATGTGAATACTTCGCATTGGAAGGAATCAGCAAATTGCTGAACACCATCAGAATCATTAAAAGCAAGTTGAATCCGAAACTTGAAATAGAAGGGTTCCTCCTGACGATGTATGACAGTCGTTTGCGTCTGGCAAACCAGATATACGATGAAGTGAAACGCCACTTCCAGGAACTTGTTTTCAAGACCGTTATCCAAAGAAACGTGAAACTCAGCGAGAGCCCCAGTCATGGATTGCCCGTCATACTTTATGACACGGAATCTACCGGAGCGAAAAACCACCTTGCATTAGCGAAAGAAATCATCAATAAAAACAGTTGACATATACTCCCATGGCAGTACACAAGAAATACAACAAAAGCGCATTAGGAAGAGGACTTGACGATATACAGGGTAAAGGCCTCGATGCACTGATAGACACCACGGGCGTCAATGCCCAAGGTAGTTCTACCATCAATGAGGTACCCATCAATTTCATCGAGGCTAACCCCAACCAGCCTCGTAGGGAATTTGACCCTGAAGCATTGCAGGAACTGGCAATCAGCATTCGACAAATAGGCATCATACAACCCATCACCGTTAGGCAAACGGCTGAGAACCGCTATCAAATCATTGCCGGCGAACGTCGTTGGCGTGCTTCACAACTGGCTGGGCTCACCGCCATTCCTGCCTATATCCGTACCATCAACGACGAAAACGTGATGGAGATGGCATTGGTGGAAAACATTCAGCGTGAAGACTTGAATGCCATTGAGATAGCATTGGCTTACGAGCATCTGCTCAGGAATAGCGGAATGACTCAGGAAAAGGTGAGCGAGCGTGTAGGAAAGAGTCGTACTGCCATCACCAACTACTTGAGATTGCTGAAGCTTCCTGCACAGGTGCAGATGGCTCTTCAGAAGAAGGAGATAGACATGGGACATGCTCGTGCTCTGCTTGCCGTAGATAGTCCATCATTGCAAATCAAGTTGTTCAAGGAAACACAGAAGAATGGTTATTCTGTGCGCAAGGTGGAAGAACTGGCACAGAGGATGAAGAATGGCGAAAACCTGGAAGAGAGTAAGAAGAACATGGGTAAGTCTCATCTGCCTGAAGAGTTTAACATGCTTCGTAACCAACTCTCTGCATTCTTTTCAGCCAAGGTGCAAATGACTTGCTCCCCTAAAGGAAAGGGTAAAATCACCATTCCGTTCGACAATGAAGAGGAATTGGAACACATCATGAACGTATTCGATAAGTTGAACGCAAACAATCAGTGAATAGAATCCATTCGATAAAGGCACGTTTCTGTATGACCATTGGCATTTGGCTGATGTGTGTAACATATATCTTTGCGGAACCATGCGATTCCGTAAAGCCTATGATGACCGACAGCATACTAACCATCGAAAAGCCTGATTCCCTTCTCAATATCGTCAAGGATTCTACCACTACACGTATTTCCTTGGTTTCCACCGACTCATTACCGCAACCCAAGCAAAAGCGCGATTGGAAATCATGGAGACCCAATCCCAAGAAAGCATTGTGGCTGGCTATCGTCATCCCCGGTGCAGGACAAATATACAACAGGAAATTCTGGAAGCTCCCCATCATTTACGGTGGATTTGTGGGATGTGCTTATGCCATGCGGTGGAACAACATGATGTATCACGACTACGCCCAAGCATATCTTGATCTCAAGGATAATGACCCCAGCACAAAGAGTTATACTAAATTCCAACGGTTAGGGACAAGAATTACACCTGCTTATCAGTCGCATTACGAGGAATTGTTTAAGAATCGTAAAGACCGATACCGCAGATGGCGTGACCTTAGCTTCTTCGTGATGTGCGGTGTATATGCCATCTCTATCATCGACGCATACGTAGATGCCTCTCTCTCAGAGTTTGACATCTCAGGTGACTTGACTATGCGTGTAACTCCCGCAATTATCAACAGCCAAGGCAACAAACTGGATATGAACCCTATCAAATCTTCTGCCATCGGCTTACAATGTAGTTTATTTTTTTAATCAAAGACATATATATAATACATGAAGAGAATATATTTGACAATAGTATCTGTACTCCTATTTTTGCCATTGCCTTTGTTGGCTCAAATCAACGAGAACATTGGCACTTACGATGAAGACGAAGCGGTATTCATAACCAATGAAGAAGGTGAACGTGAGGAAATAGACTTACCAGAATCCATGACTTACGACTTGGACAGCTTGCTCTATGACTATCACCAAAAGACTTACTTATCTATAGACAGCACCTGCAACTTGCCAAACGTGAATCCTTCTTTTACCGATGAGGAAATCATTGCCAAATTGAAAAGACTTCCTACCATCATGGAAATGCCTTTCAACAAAATAGTGAGACAGTTTATCGACAAATATAGCGAGGGCAGATTGCGCCGTACCATCAGCTTGATGCTTGGAGCTGAGAATTTCTTCATGCCTATCTTCGAGGAAGCACTTGAGAGCTATGGGCTGCCGTTGGAACTCAAGTATCTGCCTATCGTAGAATCTGCCCTTAACCCACGGGCTATATCCAGGGCTGGAGCTACGGGCTTGTGGCAGTTTATGTTGGCTACAGGCAAGACTTACGGACTTGAAGTAAACTCTCTCGTTGATGAGCGATGCGACCCGATATTATCTACATACGCAGCTGCTCATTACCTGAGCGACTTATACCGTATCTTTGGTGATTGGAACTTGGTGATTGCGGCTTACAACTGTGGTCCCGACAATATCAAGAAAGCTATTCATCGCGCCAATGGCGAACGCGACTATTGGCAAATTTATCCTTATTTGCCAAGGGAGACTCGCGGTTATGTTCCCTCTTTCATTGCCGTCAATTATATGATGAACTACTATTGCGACCACAACATTTGTCCTTTACGCGCAAAATTGCCAGAAAAGACCGATACGATCATGGTTGACCGCGACGTTCACATGGAACAAATATCCAATGTGTTGGGCATTGACATCGAGCAACTGAAAGAACTCAATCCGCAATATCGCCATAACATCATCAATGGCAACAACAAATTGTCTGCCTTGCGCCTTCCGGCGAAATACATCAATGCTTTCATCGACAACGAAGACTCCATCTATGCGTATAATGCAAGCGAACTGCTGAATCGTCGTTTGATAGTAGATGTGAGAGAGGAAGAACCTGTGGTCAGGTCTTCCAGCAGGAGCAGGTCTTATAGCTACTCTTCATCCAGATACTCCAAACATTCATATAGCTCTTCCAAAAGCAGCAAACGCAAGTCGCGCAGAGGTAGGGGAAGCAGCGACGTAACCGTCAAGAAAGGAGACACGCTATCGTCTATCGCCAAACGCAACGGCACAACTGTAGAAAAGCTCAAGAAATTGAATAAGTTAAAAGGAAGTTTTATTAAAAAAGGTGCTAAGATTAAGGTGAAATAAATATAGGAGAAAGAAACATGCCTGACCTCGACAAAAACGACAAGACCAGAGAACTCGAAGAAGACAAACTGGTGAATGATGCTTTCCAGCATCTGTTGGATACTTACCTGAACTCACGCCATCGCAAGAAAGTGGACCTCATCACCAAGGCTTTCAACTTTGCACGACAAGCACATAAAGGCGTGCGAAGACTTTCCGGTGAGCCATATATCATGCACCCTATCTCCGTTGCACAGATTGCTTGCGAGGAGATGGGACTTGGTTCTACGAGTATTTGCTCCGCATTATTGCACGATGTGGTGGAAGACACTGACTATACGGTAGAAGACATATCTAATATCTTTGGCAGCAAGATTGCACAAATCGTTGACGGATTGACCAAGATCAGCGGTGGAATCTTTGGCGAACAGGCATCGGGACAGGCAGAGAATTTCAAGAAATTGCTGCTCACCATGAGTGACGACATTCGTGTTATCCTCATCAAGATCTGCGACCGCCTTCACAATATGCGAACGCTCGACTCGCAACCACACAACAAGCAATATAAGATTGCGGGCGAAACATTATATATATATGCTCCCCTTGCCAACAGGTTAGGACTGAATAAGATTAAGACCGAACTTGAAAACCTGAGTTTCAAGTTTGAGCATCCCGAAGAATACGACAAGATTAGCCGTAAGCTGACATTAAGCGAAGAGCAACGCAAGAAGTTGTTCGACAATTTCACCGCTCCCATCAAAAAGACTCTCGACAGCATGGGAATTACATACGAGATCAAGGCTCGTGTGAAAAGTC
This sequence comes from Prevotella sp. UBA6994, assembly GCA_002449845.1. Classification (GTDB taxonomy): domain Bacteria; phylum Bacteroidota; class Bacteroidia; order Bacteroidales; family Bacteroidaceae; genus Prevotella. The sequence goes on from DJXW01000038.1 coordinate 10,594, forward strand.
CCTACTCCATCTGGAGCAAGATGCAAAACAAGCACGTATCCTTTGAGGAGATTTACGACATTCTTGCCGTGCGAATCATCTTCACCCCGAAAGAGCGTGACAAGGAAATCCAGGAATGTTTCAATATCTATGTGGCAATCAGTAAGATTTACCAGTCGCATCCCGACCGTCTTCGCGATTGGCTGAATCATCCCAAGACCAATGGTTACCAAGCTTTGCACGTCACTCTGATGTCTAAACAAGGCAGGTGGATTGAGGTGCAAATCAGAAGCGACCACATGGACGAGATTGCAGAGCAGGGCTTTGCCGCACACTGGAAATACAAGGAGGGAGACAATGGCGAAGAAACAGAATTTACCGAGGATGAAGGCGAACTCAACGATTGGCTTCGTACCATCAAGGAGATTCTCGACGATCCACAACCTGACGCGATGGACTTCCTTGATGCCATCAAGCTCAATCTCTTTGCGAGCGAGATATTCGTATTTACACCAAAGGGCGAAATCAAGACCATGCCCGCAGGTTGTACGGCATTAGACTTTGCATTCCAGATACACACCTTTATCGGTAGCCATTGCATCGGAGCGAAAGTAAACCATAAGTTGGTGCCTCTCAGCCATCGCCTGCAAAGTGGAGACCAAGTAGAGATTCTCACCAGTAAGTCGCAACATGTTCATCCAGAATGGATCAACTTTGTCTTCACAGCCAAGGCTAAAGGTAAGATTCAAGGAATCTTGCGCAAAGAGAGTCGTGAAATACAAAAACAAGGAGAAACCATCTTGGTGGAATGGCTGAAGAAACACGACATGGAACTCACCACGTCTATCCTCGACAAGCTCTGCGACATTCATGAAATCCAAAAGCATGAGAACCTGCTCTTTGCCTTAGGCAAGAAGAACATCATGCTGAACGACAAAGACATTGACGAGATTCTTGGCAAGACCAAGAAACAAAGCAAAAAAGGATGGAGAAAGTTTGTGCCGTTTGTCAAGAGCCAAGAAGAAAAGGAACAAGCCGTTCCCGTTGGACGTGGCTTGCTTACCGTAGGCAAGGGATTCAACAAGAAAGTGCCATGTATCATCACAGAAGAAACATTGGGCATGTATATCATTCGTGATTGTTGTCACCCCATCCCTGGCGACGACATTCTCGGATACATCGACAACAAGAACCACGTGGAATTGCACAAACGCAAATGTCCCGTAGCCAATAGGTTGAAGTCGAGCTTCGGTAATCGCATCCTCGACGCCAAGTGGGAGATGCACAACCAACTGTACTTTGACGCTATCATCGAGATTAGTGGCATTGACCGCAAGGGTATCTTGCACGATTTGGCAGACGTGCTCTCTGACCAATTAGACCTGAGCATTCGCAAGATTACCATCACCAGCAACGACGGTATCTTTGAGGGTAGCTTGGAAATCTACGTTCACGACCGCACAGAGATGAATTCGGTCATCGAACGACTCAAGAAAATCAAGGACATCCAAGAGGTGAAACACATTATTTAATATATTTAGACAATCAATTATGAAAAGAATACTGTCAATCTTACTATTTGCCTGTACAATTTGTTCTGCTTACGCAGCCAACAAATACGACAATCCCGATACGTTATTTGTCTCTCGCGACGGTACTGCCGAGTTTCGCAACATCGATGATGCCATAGAGGTTTGCCGTGCTTTCATGGAATACCACAAGGTTATCTTCGTCAAGAAAGGCACTTACAAGGAGAAACTGATCATTCCTTCCTGGCTCACCAACATAGAGATTTGCGGTGAAGACCGTGACCAAACCATCATCACGTATGATGACCATGCCAACATTAAACTTCCCACCACGGGAAAGCCCATGAGCACGTTCCGCACATATACGCTGAAGATTGAAGGAACAAACATCACGCTGAAAAACATCACTATCGAGAACAACGCTGCCAGATTAGGACAAGCTGTGGCTCTCCATACGGAAGGAGATAAGCTGCTCTTTATCAACTGCCGATTCCTCGGTCATCAAGACACCATTTATACGGGAGTAGGTGGAACACGCCTGTATTTCAAGGACTGCTACATTGAAGGTACAACCGACTTTATCTTTGGTCCGTCAACAGCATGGTTTGAGAACTGTACCATCAAAAGCAAAGCCAACTCATACGTAACGGCTGCCTCTACCCCAGCCGACCAATCCTACGGATATATTTTCAATCATTGCAAGTTGATTGCTGACAACGGAATAGACAAGGTTTATCTCGGAAGACCGTGGAGACCTTACGCCTATACCATCTTCATGAATTGCGAATTGGGCAAGCACATTCGTCCAGAGGGTTGGCACAATTGGGGAAAGAAAGACAATGAGAGCACGGCCCGCTATCTGGAATACAACAATACGGGCGAAGGGGCTGACAAATCCAATCGTGCAGTCTGGGCAAAACAACTCCCCAAGAAAGAGGCACAAAAAATTACACCAGAAACAGTATTCAACCAAGAAACGAAGTGGATTGTGCCAATACCATAAATACCATTTAGTCAGTGAGACAATTCTAAACATTTGTAGCGTATGAAAAATTCTTTTTCCTATCTGGCTCTTATCATCGTATTGACTATATCATGCTTTACTTTTTCTGCATGTTCTTCCGATGACGACGTATCTGTACCCAAAACAGAAACAGTAGAGTTGTATGGTACGACCATCCCATATACTCCTTTGGAAGAACAAAGCCTTCCAGAATGGTTAATACAACTCAAAAGCGACAAAAAGATGATGGGGCTTCATAGCATTTGTGTGGGAACGCTCAATGACGAAGACGTTTATATATTAGACGTATGGACAGACTCTTACGGGGGGCGTATGTATGACAAGGATGGCAATCTTATTAGTATCGACTTGTATAGTTTTATGGCATTTGTTGATAACCTTAGATGTATTTATATCAACAAGTCATATATTTGTCAATAAAAAGTGCTAAAAACAGCTCTCTATTTTGCGTTATTTTTCACCAACCTTTACCTTGGACAAAAAATGCCCATTTATAGGTTGTTTTATAACGCATTGATTTTTAACTGATTACAAAAACAACCGCATATTTATGCACTCAAATTGTGATTATTTATACATAAAACCATTGTTTTTGAGCATTCATAACATATATCATTAGCTTGCTTAACATACATAGTTACGCTCATAACTCATATAGTTATGGTCGTAACATGTTATGTTACGATGAAAAACACAGTTTTTCAGCCGTCTCAACCCATTTTTCCTACTTCTCATTTCTATTTCGCAAAAAATCACCAACTATTTTTTGTCGGAATAAATGACAATGGATAATGAACAATTCATAATTCACAATTCATAATTCACAATGGATAATTCACAATTGACAATGGATAATTCACAATTCATAATTGAAGATTGTCTCTATTTGTTTTCACAACCAAGGGAAATGCCATAGGCATCCTCCGTGCTGCAAGGCTATTTATCGACATCAACCACAAATACAATCCTTCAATCTTCAATCCTCAATTTTCAATCTTCAATTTTCAATCTTCAATCTTCAATTTTCAATTTTCAATCTTCTCAATCTCCAAAGCATCCATCACTTCTTTCTACTAACATCCCTTGCAATTTCCAAATAATTGCTTATCTTTGCAACCATGAAATACATCATACACATCATATCGGTATTTCTCATGGCTACGGTGCTTGCCTCTTGCACCGACAACGAGGCGATGTGCCAAAGGCTCAGCTACGTGAGCCAGTGCAACCGTGCCGACACGGTATTCACCGAGGCATGGCTGCCCACCGTGGATTCCTTGGTCAACTACTTCGACCGCCACGGCAACGCCAATGAAAAGATGATGACACATTATTTGAAAGGACGCGTTCACCATGACATGGGGGAATCACCCATTGCCCTTGAATGCTACCAAAAGGCTGTGGAAATGGCAGACACTACGAGAAAAGATTGTGACTTGAGGACACTTGCTGCCATTTATGGCCAGATGGCAGATTTGTTTCACTTGCAATACTTGCCTGATGATGAGATGAGTGCCATAAAAATGGCTGAATATTATGATTGGAAGAACAACGACACTTTATCTGCTATTATTGCTTATCGATTAAGGACAAAGGTGTATCACCTTCGTTGTGATACTGATAGTATGCTTTATATAACAAATAGGTGTATTGATTTTTATCACAAACTTGGCCACAATGACCTGGCCGCACAATTATTGATCATACCAATCAGCGTATGCCTTGATCGAGGGCAATACGAAGAGGCATGGAAGTATATGCAAATACATGAAAATGAATCGGGCTTCTTTGATAAAAAGGGAAACATCAAGCCCGGTAAGGAATTGTATTATTTTTATAAGGGGAAGTATTTTCTTTCACAAAACAAAATTGATAATGCCATAATTGAATTTCGAAAAACCTTATCAGGTGGTTTTTCAGAGGCAGGATATAAAGGATTACTGTCTGCATACGAACAGAGACACATTCCTGATTCTATTGCGAAATATGCAAGACAATATTCGAAAAGTAATGATTCTACCTTTATGCACGTTAATCAAGATATGATACATCAAATTTCTTCACAATATATATACACTCGTCAACAACGAATAGCAGAGGAAAGCAAGATGAATGCAACTTGTTTGAGATTATATCTAATATTTGTTATACTTATTGCGATAACCATAATCACAACATGTGCTTATTTCATCAATAAAATACGAACGAAATCCATGCTTCGAATTAACCAACTTCTTAACACAAAAAACGAACTCATATCTATGTTGGATGAAAAACAGGTTCAGATAGAGTCCATAAATGAAGTAAATACGAAGATACTTGAAACCCAACTTAAAGAACAAAAACAGCTACGGACAGAAATTGAATATCTGAATGAGGAACTGGAAAAGTTTTCTAATTCAGAAATGGAGAAAGCGTTTTCAAAAACAACCATGGGACAACTCTTTCAAACAATCAGGGACAATTATCCAAAACTCGCACCTCCTTCTTCGATGGATTGGATAAGATTTACTAAAAGCTTTCGTGAGCATTTCAGCTTATATTATAAATTCATAACGGATGGAAACCGTCTTTCAAAGGATCAGCTAAAGGTTTGTATGATGATTCGATTGAATTTTCATGAGTATGAAATGGTACATTTTATGAATGTTGATAATCAGCGAATAAACAGAGTTAAGCAACAAATAAACAAGAAATTGTTTGGTGAAATGAATTCCAGTAATCTTAGAAAGAACTTGAAGAGACATTTTTGAATCAAAACTCCAGTTCATTACAACTTATTGAAAAACAACAAATTATCATTATTTTTTAGAAACAAATAGTATAATAATGGTATAATTTCTAATAGAATTTTTTTTTGTTCAAGTTTCTATTTCATCTAATTTTGTAGCATAAACCAACAAAATTAGATTATTATGAAAAAGAAACTTTTAGCAATTATTCTAACTGTAAGCATGTCACTTGTTCCTTCAAGTGTTTTTGCTCAATTATCATTACCAATTGAATTGCAAGTATCGGAAATAGATCCGACACCTTATCCAGGAGGTCATCCGAAAAGTCCAATTCTAATACCAAGTATTTCTTATGATGACCACACCTTGTTTTTCAACACTCCGTGTAGTGGTTTTACTTTAAACATTGTGGATGAGAACGATGTGGTGGTCTATACATTTGTGATTCCTTCAGGAACGACCTCGTTGGCACTACCATCGAATCTCTCAGGAAAGTATGAATTGCAACTTATCAACGGTAATTACCTCTTTTGGGGTGTTATCACTCTCTGAAAAAGTTGTGAGAACTTATATAATTTAAGAAATAACTAACTTTGAAAATCTATTGTTACCATGAGAACATTTTTTTTGATATTATTAATAATGTGTGTGGCAAAAACTACTTTTGCCCAGCAAAGTATACATTATACCTATGATGCGACGGGTAATCGTACGGGGCGTTCAATTTTCTCCCTTATGTTACGTGAGACGGATGAATCGGATGAAGAGCAGAGGAACACTGAAAGTCGAATGACAGGCGAATGGAAGGTGATTGCAGCTCCCAATCCCACGCATGGCCTGGTACAGGTACACATCCAAGGCTTGCATGAATTTAACAATTGCATTTTAACTTTGATTGATGTAACGGGCAGGACGGCACTCACAGAAACCACCTCTCAACGTCTTGTAACCCTTGACATGACCGCCTTGGCGGATGGACTCTATTTACTACGTGCCGATATAGACGGTACCATTGTTGTAGTTAAAATAATTAAGGAAAAATAAAACAGAAGGTGCTATGAAAACTCAAGAAATAAACACATTTTGCAATCATGCCATAAAGACAGTTGTAATAATTGTTTTATTGGCTATAAACATTCCATTATATGGAGAGGAAGTGTACCATGGCTCCGTACAGGGTAATTTTGCAGTCTCACCCATGGGTGCGGCTACATATACCGTTCCCATTGAAATGCCTCCAGGAGTAGGTGGCATGCAACCGAAGATAGCAATAACGTACAATAGTCAGTCAGGAATGGGATTGGCAGGATGGGGATGCAACCCAACGGGATATTCCGTGATAACACGAGGTTCTAAGGATATTCACCATGACGGAACAGCAAAGGGTAAGAGTTATGGATTGGAAGATGCTTTTTATCTTGACGGTAAGAGACTAATTCTTTCTTCGGGAACGGAGGGGCAACCGAATTGCATATATAATCCAGAGGGTGATCCTTATACGATGGTAAAGGTTTGGGGAACATATACAGCAGTATCTGATAACCGAAGTTTTGAGGTGAGAACACCCGATGGATTGATAACAATTTATGGAAACACGCCAGGAACAAGGCAGGACTTTGAAATAAATGACACTTCCAGAATAGCAGCATGGTATATACATACCGTGACGGACACTTTGGGTAATGCCTTGGAGTGGCAGTATTCTAAAGATCAATATTTTGTCTATCCAGCGAAGGTTACATACGGAATATGCAGTGTGGAATTCTCATATACAACGCTTGGAAGTGCCGCCCGTCCATTTAAATTAATGTCCGTTTCTGGAATGATGAATAAACGTCTTACAGAGATAAGGTGTAAGTCTGGCAATACAACTGTGAGGAGGTATGCTTTGACTTATGAGACAACTTCTGACGAAACTGTTATAAAGTTTCCGAAATTAACGCAAGTAAGCGTATATGACGGAAACGGCCAACAATTGCGTCCACTAACGTTGCAGTGGGAAGGATTATTAGACTTTGACCTTTCGCAACAAACCTGTTCTTTTGCTGGCAGAATAATAACCGATAGCCTTGAATTGATAGATCGTCAACTATATGCAGGTGATATGAATGGTGATGGTCTTGATGATGTTGTTGAAATTTGTACGGGTAGGACGCCAGCCAATTATGATTTTTCTTATATAGGAATTCATAGATCTAATAGTAATCAACCTTATACTTTTATAAAAACATTCCCAAGACCTGTTGCTCTTGAATTTGGTAGCGACAAGCCATATGTCATACAGTGTAGAAGCAATAGTTTTAGTGACTTAGATGGTGATGGATTACTTGATTATGTATTGTTATATTATAACATGAGCTATATGACTTCAGGTGCAATATATATAAATTATATATTTGGTGATAAGTCATTACCTAATAATGTGTTGATTCCAGATACCATTACAATACCTGTTGCAACGACATCTACAGAGATGCCTCCTTACGTGGTTTCAGACATTGACAATGATGGAAAGGGGGAAATTGTTATAGTAGAACGTTTGGCTTCCTTGGAATACCCTTATTATATTATACGCCTTGATAACAACAGGAATTATTCAATAGAGACAGGATCCTTATCTTTATGTGTGCAACCCCGACGTATTTTTATTGAGGATTTTAACGGTGACGGTCTTAAGGATATGATGGTCTTGGGAGAGGACGGTTACGATTTGAGATGGAACAAATTGGGAATAAATAATCAACCATATATTAACGGTACATCCTTTGACACAGTCCCTCCTTATGTCACAGGAACGGAAGTGACGGATGCCTATAGGGTGGAACTTGGAGACTTTAACGGTGATGGACTTCCTGATTTTCTTATAAATTATGAAGATAATTGGAATTATTATTTTGCGATAAATAATGGTGACGGCACTTTCGATAAGATTTTGGCGGGACAACTTAGTGTCCATGATGAAGCAAAAGATGAGGATAACAATCGATTTACCATTATGGTTGATGATTTTGATAATGATGGTATGTCTGACGTGTTTATAGCTCATGCAAAGTATGAACATCATGGAATATTACATAGTAACGAATACAAATATACCGATATACATTGGTATCGCTCCACGGGAACAAGTCTTTCCTTGATAAAAGCAGCAAGGACGGGAAATAGAGATGATGCGAAAGTAGGGAGAATTATGATAGGAGATTTCGATGGTGATGGATTCCATGAGTTCGCTAATTATGGGAATTTAATAACTGCAAACACGACCTCATGGGATTCATTGAAAGTATACTTTTATCATACGGATAATGTAATATCATCCAGAAAACTGACATCTGTGACTGATGGTCTGGGGAATACTGCTTCCATTGCCTACGAAACTTTGACAAATCCTTTAGTTTACGAGAGGGGAAATGGAAATAGTTATCCCATGGTAGATATATGTATACCTTTACATGTTGTACGAACACTACAAAGACCGACGGGGGCTACAACAAATTATAACAATCCGATGACGGAGACATATTCTTATGGCGGACTAAAAGTACATTTGGCGGGACGTGGTATGTTGGGTTTTTCGGAGTTAAGTGTATCAAACGACATAACAGGAATTACTACGTCGACCATTACGGGAGGTTGGAACTCCAATAATCGTTATACACCTACATTTTTGAATGAGATAAAGAATCTTGCAGACAATTCCACTTCTACGATGCATACAGCTACAGGATTCCATCCTATCTTTGATAGTTTGAATTATTTCATAAGCAAAGATACTGTCATTGTAAACGACTTTGAAGGGAACACTGAGACCACGGAATATCATTATGACCTGGGAAAGGGTGTGGTGACGAGACAGCGAACCTATCCTGACGGGAATTCTACGTTGATGTACAGGGAAACTGAATTCGGGAGTTTTGTAAAAAAGGCTGGGCAGTGGCTTCCCCGAATGATCTACACACGCCAAAAGCATAAGGATGACCCTTTGGCATTTCAGACAATCAAAAAGATTGCATATAACGACTTCGGTCTTCCTGATACGGTTGTGGTCAATTACGGTACACCCCTTGCACTTACCAAGGCATACACATACGATGAATATGGTAATCCGCTTTCTGAGACGGTAAGCGGAAGCGGATTGAATACGGTAACAACAAATTACGAGTATGACTCAACAAACAGATTCGTAACAAGGAAATCCACTACGCCCTCATCAACCGTGGAAGAGAAAACATATAACACATGGGGAAGCGAATTGACGAAGACTGACATGACAAATGCAGCAAACCCCTTGACAACAACCAATACATACGATGGATTCGGAAATCTTCTTTCATCTACATCACCAGAGGGAGTAGTTACGACTGTATCTTATTATTGGAGTAATAATTCTACGCATCGATATTATGTGAACGAAGAACCGGAAGGAAAACCATGGAAAAAAACTTGGTATGATACCAAGGGTCGAGTCTCTGAAATAAGATCAATAGGATTCAATGATATTCCATATTATGAATACAATTATTATGACGAAAAGGACAACTTGGTTTATAAAAGAACAGAGAATTGGAGCACTGATTTGGAGGAATGGTTTGAATACGATAACCGAGGAAGAATTATAAAGGATAGCCTCTTTACGGGAAGTAGAACTACTTACGCCTACGGTAATCGTCAGGTAACTGAAACAAAAAATGGTAGGTCAACTCAAACAAAATATGATACTTGGGGAAACGTAAAGATGGTTGAGGATCCCATCAGCACGGTGACATATACCTACAAAAGTAACGGCAAGCCTGCTACTGCCAGTACGGGCAACGGTACAGTGACGATGACTTACGATGATTGTGGCAATCAAGTAAGCTTAGTGGATCCTGATGCAGGAACTATGACCTATACGTACAACGCATCAGGAAAGATAATATCCCAGACGGATTCAAGGGGTATTACCACCACCTATAAATTCGACAACTTGAATCGAGTCGATACAATGACCGTAGGTAATATCTTGGTGAAATATACTTACGGAACAACGGGAAATGCTGCACATAGATTGATAGGCATGACAACTCCTACTCATGGAATATATTACACATACAATCAATATGGACGAGTATCTACTGAAACTCGTAATTATGGATCAACGCAATATGTATTTTCTTATACTTATAGTAGGTTAGGAAGACACATTCAAACGATTTATCCAGGAGCTGTCACAGTGAAATATGGATATGATATTTACGGAAATTGCGATAAGATGTATGTAAATGGTAACCGCGTGTGGTATATAAAAGATTATGATTACTATTCCAATGGCAATGATTTGTTTGTAATCGATTCTCTCGGTTCAGCCCAGAACGGACTGGCTCGTACGACAAGATACGATGATTATGGAAACTTATCGACGATAGTCATGACCCGTCAGAATTCCACTCTTAACGCCATGACATTCTACCATAACCGCTTTACAGGCAATCTTATGTCCCGTTCAGGAATGCTTCAGAGTGAGGGAGAACTATTCACCTATGATTCTTTGGATAGGTTAATAAGATACCAGAACAATAATGGTCATTGGGATGATATCTACCAATATACCCATGACGGGAATATACAGTATAGGACAGGTATCGGTTATTATGACTACCAACCAACGTCAGGAGTCCGTCCTCATGCAGTGAAGAAGGTGGACAATACGTCAGGTAGGATATCCACGGATGACAACTACGTGACGTATAACGAACTTGGCAAGGCATCTCAGATAGTGGAGAACCACGCTGGCATACGTTACGATATCGTATATGGTCCAGACGGGCATCGATGGGAATCGTCACTTTACAAGACCAGTTACCAATGGCCAGACACAGTGCGCCGTTACGTTGGAGATATGGAGATAGTGACACAAGGACCCTCGGAGGTATGTCGATTCTATTACCTTGGACATGGCGTTATCTTGCGCAAAGTGAACAACACCGTTACTCCTTTGTATGCCTATACTGATAATCTCGGTAGTATTACGCGATTATATACTGAAAATGGAACCGAGAAGTTCAAGGCACAGTATGACCCGTGGGGTGTACAGATAGTTAGCAAAAATGACATAAACTTTGCACGAGGTTATTGCGGTCATGAAATGTTGAATTGGTTCCAGTTAATTAACATGAACGGTCGTATGTACGACCCCTTGCTTGGCAGGTTCTTGAGTCCCGACAACTACGTGCAGATGCCCACATCAACACAGAGCTTTAACAGATATTCTTATTGTTTGAACAATCCTTTGAAATTTGTTGATACCACAGGAGAATCCTGGTTATTACCAATTGCAATAGGAGCAATGATAGGAGCTTATACTGGTGCTTCGATACACTCACATACAGCGGCATTCTGGAATTGGAAGTCAGATGCCTGGAAAGGTGCAATCACAGGAGCATATATTGGTGCGTCTATCGGCGGTTTTGTGTCTGCAAATATCAACAGTGTTAATCTATCAAAAAATGAAGATAAAGCGAAGTCGTTTGGGTTTATGAATTCCGTAATAGATGGTGGTACAACCAATATTATAATGAATGTTATAAATAATGAGGGCAATTGGAGCAATGCGTGGAAAGCAGGTCTCAGTGGCAGCGCATCTGCATTATGGACATTGACTGGAGGAGGTGGAATGGTTCTGGCTTTTGGTTCAAAAAATCCCATAGCAAATTTAGCAGGGAAATTAGGATATCAAATGATAGGGACAACTATGACATCAATGGGAGACAATTGGGCAAATAACAAAGCAATTTTTTCAAGAATTGATTTGGGAGTAGGTCCTTTAAATTTGACATTAGGAAAAGGACAAAAACTTTTGCAATGGAAAAATAATTTTTTGAATATTGCGTTTAATTCAATAGGCTTGGGATATGTTCTTTTTGCTAAAAATGGTAATATACGTTTTGACATGTCACATTTATCGTTTATTTATACAAGAAAAACAGGAAGTGAGATATCAGATAAAGAAAAAGCTCTTGGTATTTTTACGATTACTGGTGAATCAGAATTGGATCTTCCCCACGAGGCATTACATCTTTGGCAAAGCCGTTCCCTTGGAAATAAGTTTTTACCAAATTATATTCTTAGTGGAATAAGGGGGCTATTTGTTGATAATTTAGATGATTTAAAATTTTTAGAAATATTTGAAGGAATATATTCAGGGCCAAATAATTATTTTGAAAAACAAGCTTATGGACATTATTGGTGGAAATAAAAAATTTTTTATATTGGCAATTTGTTTGATGGGACTAATGTTTGGTTCATGTCATTTTCATTGTCATTATTTTGGTGCTCTCTTGGAATCAAGTGAAATAAAAAAGCATAATCTTCCTCTTTCAGCTGACATAAAAATGGAAGTATTTAGGGAGCCGTATTATTACGAAAGTTTCGATAGTTTAATAATTGTCTCTATTTACAAAAAAAGAGGTGCATTAAAAAAAAATGCTGGAATAATGCCAAATTATAATTTCAGCCAATTAGATATAAGGTGTAAAACTGATTTTAATTTTAAGGTTACCAAATATATGATAAAGCGCCCGCGGTTTGAAAATAGAATAATAACAGGCTCTAAATGGGTTGAGATGGATACATCGTTTAAAGAAGAAAACCATGAGGACAAATATGGCGAAATCTACTTTGGTTTTATTCCTCCGCACAAGACCGATACTTTATTGATTATCCCAAACAACTTTATGATTTTATCTGATGGCACGCCTTTATTTAAAGATACTGTCAAAATCATCATGGATTCTGCGTATTCTAAATATAAAGAAAAAAAAGAAAACAAGAACTCCAAATGAGGGCAAATAAAGACTTGAATAATTTATAAATGAAAATCTGATTATTGAATGCATATGGAAAGATAAGTGGAATGAAATGAATTCATTGAATTTATCTTTCCATATTTCAGTAGTCAGAATTCAATATTTAAGCCAAACAAATCTTTCAGTTCTTTAAGGATCAATCTTCTTCCCTTATGAAAAATTGCTTGAGCCTCAGTATGTTATTATTAACGTGAGTTCGATGTAAGAAAAGTGTTGAAAAAGTTGTGGGAATGGAATATTTTTAGTAACTTTATAGGTGATAATCAAATAATTACGAATTAATACCCATTCCCATGACGACTACAAATTTAATAGAAATTTTCTGTATTCTCGACGACGTGTTGTTGAGCAAAGCGAAAAATTCTGCAAATATTTTGCCCCAAAGTTGAAAAAACACACTATAGAGGTCCCTGGCAAGCGCCATCGCAACCGTCCGAGCCGCATGTCCGACAGCGAGATAATGACCATACTGTTGTTGTTCCATACCCACCATTTCCGCGACCTGAAATCATTCTACCTAGGCTATGTCTGCCAGCACATGAGGAAAGAATTCCCGCATACCGTCTCATACAACCGCTTCGTGGAGCGTCAGGCTCAGGTGGGGCTTCACTTGCTGCTCTTCCTCCAGACTTGCGCTCTTGGCAAGTGCACGGGCATATCCATCATCGACTCCACTCCTCTGGTATCATGCCACATCAAGCGGGAGAAACAACACAGGACCATGAAGGGATGGGCTGCCAAGGGGAAGTGCACCATGGGCTGGTTCTATGGATTCAAGCTGCATCTGGTCATCAACGACAAGGGGGAGATTATCCAGTGGCAGCTTACGCCGGGGAATGTAGACGACCGGGCACCGCTGAAGGACAAACGTTTCACGGAGAAGCTCTTCGGGAAACTCTTTGCCGACAGAGGATACATCAGTCAGGATCTCTTCGAAGGGCTTTTCGTAGATGACATACACTTGGTCACCAAAATCAGGAGGAACATGAAGAACTCACTCATGAACCTTTACGACAAGATCATGCTCCGAAAGAGATCGGTCATTGATACTGTCAACGATGAGCTCAAGAATGTCTGTCATATTGAACATACTAGACATCGATCGATTGACAACTTTGCCAGTAATCTCTTTGCTGGGCTTATTGCTTACAATCTACTGCCGAAGAAGCCCGAGATGAACATCGAAATCATTGACAAGACCAGATTAATTGCATAAAGCTTATACCGAACTCACGTTAATAATAATGAAAAAAGCCACGCGAAAGTGTGGCTTTTTCATTTTTTATTCGTACCTTTGCATATCCGATTAAAAGACCTTGAAATTTTATTCAAATAATATTTATATCCACAAACGTTTTGTATCTTTTCACTGGAATTCAACAAAAATTAATGTATAAGCTCTATTAAAACTTAAACTAAGAACGATTATGAGAACAAAAGTTATCTCTATCTTTACCCTCCTGCTCATGGCAGTGACGGGGGCGTGGGCGCAAACTCCTTTTAAGAGTACTGGCATCGTCAGAAGTATGACGGCCACTTCGAAGGAAGCCGTCAAACAACATTCCGGCGATGTGCGCAAGGCCGTGGGTGTCATCAATTCGAAAGCCGCTCCCATGAGGCTTGCCGGCCCGAAGCGGGCTCCGAAAGAGGGCTACGCTTTGGTCACGTTGACCGCAGGCGACGTGTGGGGTGATGAAGAATCTGGCTATCAGATGCTGCTCGATGCTGATGCCACCGCCTACGGCACCGTTATCCCCACAACAGGCGGTCTGACCACGGGCGGCGATGCCAGTGCTGAGGTCTATGACCAGTTCGAGTACAAGATTCCTGAGAATGCCGACGGCGCACTCACGACCTCCAACATCGTGCTTAACAACAGCGTCACCATTGAGATTCCCGCTGGCACTTACGACTGGTGCATCACCAATCCCACTCCGGGCGACCGCGTGTGGATTGCGTCGGAGTATGGCAACGTGGGTGGCCGTAAGGACGACTTCGTCTTTGAGGCAGGTGGCACGTATGAGTTTATAGTCTCCCTGAACGGCGATTACGATCAGGTGAATCTTGAAACGATTTTTCCATGGACACCCACCCTGCCCACCGAGTTGACCGCGGCCCCCGATGCCAAGTCGGCAGAGGTTTCATGGACGCCGGGTGAGAACAACGATGCCTGGAATCTGCGGTATCGTGAGTATGTTGAAATTGCTCCAGGCGAGTGCAATCGCTTCATCGACCTGCCCGTTGATGGATATCAGCAACAAATAGAGGATATTATCTTCTATGACAACGACGGTGACGGCAATAACTGGGGGTATACATACTCTTCTGATGCGCAAGATGATGTCTGCTTCTACTCTGCAAGTTATTTAAATTATCAAGCGCTTACTCCCGACAACTGGCTGGTGTTCCCAGTCAAGCTGGGTGGTACGTTTAAGTTCAAAGTTAAAAGCAGAAGTGCCTCTTACCCTGATACTTTCGGCGTGTTTGTTCTTGAAGGTGATAACTTCGAGTCTGTCGATGGGTTTGTCCAACTGGGTGAAGACAAAACCTTTGCAGATGAAGATTGGCACGAAGAAGAATATGACCTGAGCGCCTACAGCGGTTTTGGCTATGTGGCTATCCGTCACTATAAAACCTATGATCGGTATGCAATCTATGTTGATGATATTGAAATCATCGTACCCGACGCGAAGGAGTATGCTGAGTGGACTGTGGTTGAGAACGTCACTAATCCCTACACCATCGAGGGCCTGACTCCTGCAACCGAGTACGAAGTTCAGGTAATGGGCTACAACGACCAATCCTCAGTTCGAGCCGCAACTGACTGGACCGAAAGTGTTCTGTTCACGACGACGGTCGGTGGACTTGGTGATGTCAACCTTGACGGCTATGTCACTATTGCCGACGTTACTGCTCTTGTCAACATCATCCTGGGCAAGGACGACGTGGAACCCTACAAGTATAGCCACACTGCTGCCGATACGAACAGGGACACGGCTATCACCATTGCCGACGTAACAGCCCTGGTCAACTACATCTTGAAGGGCGAGTGGCCCGAGTTGACTTACACGGTTGTAGGCCCCGAGGCTGTCTTTGGCAGTGATTGGGATGAGGCCAGCGAAGCCAACAACATGGTGAAGGGTGCCGACGGCGTTTACACCTGGAAGAAGGAAGGCGTCACACTGAGCGGCGAGAGCTTTGAATTCAAGATTGTGGGCAACCACCACAGTAGCGTCTATCAGTGGCCAAAAAACAACTATGTTGCCAACATTACGGAAGGCGATGGTGTGTACGACATCGTCATCACGTTTAATCCCGATGCCGCTGGGGCTGACCGCATCAGCTGCACGCTGACGAAGCTGCACGGCTATTGCGTAGTAGGAACGCCCTATAACTTCTTTGGAAGCGACTGGGATGACTTTGGCCCCTCGCACACGGAATCCCTAATGACAAGGGGCGATGACGGCCTCTATCGTTGGACCAACGACAGGATGGATCCATACCTCAAAGAAGGTCAAGACGTCTATTTCCAGGTTATTGAAGACTATGATTTAAGTCGCGCATGGCCCGATGCATACCAAAATGGTGAATCGAACCCCAAAGGACGGTGGTTCCATGCTTGGCAGAATGGTGCGTATCGCTTTGAAATCATCTTCAATCCTGAGACGAAAGAAGTTGAACTGAAGTTTGACCTGATGCAATAACTAAGGGGGATGATATACCTGTCGACACAAGGACGAGTGGAGAAAAGACCCCAACGGGGTCTCATGTGCATAACCGCAGGTCTTGACCTGCGGGGGCAAAACATCCGCATAGCTACGACCCCAGAGGGGTCGCACAACAAGAAAAACCGTACTATTGTGCGACATCTTCGAAGTCGTCCCCTGCATAGTTACACCCACCGCAGGTCAGACCTGCGGTTATGCATAGTTTGACCTCTTCGAGGTCCTTGTGTCAATAGGTATATCATTCCCTAACTGAGTAATCTTCTCAATTCATCAGAACTAAATAGCAGATGCACCTTCCTCTCCGCGGGAGGTGCATCTGTTTTTTTTGTGGAAATGAGTTGGGGAAATCAGAAAAAATGCTTAATTTTACGTGAGTTCGACGTAAGAAAAGTGTTAAAAAAGTTGTGGAAATGGAATATTTTTAGTAACTTTATAGGTGATAATCAAAGAGTTACGAACAAATACCCATTCCCATGACGACTGCAAATTTAATAGAAATTTTCTGTATTCTCGACGAATTCTGCAAATATTTCACTCCAGAGCTGAAAAAACATACACTTCATGAACCTGGCAAGCGGCATCGCAACCGTCCCTGCCGGATGTCCGACAGTGAGATCATGACCATCCTCATCCTGTTCCACACCCACCGTTTCCGTGACCTGAAGTCTTTCTACCTGGGATATATCTGCCAGCACATGCGCAAGGAATTCCCCCATCCCGTATCCTATAACCGCTTCGTGGAGCGTCAGGTGCAGGTAGGCGTCCACCTGCTGATCTTCCTGCAGACCTGCGCCCTTGGCAAGTGCACGGGCA
Organism: Prevotella sp. UBA6994; assembly: GCA_002449845.1. Taxonomy (GTDB): domain Bacteria; phylum Bacteroidota; class Bacteroidia; order Bacteroidales; family Bacteroidaceae; genus Prevotella. Next base: position 28,243 of record DJXW01000038.1, read on the forward strand.
TTTCCATCATCGACTCCACGCCCCTGATCTCCTGCCACATCAAGCGGGAGAG
>DJXW01000008.1 GCA_002449845.1 Prevotella sp. UBA6994
AATGTTAATTTTTAGAACTTACCATAAGTAATTTTCTCATACAGCTGAAATTAAGTTTGTTTCATGACAATAATCGAGTAAATAATATGCGTTCATAAATAAGGAACGAATAAAGCATGTGGCTGAATTTGAGTTGGATTTTTTCAATTTGTTTATATAAGCTGATTATTAGACTTCTCTATACAGAAATTAGGTGATTCGTAAGGAATTATTCTTTCCAATTCAATCCGACCCTTTTGGTATTTGGCAATAAATTGAATAATGAATGCTATTTGGCAATAGCAATTCAATGAAATTGCCATAAGGATTGTAAAAATTGTAGTACGTATTATCATGTCTTAGTTGATTTTACAGCAAAAATACATCTTTTTCGTCTTTTTTTTCTTTTTTATCTCAAAAAACTTCATTTTGATGTTTACCTTTTTGCTTTTGGGGGTATTATAAGACGTAAACAACAATTAATTAGTAACAATTTAAAAACAAAAGAAAATGAAAAAATTAGTTCTTACATTTGTCGCCTTCATGGCAGTTGCAACAACAAGTTTTGCACAATATTTACGGTTTACAAACCATGCTCACCTGTAACTTATAACGCACCAAGCGTGACCTACACCGTACCAAAGGTAACTTACAGACTACTCTACCAAGGGTAACAGTAATCCCTTCACTGGTTCAACAGGCTATCGAGCAAGAGATTATTCAAGTGAAGCTTACAATTATGGAGCAGGACATACCATTCATTCAGGTTCACGAGGAGGTCAGTACTACTATAACAGCAATGGTCGTAAAACATACGTACCTAAGCGCAACCTGTGGTAATCAAACATGAAAGGTATGAATCCCTTGCAAGATGTTTTTGCAAGGGATTCATGCTATTATGGATTATCCTTAAACCATTGTTCAACTTGACTCAGAAGTGCTTGGCCTTTCAGACCATTCAATTTAAACTGCTCCAATACATCCACTGGGAGATATTGCCTTATCAGACCTTTTGCTTGAGCATCTTCATGGTTTAACGCATAGACGTTTACATCTGGTATGTTCCAAGCATTTAACACATGGCGGAGACTTCTCTTTAAAGCATCTTGTATAGGTATCATCCATTCCGTTTTGTTACCATGCACAACCAAGTATAAGGCATATTGTAGTTTTCCGATGTCTTGCATTTTAATACTATCGGGAAGTCCGTCTTTATAATTCTTCTCATGCCGATCCAGCATGATTGCATTGAACATCAACAAAGTGTCAACAAATTTCTGCACAATACCAGTGATATAATCATCAAATTCCACTCCATTCTTCGGTTGTGGCGAGGAACTCTTTGCTTCTATCATGGCGAGTTTCCCATTAATCATAGCGAAAAACTCACAGGCTTTGAGACTATCATAATCGTTCATGATGTCTGATTTCTCTATCGGAAAAGAATCTTTGTCAGAGCAAGAGAACATCATATTGGATTCTACAATTTCCATATCACTCCAAGTCTATTTCGCGTTTATATATGTTGATAGATTCCTGTATAATAGGATTCTCTGGCATTCCGTTGAAAAGGTCACTTTGCTGGATACAGTCTTTTTCAAAAGAGAACGTCGGTATATGTATCTTCTCTTGATGGGCCATTATATAGAGATTCTTAATGACAAAATAGGAATGTGTTGAAAGGAAGAACTGAATGCCTGCCTTTGCCAACATGACGATAATCTCCAAGAATCGGTGAATCATTTCAGGGTGTAGATTAGCTTCAACCTCATCAATGATAATAACTGACTTATTTGTAAGGTAGTGGTTGCCTAAAAGTAAATCAAGAATTGACAGTTTCTTTATTCCTTCAGAAGTCAATGACAGGTCATACTTATATTTGCCGTTCTTAAATTTCCACTCACTACGTTCTACATCATATTCCAGTCTGCCGCCAATAATATCCTCTAAGGACTGACGTGCTTGAGCAAACGTAGCATAGTTGCGTCCTTTGGTTGTCGGAGCAAGTGCCTTTGACAAATCAACGTAGGTGTCGTCAAACCCGAACTCAGCATACCTGTCTCGCGATTCCATAATTATCTCCCGCAATGATAGCAACTCTTTTGCAGGAATAAAAATCGAATTGTCTGTGGTACGTGGAGCAAATGTATTAGTAAGATTCTGAATCTGCTTGGTTGTTGAAGGACCGAAAGAATACTCAAATCGTTCATCTTGATCAGACACCAATTGAAAAGTAAAAATAGTGCTTCCCTTTTTAACTATCTCGCCCAAGGCAGATTGGAATGTCCAATATAGCTTCTCGGAAAGAATGTCTTTATCGCTTCTAATATTCTGTCCTCGTTTGAATTGTTCTATGGTCTTTATGGAAGCATACAAGGCTTTTAACAAAAACGTTTTACCCATTCCATTTTTGCCAATAAGCAGATTTATGTTTTGCAATCCTTTTGCCTCCAACTTGCTTATTGGTCCTAAAGAAGATAAAAATAATTCAGTAATCATGATGTGTTTGAATTATATGTTTACGATACAAAAATACTGTTTATTTTGAAATTAGCAGTAATTTCATATGTTTTTTTTCTAAATTCTCAAAAAAAACTCATTATATGTTTACCTTTTCTCTATTTAGGGTATTATTCGATGTAAACAACAACTATTAATAACAATTTAAAAACAAAAGAAAATGAAAAAATTAGTTCTTACATTTGTCGTCTTCATGGCAGTTGCAACAACAAGTTTTGCACAGTATTTCACCACTTACAAACCATGTCAACCTATAACCTATAATGTGCCGAGCGTGACCTACACCGTTCCAAAGGTAACTTACAGCGTTCCCAGCACAGTAAACTACAACACAACTTCAGTCTGTGGATATAGCCGTAGCAATGGCACTTACGTTCAGCCTCATGTTCGAACAATACCCAACAACACGAACTGGGATAACTTCTCTACCAAGGGTAACAGTAATCCCTTTACTGGTTCAACAGGCTATCGCGCAAGAGATTATTCAAGTGAAGCTTACAATTATGGAGCAGGACACACCATTCATTCAGGTTCACGAGGCGGTCAGTACTACTATAACAGCAATGGTCATAAGACATACGTTCCAAAACGTTCAATGTGGTAATCTTACAAGTATGTTAACTATCAAGAATAAAAATGAAGTTATCTTTATCCAATTGAATAGTATATTATATATTCAAGCAGATGGTAATTATTGCAACATCTACCTTGTTGATGGTGGCGTGATTAACACGCTCACCTATCAACGGGCAGAAATAGCAAGAATGATGGATGAGCAATTGTCAAAAGAATGCAGAAAGCAATTCGTGTTGCTTGGAAGATCATACCTGATAAACACGAGTTATGTTTTACGCATCCAGCCAAGCAAACAATTACTGACATTTAGCGTCAACAGTTTTGGTACTTGCAATAAAACGAACATCAAGGCAACGTCTAAAGCTCTCAACATCTTGATGGAAGAAATTGATAAATTGTCATCGGAAACAAAAGAAACATAGTTTCGTACCTGCCACACACTCTTTCATACACCACGACAAAAAGTATTTATCAATTTGATTTCATTTTATTATTTTTGTCTCATAGTTAAACGGAGCGATTGCCAACATTGGTGACAATTCCCCGCTCTGAAAAAGGACAACTGCTGATATGGGGAATGAGTCGGCATATAACTCAATAATCGATATGAAGAAAATAATCTTGTTATTTGGCTGTTTGTGCCTTTCATCAGTTATAATGGCACAAAACTACAATGGTTCTGACATTGAACGAATGATGCAACAGAGAATGCAGCAACAATCTCAACAAAACTATGACAACAGAACAAAAACACAACAACGCAGTAATGGAAACTATGGCAATAACAATCGTTATAATCGGCCAAACAACTCTTATGGCATGGCTCAAGCAGAGAGAACAATCCAAGGGGTTTATATATATAACAATCAATTGGCTGTAGTTAGGTTAAGATACTTTAATGGAAAGATTACCCATTATAGTACTTCTCGTGACATGACAAATCGTGAGCAATGGCAAAGTATGTATCCAGATAATCCACATCCAACGCATACGACAATAGATGGACAACTTGCAAGAGAATACAAATACAAAGTTTCCGTTCAAGGTACAACTATTTATTTCAACCTATAAGTATCTTATTCCATACTGAAAAAACTTTGAATATATGATTGGATAGGAGATTTGATAAACACTTAGAATATGGGATTTATTATTGGATGTGTGGTTTACGTCGCCGTATGTGAGGGTATCTGCAAAATGTTAGATTTAGATGAATTTAATAGCAGAGCATGGGTGTACGCAATTGTTGGTGTTGTAGGAAGCTTTTTACTAAATACTATGATGTAAAGAGTGATTCCATCCTATCTCAAAAAAGATTGGCAAGAAAAAATAATCTTGCCAATCTTTTTTGGAATATCAATTTCAATCGTCTTTTCCTTTCTATCTCTCCATTCCCACCACAGGTTGAATGGCATTGCCGATACATGAATTGGGCATTTCGATGTGCAACATAGCGCAGATGGTAGGGGCAATATCTACGATGTACGTAGGCAAGGACGTGCTGCCATGCTTAACGTGCCAACCCAGGAAAACAAGGGGGATGTGTGCATCATAGGGGTTCCATTGACTATGGGTAGTTCCAATGTAATCGTCCTTGAACTTCCATGAGAACATTTGTGAACGAGGGATTGCCACGATGTCGCCTGAGCGCAGACGATTGTAACCGTTGATGATGCGCTCACGGATGATTTGAGGAATAGTAGCGGTGCTTGCCTTGGCACAATCCACCACGTAGAGCAAATCATCTTCTTTCAGCAACTCATCAATAACCACTTGTTTCACGTCATCAACGTTGAGGTTTCCACTCTCAATCTGTGCATGGTCAAGATAGAAGAAGTCGCCATGATGAGCCAGCACCAACTTGTTGAAGCCAAACTTGGCAGCCAGTTTCTCATTGATAGTCTTCATCAAGCCAGAAGCATCCCAACCATTGGCATATATCTTGTGCTGCTTGAGATAATTGGGGTTGTGAGCACCACCGTGGTCGGCAGAAAGGAACAGCAAATAACCATCCTTGCCATATTGAGAATCAAGGAGGGAGAGGAATTTTGCCAACTCCTTGTCAAGTGTCATATATGCTGCTTTCGTCTCTTCGGAGCGAGTGCCGTATGAATGGGCAATCGCATCGGTGGAAGAAACACTGATGGTAAGCATGTCGGGATAGTCGCCCTTTCCCAATTGCTCGTTCTGCAAGACAGCCTCAGCCATCTTAAAGGTGATGGAAACACCTTCCGGCTTCATTTTCTGGTCTTCGTTTTTCTTGGTGGCATTCTGCTTGTTGAATTGTTCTACCCACTTGGGCAGCTCCTCCATGTAATACGTACTCGTCACAAAATGTCCCACCTTATTATCATACCAGTAAGCGGCATTGGCAGAATGTCCAGCAGGGAAAATGGCAGCCCTGTCCTTGAGCGCAACGCCAATGACACGCGACTTGAAATTAGTTGCCAATCGCAATTCATCACCAATGGTAGTTGCCTTGTTGTTGCGTGGCGACATCTTGCCAGCACTTGAAGTTGTACCAACGCCCTTTACCGTAGAGTCGCTACAACAATACATTTCCTTGCCTTTCTCCATGAAATTGTTTCCTGCTATCCCATGCAAGGCAGGAACAGAGCCTGTATAGATACTGGTATGGCCTATGGCGGTAACGGTGGGCAGGTAATTAATCATGGTGTTCTCACAAGAGAATCCCTCATCTACCAACCTCTTCAGTCCACCTTCACAGAAGTCCTCGTAATAATAGTAGAGATAATCCCAGCGCATTTGGTCAACCACAAGACCTACCACCAACTTAGGTCTCTCCACCTTATTGCCACCCCATGACAAGGTAAAAGACACCAAAGCCATCATCAACGATAAAAACGACTTTTTCATAATTATAAATTAAAATGTGAAATTGATTTAGTGTACAAATTTACGTTTTTTTCCACATATATTTATGAATTCTTGCAAAAAACGGTCATTTTTTTTGTAATTTTGCAACCGTGAAATAGAAATATCATTATATCCTCAATTACAAACAACAATATGGGTGGCTTTTTTGGTACTATCTCTACTAAAGATTGTGTAAAGGATTTATTCTACGGTACAGATTACAACTCACATCTGGGCACCAAGCGCGCCGGTATGGTGACTTTCGACAAAGAACGAGGGTTCAATCGTTCCATCCATAGTCTCGAAAGAAATTATTTCCGCTCACGATTTGAAGACGAATTAGACAACTTCTTTGGCAATCAAGGCATTGGCGTGATTAGCGACACGGACCCACAGCCTATCATCGTGAACTCACACTTAGGTAGGTACGCCGTGGTAACAGTGGCTAAAATTAATAACCTACGTGAGATAGCCGACGAACTTCTGCAAGAAAGGATGCACTTCAGCGAAATGTCTGCCAACAACATCAACCAAACGGAACTGGTGGCACTGCTCATCAACATGGGTAATTCGTTCGTGGAAGGCATCAACCTGGTACACAAAAAGATAAAAGGCTCTTGTTCCATGCTTATCCTCACGGAAGACGGTATCATCTGTGCCCGCGACTTCTTTGGACGCACACCTATCGTGATAGGACAGAAAGACGGAGCATTTGCCGCTTCGAGCGAAAGCACCTCTTTCCCCAACCTCGACTTCAAGGTGGTACGCGACGTAGGACCTGGTGAAATTGTGAAGTTAAAAGCTGACAGCTTAGAAATCATGCAACCACCCTCTCCACAAGAACAAATCTGTTCGTTCTTATGGGTGTACTATGGATTCCCTGCCAGTGATTATGAAGGAATCAACGTGGAAATGGTACGCGAGAACAACGGAAAGAAGATGGGCGAGGAAGATGAGACGGTGGCAGACCTTGTCTGTGGCATTCCCGACTCTGGTGTGGGAATGGCACTGGGATATTCGGAAGGAAACCACATCCCATATAAACGAGCCGTGGTGAAATACACACCCACCTGGCCACGCAGCTTCACCCCAGGCACGCAAAAACGTCGCGACCTCGTGGCAAAGATGAAGCTCATACCCAACCCCGCCATACTGAAAGATCAACGCATCGTATTTTGCGACGACTCCATCGTAAGGGGAACACAACTTCGCGACAACGTAAGGATGTTCTTTGAATACGGAGCAAAGGAAGTGCATGTGCGCATCTCATGTCCACCATTGGTCTATGGCTGTCCTTTCATTGGTTTCACTGCCTCGAAGACAGACATGGAGCTGATTACCAGACAAGTGATCCGCGACTTTGAAGGTGACGAAAACGCCAATCTCGATAAATATGCCACAACCGACTCGCCCGAATACAATCGTATGGTAGAGGAAATTGGCAAGCGATTAGGGCTCACATCGCTCAAGTTTAACAAGATAGAGACACTTATCGAGTCGATTGGCTTGCCTAAATGCAAAGTATGTACCCATTGTTTTGACGGCACAGGGTGTTGCCATTGCAAGAAATAAAACAAACGAAGGAGGAAGTAATGCACTTTGTGCTATTTAATTACTTCCTCCTTCGTCATTCTTGATTCCTACTTCAAAAACTATTCTTCAGTAAAATCATCTTTTCCTACTCCACAGAGAGGACAAACCCAATCTTCTGGAATATCTTCAAAAGCCGTTCCTGGTTCAATTCCGTTATCGGGATCTCCTACTTCTGGGTCATAAACGTAACCACAGACGCTACATACAAATTTTTTCATAATTGTTTTTGTTTACACATTAATAATATTATTAAACACTATATTCCCTTATTCTACTTGGCTGCCAATATAGCCTCTACCTTATCGACAATCCATTGAGGTTGTATTTGTCCCATACAGGCAATGTCTCCACGTTCGCACTTCTTCTTACCATAAACGGAACAAGGGCGACAAGGCAAGTCTGCCTGCACCGCATTATCGAGGCTTTGATTCCATCCCAAGAATCCTGCGTATGGATGAGTGGCTCCCCAAACACTGACCACAGGTATGTTGACCAACGAGGCAAGGTGCATGTTGGCACTATCCATGCTAACCATCAAATCAAGATGGCTCATGAGAATCAATTCCTTCTCTATGTTGCCCAACTTGTCTGAGGCGTTAGTACAACAAGCATACTTTTCCTCCCACTTATTCAACACATACTTTTCCGCATCATTACCGCCAAAGAGAAATATCCTGCACGACGGGTGTTTCTTCATGAGCATCGTGATAACCTCCTCCATCTTGTCTAACGGATAAACCTTGTTAGGATGAGCGGCAAACGGAGCAATACCTATCCACTGCTGGAATTTCTTACGCTCACCAATCTCTGAGGCTAAAAGATGTAAGTTGCCCCCTTCACGTGGAAAGATGGAAGTGAAATCCAACTGAATGGGATAGCCCAACTTGGCAAATACATCGGCATAATTTTGAAAGGCAGTAGGCAACTGCACCAATTGCTTGTTGTTTTTTGCCGTAAGCATTCTCTTTTCTCGGTGATGCTTATTGACGTGAGCCACCTTGTGCATACCAAGATTAAACCTTAACCTAAGATATTTAGACCTTAATATATCATGAAGATCTGCTATTTCCGTAAAGTTCTTAGCCATGAGCCTACGATAGAGAGCATTAAGCCCCTTAACGCCACGATACTCACCCTTGACATCAGCCTCCATAAACCCAACGTTGGGAGCTAAGTTGTCAAAGAAGCAACGTGCGAAAGGCCTGCTCAGCACCGTAATCCTAAGATGTGGATATTGCATTGCCAATGAATAGACCACAGGGACGGTCATGGCAATGTCTCCAATAGCAGAAAATCGGATGATTAATATATGGTCAGTTTTCATTTCTTATAGAAGATAGGGTTAGTAGATGGGTCATTGTACATTTTCATCTGTCTATACACCTTCATATATTTGCGCCCAGCCTCAATGTCGTCCAGCAACTGGTCGATGGCGGTTGACAGGTCCACTTGCTGTTCAAGCAACACGTTGAGCTTGCGTTGGCACTTTTCACGATGTTCCTCGGAAGCATCTTGACGCTCTACTTGCTCACGCATGTGATAAATTTTGAGAGCAAGGATAGACAGCCGGTCGATAGCCCAAGCAGGACTCTCGGTGTTGATACGTGCATCTGGCAAAGGCGTGACATCGCTATATTTATGTCTGAAATAACTATCTATCTGCTCTACCAAATCGGTACGATCTTGGTTAGACCTGTCTATTCTCCTTTTCAGTTGCAAAGCCTCTATGGGGTCGATGTGCGGATCACGGATAATATCCTCGTAATGCCACTGCACGGTATCAATCCAACACTTCAGATACAGTCGATTCTCAATGGAATCCCTGTCGTATGGATTGCTTATTGGCGTGTCGATATTATCTGTTAAATGATAATCAGCAATAACTTTGTTGAATATTTGATTGCAGTCTTCAGTAAATGACATTAGGTTATATTTTTTATGAACATGCAAATATAGCATTAATTTTCAAAACTAACAACTATTTACTACAAATAAAAGCTAAAAGGGCGTATTTTTCTGCACATGTTGCGTATGTTTGTGCAACCCAACTATCATTTTCCTTGAAAATATTTGCTCAATTGAATAAAAATTGTTTCCTTTGCACCCGATTTTTATCCCCAACAGGATTTTTACGTCTAATAAGGATAGCAAATTGAATTAATTATAAACATTTAAAAAAGAAAAAGATTATGTCAGAAATTGAAAGCAAAGTAAAGGCCATTATCGTAGACAAACTCGGTGTAGACGAAGCAGAGGTTAAACCAGAAGCAAGTTTCACCAATGACCTTGGTGCTGACTCTCTGGATACAGTAGAGCTGATTATGGAATTCGAGAAGGAATTTGGTATTTCCATTCCTGATGACAAGGCAGAAAAGATTGCCACTGTAGGTGATGCTATCAGCTATATTGAAGAGAACGCAAAATAATTTTTGAGATTCTGAGTTTTTGAGTTTTTGAGTTTTTTGAGCCCCATGGATTCATAATGGCAACTCAAGAACTTAAAAACTCTATTTTTTTTAAACAAACTTACATGGAGTTAAAAAGAGTAGTAGTAACAGGTCTTGGTGCTGTGTCGCCTTTAGGAAATTCTGCACAAGAAACGTGGGAAAACATGCTCAAGGGCGTGAGTGGTGCTGGACCTATTACCCGTTTTGACAGTTCCAAATGCAAGACTCACTTCGCTTGTGAAGTGAAGGACTTAGACATCAACCAATACATAGACCGCAAGGATGCTCGCAAAATAGATCGTTATACGCAGTTGGCAATGGTATCAGCCATTCAAGCCGTTGCGGACAGCGAGATGGATTTGGAGAAGGTGAACAAGAACCGTATCGGCGTGGTTTATGGAGTAGGAATCGGAGGTATTCGTTCTTTCGAGGATGAAGTGACCTATTATGGTCAGCATATTGAGGACGGTCCTAAGTTCAGTCCTTTCTTCATTCCTAAAATCATTGCCGACATTGCCTCTGGCCATATTTCCATTCATTTTGGTTTTCATGGACCTAACTACGCAACGGTTTCTGCATGTGCATCTTCAAGCAATGCCATTGCCGACGCATTCAACCTCATTCGCTTGGGTAAAGCAGACGCAATCCTGGCAGGTGGAGCAGAGAGTGCCATTTGCATGAGTGGTGTAGGTGGATTCAATGCCATGAAAGCATTGTCAACTCGCAACGATGATCCCAAGACTGCTTCACGTCCATTCAGCAATAGTCGTGATGGATTTGTGATGGCAGAAGGTGCAGGATGCTTGATACTTGAAGAACTGGAACATGCCAAAGCTCGTGGTGCAAAGATCTACGCTGAAATGGTGGGTGAAGGTGAGAGCGGAGACGCTTATCACATCACAGCTTCTCACCCAGAAGGTCTTGGAGCTAAGCTCGTGATGGAAGCAGCCCTCGAAGATGCGGGATTAAAGCCAGAAGACATTGACTACATCAACGTGCATGGAACATCCACTCACGTAGGTGACCTCTCTGAGGTGAAAGCTATCAAGGAAGTATTTGGAGATGCTGCATACAAGTTGAATATCAGTTCTACCAAGTCAATGACAGGTCACTTGTTAGGTGCTGCCGGTGCCATTGAGGCTATGGCTTGCTTGCTTGCTGTCAAGAATGACATCGTTCCACCAACCATCAATCACCAAGAAGATGACTTAGACCCTGAAATTGATTACAAGTTAAATTTCACATTCAATCAAGCACAAAAGCGCGAAGTGCGCGCAGCCATCAGCAACACGTTTGGTTTTGGTGGTCACAACGCTTGTGTAGTTTTCAAAAAATATGCTGAATAACATCTTAGATAGAATAAAGCTCCCTTTCAGAAAGGAAAAGGAGCTTTATTTATCTTTATATAACATACTTGGATTCTATCCCCACAACATAGAGCATTACAAGATGGCATTGCTCCACAAAAGCATTGCCAAAAGAACCTCCAAGGGAAAACCTATTAACAACGAGAGATTGGAGTTTCTCGGAGATGCTGTTCTTGGCAGTGTGGTAGGAGACATTGTATATCAGCATTTTCCTGGCAAGAGAGAGGGATTCTTGACCAATGCAAGAAGCAAAATCGTACAACGAGAAACGCTTAATAAGTTGGCACGTGAGATTGGTCTCGACAAACTTCTCTTGTCTAACACCTTCAATTCTTCACACAATAGTTATATAGATGGCAACGCCTTTGAAGCGCTCATCGGTGCCATTTACTTAGACAGAGGTTACGACACCTGCATGAAATTCATAGAAAAGCGCATCTTGAATAAGATTATTAACATAGACAAGATAGCTTATAAGTTGGTGAATTTCAAGAGCAGACTTATAGAATGGTGTCAAAAAAACAAAGTTGTCATTGAATATAGGCTATTGAAGCAAGGGAAAGATGCCAATGGCAATCCTTTCTTCAACTATCAAGTGTTTATAGAAGACATTGAGGGTTGCTATGCCACGGGCTTCACCAAAAAGGAAAGCCAGCAAAGAGCTTCTCAACTCACCTTGGCTCTATTGCGCCAAAAACCTCAACTGATAGACGAGATACTCTCCATCAAGTCAGAAAGAACCAAGATGGAGGAAAACTTGTTGATGGCATTACCCTCTGCAGAGGATCAAGACGAACTCTTCAATAAGATTGAAGCCAAGAAGGAAGAAAACCCTGCCGAAAAAAGCCAAGAACATGATGATTCCGTTGTCATGGAATCCATTCAAAACAAGCTGAAAAAGAATGGCTCATTCAAGTATTTCAAGCCATATTATGAAGAAGAAAGGGATTCTACCGAAAAGGAAATGGCACAAAAAACAAAAGAGTCTATCATACAAGCAGCTGAAGATGCGGCTTTCACGGAGTCAGAAGAAAGTGAAAAAAATTGATTTTTTTTGGATTTGTCCTTGATTTGCACTACCTTTGCACTTCAATTAGAAGGACAAACAAATGAACATCACCAATATTGCCAATAAATTATTCTTTGCGTCTCGACAAAAACACATCATTACGCAATATGAAAATGATGCGGAGGGTCTTCAACAAAGAGTCTTCAAGCGTCTCATAGAAAATGGTCAACTTACCGAATACGGAAAGAACCACCATTTTAACACAATACAACACTACGAAGACTTTGCCAATAACGTTCCCGTCAATACCTACGAAGAACTGAAAGGATTTATTGACAGGATGAGACACGGTGAATCGAACGTGCTTTGGCCTGGTACTGTGAAATGGTATGCAAAATCTTCAGGAACCACCAACGACAAGAGTAAGTTTATCCCAGTTTCTTCTGATGGTCTAAAAAGAATACATTATGCCGGAGGGTCCGACTCTGTGGCATTGTACTTTTACAACAATCCCAACAGCAGGCTATTTGACGGGAAGAGCCTCATCCTTGGCGGAAGCCACTCCCCTAACTATAACCTTCCCCACAGCCTTGTGGGAGACCTAAGTGCCATATTGATAGAAAACATCAATCCACTTGTAAACCTGATGCGAGTACCCAATAAGGAAACGGCACTTATCAGCGACTTTGAAGTGAAACGCGACAAGATAGCAAGGGAAACCATGAACAAGAATGTGGTAAGTATTTCTGGTGTTCCTTCTTGGATGTTGTCAGTATTGGTTAGGATACTGGAAATCTCTGGCAAAAAATACTTGGATGAAGTATGGCCCAACTTAGAGGTGTTCTTTCATGGTGGCATTTCCTTCTTACCTTATCGCTCGCAATACCTGAGCCTCATCAGAAGCGACCGTATGCATTACATGGAAACATACAATGCCAGCGAAGGTTTCTTCGGAATACAGAATGACCTCAACGACCATTCTATGTTGTTGATGATTGATTACGACGTGTTCTACGAGTTTATTCCCATGGACGAAATCGAAAAGGAAAATCCACAAGTGGTTCCTCTCAGTGGAGTGGAAATCGGAAAGAATTACGCAATGATCATCAGTACATCATGCGGACTTTGGAGATATATGATAGGCGACACCGTTTCGTTCACCAGCTTGAAACCCTATAAGTTTGTCATCACTGGACGCACGAAATACTTCATCAACGCATTTGGCGAAGAGCTAATCATGGATAATGCCGAGAAAGCTTTGGCTTATGTTTGTGAAAAGACTCATTCTGAGGTGTTGGAATATTCTGCTGCTCCCGTGTTTATGGATAATCAAGGAAAGTGCAGACATCAATGGCTGATAGAGTTTTCACATGAGCCAGAAGACTTGAATGAATTTGCCAAGCTGCTCGACACGAAGTTGCAAGAACTGAACAGCGACTATGAGGCAAAGCGCTTTCACGACATTACCCTGCAACACCTCGAAATCATCAAGGCACGCAAGAATCTCTTCAATGACTGGCTTAAATCTAAAGGCAAGTTAGGAGGGCAACATAAAGTGCCACGATTGTCAAACAATCGTAAAAACATCGAGGAAATGCTTAACATGAACTAAATTTGAGTTAATTTACATCAACAAGTATAAGAACTTATAGGAGATTCCGTTATTTAAACGTGAATAAAATGGAGCAATTATACCATACACGTCGTTTCATCAAAAGGCTACTGTATTTTTGCATCTTTGCCTTTCTGCTGATAGGATGCGCCAGAATGGGGAATCCTGACGGTGGATGGTATGATGAAACTCCACCCAAGGTGATTGGGGCTTCACCCGAAGATAAAGGGCTGAACGTGAGTACTGGAAAGATTCGCATCCAATTTGACGAATACATCAAGGTGGAGAATCCTACGGAAAACGTCATCATTTCACCACCTCAGATAGAAGTACCCGACATCAAGGCAAGTGGCAAACAAATCATCATCAACTTAAAAGATTCACTGAAGCCAGATGTCACTTATACCATCGATTTCTCAGATGCCATCTCTGACAACAATGAAAGCAATCCTTTGGGCAACTATACATATAGTTTCTCTACCGGAAACAACATAGACACACTTGAGGTAAGTGGCTATGTGCTGGAAGCGGAGAATTTAGAGCCCATCAAGGGTATCATGGTGGGACTATATGACAACCATGAAGACTCTATCTTTCATAAATCGCCCATGATGCGAGTATCGCGTACTGATGGCAGAGGACATTTCGTCATCAAGGGAATTGCACCTGGTTCTTATCGTATCTTTGCCTTACAAGATGCTGACGGCGACTATCTCTACAACCAAAAAAGTGAAAAGATAGCCTTCAATCACGATTCCATCACTCCTTCTTTCAAGGCTGATTTCAGGCAAGACACCATTTGGATTGATTCATTACACATCAAGGACATTCATCAGACAGGATATACTCATTTCCTTCCTGACGACATTGTGCTACGTGCCTTCACTCCAGTCATCACAGACAGGTACTTGATAAAGACAGACCGCACGGAAGCCGACCACTTCACGTTTTACTTCACCTATGGCAGCGATTACCTTCCTACTATCAAGGGACTCAACTTTGACGAATGGGAGGCTTTCATCGTTTCTCCCAATGAGAAGAAAGACACGGTGACGTATTGGCTGCGAGACACTGCCTTAGTCAATCAAGATACACTTCGCATGGAGGTGCAATATTTGATGACCGACTCGTTGGGGGAACTGGTCACTAAGATTGACACAATGGACATATTGGCAAAACAATCATACGAGAAACGCTTGAAACAACAAAAAAAGGAATACGAGGAATGGGCTAAAGAACAGGAAAAGGCTAAGAAGAAAGGGCAACCGTATGATTCTATCATGCCCCCTAAGTCGTTGGGATTGAAAATGGACTTACAATCAAGCCTTGACCCAGACAAGAATATCCGATTCACGTCAACTACTCCCTTGGAGGTGGTAGATACATCCAAAATACACCTATACGCCAAGCACGATTCTCTCTGGTATCAATCAAGGTTCTTGCTGCGTCAACTCAATACGTTGGAATATGAACTTGTTGGCGAATGGAGACCCACTATTGAATATAGCTTGGAAATAGACAGTGCCGCATTCATTGACATATACGGGAAAGCTTCTAAGCCTTCGAAGAATGGCTTCGGCGTAAGATCAGAAGATGTATATAGTACCTTGTTGATTACAATACAAGACATGAAGGGGAAAAACATTGTCGTTCAGTTGTTGAACAATAGTGATGCTGTGTATAAACAGGTGAAAACCAATACAGGATTGGCGGAGTTTTTCTATGTGAAACCCTCTGAATATTATATGCGAATGTTCGTGGATGAGAACAATAACGGGGTATGGGATACAGGCGACTTTGACTTAGACCAACAACCAGAAGCCGTTTATTACTATCCTTCCGTATTGGAATGTAAGGCGAAATGGGACCTTTCAGAAACCTGGAACCCAACAGCCAAGGCATTGAATCGTCAGAAACCTGAAAGGATTACGAAGCAAAAACCTGAAAAGGAGAAATCCATTAAGAGACGAAACTTAGAACGTGCCAAGAATTTAGGAATAGAATATGATTTACAATAAAAGAAATATGAAACACAAATACGAAAATGGTAAAACATGGATAATGGCTCTTCTTTTCATGTTGTTGTTACCATATAACACCCAAGCTCAATGCACTTTCAGAAATACTGCATTCAAGTCTGGTGAGTATCTTTCATATAACCTTTATTATAATTGGAAATTTATCTGGGTGAAGGCAGGACTTGCTTCCATGTCAACTGTAGAAACTACTTATAACGGGAAACCTGCTTATAGGGCATCTCTGATTACCCGTGGAAATAATAAAGTAGATGAGATGTTCGTACTTCGAGACACATTACTTTGTTATTCTTCTACTGAGATGGCACCACTCTATTATAGAAAAGGTGCACGTGAAGGGAAACGTTATTACGTGGACGAGATTTTTTATTCCTACGACAATGGAAAATGCAACGTTCGCCAACATAGTCAGCACAATGATGGCACGCATAATTGGCAAAAGCATACCTATGACGACTGCATCTATGATATGTTGAACATGTTTATCAGGGCTCGCTCGTTCAATCCAGAAAACTGGAAGAAGGGTTATACGGTGGACTTTCCCATCGCTGATGGTGACAGTAGAAAACCTGCAAAAATCAAATATCAGGGGAAGACAACCATCAAGGCAGACAACGGTAAAAAATATCGTTGCCTGCGACTATCGTACCTGGAACAGGAAGATGATAACAAGTTCAAAAATATCGTTGACTTCTATGTCACCGATGATGACAACCACATCCCTGTTCGTTTAGACATGTTCCTTCGCTTCGGTTCTGCCAAAGCCTTTTTGGTGGGAATGAAAGGCACGCGAAACCCTATTACATCTGTGGTGAAATAGAATACATAACCGTGCCTTATCAAAAAGAATGAGGTTCCTGTTCTGGTTATTCTATACTTTTCAGATTCCTTGCCAATTGATTCGCACTGCTGGCTCCAACGATGACAGAAGTCACTCCCTTTTGTTCCAATATCCATGAGATAGCCATTTCAGCAAGTGTTTGCTTGCGTTGTTGGGCTTGTTCGTTTAACTCCTTGAGGTAAGTCAACAACTCAGGTGTCAGGTTATCTGGTTTCAAGAATCGTCCCTGAGTCATACGAGAACCCTCTGGAATACCAACCACTTCACCCTTTTCAGAAACAGTACAAGAGAGATACCTGTCAGTCAGCAACCCTTGAGCCAATGGAGAGAAGGAGATAAAGCCAATACCATGATTGTAACAATAATCAAGAATCCCCTCATCTTGCGGTTCCTTGTCGAGCAAATTCAGTCGCCCTTGATAGATCAGCAAAGGAACGTCTCTTTCACGTAGATACTGATCGGCAAACTTCAATGCCTCCAACGGCCATCTACTGATTCCCACATACAATGCCTTCCCTGCCTTCACGATATCTACAAGAGCCTGCAAGGTTTCCTCTAATGGTGTTTCCGGGTCGTAGCGATGACTATAGAACAAGTCAACATATTCGAGGTTCATACGCTTGAGTGATTGGTCGAGCGAAGAAATAAGGTATTTGCGCGACCCCCAATTGCCATACGGACCTTGCCACATGTCATAGCCAGCCTTACTGGCGATAAACAATTCATCGCGATAAGGTTTGAAATCATCTTCCATCAACCTTCCCATTGTCTCCTCAGCCGAACCGTAAGGAGGACCATAGTTGTTGGCAAGGTCGAAATGTGTAATACCGTGGTCAAACGCATAATGCGTGATAGCCCTGCTACGCTCATACGGGTCGTTTCCGCCAAAATTATGCCAAAAGCCAAGAGAAATCTTTGGCAACAACACGCCTGAACGTCCACATCTACGATACATCTGTTCGCTATTATCATAGCGAGTATCTGCGGGAATATATTTTTCTTTCAGTTCCATGGTGATAGAATTATTAGATAATCATTCATTATTTGTTTCTTGATCTTGTTTGATGAAAGCTAAAAGACGTTCTACCGCCTCGCTCTCTGGAATGTTTTTCTCTACGCAAACCTTTTTCTTGTAGAGAGAGATTTTCCCTGGCCCTGCTCCCACATAACCGTAGTCAGCATCAGCCATTTCCCCGGGACCATTGACGATACATCCCATAATCCCAATCTTCAGACCTACCAAGTCGCGAGTGGCTTCCTTGATTTTGGCAATGGTCTCTTGCAAATTATATAATGTACGTCCGCAACCCGGGCAAGATATGTATTCCGTCTTCGTAAACTTGATGCGGGCAGCCTGAAGGATTCCGTCTGCCAACTCCGTCAATTGTCTTTCATCAAACCCGTCATTGTGAATGACCAGTTGATGAGCCAGTTGGTCGATGAAAATGGCTCCAACCGCCATAGCCGCCTTTAACTGCAACGATTCCCAATCCGTTTCGTGAAGCGTCATGCAAACCGTATCATCTGCGATTGAATCTATTGCTTGCGCCCGCAATGCGGCACATTCCTCAATAGAATCCACCAACTTTCTGGCAACGGGGATTTCAGCCTCTGGCTCCTCGCTCAATGACACACGAATGGTATCTCCTATTCCTTCCGTCAGCAAGGCTCCTATTCCAACGGCACTCTTGATGCGCCCGTCTTCACCCTCTCCTGCTTCCGTCACGCCTAAATGCAGTGGATAGTGCATATCTTCCTTATCCATCGTCTGCACCAACAATCGCACACTCTGCACCATCACTACCGTATTAGAGGCTTTGATGCTGATGACCACATCATCAAAGTGCTCTCGCTTGAAAATCCGAAGAAACTCCATGCAACTCTCAACGATTCCCTCGGGAGTATCACCATAACGACTCATGATTCTATCTGACAGCGAACCATGATTCACTCCTATTCTCACTGCCGTATGGTGTTCCTTGCAAATCTGGATAAACGGCATCAGTCGCTCGTCAATCTTGTTCAGTTCCTCCGCATATTCCTCATCCGTATATTCCAAATGCTTGAAGGTACGGGCAGGATCTACGTAGTTTCCTGGGTTGATACGCACCTTTTCTATATATTGGGCTGCCACGTCTGCCACGTGAGGATTGAAATGCACGTCAGCCACGAGAGGAGTATCATAACCCTTTTCACGAAGTCCGTCCCTGATATTCTTCATGTTCTCGGCTTCCCTGACGCCCTGCGTGGTCAAGCGTACCAACTCTCCGCCAGCCTTGATGATACGTTCTGCCTGAGCCACACACGCCTCCGTGTCGTTCGTGTTGGTCGTATTCATCGACTGGATGCGAATAGGATTATCGCCCCCAATTTGAATAGTCCCCACGTGAGCCACAGACGACTTCCTACGATGATAGAAAGAGTTAGTTGGTCTTGTATTCATACTTCACCTCCGACAGTTCCTGATTTGCCTTTTCAATCTTTGCGCCAAGTCCAGCCTTATAGTTTCTCATCTTCTCTGCCACTTCCTCATTGCAGAGTGCAATCATCTCCGCAGCCAAAATGGCAGCATTCATGGCTCCGTTGATACCCACCGTAGCCACGGGAATACCAGGAGGCATCTGCACGATAGACAATAACGCATCCAGTCCGTCAAGCATTCCCTTGATAGGTACTCCGATGACGGGCAGGGTGGTATTAGCCGCCACTACGCCAGGCAAGGCTGCCGACATTCCCGCACCTGCTATGATGACCTGAATGCCCCTTTCTCTTGCACCCTTGGCAAAGGTTTCCACCGCTTCTGGTGTGCGATGGGCAGACAAGGCATTCACCTCAAAGGGAATTTGCATATCATTCAAAAACTTACACGCTTTCTCCATTACGGGCAAATCGCTCGTACTACCCATAATGATGCTTACTATTGGAGTCATATCGTTATCTTTTATGTTTATATCATTTATCATTGTCATACGCTAAAATCTCAATATCATGTAAAAGGCACAGAAAAAGCCCATCAAGAATCCCATCACCACCTGCAAGAGTGAGTGTTGGCGAAGAATCATCCGAGCCGTTCCCACCATTCCTCCTAACATCAACACGAGGCAAAGCCACCATACGGGATTATAGGCAAACTTGAAAGAGAATGCCACCAATGCTCCTGCCACTCCTCCAATGGCTGCCGTATGGGTGGAAATCTTCCACCAGACGTTGATCAGCGCACATAATACTTGTACCACCATTGCCACTACCACGATTCCCCCAATGACATGAGGCACATGAACGGAATTGAGGAAATAGTAACAACCAAAATAACAAAGAATGGAAATCACGTATGGCACTACCCTACGCTCCTTCATTCCCAGTTCAAGATGGCTCCACCCCTGGTATTTTCGGTAGAGATGAATGAGGTAAGTGGGAAGGAAAATGGTGAAGACATATACCACTACCAATATCGAAAGTTTGTATTGCCATGGCAAAAGGTTGAGGTAACTAAAGACAAACAAGGCTATCAGTCCTACCATTGGCAAGTAGAACGGCGTAAAAATCATGCTGATAAGCCTTGCGGCCATTAAATAACTATCCTTCATCACGATTCCTTTCTTAATCGGGCTACGGGAATGCCCAATTGTTCACGGTATTTAGCCACTGTCCTTCGGGCTATGGGGTAGCCCATCTTCTTCATTTCCGCAGCCAAGGCATCATCGCTCAACGGCTTTTCCTTCTTTTCCTTGTTGATGAGTTCCTTCAACGACAGCTTAATCTTACGTGTTGACGTTTCCTCTCCACCTTCTGTCACATATCCATCGCTAAAGAAATGGCGCAACGGAAAGGCTCCCCAATTGGTTTGCACATATTTCTCGTTGCTCACCCTCGATATGGTAGAGATGTCAAGACCTGTCTTCTCGGCAATGTCTTTCAATATCATCGGCTTCAGGTCTGCCTCATCGCCATCCAAGAAATACTTACGCTGCCATTCTATGATGGCTTTCATCGTGGCGTATAATGTATGTCTGCGCTGGCGAATGGCTTCTATAAATCCTTGGGCCTTGTTCACCTTATCCTCATAGAATGCAAGGCTCTCTTTCTCGCCACGCGACAATGAGCCTTTCCTTTTCTTGTATTCCTCTATCGATTCGGTATAGTCGGGCGATACCTTCAATACGGGTACGTTTCCATCGTTCAAGGTAAACGAAATCGACCCATCCTCACTGGTGTTGACAATGAAGTCGGGGGTAATCTGTTGCAGATTTCGTCCCACGCTCTCTCCCATTGCCGCCCCAGGTTTGGGGTTTAGTCTGCGAATCTCCCGTTGCAAGTCGTCTGCAAGACTTTCCGAGAGTCCCATGCTCACCCTTATCTTATCCCAATGCTTCTTGATAAACTCATCGAAATGCCTGGCTATCACCTCCTTCATCTTGTCTTTCAGCAGTCCATTGGGCTTTCTTCTGATCTGTATCAACAAGCACTCTTGCAATGTTCGGGCTCCTATACCTGGCGGATCAAACGATTGCAGGATATGCAACACCTCTTCCAGCTCATGCTCCGTTACCTCCACGTTGTGGTAAATCGCCAACTCGTCACAGAGGTCTTCCAGGTTCTTGCGCAGATAACCATTGCTATCCAACGAGCCAATCAGGTATTCCAGCACATATTCCTGTTTCTCTGTCAAGTCTTCTTCCCCCATCTGCTCTTTCAAACTATCGTAGAAAGACACGATGTTTCCATAGACGGGCTCCACATAATCCTCATCTGCGTTGCGCTCTCTCGATGAAACGCCCGACATTTCCTCGTCTATGCCAATGTCTTCAAGTGCTTTCTCAAACTCGTCTTCGCGCTCTTCCTGCTCCGTATGTTCCTCATCTCCACCTCCGAAAGCATCCATTTCCAAGTCGCCCTCACCCTCTCCCTCATCCGTAGGTGCGGACGTTTCAAGGGCAGGATTGTCGTAAAGCTCTGTCTTGATTTTCTCTTCCAATTCGGCAATCGACATTCCAATCAACTTCACCTGTAGCATTTGTTGGCTGGAGAGCCGCAGTTTCTGCTTGAGTTCTTGTCTTTCTGTCTGCTCTAATCTTTGAGGCATATCTTACAATGAGTATTTATGATTCGTGTGAGTATTGTTTCATTTGAAATATTCTTTCATTTGCGAAGCCAAGGCAGCCAACTTCTGGGGATTGTCATTGCCAAACCTATTCCATATCTGCTTGCAGGCATTCATCAATACATGTTTCTCGCTATTGGGTCGTTTGAGATAGGGGTCGCAACACTGAAAGACATTCATCACCTCCACCACGCTCTTCGGTTCCACCTTCATGAGTTTAGCCAGCTCTGTCACCTCTGGAGTACCCTCCACCATTGTCAATGGTGTGAGACGGAAGTACAAATCGAGTATCAGTATCAGCATCAATGGGGTGAAACGACTGTCTTCTGCCAACGGCTTGAAGTCTTTCTCAAACGACTCGTTCACCTCTACCC
Organism: Prevotella sp. UBA6994; assembly: GCA_002449845.1. Classification (GTDB taxonomy): domain Bacteria; phylum Bacteroidota; class Bacteroidia; order Bacteroidales; family Bacteroidaceae; genus Prevotella. The sequence goes on from DJXW01000008.1 coordinate 22,333, forward strand.
CATCATAGAACAAATTGGCGTTGCCATATCCCATCCTTTGGCGAAGCAAACGCACTCCTCTTCTCAACTTCTGTGGCTTTTCCCCGTATGTTTTCCAAAGTCTTTCCATGCGAGGGGTGTCGATGCTGCGCAACTTAAACATCTGCTCATAGAGGAATTGCGGAGGGATATGCAATTCCAATGCCAGCTTTACCATAGCCTTAGAATAGAGAGGTTTCACGCCCATAGGCTTATTCAGGTACAGCTGCATAAGCAACAACCAATAATCATCTGACCATAACGAATGTTTCATCATGTATCTCTATTGTATTATTCTGATGCAAATATAATATTTTTTTCTTATACAAGCAAGAAATGATTGTTTTTCGTGTTAAACAATCCCTCAACGTTAAGATACTCAAACCCATTGATAGGGAAAAGGTGCATTTATACTTTCCATAAACACCATGTTTGCGCGCTGCAAACATGGTGTTTATCCATCGCAAACATAGTGTTTAGATTCTTCAAATCAAGATACGATGGCATTATTTATCTATCATGTATCATCATTTCTCGTTTCTCACCATTTTCTCGCTATCCCACGGAGCAGGGTCTCCACCCAACCACTGGTGGAACCATTCCAGATGGGCATTGTAATAGAGGGGCATAGAGCGCAAGCTGCTTGGCCAGTGACCGTCGTTGTCATATACGATGAGTCGGGAGGGAATGCCCAACGCTTGCAACACAGAGAAATATTGCAGGCTTTGCGTATAGCTCACGCGGTAATCTCTCTCACCCGTGATGATGAGCGTTGGCGTAGAGAAGTTTTCAACATATTCTGAAGGACTCCATTTCTTATACAACTCAGAGTTCCAAGGCTGTCCCTCCAAGTCGAAATTGGGAAACCAGAGTTCTTCAGTTGCGCCCCACATCGAACGCAAATCGTACAAGCCCATCATCGAGGCAAGGCATTTGAAACGCTTGGTGTGGCCCTGTAGCCAATTCATGAAATAGCCACCATACGACCATCCCATTGCTCCCATGCGGTCTTTGTCAACGTATGGCAACTGTTCGAGCATGTCTGTAACAGCCATAACGTCATCAAAGGGGCAGCCACCCCAGCTTCCGGAAATGTCGCGGCAGAACTTCTGACCTCTTCCCGTTGAGCCATGAGGGTTGGGATAAGCCACTACATAACCTGCTCCTGGATATACTTGCCAGTCTGCACGATATGAATCCATCCATTGCATCTGAGGTCCACCATGCACGTTGATGATCAACGGATATTTCTTCTGTGGGTCAAAGCCATGTGGTTTCACCACAAACACCTCCACAGAGTCACCGTATGCGCCCTTTACCCACATGGCTTCGCTCGGTCGGAAATCAACCTCCTCCTCCAATGCAGCATTATAGAATGTCAGTTGCTGTTCTTTTTGCGGTTTCTTCAACATGGTACGATAGAGCGCCGTAGGCTTTCCCGTAGTGCTATAGGTATAATAAACCGTTCCCTTCGGGGCAATCTGGAAAGAAGAGAGAGCCTTTCCACCCAATATTTTCCTGATATTCTGTTTCCCTAAATCCACATTGTATAAGGTAACGTAACCCGACTCTGGAGCCAAGAAATACAAGGATTTTGAGTCGGAAGCCCACTCATATTCTTCCACCCAATTATCATACGTCTCCGTCAGCACCTTTTTCTCGCCCGTCTTTCTGTTGATGATTCCCAGACGGAAACGGTCGCTCTCATAAACAGGCACCTGTTGGAACCGATAGGCGATATAATTGCCATCGGGCGAATATTGCGGACTACCGTCCCAAGCCTCATTGTCGGCTGTCAGGCACACGGCATTTCCTCCCGTTACAGGAACCACCCAAAGGTCGCTGTTGGTATTTTCGGCTGGTTTGTCCGTGCGGTTCGACGTGAAGCAGATTTCCTTTGAATCAGGTGAGAACACGATACCTTCCACTCCCGAAGGTGAGAACACAGGCGAATGAAACTCTCCCGGCGTTACGTCGGTATAGGTTTTGTTCACCGTATCATAAACGATGACGTGCATGTACTTACCATCTGCGTAACTCGTCCAATGCCTATAGAGCAACCGATCGGCAATGTGTGCATGGAGAGGTCCGCCCTCTTTCTTGGCTATCGCTTGGGCATTTGCCTTTCCGTCTGCCCCATATTCGGGATAGACCTCTGCTCCGAATGCAATGTAGCGATTGTCGGGCGAGATGACCGCACCGTCAACGCCCAGTTCAAAATCCGTTATTTGGTTGATTTCGTTGCTAACGAAATCATACCTACACACTTGCGATTTTTCAGAAGCGTAACTTGTGAGGAAAATGCTCTTGCCATCCTTGCTCCAAGTGGCACCATAGCTCTTACCGTCGGTGGTAATCGCTTTTGGCTCTGCTCCACTTTCACAATCCATCACATAGACATTGTTCTCTGAGGTGGTATTTTCCAAATCGCTTTTGCTCAAGGAAAAAGCCAACTTCTTGCCATCCGGCGACAACTTAATGCCATATACGTTTTGGATACGGTACACGTCGGCTATGGTAAAGGCACGTTTCTGCGCACATACCGACAAGACACTTATCGTCAATACCCATAAAAAAACACATCTTTTCATAACGATTGCGGAATTAAAAAAACTTGTTATTCGTGGGCAAAGATACGAAAATATTTTTATTTAAGGATAATTCACAATTGACAATTCACAATTCACAATTGATAATTCACAATTCATAATTGATAATTCACAATTGATAATTCATAATTCATCTTGATTAATTTTCACGATTGAGGGAAATGCCGTAGGCATTAGATGTTAGTAGCCAACCATACAGAATCGCCGTTAGGTGATTCGAAATGGCTGGAAAGAAAGAATTGTGGTGGAGAAAGCCTGCCTTTAGGTAGGCGATATGGCTTTTCATGTCCCCTACCTAAAGGCAGGGCATTCCGTTTGCGGCATTCTGTTTCCCAGCCATTTCGGTCTACCTAACGGCAGACCTGTATGGCTGGCTACTGACATCTGATGCCTAACGGCATCTTTCCGTGCTGCATGGCTATTTAACGACATCGACCACAAACACAATCTTCAATCTTCAATTTTCCAATCTTCAATTTTCAATCTTCAATCTTCAATTTTCAATCTTTCAATCTTCCAATCTTCCAATCTTCAATCTTCCAATCTTCAATCTTCAATCTTCAATTTTCAATCTCTATTGAGCTGCGTGGTATCTACTTTTGAGACACCTCTCTTTTTGATGTCCACATCATCTACATAGCCGCTGACAATGAGTTTGGAAGCACCACTGTTGTTTGCCTTCAGGCGCTCGCAATCCAATTTGAGCGTCAGGGTTGAGGCTCCGCTATTCTGTACCTGTATGTCTTTGCCCAAGAAATTCACGTCAACCTTTGACGCACCACTCGCATTCACCGTGGCACGAGGGGCTTTTACGTCTGCGAGCATCTTGGATGAACCACTCACCTGCATGGATAGAGACGAACATTCCATGTGCCCAATATTGATTTTGGAGGCTCCACTCACATTCATCTTCATATTTGCCATCGTCATATTCTTGGCAGAAAACTCTGAAGCACCACCAATAACCACTTCATTAAGGTGGGGAGACGTGATATAAGCCTTTGGCATCGTGTTGTCTTCAACGGAGATAAACACTTTTTTCTTGGATGGCTTGATGGTAAGCTCATGGTCTTTCATCAAGACGACGGTATGCGGACTGCCTTTCTCTACCACTCTCACAGAGTATTTGTCTCCTTGCGTGTAAATAATCTTGATAGCCCCGCTTGCACGGATAGAAGAGAAATCACGATAAGGATAATCAGAAACCGTCTGCTTGTTGGTTTCCTCATTGAAAACATCATACATGAGTGTCTTTTCTTTCACGGTAGAGTCGTTTACCTTTTTGTTGATGGTGATTTTGTACTGGCAAGCAGAAACCGTAAACGCCATGATAGTCATGGCTAAAAATATCTGAAGGTATTTCATAACAGATAAGAGTTTTATTTGATATTCTTGTTGGTTAGACGCAACAAATACACTTTTCGTTGCAAAACAACGCATTATTATGAAAAAAATATTTATCTTTGTGGACGTATTATATACTACAACAAATACATTATTATTTATATTATGAACAAAAGACCATTTAGCAGTCGATACAGAGTTGTTTTCCTGTCTGTATTGTTGATGTCTGCCCTTACCGTCTGTGCGCAAAAGGCTCGTCAGGAAATCAAGGAAAACATCTATCGGTCGGGTAGCAATTACTATGCTTACCCTGGACCCATCCAAGAACAGCTCACCAAGGCTCCCAAAGGCTACGTACCTTATTACATCAGTCACTACGGACGACACGGGAGCAGGCACCTTATCAACAACGGAGACTATGACAACGCATACAAGCCATTGATGAGAGCCGACTCATTGGGCAAGTTGACCGCTTTCGGAAAAGACATTCTGCAAAGGGTGAAGGTGATTCGCAACGAGGCAAACCTCAGACATGGTGAACTGACCTTGCTTGGAGCACAACAACACCAAGGCATTGGTCGCCGTATGTATGAGCGTTTCCCCGAAGTTTTCAAGGGTAAGACCAACATCGACGCAAAGAGTACGGTGGTGATTCGTTGCATTCTCTCCATGGAAAACGCATTGCAAGAACTGAAAAGCCTCAACCCTCTATTGCAAATACGCCATGATGCAAGCGAACATGACATGTGGTACATGAACTTCAACGACAAGAAACTGAACCGCAAGAAAATGCCTAAGGAGGTGGAAAAGGTTTACGATGCTTTCTGTGAAAAGCATGAAAAGCACGACCGTGTGATGAATCTTATCTTCAACGACCCAAACTATTGGAAGAATGAGGTGAATGCTCAAAACCTGAACTACCACCTTTTCAAACTGGCAAGCAATCTGCAAAGCACGGAATTGCGCCACAACATGACGCTATACGATATTTTCACCGAGGAAGAACTATATGAAAACTGGTTGCAAACCAATGCTTGGTGGTACATCAACTATGGTCCTTGTGCGCTGAACGGAGGGATTGCCCCCTACTCGCAACGCAACCTGCTACGAGTAATGATTGAAGAGGCTGATAGTTGCCTGAAGCTTTCACACCCCGGAGCAACCCTTCGCTACGGTCATGAAGTATGTGTAATGCCCTTGGTTTGCTTGTTGGAAATGAACAACTATGGCAAGCAATACGCAGATTTGGAACAATTGGCAACGGAAGGATGGAATTGCTACGATATATTCCCCATGGGTTGCAACGTGCAACTCATCTTCTACAAGCCGAAGAAAGGCAAGGGAGACATCTTGGTGAAAGCCCTGCTCAACGAAAACGAAACCACCCTGCCATTGAAAGCTGTGAGTGGTCCCTACTATAAATGGAATGATTTCCGCAATTACTTCATGCGCAAGTTAAACAACTATACGGAGTAAGTCGGCAAAATCGTCTATCACATCATCGGCGCGGCATTCTTGCAAATCGGCAAGAGTGCCGTTTCCGTAAGTGACCCCTACTGTTTGCGCCCCAGCTCGTTGCCCCATGAGAATGTCAAACTTCATGTCTCCCACCACCAACGTTTCCTCTGGTTGGTAGCCTAATTCACTCATCGTCTTCGTAACAGGGAATGGGTCAGGCTTGGCTCGTTCCACATCGTCTGCACCAAGTACATACGTTACGTATCTATCCAAGCGAAACTCTTGCAGGAACTGCACCACCGACTGATGGCTTCTGCTTGTGGCAATGGTCAACACACAACCCTTGTCGTGGAGTTGGCGGATGGTTTCAGACACATGTGGAAACAAGCTCACCATCCCTGGCACATTGTTTTGCTCAAACAATCGTCTGTAAGTAGCCGCGCAAAGGTCACACACTTCATCAGATATGGAAAACAAAGCCTTGAAACACTCTGCCAATGGCAATCCTATACATGAGGCACATTGCTCACGGGTACGCTTTTCCAATCCCACCTCGTCGATGGTCATCATCATCGTCTTGGTAATGAGCGCATTGGTATCTGCCAGTGTCCCATCGAAATCAAATATGATAAGACGTTTATTCATTCTTTAAAATCACGAGAATCGTTTTCAATAAAATGTATTCCTCCGACACATACACATATCCACCGTATGGATTGGAGTCTCCCCACGAGTTTTTGGCAATGTAATATTTTTTACCATCCTCATCGTGGGCAATACCCATCAGCATCATACAATGGTCGTCGGTAGTCTCGAAACGCTCAAACAGCCTCTGGCGCAATTGTTGTTTGTCTTTCGCCTTTGCCAAAGACTGAGATTGGGAAGGCGTGAGCTTGCCAACACCAGCCCCATGAGAGAACATCGGTTCAGAGATGTCTCCTTCCCAACAAACGGGATGACCTTGGCGAATGGAGAAGTCTATGCGTTTCATCATCGTGTCAACAGGCACGTTCAGAACCTTGTCTTTCAGTTGGTTGTCGGGAATCTCCAACACAAATTCCTCACCGAAAGGATGATGTGAAAAACTACTGATTGCCACATATTCATCAGGCAGGCACACGCTATGACCAAATTCCAACGGCGTATATTCAGCTCCAGCCATGAAGACGAAACGAGGCATAAAATCCACTTCCTCATCCATGAGTTTGTCGATGTCTTTGTCTAATTGTTCAATGCCCATTCGTTTGAGTGAAGCATCTTTAGACACTTGCGTCAGCTTGTTGCAAAGCACGTGGTAATTGAGGTCTTTTTGCAGATGGTAAGAAGCGTGTGGCTCCACACCATATTCATTGATCATGCGCAAGGTCATCAATGCCGTACCGCGCATGTTGACAGATGATTTGCCTCGGCTCAGGTAACAGTCACGTGAAGCATTCTTCAGCCACATACGAGCCACGTAGTCTTCAGAGAGATTCACGGAGTCGCCCCGCATCAGATGCTCAGTCTCTATGGTAGCCAACATGGCGTAAATCCAACAAAGAGAACTTTTCCCTTGATTCTTGACAGGAGTGGTCTTGAGCCTCACGTCATCGGTAAAGGATGCTTGCTTCACTTGTCTTTGTCCACACGCAAAGAACAACAGGCAAATAATGGTATAAAGAATTGATTTGTTCATTTGTTTTGCAAAGTTAATGAATTATTTCGTAACTTTGACTTCATCGAACTTACTTTTCGTTCGGAAATGAAAAGATAACATGTTTTCTTTTCATTTCTCTCACTTATTTCGTAACTTTGCACCCATGATTGCACAAAATATCAAAGAATATGAAATCATGGCTCCCGTTGGTTCACGAGAGTCATTGATGGCTGCCATTCAAGCAGGTGCCGACTCTGTATATTTCGGTATCGGACAGTTGAATATGCGCTCACATTCCGCCAATCATTTCACCATTGACGACTTACACGAGATAGCCGAGATCTGTCAGGCTCATGACATCAAGACATATCTAACGGTCAACACGATTATCTACGATGAAGACATACAGGTGATGCAACAGATTTGCGACGCAGCCCTTGCCGCTCACATCTCTGCCGTGATTGCTTGCGACGTAGCTGTGATGAACTATTGCAATCGCATTGGCTTGGAAGTACACCTGAGTACGCAACTCAACATTTCTAACATCGAGGCACTGAAGTTCTATGCCCAGTTTGCCGACGTGGTGGTATTGGCGCGAGAACTGAAAATGGAACAGGTGGCGTACATTTACCAACAAATACAAGAGCAAGACATCAGAGGACCGAAAGGCGAACTGATTCGCATAGAAATGTTCTGTCATGGAGCTCTCTGCATGGCTGTCTCTGGGAAGTGCTACATGAGCCTTGCCGATGCCAACCGTTCTGCCAACCGTGGGGAATGTATTCAAATATGTAGAAGAAGTTATATCCTTACCGATGCTGAAACGGGCAACGAGATAGAGGTTGACAACAAATACTTGATGAGTCCGAAAGACCTCAAGACCGTTCGGTTTATCAACCGACTAATGGAAAGTGGTGTCCGTGTGTTTAAGATTGAAGGCAGGGCTCGCGGACCAGAGTATGTCTATACCGTGGTGAAAGCCTATAAGGAGGCTATAGCTTCTGTTCTCGACGGTTCGTTTACCGAAGAGAAGAAAGATGAATGGGACAGACAACTTGCCACCGTCTTCAACCGTGGTTTTTGGGATGGCTATTACCAAGGGCAAAAACTGGGTGAGTGGAACAAGAACTATGGGTCAAATGCTACAGAGAAAAAAGTGCTCGTGGGTAAGGTCATCAAGTATTTCTCCAAGTTGAGCGTGGCTGAAGTGGCAGTGGAAGCCACCACGTTCTCCGTGGGCGACAAGTTGCTGATTACGGGTCCTACCACTGGTGCGTTATGGCTGAATGCAGAGGAGATACGCTACGACTTGAAACCTGTGGAGACAGCCTACCAAAAACAGCGTGTCTCTATCCCCGTGCCAGAGAAAGTACGACCAGGAGACAAGCTTTTCAAACTTATTTCAATGGAGGATGGTTGAATGACGAAGGGGGAAGGAATGCTTCGCAGGAAAGAAGTATGAAGGAAAGAAGTACGTCCTACATCATAATCACTTCCTCCATCCTCCTTCAACCCTCCTACATCATAATTACTTCTTCATTCAAAATTCAAACATCATACATCTAAATTATGCAAACAATCAATGAAATTCAAGACGAGATCATAGAGGAATTTTCTGCCTTCGAAGATTGGATGGACAAATACCAAATGCTCATCGACTTAGGCAATGATCTCGCTCCATTAGACGAACAATATAAGAACACACAAAACTTGATTGATGGTTGTCAGAGCAGGGTTTGGCTGCAATGTGACTACATCGACGGGAGGTTACATTTCCAAGCAGATAGCGATGCTCTCATCGTCAAGGGTATCATCGCCCTGCTTATCCAGGTGCTGAACGACCATACACCACAGGAAATCCTTGATGCCGACCTGTATTTCATCGAACAGATTGGCTTGAAAGACCATCTCTCCCCCACTCGCTCCAATGGCTTACTCGCTATGGTGAAACAAATAAGAATGTATGCGGTGGCATTTGGATGTAAGAAGGTTGAGGGATGATGGAGGAAGTGATGCTTCGCAGGAAGGATGGTTGATGTAGGAAGTACTTCTTTCCTTCATACTTCTTTCCTGCGAAGCATCACTTCCTCCATCCTCCTTCGACCATCCAACATCATAACAACTTCTTCATTCAAAATTCAAACATCATACATGAGAAAGCTTCGTACCATCGAAATGAATCGCCTCTCCATTGAGGAATTTAAAAGTGCCAGGAAGATGCCGCTCATCGTCGTGCTCGATGATGTGAGGTCATTACATAATGTAGGTTCCGTGTTCCGCACTTGTGATGCCTTCCGTGTGGAAGCCATCTATCTTTGTGGAATCACCGCGACACCACCAAGCAACGAAATCCATAAGACTGCCCTCGGGGCGGAAGACTCCGTGGAATGGAAATACTTCAAGACAGCAGAGGAAGCCGTTGATGAACTTCATCGCAATGGCTACTTCGTCTATTCGGTAGAACAAGCAGAGGGAAGCATGAAGCTGAACCAGTTAGAAGTTGGATGGTTGAAGGAGGATGGAGGAAGTGATGCTTCGCAGGAAAAAAGTATGAAGGAAAGAAGTACTTCCTACATCAACCATCTTCCCAGCGAAGCATCACTTCAACCATCCCCCTCCAACCATCCAACATCATCACCTTCCTCCTCG
>DJXW01000022.1 GCA_002449845.1 Prevotella sp. UBA6994
AAATGTTAATTTTTAGAACTTACCTTAAACAAAAAAATGAAAAAAACAGTAATGATGATGTTTGCCGCCATGTTCGCTTTGAACGTATTGGCAGACAATGTGAAGTTTAAAGTGAGTAATATGCACTGCCAAAACTGTGCCAAACGCGTAGAGAAAGCCCTAAAGGCAAATGAGGCTATCAGTGAAGTGAAGGTTAATCTTGAGAGCAAGGCAGTATGTGTAAGCTATGATGCGGCTAAAACCAATGTGGAAGCTATCCAGAAGGCTCTGACCGATGCCAAGTTCCAAGCAGAAGTGGCAAAACAGTGTGACAAGGCTGAAGGCTGCAAGCATGAGGGCAAGGCAGGTGAGCATAAATGTAAACACGAAGGACAGCAGGCAGGTGAACATAAATGCGGTGCCGATGGTTGTGGTCACGAAAAGAATAACCAAGAATAATGTATAAGCAATGGTCAAGATGAAACATTTGTTTAAGATTCAATTGGCTGTTCTCGCCAGTCTGTTGCTGTTTACCTCATGCTCTGATGACGAAGCTGAAAGAAAGATTGATGTGAAATTCAATGCCATCCCCAAGGTGGCAGGTGCGCTTGATGCTTCAGCTTTGTCAGGTACATTGGTACAATTTACCGAAGTAAGAAACCAAGATACCAAGAGTTTCCCTCTCGATGCCAATGGTTCTGTAATCGCCTCGCTTCCGATGGGTGTCTATAACATTGCCATCGAGAAGAATCTTATCAATGCTCAAGGTGAGGAAGTGGTCATCTCGCTCCGTATGGAAAATGTGAACATTAATATGGCAGGTCAAGTAATCTTCTGCCCGATACGGCAATTTGTCGAGTGGCATGATCAGTATCTCCTCTAAGCATGGCGTTACACCGTTGCGCATCCGCCTCAAGGCAGACCTGAAGAATAAGCTCATCTATGCTGGCAAGGGATTCCGACTCGGTGAAAAGGCGGGTACGCTCCATGCAGGCATTGACTATCTGCACTCCATCGACGATATACGAGAGGAGATGGATAAGTTTTCCCGAATTACTGGTCAGCTCTATTATAATAATAAGGTGAAGGTGGGCAGCTATAGTCTCAATCTCGATGCGCGTCTGAGCCAGACCATCACTGCCAGTAAGATGAAAAAGGATGAGCTGACTTACGAGTACGACGAGACTTATAAGGCTGACTATGCTCGTACTGCCCTGATGATGAAAGCTGGACTGACGTTGGGAAAGACGTGGTTAGACCAACTGGAGATGACTCTCTCTGCCGACTATACTCACGACAAGATCACCCGTCACCGTATGGTTCTTTCTGGATCAGGACCTATGAACATGCCCTTGGCATACGAGGAAGGTGAGCATGAGGGCATCTACCTGCCACAGAAATACTACAGCGACTTCTACATTGACAATCAACCCGTGAATATCTACGCACAGCTTCATGCAAACTCTCGACTGCCGTTGTTTCGTAACACGATGCTTAACCTACAGTACGGTGCCGAATACACCAACGTGAAGAACCACGGTGCCGGCGCGGTTATCGAAGACGAGTCGCGTCCACCGTTCCCATACGACAATTCGTATATGCGCCCACGTCCCAACTATGCCATTCCTGCTTTGGGGACGGTTGCTGGGTATGCTCAGGCTGATTTCATCTATGATGACGGACAGCGAAATGTCCTCCAGCTATCAATAGGTGGCAGAACCTCGATGCTGCTTAACCTACCCTCTGACTATTATCTTCACAATCATCTGCTGGGTGACCCGCGCATCAATCTTTCCTATACCGTAGGCAAGAAGCTGAAGAATACCTTCCGCATCGGATTCGGTACTGAGAGCAAGACACCTACACTCGACTACCTCTATCCCGAGAAACTCTATAAAGACTTCTATATGCTCAATGCCTATACCGTGGATCCCCAATACCGACACTTGATTACCTATACCAACATATACGACGTGGCAAACCGTGAACTGAAGGCAAACAAGAACAGGAAAATGGAGGCAGGATGGGACCTCGACTACCACGGACTGAGTATCTCGCTGACGGCTTTCTATGAGCAGTCGGAAGATGGCTTTGAATACTTCACGCAGTACCATCCGCTCACTTACGACCTCTATACAACGCTGAAGCCTGGCGTGAGTATCGAGGGACGTACTCCTCAGAAGAGCGACTATATCCAAGAGCAGTACAGCATCTTCACCACTTCACAACGGGTGATGAATTCCAGCAAGGTCACCAAACGAGGCATTGAATACAGACTCATCTTCCCGAAGATTAAACCGCTGATGACGACGGTGGAGATCAACGGAGCCTATTATCAAACCGACTATGCTTCGTCGCTGCCGCTCTATGTCTATCCTGCCGTGAAAATCGGGGGCAAGGAGTATCCTTATGTCTGCATCTACGACAATGATGCGCGTAACCAATACCGTAGGCTGAACGCTAACATTTGGCTGAACACCCACATCCCTCGGTTTAAGCTCTTTCTCACCAACTTCTTCCAGATTGTGTGGCTCAATACCTCACAATACAAGGACAACCATGACTATATCCCGACAGAGTATATCGACTTGCAGGGCAACCGTCTGCCCGTGGATGATTATGTCAGAAACCAGATTGTTGCTGATGACGGTACGTTTCGCTACTTCCGTCGTACCATCCTGCCTGTAAAGTATGCACGTAACAATAAACCTGTATCTCTGTTGTGGAACATCAAGGCTACCAAAGAATTTAAAAAGGGTACCAAACTGTCGTTCTTTGTCAACGGTCTGCTCGACATCAGCCCTAAGTATCTCTCTGGCAGCAAGATTACCCAAAGAGAATGGCACGACCCCTATTTTGGACTGGAACTTTATTTTAATTTTGATTTATAATGCATAAACCTCACACATTTATATTAGTCCTTGCTCTTGCATGGTGCTGTAGGCTACCAGCACAACAGTCTCTCACCCCTCATCTCTCATCTCTCTTGCCTCTCTCACCATCTGAGGAGCGTTACCATACCGTCAATGCCGACTTGTCTCTTAAAAGCACAGCCGTTCTCTATGCCAACCCTGTGTTCACGCATTGGCGCAGCCAAAATGATACTACGTCGCACCATCGAACGGCTATTGTCTATGCTGGAGTAGGGAGCGGTGACGCAAAGGGTGATTTCATTCCTACGAGGGCAATGGAGCCACCGACTATCGCGTCGGTGCATACGGTGAATATACCACATGATGGGCATCTCATAACCGCTGTTCAGTTTTACATCGCGTCGGTGCATACGGTGAATATACCACTCTCCGTAGCGGTACGCTCTCCGGCAACATTCAATATGCTCAGGGCAAGCACCGCAACATCGGATGGAGCGGCACACGCCTACCAGAGTTGTATGCACCTTATTTCTCCACCGATTCATGTGGAGGTGATTTCAAGTTTGAAAGTTATTTTGCCGAAGGCAACTATGGCTTTTCGCTCCAGAGATGGACACTGGGCGTGAAAGGTTCCTTTTATGGTGAGCAGGCTTATCGCCTCACAGACCCGCGTGCACTCAACAACACCACGTGGCTGCGGTTCAATGCAGGGGCGGCTCACGAAATGAGGGGTCATCTGCTGATGCTCGATGTTGGCTACGGGCGTAATAAACAACACATGCAACTGCGTTATTGGCGACCTGGACAGCAAGACCGTTTCTTTGTCTGTTATGGCTTCGGACTCTACGACACCCGACAGAGCGGTGTTTCCTTCGGTAAGTCTCGTATGTATTACATCGACGAGTACAACGCTCGTCTGCAATACCTGTCACCACAAGACAAACCCCTGCGCTTACATGCCTCTTTATCGTATGCCTACGACCACATGAAGACTGAGGAGAGCGACATCTATAACCTCTATGAGTCTCGTTCCCACCATTTCTGTCCGATGCTTCGCCTAACCTACGCACACCAGTCTCACTGGCTGTTCCACTTGTTGACAGAGGCAGACATCAATAGGCGCAGAGGATATGAGAATATCATCGAGGAATACCTGATCGACAAGGAAAACAACATCTACGACTTCCGCACCATCGACACTCGCCAAAACTATAGCCGAAGCACTGACCGTATGAGGATTGCTCTCATTGCTACACGACAGCTGGGCAGTGTGCAACTGGCTCTGCAAGGGGGCTTCACCGCCTCGCACTATGAGGAGAAATACACCGCAGGAGATTATCGCGTCAGTGTGAAGACACTCACACCTCATGCTAAGGCATCTGTGGAGTGGGCAGGGCGTGCTGATGACATTGCCTTGAGCTTGCTCTATGCCCATCAGGGTGTAGGCAACCATGTGTATGATGTCTATATGCAGAATCAGCAGATTGCCCATCTTGACTTTCAGCAAACCTTTGCACCCTATGCGTTCCGTTGTGCCAACCTTCATTATGCTCTCGCCAACCTCACATGGCAGCACTATTTCAAGAAGGTGTCCGTAGGCATGAGTGCCAAGTTCTATCTTGCCCACGGAGAACGCTTACAGGATGTTAGCTACACGGGTACCATAGGCTTCCCCTCCACGGCACCCATGATCTCACCTGAACCCGACAAACACAGGGAACGTTGGTGCAATATTACCGCATTCATCACGTTTTAAACAATCACAAAACATATCTCTCACCTCTCACTCCTCACCTCTAATCACCTACTTCTTGCTTCTAACATTCTTGCTTCTAACTTTGTCCTATAAATTCTGAATTTACCCCCTAAAATACGGGCATTTTTTCAAACGAGTTGATACTTGATGGAAAAAAATGCCCGTATTTTGATGTTTTGTTAAAATGCTCATTATCAATATTTTATGATTTTATGGCATTTGCAAACTGAGTAAAAATCTTTGTTTTTGCTCTCAAAAAGCCACTTTTTGGGCTTTCGTAACATATATCATTAGCACTCGTAACACATATAGTTACGCTCATAACTCATATAGTTATGCTCGTAACATGCTATGTTATGATGAAAAACACAGCTTTTCAACCGTTTTAACCCATTTCTTCGCTTTCCCAATTCTATTTCGCAAGAAAATCCGAACAAAATTATGTTCGGATAATTGACAATGGATAATTCGCAATTCACAATTCACAATTCATAATTCATAATTCATAATTGACAATTCATAATTGATAAGACGGAAATACGATGACCTTTCCAATTTATCGTGTACGGTTGAATATGTCCGAAACGAAAAATATTCCTCCTAAAGCACTGAATTTCCCAAATTTTATGTTTATCTTTGCCATGTCATCAATGATTTCACATTGGAATTTAGGTTAAAAAATAATTATCTATCAATTATGTACAACGAATATACACCAGAAAGAATAACGGAATTGAAGGCGAATGAGATTTTCGTCTTTGGCAGTAACCTTGCCGGTGCTCATGGCGGTGGTGCTGCTCGACTTGCCTACAACCGATTTGGCGCAGTGTGGGGGCAGGGTGTTGGCTTGCAAGGACAGAGTTATGCTATACCAACGATGCAAGGCGGTGTGGAAACCATCAAACCCTACGTGGATGAGTTTTGTCGCTTTGCCTTGAAACATCCCGAGTATAAATTCTTGGTAACACGCATTGGCTGTGGAATTGCTGGATTTACACCAGAAGAAATCGCTCCACTCTTCATCAATGCCATTGAACTTAACAATGTAGTTCTGCCTAAAGACTTTGTGGAAGTAATTTTTGGCGTATAGCTCATTTTGCAGGGGTTCACGCTTCGCTTCACCCCTGCCTGTGTTCTGCCGCACTTTCTTTAACTTTGCAGTCTGTGATAAGAGTCCTCAATAACAGTGCTCTGTGGGGTTAAATCATATCTCTCACCCCTCACCTCTCTTTCTCTCACCTCTAATCTCCTGCTTCCTAAAAAAGAAGCCATCGGTTACTATGCAAGTGACCGATGGCTTCTTTGATTGACTCTATGAGAATTAGTCTTTCAAATCCCACTGTATGAAGTATCCGTTGCCGCTGATGCTGCTGCGAACCTTCTGCTGGGCGGAAGAGGTGGTGTATTTGGGCGCAATACGCTTGATGACACTGTCGCGCGCAGCAGTTTGGTCGCCACGGCCACCGTTGCTATAGCGCTCTGCCATCTTGCAGAGATAGCTGTACGACTTGCCCTCGGCAACGTACTCCTTCAGGTACTCATCGGCAATCGCCCAGTCGTATATCTGCTTGCGTTCCGCTTCTGTGAGAGAATAGCCTGGGTCGGTGGGCTTGGGCAACTCGTATGTCTTGCCACGGGCTGCTCCCACGATACCGGCATTGGTATTTCCACCACTGTTGGGAAGGGGATTGAAGCCGTTGGAAGGCAGCCATGACAAGTAATAAGGCGACCAGCCTTCGGGCAAGGCGAAGTTCTCTTTGCCGTGGTTGGGGAAGCGGTTGGTCATACCATTGTTGAGAATGGTCTCTGCCTGATCCCAGTTTCCGAGGTGGTTTTCTGCCTCCGCCAACAGGAAGTGTAGGTCATGGCCACGGAACGTGATGACGATGGGCTGTATCTCGAAGATGTTCTCACGAAGGTACTTGAAATTGTGCAAGGTACGGTCGTAATAATAATAGTATTTCGACAGACAGTCTTTACCGCCCAACTTATGGGTAACGAAGCCCTGTTCGGGACCGCGGATGTCGGACGTGGCATAGATACCCTGACCGTATTGTGACGGGCGCAGGTAATAGGAGTCTGAAGACGGATATTCGGGACAGAAATACTGTACGAGATGGTTGCGCTGACGATTGGTGTAATCGTACATGATGCCACTGATGAAATGGTACTTGTTGGTATTGCTGTTCACCTCTTCGTTGGCGAAGATGGAGAAGTAGGGGAAATACTGGTCACGAATACCCGAACCGAAGTCGAGCGAGCACTGGAGAATACTCTGCTGATAGTTCCAGTCGGCTGTGGAGCCGTTGGGATCTGTTCCGAAGTCGATACCAGGCAAGGGAAGTCCTTGGTAAGAGGTGGATGAGGCACTGGCTGCCGTGTGGTAATAATACATGCACTTGAGGAGTGCGTCACGAATCCATAGCCAGTCAGCCTGTGCAGCCTCTTCGCTCTCGTAGTTGCATCTCCATGATACCAACTCGGCACGCAGAAGAATGTATGGAGGCGTGAGGTATTGCCAGCGGATGTTGGCACTGCGGTTTTGTGTCTCCGCATCTAACCATTCATACCATTTCATGTCAAGGTCGGCACTGACGTGCAATCCGTCGATGTCGATGCCCTTGTCGAGCAAGGAGATACACTTCTCGGTGAGCTGCTGCATGTCGCACTTGGTAAATACGTTGGTGTCAGAAAGGTCTTTCATGTCGGTCAACGGATCATCGAACCAATAAGCTTGTCCGTAGATCTTTCCCAACATCCAGTATGCCCATACCTTGATACGAATGGCAGAAGAGATGAGTTGTGAGAAGTGGGCTTCCACGGTCTCGCTCATACCTCCCACCTTGTGGTGGTACTCAGTCATCTTCGCGAAATAGTCGTTGCAGGCAATGATGACCGCATAGTAACACGTAGGGTCAGCAAACTCGTTGCCATTGGTGGGGTCGTAGTTGTAAATAGCTTTCAGCGCGTCGGGTGCATTGTCGGTCACTTCGAGGAAGTTGCTCCTCGTGTCGGTGAGCCAGATGGCTTGGTCGCCAGCCTCTTGCATCCTGTTCATGATGCCCAACATTCCTTTGTATATCTCGTCTTCCTTGTCAATATACTCATCGTCGTTGATGATGTTTCCTGGGTTGGTGTCGAGCAAGTCGTTGCACGAGGTGAAACCACAGACGAGGCAGAATGCGCAGATAAATAGATATATTCTTTTCATAATTGATACTTTCTCGTTCGTGTTAATATTAGAAGTTGAGGTTGAAGCCCATCTTCAAGGTGATGGGCAGAGCCACTTTGGCATAGTCGAAACCACGCATTCTCTCATCGTAGGAATAGGCAAACTCTGGGTCGCCACCCAAATACTTGGTGATGGAGAAGAGGTTTTCGGCTGAGATGAACACATGACCGGAGCGAACGAACGACAGGAACTTGTTGAAATGGTACGTCAGACGTACGGAACGGAGCTTGAGGTAGTCACCGCTCTCTATCCAACGGTCGCTGAAATCGTTGTTGCGCATGGGATCGCCGTAGTTGGCACGAGGCAGAGAGGCTGTCTGTCCCTCAACCTGCCAACGGTCGAGCACGGCGGTAGATTGATTATAGAATGTCTCCATAGACTCTACCTGTCTGCGTGTGGCATTGTAAAGGTGTGCGCCAAGGGTGTAGCCGAAGTTGGCATCGAGTGTGAATGCCTTGTAACTCAACATGAGGTTGATGCCACCAAAAGCGGAGGGCATGGTGCTGCCGAGGGTGGTCTTGTCGTACTCATTGATGACACCGTCTGGTGTACCGTTGGGACCGCTGATGTCAATAAACCGCACGTCACCAGCCTGGAACGCCTTGCCATTGCCGTTTACCAAACCGTCGGCTTGTGCGTCGGCAGAAGTGGCATATATGCCGTTGGTCTTGTATCCGTAGAACTGATAGGGCTTCTGGTCAACAGCCATGAGTACCTGAGCATCGTCATTGTTGTAACCTGTGTAATTGATGATGCTCTGCTTGTCGCCACCCAAAGACTTCACCGTGTTTTTCATCGTGCTGATGTTGGCAGCTATCACGAGGTCGAAATCTTGTGTGTGGATGGGGTTGGCACGGAACGATACTTCCAATCCCTTGCCCGAAATCTTTCCCGTGTTGTCGTAGAACACCTTTGAGCCATAAACGGATGATATGTCACGACTTAACAGCAAGTCGTATGACTCGTTGATGAAGGCATTGATGCCGAGGTCGAGCTTGTGGTGGAACAACGATGTTTCAATACCGAAATCCAATTGACGTTTCTTTTCCCACGTGAGCTTCCTATTGGGAACGTTGGAACGCAGGATTGAGCCAATGTTGAAGAAGTTGTTGCTCACGTAATAGCTCTTGCCGTAGTTGCTGGAGAAACGACTGTTACCAGAAAGGCTTGCCTCGATGGAGACGTTCAACTTGTCGAACATATTGGGGAGGATGCCCATGTTGGCTACCATGAGCGTGGCACCAGCCGATGGGAAGAAGCCCATGCGCGACGCATCAGCTCCCGTGACACTACTACCGTCAACTACGAGATTGGCGGTTCCCTTGAAAATCTTGTTCCAGATATAGTCACCGTGGAAGGTGAAACTCAGGTGGTTCCAATCAACATTGTCGCCAGTGGTGAGCTTCTCGCTATTGGTGTTGCCCAAGGTTTTGTAATAGTCGTTGGGAGTATTGAAGCCTTCCGACATGTCGTACTCTAAGCTTCTGGTGATGAGACGGGCTTGGGCAATTCCGTTGAACTCATGAATCTTGTTGAATATCCTACTGTAGTTGGCTCCTAACTGATAGGTGTTTACGTGCTGCCTGATGACACCCTCTGCCACCTTGTTCTCGCCAATGCCATATACTTGTGGCATGATGGAGTGGTGGGTAACGCCTGGGATGAACATGGTCTCCTCGGTGTAGTTGTAATAGAGGTTGACCAATGCGGAAAGCTTCAGGTAGTCGTTCCACTTGTAGTTAAGCCCCACGCCGGCATTGGCATCATAGATCTTATCGCCACTCTCCACCGTGTTGACAATAGCCAATGGGTTGCTCACGTTGTCGTATGGCTTGGTGGGGATGTTATTGGTGTTCCATGCATCATAGCGAGCCCAATTGGAAAGCAACGACCCATCGTCTTGCTTGGCATACGGACTGATGAGAGGCATGGCGTGATAAGCAGCCAAGATAGGATTGGTCTGCATCTGCATACCCATGTTTTGAAGGTCGCTGGTAATGTAAGCCAAGCCCACGTTGGCGGTGATGTCAACCTTACGGCTCACCATCACGTCGGAGCTGATGAGGGTGTGGTAACGATTGGTTTGCGTACCCTTGATGGTACCACCGTTCTTGGTGTAGCCAAACGAGATGTTGTATTTGGCAATGGCATCACCACCCTCTACACGGAACACGTTTTCTGTCATGAACCCGTTGCGCTGAATGTCTTTCATCCAGTTGGTGTTCTCGTTGAAGAGGTGTGAGTAGATGTTGGAATTGTTTTGCAAGAACGGATAGTCTTCCGTGAGAGCCGTCATGGATGGGTAAGCCGTCATTCCCAGATCGGTGAGGTAGCTACGGTATTGCGTAGAGTTCATCATAGGGATAGACGTATTCTTGAAGTTGATTCCGTATTGACCACTGAAGGAGATACGAGTGTCGAGGTTGTCGCTGGTAGCTTGCTGGGTCTCGATCATGATTACTCCGTTAGAACCCAATGAGCCATACATGGCTGCGTCGGCTCCCTTCAGTACAGTGATGTTGCGAATGTCTTTGGGCGAGTAGGCGAAAAGAAGGTCACGACTATAGCCATTGACCACGTCAGACACACCTTGGTTGCCTAAGTAAGGCACACCGTTGATGACGATGAGCGGATTGTTCTCGGCTACGAAAGAGTGAATGCCTCGTAAGTTCATGTAAGTGCCTTCACCTGGCATTCCGCTTTTCTCGATGACCTGCAATCCTGTCACTCCGTCACGGGTGGCAGCCCCGATAGACAACTTATCGCTGAAATCTTTGTTCTCGATACCTGTAGTGGCTCCCGACTTTGCGTCGCTGGGCAGGGTGGCATACTCCGTGGAAACCTTGCCACTGTAAAGACGCTCGTTCTCTGGTGTAAGCGTAATGACAAATCCCGAATCGTTTTGCTTTTTCGCCAGTAACCTCAGAGGTAGGGAGCGTTCGTAAAAGCCTTCTGCCTTGATGCTGACAAGTGCTTCACGGTTTTGGGCATTCAGCTCAAAGAAGCCACTCTTGTCTGTCAAGGTAGAGATGCTGTCGCCGACAATGGAGATGATAGCCCCACTCACGGGCTGCCCATTGGTAGCCTTGATCTGTGACCTTACCTTGGTGGCTTGTGCATGTACAGATGCAGCCATGCTGCAAGCTGCAAGAAATATAAATAGTTTTTTCATTGTTCGCATGAATATTAGTAGTTGTTATGAGTTGGACGCAAGCACCAATGGTACATCATGAGTTGATTCTTGTCGTTCTTGGTTCTGCCCGATCCTTCTGTGTAGAGATAACCGATGTCGGGAGAGTCGATCGTGATGTGGAAGTTGCCGTTTTGCTTGAGATTGACAATACCCATCGTATATCCATCGGTGTCGTAGGCACTGGCATTCTCGTTGATTTCTATCCAGTCGGCAGGGTCGTAGCCTTCTGGGTAGGCAGCTTTCCATATTCCCGTATTGGGAATGTCGGATGCTCCGGAACGGTCGAAGTGGTAATTGGCTCCATGTGCGTTCATCGCCATGTTTTTCACGATTAAAGAGTCGTTGAACTTGATGCTCAACGTATAAGCCAAGCTATGCACGAATCCCATCCTGAGGTAATACTCGCCGGCGGGGAGGTTGCACTCCTGTACTCCGATGATGTTGCCGCGACCGTCGTACATGGAAGTGAGACCGTCGAAGTCAACTCCGCAACGCAGGGAGTCGGCAATCGCGTCGGAGGTAGGAATGGCGGTCAGCACATGATAGTAAATCGTGGGGAGCGTGGCAGAAAGGAAAAACTCTCCTTGTGCGTCGTTGACAATCATCGGTGCGGTGAGGTTGCTCCAACGGAAATACTGCTCTTGCTCCTTGCTGGTCATGCTGTTCCAAAGCTCATAGAACCGAGACTTGATGCGATAGATGATGACGTGGTTGGGAATCTTCAGGTTGGTGCAGTAATAAGCTGCTCCGTTACTGAGGTTCACGCGAGAAGCGACGTTCACCGTCTGCACGCTGGGTCTCCACCATGCGGCTTCCTCTTCCTTATAAGTAGTCTCGTCAGCTTGACGGTCAATGATCATCTTGTATCCACCAGCCGTTTGGAAGTCTTGCGCATTGGCTTGTACGTCCTTGTCTTGCAATTCCCTGTCGGCAAAGCAAGCCTTCACAATCCATTGCTCAAACTTCTCACGGTCAGCATCGGTAGCCTCACGGTTCAACCAGGCTGGAATACTGTCTAAGGCATTCTTGAGGGCATTGTCAATCTGCTCGTTGGTGGGAATGAACATGGTTGTGAGGTAACTCTCCGAACGCATGTTCCACTTGTCTATACCATCGGCAGTGTAGCGGTCCATCAAGGAGTTGCGTATCACGAAAACGGAATCGTAAACGGTCATACCAGCTTCGTTGACTCCAATGGGAGCACTATGCTCACGGTCAAAGAAATTCTCCTCGTATTTCGCTACCAACTCCCTGAAACGTGAATACTCTGCGCCCAAGGAATTGAGGTATTCGTACACCGAACTGCGGATGGGCATTACACCGTTGATATAATAGATGTAGCCATTGGTGGTCTTCACCACTTTGCTGATGGCGTATTCGTCGAAGCGAGCATTGCTGCCCTCTCCATAGATCCATACGTTCTTGCCAGAACGGGTGAGAATGCCCAATCCCTCGGTCAGGGCGTTAGGGGCAACAGCCATGTCTGCCACGGAGTAACGGGCAAATGCCTTGCGGTTAATGTTGCTGGCTGCTGTGGAGAACACATTGTTGTCGCAGACGATGAAGGTGTAGTTCTTGTCGCTGAACACACTATCGTAAATGCCTGCTTCTTGCAGCAACGATGAGAACTGGCTCACGTCAGCCGTATTTTTCATATAGCTCACGATGTCACCGTTGTATATGCTGATCATGTCTGTGCTGACACCACTATCATCATAATGGTCACCCCAGTCGGAACAAGCCGTGGTCATGGAAGCCACGAGCGCAGTCAGCACAATCAAATAACTGAATTTTTTCATCTTTTATATATATTTAGTCAATGGGAATGAACTCTATGTAATCGTACATCTGGTGATAGAGATTGTTTGTCTTCGCATTAATGTCCATCATCGTTACCTTGAAGTTGTGTGGACTTGACGAGGTAAACTCGATGTTGTCCCACAATGTCAATTCGGTGGAACCGTAAAGAACCCTTGCCCTTGCGGAAATGACATCAGCCAAGCCCTTGTAGATATAGAGGTTGGTGGAACGCTCATCCAATTCAAACTTGGTAAGGCTACCCGAAGAGAAGAACGACTGCATGGAAATATCGGCACAATAGTGTAACACCACCTTGTACTTACCGGCTATGATGGAAGGAGTAGTAAACTGAATCCATCCCGCATATCCCAGGTTGAGCATCATGTAGTTGTTCATGTATGTACCGTAGCGTGGAGTGGTCTTGGCTGCTGCCGAAGCCCATTGCTCCTTGATGAATCCCACCACTGGATATTGTGTTACTGACGCACGACTGTCGGTGTTCTTGTACGTGAAAGAGGTCAGCGTTCCATAATCACCGTTGCGACGAGCCTCGGAGAGATCAACCTTGCGCTCAGCGGTAGTCAGGTCTGATGTGAACAGGTTTCCGAAACCATTTTCAGCACCATAGGCGTTGATGAATGAGATGATGTCTGCGCTGTTGAGCAAGTCCCATCTCACTGTTACAGGCTCTGGATGATAAACGGGCATGATGCCGTCAACCTTATGAATCAATCCATTGCGTGTGCTGATGTCGCTTCTCAAAATCTTGATGGTCTTATTGATGGTACGAATACCGTTTTCCTCATTGGTGATGATGGCTTGTCCAGGCATTTTCGTCTCAAATATCAATGTTTGACCTTCCATCTGGAAACCGTAGAGTTCTTTCGTCTCATACTCTCTCAAGAGGAAATGGTACTGAATGTAGTTGCTCAATGCCTTGTCTCCGTCGGTTTCCTCACCATTGCTGTTGTTGACGAGCCATGTCTTCAGACTATTCACATCGTTAATGCCAGCTTGCTGGTACACATTGTCGGGAACAGCAAAGCAGGTGTAGTAGTAATTATTAACTACGTAGCCACCACCTACCACATACGTTGTGTCGCGTACTTTATTGGCAATGGAATCGTACCCACAATCAGTGATTGCCTGAGAGAAAATGCTGTAGCTATCGTCCATCTTCAACCTCTCGCTGATGCTCTCTGTCAAGGGAGTAATAACCGTTCCCATGCTGTA
Source organism: Prevotella sp. UBA6994 (assembly GCA_002449845.1). Classification (GTDB taxonomy): domain Bacteria; phylum Bacteroidota; class Bacteroidia; order Bacteroidales; family Bacteroidaceae; genus Prevotella. The sequence goes on from DJXW01000022.1 coordinate 14,067, forward strand.
GATGACACCATTGGCGCAGTTGATACCTGTAAACTTATCCAACCGTGCTTGGTTGTTGATGAAGATAGAATCTGGCGTATAGATGGTTTCCGTACGTTCTGCATCATCCACGTTAGTAATGGTCATACCGTATTTCAACGTGAGATATGCGCCGAAGAGATTCTGCGTGGGAATATACGTGCCACTCTCTGCATAGTTGTTGAGTGTGGTTTCAGGAATGGTGGTGTTGGCAATGATGTGAGCCTGAGCCACCGACCTTGCATAATCCTTTGGCAAATCCCTCACGGTAGCCATGTCGCGTTCGGCAATGAAAGCCCTGATGGCAGCGTTGTTGGGGCAGAAGATGGTAGCCTGAGACGACGCATCCTTCAACGCATTGTAGTAATTGGCGTGTTTCAGGAAATCAATCCATAACGTGTAGTCAGAATCCCTTTCCAGCACGTCGATGATTGACATTTCTGATTCCAGGTTGCTGGGTGTTACGAACATCTCGCCCTCGTTGGGGTCTTCGCAGGCGGTCAACATCATGACCAATCCCAATGAAATATATGATAATATCTTTTTCATGTCCATAGTCGTTAGGTGATTATTCATAATAGGGATTTTGTACAAGTAATGGGTTTACCGTGATTTCCTTGTAGTAAACAGGGAGATACCAAGCGTTAGGGTCGCTGAGCACGGAAGTAATCCAAGGCTCACGAGCCTGTTGGTCGTACTTGGTCACATTCTCGATTAAGAAGTCTTTGACGAAGTTGATGGTTCCGGATGGGTCTTTGTAACGTCCCACACGCAGCAGATCGTACCATGCCTTGCCTTCGCCCACCAGTTCCATCAGTCGCTCATAGATAACGTAGTCCATTAACGTCTTGAAGTCGATGTCGTCAAAATAAACACGTGGCTCCAAGTTGGAACGTAAGCGAACCTCGTTTACCAAGTTGATGGCTTCGTTGTTGTCAGCATTGTCGGCTCCCATGTGACGCATGAGCAGAGCTTCAGCCTTGAGAAGCATGATGTCAGCCACACGATAGAGGATGAAGTTAGGATCGTAATAAGTGGAAGTGCGTTTGTCTGAGAGCGACGTTCCACCGCAATACTTCCATACATAGCCAGCACGTGCACCCGTATAGGCAGCTGCAGAAGAGCCAACGAAATATCCGCCGAACATCGTCCTTACAGCCATGTCGCCAGCTTCCTCTCCATATTCCAGTAAGATACTGCGATATTCTGAGTTGAAATCCTGTAGCATCTGGTTAGAGAGCTCGTATGCTCGTCCATCGTTGGTGTTGTCGAACAATACGGATAGGTTGTTGGTTTGTGGGGTAGTACCCTGATACTTCTCATGGCTCCATTGCAACTCGTAGATAGACTCGTTGCTGTTGCCAGGATTGAAAATCGTAAACCAACTGCTATGTGTGGCAGTTTTCATGAATCGTGGAGCATCAGCCTCCTTTGCATTGAGAATGAGGTTGGCGTAGTTGATGGCTTGGTCAAAGTCGGAGTTCCACATGCAAACGTCAGCCATGAGTGCATAGATTGCCCAGATGGTGGCTCGTCCTTTCGTTTCCCATGTGGTGTTGAAGCTGGTCTTGGCAGCTCCTAACTTGATAGCTTCTTCCAAGTCAGACTTGATTTGAGCGATGATGTCAGCCTCTGGCGACTTCGCTACGTTATATGATACGTCGTCAGTCTCAAACGGTTCAGTGAACAAGGGAGCGTCTCGCCAATTGCGAACGATATAGAAATAGGCAAGTGCCCTCAACCAATAAGCCTCGCAACGGTGAGAGTTCATTTCCTCTTGTGTATATGTGGCATCATTGCTACGAGCCATCTCGCAATTCTTCAACACGAGGTTGGCTGAATTGACGATTTGGTACATGGGCGACCATGTGGTGATATTGGTGGTACTCTTGATTTGGAAGGTCTGAAGGGCAGAACCGTTCCTGTTGAAGATACATCCCGCACGAAGCTCTCCCCAAGGAATGAGGTAGGTTTCTACAGAATTGCGCAAATACCAATATCCTGCCGTGAGCGTAGCTTCTACGTCAGCTTTTGATGACCAATAGAGGTCTGTCGGTTCAACGTTTTCTTCGTAAACTTCTAAGTAATCGTTGCAAGACGTGAATCCCAACAACATTACTACCGACATGATGATATATTTTATTTTCTTCATATTCTTAATCGTTTTAATCTCGTTAGAAGTTTAATGTCAAACCTAAAGAAAAACGCCTTGAACGGGGAGTCTGCGAAGAGTCCATTGCCAAGTCGGTAATGCCGCTTGGTAATGTTACCTCTGGGTCTTGTCCCGTATAACTACTGAAAGTGAAGAGGTCGTAGCCTGTGACGAACATGCTTACGCTGTTCATGCCAAGGCTCTTGCAGAACTTCTTGGGGAAGCTGTAGCTGAGCGACAGGGTCTTCAAGCGAAGGAACGAGCAGTTTTCCACGAAACGGTCGCTACCTAAATAGTTGAATCCCCATCCCCACAAAGCGCGTGGAATGTCGGTGTCGTCACCCTCGTTGCGCCAACGGCGAAGCACAGCCGTACTCTGGTTGTCTGAGCCACGCATAGACTCTGCGTTCATGCGGGCAGAGTTGATGATCTTCTGTCCTAAGCGGTAGTGCATGAACACGGTCATGGTCAGACTCTTGTATTTCAGTGTAAAACCGCCACCACCACTGATGATGGGGTTGCTGTTGCCCAAGTACACGATGTCGTTCTTGTCAATCTTTCCGTCGTGGTTGATGTCTTCATACTTCGCATCGCCAGGGTAACAAACGTATGTGCCGTTGGTCATCACGATGGGCTTGCCTTGCAAGTCGTACATGATATTTCCCTCAGCATCTTTGCCGTAAGTGTCTTCCGTGTTTTGGTAAACACCCTTGTATCTGTATCCGAAGAACGAACCTACTGCCGTTCCTGCAATGACACGCTTGGCATATTCACCATTGTTAAAGGTGTATTCTTCCGTAGCTTGGTTTTCGGGCAACTCAATAATGGTGTTGATGTTGCGGTTTACGTTCCAGTTGACGGAGAAGTTCCAATCCTTGGTCTTCAATACGTTGTAATCAATACGGAACTCCCATCCCTTGTTTTCCAAGCGACCAGAATTGAACCAGTTCAGTTTCACCACGCCGCTTGAAGGAGCGTAACCCACGTATGAAGGAACGGAATAGTTTCTCTGTAACAGGTCCTTGGTCTTCTTGCGATAGTAGTCGAAAGTGGCAGTCAACTTACCATCCCACAGGGTGATGTCTGTACCGATGTCAAACTCGGTAGATGTCTCCCATTTCAACTTGTTCAATTGCATCTTGTTGGCGGTAATGGCACTTGCGTCCATATATGTACCGATAGAAGCGTATGTTCCCACGTAGGGAGAAGTGCCGGAGGGAGCGTTTCCGCTCATACCGTAGCTGGCACGGATTTTCCATTGCGAAAGCCATTCGTTGCTCCATTTCATGAAAGGCTCGTCAGCCACCTGCCAACTGGCTCCGATAGAGGGGAAGAATCCCCAACGGTTGTCCTTGCCCAATGACGACTTACCCTCATAGTTGGCTGTTCCGTTGATGGTGTAGCGGTCTAAGAAAGTATAAACGATAGAACCGATTCCTGAAAGGGTACGGCCTTCTGACGTTCCTGAGCCTTGCGAGAGCAGTGCACCACCACCTGAACCTGGGTCGGATATGGAGGATGAAGCCACGTTGTAACGCACGGCAGAATAGTTGGAACTACGGTTTTGGGCAGTACGCCACAGAACGGTAGCTGTCAACTGGTGTTTCTTATCAAGCCACTCGTTGGTGTACATCAACTTGTTCTCGGTCTGCAGCGAGAAGGTATTGGTGTAAGCGTCACTTGCTTGGTTGGCGTAGATGTTGTCGGTTGTAACGCCCGTAGCCGTTTGTGGCAAAAACTTATTGGTCTTGTTGGTCGTGAAGCGCATAGACACATATCCACGATAGGTGAGATGTTCCGTTGCGTAATACGATGCACGAACCGTAATCTTCTGTTCTTTGGAGTGCAACTTACTGAAACTCTCGTCTGCCATGATAATGGGGTGGAAGTTCTTGGAGCCAGTGAAAGCACCTTGAAACTCCTCAGCGTTCTGACGGGTAAAATACGTGCCAGTCATTTCTCCCGTAGCATCATTGATATAGTAAGGACTCTTGTTAGGCATCTTGCGCATAGCTTCCGAACGAACGTTGTCCACCCAAGGAGCGTCTTTCTTCGTATCGGTATAAGAATACTCTGCGTTCACGCGCAACTTCTCGGAGAATTTATAACCAATGTCGAGTGAAGTGGTCAAACGACCCAAACCCGTGCCTTTCGTAGTACCGCCTTCATTGGTATAGGCAAGAGAGAAACGATAGGTAGCACGCTCTCCACCTCCCGACATGGCAAATGAGTTGTCGGTGGTGAACGCATTCTTTGTGATGTAGTCGAGCCAATTCACGTTTTGGTTGTATTCGTCGAAGTATCGCCATTCCTGGTTGTAGTTGATTTCGGGCGTATCAAACAAGTATTCCAATAATGCACTTTGTCCTGCCAAGCCACGAGCATTGGCTGAGTTCCAGATAGCATCCTGGATGAATGCCACGTATTCGTTTCCGTTCAGCATCGGCATTGACTTGGGCTCAATCTTCAATGAGTTCTTGGTAGAGAAGGTGAAGTTGGTCTTACCCATTGCACCTTTTTTCTTGGTTATCAACAACACTCCGTTGGCTCCAGCCGTACCGTACACGGCGGTAGATGCTGCGTCTTTCAACACCTCAATCGACTCAATATCGTTGGGATTCAAGTTCAACATCTGAGCGAAGTCTTCTTGCGAAGCGGTATTGAAGTCAAACGAGTCGTCAATGTCGGTATTATAGGGAACACCGTCGATGACAATGAGAGGGTCTGCGTTAGAGTTCAGCGTGGCAGTACCACGAATGCGGATGCTGCTCTTGGCACCAGGGTCGCCGGCTGCGATGATGTCCACACCACCCAATTGTCCTTGCAATGCCTCTTCGATTGAGGTAACGGGAGTATTGGCGGTGATGGCATTCATGTCAATCTTCTGTGTGGCGAATGCCAGCTGTCGTTGAGTGACACCCATCTCATTGCGGTCTCCGCCCCTGCGAGCCTTCACTTCCACTTCCTGAATCTGGCGGGCATCGTTTTCCATCGTTACGTCGAGGGTGGTCTGTCCCGTATATTTGAAACGCTGGGTCTTCATTCCGATATATGAGAAAACCAACGTCAGTTCTTTTTCTCCCTCGGGTACTTTCAGAGAATACTTACCGTTGAAGTCTGTCGTAACACCCGTTACGATACGGTTCTGGCTGTTCTGGAACGTTACGTTTACGCCAATGCAAGGCTCCTCGGCTCCTGCAAACATCTCGTAAACCGTACCCGTCACCGTGTTCTGCGCCATGGCACTCATAGCAAACAGACAGAACATCAGACTGATATATATTTTATGTTTCATCTTTATTCTATATATTATATAATGTGTCATGGTTAGAATATGTCTTCTATGAAATGGGCAGCACCGTCTTCATAGACAAAGGGGAAATAGTCGTAGTCGGGTGTGACATATACACGACTGCTTGTAATGCCCGTCTTGTGGTCAGTGGTGGCAACGCTCAGGCGTGCTCCGTCATCATATACGTTCAGGCGCGATTGCAAGATGTTGTTGCTTGCGTCTTGCGACTGCTGATAGGTGAGCAGACCGCCTTGCGAAGCGGTATCTTCTCCCCATCCCACGTAAGGATAGTTGGTAATGACGGCGGTAGAGAGCGGCACGAAGTATTGTGAGAGGTAGTATTGCAACTTCTCCTCGTCGGTCACGGTCACGTAGTCGAAGAAGTTTTCGCTTCCCACGGTAGCACCCTCAGCCACGATTCCTGGTATGCGTCCGTCGATGATACCTTGTTCTATGGCACGTGTCACGGGGATAAACATCAGACTGCTCTCTGCCATGATGTTGATCGTCTGAGAGGATGTGACAAACATGCCAGCCTTGTTCAAGAGATTGATCCATCCGTAGAAGTCGGTGGACGTGTCGTTGCGCAATCCCCACATCTGACGGATGAGGTATTTGTCGTTGATGTTGTTGTAGTTACCCTCAAACAAGAGGTTTTTGTAGCTGTACGCATGACCGTTTGCCCATCCGTTGACATCGCCACGATAGTCGAGTGGCGTGAATGGTGCAAACACATCATCCTCCGTGGTGGTGTTGCCAGCGTATTTCAGCAGTTCGTTGTGTTTGATGCAATTGGTGATTTTTCCGTTCTTCACGTACCAGTACATGCTCATGTCGGGCGACAGGGTGCGGAATACCGCCTTGCCACTCGTGGGCAATACGGTATTGCCATCGGTGGGAGCCACTACGTGAGTGTAGATGTAGCTCTGTGTGTTGGCACCCGACATACCGTTGGGTTGAGCTGTTGAGATTAGTCTGCCACTCTCGTTCACGGTAATACCTGCGTTGTTCATCAACTGGTCGTTGTCTGGATAAAGCATGATGTAGTTCACGGCATCTTGGCAAAGGGTTGACTGCATTCCAGAGTTAGACAACATCGTTTGGAAGGTGCTGTATTTCTTGTATTGGTAGGCAGGACCCGTCACAGAGTTGAACATGGCTGGTGGGGTGAGCACTGCACATCCGTATAGTACTCCGTTGGAGCAGATCACGCGGTCTTCTTGCGGCACTTCACTGGTATTGAACTTGATGGGTTGTGCTTCTGAGTCAAGGATTACGCCTTTCTCTATCTCCTCTGGGAAGACGATGCTCTGGCTATAGATGCAGTGATGGAGCAGGGTAGATACCAACGAAGGCGACACAGAGTCGAGCACCTGGTAACCTCCCACCTTCCAGTAATCCTCGAAGAAGTCTTGCAAGGCATTGTCGGTAGGAGCGAAGATGCTATAGGCATTGTAGGCAAGTTGTGTCACCTGTCGGTAGTTGCTCACGGGCCATTCGCTGGCGATGGGCGGGAGCGTTACACCCGTTGCGGCATCGCTGAAAGCCACTTGGTACAAGTCGGTGCCGTTGCCATAGTTCAATGTCAAGTCCTCGTCCTTGGTGTAAGTCCTGAACGAGTCGTAGAAAGCCAAGAACTTATTGTATTTCCCTGCGTTCTTCATCTCTTTGTAGATGGTTTCCAAGGGGCGCAGCACACGGTCTATCTTGTATATATAGCCATTTTTGGCAATGGTCTCATATTCCAGTACAGAGGCATTGGAGACATTGAATCCCCCGTCTCCCTTCCATCCCGTTTCAGGATAGAAATACTCGTAGTTGCCCTTTGCATCTATGCCTTTTGTCCTAAACATCAGGTGCGAATAGACGGGCAGGTAGCGTTCCAAGTGATACACGCTCACGTCGTACGAGGAAGAGTCGGTCACGTTATGCTCCACGCTGATGGGGTCTTGGCTCTTCGTGCGGAATTTGTAATAGAGTCCTGCATTGACAAGTTTCTCCTCCTCGGTGGCACCGTCACCTTCCTGTGGGCGGAAGTTCACCAGTTTGTTCTTGTCGAAAGAGTAGTAAAGGATGTGGAATCCAATCAGTTTTTTGATCTCCTCCGTAGAGAGTTCCTCAATAGAGGACTTGCCGTAGTTTTGGCTGATGTAAGTTGTCATTGCCTCGTCGTTGGGAGCCATGACGGTGAGGATGGATTTTCCGTTGAGGATAGGCTGGTATCCCGCCAAGTCCACTCCTTTCAGGAAGATGCCATACTCGCCACTGCTTGCCAGCTCCTCGTAGATAGAACCTCGTATCCAACTGGGAGTCTCGAAGTACTTATCCATGTCAGAGCAAGACGAAAGGGCAAAAGAACATGCCAAAAATGCGGCCATTGTCTTTTTTGAAAGTCTTGGTCTTTTCATATATGTTTTGTAAATAGTTGTTTGCCAATATTTGTTTCGGCTGAAGATTGTTGTTTTAAGAGTTTGTAAATTTATGCAAATTTACTAAAAATATAGGAAACAAGATGCACGTTGTGGAAAAATTATACAATTATAACATTTTTAACACTTGCAGGATTTTCCTGAATTCAAATTAATAATGCAACGACTTTATCAATGTCATAGCTTACGCTACGGATATATCTCTTGTTGAAATCACCTGTAAGCCAGTGGTACGTGACAACTGCCGATCCTATTTTTCACCCAATATTTTTTAAAAGGTATAGGAGAAGTGATACATTTTTCGCAAATTTGTTGTATCTTTGTCACCAGATTATAAAACGAAGACGATTATGATAGGAACTGCAACACCAAAGGTAAGTCTAGACACGTTCACGCTGACCGTGCCGAAGGCCGATGTGAGCCTCTTCAAGTCGATTGCCAAGAAGATGGGCTGGAAGATTGAGCGCAAACGTGCGGCAAAGCCTCGTCTCTACGACCCTGAAACTGGCGACAGTCTGAACGATGCCACGATGAAAGTCATTGAGGATGCACGGAAAGGAAAGAATGTCATAGAGGTAGGCTCAATGGACGACTATCTGAAGTTGGTAAAAGACCTGTAACCGACGATGGCAAAGTTCTCGCTGAAACTCACAAAGCGCTATCTGCGTGACCTGAAGCTGGCTCGCAAGCGCGGCATGGATGAAAGTCTGCTGAACGACATTATCGGAAAACTGCTTGACGATGTGCCCCTGCCTGAGAAGAACCGTGACCACCAGTTGCATGGCGACTATGAAGGCTACCGTGAGTGCCATATCACTCCGAACTGGCTGCTCATCTATGTCAAGGATACCGACATCAAAATTATTTCACTCTCGCGAACAGGCACTCACTCTGATTTGTTTGACAAGAAGAACAAACTGAAAGCAAAATGAGAGGATAGAACGAAAAAACAATAAACGGGAAGCCAAGGCCGACGGATTTCGGCTCGCTTCCCGCTTTTCTTTTATCAATGTGAATCAATTTTTCAACACTTTTCTTACATCGAATTCAGGTTAAGTAAGATTTTATCATATCATACTTTTCTTTAAAAATCTATTTTAAGTTGTTTATGGATATGATTGTTTCTACTTTGTACTATATACGGAGAATTGTTTATAAGTTCTTTAAAATCGTTATCTGTTTTATATAGAAAATGATCTTTAGCGTACTGTAATTCAAATAATAATTTATAAATCTCATTTTGTGCCTTAAAAATATGGTCAATACTAATATTTTGTGGAATAGTTGAATTTGAGTCTAAATAACCAGCAAGGTATTTTTCTGATGGGTTGCCAATATTAAGACGTTCACAAATCAACCATGCAACAGACTCTGCTTCAAATTCTTTTTCATTTTTTGTTAACGGTCTTACTTTCCACCAATCTTTCCCTGAAGGTGGCGGAAGATGTTTACACAAAAAATGCCCCAATTCATGCAAAATGGATGCATATTTAGCACCATTAGATAATGTTTCATTAACGCTTAACAAATAATGTGCCTTATATTTAACTCTATGATTTTTATTAATGGGAATATCTATAACTTTGGGATTTTCAAGCAATCTTATCTGAGCTCCATAACTTGCTCCAGCTCTGAAGCTATCTGTATATGCAATTCCTAATACAGCAAGATTTTCAATCAAAAGATTTAGGTCCAAAGAATGTATCTCCTGCTTTGTATCATATTGATGTTTTATTTCTTCTAATATATCATAGTCGGAAAGACTGTAATCATCTTTCTTTTCTGTGTCAGAAATGTCATAGAGATAACTAACGGGAGTGAAATTCAAAATAACTACAGGTCGTGCATTAGGTGCAATTTTTCGTCTGTACTTTCTTTCCCATTGTTCGGCAGTCAGGATAAATTGACAGGCAGGTCGTTGAATCTGTACCATCATAGCATTAAACGGAGCAAGTTGTTTAAACTTTTTACAAAAGTTCAACAATTCTCTATAATATCTACTGGTTCTGTATTCATAGATGTTTGCAAAAAGAGCATCAAGTTCATTTTTGACTTCGCTCTTGTCCATCTCTTTACTTTTTCTGATGTCTTCCCGATATTCTTTTGAATAGTCTTTCATTGAATAAATAAAAACATTATACTATTGAGGGCAACCCCAACTCTTTCAGAAATTCATTATGTTTGTCACGGGCCTTCACGATTTCCTTTTCAATCTCTACTAACTTGTCATGTACCTCTTGCAGGTCGATAGGCTTTTCTTTCTGAGCCAGACTGACATAACGTGTGATATTGAGATTATAGTCGTTCTCTTTGATTTCCTGCAAAGAAACCTGACGAGAATAACGTGATTCTTCTTTGCGGAATTGATACGTTTCAACTATCTTATTGACATCCTCATCTCGGAGATAATTCTGACGTTTACCCTTTTCGTAATGCTCATCAGAACTGGCATTGATGAAAAGAATCTTGTCATTCTTGCGGCATTTCTTTAATACAATAATACATACTGGAATACCAGTTGAATAGAACAGATTGCCAGGCAATCCTATAACAGCATCGATATTATCATCTTCGAGCAGTTTCTTTCTGATAACCAACTCTTTACCTCCTCGGAACAGCACGCCATGAGGCAGAATGATAGCCATTGTCCCGTCTTCACTCAGAAAGTGGAAACCATGCAAAAGGAAAGCGAAATCAGCAGCAGAACGTGGTGCTACTCCATAGCGGTTAAAGCGGAAGTCATTAGCAGTATCTTCCGTTGGGTCCCAACGAAGAGAGAATGGTGGATTGGCTACGACTGCATCAAAATCTATTTTGTTAGCAGGATTCTCTTCTTGCAAGATGTCCCAGTCATTGGCGAGCGAATCACCATGATGTATTTCAAATGCAGAGTCTTTTACCCCATGCAACAACATATTCATTCGGCAAAGATTGTAGGTCGTAATATTCTTTTCCTGACCATAAATTTTACCTATACCACTTTCTCCCATCTGGTTGCGTACATTCAGCAACAACGATCCTGAACCACAAGCAAAGTCAAGCACATGGTTAATTCTGTTCTTCTTGCCAGATGCAGGGTCTTGACAATCCAAAGTAACGATACGAGAAAGAATTGTTGAGATCATCTGTGGCGTATAAAATTCGCCAGCCTTTTGACCTGAGCCTGCAGCAAACTGACCAATCAGATACTCGTATGCATCTCCTAACGAATCGTTATCGGCAGAGAACTCTTTCAATCCATTCGCAATCGTTGTAATGACCTTTGTCAGCAAGTCATTTCGTTCAGTATAATTCTTGCCTAACTTCTCTGAACTCAGATTGATTTCAGAAAACAAACCTTTAAAAGAACTTTCAAATGTCTTGTCCTCAATGTAATTGAATCCTTTTTCCAGCGTTTGGAGCAGATCGTTGCTTTGCGTTCTTGCCAGTTCTACTATATTGTCCCAAAGATAAGACGGTTCTATGACGTAGTGGATTTTACGCCTCATCTGCTTCTCAAACAACTCCGTATCGTTGGGGTTCTCGTCGTACCAAGTCTGTAGTGTGGTGTAGTCTGCCCCCAGTTCTTTTTTTGCGGCATCGATGTAGTTATCCGACAAGTATTTCCAGAACAAGAACGACAGCATATAATCACGGAAGTCGTCGGCCATCATTGCCCCTCGTAGGCTATTGGCAATGTTCCAGAGGGTTTTCCCTAATTCATGGTGTTTATTTGTAGTCATATTATATACAAGGAAATATTTGTTGCATCAGCCCTGTTTTATAGACTTTCAACAGTTCAAGCTTCTTACTATTCGCTTTTATCAGCTTATCTAGTTCTATCATTGATTGGGCTATCTTTTGTTGCTCGGCTAATGGAGGAACAAAAAGTAAAATATTAAAGAAATCTTCAGCAGAAATGTTCAATAAACCATGATTTCTGGCACCTTCTTGTGCTATCTCTGATATTTGAGAGTTTATAATACCCGTTTCAAAATAATATTGAAAAAAAGTAGCATCATACTCGCTTTCATCTTTCAATCTAAAGCAGATATATAAAGTGGACACTACGCCCTTATCATATAAAGTCAGAGGTTTGATTGCTCCAAATGGATAACCTTGAGAACGACTCTTGTTATAAGCGAAATCTCCTTTTTTTATCAAATAATAGTTTGTAACATCAGATGCTGCAACATTCTTATTAAAATACTCAAATTGATTTACTAATCCATATTGAGCAGAGATTGTAAGAACATTCTTGTTATTTTCAATATTCTTATCTCTTATTCTCACAAAAATATCTCCTAACCTCTTCGCTTCCCATTTCCCCACTTCTTGAAACTCGGGAAATCGAAGGGCACATTGTATTTGATTATTATATTGTTTCATAATTAACCAGTTGGACGCAACTTCTGTAAATTCTCAGGTTTATTCCTCTCACTCCAAAAAAGGATATCTGTATTTCTGCTTTTAAGAGCGTTGATATATTCAGGCTTAATGTCTTTTTCTATATCATTAATAACAGCAAGGCTTAACATCTCTTTTCCTGATGCTTTTTCGCGAACAGGTTTAATATCATCCAAACTAAACAAGAAAT
>DJXW01000003.1:0-61416 GCA_002449845.1 Prevotella sp. UBA6994
AATTAATTTTTAGAACATTCCATTAATTATAAACAATAAAAGTACAATGGAAAAATTTGTTAGAATCGTTGAGCAGAAAGCTCATGTATCTCGCCAATACACGGCGCAAGACGGAACACAAAAAACGTTTCACTCTATGGGGTTCATCCTCTCAGATGGTATTGACGAGTTTTATGCCGAAATGACAGGCGAAATGGCAAGGGATTGCCAAGCGTATGACCCAAACACGCTTCACGCGATGCAAGGGTACATCAAGCAACGTTCGTTTGAGGATAAGAACGGAGTGAAGAGATACGAGAACCAAATTTATATCACAAAACTAATCTAAGGAGGAAAGACAATGATTATTAAAATTCAAATCGCAGATAGTGTTTACAAGGCTTTAATAGCAAGTAGCAAACGTATTCAGGGTAGTATTGGACTGGTAAACCCTTCTGAGGGTAACTTCAACGCCCATCACAAGAGCGCAGACAATCGCATGAAACGATTCATCAAGTTGGCCCATGGAAGGGCAAGCGTGACTAACAAGCGTGTCAACCTGACACTGAGGATTGACCGCAAGGAAACAGACATAGTGCCTTATGAGGTAATCGACACGGAGTCATGCCAAGCATCGGATTTCGTATATGCAAACACATAAACACAAAAACTAAACTAAATGTTTGGAATAGCATTATCAGTAAAGAGCAGGGTGCGCCCATGCACACCCGCTCTCTTCAATCAAGTGGTTGACTCGGAGCAGACGGCTCGTGTGTGTGCGGAGATTGAGGACGCACTGGAAAAGGTGAAACGAGGCGAAATGAGCCGTGAGGATTTCACCGAGTATAAGAACGAGCAAAAGAAGCGGTTGGCAATCTTCACGCCTCATGCCACATTCCCCAAGGGAAGACGTGTGAATGAGGATGCCGTGCCAAGCGGATTGAGCATGTACGACATTGATCATATACCAGACCCAAGAGGATATTTCCAAACGATAATTAATGAACGTGTGGGTGAATTGGGGATTGTCTTTGCTCATGTCACGCCATCAACGGAAGGTCTCAGGTTGTTTTTTGTAATGCCCGATGGCATGAACTTAGAGGAAGCTCAAAGGTGGATGTCTGATCAATTGGGTGATGAACATTATGATGGTTGCGTGAAAGATTTGGCTCGTTGCTCATTCGTGGTGCCAAGGGAATACATTCTTTATTTGGATGAAGAAGAGCTGTTCAGCCTCACCCCCTGCCCCTCTCCAAGGGGAGAGGGGAGTAGTAACTCTCAAAAACTGAGTTTGCAAAATGAGGAACAACGACAGCAAGACATTTCACTCCCCTCTCCCGTCGGAGAGGGGTCGGGGGTGAGGCTGTTTAAGGATATTCCTTATTCCGACATTATTGCTGAGTGGTGGAGACGTAACGGAGGCGAACCAGAAGCAGGAGAAAGAAACGTGAAGTTGCATAAGTTGGCGGTTAATTTGAGAGCCATTTGTGACAATAAGAAAGATTTGCTTTTGGCGATTATGCCAAAATGTGGATTGTCGGAAACGGAATTGAAATCAATCATTGATTCTGCTTGCAAGGAGAATCCGAAAGGAGTTTCAAGGATGATGACCTCTATCATTGACTATTTAACATTGAACATTGAACAAGATGGGAATGAGGAAATGGACGATGATTCAAATAATGGTCAATTGTCAATGTATAATTTTCAATGGAACAAATTGCCGATTGGCTTGAAAGAATCGTTGGTTGGCGTTCCAAAGAATATGCAAATGCCTGTTTTGTGTGCGGTCATGCCGATAGCTGCCACGTATGCCGATTTGGTGAGCGTAAGGTATTGTGACGGGATGGAACAAAAACTTGGCTTAATGTCAATCATACTTGGCGACCAAGCAAGCGGTAAGAGTGTTTGTAAAAATGCCGTGGATATTTGGAAGCGACAATTAGACGAAGACGATGCTTTGGCTCGTAAACGTGAAGAGGAATGGAAGGAAAGAAAGAAGAATCGTAAGGCAAACGAGAAAGCACCCGAAGACCCGAAGGTGTTAATCAGAGTATTGCCCGTTACGGTTTCATGTTCTACTCTTTTGAAGCGATTCAAGAATTCTTGTGACCATACGCTTTATTCTTTTGGTGAAGAGTTAGACACATTGAGGAAAACAAACGGGGCTGGTTCGTGGTCTTCTAAATACGACATTTACCGTCTTTCATTTGATAGAGGTGAATGGGGACAAGATTATAATTCAGACCAAGCGGAAAGCGGTGTTGTAAGAGTGGCTTACAACTGGACGATGCTCGGCACGTATGGAGCGATGCGCAAATGCTTCAAGGCTGACAATATTGAGAATGGTCTTTCCTCTCGTATATTGGTTGCCGAAATGCCCGATTCAAGTTTTGCCAAGATGCCCAAGTTTGGCAAACGAACATTAGACGACGAGGCAAAGATACAAGAGGCGGTGAACGTTCTAAGAAAAGCAAACGGATTGATAGACACACCACGATTGAGAAAGGCAATAGCCGACTGGGTGAAAGAGAAACGTGTGGAAGCAGCAAAGGACATTGACCGTGTGAAAGACACCTACCGTAAACGTGCTGCCGTGATAGGTTTCCGTTGTGGCGTGATTTTCCATCTTCTAAGTGGTAAGAAAAAGGAATCACAACAATGTGTTGACTTTGCGCTGCTGATGGCAGAATATTGTTTGAATGGGCAGATCAAGATGTTTGGAGAAACGTTAATGAATCAGTATTCGGAGGGAAATACAAATAACATAGGAAATAAACAGAATTCTTTTGTTTTTGACCAATTACCAGCTGTATTCTCAACCGATGACTTGAGAGCTATAAAGGGCAATACGTGTAAAGCCAATTCATTAAGAATGATTACTACTCGATGGGTTCGCGATGGATTGATTAAAAAAATAGATTATAGAAAATGGCAAAAAATGTAAGAACGCAACAAACGCAACACGCAACATTAGTACCTTCACATAACGAATAATTCATAACGAATAATTCACAATTCATAATTCACAATTCACAATTCATAATTCACAATTGACTGATATGGAATTTGTATTAGAAAGAATAGCCAAGAAAGGCAGTTATAAGATAGGTAGGTTATCCATCAAGGAAGAAGTAGTTGACGAATATTCTACGGGTGAAAAGTTGACCTATCTGTGTGATACCTTAGAACCTAAATGGCGAGATTACGCACATGGAGATAATAAAATAAAGGGTAAGAGTGCCATTCCCGAAGGGCGTTATCCCATAGTAATAACCTATTCGCCTACGTTTATGAAATGGCTGCCCCTGTTGTTGGGTGTTCCCAACTTTTCAGGTATTCGCATCCACCAAGGTAATACGGTGAAAGATACAAAAGGATGTATCCTTGTGGGTGAAAATAAGCAAGTGGGTAAGGTCTTTAATTCACGCAAATACGTTGACTTGGTGAAAGCAAAGATTGTGGAAGTCAAGGATAAGGGCGAAGGAGTGTGGATAGAAATACGTTGACTTTAATTGTTTTTCAATAGTGTTTATAAAGGAAAATGAGCTTGGCGTAATATCAAGCTCATTTTCTTATTAATTAGTTTCAAAAATCACATTATCCACGAATGGTATTACCATCAGAAGACAACCTTTCTCGCTTCAACTTTCCCTTGGTTTGTATATACTCTCATGAGGTAAATGCCCTTGGTTGGTGAAGAAACTTTTTCGCCTGAAAGGGTATAATATTCCGTGCGGATAGTTTCTCCTCCCATCACATTCTCCATGCCATTGGTATTACCGCTACCATAGTGGTATTCCAAGTAGATGATGACACACTGCTGCTCTCCCGTATTGGTGAACGTAATCTTGTCAGAAACATTCGACAGGGTGAAATCAACCTTGTTGGGATTAGAGCGTGGAGCATCCAAATCCAAGACGGTTGTCGTAGTTTCATTATAACTTACTCCTGCCACTTCCTTCCAATAGCTCGTGCGGTTGGAAGCATTGGTTCCCGTGATACTGTAAATGCTCATCTTGGTAGCCTTTGCGTCCTTAGGCAAGAAGATGGTATTCTGGGCACCGTTAGACAATTTGATAGCTGTGCGCTGGATGGTCTCACCATTGTACAAGATGTCAAGTTTAGGAGTGCCGGCACTGGTATAAGACTTGGCAAGATTGCCCGTGATAACCATAGAGAATCCGTAAGCCTCATCATTCTCAGCACCCACCATCATGTTGTTATAGGAACTGTTGTCGTAAGACTGAGCCACCATATTACCCCAAGCCAACAATGCGGTTTTGGTTTCGCCTACGGGTTGTGGTTCTATGATAGGCTCTTCATTAGGGTTTGGCTCTCCTCCCACCACCTTGATCACGCCATTGGTGTAGAGCTCAGACAAATCCCATTTCTGTCCCTCGCCAGGTGTGGCGGGTTGAATCTCGGCAAACGAGCCCGTGATAGTTCCGCCAGAGAGGTTGAACACCTGGTACTCCGTCTTGTCGTATGGTGCCTCGGCGATGTCGCCTTCATTGATTTGCAAGACAGCTCCATTGGTAAGTGTCAATGCCCCTTTCAGCGTAATGGTATTGCTCTTGGTGCGGTCAGCCAACACATTCACGATACCGCCATTGTTCACCTTCAACGTGCCGTTGAAAGTCAATCCCCTACCATTAACAAGGGTGTCACCCACTTGCAAGGTAGCATTTTGGTTGATGGTGGTTGCGCCAGCAAGGATTCCTGTTCCTGCCAATATCGCACCAGAACGAACATTGACGGCTCCCGTTCCCGTGTGCTGACCGTTGACGATCAGCCTACCCTTCGTAACGGTGGTAGTACCCGTATAAATATTCTTTCCCGTGAGTCGCCAATCACCAGAACCTTGTTTCTCGATGGTCGTTGGACCAGCGTGCTTGTTATCTTGCGCATAGTCGTCTATCACGCCACGGAAGGTCTCATCGGTGTTGGCAGTACCTACAATCCACGTACCTTTACCGTTTTGCTTGACGTTAAAGCCCTGCAACTTAGTAGAAGCATCGCCGGAAAGTCCGCCAAGATAATATGTTGATTCATTCTTGCCACCGTTGACAGAAGCGTTGCCTTTCAGGTAGAGCGTAGCATTCTTCACGCCCGTGCCGTTGCGCACGGCAAACTGACTGCTGCCAGCCTTGCCCGAACCGTTCACGATGAGTTGTCCGGTAAATCCATCCCAGTTTCCTTCAATGTATTCACGCAGGTAATGCACGTCCCAGATCAGCGTACCCTTACCAGTCACCTTACACTTATTGGTATTCCATAAGTCGAAGTTCACCGTTGACGTAGTACCTTCGACAGCCTCTATCGGGAAGTTGTACGTCACGCTGCTCTCATTCTTTCCGATGGTGACAAACGAGCCACCAGCCATCACCAGCTTATCAGCTTTGCCGATGCCCGTACTTGAGACATCCTTGCTGTTCAGTTTCACTTCGCCCCCTTTCACGATGAGGTCTCCGTCAAACTTAAAGAAATTAGGCGTATTGACAACCACCTTTCCTTCGCCATCGATGGTCAGATTACCAGCCCCCTCAATGCCACCATTCATGGTTACAGCGGTTCCTTTCTTGGCAACATTCAGTTCGGTATCGCTATACAATGTAGCGGAGCGGTCGGTAGAGGTAGTGGATCCTGTATAGAGATAAGTTCCACCATCCATCACCCAGTTTTGTGCAAACTCCATGCTCTTGCCCAAGCCACTGGCAACGCCACCATTCTTCAGAGAAGCAAACTCATACACACCCTTGTGCAACACCGTAGCACCCTCATAATGCTGGTCGCTTGCAATGGTGAGCGTACCTTCACCCGTCTTGTTCATCGAGGCAGCACCACTCACAAACCCCGCACCGTTGATGGTGACGTGAGCATCAGAGCGAACCACCACCGCAGTCTTCGGTGTTTCCTCAGTCAGCGTGATGACCTGATCTTCTGTTGGGTTGATGAGCCATTCACCGTCGCCCGTTCCCTGGAACGTCTCCGCATCAATGATGTTGGTCTGCTCAGGACGAGTCTTCATCGTCACGGTATTGGTATAGTCAGATTTGTTCTCACCCGCAAAGGCACACAGACGTATCTGGTAGGCAGTAGCAGGCGTCAACGTCTCATCCGTCAAGACAAATCTTGTGGTGTTAGCCTGTGTTCGTCCCACCTCTACAAATTCGCCATTCTTCTGCAACTCCACGATGAATCCATCTTCATTGTCAGAGAAATCATACCAAGAGATGGTGAGGCTATTGGTGGTTGCCGACTCCAATGTAGGGAGCAAGGGAGCGCGAAGAAAATACTGACGATCCTCCTTGGAAATGCCATTCACGTAGTTTTCTATGTTAGCATAGCCATTTTCTGCAATGGTCATGGCATCATTGGCATTGGCGTTCGTGCCATGGGCATTTTCCCATTCATCAGGCATACCGTCGCCATCTGTATCTACCCGTTTCTCACCTTTGAAAAGATTCCATGATGTAGGAACGCCAATAGGCAACTCATTCTCATTGGTAATCAGTTTGCCTTTCTTTCCAAACGACAACACCTCATCCACCATGTAGCAGTCAGCCAAGTCGCGATAAGGAAGAGAGGCACCCACTTCAGGCAAGAGGTTTTCCACCAACGAATTGCCAGCCCATTTTTCCAGCTCTGGGTAAGCGTAAGGAGCAGTCTGTCTGTCACCGCCCCCATCGCCCGTAAACAAAGAAGGATTCAACAGACCGTCACGATTACTGTCTTGCCAGTTGTCGTTTCCATAGAAATGGAAGTTGGCATTACCCCCCGTCAATCCATTACCACCCACGGCAGGACCATTGATAAAGAGGTTGTTCTCGATATTGCAATACGACGTACCCTCAGAGTCGCCACCCATGTTATAAGCAGCGTTCTTCCAGTTGTACACCAAATTGTTGACGTATTGGTTCACACCTTTCACCTTGAAGTTACGAGTAGAGTTGTCCACCAACAAGACGCGATAAATAGTGATATTGTCAGCCTGCATCAATCCACCAGCAGAGTGAGTCATCAATCCCTGTCCCACGATACTGTTCATCAATGTGATGTTGGAAGGAGCAGACCCCTTGTTATCCCAGTTGATGGAGAAATTTTCGTCTTGTCCCCAAGCAAACGAGCAATGGTCGAAGATCATGTTCTGTCCATTGGAAATACCAGCACAGTCTTTATCTTTTGAGCCCACGGCTCCCATACGGAAGCGCATGTATCTCACGATGATGTTGTCTGCGCCAGAGAAGCTTACACCATCTCCATATACCGTTACTCCCTCTCCTGGAGCCGTTTGTCCAGCCACATATAAGTTTTTGGAAAAGACAAGCCTACTATTGAGATAGATCACACCGGCAACATCGAAGACGATGATACGATTAGGTTGACTTATTGCATCACGAAGAGAACCAGAGCCAGAGTCGTTGAGGTTGGTCACATGATAAACGGTACCCTTACGACCACCCGTGGCAAACCTTCCCCATCCTTGAGCGCCGGGGAAAGCCAATTGTTGTGCCTCTGCAGGAATAGCCAGCATCCCCACTAACAGCAACCAAAGAAAATGTAATTTAATCGATTTCATGTATCTATGTTTTTATTGATTTATCTTTCCAACGTGATTGCCATCAAGCCGATTACCACATCGTTTGACAGGGTTCTCAACTTGATTTCCTTCAATTTTTTCTTCTCATTCAATGGCATTCTCAATATCTGTGCAGCCCCATTCTCAATGTAACGAGGCTCGGCACTATCGGGATTAGAAGATGAAGGAAGGGGGAAGGAGGAATTACGAGGTTTTTCGCCTATCGGCGAGGAAGAAGGAGACGATGGTTGATGGAGGAATTTGGAAGGATGAGGTGTTTCGAGGGAGGATGTACTTCTTCCATCAACACTTAAATACTGTGGCTCTGCCACATCACTTCCACCATCAAAATTCTTACCTCCTACTTCAAGCAACTCTCTCGCTACCACTCCGCTTCCGAGATGCACCCTATATGGTCTTTGTGGACCTACGCGGAAAGCGTATTCGTCCACATAATATTCTTGTTCGATGGGACACCAGTTGGTGGGATTCTCTAAGTGCAACGTATCTGATGAACCATCTTTGTAAATGGCAACCACGATGCCGTTGTCTATCCTACTCTGCATGTTGTTGGTGCTTCCAGCCAATAGGAGATTGGCGAAACTTGCCTTTCCCTTGAGAGGAATGGAGATGCTATTAGGATAGTTGTCCCACAATGAGGTATAGATAATATTCTTTCCCGTGGCAGGAGTGGCAAACTTCAAGCCATTCAGTCCCGTGTCAAACAATCCGTCTTTTACCTTTGCCCTCAGTCCATCATCCTCGATGGTAGCCGTTCTCTTGGGCAAGCACCATTGTCCTATCCCTTGTTTGGGAATCTCCAACGTGGTATAGGGTGAACGGGGCGACAGATATTCATTCTTGAAGATGTCATCCACATTGGCATTGAAATATTCTCCCAAATCAACCACCACCCTCTTCTTGGCAGATGGAATGGGGGACAAACCGAATTTGGATGGTTGATGGTGGAATTTGGAAGGAGGAAGTGTTTCGCCTGTCGGCGAGGAAGTACTTCTTCCATCAACACTTAAATACTGTGGCTCTGCCACATCACTTCTACCATCAAAATTCTCACTTCCTACTTCCACTATTATCCTCTGAGTCTTCTCATTACTCCCTTCTACGATTTTCACCTTTCCATTGCCCAAGAACGACTTGATGACAATTCGTAAGGGGCGTGTGAAGTTTTGAGTGATGTCATAGATTTGCTTGTTACCTTCTTTCACATATCGGTACGTGAGATAAGGAGTCTTGAACGTTACGCTATCCCACTCTAAGGGGAAGGCTGGTTGGAGCACACATCTTCCATGTAAGGCATCAGGTTGAACACCAAACAAACCATTGATGATAGCTCGCGCAGAGATTCCCACATTATCACCGAAGTCACGATAAGCCTCACTCCTTGCCTTATCATAATAACTGATTTGTCCGAAGTTGCCTGGGCTCTGTCCCAGATACTGTCCGTCCAGAATGTCTGCCATCAGCAGATTGTATCCTGAATCATATCGACCAGCCTTGAAATATGCCAGTACCATATTCATCACCTCTTCATGCGCCACATTGTTCGTACTCCAGTCGTAAGGCATCCAATTGGTGGTACTGATGGTTTTTAATGATGTAGGAAGGAGGAATTTGGAAGGATGAAGTGTTTCGCCTGTCGGCGAGGAAGAAGGAGACGATGGCTGAAGGAGGAATTTGGAAGGATGAGGTGTTTCGCCTGTCTGCGAGGATGTACTTCTTCCATCAACACTTAAATACTGTGGCTTTGCCACACCACTTCCACCATCGAAATTCTCACTTCCTACTTCATTTATCCTTACTGGTATATGTGGAATATAGTTATCCACCCACTTCGTAGCCCTATACGCTTGCTCGTCTGAACAGGCGCCACAGTCGATGGGGGTGTAGATACTCCAGATGGCAGCACTCTTGTGCAGGCGTTTCTCACCCATGAAGTCCTGGAACTCAGCCCAATGTCCCTCATCCTCTATCCACAACCGTTTGTTCATGGCTTCCAAGATGGCATCAGCCTCTTGCTGATAGGGTGTGGGGTCTTCTCCGATGATCTCGGCAATGCGAGCCGTCAAGAGATTGCCACGGTAATTGTAAGCGGAAGAATGAGTTACCGCACCACTATTGTAATACAACGCATCACTTGCCCAAATACAACAATACGCATCATATAAGTGGTCTCCGTCTGGGTCGAAGTTGCGCTTTTCCCATTCCAAGTGCAACTTCAGCAAAGGAAACATCTTACGCATGTATGCGGTATCTGCATCGTAGCAGAAATGCCAAAGCAACTCATCTACATAGTTGAGGTTCATGTCATAATGGTGCATCTTGTCATCGCGATTGGGATAACGACAGATATAGCCGTTGGAATACATCTGCGTTCCCCATTTCTCCTCTGCACGCGCAAGATTGTTGGCTGCGTCTTGCGAAGGATGAGGATAGATGGGAGGCACATTGGTGACCTGACTCTTGGCGTATGCGTTGAAATGAGAGATGGCACGGTCGTTCCATCCCAATGCGTCTGCCACGTAAGCAGCTCGCCATCCTGCCAATGGCATTCGCCATCCGATGCAACCATGCAACCATGTCTCACCGTCCCACAATCCATCGGCAGCAGCCACGAGATTGGCTCCCAACGTATTGATAAAAGGATTTGGCGTGGTAAACTCCACGGTAGAAGTGAGCTTGCGCAGTGCATTCAGCTCCCTCACCATGCGTTTAGAACCATCTTCCACATAGGGCACCACCAATTTCTGATTGTCTAATAGCCACAGATAACTGCAACCTTCTCCGTCCCATGCAATGGTTTGCAGGTTTTTCTCGTCGGCAGAAGGTTCGTAACTACTCCTTGGTTCCAATCCCAGGTCGCCTTCCCTGCTCATCTTGGTCTTGGCAACCTGACACACACGTGCTTCCATTTGCACGGATTCCGTAAAACCAGTGGCGTAGAAGCTCCACAATGCCGTTTCCTCGTGCTGCGAAGCCAATGCCGTGATGCGCAGTTCTGCATCCCTGCCCCACCCTTCATGTCTTACGATATATCTGCGTTCACCACCTTCGTATTCAGCCTTGCAATACGTGGTGGAGTCGAGACGCACCCTCTCACCGCCCGTTGTCAAGTAAAGACGAATGTTTTTGCTTTTCCCCTTGTCGTATGTGGCAAAGAGAGGACGGTCACTCGTTTCCAAACGGAAAAAGGTGTGCGAGCCATACAATGCCCGTGTGTACCGATTGTTGCCATTCACACAAACAATACGTCTCCCCTCTGGCCAATATTGCATCTGTCTGGCAGGTTTCTCACTTGCCCAAGCCGACATACTTGCCATCAACAATAACAACAACTGCACTCTTTTCATGATGTTAAATAGTTTGTTTGTGCAAACTTACAAATAATTATTCAATTATCGCAGTTCTATATGTAAAAAGTTTCTTACATGGTGACCAACGGTTCCCAGTATAGTAACCATCGGTTCCTTGCATGGTGACCATCGGTTTCACGCAAAGTGATCTGACGAGAGCGATCTTGACAAATGTGTTACTTCATTCCCCAAGCCCTTCTGATATTATCGGGGTTCAGTGTTTCCACACGTTCCTCTATGTCATCGGGAAGATTGCAGAAGAAGTCTATTCCCGTGAGATTCTCCAATTCACGGATGCTCACCACAAAGTCGCTCAACGTGATTTGTGAGGCAGGTTTATTGAACTCAGTTACCCAAAAGTCGTTTCCCGGCATATTATTATGCTGTGCCCAAAAGCCCAACGCCTTGTATCCCATCGAAGTTTTGCACAGCAATGCCATAAAGAAATACTTGGGAACAATCATTCCACCTTCAACGTCGGGCTTCACATAACTCAAGATTTGGTCGTCGCGGATGGTACCACCCTTACAAACATAGATGGTATCATATCCAGCCGTTCCTACCCATGTGCGCAACTGATTCTCCATGCGTACCCAGATGCCATCGTAGTTGTCACCACCATTGAAATTATAAAACTGCGGTTGCACGTTAGTATAGCAAAAAGTCTGGGCATTCGCTTCATAGGAATAGATACGATCGGCAGAAGCACAAATATGACCGCGCGTGAATCCCGAACCACTATACATCGAGCGTGTATCGCTGAAACGTGCATTCGAGGGAAAATCGTTTACATTACGTTCATCATTATGTTCATGCCAAGCATCAGAACGTTTCACATTGCTGCCACTATACTTGTGCATCTGGTAACAAACCCAGCGTTGTGATTTCTTGTTGCAATCCCATTCCAAGGAATAGTTTACGCCATCAGGGTCGTATCTGTCATTGGTCTTGTGGATAATCACGATGTTATTTCCCCCATTAGATAAACGAGGAAATTCCAGACGTGCATATTCCTTTCGTACTGTCACCGCATTGGCATTTCTGTTGGCGACTCCACCATTTCCAGCATCGTCATCATCCTTACTACAAGAAACAAATGCCACAAGCAGGAGTAATAAATATAGGTATTTTGTCTTCATATCATTAAAAAAAGTGCGACCCACCGCATATGCAACTACGGTTGAACGCACTTTTATTATATCGTAAGGTATGTATTATTTCTTAATCTTACCGTAACGGCTCATGAAACGATCAACACGACCGGCTGTGTCAACGAGAGTACTCTTACCTGTATAGAATGGGTGAGAGGTGTTAGAAATTTCTACTTTTACCAATGGGTAAGTTTCGCCTTCAAATTCCACGGTCTCATTTGTTTTGCAAGTGGACTTTGTAAGGAACATATCGCCGTTGGACATATCCTTAAATACGACGGGGCGATAGTTGTCTGGGTGAATACCTTTTTTCATTTTAAATGTTACTATTATTGTTATTTACTAATTTGCACAATTATGGGCTGCAAAATTACAAAGATTTTCGCACCCCACCAAATTTTTTGATGAAATTTTCTTTTATATATCAATCTCTTACCTTCATCGGACATCACTCTCATCTTGCACGAACCCAATTCTCCTTCGTGGTTTCAATGTTGATTTGTCTGCTTGTAACTCAGCAAAAGCAATGCTAATAGCATCTAATTGAGCGCGAATTGACTCGTTGATGTCGTTCTGGTCGTGGAGAATGTCATTCATTTCCTCCTTGATGTCCTTGATTTCCCTTTCAATGCGTTCCAAGCGGTCTGACGTATCGGGAAGCATGATGAGATGTCGGAGTGAGACGAAAGCTCGCATGATGTCACGATTTACTTGAATAGCCGCAGGAGACCTGAGAACACTACTGAGCATGGCAACACCTAATTCTGTGAATGCAAAGGTCGTGTATCTGTTACCACCCCAACTTGAGGTGCCAAATTGGCATCTCAAGATTTCATCATGCGTAACCTCGAACATAAAGTCATCACCCTCGAAACGCTGCATGTTACGGCGTACCTGCCTTTTCAATTGTGCTGTTTCCACACCGTATGCTGCTGCCAAATCGAAATCAAGCATGACCTTATAACCACGAATTTCATAAATCTTGCTTTGTATAGTTTGAATGTCGTTCATAATATTATGTTTAAGATTTAAGTACAAAGGTACGAAGTTAAACATGGTGAATGCTCTTCAGAAAAGCATCCACCATGTTTATATAGTTAAGAAAGATTGTTATCTCTTACAGTATTTAACCTTACTACCTACAGTCTTGCCATTGGCTTCCATGTATGTAGGCGACTTGATACCAGGAACGCTGAAATATGCAGTCAGTTGACCAGCCATGATGATTTCCTTACCCAACAAGCCAGGGTTTGCATCAAGGGCAAAGTCAGCACGATAGTCGCGAGACAACTGAATAGGCATACATCTGCTGACATTGGTCTCCGTGGCTGATTCCGCAATCAAGAGGTTCGTATTGACAGCACCTTCGGCTGAGAACGTAGCCCCAGAACTAAGCACCTGTCCACTCACAAAACCAACTACATAACCCTTTACCCACACAGCATCAGCATTTCCGAGGGAAATGGCTTGAGTTACTGTCAATGGACTTTCGTAAGTGCCAGCACCTTGTGGAGTGTCGCCACCGCCTTCGGTCTTTCCGTTGAGTGAATAGATATAACTTTCATTGGCTGATGTTTCAGGCGTATTACCCTTATAGTTTGTCACCTTTCCACAGATGATTACTTCATCTCCCACCTTGATGTTCGGATCACTGGTATTGTCGTATTTCTTGTTACCCAAATAGAGAGTGCGAAATACATAGAACTCATTATTAGTTGTTCCGTCATCAGAAATATAGAATGAAGCATTGCCATATTGAGTACCAAACTCACCATTGTTGGCAATCTTCGAAATCTTACCCTTGATATAAACATCCTTGTCGCTCTTGGCATCGGCAGCTAATTTACTAGCGAAATTGTTGGCAGCTACAGCATTAAATGGATTGTTGAGAGTACCATCACCCTTTTCCTCTCCAGTTGGTGTTGGAGTATCGCCACCACCACCTTCACTCTTTCCGTTGAGAGAGTAGAGGAATGCTTTACCTTGAGCCGTTTCGGGGGTATTACCTTTATAATTGACAACCTTTCCACAAACTACAACCTCATCGCCTTCTTTCAAGACATCACCACTTGTGTATTTCTTATTACCCAAATAGAGCGCACGGAAAACGGTAAATGGAGTTCCCTCTGCACCTTCTTCAACAATGTTGAATGTAGCATTTCCATATTGCGTGCCATATTGCTCCGTGATGGAAGCCACCTTACCTTTGATATAAACATTATTGGCACTTTCAACGTCAGCACCTAATGTATTGATATAGGCAATTACACCAGCTGGATTATACGGGTCTTCAAGCGTTCCGCTTCCCTTAGCTTCGCCAGTAGCACCACCGCCACCGCCTCCACCTTCGCTCTTTCCGTTGAGTGAGTAGAGGAATGCCTTGTTTTGCTGGGTTTCAAGTGTACCATTATAATTGGTAACCTTACCACAAATGATTACGGTGTCTCCTTCAGCGAGAATATCGCCATCGGTATATTTCTTGTTGCCGAGATACAGGGCACGGTAAATCAAGAACTGATTTTTAGCCGTACCGTCATCAGAGATATAGAAACGAGCATTACCGTATTGGGTGGTATAATTCTCGGCTATAGAAACCACAACACCCTTGATGTAAATATCACGGTCACTCTCGGCACCAACTTCCAAGTTCTTTGCATAGTTGATGGCTGCTATCACGTTGTAAGGACTTTCCACGGTTCCATCACCCGTAGGATCTACCACGACCGTACTACCACCACCAGGATTAAGGTTCGGGTCATCGTAAGGTGCAGGCACACTCTCACAACTTGTGAACGTGAAGGCAGCGATGGCCAATGTAAATAATGAATAAAATAGCTTTTTCATATTCTTGTTTTATTTTGTTTTTTCATTTATTGAGGATTAATCTATCGAAACATTTTGTATTTCCCAAGTTGCGGCAGCAGTTGACGAACTGGTGTAACGGAATGCAATGCGCACATTGCTCTTTCCAGCAAACGACTTGAGAGAAGCCTTACTGGTCATAAAACTCCAACTTGTACCATCTGGCCACACGTCAAGTTTCAATTCAGTCCACTTGGTTTCATCAATGGTGTTGTTAAAGTTCTCTGTTGTAGCATAGACATGCAAGTCTTCTGCACCATTGCCATATCTCCAAGCCTGGGCGAATGATAAGGTTGCATCACTCTTACCACTGAGATCAATGGCGGGCGAAACCAACCAACTATCCGTTTCGTAATAAACAGAATTAACGTATGCGGAAGCCTTCATACCATAACGGCTATCCCAATTCCACACGTAATTCAAATCATCAGGTTTCTTAACGTTGATAATCTGGAAGTCGCCTTGCTTTCTTTCTGCATCTAAGAATGATTCCTCAAAGAGAGCAGTTGGTTCTGGCTCTGCCTCCTTCACGTCATCAATTGTGCGCAACAATATTTGCCACGTATTGCGATAGCGTGTAAAGATTCCCACGATGTCATGTTCGCCCTGCGGCATAATGGTATTGGCGAAGTCAGCGTATGTACTGGTACGAAGCACGAGACTGTTTTGGTCAATTCCCGTAAAAGCACGGTTGGCACAATTGGCAGTGAGAGCCACGCTACCATCATCAGGAGCATACACTTTCTTACCGTCAGCATCTTTCAGCGCAACGCCCTTTATCTTCATCAGTTTGCCACAATGGGCAGCCAAGTAATTGGCATTGCTTATCTGACTGATGTCGAAAGTTTCCATCAAAGCCTCAGCCTTGGCAGGATCAGCTTTGCCTAATAATTTATAATGAGTATCCCATATATAGCGCGACATTCTTCCGATGCTCTGCGCACCCGTCTTGGTATTGGTATATACGCCACCAATCTCAGGCTGTTGTCCATAGCCACCTATCATCAATCCCTTCAAACTGATAAGGATTTCCTGACCTACAGGCAGAGGACCATAGAGTCCGCCTTGCGTAATACATACAAGCAAAGCACCCGTTGCATCTTGCACCGACACCTCATTATATATATTACCACCGATGTCATTGCCCGTGACGATACCCTTGATTTGAATATCCTCGGTCACTTCCTCCATCGAACTATTATTAATCACATTATTATACTTGTCTTTGAGCTGCTGGATGGTCAACACATTGGTTTCCTTCAAGGCATTGTTTCCGAATGGCGGCTCATCGAGAGCAGGTGAAGCATAATCCTCTCCCATACAGGATGCGAAGAGCGTGCAGACAAGTGCGAAAAAGAAATATTTAAGCTGTTTCATATCTCTGTTGGGTTTTAGAATTTATAAGCGATGTTAAGCATTCCGTTGATTCCGTAAGCGTAAAACTTCATAGGATTTTTAGAGAACTTATAAGTACGAGTGTTGTTCAGTGTACCATCATCCTTAACGGTATAGTCGGATCGACTCTGTTCATAACCACCCGTCACGATGTTGCGGTTGTTGAGGATATTGGTTACCATGAGGTTGATAGACAAGCTACCATGACGCAAGCGAATGTTACGACCGATAGACCCGTCAAGCATGAATCCGCCATGTCCCTTGGCTTGCTCTGGCACAATGAAGTTTCCGTCTATGTCAACGCTACTCATCGTGGTCAACGTACCTTGATAACGATAAGAAGGAGAATAGCTCAAGTAGATACGGTCATAATAGTTACCGCTGAGGTCAATGAACCAACCGCCAGAGTGGTAACTCAAGATAACACTACCTGCGGTGAGAGGAGTACCAGCCTCACGCATTCCCTTGTTCATCACAATATCATCGGTATATGTACGTTTGGTTGAACTCATATAACGCACGTTGGCATTGTTGATGTTTTTAGCCTCACTGAGCGTTCCCAATAATTTTATGTTGAATGCAGAATTAACCTTGAAGTCGATTCCCAGTTCCACACCATAATATTCTTTCTCCATATCCCTCATAGAAACGTATGAGAAAGAGTTGATGTCGTCAAAATAGAAATTCTGCCATTCCGTTACATGGTCTAATCGACTATAGTAAGCATTCAAGTTAGCATGAACCCAAGCATTCTGGTATTGGTAGCTAAAGTCTGTACTAAACACGTGCTCGTCTTTCAATCCCTGTACGAAATCATTGTTCATCTCAGGCGAGACGAATGCGGTAGTTGGCAACGGCGCACGCCACTCATATCCCATACCAATCTTGAATACATGTCCACGACCAGCATCGAGCGAGATACTACCCTTTCCGCCAGCCTCACCAAACTTGGCACGTCCGCTCTCACCGTATGAGTTGTCTGCAAACATACCATTACGCATATAGCCTTTACGACGCATGTCGGTTCCACCCATCTTTCCAGCGACCATCAAGTGCCAACGACCTGTAGTCACGCTGTAATTAGACCACACATAACCTTTGTTGACCTTGAGAGCATAGTCATAACCGAACTTGTCTCCTTCATAGACGAGTTTTCCCAATCCATTGATGCCCATCGTATTCAAGTCGTATTGTACGTATGGGTTGATGATGTCGTAAGTACCCAATGCGTACGAATTGATATTATGGAAAGTAGAGGCACCCAGCAAGTCTTCCATTGTCTGATAATGGCGACCCACGTTTGTTGCCACGTTGAATCCCAAGTTCCATGTCTTGTTATTATCTACTTTTGTCGTCAACACGGATGAAAGGGCGAAGTTCAGGTTGTTGTTGTGCTTAGCCTGTACGTAATAGAGTGCATCAGCTCCTGTCTTAGCAGCATTTTCGTTAGCCCAATAAAGACGGTCCCAATTGATTTGGCGGTTAGCCTTGGCAGCTCTCCAGAAATTGAAAGCAGTATTCCAATCAGCCAAAGCCAAGTCGGTACGATAATAGCTATTGGTTTCATCCCACACGTCGTAATACGAACTGGGCATGTTTTTCCAATAGTTGGGCTGGGGATTCTCCGCATTGTTGTAATTCAGTTTCGTACTCTTGTACATAGAATACTTGCCGAACAAAGACGTAGTGAGTTTCATGTCCTTGTTGATGTCCCAGTCCCATGTAAGGATTGCCGATGGTGCAAAGTCGTTGATGACACGTGAGTTGCGCTTATGACCGTTTTGGTAGCCCCAATATGGGTTGTAATAACGGTCGTCAGCCAACCAATACGCCTCATCGGTAGATGCGCCTTGCGAAGCTCGCTCGGTGGGATTGCCCCATGTAGAGAAAGCGAGCGAATGCCCGTTGTCCCATTTCTTCTGTACGCCGAAGAAATAGCTGAGCGCATTGTAGAACGTTCCTTCCACGTATCCTTCCTTTGCCCATCTGTAAGTAACATTGGCAGCAATCGCCCATCCGTCTTCATTGAAGCCAGACGCGTAAGTGTACATTCCACGTACCGTGTAGTTGCGATTGGCTCCACTCAGTGTGATGCGATGACCGGCAGCCATGCTACCCGCACGGAAATTGTAGTTGTTGCTACCAGCCATACCAGGCATGGAGAAATTGTTACTCTCAAAGGGAAGTGCGAAATCTACGTTTCGTGTCTGTTGATTCAAGCCACCTACCATAGAATAGCTGAACTGTCCACGCTCCATGTCGTTCATGGGTGCGCCATTGATATAGACATCATTGTACTTTTGGTTGAAGGCACGGTAGCGGAATCGCACGGGCGAGAACTGGTAACCAACCTGCGACGCATAGATGTTGGTATTCGAGTTCAGGATAGTGACATTTTGCGTCATGTCATCATCCTCCCCCAACTGTGCCTCGGTGAAGGTGAATGCCGACTCAGTCATCGAGTTGGTCTTTTGCTCTTCTGGCGTTCCTGGCGTTTGTGCGTAAACCAACGTAGAACAGCAGAGAGTAATCACCACGAGTTTCAGTTTTTTCTGCATAGTTGATATAATATGATTGTTTTGTTTATATTGCTGCAAAGTAACAAAAATATTTTTAAAAATAAAAGGATTTTAGATTAATTTTTCGAGAAAGATAGATGATTATTCAGATTTAATTGCGATATTTGCAAAAAAATATATTGCTATGTACAAAAAACTATCTATTCTACTGACACTGGTGTTGTTTTTTTCGCTTTCAGCATCAGCACAAAAGAAATTCTCGGTTTACGGAGTTGGCTTCTATAACCAAGAGAATCTATTTGACACTTGCCACGACGCTGGCAAGAACGACTACGAGTATTTGCCTACCGGTACCAACAAATGGGACGGTCTCAAATACACCAACAAGCTACGCAATATGTCTCGTGCCTTGGCAGACATGGGAACAGATATGTTGCCTAACGTGGGCTGCGCCATCATCGGATTGAGCGAAGTGGAAAACAGTCGTGTACTTGACGACTTGGTTGCCCAACCTCCCTTGGCTGCACGTGGATATAAGCATGTACACATAGAAGGTGCCGACAGGCGTGGCGTGGATTGTGCCATGTTGTATAATCCCAGCCTCTTTACCGTGCGCGACACGAAGCTGGTGCCTTATGTTTACGAATTGCCCGCAGACAGCAACCGTGCCACACGTGGATTCCTTACCGTGAGCGGTACATTGGCTGGCGAACACGTAACGGTAGTGGTTTGCCACTGGCCAAGTCGTTTCTCTGGCTCTTATTACCGTGAACTGGCTGGCAAGCAGGTGCGTATCTTGAAAGACTCTCTCCTCAGAGACGATCCTAATTGTAAGGTGCTGGTGATGGGCGACTTAAACGATGACCCCATCAACAAGAGCATGACTGAACAATTGGGCGCTAAGGGCGACATGGAGAAGGTTGGTCCTAATGACATGTTCAATCCGTGGTATAATATCCTCGTGAAGGAGGGAAGGGGAACGTTGACGTACAATGGCTCATGGAACTTGTTCGACCAGATCGTGATGACTCCCAACTTGCTGACACCCAAGGGGAGCAAGGACTATCGGGAATTGAAGTACTTGAAATCACAAATATTCCGCAGGGATTATCTCATCCAACAAGAAGGAAAATACAAGGGATCGCCCCTTCGTACCACTGCAGGAGGTGTTTGGCTCAATGGCTTCAGCGACCACTTGCCCGTTGTCGTTTATTTAGTAAAGGAGCAAAAGTAAGTGAGCCACCTTCCGATAGATACAGAGCATCATCCCTGGAAGCCATTCCTGCCCAGCCATTGCCGATTGCTCATGCTCGGTAGCTTTCCACCATCTCGCAAACGATGGTGCATGGATTTCTTCTACCCGAACTATATCAACGACATGTGGCGAATCTTCGGGATTGTCTTCTATAACGATAAGTTGTATTTCGTTGACGAAACGAGAAAGACATTCATCCTTGAACGCATCATCCCTTTCCTGCAAGAGAAGGGCATTGGCTTGTACGATACGGCTACGGTGGTGAGAAGACTGAAGAACACGGCTTCAGACAAAGACCTGGAAGTGGTAGAGGAAACAGATTTAGACGCATTGCTCAACCAAATACCTTCCTGTAAGGCTGTAGTGACCACAGGACAAAAGGCTACCGATATCTTTTGCGGACACTTCCAAATACCACAGCCCAAGGTGGGTGAAGCTCAAACATTCATCTTCAACGGAAAAGAAATGCGTCTCTTTAGAATGCCCAGCAGTTCTCGTGCCTATCCGATGAGGGTGGAACGAAAAGCTGAATACTACGCACCCATGTTTCAAGAAATCATTAACAAATAACTATCATATCATGAAAAAAATAACTATTATCGGAATAGCTGGAGGAACAGGGTCTGGAAAGACTACCGTGGTACAGAAAATCGTGGAGGCTCTCCCACCCGACCATGTTGCCGTGGTTCCTCTTGATTCTTATTATAACGATACGACAGAATTAACCGACGAGGAACGCAAGAACATCAACTTTGACCATCCCGATGCTTTCGACTGGAAATTATTGCAGAAGCAAGTGAACGAATTGCGACAGGGTCATGCGATAGAACAACCTACTTATTCATACATCCTCTCAAACCGTTTGCCTGAAACGATACACGTAGAGCCTAAACCTGTGATTATCATCGAGGGAATCATGACCCTGCTCAATCGGAAGCTGCGCGACTTGATGGACTTGAAGATTTTCGTGGATACTGACCCTGACGAACGTCTCATACGCAACATCCAACGTGATACGATAGACCGCGGACGAACCGTTTCGATGGTGGTTGACCGTTACTTGAAAGTGCTCAAACCCATGCACGAACAGTTTATAGAACCTACCAAGAGATATGCTGACCTTATCATACCACAAGGTGGGGAAAACCATAAGGGCATTGGTATTCTGTGCAAATATATCGAGGGACTCGTTCCCAAGGGAGAGGATTAAGGCTCTTGATCTTGTGGCTCAGAGGGAGTGATCTCCTCTATCACAGGCACTTCCTCTACGTTTTGCTCGTCCATCTCCTTACGCCTGCGATTGGCAATCATCCACTTGAAACCGTTGATTACCTCGGATGCTGCATAAAGCAACAAGCACCATCCTGTGATGAGCAACGGAGTGGCTGCTACCTCTATCGGCTTAACAATCAAGAAAATGGCTACAAGGAACACGATGGTGGGCAACAACCAATAAAACAAACCTATACGACAATAGCGACAGGCTCTTCCCAAATTGACGTATTGGTTGATGGCACCTAATATTAATATAGCAGCCAAAGCGAACATCACTCCCGAAATAAACGAAACGGGCATCAATGCCAGAATAATACCGAGAATAATGCTGCCTATGCCCACCAACGGAAAGGCTGGAGAGAGCCCTGCCGATACCAGTTTTCCGTCTGTACCGTATGCTTGTTGCTCATCTGCCATTCGCTTGTTGCTATAGTAGATGGCACACGAAATGACACCCGACACGAAAAACAAAATACCAGACGCTATGGTAATCCAACGAACCGTATCTTCACGATACTGAATGATAAACACGCCAACAATGGCAGCTACCAAAGCTCTCACTAATGAGGGGATAAAATTCTTCATATTTATACGATTAACTCATAAATAATCTAAAAGTAATTGCAATTCTTCGCATATTTGCTGCAAAAATAAAAATAATATACTTGATTCACAATCTTTTTTTGTAATTTTGTCACCAATTTAATAAAAAAAGCCAAAATGACTATCCTATTACTTACAAGACACGGCGAAACCTTTGACAACGTCAAGCACATCATCCAAGGACAAAGCCAAGGCGAATTGAACGAAAAAGGAATCCAACAAATGAACAGTTTGAGGGAAAGACTGAAGTATGAGCCTATCCAAGCCTTTGTTTCAAGCGACTTGAAACGTTCGGCTGACTCTTGCAAAATTATTGCGGAGCCTCATGGAATTGAAATTTATGAAACTCCACTGTTGCGAGAGCGTGACTGCGGGAGCTTCACGGGAAGATTCATTCCTGACATCGGACGCGACGAGAAATGGCCCGAAGACATGGAAACCTTACCACGACTATTAGAGAGAGCCAACAACTTCCTTAACGAGATGATGGAGAAATACCCCAACAAGACAGTGTTGGCAGTTGGTCACGGCATCATCAACAAAGCGATACAAAGCGTTTATTTCAACAAACCCATCCACAAGGTGCCGAAGATGAACAACGCCGAACTGAGAGAACTGAAACTTCATCCTGAGCGTGGCGGCTACTTCGTATCCCCAGAAAACATGATGGAAACCATCTCCATGAAAGACAAATTCGCGGAGTTTACACGATAATTTAGAGGTAAGAGGTAAGAAGCAAGAGGCAAGAGATATGCTTTTCCATTTGAAAGGCAAATCTCTTGCTTCTTACCTCTTGCTTCTTGCCTCTTACTTCAATTGAAAATCTCGAAATCCCAGAATCCTTAGACTTTTGAAGATTGAAGATTAAAGATTAAATTCAGAATTATTCCGACAAAAAACGGTTGGTATTTTCTTGCGAAATAGAAATAGAAGAACGGGAAAATGGGGTGAAATGGATGAAAAACCGTGTTTTTCATCGTAACATAGCATGTTACGAGCGTAACTATATGAGTTATGAGGGTAACTATGTATGTTACGAGTGCTAACTCTATATGTTATGAAAGCCCAAAAAGTGGCTTTTGGGACGTAAAAACATGGTTTTTCATCATATCCGCAAATACCATTAAACCGTAAGACATTGATAATGAATTGTTTAACAGCACATCAAAATACGGACATTTTTTCCACCAAGTATCTACTCGCTTGAAAAAATGCCCGTATTTTAGGGGGTAAATTCAGAATTTGTAGGACAAAATGAGAAGCAAGAAAGTTAGAAGCAAGAAGCATGAGATGAGAGGTGAGGAGTGAGAGGTGAGGAGTGAGAGGTGAGGAGTGAGAGGTGAGGAGTGAGAGGTGAGAGAATAGCCACGGCTATTCATCACTAAACACTAAACACTCAACGCTCAACACTCAACATTTATTCATGCAGCACATACGCTCTCAACAAATCAGACTGCAACGCAGTCTCCGCTCGGTAACCGTGGGTGCGCAGTACCCACGGATAGACACTGGACGGATATAACGACTCTGAAAGAGTCGCCCACTGCACGTATGGGGCACTCCTTCAGAGTGCTGATGATGTGTAGCGTATCGCTATCCGTGGGTGCTCGCTGCGCTCGCACCCACGGTTATCGAGCGGAGACGCTTTCAGCGTCATTCTCTGTGTGTGGCATTTCCCATGCACATTGCCAGCTATTTGGTATCGTTCGAATGTAGTCTAACGACATTTCCCATGTACATTGCCAAGTAATTGTTACCGTTCAAATGTAGTCTAAGGATTCAAGGATTTTAGGATTAACTTATCGGTGCTTGCACCGAAATTCCTTGAATCCTTGAATCCTTAGACTTTTGAATGATGAATAGGATAGTATATGAGCTTGCCACACAGAGCCCCTATTAGAGCTTTAATAACACAGGCAGGGGTGTAGCGGAGCGAAACCCCTGTAAAAAAGGAGTCGTGCATCAATAAAGAAGGTACGACAGATACCCATACGAATTATCAATTGTGCATTGTGAATTGTGAATTATCAATTGTGAATTGTCCATTGTGAATTATGAATTATCAATGGTTAATGGTCAATGAACAACGAACTTCTTCCCGTTCTTGATGTACAGCCTATTTCTCTGCGGTGTTGTCACCTTTCTGCCTTGCAGGTCGTAAGTCATTGAAGGAAACGATATCTGTCTAAAGTCGGAAACAGCTCCAATGGCTGAGATTATGCCACTTTTGTACACAATTTGGTATGTGTTCCTGTCAAAATCCCAATAGCCAAACTCCACCAAGCAGCCATGCTCCCCGAAATTCAAGACGGGGGCATTCTGGTAGCCATAAAACTCGCCTAAGGAGTTGACACAGCCTATGCCCTCTACAATCACCATCCCATTGGTCAAGAACATGCACCTGCGGGAAAGACCGTCATTGGTGACGACATTGTCCACTTTACTAACAAACACCTCACCTCGACAAGGGTACCGATCGCCCTCGCCAAGAGTGAAATCGTATAGCAACACCTCACCATCATTGCACTCTTCCATAAATAGACTTTCATTGACTACACAATAAATCATGTTCATAACTTCAACATACTGGTCTTTGCGGGCAAATACCTTGCCACCCTCCTCACGTAAGAGAATCTCCGGGTTATAGAAGTTCACCCTACGAGCGGTCAGTATACTGGGCTTCGCATCCACATCATAAATCATCAAGTACCTTTTGATTTGGATATACTCCTTTCCGTCAATAGAAATATATAAGGAACCTTTAGTTCCTCCTTCAACGCCCCACACAACTCTATCGGCATAAATGTCGTTGTCAATATCCCTGCCGGGATAAAACCAACAAGATGAATTGGAAAGCATTCCTGTATCTTTCCCTAATGTATGCAAAGAAACGGCTAATAATATATAAATAATTCTTCTCATATTGCAAATATAATAAATATATCAAACATAAGTGTTTAAATTACAAAAAAAAACAAAATAATCATTCATTTTTAATTTCAAACTCTGTTCCCTGCTTTATAGTAGTTTCTCCTTTGATGGTTACTTCTTTCCCTATGATTGTTGTTTTTCCTCCGTCGAATACCACATTGCCGTGAGGAATTATATCAGTAACATCAGTTCCTACTTTGTATAGCAGGAGTTGGCCGTTCCTTATCTCAAAGATGTGTGTAAGTGTTGAGCAAAGAGCCTCATGGTACTTGCCTCCATCATACTCCTCCCCGACTTCGGTTGCCCACAGATCTTCAATAACTAAATTATTCCCATTTATGCTGTATTTTCCAAAAATCTCATTTGAAAAAGTATGGCCTTTTAGAGTTCCGTCTTTTTGGAATAAGATTGTATATTGTTCATCTTTCCACCACTCATCGCCCTTTTCAGGTTTAACCTTTTGGATTTCATCCTCGCCCACTGTACCAAAACCATACAACTTCCATGTTATTCCGATGGCTTTACTGAAATCATAGACTCCATCGACATCTGAATTGTCCATGAGGTTTGTTTCATTTCCATATACAGTTTTAGAAAATAATGCCATCAGCATGACCATTATTCCGAATAAAAACCTTTCTTCCTTCATAAGTACAACATTGATAACTTTCTAATATGTTTACAAAGATAAAAAATATAAAGTAATTGTGAAACTATCTGCCTTGTTTTTTACAATATTTGTCCATATTGTATATCAACGATAGCTCCGATGGGTGCTTCAAATCCATCTCGGGTTTCTAAGATTCCGTTATTTATAATACGAAGAGTTGCACCAGGTTTTAGAATAAGGTCAACATTCGACAGTGTTCCACCATTTATTTTCAATACAGTTTTGCCTGCACCGCTTATCATGGCATCAGTTCCATTTTCACCTGAACATCCAAGATTAAATGAAGATTGCAAAGACTCGGACGTGTTTATTCCGATTCTACCTAAAGAATCAACTTTCAATTGTGCCAATGAAGTCATTGGCGTAATAATTGCCAAAAAATAATAATTGTTTTTTTCATGGTGTTTAAAATTAATGGGTCTTCACAGGAATGACGTGATACCTGTGAAGACCCTCTTTTTCTGCAGAAAAGGCAGCTATCTGTGCCCGTTTTTCATCCAACATAGTTTGGAGTTCTTTCCTATTACTTAATAATTCGTTGATTCGAAGCATAGACTTCGTTCGTGCTTTGTTTACGAAATAAGCACATATTGCAATTATGGTTGTTGCTAATAGAATAAAAAGTAATATATAAAGTCGCAAATAAGTTGCCTTCAACTTATTTTCCTCTGCCATTCGTTGTTGGTGGCTGAAGTCGTATAGGGCACTGACTTGGTGAACCCTCTCTTGGTTAACATGCATGAACGTGGAATCATTGCCATTTGCATATAGTCTGGCATATTTTACAATGGAATCGGGATTACGCTTTTGCTCGTATGCAGATAACAATCCTTTATAGCCCGCCTCTAAGAATCCACCAGATAAAGCCTTTTGGAATAATAATATGGCATTTTCAGGTTGGTTTTGTGAAAGAAGATACATACCCTTGTAGTAATAATAAAGTTCTTTGCCAGATATGGCTTTATCATTGCTGTCATAGAATCCAGATTCTTTTTCATATACTTGCATATATTTCCAAGCGTCTTTGTACTGTCCACGATTAAGACAAACACTGATGGGTATTATCAAAATCTGCGCAGCAATAGCTTTTTCACCACATTTTCGATATAGATTAAAACTTTTATTTGTAACATATAACATACTATCTGTATCATTACGAAGGTAATATACCCTTGTCTTCAAACGATAAGCAGTAATTGCTGCGAGCGTATCCTTATCTTTCCATGCAATCTTCTCAGAAATTTCAAGAGCCTTCATTTCATCATCTGGTAAATATTGATAATCAAATAAAAGTGCCATTTGACCATAAATAGCATAAAGGGTATAAAGATCGCAATCTCTTCTCGCAGTATCTGCCATTTCCGTTGCCTTTTGGTAGCATTCAAGGGCAATGGGTGATTCCCCCATGTCATGGTGAACGCGTCCTTTGAGGTAATGCGCCATCATCTTTTCATTGGCATTACCGTGGTGGTCGAAGTAGCTGACCAAGGAATCTACCGTGGGCAGCCATGCCTCGGTGAATACCGTGTCGGCACGGTTGCACTGGCTCACGTAGCTGAGCCTCTGGCGCATCGCCTCGTTGTCGGTGCAAGAGGCAAGCACCGTAGCCATGAGAAATACCGATATGATGTGTATGATGAATTTCATGTTTGCAAAGTTACGCAATTATTTGGAAAAAGCAAGGGATGTTAGTAGAAAGAAGTGAGGGGTGAGAGGTGAGGGGTGAGAGATATGTCTTGAAGATAGGAAAGCATGAAAGTTAGAAGCAAGAAGCATGAGATATGTCTTGGAAATTGAGATACGAGCTGCCGTAGCTAATCATCACTAAACACTCAACGCTAAACACTAAACATTTATTCACTAAACGCTAAACACTCTACACTCAACAAAAACAAAGAGTGCCTTACTCACGCAAGACACTCCCCACAATTTCAATCAATCGAATTATTCATAACTCTCTGTTTTTTACGCGTTATACCTGAAAACTCGATACCTAAAAAAACATACTAATTCAAATCAATCGCTAACTATTTTAAATATACTCTGTTGTTTTCATTTCTTATCTTCTTGCACCGAACGAGCCACCACCAGAAGAACCTCCGCTATGGCTACCGCCACCTACTGAGCCACCGCCGTGGCTACCGCCGAAGGAACCACCACCGCGACCAGCGCTGCCGAACGAACCGCTGCCACCACCGAAGGAACCACTGCTACGTGAAGGAGCACTGTAAGAGCGAGGTGAAGATGAAACGTTTCCGCGAGGGGTAAAGGTGCTGCGTGGAGTGCTCTGCACGTTGGAGCGAGAACCACCGAAGCCGAAGCTATTGTTGTTTGAACGTGGTGCCGTTACGGTAGAGCGTGTGCTACTCTCACGTGGGGCAGAGTTGTTACCGAAAGAGCGAGCGCCACCGTTGCCGAAGCTGCGATTACCCACATTGTTGTTTTGATGTCCGATACGGTTGGAGCCACCATGTCCGTAGTTTCCATGATTGAAACCGTCGCGCATTCCATACCTCTCGTGTCCGATACGGTGTCCGAAATCACGTCCATGATACCAGCTGCGTCCACCATTCATCCTCCAGCTATGGCCTCCACGATACACATGGTAGAAATGAGGTCTTCCGAAATAGAAGTAGTCACGGCGCGGATAGCGAGCATAAATGCCGAAGTGCCAGTAACCAGCGTTCCAATAGAGAGGACGGTAGAAATATGATGCATCTAAGTACAGGCGATATTGCCAATCAAGCAAGATATAGCTCAAGTCGAGATTTCTCTGCTGCCAGTATGCACCATAGAGATCTGCCTGATTGTTGACGCTCATCAGATAATCGAGATTGATTTCATAAGCAGCCTCATACTGTTGCTCTGTGAGGTTCAGCTCATACGCCATCTTGTCAGTGAGGAACAAAGCTTGTTGAC
Organism: Prevotella sp. UBA6994; assembly: GCA_002449845.1. Classification (GTDB taxonomy): domain Bacteria; phylum Bacteroidota; class Bacteroidia; order Bacteroidales; family Bacteroidaceae; genus Prevotella. The sequence goes on from DJXW01000003.1 coordinate 28,513, forward strand.
GAGCTTGTTCATAACTCATTGCATTTGCCGATACTGCCATTGTAAACAGTGCTGTTAAGGCTAAGATAAACTTCTTCATAATCTTACTTATTTAAATTGGTTTCTAACGTTCACGTTGCAAAGATACAACAAGAAATCTATCAGCAAAAAGGATTTTCCCTAAAGTGGAGGGGGAAAATCCCTAAATAGTATTTTTCCACAGAAAAAGCATTGAAACAATAAAAGAGGTATCTTGCCGTTATATATATATAATAATGTGAAATGAACAGGTTTCTCACTATACTTGTATTGTCTGTGGTTTCCCTTCACGCATCTGCCCAAGACTGGATGGATAATGAAGATGTGGGCAAGTTAGAACCCACAAAAGGCATACAATATAAGACAGAGGCCCAAGGAAGTTTCTCAAACGGGAAGACTCCCTTGTGGTTGAATGCGAATAAATACGGGTTGAGTTCCTTGAAGGAGACCAACGGTTATATTCGCGGTAGTTTGATTCGCCCATTACAAATAGACAGCATTCGTAAATGGGGTATTGGCTACGGCGTTGATTTAGCCGTACCCGTGAATTATACCAGTCATTTCGTGGTACAACAAGCCTTTGTTGAAGGAAGATGGAAACACGGTGTGTTATCTATCGGTAGCAAGGAATATCCCATGGAAATGAAAAACAACCAGTTAAGTAGTGGTTCCCAGACACTTGGCATCAACGCTCGTCCTGTGCCACAAGTGAGATTGGCATTACCCGACTATTGGATTCTGCCATTCAGCAATGGATGGATTCGTTTAAAGGGACATATCTCGTATGGATGGATGACTGACCAACGTTGGCAACACGACTTCACGGGAAAAAAATACAAATATACAGACAATGCACTCTACCACAGCAAGGCTGGCTACATCAAGATAGGAAACGAAGAGCGTTTCTATCCCCTATCATTGGAAATGGGTTTGGAAATGGCTTGTACGTTTGGAGGAAGCTCTCATTTCAAGAAATTTGACGGCACGGAAACGATTATCGAGGGAGGGGCAAAACTGAAAGACTATTGGAGAGCATTGATTCCTGGTGGAGGAGAACCTATCGAAATAGGAACACCATACCAAAATGCACAAGGCAACCAAGTGGGAAGCTGGGTGGCTCGCATCAACTACGAAGAAGACGATTGGCGTTTCTCCATCTACGTGGACAAGTATTTTGAGGACCACTCATCCATGTTTCTCTTGGATTATGACGGATATGGAACAGGAGAGGAATGGAACAAGAAAAAGAAAAACAAATATTTGCTTTATTCCTTGAAAGACTTGATGCTTGGCGCTGAACTTAATTTTAAATACAACAGATGGGTGAAAGACTTGGTATTTGAATATCTTTACACCAAATACCAGAGTGGACCAGTCTATCATGACCATACAATGGGAATGTCTAACCACGTTGGCGGTAACGACGATTTCTACAATCACGCCATATATACGGGTTGGCAACATTGGGGACAGGTCATCGGCAATCCCCTATACCTCTCACCTATCTATAACGATAATGACATCATCTACGTGTATAACAATCGGTTCATGGCATTTCACTTAGGAATATCGGGCAATCCCACGGAACGATTGCAATATCGGGCAATGGTCACATGGCAAGACGGACTGGGAACTTATTCAGAACCCTATACGAAAAGAAAATACAATACCAGTTTCTTAGTGGAATCCAACTATCAGTTTAACAAAGGATGGAACGTGAAACTGGGATATGCCATGGATTTCGGACAGATACGTGGCAACAACTATGGTTTTCAATTGACCGTCTCTAAGAGTGGTATCATCAATTTCAAATAACATGAAACGCAGCATCCTATACGTCAGCATATCTATCTTGTCTATCTGGCAACTCTTCTCGCTTACATCATGCGAGATAGAGACTCATGCCAAAGGAAATATCGACGGAAACTGGCACTTAGAACAGATTGACACATTGGAAACAGGAGGCAGTAAAGACATCAGGGAAAACCGTATCTTCTGGGGTATTCAAGCCAACTTAGTACAACTGCGAAGCTATTACGATCCTGAAAACATCTATATCTTGCGTTTCAGCAAGACAGACAAAACATTTCAGCTGTATGAACCTCGTGTAAACGACCGAGAAAAACATGACCCAGCAGTGACTGATGTTACACTTCTGAATCCTTACGGAATCAACGAATTGCAGGAGTCATTCCAGATAGAGAAGTTATCCGGCAGCAAGATGATACTAAAATCGGCAAAGCTAAGGCTACATTTTGAGACATTTTAAACGCAATTCTTCATGGAACAACCCAAAATCATACAATTACCCAAAATCGTTGACCTTCGAGGAAACCTTTCCGTGATAGAGGAGAAACGAGAAGTGCCCTTCAAGATAGAACGAACGTATTGGATATACGACGTTCCTGGAGGCGAGACACGTGGAGGCCATGCTTACAAACGCAATGAAGAATTGATTGTGGCACTCTCTGGTAGCTTTGACGTGTTGCTTGACGATGGGAAAGAGGAAAAGACATTTTCGCTCAACCGTTCGTACTACGGTCTTTACGTCCCACGCGGATGGTGGAGATGGATGAACAACTTCTCTACCAATTCGGTGGCACTTGTCTTGGCTTCCATCAAATACGACCCAGACGACTATATCTATGATTACGAAGAGTTTAAACGTATCAGAGAGAAGGAGGAACAACATGGATAAGGATAGACGACCGACAGTTTTCGACTGTGCATATATAGAACTCCCAAAAGTGGAAATCCGGGAGGGAAACATCACGGCACTCAATGGTGGAATAGATTTGCCCTTTGACATCAAGAGGGTATTCTATACGTACGACATTCCTGGTGGCGTAACCCGTGGCGGACACGCACACTTACAATGTCACGAGTTTTTGGTAGCTGCAAGTGGTAGTTTTGAAGTGGTTTTAGACGATGGAGTTAACAAGCGCATCGTTACGCTCAATCGTCCATATTATGGATTACACATCCTCCCAGGTATTTGGAGTGCTGAACAAGAATTTTCTTCGGGTTCCATTTGCTTGGCAATGACCTCCGACACATACGACGACAACGACTATATCAGAGATTACGAAGAATTTCTGAAGACAAGGAGAGAGTGAGACGTTTTTACTCTCACAGCATCAAGAATAATGAAAGAATGATATAGACTTTCTAAAATTTCTTACCAAACACAATGTTTATGAAGGTCTTCACCAAAATCTTGATGTCAAACCACCAAGAACGATGTTCTAAATAATACAAGTCTAAATCCAATCGACGAAGCATTTTCTCCATCGTATCCGTATATCCGTTATAAAGCGTGGCATAGGAAGTGACACCCGGACGAATCTGATATAAGTAACGGTAGCGGGGATCATGCTCCATGATTTGATTGATGTAAAACTCGCGCTCTGGTCTGGGACCGATAAATGCCATGTCTCCCTTCACCACATTCCACAACTGGGGTAATTCGTCAAGATGATGCAATCGAAGGAACTTACCTACCTTGGTCATGCGTGTATCACTCTCATGTTGATACAATGCGGGACCGTCTTTCTCCGCATCAAGTCGCATACTCCTGAATTTATAGATATAAAAAGGGCGACCAAAACGACCAATGCGTTCTTGCTTAAAGATGGCAGGACCACCGTCTTCACGCTTGACGGCAATATAACAAATAAGGAATAAAGGAGAGAAAACTATCAAGCATACGATAGCTACCACAAAATCCAATATTCGTTTCATATTACGTTCAAGTTCATTCATCCCGTCTGAAATGTATCTTGGATTATGTATGTCGTCGTTTAACTTGTAGTTGACCATGATAGATTGTATCATCGTAGATTTTTATTTTTATATAATAAACGGAGTTATTCAACATTTATTATATAAACTTTAAAAAACATTAGCACAAAAAAATTCCTGTTACTTACACTATGCAATCTCAATGCCTGATTATCAACGACTCCAATATCTTAATCGGATATTTCATGTAAACCATCGGAGCACATGTATTCACCCCTAATTTCCTGCAAGCCATGATTACCTCATTCGTTCCCTTAGTCCTACTCCTCACACTTCTCGTACTTGCTCCGCCAATACGCATACTTACAAAGTCTAAGTGGACATACTTCATCTTCACCTTGTATTTCCAGCACAATCGGGCAATCATCTCAAAATCTGCAGAGATAGTATATGAGTCATCATAAAGACCATATTGCTCAAACAATTTCTTACGCGCATAGAAAGAGGGATGAGGAGGCACGAAGCCAAACTTCACCATATACGGGCGGAAAATTCTACCCGAATAATAGCGAACACATTTTTGGCAATTGTTGTCCCTTACAAAGTGAACATCACCATAAATAGCATCCACATCATCGGTAAACTGTGCCACCATCTTCTCTATGACATCATCTGAAGTGAAGAAGTCATCCGAATTGAGAATGCCTATCACGTCACCTGTAGCCATACGAATACCCTTGTTCATGGCATCGTATATCCCCTTGTCTTTCTCGGAAATCCAATGCAGACGACCTTGGAAAACACTTTCATACTTTCTGATAATATCCACGGAACCATCGTTAGAGTTTCCATCGATAATCCAATATTCAATATCGCCATAGGTCTGCCGTAACACCGACTCTATTGCGTCCGCAAGGGTTTTTGAACTATTATAAGCTACTGTAATAACAGTGACCTTCATCTTCACATTTTCATTTTAGGATGCAAAGATAGTTAAAAAATATGGAAGACTGAAAATATTTTATTGTAAATAAGAATTTATAGGCGTTTATTCCAGTCTATCCATCACTCAAACCTATCTTTTTTTATCAAGACGAAGTTGTTGCACACCCCTTTGCGTGGGTTTTACGGGTTTAATCGTTCCATCGGCATTAAACTCCATGCGGTCAATGCAAACCTCACGGTGAACGCCTGGAGCCTTGTCTCTTTCTATATAATTCTTATTGATTCGATGATACACAATATACCATTCGTCACGATAAGGAATCTGCAACACGCTATTATGGGCAGGACCGTAAATCTCTTGCGCTGGGTCTTGAATCAAGATAACGGGACTTTCAGCTACCTTGATAGGACCTAACGGAGAATCACTCGTACCATAAGCCACATGATAATTGGGTGAACCTGTGTCATCTACGCTCCACAAGAAATAATAGATACCGTTTCTCTTAAACACGTATGTACCCTCACGATAAGCATAATCTTTCAACGTGCCACCTCGTGGAGTCATTCTGACAACGGTTTCTTCCTTGACAGACAACATATCATCATTGAGTTCGGCACCTGCCATATAGCCATTGCCCCAATAGAGATAACTCTTACCCGTATCAGGGTCAGTAAACACATCCACGTCTATCTGTTGTCCGTTCTTCTGTCCTTCCGGTCGTTTGTCAACAATAGGTTTTCCATAATCCACGAAAGGACCTGTAGGACTATCAGCCACGGCTACACCAATCGCCTTTCCATGTCCCGTCTCACCACTATAATAATAGTAATACTTGTATTGACCATTCACCAATTTCTCCTCAATACATGGAGCCCAGGCATTGCCACTTGCCCATTTCGTGTCACGTGGCAAATTGAGGATAATTCCCTCATATTTCCACATCGTCAAGTCGTCCGACGAGAAGCAAGTGAAGTACCACCCACCCCATCCAGGTGTTCCATCCGTGGTGGAATAGATGTAATAACGTCCCGTTTGATGCGAATACATCACTTCAGGGTCAGCATGAAATCCCATCAGGATAGGATTTTCACTATATCGCTGGGCATTTACGCCCAAGGAAAATACCAAGAAAAAGGCAAAAAATAATTGTTTCATGGTCATATATGATTGGTTTATAAATATTATCAGCCCTCACGCAAGAAGTCGAGTGCCTCTTTCATTTCCTCTTCCGTTGCAGTTTGGTTGATCTTGACATCTCCTATACCGCCCAACAACGTGAAATTAATAACGCCAGCCTTATTCTTCTTGTCGTGCGTCATCAGTTCTATGAGTTCCTCATAATCATCGCAAGTGATGTTCAACGTCCCATAATTCTCCTTGATAAACGCTACTGTCTGTCGCATTTTGTCAGAGGGGAAATTGGTCTTGATGGCACTCAAGTACAATTCACACACCATTCCGAAAGCCACGGCATAGCCATGCAAGATGGGATTGTGTTTTAAAGCCCATGACTCAAAAGCATGTCCAAACGTATGTCCGAAGTTCAATGCCTTTCTAATTCCGTTTTCCCTTGGGTCAACGTTAACCACATGTTCCTTAACCTTTACGGAATCAGCCACCATACGTTGCAGTTGGGACAGATATTGAGGGTTGGGCAATTCAGCCAATGGGAAAGACACCAGTTCTGCCCACATTCTTTCTGTGCTGATCAGTCCATGTTTCAGCATCTCCGCATAGCCCGAACGGATATTATCTGCATCAAGGGTTTTCAAGAACGTGGTATTCAGTATCACGCAATGAGCCTCGCGAAATGCACCTATTTCGTTTTTCAATCCATTGAAATTAATTCCCGTCTTCCCTCCTACCGATGCGTCAACCATTGCCAGCAATGTAGTGGGGATATTGATGAAGTCGATACCTCTCTTAAATGTGGCTGCGGCAAATCCTCCTAAATCGGTCACCATTCCGCCGCCAAGGTTAATCAAGCACGAATGGCGTGTTGCTCCACCTTCGCCAAGTGATTTCCACACTAAAGAAAGTGTCTCTAAGTTTTTATGAACATCCGTACTTCCAATAACGATCAATTGAGCATTTCTCAAGGAAAGGAAGCGGTTGATGAGAGGCCAACAAGTCTTTTCGGTTGTTTCATCTACCAACACGAAAACCTTGTCATGCTCACACTCTGAAATGGCTATTGCAATATCCTTTTGTAAGTTTTCTGAAATGTCAATCCTTTGTTCCATATACCTATTTATTGAAGTTATTGCGTGCAAAGGTAAACATTTTTTTCCAAGTAAGGGCAATGAAGGGGAGAAAATACCATTAAAATAAAAGTCATTTCGACAAATTAATCAACATTTGTTGGATATTTCATTTTTTTTAATGAACTTTGCCAAAAATACAAACGATAAGGAAAAACATGGAAAAGAAAATACAAATCTTCATTATCATCCTTTTGACAACATACTCTCAAGGTTGGGCAATTTCCAAATATCCATCCAAATGGAAAGAGGAGATACATTTTCTTTACGACAAGGTTTTTCCCGCCATACCTTCAACGGATCTTCCCCAATGTGATTTTAAAAGAAGACAATGGAATACATTACAAATTCGTCAATCTATAAACGTTCATAACGAAACAGAATTGGCAAAAGCCATCGTTAATAACAAGTCGATCATTATTAATCTAAAAGCAGACATTCTCCTTTCGGGAAACACAACTACTTCACGAAACAAGACTGGAGCTATACAAGCTCTGCTCAATATCAACAAGCAGAAAAACATCATCATTAATGGTGAAGGACATAAAATCTTTGAGTTTAGTAATCCCATTGAAAAGACCAAGTTAAAAGGGAATAGACTAACGGCACGGTATTTCAAGGAGGTAAAGGGGAACGAAGCATTCGTCACATCTTCAGGTGAAATTCTTCAACTTGCTCAAAGCAAGACATATAGGGCAAGAGGATGGGATCAGCGCTTCGCATCCCAAAACGTCTATGGACTGATACTTCCCAAAGAACTACAGAACATAAATATCACAAAAAACGACCATGTTTTCATCAATTTCCGAATCTCTTTCGTAAGGCTCACTTACCAAGTACTTTCTTGTTCAGATGGAGTTATTTACTTTGCTATAGACAAGAATGACCATTTCACTTCCAAAAAAGACATGCGCGACCTTTCTCCACAAACAGATTTCTTCTTGACGAACTAAGAAGAAAGCGACAATGGAGTTCTAATCAACAAAGGTGTTCTTTCATACCCTTCTCATTATGGCAAAATAAGCCAGTGCGAAGCCAATTATATTTTCTACATCAAGGAAGACAGTAAAGTAGAGATAAACGGATTGTCAATCATTGGAGGTATGGAATATGGAATCATGAACTCTGCTTCATTATGTATCCACCATAGCATGATGACAAACAAAATCTTCGGTGGTATTTACAACACAGGGATATTATTTGCCAATAACAACACATTTGATAACATCAAGACTTCTGCTACAAGAACCGAACATTATCCTTATCACATCAAAAACCACGACCCTTACATGGAAGTAGTAAACAATGTTTTTTCCAACATCGGTCATTTTAGCAGCAATACTCACGCCGTTTGGAGTGATGCAACGGCTTATATCGCCCACAACGAATTTATCAACACCAATTACAGTGCTATCAGAATAGGAAAATTGAATTGTAAGGATGATGAGTTTCTACCTGATAATTTGGTCGAGTATAATTATTTTCACCATACGGCAGAGTGGATAGATGAAAGGAAACAAATAGGCTTTCAAGATTCGGGAGACATTTACATCACCCCAAACAACAGAAAGGCTACCGTTAGATATAATACCATTCTCAATTGTGGAGGATTGGGAAAAAACATTGGCATTTATGGAGATGATGGAGCATATAACATGGACATCTATTGTAATATCATTTTTGATACAGAAAACTATTACGATATCGATTGTAGAGATGGCAGTAAGAAAGGCGAAAATAAATGGACAATACCAAGAAGTAAGCATCTTAGCACTAATAATTTCATTGCATACAATGTTTGCAATGGTTATTTAAGAATGCAAGAAAACAAAAATAATGAATTAAAGGCAACGGGTTGCAAATATATCAACAATTTTATTGTGGGATCAAGGACTCCTAAAGGAAACGATATCACGGATTTAGTTAATCTACAAAAAAAGAGGAGAAAAGCTATCATACGCGTAAATCGCATAGAAGATATTCTGCCATTGGTAAAATGAGCTATCAACGCATACAACAAAAATCGTTAAAATACATTCCTTTTTTATATATTTTATCATGAAGAATTGAACTAATTCAAGATAATTTCTTATTTTTGCACTTTCTAACGGAAATAAGTATGAAGAAATACATCAACGGCATATTAAGTTTTCTTGATCACTACAAATATCTGATCGTCATCGTTATCGGCGTTGCCATTATCAGCTTCGTTGACGAGAACAGTTTCATGCGCATCTTCCAATACAAGATGGAGATCAGCGACTTGAAATCAGAAATCAAGAAATATAACGACATCAACGAGAACGACATCCGTCAATTGAGGGAGTTGAAACGCAATCCCAAGGCTATCCAAAAGATTGCCCGCGAACGTTATTTCATGAAAGCTGACGACGAAGACATCTTCGTCTTGAGCGACGACATCAACCCCAATATGCCTCAAAAATGAAACAACTCACCCAAACCCAAAGCATTATTTTCCTGTTAGGCGGCGTGCTGATGGTAATCGGCATAGGATGTTTCGTGTTTCTATGGCAACAGAAAATCGTTTGTTGGATATTTTTGTTGGGAGCCGTCATGTTTTCATTGATTCAGATGATGCAAACATACGACGGACCAAGTCTTGTCGTTCATAGGCTCAAACGCATACAAACCTTAGCCGACATCCTTTTCATCCTCGCAGGTATCTTGATGTGCGATACAGCCTATCACTTCCTGCTCCCCCTTTTCAGATACGGCAACGAGACTGGTTATTACCATTATATCAACTACGTTTACAACAAATGGGTGATGATTTTGCTCATCGCAGCCCTATTGGAAGTTTACTCTACACATCGCATCGCTTCTGAATTGAAGAAATAACAATGAGGGTAAAATACATTATTATTGAGTGAATAAATACTAAAAGACTACCTATTTCAATTAAATAGCATAAAATTTTTTCTTCACCTCAATAATAGATAGTAACTTTGGCATTCAGATTCGATACAAAAAGAACACTAACGTTTATGAATAAGCTCTTTTACGCATTCTTGTCAATGCTGGCATTTACCTCCTGCATGGGTACCTATAACATTCAAGGCACATCCAATCTGTCTGGCTTGGATGGCAGCAGTCTTTACTTGAAAGTTCTCAAAAACAACGAATTTAAAAACGTTGACTCATGCGAGGTCGTTCACGGACAGTTTCATTTCTCAGGAACCATTGATTCGGTTCGTATGGCTAACATTTTCATGGACAACGAGAGCATCCTTCCGTTGGTTCTGGAGAAAGGTGACATTTCGGTCAAGATTGACATGACTCAGCAGAATGTCACGGGTACACCACTCAACGACCAACTTTTCAAGTTCTTCAACCAATATAACCAACTGAAGGCAAGGCAGGCTGAGCTTATCCACAAACATGACCAAGCCATCATGGACGGTAAAGACATGAACGTGGTGAATGTCAAACTGAACCAAGAGGCAAACGACATCTCCGAGGAAGAAGACCGACTCGTCACATCTTTCGTCACGGAGAACTTCGACAATGTGTTAGGTCCCGGCGTATTCTTCATGGTAACGGCTGGCAACCGTTTCCCAGAGCTCACACCGTGGATTGAAGACATCATGAGCAAGGCTACGGATAAGTTCAAGAACGATCCTTACGTGAAAGAGTATTACCAAAAGGCGCAAGAAAACCAAGCTATCATGAACGGAATGAAAGACGTGCCTAACACACAAGCAGCTCAACCTGCACCACAACTGAATCCTGCGCCAACACCCAATGAGTTGGCTGCCCCCGCAAACAAGAAATAAGTACACTATCTCATGGAAACACTCATCAAAGGCGGAACAATCATCAACGAAGGAAAATCATTTGAAGGGTGCATCGTCATAAAAGACGACCGTCTTGATACCATCCATGAAGGTCATGATTTTCCTTGTGGCAACTATCAGCAAACGATAGATGCCACAGGGTGCTATATATTACCGGGCATCATAGACTGCCACGTGCATTTCCGTGAGCCAGGACTGACGGAAAAGGCTGACATCAAGCACGAAAGCAGGGCTGCCGCATACGGAGGCGTTACCTCGTATTTCGACATGCCTAATACCGTTCCGCAAACCATATCTTTAGAGGCTCTAAACGATAAGTTTACGAGGGCTAAACATGATAGTTACGTGAACTATAGTTTCTTCTTTGGTGCCACAACCGATAACGTTGCAGAATTTACCCAACTTGACCGTCACCGTATCCCTGGCATTAAGTTGTTCATGGGGTCGAGTACGGGCAACATGAAAGTTGACAAACTGGGCGCATTAATAGATATTTTCAAGACTGCCTACCGTCTTCAACTCCCCTTGATGGTTCATTGCGAAGACAATGACATCATCAACAGGAACATGAAAGAAATGGTTGAAAAATATGGAGACGACCCGATGGTGTCGCTTCATCCACTCATTCGCTCCGAAGAGGCATGTGTGGAATCAGCATCTTTGGCGGTGGGTCTGGCTCAGTTGTTCGGGACGCAATTACATGTTGCTCACGTCTCGACGGCAGCCGAACTTGGATTGTTCGGAAGACACAACAACATCACCGCAGAGGCAGTGATTGCACATTTGTTTTTTACCGACCAAGACTATGCGTCTAAAGGTACTTGGATTAAATGCAACCCCGCCATCAAGAGCGAGAAAGACCGTGAGGCATTGAGGCAAGCTCTCACCAACGGAAAGATTTCTACGGTGGGTACTGACCATGCGCCACACCTCTTGTCACAAAAGCAAGGCGGTTGCCAAAAGGCAGCATCAGGAATGCCCATGATACAATTCTCCCTTCCCGTCATGTTAGAATTGGCAGAGCAAGGTGTATTGCCTATTGAGCGCATCCCTGAGCTCATGGCTCACAATCCAGCACGTCTCTTCCAAGTGAAAGAACGTGGATTCTTACGAGAAGGTTATAAAGCCGACATCACAATCGTACGTCCGCATTGTCCGTGGACAGTAACGGAAGACGTGATACAGAGCAAATGCAAATGGAGTCCATTGATGGGACACACCTTCAATTGGCAAGTGGAACGAACCATCTGCAATGGGCACACCGTTTACCAAGGAGGTTTATTCGACGAGAACTACCGAGGTGAGGAAATCAACTTCAGATGAAGTTAACATATCAAATAAGCGACGTTGTCCCATACATCAACTGGTTGTACTTTTACCATGCGTGGGGACTTTCGGGAAAACCCGAAAAGGAAAAGCTACAACTCAGGAACGAGGCAGAGACAGTGCTGCAAGAGATGGAGGGAAAGCATCATACGTTCGCACTCTTTGAAATATTGGAAGCCAACAGTGATGGAGATGATCTCCTCATTGGCAACATACGCATTCCCATGCTACGACAACAACGGGCGCAAGACAATGGTGTTTGCCTGTGTCTCACTGACTTTGTCAGACCGTTGTCATCTGGTATAAAAGACCGAGTGGGGGCTTTTGCCACTACCGTAGATGCCAGCATGGAACACGAACACAAAGGTGACCATTACCAACAGATGATGGTGCAAACGCTAGCCGACAGACTGGCAGAGGCAACGGCAGAGAAGATGCACGAGGAGGTGCGGAAAAAATATTGGGGCTATGCGCCCGACGAACATCTGACAAAGGAACAGCTTCATGCAGAAGTGTTTCAGGGCATTCGTCCAGCAGTGGGCTATCCCTCTTTGCCAGATACCAGCGTCAACTTCATCCTGTCTGACTTGATTGGGATGAAGCAAATTGGCATTTCACTGACAGAGACGGGGATGATGCGCCCACATGCCAGTGTGTCAGGATTGATGTTGGCTCATCCCAAGGCTCGCTATTTCGAGTTGGGAACCATTGGTGAAGACCAATTACGTGATTATGCCATGCGACGTGGCTTACCTGTTGAACTAATGAGAAAATATATAAAATGATTGCAAGAATATCTTTATGGATTATTTTATTGACAGTGTTTTCCTATTGGTATTTGGAAAAACGCTATCTCAAGAAACGTTTCAAGAACAATAAACTGAAACGGTTATTGTGGTGGACTCCCGGAATCTTCATGATTCTGTACACCATCTATCTCTCTTTCACGAAAAACTTTATACCCGATGACATCAGCGTGGTGAATATCTATCTGTTCTTGCTGGGATTATTTGTCTTCCCCATTGCCATATATGCCATTTGCTCTGCCTTTGGCAAGGCTTGGTGTATTTTCAGACATACCCGCAAGAACTGGGGCAACTTGGTGGGATTCTTCCTTGCCTTGTTTTCCATTTACGTATTGATCTATGGCAGCACCATCGGTATTCGCCAGTTGAAGATAACCAAAATGGAACTGGCTTTCAAAGACCTGCCCGCTGCCTTCGACGGTTATCGTATCGCGGTGTTCTCTGACCTTCACGCTGGTTCTTTCAATGATTCCAAGAAAGAGATTCTTGAAAGAGACATCGATTCTATCAATGCCCAGAACGCAGACGCTATCTTGTTCTTGGGCGACATTCAAAACATCAAACCGTCAGAGCTTTATCCCATACAAGACATCTTGATGAAACTGAAAGCCAAAGACGGTATTTTCTCCGTATTGGGCAATCATGATTATAGCGATTATACCAATGAGGATCCTGCCATAGAGGCTGCCAATGAGCGCGAAGTGGTGAGCAGGCAGATACAATTTGGATGGAATGTATTGCGTAATGAGCATGTATCCATTCGCCGAGGCAACCAATCCATCGTCATTGCCGGTGAAGAAAGTGCTTGTCTGAAAAAGTCGCCGGATAAAAGAGACATCAACAAGACGCTTGACGGTATCAGCGACAATGCCTTTGTCATCTTGATGCAACACGCTCCCCTCGTTTGGAAGGAAGGAATCTTGCCCGTATCCAACGTGCAACTTACATTGAGCGGACATACACATGGTGGACAGGTTGATATTTTGGGCTTTCGTCCAACAAAGTTAAGCTACGAGGAAGACTACGGATTGTTCCAGGAAGACGACCGTATGATTTATGTCACCAGTGGTATTGGCGCACTAATTCCTTTCCGCTTCGGCGTTTCTCCAGAGATTGTCGTTATCACGTTACGCAAGAAATAGTATATATATAAATAAGGTATGAAATACCTATATAGATTATATCAATTGTTCATAGCTTTGCCGTTGGGCATTCTCGCTACCATCATCACGGCGGTAACGGTAACGTTGGGATGTGCCTTAGGCAACGGACACTTCTGGGGATACTATCCAGGCAAATGGTGGTCGTGGTTTATCATCCGCATCTTGCTATTGCCCGTGAAGGTGGAAGGCAGGGAAAACCTTGCTCGCCAACAATCCTACGTGTTCGTGAGCAATCACCAAGGAGCATTCGACATCTTCTTGATCTACGGTTTCCTGAATCGTAACTTCAAGTGGATGATGAAACGGCAAATACACAATATCCCTTTGGTGGGCATTGCTTGCCAAGCATCTCACCAGATATTCGTTGACAAGCGAGGTCCGAGCAAGATACGCAAGACATACGACAAGGCTCGTGAGATATTGCAGGAAGGTATGTCGTTGATGGTGTTCCCCGAGGGGTCGCGAACCTTTACTGGGCACATGGCACATTTCAAGAGAGGAGCGTTCATGCTTGCAGATGACTTGCAGTTGCCTGTTGCTCCCATCACCATCAACGGTTCGTTCAACGTGATGCCTCGTATGCGCGACTGCCATTTCGTAGAGTGGCATCCGCTTACCCTGACCATTCACAAGCCGATTGCTCCCATCGGGAAAGGCGCAGACAACATCAGTCATGCGGTGGAAGAGAGCTATCGTGTCATCATGGACGGTTTGACTCCCGAATACCAAGGATTTGTGGAAAATCCCGATCAGTAATGGAAAATCTAAAAACATACATAAAATGATACAAAAAACATCTTTCAAGAAATCACATCTCACCCTTACGGCATTAGCTGCGCTGCTCTCATTCACCGTAGCTTTCAGCCTTGGCTCTTGTGACCAGAAAAAAGACACTGCACCGACCAAGGAACTGACCACATACGAGGTGTTTGACAGTCTTTCCAACATGCTGCCCAAAGGCTCTATCGTAGTGGCTCGTTTCCCCGATGAGGAACGTCATTGCATGTATTACCTCAATAGCGGCATTCTCTATTACTTCGACGGAAAGCAAAAGAACCTGGAGGAAGTGATGATCAGTGGCGTTGACAACGGAAGTGTGGAAAGTGCAATGCTCGACAAAGATGAGAAGTTTATCTCCATCGAGGTAAATTTTGGCAAGGTAAACAAGCTCTACCGTCTGAACACGACAAATCGCAACATCGTTGACATGGATCAGACCGTAGCCAGCTCTCGTAAAGACGTTGAGGAACCTGAAGAAAAGGAAAAGAAAGCCTCTAAGCCTCGCAAGGAAGAAAAGAAAGAGGAAGTGGTACAAGAGCCTCAACAACCCAAGGAACCAGAACGTGAACACGTTTTGCAAGATGTAATGATGGAAGAATAATACAGGAGTAATCGTCATGAACACAAGCGACAGTATTGTCATCATACCTACCTACAACGAGAAAGAGAACATCGAGAAAATCATACGTGCCGTGTTCTCTTTGGAGAAATGCTTCCACATCCTCATTATTGATGACGGAAGTCCTGATGGTACGGCAGCTATTGTCCATCATCTGATGGAGTCGGATTTTCCAGACCGCTTGTTTATCATTGAGCGTTCTGGAAAGTTAGGACTTGGTACGGCATATATCACTGGCTTCAAATGGGCATTGGCACACAACTATGAATATATCTTCGAGATGGATGCCGACTTCAGCCACGACCCCAAAGACCTGCCCCGCCTTTATGCAGCTTGTCATGATGAGGGCTACGACGTGGCAATTGGTTCTCGATACGTATCTGGCGTGAACGTTGTCAACTGGCCGATGGGACGTGTGCTGATGAGTTATTTCGCCTCTATGTACGTGCGGATTGTCATGGGCTTCAAGGTTCACGACACCACGGCAGGATTCAAGTGCTACAAGCGACGCGTGTTGTCAACCATCGAACTCGACAAGATTCGTTTCAAGGGTTACGGTTTCCAAATCGAGATGAAATTCACGGCATTTAAGATAGGATTTAAAATCAAGGAAGTGCCCGTGGTCTTCGTCAATCGCAGAGAAGGCACGAGCAAGATGAGTGGGGGCATTTTCGGAGAGGCTTTCTTTGGCGTGTTGCGTATGCGCTGGGATGGCTGGTTCCGCAAGTACCCTTCCATCAAAAACGAATGAATGATGGGTAAACAAATCACCCATTGTTGAACATGGACATTAAGAACATTCAGGAAAAATACGGTACGTTGCCACAATGTGCCGCACTTGCCAAGTTGCAGGAAGACAAATCTACCAAGACCATCTTCCTGCAAGGGCTTATTGCGTCTGCCGCCCCTCTTTTCTTTGCGGCAATGGCTAAAAAGAAGCCACACACTTACTTATTCATCCTACCCGATGCTGACAGTGCTGGGTATTTCTATCACGACCTCACTCAAATCATGGGGCACGATAATGTTTTCTTCTTCCCTTCTTCTTACAGGAGGGCGGTGAAGTATGGCCAACGTGATGCTGCCAACGAGATTCTCCGCACCGAAGTATTGGCGAAGTTAAATGAAGATTCTTCATTTCTAATAGTCTCTCATCCCGAAGCGATTGCTGAGTTGGTGGTTTCCAAGAAAAACTTGGATGAACGCATCATCAAGCTCTCCGTGGGAGATACTGCCGATATTGTTTCTATTACCCATACCTTACGCGAGTTTGGATTTCAAGAAACCGACTATGTGTATGAGCCGGGGCAGTTTGCCGTGCGTGGCAGCATCCTCGACGTGTTTTCTTTCTCTTGCGAATATCCGTTCCGCATCGACTTCTTCGGCGACGATATAGATACCATTCGTACTTTTGAGGTGCAAGACCAACTATCGAAGGATAAAAAGACTACCGTTGAGATTGTACCAGAACTCGCCAAGGTAAATACCGAAAAGATTCCTTTCTTACACTTCTTGCCTACTGATGCCACTATCGTCACGAAAGATTTCACCAATGTTTACGATACTATCAAACAGGTGTACGATGAGGGATTCTCTTCTCAGGCAATGGTGGAACGATTAGAGGGAGCCACGGAGATGGAACAGGCGCAGATAAAACGGGAGATGGAACGGGATTGCCAACTCTATCCCGCTCACCAGTTTGCCAATGATGCCTTGTCTTTCAGACGCATCGAGTTTGGCCAACACGCTACGGGAAAGCCACAGGCTACCATCCCATTCCACGTCAGTGCGCAACCACTCTTCCATAAGAATATCGAATTACTCAAAGATTCTTTGGAGGCATTTCTCTTACAAGAATACCAACTATATATATTGGCTGACAGTCAGAAGCAACAACAACGATTGCGCGACATCTTTGATGAACGGGGAGCCACAGATGGCTACATGGACTTGTCGAGCCAAGAGAAGGCGAATGCCTCAACCATCAACTTCATCCCTATCGACAAGACTTTGCATGAGGGATTCGTGGATCACGACCTTCATGCGTGCTTCTTCACCGACCATCAAATCTTCGACCGTTTCCACAAATATAATCTCAAGAGTGACCGCGCCCGTGCTGGCAAGATGGCACTCACCATGAAGGAAATACAAGAAATGGAGTATGGCGACTTTCTGGTACATGTGGACTATGGCATCGGTAAGTTTGGTGGTTTGTTGCGTATTCCCAATGGCAATGGTTTCCAAGAAGTGATACGCATCATCTACCAACATAATGACAAGGTGGATGTTTCCATACACTCGCTGTACAAGATTTCAAAGTACAGGAGAAGCGATACGGGCGAACCTCCCCGACTGAGCATCCTTGGTTCTGGTGCTTGGGATCGTCTGAAAGAGCGTACCAAGAAACGTATCAAGGATATTGCTCGCGACCTCATCAAGCTGTATGCAAAGCGAAGACACGAGAAAGGATTTGCCTTTGCTCCCGACTCTTACCTGCAACACGAACTGGAGGCTTCGTTTCTCTATGAGGACACACCCGACCAGCTAAAAGCTACACAGGAGGTGAAAGCAGATATGGAGAACTCTCGCCCCATGGACAGACTGGTGTGTGGTGATGTGGGATTCGGTAAGACGGAGGTGGCTATCCGTGCGGCATTCAAGGCTGCCTGCGACAGCAAGCAAGTGGCTGTACTGGTGCCTACCACGGTATTGGCTTTCCAACATTACCAAACGTTCTGCGAAAGGTTGAAAAACTTACCCGTGCGAGTGGAATATCTGTCACGTGCCCGTACCGCAGCACAGACAAGGCAAATCCTGACCGACTTGGAAACGGGTAAGGTGGACATCATCGTCGGTACCCATAAGTTGATTGGAAAGAATGTGAAATGGCACGATTTAGGACTGCTCATCATTGACGAGGAACAGAAGTTTGGCGTGAGTACCAAAGAAAAACTACGTCAATTGAAATCGAATATAGACACGCTCACGATGTCTGCCACTCCTATCCCACGAACCTTACAATTCTCGTTGATGGGAGCGCGAGACATGAGCATCATACGCACTCCCCCACCCAACCGCCATCCCATCCACACCGAACTGGGAACGTATGGGAGCGAGATTATCACTGATGCCATCAACTTCGAGATGAGCAGGAACGGACAGGTGTTCTTCGTGAACAACCGTATCTCCAACCTACCCGAGATTGAGCGACTGATCCTCAAGAACATTCCTGATTGTCGCATAGCCATCGGTCATGGTCAGATGAAACCCGAGGAACTGGAGAAAATCATCATGGGATTCATCAACTACGATTACGACGTGCTACTTTCCACCACCATCGTGGAGAATGGTATCGACATACCCAATGCCAACACCATCATCATCAATAACGCTCACCAATTTGGATTGAGTGACCTTCATCAGATGCGTGGTCGTGTGGGACGTTCTAACCGTAAGGCTTTCTGTTACTTGCTCTCTCCTCCCATCAGTTACCTCACACCAGAGGCTCGCCGACGCTTGGAAGCCCTTGAGACCTTCTCCGACTTGGGCAGTGGCTTCAACCTTGCCATGCAAGACCTTGACATTCGTGGTGCAGGCAACCTCCTTGGCGCAGAACAGAGTGGATTCATGGAAGACTTGGGATATGAGACATACCAAAAGGTTCTATCGCAAGCCATTACCGAACTTAAAAACGATGAGTTTGGGGATATGTTTGCTGACGAAATCGCACAGGGAAAGAAGGTGATGGGCGATTCCTTCATTGACGATTGTACCATCGAGAGCGATTTACCCATGTATTTCCCAGAGACCTATGTGTCTGGTAGTGCTGAGCGTATGTTGCTTTATCGTGAATTGGATAACATCGAGAACGACCGTGAGTTAGACGCATATCACCAACGACTCATCGACCGCTTTGGTCCCGTGCCTACCGAGGGTGAGGAACTCATGCAAGTAGTGGCTTTGCGACGTATCGGCAAGCGTTTGGGATGTGAGAAAATCATCATGCGACAAGGAAAGATGATCATCCAGTTTGTTTCCAACTCACAGAGTGCTTATTATCAAAGCGCTGCCTTTGAGAAGATGCTCACCTACATAGCCTCTCATCCACGTCGCTGCGACCTCAAGGAAGTAAAGGGCAGACGGCTCATGCACATCAACCAAATCCCATCTGTCAGCGAGGCGGTCAACGTGATGCGAACGATAGAGTCAGTATGAGTGCAGCATAATTTGTAAATGGTACCTTTTATTGATAATCCACACAAGATAGATGCCTTCTGTCAACGGTATTGTCACGTAAATTCTGAATTTACCCCCTAAAATACGGGCATTTTTTCAAGCGAGTTGATACTTGGTAGAAAAAATGCTCATTTTTCCATATTCTCACATATCATTCATTATCAACATCTTACAATACACAAACATTTATCATCCGAATAAAAAACCTATATTTGAGGCTTAAAAAGTCACTTTTTGGGCTTTCATAACATATATAGTTAGCACTCGTAACATACATAGTTACGCTCATAACTCATATAGTTACGTGCGTAACATGTTATGTTACGATGAAAAAGACGGTTTTTTGCCCCTTTCAACCCATTTTTCCACTCCCCTATTTCTTTTTAGCAAGAAAAACAGAACAAAATTTTGTCGTGATAATTCCGAATCTTCGTGAATGATCAAATGCCCATGTAAATGCCACCTTCAGGTTAGTAGAATAGACATTTCTTCTATATAAATAGACTATATTTTTATTTCTTATGGATGATTTTTTATAATTTTGCAACGTCTAAACCTCATTTAAAGCATGAAATACAAATACTTTCTATTCAGTTTGCTGATTTGGGCTGCCCTTGGCGTACAGGCAGCGAGTAAATCTACCAAGACAACACCCATCGTGGAAGTGCCTTTTACGAAAGTACACCTCAACGACCAGTTCTGGTCTCCCCGTATAGAAATAAACCGTACGGTGAGCATCCCATCCGCATTCCGTGAGTGCGAGAAGAATGGGCGATTTGACAACTTCGCCATTGCGGGAGGCTTGATGAAAGGTGAGCATAGAGGCGACTTCTCTTTTGACGATACAGACCCTTATAAGGTAATAGAGGGAGCCAGCTACTCTTTGGCTGTTCACTATGATGCCAAGCTCGACCATTATTTGGACAGTGTGATTGCCATCATTGCCGCCGCACAAGAGCCAGACGGTTATCTCACCACCTGCGTTACCAACAAGTGTTACCGTCTCTCCGGATGGTGGGGCAGAAGCAAATGGGAGAAAATCAATTCACATGAGTTGTATAACAGTGGACACATGATAGAGTCCGCCGTAGCCCATTACTTGGCAACTGGTAAGCGCACGTTCCTCAACGTTGCCATCAAGAATGCCGATTTGGTATGTAAGACTTTCGGACCCAATGAGGGACAAATCCATCGTCCAGGCGGACATCCCATCATCGAGATGGCTCTGTGCAAATTATATAAGGTGACGGGCAACAAGAAATACTTGGAAGGTGCCAAATACTTCGTGGACGAAACGGGACGTTGCACTGACGGACATCACCCCAGCGAGTATTCGCAAGACCACAAGCCTATCCTGCAACAAGACGAGATTGTGGGTCATGCGGTGAGAGCCGGCTATCTGTTTAGCGGAGTGGCTGACGTGGCTGCCTTGACGGGCGACTCTGCCTACTTCCATGCACTGGAACGTATCTGGAACAACATGTCTTCCAAGAAACTGTTTATCACCGGAGGTATCGGCAGCAGGGCGCAAGGCGAAGGTTTCGGTCCTAACTACGAGCTCAACAACCACACGGCTTATTGCGAGACGTGTGCCGCCATTGCCAACGTGTATTGGAACTATCGTATGTTCTTGGCTACGGGCGAATCAAAGTATATTGACGTATGCGAACGTGCATTATATAATAATGTGCTGAGTGGCGTTTCGCTCTCAGGCGACCATTTCTTCTACGACAACCCCTTGGAGAGCGATGGCGAGCATGGACGTGCCCGTTGGTTTGGTTGTGCTTGCTGCCCAGGAAACGTGACAAGATTCGTAGCTTCCGTTCCCAATTACATCTACGCCACCCAAGGTAAGGACATCTTCGTGAACCTCTACGTGCAAGGAACGGCAAAGATTGGTAAAGTGGAGTTGGAGCAAATCACCGACTATCCTTGGAACGGAACGGTGAAGATTCGTGTGAACAAAGGTAGCGGTAAGTTTGCCATCAAGCTGAGATTGCCAGGATGGATAAAGAAAAATCCCGTGGGAAACAACCTCTATACCTATCTCGACAATGCCAAGGCTTATAGCATCAGCGTAAACGGACAGGCTCTCTATCCAGAGAACCGCGACTATATCACCATCAACCGTTCATGGAAGAAGGGTGACGTGATGGAACTGAACCTGCCGATGGAAGTGCGCAGGGTGGTAGCCAACGACAATGCAGAAGACGACCGTGGCAAAGTGGCTTTGGAGCGTGGTCCTATCGTGTATTGCTTGGAAGGCAAAGATCAACCAGACCAACACATATTCAATAAATATCTCCTCAACTCATCAGTAATAACCGCACATGAAGAAAAAGACTTGCTGAACGGCGTGGTTGTACTGGAGGGAATGGCGAAGGAATTGCAACCTGACGGAGAAGTGAAAGACGTGAAGATACGTGCCATTCCATATTCCACATGGAATAACCGTGGCTCTGACCAAATGGAAGTATGGATTCCCAATACACCTGTGAAAGCCGTGGCTACACCTGCTGAGACCATTGCCAGCAAGGCCCGCACCTTCAGCAACCGCGGTCCCATCCAAAACGACGCACCCGAGACCGCTCCTACCGATGGTTGGGCAGGTGGAACCAATGACCAATGGGAGCCCAAGCGTTCTTCAGACACTTCCAAGCCCTATCACTATTGGTGGTTGAAGCGTGGAACGACAGAGGCTATCAGTTATCAGTTTGACCAAGAATATGAGGTTAGCAACGTACAAGTGTATTGGTTAGACTTCGACCATTATGATGGCAACTTCCGTGTGCCAGAGAGTTGGACGCTCTACTATGCCGATGCCAACGGCAACTGGGTAGAGGTGGAAGACCATTCGCCCCTGACCGTTGACAAAGACTGCTACAACAGCGTAGATTTCAAGCCCGTGCGCACGAAGGGATTGAAGATATTGGCAAAACTGCAAAAGGGACAATCCGGCGGTGTGCTGGAATGGAAGGTTAATGGAAAATAAGCAGTGAGATGAAAAGGTATCTTTGTTTGGTCATCGTCTTTCTTGCCTGCGTGTTGGTTTCTGCCAAGACATTGGTGATTACCTTGATGGATGATACCAAGGTGTATTACACGCTGGAAGAACCGTTGTCGGGAACCACCTTTGCCCCTGTGATGGTGTTTGAGAATGGCAGTGTGGTGGTGAAAGGAGACCGATACGAGTTTGTGGGCATCAAGGAGTTTTGCCTTTCAGATGAGAGCGACCCTGCCGGAATCAACGTGGGCACCATGACCTTTTCCACAGACGCACCAGTAGCTGTCTATACGATAGACGGAAAGAAAGTGGCTGATGCCAAGGATATGACTACCATGCAACAATTACAAGCATCGCATCTGCCCAAGGGCGTGTACGTGGTGAAGGTGAAGCGTGGCGAAGAAAACAACGGTCAGGAAGTGTCGTTTAAGTTTGTCAAGAAATAACGTCTAAAGTCATGAAGCATCTATATACATTCATCATCGTATTCTTGACAACGTTCCTCTCCGTTGCCGTACATGCGCAAGAGCGAATACACGTACACCTTACTGACCAGGCGGAGAGCTGGGACTTTCCGTATGTAACCGATGACGTGGAGTATTTCGACATTGACAAGCGACGAAATCGATTGCGTGCAAACGTAACGGGAGGAATCATCGTGCCGTTCGACCCAGAAAAGGTTGATAGCATCACCTTTGAGAATGAGCCTTTGGAGGAATCCAAAGACCCCTATCAAGTGTATCAGATGTACATCACCACTACCGACGGGAAAGACGTGGTGTCGAGAGATACGTACCAAGATTGTTATATTTCGCTCAATGCCAAGGGAGCTTTCAGCAACTATTCGGCATCGGGTAAGATTCGTTGTCGTGGAAACAGTTCTTTCCTGTGGTACGACAAGAAACCCTATCGCATCAAGTTGGACGAGAAGCACAAACTCTTAGGATTGGGAAAAGCCAAGAGTTGGGCATTACTGGCAAACTATCGCGACGTAACAGACCTGATGAATACGTTTGTCTTTGAATTGGGGCATTGGATGGGATTGGAATATACCAATCACACTCGTTACGTGGAACTGTTCTTGAATGGTGACTACAAGGGTGTCTATCAGCTTACCGAACAGATACAACAAAACGCCAATCGTGTGAACATCAGCGATGAAATGGGCATTTTAGTAACCTTAGACGTGGATGATGGACCAGGTGAAAGTCCATACAACGACGATAATTTCTGGTCATCGGTCTATAATATGCCTATGGCGGTGAAGTATCCCGAAGATGAAATGCTCACCTCCGAGGTGAAGGATTCCATCAAAGGAGTGTTTGCCCAGTTGGAAACCGCTATCAAGAACAGAGATTATCCGTTGGTAGAGTCGTTGCTCGACATTCGCTCGTTCATTCATTACCTGCAAATCCAGGAGTTTATCTATAATGTGGAACTTTCCGCACCCCGCAGCATCTACATGTATAAGGATGGAGATGGAAAATGGATGATGGGACCTTTGTGGGACTTCGACGCAGGATTTGATTTCGACTGGAACTATATGCAAACCAATCATACCTTTTTCTCCAATTACCGAGAGACGGTGATGGGAACGAATCCATACAAGCGTAACGGCAACTACAACTACGTACCGCAATTCTTCACCAATCTCTTCGGTTGTTCTGAGTTTGTAAAACTTTACAAAGAAGAGTGGAACCGTTTCAGCGATTCCATCGTTTCACGCAACTGGGCAATCATGGAGAAATACATCACCCATTTAAGCGAAGGACCTATGACTCGTGAAGCCAAGCGCTGGCCGATAACAGGAAAGAACTTCAATGAGGAGGTGAAGAAGATGCACCAGTGGCTCATCAATCGCGCCAACTTCATGACGGAGCTGATTAACAACATCCCCGAACCTGATGACGCACCGATTACCGACGAACAACTATGCGGTACGATGACGTGTAACGTGAGGATGGACAAAAACAACGGATACGACCAGAGGGTGACGGTGAACGTGGACAAGAACCAATTGCTGGGATTGCTCGGTGAAGAAGCTGCCACATTCAAGGAAAACAAGCTGACCGTGGTTCCATTGAATACCGATGGCACGGAAGGACAAAACTACACCAACGGTGTGTTTGGCGGATGGTTTGATGCAGAGGACAACCCCCGCACGTGGAACGAAGGACATATATACATCGAGATTTATGATGACCTATTTCATTGGTCGTGTGGCGTTCATCCTTACAATTGCTTCGACGACAATCACGTAGTGACAATGCAAATGCAATATCCATCTGGGGGAACGCTGAAGAAAGTGAACGTGAAAGTAAACTTCACCATTGATAACCAAGGTGGATGGTGGTGGTAAAAAACCTAAAAACAATTACGATATGAACAAAAAATTACTATTGGTATTATGGTTGTCGCTGATGAGCTCATCGTTCATCAAGGCACAAAAGACAGTTTATATCCCTCGCGAGTGGCAAAACAGAACAGACACGCTGCTCTATGCGGAGAACGACCCCGACAATAAATATACTTGGTCGAAGTCGAGAAGCAAGGAAACCGAAAACGTCATCGTGTTCTGGGATAAGTATTACGGAAAGAAATCGCCCTCTGAGGTGACTGACTTCTACCATGTTGACATTGATGACTTGCTTCGGAAGTGTGAAGCATTCTTTGACTTGGAAATCAACAAGCTGGGATTTGTTGACCCCAACAATTCTAACTTGAATAAATATAAGGTGATGGTGTTGATGAACCACACCGAAGAATGGACTTGCTACGGTGGAGGATACGATTACATGGTGTCGGCATTGTGGCTGAATCCATCTACGTGCAAGCCCGTAGGTCATAGTGTGGCTCATGAGATAGGTCACTCGTTTCATTACATGTGCTATTCGGAGGCTTCCAACCACGGGTACGACCGTAGCGTGCAAACGGGATTCCATGGAGCCGTGGGCAACGGTAGTGTGACGTGGGAGCAAACGGCTCAATGGCAAGCCAACCAGAGCTATCCCGAACTGATGTATGACCAGAGCATCGGAGTGTTCCGCAATTCTCACAACTATGCTTATACGCACGAGTGGCATCGTTACCAGAGCTATTGGTTCTTCTATTACCTTTGCCAGTATTATCACGACATTCAGTCGGTGGCTAAGGTGTGGAACTGGCCTGAGACCACGGTGAAAGACTTCAACCAAGTGTTGATGGATTGCAAGGGATTGAGTGTGGACGATCTCTTTAAGATGTACTTCGACTATGCGTGTAGGATGGTGACGTGGGATTTGGATGTTTGCAAGCCCTACCGCAACCCTTATATCGGTGATTTCAATTATCGTTGCGCCCTTACCGAAGACGGTTCTTACCAAGTGGCTTTGGCAAGTGCGCCTCAATCAACGGGATTCAACGTGATTCCGCTGAAAGTGCCAGAGGCTGGCACCAATGTTACCACTCATTTCACCGCCCTGCGCTATGATGCAAAGTTGGCTAACGGTGACCCAGGAGAATACCTGAACGACAACACGGGATTCTCAAAGGCTGGCGTGGATAATTATCAAGTGATTAACGGTTCTTATCGCGGTTTCCGCTTGGGTTATGTGGCACTCTTAAAAGATGGTACCAGAAAGTATTTCTCAGAAGACTCTATCTATTGCACGGGTGGAAGCGAGAAGACGGAAACACTGTCGTTTACCGTACCAGAGAATACGGAACGGATGTGGTTGGTGGTTTCTCCTGCCTTGAAGCGCTACATCCAACACAAGTGGGATGAAAGTTTTGCGGGCGACGACCGTTGGCCATACCGTGTATCGTTTGAGGGAACTGACATCGGTGAGAGGGCTACCGTATATGCTTCGCCTACATTGGATAAGCGCGACATTGCCGATATTACCTTCGACTTTAACGTCAACATTCCCGTTGACGAGATAGGATACACGGGAACAACTGTCAACGTCAGTGGAAAGACGGCAACCATGTTGGGTACGGCTTTCCAATGCGAGTTGTCTCGTTTCAACACCGTGTTGCAGAGATACGACGTGAATGGACCAGGTACGGGTAAGATGATGTTCTATCCGTTGAACGTGTCAGACAATACGTTGGTGGAGAGAGGTTCCACCGCTAATGGTTACGGACATTGGTATGATACCAATAGTGATGTGTGCGGCTATGATGTCAATGTGTGTCGTATTTTCTCCGAGTTCTATCCCAGTTCGATGGCATTTATCATCGGGCAGAACCCAGGTAAGTGCCAGGTGGGCGACACGTTTACCATCGGACAAGCCATCAAATATAAGCAAAACTTCAGAAATACGGCTGTCGCCCGTTTCATCTTCCATGTGAAGATGGTAGATGCTAATAGTTCGGCTTACGCAGAATTGAAGAGCGTAGAATATAATGATCCAACGGGAATAGATTTGGTAGAGGCAACTCGTCTCAACGACTCGTCGGTCTATACGCTAACGGGAACGAAAGTGGCAGATAATATCCATCAAGCCACCTTGCCTAAAGGCATTTATATTATCAACGGTAAGAAGGTCACGATCAAGTGACCTTCTTTTTTGTTTGCCATTCAACGACTCGTGTTAGAAAGTAGGATTTATAGAAACATTTATCTGAACTACTGAACTCCCTTTTACTCCTGTACTACTGCAACTTACGGAAATGGAAAAATGTTTAATAAAAAACTTTCAAAACTTGTACATGAAAAAATAATGTATTATTTTTGTGCGGTGTAAGAACTCGTTCAAAAAAAATTGAAATGCAAGAATCCAATTTTTTAATTATTATAAGATGAAAAAGACACTACTATTTTTGATCGTGTACCTAACTACCATGTTGGGTGTGAATGCCGCTCCCATAGGAAGACAACAGGCACAAGCCATTGCCCGTGACTTCATGGCGGAAAGAGGGATTCATGTTGGTAAGCTTCGTTCTTCTGCGGAAAAGATTGCCAAAGTCAAGACAGATGGAACGCAACCTTTTTATGTGTTCAATAATGGGCAGAATGAAGGCTTTGTCATTGTTTCTGGTGATGACAAGGCTCCCGCAGTACTTGGTTATAGTTACACGGGTACATTTGAAGAAACAGATGTACCTGAAAACATCACAGCCTGGTTGAACAATTATACCAAGCAGATGGAGACATTGGGCAACGATTTCCATGGCGCTTCTCGCGTGAGGAAGGCTGCTATGCAGAAATCGCGAATCAGCATTTCACCTTTAGTGATGACTCACTGGAATCAGTATGCACCCTATTTCAACATCACTCCAACGGTAGGCAGTACCCAGTGTCTTACGGGATGTGTGGCTACAGCCTTTGCCCAGGTAATGAAATATCATGAGTGGCCAAAAACAGCGACTACGGTGGTGCCGGGCTATTATTGGAGAGGAAACCAACTGGATGACTTACCAGCTATTACCTTCGACTGGGATAATATGCTTTATGATTATCAGGGTGGTCGCAATGCAAGCGAAGGGTGTAATGACAATGAAGTGAACCAGACGGCAGTAGCCCAATTGATGAAATATTGTGGCTATTCAGTACAAGCCAATTATGGTACAGGCTCGACAGGGGCTTCATCGTATATGATTCCTTCTGCATTGAAAAATTATTTTGGCTATAATGGTCCTATCGAGTCTGTAGATCGTTCAAGTTACAGTACTTCTGATTGGGAAGAACTTATTTACAATGAACTTTACGAAGGAAGGCCTGTCATCTATAGTGGTTCTACGAGCACGGGTGCTGGTCACGCCTTTATCTGTGATGGATATGGTGAGGATGGATTCTTCCATATCAATTGGGGATGGGGCGGCATGTCTGACGGCTATTACCTGCTGTCGATTTTAGAGCCAGACGAACAAGGCGCAGGTGGCAGCAATTCTGGTTACAATTACAGTCAGTCGATAATTGTTGGCATTCAACCAGAAGCTGCTGAGGGAATCACTGCCACTGGACCATGTTTGAAAATATTGAATTTCCAGTTGCGAGATTATAATGCTGATTATGTGTCTCGATATGGTCCACAATATTTTGGAGTAGGTTACCAGCTACAGGGGCTGATGGACGGTGATCACCAGCTCAACGCACAACTTTTGCAAAACGGTGAGGTAGTATATGAAGGTAGTCTGCTAGATAATGATCCCTGGGGAATCGACCTTGGTGTCGGTCACTATAATCCTAATCTGATTGTCTATCCATTCTTCTATCAAAAGAGGATTGCTGACGGTACTTACGAGGTGCGATTGGTGTGCCGCATGAAGGAAGAAGGCAAGGAATATGAGTGGGTGCCATGCGCTGGCTCAGAGTATTACCACAACGAGGTTACCATCAGTGGTAATTCGGTGATTTACAACAACAGCACGCTGAGTCCTCATGTTGTTTGTAACTCGTTTACCACTTCGCCCACTTTGTTTGTTAACAACAAGACAAGCGGTGTGGCTTCTCTTACTAACGAGGGATATGTCAATTATCAAGGCGAAATCTACCTTTGGATTAATGGAACTATAGCAAGCAAAGATATAGCTTTCATTGATGCAGACAACACCATCAACATGTCGTTCGCGTTCACACCAACTGCAACGGGAGATTTACCCGTGAAGATTACAACGGATCGTTCAGGGGAAAATGTCATTTACGAGGGAGCTATCATGGTTGTCAATGAGGATGAGAACGCTGCCTATCAACTTGCAGTTACAGATTGGAAGATTGAAAACCTTGACACCGAGAGTAATAAGATTTGCGGAGGTGCAGTGACGGGTACCTTAACCATTACAAATACAGGTACAAAGACGTTTAAGGGAATAATAGGTATTGGCTTTACAGATAGCAGTGGAAGATCAAGTATGTCATACGGTAGCACTGATGAACTGGCTGCGGGTGAAAGTATGACCGTTGATTACACAGTAGAAAATCCCACCGTGGGAATGAGATACAAACTCGCTTGTTGGGAAGATGTTAATTGGAACAAAAAAATCGGCGAGACAACCATGTGTGAATTGGTAGCTGGTGGATACACCTATTGGACTGCTGACGGAACCTCGAAGAGCAAAGCAGAGACAAGCAATGAAAATGTAGCTGTAGTGGACAATGCCGTTGCTGTAAGATTCTTTACGACTCCTACGGGAACTATCACCCCTAATGCTAATCCTAACACGCTGTATTACCTCTCAGAAAATACTGCACCCGCAAGTCTTTCTGGTAAGAACGTGGTCTTGAATGGTAAAATCAACAAGGTGACCTTTACCGACGGATATAATTTCTATGTACCTCTGGGTTTCACAGCCACACAAGCAATATATACGAGGGAACCAAAACTTGGTGCAGACGGTAGCACGGGATGGGAGTCGATTGTATTGCCCTTTGCTGCTCAGAAAGCTTTCAACCAAACAGACAACAAGCAGATTTATTGGTTTGTAGATAGAAATGATGATGGCAAAGACTTCTGGCTGAAATCATTCGCATATACGGATGGAGAGGCTGTATATTTCGACTTTGTTGACAAGATTCGTGCCAATGTGCCTTATATCATCGCTACACCGGGTAATAAGTGGGGTGAGAGCTATAATCTTCTTAATAAGACGATTGCCTTTACAGCAGACGATGTGAACATCCCTGAAACTTCAAGACTCAAGGCAATGACTGATGCTTTTGATTTTGTCGGACTGAGCGAACAGAAATCTGTCAATGGTTATGTACTGGATGAAAAAGGACAATACTTTGTCAAGAAAGACGGAACAAACCAGAATGCTTTCAGAGCTTACTTCTCTGTGGATGACAACAGTCCTTTAGCTCAAGCACCAAGATTAAGGATTGGATCATTCGTACCCGATGGAATCAGTGAAGTGGAAAACATGGCCTACGACAAAGCTGATGTCTATACACTGAACGGCATAAAAGTGGCTACAGTGAAAATGAACCAGGGAACTCCTGATCTCAGCAGTCTTCCCAATGGCATGTATATTATTAACGGTAAAAAGATAATGAAGTAATGAAAAAGACCTATATAATACCAGAAACCAGTGTTTTGGTTTTCAACACCAATGATATGATGATTGGAGCTCTTGAAATGAGTGACCCTCAAATTAATGGTTCTTCAGAATCTAAGAGCGACATGTTGTTTGATCATAGTGAAGAAACTTCAGAACAGTTCCAATCCAGTATATGGGATGAATAAGGCGAAAACCTTCATCATCATATTTGTTTAGTAAATGAAATAATAACTTTTATTCAATACTTGTTACAGGAGGATGTGCTTATTTCTTAGCTCATCCTCCTTTTTATTTTTTATGAGATGAAGTGCATTTAGAAAGACGCTGAAAGCGTCACCGCTCGATAACCGTGGGTGCGCAGTACCCACGGATAGATAAAGGACGGATAGAACGACTCTGAAAGAGTCGCCCATTGCATGTAAGGGGCACTCTTTCAGAGTGATGATGATGTGGAGCATATCGCTATCCGGGGGTGCTCGCTACGCTCGTACCCCCGGTTATCGAATGTAGACTGCGTTGCAGTCTTTTACAACAAATTACTGATTACAATCAAATAGACTTTCCACCATCTCTGTATAAATATGTGCCATTTGCTATATTATTACCTAAAAAAAATCCGCAAGAAACTGACATTCAGAATCTTGCGGATTTTTAAAAGTGATCCCGTTGGGATTCAAACCCAAGACCTTCAGAACCGGAATCTGACGCTCTATTCAGCTAAGCTACGGGACCAGAAAAATAATCAATGCGTATGGAGCGGTAAACGGGGTTCGAACCCGCGACCTTCGGCTTGGGAAGCCAACGCTCTGCCAACTGAGCTATTACCGCAAAAAAGAGGGGGAATAAAAGCGTTGAGCCGATACCCGGACTCGAACCGGGGACCTACGCATTACGAATGCGTTGCTCTACCAACTGAGCCATATCGGCGATTTCGGGTGCAAAGGTAAATGATTTTTTTTGAAGTACCAAATTTATTTGCTTTTTTTTCTCATTAGCTATATTCTTTGTTTATGTTGATTATTTGTTATCAAATAGTAAGGATTTTTGTTAAATAGCTATCATTTTGCAAAAAAGATTGGCAAATATTCTTGCAGATTAATAATAAATGCGTAACTTTGCAGCGCAAAATAAAAAGATGAGACAAAAATGAGCATGTTGATTAAGCCTTCAGGATACTGTCAGCTCTTGGATATGAAGCAGACAGAACAAGGCATCAAATTAATTAAGGAGTTCTTTCAGGCCAATCTCTCCACGGAGTTGCGCCTGCGCCGTGTTACCGCCCCACTCTTCGTGTTGAAGGGACTTGGCATCAATGACGACTTGAACGGCGTGGAACGTCCCGTGACGTTCCCTATCAAGGACTTGGGCGATGCACAGGCAGAAGTGGTTCACTCCTTGGCAAAATGGAAGAGGCTGACCTTGGCGGAATATCATATTGAGCCTGGCTTTGGCGTCTATACGGATATGAACGCCATCAGGGCAGACGAGGAGTTAGACAATTTACATTCCTTATATGTTGACCAATGGGATTGGGAAGCCGTTATTACACGTGAACAACGAACATTGGCATTTTTGAAAAATGTGGTGGAGCGTATTTACGCCGCCATCTTGCGTACGGAATACCTTACTTGCGAGACCTACCCCGAAATTAAGCCTTTCTTGCCAGAGAAAATACACTTCATCCATGCTGAAGACCTGCTGAAGATGTATCCCGACAAGACACCCAAGGAGCGTGAAGATGCTATTTGCAAGGCTTACGGAGCGGTGTTTATCATTGGCATTGGTGGAGAGTTGAGCAATGGAGAGAAGCACGACGGTCGTGCTCCCGACTACGATGACTGGTCAACGATAGCCGAGAATGGGCAGGCTGGATTAAATGGTGACATTTTGATTTGGTATCCCGTGCTGAACAGGTCGTTCGAGTTGTCTTCCATGGGTATTCGTGTGGATAAGGAAAGCCTTCTCAGACAATTGAAGTTGGAAGGTAAGGAAGAGCGCAGTCAATTATATTTCCATCAGCAATTGTTGTCAGACAAGTTGCCATTGAGCATTGGTGGCGGTATTGGTCAGAGTAGATTGTGCATGGTGTTGTTGCACAAGGCTCACATCGGAGAAATCCAAGCCAGTATCTGGCCAGACGACATGCGTGAGGAATGTAAGAAACTGGGAATGAATTTGATTTAATTTTTGTTGAGTGTTTAGTGTTGAG